>NZ_BAAHXS010000004.1:0-1797621 GCF_054658015.1 Alkaliphilus crotonatoxidans
TGTGTCTACCAGCTGCTGCAGCACGTCAATCAATCGATGAATATCTTCAAAGTGCAGACCGGTGGTAGGCTCATCCAGGATATAAAGGGTTTTTCCCGTGCTTCGCTTGCTTAGCTCACTGGCCAGCTTAATTCTTTGGGCTTCACCTCCAGAAAGCTGAGTTGAGGGTTGCCCCAATTTGATGTAGCCCAGCCCTACATCATAGAGGGTTTGCAGCTTCCTCTTAATTTTGGGCAGATTTTCAAAGAAGACCACTGCCTCCTCGACATTCATTTCTAATACATCAGAAATAGTTTTTCCCTTGTATTTTACATCCAGGGTTTCTCTGTTATAGCGTTTCCCCTTGCAGACCTCACAGGGTACATATACGTCGGGCAGGAAGTGCATTTCAATTTTGATAATACCATCGCCGCTGCAGGCTTCACAACGGCCTCCTTTAATATTAAAGCTAAAGCGACCCTTTTGATAGCCCCGCATCTTAGCCTGGGGCACCTGGGCAAAGACTTCACGGATATCGTCAAAGACCCCGGTATAGGTGGCCGGATTCGATCGTGGCGTTCTGCCAATGGGGGATTGATCAATTTCTATAATCTTGTCAATATACTCAAGGCCCTTGATGGCTCGATGGTTTCCTGGTTTAGCCTTGGCCCTATTCAGTTCCTGGGCTATTTTTTTATAGAGTATTTCATTAATCAAGGTACTTTTTCCTGATCCCGATACCCCAGTAACACAGGTGAATACCCCCAGGGGAATTTCCACATCAATATTTTTTAAGTTATTTTCACAAGCCCCTTTAATTTCAATCCATTTTCCGTTGGGCTCTCTTCGTTTTTTAGGTACTTCAATTCCCTTTATACCGCTTAGATATTGACCCGTGATGGAATCCTTAGTATTAATAATATCCTCCAGGGTACCCTCAGCAACCACGTGGCCCCCATGGATTCCTGCCCCGGGCCTATGTCAATAATATGATCAGCCTCTCGGATGGTATCCTCATCATGCTCCACCACTATAACAGTATTTCCTATGTCGCTGAGCTTTCGGAGGGTTTTGATCAGCCTGTCGTTGTCCCGTTGGTGGAGCCCTATGCTGGGCTCGTCTAAAATATAGAGTACCCCCACCAGGCTGGAGCCAATCTGGGTCGCCAGGCGAATCCGTTGAGCCTCCCCACCGGAAAGGGTTCCGGCTGTTCTGGATAGGGTTAAATAGTCCAGCCCCACATCCGTTAAGAAGTCTAATCTTCCCTTAATTTCCTTTAATATCTGTACGGCGATAAAGAGCTTCCTGTCATCCAGCTGAAGCTCATCAAAGTACTTTTTGGCTTCCCCAATAGACATTTCTGTTACTTCATGAATGTTTTTGCCGCCAACGGTAACCGCCAGAATTGTATCCTTTAACCTGGCTCCTTTACACAGCTGGCACGGGCTTTCACTCATATATTCCTCTATTTTTTCCTTCATATACTCTGAGGCAGTTTCCCGGTACCTTCGTTCCAGGTTGGGGATAACCCCTTCAAAAACCGACTCATAGGTTCTGGTGCCTCCATATTTGGACTCGTATTGAAAGGTAATTTTTTCATTGGCCGAGCCATAGAGCAATACCTGTATAAATTTATCGGGCAGATCCTTTAAGGGGGTATCTATATCTACCCCGAATTTTTGAGCCAGGGTCTCTACCATTTTAAAATAATAGGTATTGTCTGACGTTCCATTGGCTGATGTCCAGGGGGCCACGCCCCCCTGGCGAATGGTCAAATTAAGATCCGGCAGAACTAAATCCCGGTCAACCACCTTCATATGGCCAATTCCATTACATTCCGGGCAAGCCCCATAGGGGCTGTTGAAGGAAAACATACGGGGTGCCATTTCCTCGATACCAATGCCGTGCTCAGGGCACGCAAACTTGGTGGAAAATAAAATTTCTTCCTTTCCAATGATATCAGCAATAATTGTTCCCTCTGTTAACTTTAGGGCCGTTTCAATGGAGTCGGCGATTCGCTGCTCGGAACCAGGCTTGATCACAATCCGATCAACTACTACCTCAATATGATGCTTTTTGGTCTTAGCCAGCTTGATTTCTTCCTGTAAGTCCCTTACTTCTCCATCAATCCTTACCCTGACAAAGCCATCCTTTTTAATATCATCTAGTATCTTCTGATGCTCGCCCTTTTTTCCCCTGACCACCGGAGCCAAGAGCTGAAGCTTGGTGCCTTCATCAAATTCCATCAGCCTGTCAACGATTTGCTCCACCGTCATTTGACTGATTTCAACACCGCAAACGGGACAGTGGGGTGTACCTACCCGGGCAAACAAGAGCCGCAGGTAATCATAGATTTCGGTTACGGTTCCTACGGTAGAACGGGGATTTTTGCTGGTAGTCTTTTGGTCAATGGATATGGCCGGGGAAAGGCCTTCAATATAATCAACATCGGGTTTTTCCATCTGACCCAGGAACTGCCTTGCATAGGAAGAAATACTTTCCATATAGCGTCGTTGGCCCTCGGCGTAGATAGTATCAAAGGCCAGGGATGATTTGCCTGAGCCTGATAATCCGGTTAATACTACTAATTTTTCTCTTGGAATTTCAACATTAATGTCCTTTAGGTTGTGCTCCCTTGCACCCTTTATAATAATTTTGTCTCGTGCCACTTTTACACCTCTTTTATCTTAAGTTTTTCACGTTCGATTTCCTTGATTTTATCCCGAAGCTCTGCAGCCCTTTCAAATTGAAGGTTTTCAGCTGCCTCTATCATTTCCGCTTTCAGCTTCTCGATCACTGTCTGCCACTCTTGGGCTGTCATTTCTGACTTTTTAGGTATACTGTATTTTTCAGTCTCTTCAGCTGCAATAGTGGCCTCAATTACATTTCTAACCTTTTTCACCACTGATTTGGCTTCAATACCATGTTTTTTATTGTATTCACTTTGAAGGCTTCTTCTACGCTCTGTTTCGGATATAGCCCGTTTCATGGAATTGGTAATGATATCGGCATACATGATTACCTTTCCCTCTACATTCCTGGCGGCACGGCCTATGGTCTGGATTAAAGAGGTCTCTGATCGTAAGAAGCCCTCTTTGTCGGCATCTAAAATGGCCACCAGTGAAACCTCGGGCAGGTCAAGCCCCTCCCTCAGCAGATTAATTCCCACCAGTACATCAAATTCCCCCAGACGCAGGTCACGAATAATCTCCATCCGTTCTAAGGTATGGACATCGGAATGCAGATATCGTACTGCAATTTCCATATCCTTTAAATACTTGGTTAAATCCTCTGCCATTTTCTTCGTCAAGGTGGTCACCAACACCCGCTGCTGGGCGGCAATTCTCAGATTGATTTCTCCAACCAGATCGTCGATTTGTCCCTTTACGGGCCGAACCTCAACGATTGGGTCTAATAACCCTGTGGGCCGTATAATTTGCTCCACCACCGGGCCCTGTTTTTCTAATTCATAGGGTCCTGGTGTAGCACTGACATAGACGATTTGATTGACCAGGGATTCAAATTCTGGAAACTTCAATGGTCTATTGTCAAAGGCAGAGGGAAGCCTAAAGCCATACTCCACCAGGGTTTCCTTTCTGGCCCTGTCGCCGTTGTACATTGCTCTGACCTGGGGAATGGTCACATGGGATTCATCCACGATGATCAAATAATCATCGGGAAAGTAATCCAGCAGGGTAAAGGGCCTGCTACCGGGGCTTCTGGCAGTTAGATGCCTGGAGTAGTTTTCTATTCCCTGGCAAAAGCCTACCTCCCTTAGCATTTCAATATCATACATGGTTCTTTGCTGGATTCGCTGGGCCTCCAGGAGCTTGTCTCTTTCCTGAAAATACTTTACCCGCTCTTGCAGTTCCTTTTCTATATTGTGAATGGCCACCTCGATTTTATCGGCCCCGGTGGCATAGTGAGAGGCAGGGAAAATCGAAACATGATTCCGAAGTCCAATTATTTCTCCTGTTAGGGCATTTATCTCGGTAATGCGCTCAATCTCATCGCCAAAGAAATCAACCCGAATGGCATTTTCCGACGAGGAGGCGGGGAAGATTTCCACGACATCGCCCCTTACCCGAAAGGCACCCCTGACAAAATTAATATCGTTTCGCTCATACTGTATATCGACCAATTGTCTTAAAACCTGATCACGATCCTTGTTCATTCCCGTTCGTAAAGAAACCAGCAGCTTTTTGTACTCTTCCGGATCTCCCAGGCCATAAATACAAGAGACACTGGCCACAATAATAACATCCCGCCGCTCCAGCAGGGAAGAAGTGGCGGAGTGGCGCAATTTATCTATTTCATCATTAATGGAAGCATCCTTTTCAATATAAGTATCGGAATGAACTACATAGGCCTCTGGCTGATAATAGTCGTAATAGCTGACAAAATATTCTACAGCATTATTAGGAAAGAACTCCTTAAATTCGCTGCATAGCTGGGCAGCCAGGGTTTTGTTATGGGCGATAACCAGGGTGGGCTTTTGCACATTTTGTATGACATTGGCCATGGTAAAGGTTTTACCTGAACCCGTTACTCCCAACAGTGTTTGATGTTTATTCCCCTTCACAATGCTGTTGGTCAGGGCCTCTATGGCCTTGGGCTGGTCGCCTGTTGGCTGGTAATCTGACACAATTTCAAATTTATTCATAAAAATAGCTCCTTATTGATTTTTCAATACTGCTTACTATTATATCATATTAGGTTAACATAATTAAGTCCAAATTATCAATTGATCTCTACTTCAACCTATCGATTGGAGCATGAAAATCATATCTAAATCCAATTTAAGAACGTATGTTCTGAATTTAATTATACTCCTGCTGTAAATTCTTGTCAACGTCCTTTTAATAAAAGTTTTCAAAAATATCTATCTTTCATAATACCCTTTTTTGTAAAGGTAAATCCCCATCAATGATGGGGATTTAAGAGCCGAGCCTTACTGTAATTTTTCTTTAATGACCTCAATAGCTTTTTGTAATTGCAGGTCTTCGCTTTGTTCGATATTGGAGGCATTTGCTAATTCCTCCGGCAGCTCCACCACTATATTGGGCTCAATGCCTGTACCATGGATATTAGTACCGTTAGGAGTAAAATATTGTGATACGGTATATTTAAAGCCTGTTCCGTCGGATAATGGCTTCACCTGTTGAACCAGCCCCTTACCAAAGGTAGTGGTACCTACAATGGTTCCTTCTCCGCCGTCCTTTACAGCCCCTGCTAAGATTTCAGAGGCACTGGCACTGCCCTTATTAACCAACAGCACTAGGGGATAATCTACCTTGCTTTTATTAGACCTTTCTTCCTCCCGCACGCCATGGCGATCCTCGGTATAGACAATTACCTGTTCCCCCAGAAGGGTATCGGCAATTTCAATACACTGGTCCAGTAATCCTCCGGGATTATTCCTAAGATCCAATACTAAGCCTTTAATTCCCTTTTGCTCCAATTCCTTTAGGTGCTGCTTAAAATCTGCTGCCGTTTTCTCGTCAAAGGTAGAAATCCGGATATAGCCAATGTTGTCGTTGAGCACTTCAGATTTGACAGTTTGTATTCTAATTTCTTCCCGCTTTATGTCAACATCAAAGGGTTCTGCCCTGCCTTCACGCTTAATACTTAGCACAACACTGCTTCCCGGCTCACCCTTCATTAATTCCACTGCATAATCCAGCTTATCAGCGGTTACAGCCTCTCCATTAACCGCTATAATTCTATCACCCGTTGTGATTCCTGCCCTTTCTCCTGGGGTATCTTCAATAGGTGATACTACCGTAACATATCCATCCTCTCCAGGCGTTACGATCACGCCAATCCCTCCGTAGCTGCCAGAGGTTCTAGTCATTAAATCATTAAACTCCTTTGCAGTCATATAATCTGTGTAGGGGTCACCTATACTGTCAAACATCCCTTCAATGGCCCCTTCGATCAGTGTTTCCTGATCAAGCTCTTGATAATAATTATTTAACAGGTAGTCGTTCAATTGAAAGAGCTTTCCATATTGGTTTTGTATATTTTGATAATACTGATAGGTATTCTCGGAAATAATATATTTTTGATCCAGCTTAACGGCTATAAAATTCCCTACGGTTACATTTAAAATAGTGGTTAAAAGAACAATAGCGATTGCTCCAATTATTGCCTTTTTCTTACTGATCATTGTTTTCTCCCCTTTAGTCAATGGCATTTATTCTTCTATTGTATAACTTATTAGAATTTATTATACCATATGCATTCTTGTATTGAAAAAAAATTAATGGAATTAGTGAAAATTAACAATTACGCCGATTTTTATGGCTTAGATTACCATCTTAATATTAAAGACAAAAAAACAAAGGGCCTGAATTTTACCCTTTGTTTTATACGATACTTTATTTAGGGTGTGTCTGAAAACCCACTCAAGGGCATCTTTCACCGCTTTTTTGTCCCACGCAGCGTTGCTTTTCCTTGACGTACTCCTGGTATGCCTTCAAAAAAGCGCCTTGCTTGGAACTAAAATTCCAATAAAATCTGCACCCTTCGGAGTATTCAGACACACCCTAATCTAATTTAAATTATTTAAAGACCTTAATACGTTTATCAAGGGGCTCAAAGCTTTTATCTCCCGGCTCAGCAGTGGGCTTGCCAAAGGGCATTTGAGCAATCAACTTCCAGGTCTCTGGAATTCCCCATTTTTTCTTAACCTCTTCATCTATTAACGGATTGTAATGCTGTAACGATGCTCCAAAGCCTTCACTGGTTAAAGCAGTCCACACTACGTATTGAATCATCCCTGTAGCATGCTGGGCCCAAATGGGGAAATTATCCTTATAAAGTGAGAATTTTTCCTGTAATCCTTTTATTATGCTTTCATCCTCAAAGAATAGTACCGTTCCGTAGCCATCCTTAAAGCTCTTCATTTTATCAGCAGTAGATTGGAAATTATCAGCTGGTACAATTTTTCTAAGGGTTTCTGTCGTAATATCCCAAAGCTGGTCATGATTTTCGCCCAGCAACACCACTACCCGTCCGCTCTGTGAATTAAATGCACTGGGTGTATGTTTTACAGCAAACTCTATGATTTCCAGCAGCCTTTCATCAGAAACCACCGTTTCTTTGCTAATTCCATAATAGGAACGCCTTTTTTCTACCGCATCATAAAAATTAATTGACATATCTAAAAACCTCCGTTTCAGTAATATATTATTTTTCTATTCTTTACCCCTGGAGGTTTGAATTATTCATTTGTATAAAATTATTTTTATTTATTCTTTTCGACAACCGCAACACTGATTTAATTCTATATCAGGATCAGGATATTTTAAAAAAATTGAAAAAAGTAATAAAAATTTATGGAAAAACATTAAAGAGAATACAAATTTTTCCGATAATTGTTATATAATATGAAAACAAAAATTTAAGCTGCAGGGGGTGTTATAATAATGAAAATTTATGGCGGGTATCAGCCGACCTTTCAAACCTTTTCAAAGGAAATAAAGGGAAACAACAATGATGACCTGTACTTAGAAGCTGCAAAGAATGGCCTTGACAAAAATTCAAACATTTGGGATGAGATTGCTAAGGATTCTAATATTCGGAATGCTTCCTTTGAGGAGCTATGCAATATTTCAACTCAATTATATGAAGCTGAGGAGATTTCTTTACTTACTCATTCTACTTTAACCTTTGATCCTGGCAGATGCACACTACTTACTAGGTCAGATATTAATTTGACTCCTACCGACGAAGATGGAAGGCGGAATTGGATTGCAGAATATCAAGCAAGGGCTAACAGAGACCTTAAAATGGGAAATGTTGACGGTTATGTACAAAATAATGATATTCTTAAAATTTTAAATCGCCTCATTTAGCTTCTGTGGTATGTAGAAAATCCCCTTTTACGGGGATTTTCATTTAGTATTTATTGTATATAGATGGAATCTGACATTGTATTCCAGGGGTAATTAGATGAAGTATTTTGATAGCTGAAGTTTCCGCTTTCATAATTGCTGGCATCCCACCAGTAGAACCAACCATCAATAATACTGTCATTATCTAAATCGATAGCTTGATATTGGATTGAACTAAGTAATGTTCCATTCATTCTGGCAAACCGTTGATGACCATATCCTAATTCTACCGTTACGATATACATTTCTCCACCACCATGATCTTGCACAGATCGAAGCTGATTATCTGAAAAATACTCATATTGAGGATAATTCGTTGAAATTGCTGCATAGACCTCCAGGTAAGTCAAAGGTGGCGCTGGTGCCATTGGCTGAACATCACCGTTAAGCTCGTATGCCGCCTGTTGCGCCTTTAGATCTTCTATTATTTTGATTACCTGATCATTAACTTCAATAGGTTCAAACAGTAAATCTGATGAATAGTCATTCTCAATGCTAACGGCAAAGGCACTCATGTTAAACATTGATACCATCAAGCAAATTACCAACACACTAAATACTTTTCTTTTCATCAAAATCTCCTCCTTATTAATTAGGTATCTGTTGTTAAATATTTAACCAATCATTTTAAAGTTGATGCTCTAATTTCCATTGTACCGCCTCCTTTTCAATGATCATTTTACCATATTTGTATGTAAAATTTTGTAATTATTATGGGCTTGTACAAATTTTTATTTTGTTACTATTTTTGAAAATTCCAAATATATTAATATACTACACTTGTCAGAAGGAATTATTATGATTTTGATTTGAAAATAATCTTTACCTTGTTGAAGATGGAACAAATTATAAAAATACTGTCATAATTTATTAAATGGAACAAATATTAAAGAAATTTTCGTTAAATAGTTAACTTATTTAATTTAGCTCTCTAATTTCTAAAAAAATCACCCTGCAGTGCTTGAAGCAGAGTGATTAAAATAATAAGCTGTATTACGTTTTAAATAATTTCATTTTTTTCAATTGCTCAACACTGCTGAAGGAGAGTAATCATTCATACACCGAAATAGTCAATACTTAAGTAAGGAATGCACTACATTTTAGAGATATTGATATTATCTTATCTCCCACCTGTCAAATGACATAGTGGGTAAATAATTACCTACCTTCGTTCTCTCTCATTCAGGGTTAAAAATAATTATGGTTCGAATTTATAAAAGTGTCCTAGAAAAAAGTAGAATACTATGGTTTTAAATTTTAGTCTTAGTGATGATGTCAAAGGTGATTTAAAACTTACCTACCACATTGAATCGTTAGAGAATTATTCAGCTAGTTTTTCTAACATTTCATCTAATACTTTTATATCAAATTCAGTCGATAAATGGTTTAGTTTAATCCAATATGCATCACCTTCAGCATATGCTTGAATCGCTTCCTTAATTATTACTTCTGTTAATTCTCTCACTATTATTAATGGACAACTAGGCTCTACAAAATCTTTGTTGGATTTATTCATTTGAGTTAAGAGGTTTTTTTGTGTAATTACAACCACTGAATAAGTATAGCCATCGTCTAGTTCAACAAAAACGTCTATATTGTCATCTTGAATATCTTTAATTTTCTTTAATGAGGTTGGAAAACTAATTTTTTTGACTAGCATATCATCTCTCTCCTTAGAACTAATACCTTAATTGCTGTACATTTTTATTAAAATATCAATTACCTTCTGTTCATTTGCTTTGCTAGACTTACCTAGTATTTCTATAGTACCATCAACAATCCTATAGAAAACTCTAGCACCATTACCCGTTCCCTCACTACAAGAGCCATAACCATTATATAATTCCTGTACCAATATCTCAATCAAAAAAAGCAAATTCCTTCCAGGGCTTTAAGCCTTCATTTAAAAATCAGTTTTCTCTGTCAGCCTTATCAATCGGTCTGTATTCTGTCTTGGTCTTCATCATGCCGTAGATAATCCTCTTAAGCCGCCTTGCCACGCATACAAGCGCCTGTGGTTTGTTCTTGCCTTCCTTGACCTTCTGTTCAAAATACTCTTTGAATACCGGGTGCCTTGGCTTTCCTCCCTTTGACACAGCCACCATCTGGATTGCAAGGAAGTGGAATATTGCATTTAAAACCCTGTTCCCATTCCTGCATCGTTCATCCTTACCTTTTCCGGCAGAACTGAAGGATACAGGAGCCAGCCCCATGAACCGCGCAAGCTTATCAGAATCGGGGAATCGGTCGATATCTCCGATTTCTGAGATAAGATGCGCTTCAGTTGCAAGGTCAATTCCCGGCATTGTGCGTAATTTATAGCCAGCTAGCGGGATTATTCTCTCAAGCTCAAGGTCAACCTCTTTAATTTGCTCAAGGTTATTCTTGATGCTCTTTACAAGGCTCTTGACAATAAAATCCCTTTCCTCTTGATAATCCTTCCTTGTATCGCCATCGTTTTCTATCATTGCAAAGATTTCAAGAACCCGTTCCGCAGCTATTTCTGGTGACCATAATTTCAGAAGAAAATAAGAACAGCATTTAAAGCGTAATTAGATATGTCAGCGGCTGTAACTCTGGAATTGTATAAGAATCTATGTAAACAGAAATAGCCACTAATCGAATTTTAATTAATGGGTGGCTATTTCTAACTTATGTTATTTTATTGGTAAATAGATTCCTGCGTGTGATATCTTTTGGTCACCATCATATAATATCTTTTGGTCGCTATCATATATATTTTTTTCATCTTCTGCCTTTACAACCAAGAGCATATATAGGCCAACATTATCAGGGTGGTCTGTGTCAACGGGGTAATCTCGCAGTAAAAAGAAGTATTTTTGTTTATCGGTGTTTACATAATAATATGAACTGACTTCTTTCTTTTCATGTCCATGATCATTTGATTCAAAAACTGTGGGGCCATCTAATTTTTCCCATGAATCAATTTTCCCTTGGATGAATACGAATAAATGGTCAACTCCTCCATCAAAATCACCTGCATCATCTATAGCTTGTTTTGAAAACATCGCCCTCAAAGTATCTTTATGTTGATTTTTAATAGCCTCAATCACTTGTTCCAGTCGTGCATTTGCCTTTGTTTCATCGTTATCTTTGTTAAGTATTTTCGTTCTTGACCCTCCTAACGAGCATGAACTCAATAATAACATACTAAGTATAAGTATTGAGCTAATTATAAACTTACGCATAGGCTATTTATTCCTTCCTACTTAAATGTAAAAGTTAGTAATATTTATTATCTTTTGATATCGACCATTTATCTTTATTTGTCAAGTAATCCCTTGATTCAATAAAGTCATATACAAATCTTGTTTGCCAGAAAAGTCGACTGTGTAAGTAGCTGTTAGCTGGCTGGCTTTCACGTCTTGATAATCGGGATTAAAGCCTGTCACCCACCATTTATCTGTGCTTTTGCGTAGTGGATCAAATATTTTGGGATCAACTTTCTTGGGATCATAAGATATTATTTGTTTTCCGTTATAGTCCAATGATAAAGTCATTGGCATAGCAAGACTTTGGTCAACAAGCCAGTGTTCAGTATCACCCATTCTTTTATATATACCCATTTCTGCTCCTGCACCTAAGTTCAAATAGTCTCCTTTCCATGCCCACAAATTATAATCGTTACCATCATCGTCACTAAATTGGAATTTTGCCTTATTCATACTTGTAGCGTAATGAAAAACGGTATCATAAAAATCATTGTACCCTGAATATTCAAAGCTCTGGAGCGACCATTCCTGTCTAGCATGGTAAACGCCATCATCATCCATGACAAATCCACCTGCATAAAAAAGTGCTAATACACTGTGAGGGCTTGTGTCATGTATGGATGTTGGGTTGCAAACACATTGACCGGGTTTGCTATTAACCATTCAGCAATTTCCCTTGTTACATCTTCAGGCTTAAGTTTAGATAAATCTATATCATTACCCGTCCCCTCACTACAAGAGCCATAACCATTATATAATTCCTGTGCCAATATCTCAATCTCCTATCTCTGCAACTAGGGAGGATGCTGTTACTGTGTTTATTCCTGGCATTGTTTCTAGCTTAAAGTCTAGCTTTTTCATTAGATTAGAGATTTCCTTCTCCACCTTTGATATTTCTTCCTTTTTAAACTGTATATCTCTTACAAGGCTTTGTATTAGAAAATCTCTATATTCTTGATACTCTCTTTCTGTTTCTCCATCTGATTTCATTAACGCTAGTATTGTTTCTGCCTTCTTAGTTGAACATGAATTTCTAGTCTTTTCTAGTAGAAAACCTGTGAAATCAGTTATCTTGGTATGCTTTAGATGATGGGGGGGCGGGATACGAGGGTGTAAGATTATTTGTGTAAAGTAGATTTATGATATAATCTACCTAATTCAAAATGGAGGCTTACACTATGGCTAAGAAAAAACGTAATCCCGCTTCTGACGAAGTAATGAAGTATCTGTTTCAAAACTATGAGATCAAGTCTGCCCTGGACATTCAGGAGGCTCTTAAGGACATGTTTGCTGATACCCTGGAGGCCATGCTCGAAGCAGAGCTGGATGATCACCTTGGCTACGCCAAAAATGCTAACAAACAAGCGACCACCAGTAACCGCCGTAATGGTCACAGTACCAAAACCGTGATCGGTCAGTTGGGAGATACTCAGATTAATGTTCCAAGAGACCGGGAAGCCTCCTTTGATCCTGCCATCGTTCCTAAAGGCCAGAAGGATGTCGCAGGAATTGAAGAAAAAATCCTGGCTATGTACGCAAAAGGACAATCCCAAAGAGATATTGAAGCCACAATCCAAGACATTTATGGCTTTGATATCAGCCATGAAACAGTTTCAAAGATTACCGACAAAATTATTCCCCTTATCAAAGAATTCCGTAATAGAGCGCTACAAAGGTGCTACCCCTTTGTATTTGTAGATGCCATGTACACACCAGTAAAAACAGAGTCAGGTACGGGCCAGAAAGCCCTTTATAACGTGATAGGAATTGATCCAGAGGGTCGTAAAGATGTTCTAGGATTTTGGTTATCCGAAGATGAAAGCAGTAGACACTGGCTACAGATACTAGAAGAAATCAAGAGCCGTGGTGTAGAGGACATAATCTTCATTTCTTTAGATGGACTTCCAGGGCTAGAAGAAGCCATAGGAGCCATCTATCCTAGTGCAATCCAACAACGGTGCATTGTTCATCTCATGAGAAATAGCACCAGATATATCCCCCGTAAGCACTGGGCTGAATTTGCTAAAGATATCAAAGGAGTCTATCGAGCGGTTAGTTTAGATGAAGCTAACAGCTTATTCCAAGACTTTGAGACTAAGTGGAAAGAATACGCTGCCGCGTTAGCGGTATGGAGAAACAGCTGGGCATCGGTAGAAAATCTCTTTAACTATCCCAGTGATATTAGAAAAATCATCTATACAACCAATACCATAGAAAGCTATCATAACCAATTAAGGAAGGTAACCAATCGAAAAGGAGCCTTTCCCAGTGAGACAGCACTCTTCAAGTTGGTCTATCTTAGAGTCACCGATATTAAGAAAACATGGGATCGACCAGTCCAGAATTGGGCAAAAGTACTCAATCAGCTAGTGGTATTATTTAAAGACAGAATTACCCAACATCTACGATACTAGGCAATAACTTTACACAAATTTCTTGACAGGTCCATTAATGATAGAATCAAATAGAATAGAAAAAAGTCATAGTCCTTAACATTTAAGTAGTACTATGACTTCAAGGTGTAAAGAAACCGTCCTTTCAGTTATATTGATTAATTTTTAATGTATATAGTTGAATATAAATTACTAATTTATCATCATAAATACACCTTATCCATGCTATTTTTAAAGTTATATATTTATTAACTTTATTTTCTGGAAATAGACTAACAAGTTTGAACCTGTAGAAAATAATATCTCATGAGACATTGTTGTATCATCAACTATAGAAAATTCATCATAACCCCAATCACAAGAAGCTAGCATATCAGTCATCAAATCCCAACTTAGTGATACTTTTTTTACCCCACCGTAATTAATTATACAATTCGTCAATCCATTTACAATGGTTAAATTCAAACTTGAATCCTCTTCAAGTCTCACTATTTCAATTTTAGAGACACTAAAATCATGAAATCCATAATTTTGCAAGTATTCTAACAAAAACTTAGGTGGGAGTTTTTCTTTAATAACCTTGAATTCTTTTGAGTATGCTTTATCATTTATTTCCCATTGTTCTTCAGCTTTTAATCGTTCATTTTCATCTTCACTATTTATCTTACACCATAACTCATTTGTAAAAAATTTCATACCTATTATTCCCCCTTGCAGTCTACTTCATTAAACAGTTATAATTTTACTTTTTCTTTTTTAATTTAGCTTATAAATTAAGATTGAGGAGTCTCAGATATCTTTTCCATCATTTCTTTACATGGCAAATAAAACGTCCACTTGGCTATTGGCTATTTACATATTTTTTATTGTTCATGATAGTTACATTATACAATGTAACGGAGGAAAGATGGTTGCGATTAGCCATCTTTTTTTCTTTTTTTTGCAAAAAAATCAGTACCCTCCCTCAAGAGTGTACTGATCTTTTTTATGGAGGCTATTTCCGACAGCCCTTTTATTGGTTTTGTTGGAGGTTGTAGATTACTTTGTACCTTTGACATTTCAGATAGTAGGATGATTAATCTATTCGTCATAATGGAATGGAAACATAATAACCGTCCCTCGTCCCTTTGCTTCTTTCGTTTTCCGCTTCCTTTCGCTGTCGTCTACCATTTTATAGAAGGTTATCATATAAACGAAAGCCTTTGAAAAAACTAACTACTTCTTAATCAATCCACCTTTTTAAGGGTAAAACTGGTTTTGGTACTAAGCGTAATAATTCAATAGACTTAAAACTTATTTCATCAATAGAATTATTTAATTTATCAGTAATTAGACTTTCAACATCTTCTAGTTCACATCCCAGTTCTAGCAGTTTAATTACATCCTTATTTATACCCAAATCCCTTATCATTTTAACAGAGCATGGACTATAAAGGTAATTTTCTGCTTCCTCAATACTAATTACTCCCTCTTTAATTGCAACCATCATTCCAATATTTGCAATTAATATAAAACGTTCAATATCAGCCTTAGTTTTCAAACTAACATTTAATTCCATCGGATAATCCTCCTACTTTCCTAATTGTTACTCCACCCTGATTTTACTTTTACATCAAATACTTTACCTGATGAACTCTCAAAATAGTGAATAGATGCTTTTTTCCCATTTACATAACCATCTTTATAAACCTTTTTCCACTGTCCAGACTCAACTTTTCTCAGCTCATTTAATACATCATTGTTATTTATATTGGCTTTCTTTGTTCCATTTTGACCGCTTTAAAGCCGTCAGGATATTTAGGAGCTTCTTTAATGGAATTATATAAATTTTTAATATTTCCACCATTACTCCCCCCAGTAGAACCATTTCCAGAAGCTAATGCTGCTACATCTTTTGCTAAGTTATTGGCACTTACTCCTGTAACTGTCAATCTTGCCGCTGTCAAGCCAACTCCCTCTAGTGCTACAGCGCCTCCTACTATAATTGATTGTCCCCCAGTAGCTGGTGCTGCCAATACCCCACCTGCTACTCCTCCTATTATCTCCATTCCTCCTGCAATTGTTCCTGCTGCTCCTAATACTGTAGTCCCTATATCGCCTGTTATTTTACCTAATTTAAAGGCCGTAGTGTCTGAAAATTCTGTGTGACCTGTTATATTCTGCGCTCCACTGAAAAATAAATTGTTGTCTATTGCTACTGCTGCACCTGCTATAAAATCTTGTTCCGCTTCCTTTATTTGAGTGATCTTATTATTCACTTTATTTTTTCTAGTATCACATTTAGCAGATGCATTAGATGCATTACTCTTAGTAACATTAGTTATTGCATTGGTTATGCTATTTTTTGCACTACTCTTCGTGCTACTGATAGAGCTTGGTTTTGAAGGAGAATAACATCCTCCATTTCCATCTTCAATCATATTTCCACTTGGGTCAATATACCTTGATCGGATTGTTATGTACATAGGTATATAAATTCAATCCGTCTCCTCGATAGGGGTCTTCCTGGGTGAATCTTCCTATCTCTGGGTCGTAATATCGGGCCCTTAGATAGTATTGCCCTGTTACCGGGTCATATTGCTCGCCTGTATATTGGAATCGATTATTGACCTTGGCTGCATAGCTTGTGGTGTTTCCAAAGGCATCGTATTGATATGCGTTTAATATTGCTCCTTCTTTATTAATCAGGTTAATAACGTCTCCATGGCTGTTAAGAAGGTAATAGCTGGTTATTGCTCTATAGTCTTCGGTGGCTATCAGTCCATTGCCTCGAACATATCTTGTTACACCCCCTGTATTACTATTCACCTCTGCTATTACATTTCTTCCTGAGTAGATAAACTGATGACTGATTCCATTTTCTGTTAAACCTACTCTTAGCCCCATTGCATCATATTGATTTAGCTGATAGCTTCCATCGGGTAATGCTGCTTTAATTACTTTGTTATAGCTGTCGTAGGTGTAGGTGGTAACCTGCCCTGCTGTTGTTTCTTTTAGTAAATTTCCGTTGTTAATCTTTCTCCATCATACTCATATGCCACTGTAGTACTGCAATTCTTCGTATATATCAAAATATGTCTATTCACTTAGAAAGGGACAAGATACCTGTCTCTTTGTCCCTTTAAAATTTTCATCTCGAATATATTTAAGCATCCTTTAAAAAGGTTGGAAAGCTAATTTTTAACTATTATATTTTCTTTTATCTTTTTTCCATACTCTTAAATACATAAACTTTATTATCGTAATTCCTTTAATTTAGAAACAGCTAAATTAAATAGACGCAACTTCCATTTTCTATCTAATTCACCCTTACCTGGTTCTTTGAATTCGCTATATGCTTCTAAAGTTACGGAATTATTATATACTGCATAAACTAATGTCTCATATGCTTTTAAGTCCATTAACTTTTTTACACAATCTCTTTCAATTAGCCCTCCCTTTTTAACAGACTCTCTAACTTGAAATTCTAACGCCTTTTTTAAAACTTCTTTTGAATCTATATTTTGAGAAATCAATTTTACTTGGTTTGCACTTAATGTTTCTTTTTTAATTAATTTTATTAGTAAACTAATAATAATAGACGATTCTGTCTTATAATACTCATTCAATAGCTCACGAATAAAGTTATCATTAACTACTGAAATTTCATCAATTATTTGACTATAATAATGCCATACAATATGCTCTTTAACATGTTTATGAACATTGATTTCATCTAAGTATTTAAAAATCTTACCTGTTGCCTCTTTAGTTAAAGTTTCATGAATCACTAATTGATCACTAATATCAAGCTGGTTTAAAATTTTATTAACTTTATCAATAAATTCACCTTTACTCACTGATAAATCATTGGCTAATAAATTTATTTTTTTTATTTCCTCTAAACTCATTTTAATACCTCACATTTAAATTGGGATAGTAGATTATAATTCATTTAACTAATACTACATTACCTATTTTTATGCCATTTCATTATGTTACTAATCGCTTTCCTTATCTCTTTTTTGTAAGTATTAACCAATTGTTGTTGCTGCCTATTTAATTCAGGCTCACCTAATAATGGTTTCCCATTTTGCCCTACTTTTACTGTATTACCTTGACTATCTGTAACATGTACATGTGCTGGCGCATGATCGCCTGATCTATAATAATGTTCAATTTTACCATCGCTATTACTCCCTATAGTTTTATTAGGCAAGTTATATTGTAAATCATATCCAGTTGATAAAGCCATAATCTTACTCATTCTATAGGCATCATTAGTCATCTGTACATGTCGTTCAACTTGCTTATTGAAATCTGGATGATTTTCATCAATCTTATACAGTAGTGATACCATCTCTTTGGCATTTTCTAATATCATTTCTTGTACTTTTCTCTCATTACGTGCCTTATAATCTATTAGAAGATCGATTGTTTCACTTAACAAAGCACCGCCTGCTTGAATCTCTTCTGCATCACTCATATAAGTTGCACCATTACCCGTCCCCTAAGTTGTAATCGTGACTTAGGTTTTTAATATGGTGATAACAATACATTACCAGTTATCACCATTATATCAAACTGCCTCTTTCTGTGGAAGTGGCGGGGCTAGGTAGGAAGTCTTATTCTTCATCATGCCATAGATAATATTTACTAGCCTTCTCATAACACATACTAATGCTTGTCCTTTAGTCTTACCTTCCGATATCTTCCCTTGGTAATACTCATAGAATACTGGATTCCTAGGGATTTTACTTCCCTTAGATATCTGTACCTGTTGTACTGCTAGGAAGTAGAAGATTCCATGTAGTGTCCTATTCCCTTGCTTACTCTTTTGATCTTTACCCTTGCCCCCCGAGCTAAAATTTACTGGGGCTATCCCTGCGAATCTTGCTAGTTTATTAGCATTAGAAAATCTATTGATATCTCCTATCTCTGCAACTAAGGAGGATGCTGTTACTGTATTTATTCCTGGCATTGTTTCTAGCTTAAAGTCTAGCTTTTTCATTAGGTTAGAGATTTCCTTCTCCACCTTTGATATTTCTTCCTTCTTAAACTGTATATCTCTTACAAGGCTTTGTATTAGAAAATCTCTATATTCTTGATACTCTCTTTCGGTATCCCCATCTGATTTCATTAGCTCTAATATTGTTTCTGCCTTCTTGGTTGAACAGGAATTTCTACTCTTTTCTAATAGAAACTCTGTAAAATCAGCTACTTTGATATCCCTTAGATGGTGGGGGGCGGGATACTTCTCCCAAAAGGCTAGGGCTGTTACTCCATCTATATCACAGAAGAATTTCTTATAGCTAGGGTAATTATGATTCAATTGAGTATGCAGTTGATTCTTCAGTGCTGTTAGTGATTTCACTAGAGCATCTCTTCTTGTTACCATCTGCCCTAATGTCCAATATATATCCTGTGGATTAGCATCGGGTAATATCTCTAGCTTATTTAATAATACATCTGCTACGCATTTGGCATCCCAACTGTCACTCTTTTGGGTGGTGGGATAGCTCTTACGCTCTGCGTAGGATAGGGCTGAATTTACTTCCTTCACTGGGTAGTTATTTTCTATTAGATATACTGCTAAACTCCTACCATAGCCCCCTACATCCTCTAAACCAAAGACAGGAGTAATGCCTTTCTTGGTATACTTCTTTACTTCCTTAATTAGAGCAGGAAACTCCGATGGCTTATTATCAAACTTAATTTCACCTAATTTACTATGCCAACAATCTATAATTACCGCAGTATGATGATCTTTGTGTAAGTCTACCCCTACATATATATGCTTTAATTTATAATGCAAGGTATCACTCCTCTCTTTAGTTTTAATTAAAAGAATGTCGGCAACCTTAGTTCGAGCGTTAGTCTATATTAATAAATCTATATATTAGACCCGCATTGGGACGAAAGCCTATCCATTCTTTTATTTACTCTCCTTCTATAGCAACAAGCTTTATTAATAGCTGCCCTGCTTTTTCTTCTACAATAATTTTTTTACCGTACCGAAACCCCAGTTTTTCTAACCACTTTCCTTGTAATCTGATTTGGGGCACTTCACTATCATTGGCGGTTACACTAAATACGGTTAATAATCTTACTTTCATGGATTCTCCCTCCTTGCGTGGTAATTACTTAAAATATACTTATTCTTACTCTCTACCTTCGTACTTTTTTACCAGCTTATAGAAGGTAGCCTTTTTCAAATTAAGCTTTGTAAATGTTTCTACTGCTGTTGCTTTTCCCTGTTTCCATATACTGTAGTAATAGTCCCATTCTGGTGGGTATTCTATTGCAGGGCGACCGAATTTTACTCCTTTTCTTTTTGCTATCAATATTCCTTCAGCTTGTCTTGTTTTTATACGTGACCTTTCTTCTTCTGCAAAGTAGCTTAATAGCTGTAATACAATGTCTGTAATAAGGTTTTCTAAACCAGATACATTTCTATATTTGGTAGTATCTAATAGGGGCATATCCATTACGATAATGTCTGCACCTATTTCTTTAGTGATGTTTCTCCATTCCTCTAATATCTGCTCTTTATTTCTGCCGAAGCGGTCTAAAGCTTTGATATAGAGCTTGTCTCCTTGTCTTAAATAGCTTTTAAGGGCTTGATACATTGGTCTATCAAAGTCTTTGCCTGATTGTTTGTCTATAAATATGTCTCGTTCATTAATACCTATAGCAAGCATTTCATTAACCTGTCTATCAACATTCTGGTCTTTACTGCTTACCCTGACATAGCCAAAAGCCTTTGTTTGCATATTATTCACCTACCTATACCTGATCTTCAAGTATATTATATGATTGACCGCTTACAAAGGTCGACCTGAAAATGTCAACGTTTGAAAAGTTGATTTGAGGGTTTTATATACCCGAAAACAATGGTATTTTCAGCCGTCTATAAAGGTATACAATTCTGTACTCTTATGCTAGTTCATCTCTTAGTTATAACTAATCTATTTATCTATACAGTTTTTTGTATCAAAAACTATAGTGAATTTAGAAATATTTAAAATTTATTTATCTTTTTTTTGAAAACTTCCTTGTAGTTTTATTGTCGAGGATTTCTTTATGTGTTCTATATATTACAGAACTATGAATTGCCCCATCGTCTATAAATATAAACCTTCAAACTCAGAAAAACTCACACAAATACCACTTCAAACTCTCTTATACCAACACTTTAAACCCTGTTAAGCTTCTAATACATAAATACTAAACCGCCCCCACTAAAAACTCATTTCAATAATTTTAGTATTACAACAAGTATAGGAGGGAGCGGAACTACACATGATTGATACGTTTCAGATGTATTACAAACCAATTGAAAAGGATATCAAAGCTATTAAAGAGTATTTTAAACCTCATAAATGTAATAAAAGATTTATATGGACTTTACAGCCTATAGAAGGTATATCAATGAAGTATTATCTAGACTTCAATCTTTTACAAATTGTTGTTACTCCTGCTGTAGTATTAAATAAACAATATGTATTTGATGAAGATTATGTTAGTATTGTAACAGCCATTGATAAGGTCTTATCTTCTTACTTGGGGCGGCTATGTTTTTCTGATTTAAAACTTAGTAGGATAGACTACAAGCTGGATATTAAAACCCCCTATAAGGATATATATGTGGGTATCTTAAAAAAGCTAAGATATTGTTACCGCCGTAGATACCGTAATAATTATGCTACATCTACATATTACAAAGGCAGAAACTATAATCTTAATTTATATGATAAAGAGGCAAAGGAAGTTTTAGGATTACATTGGAGGGAATATACTGATTTACTGAGATTGGAAATACAGCTAAAGAGTAGGCATTTACAAAAGCTTAGCCGAAACAAAAATTATGGTCTCCAAGTTTGTCTGAAGAATTATTTTAGTGATGTCATGAGAAAATGTATGTTTGAAGACGTACTCCTTCCCCTTTTGTATAGGGGTGATTACTACACTACACGAAAAAGCAGGTTTATACTTGAAAAGTGCAGTTATACCAATAGCATGGTAACTAAGCTTATACATTTTCAAAAGCTTGTTTATGAACATGGCATAACTGGGGCTATAAAAAAATCTGATAAAAGTGATAATACCATCAGAAGTTATATATCAAAACTTCAAAATGCAGGAGTAAACCCCATGCCCTTGCCAAAAGATTGCAGAGTAAATTATTTACCCAACCTTTTGTCATTTTTTAGATTTACAGAATAAGAAGATGAACCTTTGGTGAGCGTAGCGAACTGAAGGTCCCTGAGCGAAGCGAGGGGTATACTTTTAACCTTTAATTTCTCTAAAAATAATGAACATATAAAAGTACTGGGAAGTGACAAAATGTTAAAGACAAGAAGATTTAACTGCTTAAAAATGAAGATTATTTTATATTTTTATGTAATGCAATATCTTAAATTTTTTTCAACATAATCTAATGAATTATCCTAGAGTATTCATACTGGATTACTAAACTTTTCTTCACTTTTAAATATGGTTAACATAAAATCAGATACTAGAGGACATATTGGATGCATCCTTATGAAATTTTAAAAAAAGAAAAAAGCCACCCCCCGTATGAAAAATATCTCATACCAAGGGTGGCAAAATATATAGTATATACACTTTTACTATTCCCATTAATTAAAAGAATCAACTATTTTGACTAGATAATTATAACACATGGCTTGAACCATGCTTGAGGAAAGGTAAAAAACCGCCCCATCGAAATCAAATCTTCATTACTATAGAATATACAATATAGCAATATATACATATAAACATAGAAGTAAAGTTGATTTGACGGGGCTTATATTTTTTCATATATTGCACAGAACTTGTCTTAGTATATTATTACCCCACTGACCTGTAAAAAGCTTGTTATACGGCGATTTAAACACGTTAAAAGGTGATAATATTTTTTGGTTTTTAGAAGTTACTTTGATAGCGATAATTTGTTTTTATATTTTTAAAACATGGGGGTTTTAGTGGCCTTACTAGACGTAAGTATAATGTTTTTTCAAATCAAGATGTTATTCCCCTAATTTATGTATAGAGATTACTTCAGTCAAAATATGTTACCATATATTTGGAGGTGATTCAACCATAAGTACCATCCCCTTGGTCGTCTTTTTAAACATAGAGAAAAGAAAGCCATAATACTTACAATTATGATGGTACTATGGCTTTCTTTTTTATCTCATACCCTTAAGAAATACTTTGCAAAAATCTTGCTTTTAAATAGTTTTACTTATCGTGATGTATTAGTATATCTTTACACCATATTTCCACCGTTAATGGAGGCATAAATATTTTACATGTGTATAAAAATGTATTATTTTCCTCTATTACTCCTACCTTCACATCCTGTAGGAAGTATGGTATTTGAGAAACTTTCATTATTTTCACAGGAATTTCTTTCTCATATTTTATTGAATGTTCAAAAACAACTTTATAACATTCATTAAAGCTATACCGTATCGTTTCACTATCTTCACCATACACTAAGGTCACTTCATCTGCGAAATGGTTACATGATAATTCTAATACTCTTGCATCCCAATAATCAAGTTTATCAATTATATCTTGCTTTTCTTGTATATTTAACATAGGTCCTCCTTTAAATAAAATAAATTTACCATACAAGAATTGGTATCTTAATACAGCGTTTCTGTTTTGTTTATTGAGATATACGCAAAAATTCCTAACTAGTATGGTTATTCTAATCGAGTTCATTTCGGAGTAGGGTTAACCGTTCCATTTTTCTGCCACTTTACTTAAAATACTGGTATAACTACAGGTGGGGAAACAGGCATTGGTACAGTTGGTAATATTGGCATTGGTAGTATTGGTATTGGATATTGATTTGGGTTTATATCAATAAAGTTTATATCTCCATTATCATCTACCTTAATATATCCACCATCAGTCAAATATACTTTACCTGGCTCTAATTTCTTTCCACCAGACCCATTCCCACCACTTCCTTTATCTCTATCGTTGTCATTAGGCCCTTTATATTCTATGTGAGCTTCTTTAGATTTGTTATTAACTACCTTTAAGTCTTTATTTAGCGATTCCCCTTTCTTGTTATATAGGTGTACATGATCGTATGGTGTTTTTGCATCTGGTGGATCAATCCTCATTCTTACATTCGTGTTTGTATCACGAACATGAACAAACCCATTATGTTCTGTATATCGCCAACCTTGAGGTAGATTTTCTAATATATCAGTCTTCGTCATGTTAATTAAATTATAAGGGTCTATTGTTCCACCAAAGTAATTACCACTTCCAACTGTAACCGAACCAAGTCCTAAATACACACTATCATCACCCGTCCCCTTAGTATCACATTTAGCAGATGCATTAGATGCATTACTCTTAGTAACATTAGTTATTGCATTGGTTATGCTATTTTTTGCACTACTCTTCGTACTACTGATAGAGCTTGGTTTTGAAGGAGAATAAAGTCCTTCATTTCCATCTTCAATCATATTTCCACTTGGGTCAATATACCTGATCGGATTGTTATGTACATAGGTATATAAATTCAATCCGTCTCCTCGATAGGGGTCTTCCTGGGTGAATCTTCCTATTTCTGGGTCGTAATATCGGGCCCTTAGATAGTATTGACCTGTTACCGGGTCATATTGCTCGCCTGCATATAGGAATCGATTATTGACCTTGGCTGCATAGCTTGTGGTGTTTCCAAAGGCATCGTATTGATATGCGTTTAATATTGCTCCTTCTTTATTAATCAGGTTAATAACGTCTCCATGGCTGTTAAGAAGGTAATAGCTGGTTATTCCTCTATAGTCTTCGGTGGCTATCAGTCCATTGCCTCGAACATATCTTGTTACACCCCCTGTATTACTATTCACCTCTGCTATTACATTTCTTCCTGAGTAGATAAACTGATGACTGATTCCATTTTCTGTTAAACCTACTCTTAGCCCCATTGCATCATATTGATTTAGCTGATAGCTTCCATCGGGTAATGCTGCTTTAATTACTTTGTTATAGCTGTCGTAGGTGTAGGTGGTAACCTGCCCTGCTGTTGTTTCTTTTAGTAAATTTCCGTTGTTATCATAATTATATGTGGTTATTGTACCATTTTTTGTACTTCTTGTTAATCGGTTTCTGGTATCATAATCGTAGGTGGTTATCTCTTCTCCAATTTGTTTTCTTATCCGGTTTCCAGCATTATCATAGGTAAAGGTTTCTACGATTCCCCTTGGATATTCCACTTCCTTCAATCGATTAACTTTGTCATAGGTATAATGGGTAGTCTCTCCGTTCTCATTTTTACTAACTTGATTTCCCCTGACATCATAGGTATAGCTCAAGTTATTGATAATCTCCCCATGGGGATTTTTTTGCAGGATACTGGTTATATTTTGATCTCGGTCATAACCATAATCTACTCTGACTCCAGTTCCGTATTGTATAGCCGATAGGGTGTTGTCAACGTTATAGCTATAGGTAGCTAATAGTTGGCTTCCTTCTTTTACAGATTCTAATCTCCCCAAAGAGTCATAGCTATATTGGGTACTTTGGCCCTGACTGACTATTTCTGTAACACTGCCGTTCTTATTGTAGGTATATTCCAGCAGGCTTTTTCCATTTCTTGTTTTCTTCTTCAAATATCCCTCTGGGGTGTATTCAAATACATCTATTCCGGTGTCGTTAGCCGCCGCTAACAGTGTACCATCTGTGTTGTAGTAATACCACTGGTCTTCATTATTTCCTGCTACTTCAACAGAAATTAGATTATGATCCTGATTGTATTCGTAATAAATAGTTTTGTTATTTCGATTGGTTTCCTTGACCATTCTACCTTCTTTATCATACCTATAAGTGATTGTCTGATTAGAGGGGTCAGTAATTGAAGCCAATTGATTTAAACTGTTGTAGCTATATCTAGTACTGTTATTTTTTCCGTCTCTGCTTAATGTTACATTACCGGCATTGTCATATTGGTAATAGGTATTAACACCCTCTGAATCAACTATTCTGGTAGCTCTTCCCCAATCGTCTCGATAGTAGGTAGTGGTGTTACCCTCACCATCCGTATAACCCAATAGGTTATTTTGAGCATCATAGGTGTAGGTAGCCGTTGTTTTTCCCTGCTGTTTAGCCTCAGGTGTAATAGCGGTTATAAGTCGATTTCCTATATCGTAACTATATTCCAGGCCATATCTTGAAGATTCATTTCCAGCTGCCAGATACCCCTTGCCATCGATTATTTTGATGATATTGCCATTGAGATCATAAACATTCTTTTGTACAACCTCTCCCTCTTCATTGGTGACCGTTGTCAGCCTATTCATTGTATCATAGGTATACACTGTTCCTGGGCCATCATCCTGAGAAGCATTGTAGTTTTCTGGTACAACCTCTTTAATCACATTGCCCATCTCATCATAAAAGATTCTTGATGTTGCCCCTGATCTGTCCTTAACAGAGATTAATCGATTAAAGGCATCATATCTATATTCAACGCTTTTATTATTAGTATCAGTTTCCTTAATCAAATTCCCTGCCTTATCATATTGATAAGTTGTAACTCGTTCTGACATCGATTCATTTAAATCATATACAGCACCAGTATATTGCAGTAACAGCTTTTCTAGTGCCACTCTTGTTAATTGACTACTACGGTCTTGAAAAATCCAATCTCTGATAAAATCTAAATCTGTTGTATCAATAACACCATTGTAGTCTATATCAAACTTTTCTTCATATAGCTGATGATCCTTTGTTATGTCCTTTAATAGAGCAGTTAGGGTAAAATCATCCAGTTCTACCTTACCATCCCCATTCATATCAGGTCCATTGGCAAATACGGTCTTTCCTGTTAAGCCACTAAAGGGATAAGTTCCTGTATCACTACTATAGGCAGACTGATTATTGATTACAATTCCACTGGTACCAGCGACGGTTTCCTTTACTTTCAATGTAAAGGTGGCCACCGTTTCAGGTCGAGTGTAGTTACCATCTGTGGCATCAATTAATATTTTTCCTGGTGTAGCAGTATCAACGATTGCTCCATTATTACCATTACTGCCTACCAAATCAAATAGTTTTGTATCGTAGTCTATTTGTAGGCTAAAGCTGCTAACAGTTTCATCTGGATTTAAAACCACTTGAAATTCATTTGTCTGCCCTTGATATAAATGGGTTCGCTGAGATTTTACCGAGGCAGTGGTTCCTTTTACGTTGACACTATGGGCATTTACCTCCACCCGTTTTTCAATTAGTCTATTGGCGGCGTCATAGGAAAGTCGTGTGACATATCCCTCAGGCGATACGATTTTAGTTATATTGCCATTCTTATCGTATTCTAAGTGGGTTTCTGCCAGTACTTTACCGCTTCCACCCTCTGCCAAATCTATTGCATCTATTTCCTTCCAGGTTCTTACAATACGACCTGCAGCATCATACTCGTATCCTGTTACGCTGTATTTATCATTACTAATTTTAAGCTTTTCTTGAATTACATTTCCTAGCGGGTCATATAAATACTCCATTCTTGCTCCGGTAGAATCGGTCACTAATTTTACTCTACCATTTTTATCGTAAGTATATGTAATGACATTCCAGCTTGTGGGCTCCCCTGTTAAAAGAGCATAATCCCTTGACAGGCGTTCCTCTATTAGCCTTCCATTTTTATTATACTTGTATTTTGTCACTTGATAATAAATGCTTCCATTTTCTTGTTTTAAAGGTTCTCGTTTTTCTATCAGCCAACCTACCAAGTTATACTTGTAGATTATACCATATCGGTTTTGATCATCTGATGCAGAAAGATATCCCTTTGCATCAATTTCCTTAATAATTCTGCCCTCAGCATCATATACCAATCTTCGGATCACATTGCCTTCAGGGTTTTTTTCGGTAATAAGCCGATTAAGACTATCGTAGAGATATTCATAGCCTATTCCACTATCTTGGGCTTCATTGTAGTGATTGGCATCAATTAGCTTGACTATATTACCCGTTGGGTCGTACAGTATTCTAGACTTTTTACCTGTTGGATTGGTTATTTTAATGATTCGTCCACTGCTGTCATACTGATAGCTGGTTCCGATTCCATCCCCAGTGGCAGCATTATAGTAATTTGGGTTAATATCCTTAATTTTTTGCCCCTCATCATTGTAGATTGATGCAGTTACATTTCCTATGGGGTCAATTTCCTTAATCAATCTATCCATGCCGTCGTATCCATAGGTATAGGCCAAGCCATCATCGGTCTGGGTATTATACTGCTCAGGATTAATTTGTTTAATAAGATTTCCTCGGTTATCATATTTCAATCTGGTAATGTTCCCTAGCGGATCAACAATTTTCTCTATTTTATCCTTATTATTATAGTTAAAGACAGTAGTGCCTAATATAGTAGATACACTGGTTCTTCTACCTAAGAGATCATAGCCGTACTCGACTGTTCCACCCTCTGGATCAGTTATTTTTATTGGGCTACTGTTTAAACCTTCATATTCCAGTAGGGTTATATTATTCTCAGGATCCTTTATACTTATTAGCCTTCCATAGGTGTCATAGGTATAAATCGTAATGGCGCTTGTACTTTGATCAAGCTTTGTTGTAGCCTTGACTAGATTACCATTGGCATCATACTCATAGGTATTGACGGAAGCCTCTGGTCCTTTAAATTCTAAAAGATTGTCATTGGCATCATACCGATAGGTTGATACATAATTAAAGGGTTTAGGGGAGGTTACTGATAGAAGATTCCCCCTTTGATCATATACATAGTGGGAGGTATGGCCGTTTCTATCTCTGATACTATTTTTGTTTCCCCATTGATCATAACCATATTCTTCATAGCTTCCATCTTCGTAGGAGATACGTGTAACATAAAGCTTTTCATTATACTGATAACGAACCCTGCTGCCGGTTGAGTTAACATAATAGGTATTGATTCTATTGTAATCGTCATAATCATAGGTAATTCTATTATCGTTCTCGTCGTATTGATAGATAATTCTTCCGAAATCATCATAAATGTTCTCAATAAATCTTTTGTTGTTTTGGTCAGTTATGAAAGTAATTCCCCACTCACCATAGCTATATCGGGTTATACCATTGCCTGTATCCTTAACTTGAGTTAAATCATGACCTGAATAACTATAGACAATGGTCCTTCCAATGGGATCAGTGATGGTTTTAATTCTTCCATCTTCTGTTGTAAAGCTAAGGCTTTTGCCACTGGCTCCAATAACCTTTAATAAATTGCCAGCAGCATCGTATTGGATGGTTTGACGATTACCATTTTTATCTGTAATTGCCGTAAGCTTACCGCTTGAGTTATAGCTATAGATTGTTTTGTTTTGACGGCGTAGCTCAAAGCTTCCGTTAATATTTCTTGTTAAAGTATCAAATATAGTTTCGGGTGCTTGATAGCTGCCTCCAACTAATGTAAATTCTACTGTATTTCCCTCAGGATAGATGACCTTTGCTGTACTGTATCCGTTTTCAAATTTAATTCCTGTTTCGTAATTTAATCGCCACCCCTGGCCTATTATGCCTTCTCTAGTGTCTAGAGAATTGTAATACCTTTTAATTTCCAAGGGTAAGCCCAGATCAGGAATCAATAAATCCTGATCTGTGGCGTAGTAATTACCTGTTACGATATTGACAGGCTCATTCACCATTTCACAATTTGCCGGGGATCCATAATTAGCCTCTATTGTACTCATAGTATAGGCTGTTCCTCTATACTGCTGTTTATACTCATATACAGGGGGCTTAACTACAGTGCCACTGTATACCCCTGTATAAACTGTCTTGCTGCCCCCACCTGGCTGCTGTTTTACATTCACATATCCTTCATAGATACCGACAAATCGTCTGACCACTCTATAGCTGCCATCAGGGTTATAAAAGGTCTGTGGTGGATCTGAATAATGGTCTACCCTGGGAATTTCTCCTTCATAATTTCCATCATTTACGTAAAGTGTTGGATGATCACTACTATTATCCCAGGAATATTCTGTTCTAATTAAGGTGCCATTTTCATCATAGTATGAAGTTGCTATATTTTCCATTTCTCTTCTAATGAATTCCTGGCGAGGAGGCTCATTCGTTTCTCCTCCTGAGTCTCCTCCCCCGCCAAGTTCTTCACTAATTACCTGTACTCTAGTCAAAGTACCACTATATCCACCTTGATTATAGCGGTAGCTATTGGCTGGATAGGTAGTACCAGTATAGATTTCAATTGTTTCTGTTCTCCTGTCCTCTGGCTCCACCAGAATTTGTTGAACAGACCCGTACTTATCCAACACTCCTGTGTATCCACCAGAGTCATATTGCTTTTTATCTGGAAAGTTATTAATACTATTAACAATTTCATCTGTTACGCTTTTACCTGGTGTACTGGCCTCTGCAACGTTTGTAAACATTGGGAGAATCAGTATAACAAGGAAAAACAGAATGCATATATTAATTATCTGAGTCTTGTTTCTCTTCATATCTCCATTTCCCCCTTTACTGATTTTGAAATAATTCAAACTCTGGTAGTACCTTGTAATTTAGGGCTGGAACTGCAGGAATGTTAATGTACTCTCCATAAGCATTAACCAGCTTTGCTTCGTTTATGATCAACTGAGTCATATCTTCTGTGGCTACCTTTAACTTAATCCGAACTAAATCAAATTCGCCTTCTTTTCCTTCAACATCCCCTGTACGGGATATCAACACTCTTATTTTGCCTGTATGCTGACTGCTTGTAGTATAATCGTATATATCGTCTTCCGATACAAGATTTTCAAGACTGCCTGGAACAAACTTCATGTTTTGTGGTTGATAGGTTAAGTCAAACATTACTGAGTATAAATCTTCCACTTTTGCCTTAATAACTATCTCTACTTCATCCTCTGTCGAAGCATCTGTTAACCAGTTGACCGCCGTGATCGCCAGTCCATGGGTACTTTCAGCCCAATGCAATATCACTTGCATTTCACTCCATTTACTATTAATGATGCTATTTCTTGCCCTTACTCGATATACATATTGGCTACCAGGAGCAAGATTTTCATGGATAAAGGTGGTGTCTGATGTATGTTTGATAATTGTGCCATTAACTTCCATATCATAAATTGTAGCCATATCCACTGCATCCCACGTAAGCTTGTAGCCATTGGCTACCCTTTCTACAGTTAAGTTTAACGGCACCTCCAGTGGTGTTATGACCTTTAATGTAGGTGTCCAGCTACTGACTAATTCACTGTTCCTAGCCCTTACTCTGTACTCGTACACTGTACTAGGTGTTAGCCCTTCATGCAGGTAAGCTGGCTCTGTTACTGAGGCTACTACCACACCATCTACGCTTATATCGTAATATTCCGCCCAATTAACTGGTCTCCAGGTTAACTGAACTGATCTAGACTCGATTTTTTCAGCCCTTAACCCTACTGGCATCAACCTGTCTGGCATATTCTCATGATCAGGTACTGGTAATACCCTAAGGAATGGATAGGAACTTCCATCCTCTATATCCCATACCTCTGAGAAATCCCAATCAACAAAGGTTATTTGCTGAATCATTTCTTCCGTTGTTCTGGCTTGGGTGGTAGGCGTTGTAATACCTGTTGATGTTGAGTTGAAGTAGCTGCTTATATAATTGGCTGAGCTGATTGTTCCAAATAAGCCGCCTTTATAATTACTGCTATTAATAACGGCTCCCCCAGCATAGCTATTTTTCACCGCCACGTGGCTAGCACTTGACCCATAAATTCGTCCAACTAATCCGCCAATATAGCTGCCACTTCCCTGTACTGTTCCTAGGGCAAAGCTGTTTTCAATTGGAACAAAGGTTGTTACAGTCCTATTGACATTACCAACAAGTCCTCCTACATTGAACGTTCCGTTAACATTTACTGCTGCATAGCTCTCCGTAATCCGGCCCACATTACCATTTAGATAACCTACCAAGCCCCCTGCATTTTGACCTGATGATTGAACCTGCCCTGTTGCATAGCTCTGGATGATGAATATGCTGGCATTTCCGATTAGTCCCCCAACATTCACCCCTGTGCTACTGTTTCCTGTAACAGTCAGTCCAGTATTTGCTTTCCTCACTTCTCCAGCTTCCGCTGTTCCTACTAAGCCTCCTACATAGCTCTCTCCTGTTACCGTTCCTTCTTTGATGGAGACCTCTTCAATTTTACTGTTAGTCCCCTTCATTTGCCCTACCAAGGCTCCTACATATCTTCTTGCACTAACCTCAACTCCGTTGATCTCCAGGTTTTTCACCACTACATTTTCGGTCACACCAAAGAATCCAATATTATCAATATTTTCCTTATCAATTCTCAAATTCTTTATCTCATGTCCTGCTCCATCTAGGCTACCTTTAAAAGGCACGGCCATATCTCCAATTGGCCCCCACAGTTCATTTTCCAAGTCTATGTTTGATCCTAGCCTATAGTGGGCTGTCAACTCATACCTTATATTATTTAGCTGCTCCTTACTTTTAATAATGTAAGGGTCTCCTACTGTTCCTTTTCCTCCTGCCACATCGTTTTCTGGCAAGCCTTCCACCACCCCTACCGGCATTGGAAGATTCTTTAAATAGGGGTAGGATTGGCCCTCATCTATTCCCCATATAGTTTCAAAGTCCCAGTCTTCATAGTTTTTTTCCTGTTTCATACTGCTTGTTAATCGACTATTATCAAAAAATCTCGTAGGCACAATTCCTGATGCAATCCCATCATAATAACTATTATTAATCATTGCATAACTAGCTGAGCCTACAATTCCTCCTATCTTATTTTCGCTACCTACCACTTCTCCCCCAGCATAGCTATTTTTCACCGCCACGTGACTAGCACTTGACCCATAAACTCGTCCAACTAATCTGCCAATTTCGCTGCTACTTCCCTGTACTGTTCCTAGGGCAAAGCTGTTTTCAATTGGAACAAAGGTTGTTACAGTCCTATTGACATTACCAACAAGTCCTCCTACATTGAACGTTCCGTTAACATTTACTGCTGCATAGCTCTCCGTAATCCGGCCCACATTACCATTTAGATAACCTACCAAGCCCCCTGCATTTTGACCTGATGATTGAACCTGCCCTGTTGCATAGCTCTGGATGATGAATATGCTGGCATTTCCGATTAGTCCCCCAACATTCACCCCTGTGCTACTGTTTCCTGTAACAGTCAGTCCAGTATTTGCTTTCCTCACTTCTCCAGCTTCCGCTGTTCCTACTAAGCCTCCTACATAGCTCTCTCCTGTTACCGTTCCTTCTTTGATGGAGACCTCTTCAATTTTACTGTTAGTCCCCTTCATTTGCCCTACCAAGGCTCCTACATATCTTCTTGCACTAACCTCAACTCCGTTGATCTCCAGGTTTTTCACCACTACATTTTCGGTCACACCAAAGAATCCAATATTATCAATATTTTCCTTATCAATTCTCAAATTCTTTATCTCATGTCCTGCTCCATCTAGGCTACCTTTAAAAGGCACGGCCATATCTCCAATTGGCCCCCACAGTTCATTTTCCAAGTCTATGTTTGATCCTAGCCTATAGTGGGCTGTCAACTCATACCTTATATTATTTAGCTGCTCCTTACTTTTAATAATGTAAGGGTCTCCTACTGTTCCTTTTCCTCCTGCCACATCGTTTTCTGGCAAGCCTTCCACCACCCCTACCGGCATTGGAAGATTCTTTAAATAGGGGTAGGATTGGCCCTCATCTATTCCCCATATAGTTTCAAAGTCCCAGTCTTCATAGTTTTTTTCCTGTTTCATACTGCTTGTTAATCGACTATTATCAAAAAATCTCGTAGGCACAATTCCTGATGCAATCCCATCATAATAACTATTATTAATCATTGCATAACTAGCTGAGCCTACAATTCCTCCTATCTTATTTTCGCTACCTACCACTTCTCCCCCAGCATAGCTATTTTTCACCGCCACGTGACTAGCACTTGACCCATAAACTCGTCCAACTAATCTGCCAATTTCGCTGCTACTTCCCTGTACTGTTCCTAGGGCAAAGCTGTTTTCGATTGGAACAAAGGTCGCTACAGTTCTATTGACATTACCAACAAGTCCTCCTACATTGAACGTTCCGTTAACATTTACTGCTGCATAGCTCTCCGTAATCCGGCCCACATTACCATTTAGATAACCTACCAAGCCCCCTGCATTTTGACCTGATGATTGAACCTGCCCTGTTGCATAGCTCTGGATGATGAATATGCTGGCATTTCCGATTAGTCCCCCAACATTCACCCCTGTGCTACTGTTTCCTGTAACAGTCAGTCCAGTATTTGCTTTCCTCACTTCTCCAGCTTCCGCTGTTCCTACTAAGCCTCCTACATAGCTCTCTCCTGTTACCGTTCCTTCTTTGATGGAGACCTCTTCAATTTTACTGTTAGTCCCCTTCATTTGCCCTACCAAGGCTCCTACATATCTTCTTGCACTAACCTCAACTCCGTTGATCTCCAGGTTTTTCACCACTACATTTTCGGTCACACCAAAGAATCCAATATTATCAATATTTTCCTTATCAATTCTCAAATTCTTTATCTCATGTCCTGCTCCATCTAGGCTACCTTTAAAAGGCACGGCCATATCTCCAATTGGCCCCCACAGTTCATTTTCCAAGTCTATGTTTGATCCTAGCCTATAGTGGGCTGTCAACTCATACCTTATATTATTTAGCTGCTCCTTACTTTTAATAATGTAAGGGTCTCCTACTGTTCCTTTTCCTCCTGCCACATCGTTTTCTGGCAAGCCTTCCACCACCCCTACCGGCATTGGAAGATTCTTTAAATAGGGGTAGGATTGGCCCTCATCTATTCCCCATATAGTTTCAAAGTCCCAGTCTTCATAGTTTTTTTCCTGTTTCATACTGCTTGTTAATCGACTATTATCAAAAAATCTCGTAGGCACAATTCCTGATGCAATCCCATCATAATAACTATTATTAATCATTGCATAACTAGCTGAGCCTACAATTCCTCCTATCTTATTTTCGCTACCTACCACTTCTCCCCCAGCATAGCTATTTTTCACCGCCACGTGACTAGCACTTGACCCATAAACTCGTCCAACTAATCTGCCAATTTCGCTGCTACTTCCCTGTACTGTTCCTAGGGCAAAGCTGTTTTCGATTGGAACAAAGGTCGCTACAGTTCTATTGACATTACCAACAAGTCCTCCTACATTGAACGTTCCGTTAACATTTACTGCTGCATAGCTCTCCGTAATCCGGCCCACATTACCATTTAGATAACCTACCAAGCCCCCTGCATTTTGACCTGATGATTGAACCTGCCCTGTTGCATAGCTCTGGATGATGAATATGCTGGCATTTCCGATTAGTCCCCCAACATTCACCCCTGTGCTACTGTTTCCTGTAACAGTCAGTCCAGTATTTGCTTTCCTCACTTCTCCAGCTTCCGCTGTTCCTACTAAGCCTCCTACATAGCTCTCTCCTGTTACCGTTCCTTCTTTGATGGAGACCTCTTCAATTTTACTGTTAGTCCCCTTCATTTGCCCTACCAAGGCTCCTACATATCTTCTTCCACTAACCTCAACTCCGACGATCTCCAGGTTTTTTACCACTACATTTTCGGTCACACCAAAGAATCCAACATAATCTACTGCCTCTTTATCAACTTTTAGATTTTTAATCTCATATCCATTCCCATCTAAGCTCCCTTTAAAGGGCATAGTTGTATTTCCGATTGGCTCCCACAATTCATTTTTTAAATCAATGTCTGTGCCTAGCCGGAAATAGGCATTAAGTTGATTGTTCATTTCTTTTAAATGGGTAGAATTTAAAATAATATAGGGATCTTCTTCGGTTCCTGATCCCTCCATGTAAAGAGGGGTCTGAATAATGATTTCATCACTCCATTGCCCTGTTCCTTGTTCATTCTTAGCTTGAAGTCTGTATTTGTGTGTTGTTCCAGGTAATAAATCACTATGTGTATATTCTAAGGTATTGGCAATATCATATACTGTTCCGTCTACCTCAATGTTATAACCATCAGCTAATGGGACTTCATTCCATCTTAGTATTACGCTTGTATACTTAATGTCAGTTAATATACTTTCAGGGGCAGGCAATACTGACATTATTGATATTAATTCGCTCCATTCACCATCTTCATATTCACCGCTAGCTTTAACTCTATAGGTATACTGTTTTCCTGTTTCAAGTTTTTCGTGATTATATGTTGTCACTAATCCTAATTCTATTTCTTCTCCATTCATTTCTAAAATATAGAATACAGCACCGTTTATTTCTGACCAATTCAATATAATAGTCTGGTTAGATGGCATAGCCGTTAATGTAGGAACATCAAAAACAGTCTGAACTGTGACAGCTTCTGTCCACCAGCTTATTCTGTCAGAGGCCTTAGCCCTTACTCTATATTGATACACTTTACCCGACATCAAATCTTCATGTTTGAAGCTTACCTGATCTGTAGCAAGAATTTCTTCGTCATTCACCAGTATTTCATATTCATCTGCCCAATTTACCGGTTCCCAATTCAAAGAAATATAATTTCGTCCTCTTTCTACCAAGCTTAGTCCTGCTGGAGCTGACTCTGGTTGAATAATATGCTCATGGTTTGGCGCTGGTAGTTCCATTAAAATTGGATAAGAAAGACCTTCTGCAATATGCCAGACTTGATTAAAATCCCATCCAATATAAGTAGCTTTTGACTTTAAAAGCTCGGTGGTTTTTGCCTGGGCACTGGGACTTGTTATCCCTGTAGTGCTACGATCGAAGAAGCTATAGGTTATTGTTGTATTACTACTTCTGCCAATTAAGCCACCACGGTAACTACTTGATCCTGTCACTGTACCAACAGCATAGCAATTTTTAATTATAATTGAATTTGTCGAAGAGGTTCCTGCTGAATATCCAATTAATCCGCCGACATAGGAGCTGCTTGAGGTTGTCGCTCTAATATTACCTATTGCAAAGCTATCAAGTATTCTAACTGTTCTATTGCCTCCATTAAGGCTTCCAATTAATCCGCCAACATATGAAACTGCGGTTACATTACCTGAAGCATAGCTTCTTTCTATCTTACCATTAACATTACTCATGGCCCCTACTAAACCACCTGCATAGCTCCCCGTACTAATTACATCACCTGTTGCATAGCTTAAAATAACTTCTGCCTGTGAATGCCCAATTAATCCACCTATGTAATGACTGCTAGAGTTAACTAAAGCAGAGGAGGAGGTACTTATAACCTGTCCACCTTCTATATAACCAATTAATCCTCCAGTATATTGAACACCTTCGGTACTCGACGACCCTTGTACTACTACATCAATTATCTTGTTATCGTTTCCTACTGCCTCTCCAACTAAAATCCCGATACGATTTAGCCCTTTAACATCTGCATCAACAATCTTTAAATTTTCTATGGTAGCATTTTGGATACTACCAAATAGCCCCACAGAGTCCATTTCTCTATAAATTTTCATATTACTGATTGTATAGCCTCCGCCATCAAAGCTACCTGTAAAGGGCATATTATTACTTCCTATTGGTTCCCAATTTTCTTTAGTTATTTCTATATCATTTACCAATTTAAAATAAGCTGAGGGATTTACCCTAACATTATCTAAATCTGCTTCGGTATAGATTAGGAATGGGTTTTCTAGTGTTCCCTCACCATTGCTTAGGTTTGTACTTATTTTTAATAAAGTACTCCACTCACCAGTATAACTATCTATTTTTACCCGAACCCGATATTCATGGACCGTTCCTGGCTCTAGCCCTTCATGAAGATATTGGGCCTGCATTCCTAATTCGATGATTTCTCCATCAACTTCTATATCGTATCCTGTTATTCCATCTATCTCTTCCCAATTGATTTCTATATTTCTTTCTCCAGGTATTGCCTTTATTTTTTGTGGTATTATTTGCTTAGAAATATTATCTGGAATATACAGTCCCCTTAAAAATGGATAAGACTTATTTTCATCAATATCCCATATATTTTCAAAATCCCATTCTATATAGTTATCTTTTCTCAATAAATGTGTTGTTGCTCTGGCACTTTCAGCTGGTGTATCAAACCCACTTGAAATTTGATCGAAATATAAATCTTTACTTAGATTATATTCCTCATAACCAATTAAGGAAGAGATATAGTCTATTCCCGTAACTTTTCCAGAATAATAGCAGTTTACAACATAATATCTTCTATCAGAATAACCAATTAAACCTCCTACATAGTGAGTACCAGATACATTTCCTAAAGCAAATGTATTTTTAATTCCTTCGTATAATTTATAGTTGTTTTTTAAGTATCCAACTAAACCCCCAGTACGTGATTTACCAAAAACATTTCCAGAAGCGTAACTCTCTTCAATGACAGCAGAGGAGTACCCTATCAGTCCTCCCGTATAACTGCCCCCCCCTTCAACATCGATTGTTGAAAGTGACTTTATAATTTTCCCATTTTCTGCATGCCCAATTAGTCCTCCTACCGAAGATGTCCCTTTAACACTTCCAGTGCCTATTATCCAGTTATTTTCAATAATACTTTCACCTCTTAACATACCTACTAATGCTCCAGTATTGTCTCCACCTACGACATTTACATTTTCTATTCTCATATTTTTGATTACAGTATTTTGGGCATAACCAATTAATCCTGAAAATTTGCTTTCACCAGTCATCATGAGATTCTTAATCACAAATCCTCCGCCATCTATATTACCCTTAAAAGGAGTTCTGTAACCACCAATAGGCAACCATTCTTCAGCATTTAAATCTATATCATTAACTATTACATAGTAAGATTCTAAATCAAATCTTATATTATTTAATTGTTCCTTTGTGCTTATTAAATAAGGATCCTCTATACTACCTATCCCCCCTGCTACATCTCCTTCTGGTAAGTTTTCAAAAACTTCATTGGGCTTAGGTAGATTTTTTAAATAAGGATAGGATTGATTATTATCAATTTCCCAAATGTTCTCAAAATCCCAATTTATATATGTTTCCTTATTTTTCATACCTGTTGTCAATCTACTGACATTGTAATCATCTTGTTGTATTATGTTACTTTTGTATCCATCATAATAACTATTTACAATTACTCCACTGTCCATATTTCCCACTAATCCGCCTTTTTCCATACCGTTTTTTAGTACTTTACCTGAGAAATAACTGTTTTCTATCATTGTTCTAAGTCCATATAAACTTCCTACAAGACCGCCAACATAATTTCCATCTGTTTCAATATCTCCTAAGGCAAAGCTATTCTTTATAGAATCTCCATAAAAACTTCCAACCAATCCACCTGCAGTATATCCACTCACATTTCCTACTGTGTAACTTTCTGCTATTTCTCCTTTGTATACGTAACCCGCCAACCCTCCTGCTTGGCTACTAGTTGCATATACATTAACATTTGTTGCTATTTTACTTAAATTGCCGTTTTTCATATAACCCACTAAGCCACCGACACGTCTTTTCCCATTTATATTACCTGCATTAACTTGAATATTTTTTATATTTGCATCAACATCTATATATCCGACTAATCCTCCTATTTCGGAGTTTCCACTAAGATTGTTCCTCTTTATAAGAATATTTTCGATAGTTGTATTTTTTATAATATTTCCTACTAATGCTCCCACTCGTTTATCACCTAATACTTCAATACCTTCAATAGTTAAATTTTGTATTGTAGAATTTCGCACAGAGGAGAATAATCCAACATAATTCATTGTTGCTTTATCAATGCTTAAATTACTGATTGTATATCCATTTCCATCTAAACTACCTTCAAATACTGCGTCTGAACTTCCAATCGGTTCCCATTCTATGCTTTCTAAATCTATATTATTTATTAGTTTGAAATGACCATTAATTTCATATCTTATATTATTGAACAGTTCCTTTGTGCTTATTAAATAAGGATTCTCCACACTTCCTATCCCGCCTGCTACATCTCCTTCAGGTAAGTTTTCAAAAACTTCATTGGGCTTAGGTAGATTTTTTAAATAAGGATAGGATTGATTATTATCAATCTCCCAAATGTTCTCAAAATCCCAATTTATATATGTCTCCTTATTTTTCATACCTGTTGTCAATCTACTGACATTGTAATCATCTTGTTGTATTATGTTACTTTTGTATCCATCATAATAACTATTTACAATTTTTTCTCTATCACCTTTCTTTCCTACCAGTCCACCTTTTTCAGTACTACTACCTAGTATATTTCCAGAGAAGTAACTATTTTCTATTCTTCCACCACTCATATACCCCACTAATCCTCCAATACAATTTCCAGAACTAGCTATAACATCTCCTAAGGCAAAACTATTTTCTATATTTCCTGATCCAAGTTTTCCGATTAATCCACCTGTATAATTCTTCCCACTCACAGTTCCCACTGTATAGATTTCAGTTATTCTTAATCCTACTGAATATCCAACTAATCCGCCTACATAACTATCAGTTGCTGTTGAATTAACGTTCACATTCGTTACTATTTTATTTAAATTAGTATTGTAAGCATTTCCTATTAGACCACCAACTAATGATTCTCCATTAACATTGCCCATCTCTATTTGAATATTTTCAATAATTGTGTCTGCACCTGTTGCCCCCGCTAATGTACCTACATTTCTTTTCCCCTGTATTTCTACATTTTCCATCTTTAAATTTTTTATAGTAGCATCCTCTACATAAGAAAATAAACCCACATACTTCTCTAATGCTTTATCAATTTTTAAATTACTGATTGTATAGCCTCCGCCATCAAAGCTACCTGTAAAGGGCATATTATTACTTCCTATTGGTTCCCAATCCTCGTTTTCTAGGTCAATGTTATTTCTTAGAATATAGTGAGCATCTAGGTTATCACTTATCGAAATCAGATCTTCTTTTGTATAAATTAAAAAAGGATCTTCACTTGTTCCACTTCCTCTGAAACTAGAGCTTGTTGTGACTTTTATCAAGTCACTCCACTCACCTACCTCCATATCGTTCTTTGCTCTTATTCGATATGAATAAGTTGTACTGGCTTTTAACCCTTCATGTAAGTATTTAGTACTCTTAATGTTTTCTAAAATCTCTTCATTAATTTCTATATCATAGCTAGTTGCTTCATCTATTTCATCCCATATTAAAAGAACGCTATTACTTGTTATTTCTGTTCTTATATTTTCAGGTATTCCTATTGTAATTGTATAGATTGTTGTTTTTATTGTAATTATTTGACTCCATTCACCAACCGCTTCTTCTACCCTTGCTCTTACTCGATATTCATGTGGGGTTCCTGGCCCTAACCCTTCATGGGTATAGCTTGTGTCCATTCCCAATTCAATGATTTCTCCATCGGCCTCTATTTCGTAGCCTGTGGCTCCTTCCACCTCTTCCCAGCTTATTTCTACTTTTGTTTCATATGCCTCTACTTCCACATTTTGAGGAATCCCTATGGCTATTTCTTCTATTATTTCTTCTTCCTCTTCTGCCAGTGTTTCTGCAATAACCTTTCGACTCCATTCACCAACTACTTCTTCTGATTTGGCTCTTACTCGATATTCATGTTGGGTTCCTGGCTCTAATTCTTCATGGGTATAGCTTGTGGTCATTCCTAATTCAATGGTTTCTCCATCGGCCTCTATATCGTAGCCTGTGGCTCCTTCCACCTCTTCCCAGCTTATTTCTACTTTTGTTTCATATGCCTCTACTTCCACATTTTGAGGAATCTCCATGGCTATTTCTTCTATTATTTCTTCATCCTCTTCTGCCAGTGTTTCTGCAATAATTATTCTACTCCACTTACTAACTACTTCTTCTGATTTGGCTCTTACTCGATATTCATGTTGGGTTCCTGGTTCTAATTCTTCATGGGTATAGCCTGTAGCTATTCCCAATTCAATGATTTCTCCATCGGCCTCTATATCGTATCCTGTGGCTCCTTCCACCTCTTCCCAGCTTATTTCTACTTTTGTTTCATATGCCTCTACTTCCACATTTTGAGGAATCCCTATGGCTATTTCTTCTATTATTTCTTCTTCCTCTTCCGCCAGTGTTTCTGCAATAACCTTTCGACTCCATTCACCAACTACTTCTTCTACCCTTGCTCTTACTCGATATTCATGTTGGGTTCCTGGCTCTAATCCTTCATGGGTATATCTTGTGGTCATTCCTAATTCAATGGTTTCTCCATCGGCCTCTATATCGTAGCCTGTGGCTCCTTCCACCTCTTCCCAGCTTATTTCTACTTTTGTTTCATATGTCTCTACTCCCACATTTTGAGGAATTCCTATATCAATTTTTTCTGTTATTTCTTCTTCCTCTTCTTCCAGGGTTTCTGCAAAAACCATTTTACTCCACACGCTAACTATTTCTCCTGCTTTAGCTCTTACTCGATATTCATGTGGGGTTCCTGGCTCTAATCCTTCATGGGTATAGCCTGTAGCTATTCCCAATTCAATGGTTTCTCCATCGGCCTCTATCTCGTAGCCTGTTGCTCCTTCCACCTCTTCCCATTTAATCAGAATATTGTTCGGTGTTACTGTTACCTTTATATCCGAAGGGATAGCTACATTAGTAACACTTGCTAACGTGGTTATATATGTACTCGAAATCAAAATACAAACCACAAGAATTAATGATATGTACATTCTAAATCTTGATTTGATACCCAAATATATTCCTCCCTTAAAAATTAATGTTTAAAATTAACACTATATATAATATTCGTTAAATTATTACATAATCCTTTATATTAAATTAAGTTGTATGCATAACTTAACATCATTATTCGACATAATTTAACATTATATTTTGAAAATCTACTATACTTGTTAGTGTCGTTATACTGTTCCGTAGGACAATTTACGCTTAACTGGTTTTACTAATATCAATAACACGAAAATCCCACTTCACCTACAATAAAAAAAACCCTAAGGGTTTGTTTTCCTTAGGGTTTTATCTCTGTTATTTAATTTCCCCTGACATAGGGAAGTGGGTCAACATAGGAACCATTTTTTCTTACCTCAAAGTGTAAATGGGGCCCTGTTGACAGACCTGTACTGCCGGCTTCAGCAATTTTGTCACCGCCGCTAACCTCGGCTCCAACAGAATACATCAGCCTTGAGTTATGGGCATAAAGGGTTACAATTCCCCCGCCGTGGTCAATAATAATTGTTTTTCCATAGCCGCCTAAATTTCCAGAATGTATTACTTTACCTGGCCCTGCTGCAATGATGGTGGTTCCTTTTGGAGCAGGTATGTCAATTCCCGAGTGGAATTTGTTTGTTTTTAGGATGGGATGAATTCTATTGCCATAGGGTGAAGAAATTCTTGTATACCCTGGCACCGGCCACCGTAATTGTCCCCCAACATATTTTCCCGATGAAGCAGTTAGCTTCCTGATCTGGCCTTCAAGCTCTTTGGCTTCCTTTGCCAATTGATCAACGCTTTCCTCCAGGGCTTTTTTATCAGCTAGAAGCTCCCTGCGCTTTTCGTCCTGTAAGCCTCTTGACACCACAAGCTGCTGTTTCTTTCCCTCCACTTGATTCTTCAGGCTAAGCAGGTGACTTTTTTGAGTTTCCAATTGTACTTTTTTATCTTCAATAATTTCTTTTTGTTCCTGTAGATATTTTAAAAGATCCACATCATGCTCAACAATCCGCTTGACCATGTCTAAATTAGACAATAGCTCTGAAAAGTTCTTGGAGCTTAACAACACCTCTGCATAACCGATGTTTCCATTTTTGTACATTACATTCAATCGAGAGCCCAAAAGATCTTTTTTATCGCCAATGTTTTCTTCAGCAGCCACCAGCTCATCGGTAACAATCGATATTTTTGTCTCTGTGGCCTTTACATCCTTTTGCAATTGCTCAATTTCATTTTGTGTCTGCTCAATTTCCTTTTCCAGCTTTTCAATTTGCGCCACAACACTTTCCTGTGCCTTCTCATTTTCTTTCAGTTGATTATTAAGCTGCCTCTGTGTATTGATTTTTTTGTTAAGTTTGTCCTGTAATTTGCCGGCATCATTGGCATAGGCTGTAAAACCTGTTATCACCATTAATGTCAGCACACAGCATAAAATCATCAATCTACTTCTCTTCACCGGTATTTTCCCCCCTTTAAACCTTTAAATGCTTTCTTAAGGATATAATACTTCCCAGAGCCCCGACACCACCGCCGAGGACAGTAAACATAACAATGGTCTTTTTTATCATGGACTCAATGGGTATTAGATAGGCACTAAGCAGTACGGTGAAACGGCTGGCTATGGCATCAAAGGCTGACTGATAACCATAATAGACAATGACGATCGCCACTACAGCACCCACGATCCCCAGTACAACTCCCTCCATGATAAAGGGCCATCGGATAAACCAGTTGGTTGCACCCACATATTTCATAATGTTAATTTCTTGCCTTCTGGCATTTAAGGCAATTTTTATGGTGTTGGATATAATGAACATTGCTACTAAGACCAGGGTAACAATCAGCACCATCCCCACAGTACGGATAAAGCCTGCTATTCTAAGTAAATTCTCAATAATTTCCTTATAATATTTAACCTCTTCAATTTCTTCAAACTGTCGAAGTGCTTCTACAATGCCATCGGCTGCCTCAATTTGTTCCATGTGAATAATATAGGAATTGGGCAAAGGGTTTTCTTCAAGATATTCCAATAAATAGCCCTGCTCTCCCCAGCTTTCCTTCATATCCAGTAGGGCCTGCTCCTTTGAAATAAATTCAGCAATTCGCACTCCTGAAATGGCTTCCAGCTGAGATTTAAGCCCTGCCATTTCCATTTCGGAAAGCTCTTCGTACAAATAGACCTGAATGGTATCAAACTGCATTTGAGTCATGCTTGCAGCATTGTTGATATTCAAAACTAAGGTAATGATAATTCCCAACAATACCAGAGAAGCCGTCACAGAGCCAATGGAGGCAATACTCATACCACGATTACGCCATAGGCCCACAATTCCTTGTCTAAAGATATATTTAACGGTTCTAATCTTCATAGCCATATGCCCCCTTCTGCTGGTCTCGAATAATTCGGCCTTTTTCCAGGGCAATGACCCGTTGCTGCATTACATCTACAATGTCTTTAGCATGGGTAACCATGAGAATAGTTGTCCCTCTTCTGTTGATTTGTCGAAGCACCTTCATAATTTCCCAGGCGGTTTCTGGATCAAGGTTTCCCGTAGGCTCATCGGCAATTAAGACCGAGGGATTGTTAACGATGGCCCTGGCAATGGAAACCCGCTGCCGTTCTCCACCCGATAGCTGGTGGGGGTATTGAGAAGCCCGGTCACTTAATCCTACCATTCCCAGCAGCATCGGTACCTGCCTGCGTATTTCCTTTGAGGAAGCTTCGATAATTTCCATGGCAAAGGCCACATTTTCAAAAACCGTTTTGTTGGGCAATAGTCTAAAATCTTGAAAAATAACACCTATATTTCTTCTTAAATAGGGTACTTTTCTTCTTGAATATTTTGTAATGTTTTCGTTTCCTATGTAAATTTCCCCCGAGGTAGGGTCTTCTTCCTTTAAAATCAGTTTTATAAAGGTTGATTTTCCTGCTCCACTGGGGCCAACCAGGAAGGCAAATTCACCCTTTTCTATTTTAAGATTAATATTCGTCAAAGCATGAACACCATTTCCATAGGTCTTGTTTATGTTCCGAAATTCGATCAAGTTTATCAGCTCCTGTACTCTACATAAATACTTTCGACACCAAACCCAGTTCTCCTGCCATAATCAGCATAAAAATATGGTAAATTGTACCTAATTTATTCAGGATATGATACCATATATAGGAATCAATCGTATTTTTTCATTTTGCTACAGTATTTTACTTTATTATTATACCAATACTCTAACCCATATTTCAATTGAATCAACCCCTAAAGTTTTGTTACAATATAATGACAAAGATTAATTAAAGGAGGCTCCCCATGAAAAAACAGCTACGAAAGGCAGTGCTTGAAAGGCGTGAAGCTTTATCTCCAGAAACTGTAATCAAAAACAGTCACCAAATATTGGAACGACTGGTCACCATGACTGAATACTTAAAGGCGAAAAATGTCATGCTCTATTTATCCTTTCAACGGGAGGTTATGACTCAACAGATTATTTCAGACCTTTTTCAGCACAGGAAGCGGGTATTTATTCCAGTGACAGTACCTAAAACAAAGGAATTGATTGTTTCAGAGCTATTGAGCCTCGAGGATGACCTGGAGGTTGGTAACTTTGGTGTGTTGGAGCCAAAAAAAGAGGCCCTTCGCCCCTTTTCTGCCCAGGAATTAGATTTAGTTCTGGTTCCCGGTGTGGCCTTCGATACCAGAGGGTACCGTATTGGCTACGGTGCCGGTTACTACGATCGCTTTTTACCCACCCTAACCCCAGGGGTACCCACCATTGGCCTGGCCCATGAGGTTCAAATGATTGAACAGGTGCCCAATGACTCCTATGATATACCCGTAGAAAAAATTGTAACGGAGGACCGGCTGATCCTCTGTAAATAATAAGAAGGGGCTGTCCTAAATAGTAAACACTATTTAGGACAGCCCTTGGTTTAATTTGACTTTTCCTTTTCCTCCGATGCTTCCCTTAGCTTTTCCATAATCAGATAGTTAATAGTTCCTGGAGGATAATTTCCCCGCTCGTCCTGGAGCCCTGCAGGAACACCTGTTAGTATTTCAATGCCCTCCTCTACGTGGCCGATGGCATAGATATGGAAGGTTCCTGCTTCTACTGCCTCTATTACTTCACGTTTAAGCATGAGGTTTTTTATATTTTGTTTGGGTATTAAAACCCCCTGTTGACCTGTAAAGCCCAGAAGCTTGCAAACTTCGTAAAAGCCCTCGATTTTTTCATTGACTCCCCCGATGGGCTGAATTTCTCCATTTTGGTTTACTGAGCCAGTCACAGCAATTGATTGATCAATGGGAACACCAGCAATGCTGGATAAAATTCCATAAAGCTCTGTGCTGGAGGCACTGTCACCATCAATTATTGAATAGTTCTGTTCAAAGCTAATACTGACCCCCAGGGAAAGGGGATGCCTCTGGGCATATTTCTGCCCCAGATAACCACTCAAAATTAAAACTCCTTTGTCGTGAATACTACCGCTTTTTTTCACTTCCCTTTCTATATTAATAATTCCTGTTTTACCCTTATAGGTGGAAACCGTTATTCGACTTGGTTTTCCAAAGCTGTATTCGCCGGTTCCCATAACTGCCAAGCCATTGATTTGGCCTATCCTATATCCCGATACATCAATTAGAAGAGAGCCATCCTTGAACATTTCATTTAGCTTTTCTTCATATTTACTATTGCGATAGATTTTTTGCTGAATGGCCTTCTCAACATGTTCCTTCGATACGAGGGGAACTTCATCAATCTGGGCCCAGGCATCTGCTTCATAGAGTATTTCTACTATTTGATTAAACCTTGAGCTAAGCTTTTCCTGATGGTCTGCCAGCCTGGAGCTGTATTCCATAATCCGGGCAACGGCATTTTTATCAAAATGCTTTAGGCCTTCCTTTTCACAATGGCTGGCAATGAATCTAGCCATTTTGTAAATATTTTCTTCGTTCTTTTTCATTTCTACATCAAAATCCGCCATAATTTTAAAGAGCTTCCTGAAGTCTTCGTCCATACTATAGAGGGCATGATAAATACTGTCGTCCCCGATCAAAATAACCTTAATATCCAGCGGAATAGGCTCTGGCTTTAGGGTTGAAGTGACTACATACCCTGTGACCTTATTGAGGGACTCAATATTAATTTCTCCTGTCTTGAGGGCCCGCTTTAATGTTTCCCATCCATAGGGCTGGGTTAAGACTTCTTTTACATTTAATATGAGGAAGCCGCCATTGGCCATATGAAGGGCTCCAGGCTTTATTTGGGTAAAATCAGTCTTTAAAATCCCCATTTCATTTTTATATTCAATGGTTCCCATAATATTATTGAAGGTGGGGTTACTTTCGTTAATAATGGGGGCATGCTTAAGCTCTGAATTATTAATAAAGAGATTCACCTTATAACGGGTAAAAAAGCTCTCTTCATCCTTCATTTGCATCATCATTTGGGAAAGCTCCCCCTGGGGAGGATTTTTACCCTTAAATTGCCCTATATGCTCCACAATATCCTGCTCTAACTGATTAATATAGCTTACGATTTCCTCACGATGACCGTATCGCTGAACCAATCGATTAATACAGAAATTAATAACCTTGTAGCCCATCTCCTCATCTAGCTTTCTTAAGCCTTCTTGAAAGTCTTCTTCAATGGCCTTGAGCCGATTAAAGGTTTCTACGGTACTTAGGTTAAGCTGATTGGAATTTTCTCTGATTCGCTCTATTTCCGCCGGGGGTAAGCTGGAATACTCCTCCTGCTTCATGGGTCTTCCTTCCATCACAGGAATGCTCACCAAGCCATGCTCCGACTCTCTGAAAATAAATCCGTAATTTTGGGCAATTTGATTTAATTCCTCAACAATTTTATGATTTTCCCTTTGAAAGGATTGATAAATTTCATTTTTCCTGGTTTCATATTCTGTACCTTCAAAAATAGAGGGAACCTGCTCCCTCAACTGCTCTATCATTCCTTCAATATCTTTTTTAAACTGGATTGCCAGCCCTGCCTCCATGCTTAAAGCCCTGGGCCGATCAGGATTTTTGAAATTATACACATAAACCCAATCGTTGGGCACAGGCATTTCGGCCGCCAATTTTTCTGTAATGGAATTGGAATAGCTGCTGCGGCCTGTTCCGCTGATTCCTGAAATATAAATATTGTAGCCCTTTTTCTTCATTCTAAGGCCAAAGGCCAGGGCCTCTACAGCCCTTTCCTGGCCGATTATGTCATTTAATGGTGATAAATCTGCCGTAGTGTAAAAATTAATATCTTCGATTCTACAGGGACTGGTCAGTTGAGCTCCTGCTAATCGGCTTTTTTCCTTGATCATTTTCTTCCCCCCTATCGCTTTATCTTATTTATACCTATTTTTCAGCAAATTAACAATATTTTTTCTTTCCTATTTTTTCGCTTTAGTATTCTTTTTTGTGCCTAATATTTATGTTTTTTATAATTTTATGTCTAAAGGGGGGGATTTGAAGTCAACAAATACCGCCCCTTGGCAGCCGGAGCGGTTTTTGTTGTATTTTAGTTAAAAAGCGATTTAATTTGATAGGTCAGAGTCGACCCGTTTAGATTGAATTCGATATATTGATTTGTTTCAGAGGGCATTTCAGTGGTATTGCTTTGATAGGTGCCAGTTGAGATATAACGTACACCGTCCTTTGGCTCAACCTTCAGCTCCTTACCTCCATAAAGCACGAAAATGTTCTTTCCTGCCTTTGCCTGCTGGGTTAAAATTTCTTCAAACAGGTCGGCCTCCAGGGAATCGGCAAAGCCATTTTCACCCCTGATTGGTTTAGGCAGCAGGATCATCACATTATTTTTTGAGGTTTTTTCAATCAGATCCTTAAACCAAGGCCATTGATTGAAATCTGTTGCCCTAAAGCCATTTTTACTGTTATCCATTTTGACAATTAATAAATCATCTATTTCCTGCTTTGAATAGCCTCCATTGGCTGTAATCATTGTATTGGTAATTTTGCTGGTGGCTTTTTGATCTGCCGTACCGGTAAATAGCACATGGGTCTTTTGACGATTGGCCTTTTCGATCAGATTATTAATGGCTAATCTGTCATACAGTGTTTCCTTTGGTGCCTGGAGCCCATTGTGAACCATAATGGTTTTTCCTTGTTCTTCATAGGGGCGATATAGTGGGTCTTTAATTTCTTTATTGGATGTACTATTTGTACTACCTCCTGCATAGCTTACCTGCAGATCGTCAAAAATCAAGGTTCCCTTTACTTTTTGGTTGGTATCGGGCTCGGCCACATAAATTCTGTCAAGTTTAGCTGGTGCAGCTACTCCAGAAGGCACTGTAGCCTCCAGGTACTTCCACCCTGTCCAATCAACACCCTTTCTAAAGTCTATAATGTGTTGAGCTCCCTTGGCATCGGTAATTCTTCCCCGAATCCATTGGGTTGACTTCTGATCAGCATATACCCACACGCCTATTTTGTTTGGTGCTCCCGGAAGCGTCAGCCCACCATTGGCATAGTTCATATAGGCCGCTCTAGTTCCATCTGAACTGGTAAAGTCATATTGCAATTGAAGGGCTTTGGTGCCGTTTCTCCCTTGATCGGTTAAACTAACGCTACCCGTTACCCCTTCTGGGTAACCGCTGAAGGTCAGCTTTAATTCCTCAAAGAAATCTACTACTTTATCCTGGGTACCAATGGCTACTGGTACTGAAACAACGGTATTGCCTAATTTAGCCTGTAGGGTTGATTCACCTGTGGTGTTACCGGCAGTATATACACCATTGACTACGGTTCCCAGTCCCTTTATATCGGTCCATTGTATAGCCTCGGCGGCTATCTTAGCTCGGTGTCCCAGGGCACTTACTCCCACAACCGATAGATTGGTGCTTCTACCCTGGGCCAGCTGAATGGCACTGGGGGTGATTTCCAGGTATGCCGGTTCACCCATCACATTGAGCTTAACCTCGGTTGTGGCCCCCATGTATTCCACCTCAACAATTGCTTCTCCTGTTGCGGTGGGAATAAAGCTATTGTTTAAAAAGCTGCCGCTGCCCTGAACTAATCGATAATTGAGCTTGGTATTGTCAACTGCAACGGGGTTAAAGTTACTGTCGTAGGCCTTAGCAATTATCTTTTTGGGTGCATTTAAAAAGGCATAGTCGTTTTCCAATTCGGCCTTAAGACCATTTACATTCCCTGTGGGAGCAGTGGTAACAACTGCAAGACTGTTAATAATTCTACGTTCCGAACCATCTGAAGGGGTTGTCACCAGACCGGTTTTAAATTCACCCAAGCTCCTGGTAACCATTCCTGTTGAACCGCCGCCATCCATCATAATAGCCTCATGGCTTCCCAGTTCAATCATTAGATTTGCCATGGCCTGGCCGTTTAACCCCTTGTAAGAGGTATGTCTGCCATCAACGGTGACTAAGATAAGCTGGCGTCGATCCTTGGTAATTCCTACAGCTGTTCTTGGATGATTTCCTGATACATCCTGGGTAAAGTTTGTTACAGGTTGTCCATTTGAAACCAGCAGCGTACCGCCGCCAATGGCCAATTTGATACTATCGATATCAGGATTCATGCTCACTTTGAGGTCTAGCCTATCACCTACTTCTAAGTTCTGCAACAGATCATTTGCCCTCATTCCGGTGGCAAAAATAATATAGCCTGATTCAGGTATTTCAGCAGGGCCTTGACCTTTTCTAATTTCTTCAACCCTATTATCGATCACCACAACCTCTACATGGTCTGGTCGAGCTTCGTTTGCCCCTGGAGAATGGGTTCCCCAATTACGATCAATGATGGTTGTCATTCGATATTCCCAGGTAATTTTATTAATGGCCTGGACTTCTACTTCTTTTCCCTTATCGCTGATAATTTTCATGCTGGCCGTTAAGTAGTTTGCAAACCCTGTATTTTGATCTGTTACGTAAAGGGTTGCAAAATTATTTACTAGTATGGGGCTGCTGACCATTTCTCCATCCTTAATCATCATTCCCATGGGAGAATCCGGATTTGAAAAATAAAAGAAATCTGAATTAATTGCCCCAATTACATTTGGATTTTTATTGGCCATAGACGTTAAGGTATCCTTGGTTGTCAAGCCGTTACTGCTTTGCAGAATATCTAGTTTTGAAGTCTCATCTGTTAGATCTACATAAAGTACATTGGCATTTAGCCAACCATTCTGGGTGAATCGTTGTATATGCTTTTGGGTTACCCCTCTCGACAATCTTTCAGATTCTACCCGTTCAAAAAAGGCGTTACTGGCAAATGCGCTGGTTGTAAAGGATAGCAGCAGCAAGCCAGTTATTACTGTTACTGCTTTTTTTCTTAATTGCTTCATTCTGTGTTTCCTCCCCTGCTGGCCATAATTTAGCATGTAATTGACTAATCCTATTATATATCAACTGTAGTAAATGTCTATTACAGAGACATTACAATTTGATGAAATTTATTCTACATCTTGGTAATATAAGGAGATTTGTCATATTTTGCTACGGCAGGGTTTTTTGATATTGATTATAAAAAATACAATGAATTTACAAGTTAGATTGCTAGATCAATGTATTTATTTCAAGGCTCTCTAAAAATGTCATTCATATATATAAAAACGTCGATTACCTTTTACTGGTAACCGACGAAAAAAGGAGTTATTCAAGATATTTTACCTGTAGATCGATTTTTTGGGGCAATTCCTTCAAATCTGTTTTTAAGACAATATAGGGATAAGTGATTACCTGCGGAACCAACTCTTCTGGTTTTGGGTCTTTAAATACTGCATAGACCACCAGCTTATCTTCCTCTTTTTCCTTTACTATTGTCATTTTTTCTATATCAACCGTATAGCCACCGGTTAATTTTTCTCCTCTTGTTACAATTACGTATACTGATTCATCTACCTTTGTCGCCAGTGCCCTTTCCAGCATCTTATACCTTGGTATTATTTGCTCCAGTTTTTCAGGCGTTTCATTTGTATCAACAATTTCATAGCCCACAGTTTGTTCACCACCCGATAAGAACCTAGGTACACACTTAACCACCAGTACAACTAACAGGATTATCAAAATAACTGCAATAATCAGCTTCCAATTAACCCTTGGAAACTTGGGTAATTTGAATTTTGAGCCCATCGTACGCCCCTCCCCTCATTCCTTAAACTAGTCTCTGTTCTATGTCTATTCATTGTTATGGTGAAATATTCAATTGTTAAGGGAAATATTATTTAAGATAGAGACAAAAGAGCAAAAAAAGAGACAGCACTATACTGTCTCTACTCTTTCTCTAAATTGATTTATTTTCTTTTTTTAAGCTCAGTAGCAGCCTCTACAATCGCTTTGGATGTAAGGCCATACTTTTCTAATAATTCGTTGGGCTTTCCAGACTCACCGAAGGTATCCATCATACCGACTCTTTTCATTTGTACGGGGTGGTTTTCTACCACTGCCTCGGCCACGGCTGATCCAAGGCCCCCAATGACATTGTGTTCTTCCACTGTTAAAATGGCTCCTGTTTCCTTTGCAGCCTGGGCAATTAGGGCGGTATCGAGGGGCTTAATGGTATGGATATTAATTACCCTGGCATCAATCCCCTGTTCCTTCAATGCTTCGGCGGCCTCCAGGGCTCTACTGACCATAATACCCGTCGCAACAATGGTCATGTCCCTACCGTCCCTTAGTACAACACCTTTACCTATTTCAAAATCATAGTTTTCGTCATTAATAACGGGTACCCCTGATCGGCCTAACCTAACATAAACAGGGCCATGATATTTTGCTATGGCATGGATTACTTTTTTTGTTTCCACCCCATCGGCCGGTACAATTACGGTCATATTGGGTATGGCCCTCATGCAGGCAATGTCCTCCATTGATTGATGAGAGGCCCCGTCTTCACCAACGGTAATACCGGCATGGGTGGCACAGATTTTTACGTTTAGTTCAGGATAACATATAGAGTTTCTGATAATTTCAAAGGCCCTTCCAGTGGCAAACATGGCAAAGGTGCTGGCAAAGGGGATTTTCCCTGCCGTAGCAAGGCCTGCAGCCATTCCCATGAGGTTTTGCTCTGCAATCCCTACATTAAAAAAACGATCGGGAAAGTTCTTACTAAAGCCATGGGTCTTAGTTGACTTAGACAAATCAGCATCTAAAACCACTACTTGATCATTTTCCTGCCCCAGCTCAATTAGCGCTTCTCCATAGGCATCTCTTGTAGCAATCATTTTACTCATTATCTTTCCCCTCCCAATTCCTTTAATGCAAGTTCTGCTTCTTCCTTCTTGGGGGCATTTCCATGCCAGCCCACCTGATTTTCCATAAAGGATACACCTTTACCCTTAATGGTTTTGGCTAAAATCATTGTTGGCTTTCCTTTGGTAGCCCTGGCCTCTTCAAAGGCATTAATAATCTGTTCCAGGGAATGGCCGTCACATTCTATGACATGCCAACCAAAGGCTTTAAATTTATCGAATAGAGGCTGAACCCTCATTACTTCTTCATTGGGACCATCAATTTGAAGCCCATTGGAATCAACAATGGCCGTTAAATTGTCTAAGCCATAGTGGGCAGCCGCCATAGAGGTTTCCCAAACTATTCCTTCCTGCAGCTCACCGTCTCCTAAAAGGGTGTAGATTCTGCTGGGACTCTTGTCAAGTTTGGCTGCCAAAGCCATACCGCAGGAGGCTGAAAAACCTTGCCCCAATGAACCAGTTGACATTTCAACCCCCGGTGTTTTCTTCATTTCAGGGTGACCTTGAAGCATGGCATCAATCTTTCTCAGTTTAAGTAATTCTTCCTTTGGAAAAAAGCCCTTCTCTGCCAGGGCGGCATATAAAACGGGGGCCGCATGCCCCTTTGACAGTACAAATTTATCCCGATTCACCATTTTAGGTTCTTGGGGGTCTACCTTCATTTCATGAAAATACAAAACAGCTAAAATATCAGCCGCCGATAGTGACCCGCCAGGATGCCCTGACCCTGCTTCCTGTAGCATTTCAATAATTAACCTTCTGATATTTACTGCCTTTTCCTGCAAAAACCCATAGTCCCTCATGAAAATTTTCTCCTCCTCTTTATTAATTTTTTATTTCTTTAAAACCCTCTCCCAGTACTTCATGAATGGTGGAAATCATAATAAAGGCCTTATTGTCCTCCTGATAAACCAGTTTTTTCAGCTTTGCCACCTGGGCTCTATCAACAACACACAGCAGCACATCTCGCCGGGTACCTGTATACATTCCCCGTCCCTCTAAAACCGTCACACCCCTACTTATCTCGTCTAGTATTTTCTTGCCGATTTCATCGGTTTTAGCGGAGATAATATAAAATGCCTTTGCATATCCCAGACCCTCTACAATAAAATCCGCGGTTTTTACCAATATAAACAGACCAATGATAGAGTATAGTCCAGTTTCTATGTTCTTTTCCACCAGGGCGGCCGTTACTACAATGATCAGGTCTAAAACCATCATGAATTTGGCGGTGCTGATGGAAGGAAAGTATTTGTTTAAAATGGCCCCTGCCAGGTCGGTACCTCCCGTTGTCCCTCCATAGAGGAATACCAGTCCAAGGCCCATACCCATAATCACACCACCATAGATGGTGGCCAGGAGCAAATCCCTTGTCACCATGGCGCCATGGCCAAAAATCATTAGAAATAATCGAATAAATCCTGAAAGGGAAATGGTAGCATAGGCTGTCTTGATTCCGAAGACCTTGCCCAGCACCAGAATTCCCATAATAAACAGCGGAATATTGATGGCAAGGTTAGTAATGTCAATGGGAATACCGGTAGCACGATATATGACAATGGCTAGACCCGTTACTCCACCAGGGGCAATGGCATTGGGTTCCAGGAAAAAGTTTAGGCTAAAGGCCATTAATGCAGTTCCAATGGTTAGTCCAATATATTCGATGACTGTTCTATATTTTTGCTTAAGCACTTTTTCCACCTCCAACACTTCATTATTTAATTTACCCTTTTAGTATAAAGTTAATTAAAAATTTCGGCAAAAGCAGCATCCGTTTAAATCGACTGGGCTCCTGAATCAGCCGGTAGAGCCATTCCAACCCCAATTTTTGATAGATTTCAGGGGCCCGTTTAACCGTACCTGCGTATACATCGACACTTCCCCCGACTCCCATTAAAATCTGGGCTGTCAATTGATTACGATGACGATTAATCCAATATTCCTGTTTGGGAGCCCCCAGACAAACAAATAGCACCTGGGCCCCCGATTCATTAATATCATTGACAATTCCAGCTTCATCCTGTTCCTTAAAGTAGCCATGATGAAAGCCAGCAATTTTAATACCGGGGTATTGGGTCAGTATATTCATAACTGCCACATCAGCCACGCCTGGCTTTCCACCTAAAATATAGATCGATTTTCCTCTTTGTCCACAATACACTAGAATTCTATGCATTAAATCGATCCCCGGTATCCTTTCCAACAGCCCCCGCTTTTTCAGCTTAGAAGCTATAATGAGTCCGATGCCATCGGGAACCACTAAATCCCCGTCCTTTAAAATCTGCATTAATTGGGGGTCATCCTGGGCCAGCATGACAATTTCGGGATTTGGTGTATAAATAGTTTTAGGGGTATCTGCTTCTAAAAAATCAACGGCCCTTTTAAAGGCTTCCTTTTCACTTAAGGCATCTATGGGCACATTAAGCATATTTATTCGTTTTCTTTCCATAGGCTATTCTCCCCTTGTCATAAATTCCTTAAGGATTTCCTTTGTTAGATTGGCTTTTTTATTTAAATCAGCGGTTACCTTTTCAAGCTGCTCCCGATGCCTTTGGTTGTCCTTTAACACCTCTTCAATGGTTGACCACAGGGCAACCTCCTCAAGGGATTCGGCTATACCGCCGCTTTTTTGATTTACCAGCTCCAAGAAGCTTTTAATTTTATCATCATATTCAATTCCCACCATGGGAACCCTGGCAATGGCTGCAAAAACCAGGGAATGAAGCCTCATGCCAATTAACAGGTCTAATTCGCTAATCACCGAGAGCACCTCTTCTGGTTCATACTGCCTGCTTAAAACATAGGCATTATTTTTCATTAAATTAGTAATTTCAACGGATAATTTCTGATCATGGGGGTACTGCATTGGTATAAATAGAACCTGATAGTTTAAATGCTGCAAGTAATCAGCGGTATTGGCTATAATTCGTTTATAATTTTCCATTCCTCGCCAGGGACGAACCGAAATACCAATGATTTTTTTATCGGGTACCAGGCCTTCATCTGATAGAATATTCCTGCCGCTCTTGCGGCATAGGGGCGCCATTGCAAAGGTAACATCGGCAGTAACCTGTATCTCATGGCGAATTCCCAGGGCCTTCATGGCCTCCTTTGACTGAAAGTCACGGACAGTGATCACATCCACCTGATTAATAATATATTTTACCAACTTTTTATTATATACCTTTGTGATGGGTCCAAAGCCATTGCCATAAAACATGACCTTTTTTCCTAATTTTTTTGCCAGCCAAATAATGGCCAAATAGTACAGCAGGGAGCGGCTGCTGGTAACATCCTGCAAAATTGAGCCGCCCCCGCTGATTACAACATCGCTTTCTTTAATGGCTCGAATCAACTCCATAAAACGATTTCGACTAACAGCTGATACCTTGTACTTTTTTTCTGTTTCTTCAGCCTTATAGGTTAGAACCTTCAGGGAAACATCAGCCATGGCTCCCTTTATTTGCTTTACTATTGTCTTTAATATCGCTTCATCTCCAGTATTCTGGTAGCCATAGTAGCCGAATAACAATACCTTCTTCATTTGTCTCTTCCTCTCTAGGAGATATATCTGGCTTTGGAATGGGACCAGTGCTTTGATAATTATTCAATTCCATATTTATTTTTCATATAGCCTAGGCATAGTCTTATCAATTCCAATAGAAGTATCCCGATCGTACCGATGATTACTCCAAGGATAATCCCGTATACTGTTCTCACCGCAGATAAATAAAGGGGTGTTCTAAGATGACTGAAGGTATTAATGATGGAGGTTTGTCCCAATACGGCTGCAAAGCCTGCTGCAAAGATGATGATATTTTTATAGCCTCGCTTTGCTGCATAAATTCCCAGGGTCAGGGCTGGGATTCCAATCAAAAATTCCTTAATACGGGGTCTGGCCAAAAGTTTGTTTTCCAGCATGTTTCTTACTAAAATTTCCAGCTGCGAAGCCTGTACGGTGGTTTCATGCCCCGTTCTGGCCATATAAATATAACCGACAAACAGAACAACGGCCCCAATCAACACATAAATTACCTTGATATCCTCCAGTAATAGCTTTTTCAGTTCCCAATAGATACCCATTCTCTGCTGAGTACTGGCTTCAGTACGCTTATAGCCATAGTATTTAAGGTAAAACATGATAAAGAAAATAAAGGGAATAAGCTGGCTTACCTTTACACCACGATAAATATCCATTTCCAGCAGATATCGTATATCTGAAAGTATGGTTGCCACATAAAAAGCACCAATGACCGAAATTAACGAGGTAACGATGACTCCCTTCAATACAGGTAGTATGGTTTTTTTCCAATCCCCCTTGTCCTCACTTTCCAGGAGCCTATGGGTTTCCTGACAGAAATAGGCCATACTCAAGGAGGCAAAAATGATTGAAGCCGCCAATGCCAATATTTTGTCTGCCAGAGATGGCATAACCAATATCATGGCAGGTACCCCCAACAGGCAAAGGGCCAATAAAATCAGTATTTGTTTATCTTTAAGCCCAAAAAGCAAGTGAAGCAGCAGTACGCCGGCGGCGGCTATTCCCCACCCCAGCAGGGTATAGTGTCTTACCCTGATTTTGGGAACCTCAAAGGTACTACTTTCCCCTAAGGTCAAACCATGCTCGGCAATCCTCTCTTCAAAATGATTCAACATAATTGAATATTCCTCTGCCTCTGTAACATAACGATAATTGTCGTATTTAAAGGGCTTTAAATAAATCAGCCGAATATTTCTTTCTGTTACAGCTCGATACAGGGTATTTTCTATTTCTTCGGCACCGTCATAGCCAGCATATTGGAAGCGTTCCTGTACATACTTTTGCAGAGAATAAATTCTGACGGCATTATACGATACGGCGTCGGCTAAAAGGTTAATGCCTTCCTGCTCCATATGCTGACGCTGTACTCCAGTTTCAATCAAACCGACTTTGATTTTTTCATTTCGCATATGCTCTGCCACGGGATCTAAATGTTCAGGGTATCCCATTACCTGATGGCCGTCGAAAATATATACCGGCGGGTCAATTCCATAGGCTTCATATTCTGCCAGGGTGGCATTAATATGCTTTTCAGTGGACCAATCACCATAGCTATAGGGCCTTGCCATGACTGCTAGGCCATTTTCTTGAATTATGGCCACCTTTTCGGGGTCAAGGCCCAGGCCCAGCCGGGTCAGCTTGGAGGATTCCAGCCTTGATTCACTGACAAAGGCCTTGCCTGAGGTTTCCATTAAGCTTTGATTCTCAATAAATAATGCATCATACAGGGTACCCTTAATGACAATAACGTAGTCATCCTGACCCTGAAACAACTCAAAGCGGTCCTCTGGATAACGCTCCTTTAATCCCTTGGCAATAAAGTCATATAATTCTTCTGAATCGGTATATGCTACTACATCATAGGGATTCACTTTCTCAGGATCAACAGAATTAACAAAGGCCTCCGGGTATTCCTCGTCCCAATTCAGCTCCTTCACCAGGTTTCCCATCATTGTTACGGTTAAGGGCTTTCCCTCCTCCACCATGGAGCTTAGGGATTCTTCCCTTAAGGCCACATACTGAATTCCTTCCTTGCTAAAGTAGTTGAACCACCATGACAGGGGTTGCTCTGATTGTCTGGCCATCTCTGCAAACTCGTAGTAGTCCAGAACAACTTCAACACTTTTGTTATCGCCTTCTATTCTTCCTCTGCCCACCAGTAATGAGCCCATAACCAGAAGGCTGACCAACATTACCACTAACAAAATTTTTATCCCCTTCATCGTGTCACATCCTTTATGGTTTTTTATATCTTATCTTCTTTTCTATTGTTTACTTTATAAATATATTACTTATATTTAAGCCTGTAAAGATTTCTTTTTAATTTTGGCTATTTTTTTCCACACGATTGACTTCTTTACATAGTTTGATATAGTTTGCTTAAACCTATTAGGAATTTGCCATGGCCCGGGATTGAAATGTCTTTTTAAGGAAAGGCAGAATCAACCTTAAATAGATGAATTCCATCAGAAAAACACCACCATAGACAATCATCACGTTGAGCAAAAACCTTCTGGAAATGGATAGCAGCCCCAACCGGTTCAGCATCCCCTCTGACAGGTAAATAAAAAAAGGATGGCTCAGATAGGTGATAAAGCTGCATCGGGAAACAAACTGACCAACTGCCTTGATTTTTTCAGTAGCCCTTGGCACAATCAAGCTGCTGATTTGATAGCAGAAGCAGATGGATACAGTACAAAAAATAAACCACATTAAATCTACGTATACCACGTTAATGGGTCGTTCCATGGCATAGTAATAATAGAACTGACCTGCGTACAATAACGCGGCAGCCCCATAGGCCCCATAGACCAGTTTGGCATACTTTTTCAACAGTACCTTGATTTCATCAAAATAATAGGCCCAATAGCAGCCAAAGCTAAAGAAGAAAATATAGTTTGTAAAAAAACGATCTGAGTACTGAATATTTAAATAGTTTAAGGATATCAAATTAATGATGGCAGCAGCAATCAAAAGCACATGGGGATTAAATCGTTTAAAGGCGTGATAAAACAGCCCAAACAATAGATAAAATTGTATAATAATCACCATGAAGTAAAAATGGTAGCTGATTCTGCCCAATAAAAGGCCATTGATCAGGAACTTTATATCAAATACATAGATTCCCCGGCCCACATAAAACAGATAGTAAAACAGACTCCACCCCAGGTAGGGGATTAAAACTGAATTTAACCGTTTTCTTAAAAAGCTGAAATATTGAAAGGGTCTGTTTTTGTAGCTATAAAAAAAGATCAGCCCACTTATAAAGATAAATACGGGCGAAGTAAACTTTAACCCCCGATTAATCAAGGTAAAGAGCGCCATGGCAAGGCTGTCCTTTCCCAGGGTATCGATGGGAATTGCAGATAAATGTACCATCACCACAGCCAATCCGGCCATTCCTCGTAAATAGGGTATCTCTTCAATTCTTTTTTTCATCGCTTCACCAACTTCTATTCAATAGTTTTTCCATAAAAAAGACTTCCTTTACTTCGTTCAGGGAAGTCTTTGTCGGGATAAAGCAGAGACAAATTTTCCAGGGGTCAGACGAAGGAAGGAAATTTGCCTAGGGGTAATCCGTTAATTTAGGTGTACTAGGGCTGCTGAATAGTATAACTGCCCCTTACCATAAAAAATGTATCGTTCTTTGCACGAACGCCTCTACCATCATCCCTTGGTATGATAATTAAATGGTTTGTAGGTATTGCTTCATCGGCCGTAATGTCTCTGGCCCCCGTTACATCGGCCAGTCCTCCCGATGGGCTGTCAATGGCCACTGCATCGCCGGAACGCAGAATAATTTCTGTTCCCTGGGCGCCAATTAATGCTTCACCCTTTTTTAATTCCACAACAACCAATTCAGCCCCTTCTGGGGTACCCTCGCCTGTTTGAGGAGTTCCCTTTAACCGTTCGTCGACATAAAACTTTATTTGTTCCAGCTTTTGTTCAACAAAAGATAAGGTTACCAAAGGATCATCAGCAGTGCCAGGCTCCTTAGCGGCTGCATAAACCACTTGTCCAACCAATAGGACGACTGTAAGGGCCAATAAACCTATGATCATTCCCTTTAACTTTTTCATTTGTCTACCTCCTGCCTTGGTCTTCTTGCCTTTGATCTTTATTATTATACTACATATTCACAGTGAATTGAAGTTGAAAATGACGGCAATCATAACAAAAGACCTAAGAAATTCTTAAGCCTTGTTAAAAATCTATTAATCCTAAACTAATCATCAACCCATCATTGATCTTTTCCATCATTTCTTCATCTATGTGTCCAATCTTTTCCTCCAATCGACGCTTGTCAATGGTTCGAATTTGTTCCAAGAGAATAACCGAATCCTTCGGCAGCCCATAATCAGTTGCGGCAACCTCTATATGGGTCGGTAATTTGGCTTTATTGATTTGGGATGTGATGGCAGCAATAATGACCGTCGGGCTATACCGATTTCCAATGTCGTTTTGTATCACCAAGACAGGTCTTACTCCCCCCTGCTCTGAACCAATGACAGGGCTTAAATCCGCATAATAAATGTCTCCTCTTTTAACATTCACGCTATTCACACTCCGCCATTTTAACTTCGTATTTTTCCAACGAAGACACATCCAAGCTTAATCCTAGTTCTGCAAGGGACAGATTAATGGTTGCCATTTCCTGATAGCCTTTTTTCATTTTCTCTCTTAGCTCAACCTTGGTTTTTTCACGAATGTATAAATGCATGGCCTTTCTGATAAATTCACTACGATTCGTTTTTTCATTACAAACGATGTAATCAATTTCCTTTAACAGGCTGTCGGGTAGGCTTATCATAATCCGTTTTGAATCAGCCATTTCGCACCTCCTAGAATTAATGAATGAAAAGATTTTTTGAAAGGAAAATACTATAAATGGTATACTTTATATTAGTATTCTTATAGACGAGCAATATATACCCAATTATATATTTTCATTTAAATTGTGTCAATATAATGACTAAATTATACGCGAAGAGAAAAAAATAGCTTTTTTTCCCTTCCATGGCCAAGTCAGCCCCTTTAAAAAACGTGAACCCTCCTTATTCTAACAAACTATCACGAACCTGTAAAAGGCTATTATTTTCCATGTAGAGCCGTGGTACCCTTCTTCCAATCATGCAGACAATCTCATAATTGATGGTTTGTAATTGATGGGCCAGCTCATCGACAGTATTTCCAATTTGAGGATCATCGCCAATAATGGTAACCACTTGTCCCATTTCTACATCGAGCCCCGTAACATCCACCATCATTTGATCCATACAGATTCGCCCCACCACCGGAGCCTTTTTCCCTGCCACCAATACTTGGGAACGATTGGTGAAAAGCCGGGTAAAGCCATCGGCATAGCCTATGGGAAGGGTCATAATCTTTTGTCTTTCTTTGGTTCGGTAAATTAAACCATAGCTGATTCCCCGACCTGGGGGCAGTTCCTTGACCTGGGCAGCCTTGGCCTTTAAGGTCATAACCTGCTTGAGCTTGACCCGTTCATGGTCAACTTCCTTTGAAGGATACATTCCGTAAAGCATGATTCCAGGTCTGACCATATCTAAGTTCATATCTGGCAAATCAATGATGGCAGCACTATTGGAGGCATGCTTGATGGGAATTGAAATTCCCTTTTGCTCTAATTGATCTATTATAGTCATAAAATGATTAAACTGTCGATAGGAATAGGTTTTATCTTTCTCGTCAGCCACTGCAAAATGAGTGTAGATTCCCTCCACCTCTAGGCCTGGAAGACAGCATACCTGCTCAATCCCTTGAATGCCTTCTTCCATGATAAAACCAAGGCGTGACATACCCGTATCTATTTTTAGATGTACCTTCAATTTTTGATTTATACTATCAGCCTGTTCTGAAAGATACCTCGCTTGCTCCATGGTATAGACTGTTTGAATCAAATTATATTGAAGGAGCATCTGCCAACATTCAACAGGAGTATAACCGAAAATCAGGATCGGCAGCTTCACCCCTACCCTTCTTAGTTGAATCCCTTCCGTCATGGTAGCCACTGCCAGCCGGTCTACCCCATGGTTGACCAGGGTGTTGATAATTTCCCTGGCGCCGTGGCCATAGGCATCGGCCTTGACGACGGCACAAACCAGGGTGTTTTTTTTAATGATTTTTTTCACTTCATTCAAATTATGCTTTAAATGATCAAGATTAATTTCTGCCCAGACGGGCCGTAAAAGCTGTTGTTCCATGATTCTCCCCCTATACCAGTATAGGCTGTTGGTTTATTCTTCCCACTTGGGCTGGAAAATTTCATCATCAAGCTCAGGATTCAATTCAAAATTCTCATATTCAACCTTGAATCTTATCATTCCACTTTCGTCTACAATTTCAAGGGATTGGGGCATTAGGCTGTCTACATCGATCCATAGGCGCTGCTGTTGAAAGTAGTAACCGCCCCCCGGTAGAGGAGTGGTAATCCCCACCTGTTCCCCCGTTTCCACTTTACGCTGCTCCAGGGTTGATTCCTCTGAAGCAAAAAGATTTCTCATAAAATAACCTATAAACATAAGCTGCTCCTGGCTCTTTTCAAAGGGTTCCAGCCGCCAATATTGATTAATGGAAGGGTTGTGAAGCCATGTGGTTTTACCATTGGAGACCGTCACATTGCCCTTTAGCTCCTCTGGAGCCAATACCTCCAAATGATAACGATCGGGGTATTGAAAGGTCTGCCGAAAAACATATTCCCTTTCTTCATTTTCCCGTTGTACCTTTATCAGGGCAGTGCATTGATATGCCTTGATTTCACTTAATCGCTTCTGTGCATCATAATAAACTTCTTCCTTGGTGGGCTGCCCACAGGCTGTCAGCAGCAGGCAGGGTATAAGCATCAACACAAGCCTACCCCATTTCACCTTGTCTTCCCCCCTGACGGAATAATTATTTATTCCTGGCCATGGCAATTGCCTGGGCCACAGCATTTTCCCTGCTATGGGATATAGAAATTAAAATTTCTTCTATACCTTTACTATATGCGATTTTTTTGCTGTTATTATGAAATTTTACTGTAGGTTTACCCAGGGGGTTCCGCTGAATCTCTATATCCTGCCATTTCATATTGCGAAAGCCTGTACCTAAGGCCTTTACAATTGCTTCTTTGGCGGCAAAGAAGCCCGCAATGCTGGCGGGATGATTTCCCTTTTCTTTAAGGAGCTGCCGTTCACCGGGAGTAAAAAATCGTTCCAAAAATCGAGGATTTTTTTCAACGGCTTTTTTGATTCGAGCTATTTCAATAATATCGATGCCAATTCCTTTAATCATGAATCACACCTCTCTATTTTTATCCTATCATGTTTGGACATTTTTTTAAATACTCAAAATTATTACAAAATTAAAGGAAGCAAGGGCTTCATCGCAGACTTGGCGATGTTGCACCTTGCTTTTGCCCAAAAATTATTCATTTTCTTTGTTTTCCTTAAAATAATGGATATCCAGGCGACTCATCTCCTTGGGGCCCACCATGGTATGCATGAAGGAATAGAGATAATCCATTTTCTTTTCCAGCTCTTCCTTATGCTCCCTAAGTTGATTTAACTTTTCTCGATATTGATTGATTTCTGCATTGGTCTGATTTAAATCAGCGGTTCCCTTTAATAAATCATTATAAGCGATTTCTACGGTTTCTTCAAGCAGTTCCAGGTTAAGGGCTTCAATTTTAGGAGGATATTCTTCTAGCTCAGCATAACGCTGATCGAGCTCTTCGTTTAATTGACTAAATTTTTCTTTCACTGCCTCCAGCTCATTCAGCGATTCTTCCTGTCCCTTACTATTAATTAAATCTGATAATAAAAGGATCTGCTGCATAGCTTCCTCCCGCTGCTTTTTAACCTCTTGAAGCTCCTTTTTAAGATTGGCCTCTTCCAATAATAAATCCTCTAGCTGCTTTGACAGGCTGTTGATCCTTCGATTGCCCTTGGCTAAAAATATTTCACACCAGCCCTTATCTTTAATTAAAACCGGCACATTGTTTTTCTTGATTATTTTATTATCTAATACTTTTCTTTTCCGCCATTTTGAAAACATATATTTCCTCTTTTCTTCGGGTTTCTATATCTATTACAATTCGCTAATCAGCAAACCTTTTCCTGCCGGTTCTTAAGTACTAATTTATCATGGCCTTTTAGATAATCATCCTAAAGAATAATTCGTGGTTATGTTTTTTATATTTATGGAAAAAATATTTCAGAGGTGATAGGATGAAAACAAACCATAAAGGAAGCATCGCACTATGGGTCATATTTTTACTGCTCTTTTCTTTGGCCGGATGTCAAAACAACCCACAAAAACCTGCCCCTGAGGAGAGTAAGAATAAAACCCCGGAGTTACCGGAGATCTTTACTGAAATGGAGCAGCGAATACTGGAAATGCTATATGTGGTCGACGGAATAGCAGGTATTGAAAAATCCATTGAGGAAAAGGAAAAGGTAGAGCTGGAGGTTGAAATGGAGACAGAGATCGATCAGACCATGGAGGAAAAGGACACAGCCTCAAAGAAAAAGGTAGACCCCAATATGTACATCGCCGAAGAAAGTATTTTGATTCCCCTTTTAAAGGAAGAGGAAATTGAATCTGAAATTATTAAGCTGGAGGAACCCCCTGATGACATTCAGGAAGTATGGTATCAGTTGGAGGAAAATCTTTATCAGCTTCATCGCCAATGGAATGTGGTAGAAGCCCATTTACAGCAGGTAAACGTTCCTGAAGCCTTGCTTCGTGAAACCGAATCGAAAATGAACCAAGCCACCCTTAAGCTGAAGGCCCGGCAAAAAATGGAGGGCATGCTGGAGCTAAACGGTATTATGAGTGATTTGAGTAAATATCGCAGCTATTTTCGACATCGGGTGCCTAGTGAGCTTTACAAGCTAAGCTATCATATCAGACAAGCTGCCATTTTAACTGCGATGGAAGAATACGAGGAATCGAAGCTGGAGGTTGAAGAAGCTAAGGAAGTGGCTGAAGGACTTCGCTCGAAATTACTTGAAAAGGATGCTTCGGATGTCGTTCATAAATTAATGCTCTCAATTGATGATTTAGAGCAGGAAGTTACTAATCAAGAACCAGATTTGGTACTATTGAAGGCCACCATTGTGATGAAAAACATAAATATGGCCATCAGCCCCTTCGAGTCTACCACAGATAGCAGCCAATAGCCCGGAAGAGGTCTTGCCCCAAATTTCTTTGGGGCTTTTATTTTTCCCTTAACAGGGCAATTTCTTCCCGATAAAGGTTTGTCTTTTTATCTAACCAGGGTGTTTCTAAAATACAGGGTTTATTCCTGGCAATTTCATGATGTACAATGTATCTCAGGGCCTTAAGCCCGATTTGGTCGATTCCCCTGGGGTTATCCGGCCCGGCTCCAATATTGGCATGGCGGTCTTTTCGAGCCCCGCACCGGTTCAGTGACCCATTGATATGAAATAGCTGCAAGCGGTTTAAACCGATGATCCGGTCAAAGGAATCCAATACCCCGTCAAAATCGTTGACAATATCATAGCCGGCATCATGGGTATGACAGGTATCAAAGCAGACCACCAGCTTTTCATGATACTTAATTTTTTCCAATAAAAAAGCTGTATGTTCAAACTTATAATTTAGCTCTGTTCCTTTGCCTGCCATGGTTTCAAGGGCGATATAAATATGTTGGTCTTTGGTAATAACCTCGTTGAGACCCTCAGCAATTCGCTTCAGTCCCTGGGCTTCCCCCTCCCCCACATGGGAACCGGGATGCAATACAAGGTATTTTCCTCCCATGACTTCAGCCCTTGCAACTTCTTTTTGCAAAAATTCAACAGACATTTTATAGAGTTCCTCCTTGGGGGAGGCAAGATTGATGATATAGGGGGCATGAATAGTGAACTCATCTATTCCCGCCTCCTTCATCAGCTGATGGCCCTCATCGACATACATATCTTCTACTTTTTTTCTGATGGTATTTTGCGGGGCACCTGTATAAATCATAAAGGTATCTGAATCATAGGAAATGGCCTCTTTAGCAGCAGCGAGAAGGCCCTTGCCTGATACCGATACATGGGATCCTAATTTCATTCCAAGACTCCTTTCCTGGTTTCTGGCCTTAAAAGCTGGAAAACACCAGAAGCCCCAATATGGCAGTTAACAGCGTGGCATAGATAAATACGTCCCCTAAGATCATAGGCTTTTCATATTTCTGTGTCCACTGACCGGGTAATTCACCAAACACATGGGTAATAGGCCGATAAATCAGCCTTTCGGCATTAAGCCAACTGGGCAAGTGTTCATGAAACAGGTCAAGTTTAACCCCCACCACAAAAATCAAGGCTCCTATTCCGTATATATATATCATACCCAAAATTTCCTTCGCTTTAAAGAAATTTAATCCGGTTAAATGGCTTTCTACAAAGGAGGCATCGTAGGTGAAGGAATTGACCGCAGGAACAATAAGTCCCTCCAACAGCATACTGGGGCGCATGCCTATGATTACGATAAATATGGCCAATATTGCCATGGCAGTGGCCATCCGTGGGTAGCGGGGCTTTATATCCTCATACTGGGAGGGGCATTTTCCCAGAAAGATGAAGCTGAAAAATTTCAGGAAGGAACAGACTGTTCCTGCACTCACCAGTTTAAAAATCAACTCAGCATATCGAAAGGATTCATGTCCATATTCATAGGCTTCTATAATGGCATGATGTAAAATAGACTTACTGGCAAAACCGTTAAAGCCGGGCATCCCCGTAATTCCCAAAACTGCAATCAAGGCCATGACCGCAGCAAAGGGCATTTTTCGCCATAGGCCCCCTAAATTGTACATATCCATCTCCTTGGTATTCAAGTAGACCACACCGGCCACCATAAAGAGCAACCCTTTAAAAAATCCATGATTAATCATATGATAAATACTGCCTGCAAAGCCTGTGGCTCCCTGATAGCCAAGATAGGCTGCTACACCAATTCCCATAATGATATAGCCCATTTGACTAATGCTGTGATAAGCCAGCATTCGCTTCATATTTCCCTGTAGTAGGGCCATAAAAACCCCCACCACCATGGTGATAATGCCCAGCCAAATCACCACAACTCCAATATTTTTTGAGGCTTCCCACAGAGCAGGGCCAGCAGTGCTGGCCTCGGCTGTACTGACAGAAAAGACTACCGTAGCAATTCTTAAAATACCATAGGCACCCACCTTCGTTAAAATTCCTGAAGATACGGCATTTACCGAAACAGGCGCCTCTCGATAGATTTTGGGCAGCCAAAAATGAAAGGGTACCACCCCCGCCTTAATTCCGAAGCCCAATATAAACAGCATTCCGATGATATATTTAATGGGCCCCATTTGACTGAAATTCAATGCTAGATTGGTCCATTCATAGCTCTGGGTATAGGCTGAAAGCAATATAATTCCACTTAAGATACTTAATCCGCCAATAATGCCCATATAAAGGTAAACGTTTCCCGCCTCAAGGGTACTCGTTCCCCGGTAATGAACCATCAGGGCATAGGTGCTGAAGGTCATCACCTCGAAAAATAGAAAAAAGCTTAATAGGTCCCCTGCCATGAGGGTACCCAGGGTGGCCACGTAGGCAATAATAAAGCAGGAATAATAGACCCGTTCTCCTTGCCCCTTGATATCTTCAAGGCTATAGATGGCTGAAACCATAAAAATAATACCTGCAAAGACCATCAAAATATAGTTTAGCAAATCAATTTTAAAGAAAATTCCCTGACCAAAAATACTGGGGAAACGGTAGACAATGGGCGCTTCAATTACCTGCCTATAGGTCAGCATAATTAAAACTGTGGTAAGGAAGATAAACCCATTTACCAGAACTCTTCTCAATAACCGGTGATCGTTTCCTAACAAGGGTATTACCAGGGCATCCAGTAAACCAAAAACCACAACCAATGCAGGAAGCCATAGCAAAACAACAATCTCAAGAATATTCATTTTATTAACCCTCCTGTCAAATACTATCATCTAAATTCAAATAGATAAATTGATTATTAGAAAATAGCATTTTTTGAATAGGTTCTTTCATAATACATTATTTACCACTGTGCTGTCAATATTTTTGGCCTTTTACTGGGCCTGCCGAAAAAATAAGCCCTGGAAAGGTAATACCTTCCCAGGGCCCGTAATCAGCTAGAACTTAACCAAATATTATTAATATCGCCAGAATTCCCGTTAAAATGATGGAATAAATTACTACATCACTCCGTATCAGGCTCATTTCATACCGATCTGTGAATATGCCAATGGTGGTAAGAAATCGATTGATGATTCCTTCTTTTTTTTGTGCTTCCGCCTCCTGTCGCTCGACAATGGCACAAAGGGCATCCCCCATTCCTTCAATGGCATCATGCTTTTCAATACCCTGTTCCTCTTTCTTAGCCATGACCTTACAGATAAACTGAAGTACCTTGTTAAGCGGATAAAACACAATATATTCCACCTTAAGCCAATGGGGAAAGTGCAGATGAAATAAATGAAACCTGATTCCCAAATAGAAAATGACGGCCCCCAATAAATATACCCAGACCATTCCCATCATGTCATGGGAATTGAAGAAGTTCATGTTAACTAAATACTTATCGATAAAGTGGGGATCGAAGGTGATGGATCTGGCAGCTGGAATAATAAATTTATTCAACAGATAATCAGGCCTTAGGCCAACCCCTATAATTAGTAGGCCCAGTCCCCCCATGGCCATATCCATTGTACGGTAGCTTCCCTTCAGGTTTTTGTATTTATCAGGCAGCTTACCCAGAAATACAAAGCCAAAAAGCTTAATAAAGGAGCAGACTGTTCCGGCACTGATGATGGTAAAGGCAGTTTCTGCATATTTAAAGGACCAATGACCATATTCATAGGCTTCAATAATGCCGTGGTGTAATATTGATTTACTGGCAAAGCCATTAAAACCAGGCATTCCTGTAATCCCCAGGGCAGCCACCAGGGTGACGGCTGCGGTGAAGGGCATGATTCGCCAAAAGCCCCCCAGTTTATACATATCCAGCTCATGGGTTTTCAAATAGATGACTCCGGCTACCATAAATAGCAGTGATTTAAATAGGGCGTGGTTAATAATGTGATAAATACTGCCTGCAAAGCCCATAGCCCCCTTGTGGCCAAGATAAACAGCTACCCCTATTCCTAAAATAATATAGCCCATTTGGCTGACACTATGATAAGCCAGCATTTTTTTCATGTTGCTTTGCTGTAGGGCCAGGAATACTCCCAGGGCCATGGTGATGATTCCCAACCAGATGACCACTGCCCCCAAAGATTTTGCAGGCCCCCATAAAAGATCTTGATAGCCTTCTATTTCAGTCTGCAATGGAAAGAAAAAGCTGGTGGTCACCCTTAAAATACCATAGGCACCTATTTTAATCATAATGCCCGACAGCAATGCACTGGCAGGAGTCGGTGCAACGGGGTGGGCCTTTGGTAGCCACACATGAACCGGGGCCATACCGGCCTTAATTCCGAAGCCAAAAATAAACAAACCGATAATAATATACTTCATAGCTCCCATTTGTTGAAATTTTGAAGCCAGCGGAACAAATTCCAGGGTATTGGTATTCAAGTATAGCAAAATCATTCCAAAGAGAATACTTAAGCCTCCCAATACCCCCATATAAATGTAGTTGTTGCCCGCCTCTATGCATTCCTTATGCTCACAATGGGAAACCAGCATATAGGAGCTGAAGGTCATAATTTCAAAGAACAGAAACATGGTAAAGATATCACCGGCCATAACGGTACCTAAAATAGCCCCATAGGTGATTGACATAAAAAAGTAAAAGCGATTTCGGTGATTCTCAAAAAGCATATAATCATGGGAATAGATCATTACCAAAAGCCATAAGACCGAGGTAATGGTAATGACCGTAAAGCTGAGCATGTCAACCTTAAAATAAAGTCCAAAGCCCAAAACCTTTGGGATATGATAGGTTAAGGTGCCGGCCAGGGCCTGGGGATACATTGCCAATACCAATAGGAGGGTAATAAAGCTGGTGTTAACCACCGTAGCATCCCTTAAATTTTCTGATTTCATTCCCAAATAGGTTTCAATGGGGCCTCCTATCATGGGTATCAAAATGGTCAAAATTGGCAGGCCCTTATAGGTGGAAAGAAAATCGCCCAGTTTTTTAACTGAAGGGTACTGCTTCACCAGGGTTTGACCAATATCAGTGGTTGTCAGGGCCACAAAGGCGATAACCGCCAGCACTGCTGAAAAAAAGACAACCATACTATCCAACGTAAATGAATTTAGTTTTCCACTTTGCTTTAGGGGTCTTTTGGCAATCTCCGGGGATAGGTGAGCCGAAAGCTCCTGTGAACTTTTCATGTTTTAATCTCCTCCATTGATTTTCTAGGCCGTGTCCTTAGAAAAGGGTTATTGCTCGTTCAATAAAGCCCATTAACCATTGGGGAAAGAACCCCAATACGACACATCCTGTGGCTAATAAAACCATGGGTGCCAGCATTGTTTTTGGAACCTGGTCGATGGTAAGAACATTTTTACGGCTATTATTTTCTTTTAAGAAGGCTGTAATAATAATTGGCAAATAGTAGATGGCATTTAAAAAGCTACTGATCATGATCATGATAACAAATATAGGCTTACCGGCTGAAAGGGCTGCCATACTTAAATACCATTTACTCATAAACCCGTTTAATCCTGGAATACCAATCATTGAAAAAGCTGCAACGGAAAACACTCCCATGGTGATGGGCATTTCATAGCCTATTCCCTGGAATTCCTTCACATTTCTTTTTCCTTTTTGATAGATAATTGCCCCTGCACAAAAGAACAGGGCTCCCTTCATTAAAGCATGGGTTATCATATGAAACAGGGCTGCCTGATAGCCCATTTGATTGGCCAGGCCAATTCCCAATAATATATAGCCCACCTGGGCAACACTGGAATAAGCCAGCATTTTTTTAATATCCTTTTGACCGATGGCTAAAATAGAGCCCATAATCATGCTTATGGTGGCTAAAAGGGTCAATAGCCAGGGCAAACCACTCTCATTCATTACTTGTGGGCCTAATATCCTGATTAATATTTTCATCAAAGAAAACAAGTACACCTTTAAAACAATTCCAGACAAAATTGCACTGGAGGGAGTTGGCGCACTGGAATGGGCCTCCGGCAACCAAAAATGCAGCGGGAATATAGCCGCCTTAACACCAATTCCCAGGAGCATAAAGGCCATAGCGGCCAGCGCCGCCGTCTGGTTGGCCTGCCATAGGGTACTGACCCCTTCTCCCATTTCTGCGATCTTAAAGGTACCTGTATGATAATACAGGAGGCTCATACTAAATAGAATGCTTAGCCCCCCGGTAACCCCCAGGTAAATATAACGATTTCCTGCCCTTAGGGCGCTGTTGGACTGGTTATGGGCCACAAGGAAATAACAGCTTAGGTACATGACCTCAAAGAATAAAAACATGGTCAATAAATCCTCTGCCATAAGGGCCCCAATTACACCACCAAAGGTAATGGACATCCAAAAATAAAAGCGGCTTCGATGCTGTTCCTCTTCAAACATATAGTTGTGGGCATAGATTGAAGCCAGAAGCCATAGGACCGAGGCTGCCAACAGCAGCATCCAAACCAGGAAATCAATCCTGAAATTTAGCCCGAAGCCAAGTATTTTCGGCATTTGTATCAAAAGGGTTTCTTTCATTACATCGGAATATAAAAATAATACCAGCAGCAGGGTGATAAAGGTCATGTTAACCATGATAATATCACGGTAATCCTCTGATTTCATTCCCAAATAGGCCGATAATGGAGCTGAAATGAAGGGAAGCAGCAAAATAATCATAGGGAGCTTTGGATTGTGTAGTATTTCGGTAAAAATATACCTGCCCAGACTGGTATGAAGAAGTAAATATTGCACTGTTAATAAAATAAATACAATTAAGATGATCAAGGTATTAACAGAAAAAAAATCCATTTTATGATGACTCAGAGGGCTATTTATTCCCTTTTCCTCACCTTCAGGACTGATTATTAAATCACCATTCTTCATTTTATTCCTCCTTTACTTTAAAATTAACGCATCGACTAAGTATAAAGGTCTTTTTATCTAAAGGTTAATTATTTAGGTAAGTATGGTTTAATAGGAGGGGTTTTGAGGAATTTTAACATTCATATCGTTATAACTTTAACATTTTATTCCTCTTACTCCTATTCTACTCTTCTTCCCTTTAATTTGCAATACATTTAGGGTATCTTTTTAGTTATTTTTAATCAATAATTGTTCTCACACTAAGGCACCCTTTCCTTTGAAAAGGTGCCGGTGGATCACAATGTATTTAGTTCACCAAAAATCTTCAAAACGCTGGATGAAAAGTTAAAAACCTGATGTTAAAAAGGTTGGAACGGCTTTTTGAATAAAATTCATTACCAGGTCTGGTAAAAATCCCATGACAATACAGGCCAGACCAATGCAAACCATGGGCAGGAGCATTCTTTTGGGTATGTCCTCCACCACCATTACATTTTTACGATCCTTGCTTTCCTTTAAGAAGGCAGAAATAATAATGGGCAAATAATAAAAGGAATTCAAAAGACTGCTCAGCAGGATAATAATTAAGTATATTGGTTTTCCCGCCTCTAATACAGCAAAGCTTAAATAGATTTTACTCATGAATCCATTGACTCCCGGAATTCCAATCATTCCAAAGGCTGCAATGGTAAAAACCCCCATGGTAATGGGCATTTCATAGCCAATTCCGTCAAAGTCTCGAATATCTCTTTTGCCCTTTTTATAGATTATGGCCCCGGCACTTAAAAAGAGAGCTGATTTCATCAGACCGTGGGATATTACATGGAACAGGGCAGCAGATAAGCCCTGAACCGTTCCAAGGCCCAATCCCAGGAATATGTACCCGATCTGCGCTACACTGGAATAAGCCAGCATCCGCTTAATATCCTTCTGGCCAATGGCAAAAATGGAGCCCATAATCATACCCATGGCTGCAAAATACGTAATGTAGGTGGGAATATCGAGGGCAGTAATAATATTGATTCCCAGAACCCTAAAGAGTATTTTAATAATTGTAAACACATAGACCTTCACCACTACCCCCGAAAGCAATGCACTGGAAGGGGTCGGCGCATTGGAGTGGGCATCGGGCAACCAGATATGCAAGGGAAATACCGCCGCCTTGATGGCCATACCCGTTAGCATAAAGCCAATAGCAACCAAAATATTGGTAGGATATAGCTGCCACACTTCACCAATGGCTTTAGATGCCTCTATCATATTCAAATGGCCTGTGACCATATACAATAGAGCGATTCCCAATAAAACCGAAAGGGAGCCGATGGTGTTCAGCATCAGATAACGAAATGAAGCCAGGTAATTTTCTTTCTTTCGTTTTATAGATATAATGCTGCAGGAGGTAAGGGAAAGTATCTCCATAAATACGTACATATTAAACAAATCGTTGGTAAGGGTAATACCTACCATGGAAAACAGCAAAACAAAAATTAATGTATAATAGCTTCCGAACTGCCCTGGATCAATTTCATGTTCAATATCCTTTAAGGAATAAATCAGTATTAAAAATGAAATGGAAACAATAAACAGAACCATAAAGGCTGAAAATTCGTCTATAATAAATTCAATCCCGATTTTAGGGCTCCAGTTTCCAAAGTGATAGACAAAGGCACCTCTTTGATAAACCCGATGCAGGGTGGCGGCAGAAAGGGCCCAGACCATTGACAGCGAAGTCATAATCATTAATTTTAGTTTTGAAAAGCCATTTTGACCCAGTAGGGGAATGATCACAGCAGTAGAAAGTAAAAGGAGTAAAATTAGTACAGGATAATGTTGGCTATACATTGGTCTTTTCACTCCTTATTTCCATTATTTCATCGATATCCATGGTACCATAGGCCTTATATAGCTTCATAATCAAGCTCAAGGAATAGGCTGTAATACTGACGGCAACAACAATTCCTGTTAATATTAGGGCCGAGGGCAGCGGATTTACATAGGTAGCCTGCCCTGTAGTCATCAGCTTAATGGGGGATCTCCCACCGTGAACATAGCCAATTGATACAAAAAATAAAAAGATTGAGGTCTCCATAATGTTAATCCCAATTACTTTTTTCAACAGGTTGGAATGGGTTAAAACAGTATAAAGTCCGATAACAAACAGGGCTACAGCCGCAATATAATTGATATGATCTATTATTGAATTTAATAATTCCACCTTTAATCCTCCTCAATAATAGTATGGAATAGCGTGATCATGGTACTGGCCACCTTTATTCCTATTGCAATGGTCAACAGAGGAATCATTCCTGCACTTATCAGGTTTCCTGGTAAGCCCATAAAAAAACCGGCTCCCCTATTGGTAAGAAAAGCACCACCTAAAACAATTCCCAACAGTCCAATTAAGATATACCATAGTATTCCGCTAGATTCCACAATGGCTGATGTTTTATGGGAGACCTTTTTCGTAGCCCTCTTCAGTCCAAAGGACAGGGTAAATAAAATCATACTGGCCCCTAAAACAGCACCACCGGAAAATCCACCGCCGGGAGAAATATGTCCATGAAGAATAATAAAAATACCGTAAATCTGTATAAAGGGTATAATCAGCCTTGTAATGGTTTTAACTATTATATCATCCATGATGCTTTTCCCCCTTGTTCTTATGATTAATCTGTAGTACCGAAATCACCGCAGCAATACCCGTAAAGAGGACTGTTGTTTCCCCCAAGGTATCGAAGGCCCTATAATCTGTAATGACAGCGGCAATAACATTGGGGGCACTGGTATCCTCCAGGGTATGGTCTATATAGTAGTGAGTAACCTCATTGTAGGAGGGGTTTTCAACACTTCCAAGGGATGGCATTTTTAAAATACTGGAAACCAACAAGAGGAATAAACCTGTTAAAACAAAAATAAATAGCAGTTTCTTCATTTCTCCATCCTCCTTGTTCGGCTGATTACTCCAATAAATAAAATAGTAGTCACCCCGGCCCCAATGGCGGCCTCGGTCAAAGCAATATCCGGCGCCTGCATCAGCAGCCATAGTACTGCCATAATCAAGCTATAGGCAGCAAAAATAATGACCGCCCCCAAAAGATCCTTGGTCCTTTCTACAGCTATGGCACAGACAATTAAAAAAATAACTAGTATTACATTTAAAACGGCCATCAAAATCCACCTTCTTTCAAAATGAATTATTGGGTATTTTCGTTTCTCCATTGGGCCTTAGCAATGATATGGGCAGCAGTGGGGTTGGTAATCCAAATGAAAACGATTACCATAATTAACTTTAAGCTGATTACACTAAAGCCCCGGGATATAATTAAGGCTAACAGCAACAGTCCTGCCCCCAGTGTGTCACATTTGGTGGTGGCGTGCATACGACAGAAAACATCGGGCATTCTGATTAAACCTACAGTTCCCACAAGAAAAAAGAAGGCACCCCCAATGATTAGTAAAATCACCAGTGTATTTATTATCAATTCCATTCCCTTCACTCCTTAAAGCAATTTGCCTTTTTCCATATATTTAGATACACAAACCGTTGCTATAAAGCCCATCATGGCATAAACCAGGGCTACATCCACAAAAGCATCCTGTCTGGTCAACAGGGCCAGAACTGTAATCAATACCGTAACCTTGGTGGATATGACATTAATGGCTACAACACGGTCGGCTGGAGTGGGGCCCACATAGGCTCGGTAAAGGCTGATAAAGGTTAATAGTGCTAAAAAAATTGAAACCAGTAAAAATGCTTGCTCGATCATCATTATTTCTCCTCCAGTTGCAAGGTATTTTTCTCTAGCTGATTTTCTTCCATTCCGTCGGCGGCCGCTTTGGTAAGGGCATGGACCAAAATTTCATCTTCGTTAATATCTACTGAAAGCGTTCCGGGGGTTAAGGTTATACTGTTGGCATACAATACTTTATTTAAAACCTTTTTATGCTTTACAGGCACCTTAACATAGCAGGGTGAGATGGGCATTGAGGGACTAAGTACTATTTTGGCAACATCTAAATTTGCCTTCACAATTTCAACTATCAAGACTCCTATGAACTTAATCAGCCTGACGATTCCCTTTAGTGAATAAAAAGAGGTTTCCCTTTCTTCAAACAGCAGGTCCTGATTAGTTAAGACTACAATAACTGAAATAATTAACCCGCTAACGAAAGACTGAATGGTTAGGCCGGGGGATAATATCAACCAAAATAAAAATAACAGCAGTAATAAGCATAAGGATTTTTTTTGAAAGAGCATCTTAAATGATTTCATTATAAACCTCCTAAAATATCAATCCTGTTTCAATTCTGAAGGAATTATTGCTTTTTGTTCAGAAAATGTCTCTTTTATTGTACAGTAGATTTCTATTTTATTCAATGATTCATTGGGAAGATGAAGACTGGAATAAAATATGACATAAATAAAGCCCCCGTCTTTCCTCTAAGAAAAACGGCCGGGCCGATTTTCCTGCTGTCAATTCAGAGGGCTTAAGCTATTTATTTAACTGAGGTTGGTATCCTGGGCCTGCTCCTGGCTTTCAGAAGAACCAAGCATTGTATAAACCCTTTTTATACCAAACCATGTAAAGCATGCTATGGCGGCAATGGTTCCCAGCCTTCCGCCGATGCCAACATATGCATTTTCCGTAATTATATAGATGATTCCCATAATAAAGCCAACTGCCGCCATTTCCCCCAGCCTTGGTACATACTTTACAGCCACCATACCTCCGTAGGATGAACAGGCAGCCATGATCGCCATTTTAGTGCCCAGGGCAGGGAAAAAATATGGAAATACGATTCCAGAAACCAACGTCACAACGGCAGAGCCAAAAACGGCCCCTTTTTTCATGTAAACACTGATACCATAGGTGGCAATTGCTGCCAATATGGAAACAACAATTATATATAGGCTTTCCATTTTTTCTTCTCTCCTAACCCAGCAGATTCATAATAGCCCTAGTAATTAAGGTAGACAGGGCAGCTGATGTTCCCCCCTTGCCTCCAATTCCTGCATAAATCTCAGTGGTAAGGGACAATACAATTCCCACAATGATTCCAGCAAGGGCAGCTCCGGTGAGGGATGGGATCACCTTGGTAGATGACATACCCACAAAGGATGCTGCATAGGTGATGCCTGCCAGGTTGCCCGGCAGCAGTATGGCTGCCAATACGCCTACTAAGCCACTGGCAACAACTGCACCATAGCCCATTTCATGATTAAGAAACCATGTAATTATCACCGCCACTAGGGAGCAACCAAGTATTTGAAGCCTTTCTTTATCTAATTTCATTTTGCTTCCTCCCTTGGTTGATGTGTAATTTCCCGGTAATGACCCAATAGCCCCAGCCCATAAAAAATAATTACGATTCCTGCCAACAGAGCAGTTAATATATCTCGATTAATCATAACAGCGCTTATTAATAAACCGCAGCCAGTAGCGATAAAGGCCAGTAAAGCTATTATTTTTCTTTTCATGAAACTCCCCCATTCCCCTCGCTTTTTTATTATTCTATTATTTTATTGTAATACTTTGACAATTGCATGTCAATTATTAAAGGTATTCCATAATTAGTAGTTAATTTTTTACTATAATCATGGAAATATTTGGAATAGAGATTACAAAAAATTGCCTTCAAATTCATTTTGAAGGCAAAGTCAAAATACCATGGGGTTATTTAATTTATCATAGGAATTACATTTTTCGCATTAACTGTCGGCATAGGCTTTAATGATATCTCTTCTACTAACAATCCCCACTAGCTTTCCATTTTCTGTTATCGGTACCCGATTGACCTTTTTAGTCGCCATCAAGGTGGCAATTTCTTCAATATTTTCTTCCACATCAACTGAAATAACCTTTTCAGTCATTACATCCTCTACCCGATAGCCAACCATTTTTCTAATCTGCTCTTGAATGGTTTTAGTACTTTCCAGAAAAATATAGCTGTCTAAAATCGTAAAATAACTGGGAATTTGCAGCTTCTTACTACGATAAATCAGGTCTCCTTCAGTGATCATTCCCACAACATGGTTTTCTTCATCTACCACCGGCAAGCCGCTGACATTATGCTCCATCAGCAGCTTAATAACATGTTCAACCGTATCTTCCCTTTTTACCGTAATTACATCCTTGGTCATAATTTCCCTAGCCAACATAGCCCAATCCCTCTTTTCTTTATTTTATAATTTCAATCAACCTAATTTCATGTACACACCATTTTCTTTTTTTAAGATACCCAATTATGAAGAAATCTAAAAGTCAGTTTGAGAAAAAATAAAGTCTGCCATTAAAGCTTTAATACTTCATCAGTATAAAAAAGATAAAGATATCTCTCTAGCACAGCCTGACCCGTTATTCTTTCCAGAGCCTCCTGGTATAATTGCAGCTGGGTAAGGTATCTGGCTTTAATATTACGCCGATCTTCCCCCAATACAAAATCACTTTTGTAGTCTAACAGCACCAGCCCCCCTGCCTCTTCAAAATAGCAGTCTATTATTCCCTGTACCAACAGGATTTCATTGGAATCCTTTAAATTTTCAATTACGTCACCTGCACGTTTTTTGATATTAAAGGGTACCTCGCGATAGACCCTTTCTGCCCTTAACATTCGTTTTCCAATATCAGATTCAAAGAAGGACAGCAGTTTTTCCGGAACCACCGTATGGGCCTCCTGTCCTGTCAACAGCTCCCGATCCTGAAGCTCACCCAATTGTTCTTTAATTACTTCGATGCTTTCAACCCTCTTTAAATCTAAATGCTGTAGGACAAAGTGCAAAATGGTTCCCTTCTCAGCCGCTGTAAATTCCTTGCTGTCTTCAATAAACTTCGGCATTTTCACCAGAGGCGGTATTTTATGTCCCAGGCTTTCAAGCCTTCTAAACTGTGCCAGCTTGATATCGGTTACCGATAGCTTTGAAGGAATATACAGGGCCTCCCGATGGGGGTAAACCCAATTTAAACGTCTGTTTACCTCTCTATACTCCCGGGAATTTGTATCAGCTGGTGGATTCTCGAGCCATTCCATCATTTGATCCTTTAGGTGAATCTTTTCCTGCTCTTCAATTTTCAAGCTGCCTCGATGAATGATTTTAATTTTCCATTGGGATTCCTCCTGGGGCAATTGACTGCCATCCACCGTAGCTTCCGCCAGGCTTCTGAGGGGTTCCCCCTGGGGATGAAGCATTAAAACGGAAATCAACCATTCTAAGTAGGATTTGCTGGAAAACAACCGATAGGTACTGCTTCCCTGACTCCATTTTTTACAGAGCTTAGGAAGATTTCTACCAGAACCCACCAAAATCAGCTTATCCTTGGGCCGGGTAAGGGCTACATATAGTACCCGCATTTCTTCTGATAGGCTTTCCAGCTTGATTTGGTCCTTCATGGCAATTCTTGCAAGGGTATCCCGGGTGACCCGCAGGTCAGTGTCTATAAACGATGGCCCCAGACCCAGCTCCCGGTGTAAAAGGATTCGGTCATTGGTATCCCTCAGGTTGAAATTTTTCCCTATTCCTGCTAGAATTACAACTGGAAATTCCAGCCCTTTACTTTTATGAATACTCATCATTCTGACAACATTATCATTTTCATTCAGTATTTTGGCTGATCCCATGTCCCCTTTACTGCCCTGGATCTTAGTAACAAAATGAATGAAATTAAAGAGGCCCTTAATAGCGGTTTTTTGGAATTGACTGGCACGGTCAAGTAGTATCCTCAGGTTTGCCTGTCTCTGCTGACCTCCGGGCATGGCCCCCACATAGTGGTAAAAGCCTGTATCCATTAACAGCTTCCAAATAAATTCCTCCAGCTTCATATAACGGGCGGCTTCTGCCCATTGAGCAAGCCTGTCAATAAAGTCCTTTAATTTATCATGAAGGGGCCCCTGGGCCTCCTGTACATATTGATTAATGGCTTCAAAATAGCTGCCTCTGGGGAAGGCAATTCGAATATCAATTAGCTCTTCGGTAGTGAAGGCACCCATGGGGGATCGCATGACACTAATAAGGGGGATATCCTGTCGTTTATTATCTAAAACCTTCAACAGGTTCATAAATAAGTTGATCTCAATGGTTTCAAAATAGCCTGTATTAGCATCTGCGTAGGCTGGTATACCTTCCCTCGTAAAGGTTTCTAAAAAAATCTCTCCCCACCCCTGGGTGGTTCTCAAAAGTACTACGATATCTTGGTAATCAATTTTACGATAAGTATTTTGTCGGGAGTCAAAGATTTCTTCCTTTAACAGCTCCTTGATTCTTGAAGCCACCATCCTCGCCTCTACCTCTATGTCCTCCAGCAGCTCCAGCTCCTCGTCCAATTCCCTCGCCTCAATTTCCTTTTCAATTAAGTGCAGCTCTACAGGGTTTTCATCCAGGGGCATAAAGCTGCCTCCCTGATAAAGGTAGGCTTCGGGAGTATAATCGACCTCTCCCAGGGTTTTACTCATGATATTTTTAAAAACATAATTGACCGCCTGTAAGATTTCACCTCTGCTTCTGAAATTCTTTGCCAGGTCTATCCTTCGGTTAAGGGCTGTGGAATCTTTTTGAAAGGCTTCATACTTTTCTATGAACAGGCCGGGATCAGCCAGTCGAAATCGATAAATACTCTGCTTAACATCCCCCACCAGGAATAGATTGTTTTTCCTCTTTATTCTATTAATGATCGTTTCTTGAACAATATTACTGTCCTGGTACTCATCAACAAAAATATACCGATATTTATTTTGATATTCCCTGGCCACCAGGGGGTCCTCCAGTATTTTTAAGGCATAATGCTCTAAATCATTAAAGTCAACAATTCCCTTTTCCAGCTTTTTTTCCCGGTAGGCCAGGCTAAAGCGATTCGCCAGGTCTGCTAAATATTCCATATCCGGGGCCATCCGGTTCAAATCTTCCTGGTAATCTTCGGGAGAAAGGCTAAAGTAATCCTCCTTCAGCTTGCTTAATATCTTTTTTCCTTGATCCCGCAGGGACTTAATTTCTTCCTTAAGAGCTTCATCGTCTTCACGGGAAGCTCGCCCCAGGTTTTTGTGCTTAATATTCATTAAGGCCCTATACAATTGAGTAAGTCCTTCCCTTAGGGAAGTCCCTAGGTCTTCAATGATTTTTAAATCCTCCTCCAGGGCTGTCAGATAGACTGCCGGTCCACCTGGTCTTTGACAAAGGGATTTTGCCAATTGAAACAGCTCCCTGGCCCCCTCCAAACGAATGGCTATATTGCTTCTGATGACGTGACTCCAATGGCTTTTTTCCAGCTCGATTAAATCCATTTGAAAGTACTTTACCTGCTCCTGAAGCCATTGATCAGGATAGGGCTTACTTTGTACAAAATGGTATATTTTTAAAATCAGCTCCTTAAGGGGAGTATCCTCTCGATTCCCCCCAAAGGCCTCTACCAGGTTGAAAAAGCAGGGGTTTGCCATTTCATATTCTGTTTCCAGTAGCTCATCCAGGGCCTCAGCCTGTAGTATTGAGGTTTCTGTTCCATCTCCAATCCTAAAGGCCGGGTCAATATCAATGAGGTGAAAATTCCGCTTCAGCACCTCAATACAAAATGCGTGGAGGGTGGCAATGGTGGCTCGGCCCAGCAGGGTCATTTGCTTTCGTATATGGCCTTCTTTTTCAAGGTTACCTTCCAGCTCCCTGACTATGGCTGCTGCAATCCGTTCCCTCATTTCTCCGGCAGCTGCATTGGTAAAGGTAACAATTAACAGTTCATCTATATTGACTTCATCATCAATGATCAGCCGTATAATCCGTTCCACCAAAACCGCTGTTTTTCCAGAACCTGCCCCGGCGGCCACCAATAAATTACTCCCTCTAGATGTTATCGCCGCCTGCTGCTCCGGTGTCCATTTAGGCATCCGCCAACACCTCTCCTTCTATTTTTAGCTTGTCCAGTATTTCCTCATCCTTCAGTTCCTTTATAATCCGATAGACGTTGTCCTCCAACAGGCCGTCAAATTGACAAATGGACTGATATTGACAATATTGACAGGATACCTGCTTTCCCTTCTTACAGGGCAAAATTTTGACATTCCCCTTCAATATTTCCCTGGAAATTTCCTTGATAATATGTCGAATATGATTCAGCATAGATCGAAAGTCCTCTGCCGTTAGAACCGACGAGGTCTTTGAGATTTCATCACCTTTATTAAGCCTGACGGGAATAATATCTGAGCTGCCGTCTATATCGATATCAATATTTTTTATAACCTTCAGGTCCTTAAGTACCATTCCCCTTAGTTTCAGGGCCTTGTTTATCTCCCTTTCAATATGCTCTGAGGCCAGATCAGTGGTTTTAATCAGGGGATCATCAATTTTAAAATAGAATATTCCTCCGGGGTAGAGCTTAACATTTTTAAAGGACTCAACTGAAAGTACTGCATCCATATAGACCAATAGCTGCAGCTGCAGACCATAATAGGCATCACTCAGACTAAAATCCCGATTACCAGATTTATAGTCGATAATATTGATATATTGCCCTGTTTCATCGGTATAGACATCAACCCGGTCAATTACGCCCTGTAAAAATATCTCCTCCCCATCCTCCAGCTCGATGATAATAGCCGGAAGGGTGGCTCCCTCTTGGTTTGAAAACTGTATTTCATGGCCCATGGGATTAAAATTGCCGCTTTTCAGATGGTTTGTCAGGGTCCATAGGGCCCGCTTACTAATGCGCTTTAATCGATTTACCATATACCGGTAACGATGGGTGCTGTTTAATATACCATTTTCAAAGGTCTCAGAAATTCCATCGATGAGGGTATCAACAATCTGCTCACATTGCTGTCTTTCAAGCTCTCTCCATTCCAGCCTCTCGGCCTGAAGGTATCTGCCGAAAAGCTCCAGGGAATAATGAAACAACCTGCCAATATCTGGACTTTTCAGCTGATATTCCTTTCGTTCCCTGGGCTTCAAGCCATAGGCCACCATATGGGAAAAGGGACAGTTTGAGAATCGCTCAAGCCTCGAGATGCTGGTATGGATAGGAGTCTGATAAAGCTCCCTGGCCTTGGTATTGGGTATATAATGAATCTGATTCTCATGAAACAGGCCCTTAACCATTAAATCCTTTCGCTTATGCCATTCTGGATTATCATGATACCAGGCCAATACCTTCCACCACAGGTCAGAACATTCCTTTTCATCCAGCTTCAACCGCATATTTTCGACCAAATATTTGAAGGTACTGGTGGGAGTAGCCACATAATTGATAGAATCTTGACTTACTTTAACCAGATCACTTTTGATATGTATTTTAGGAAACAGCTTTTTAAAGCGATCAATGATAATAGATGGCCTTAGGGCCCTTCCCTCTTGATCTGCAGCAGCATAGCTCAACCAGAGGTATTGGCTCGGTTTAGACAGGGCCATGTAAATGGCAAGCTTTTCTTCCGCCAGCCTACCTTCCCCATAGACTGCCAATGTAATACCATGCTCCTTTAAAAGCTGCCTTTCCTGATCAGACAGCAATCCTTCTTCTTCTCGCAGGGAAGGCAGGATACCATCATTGACTCCCACTACAAAAAGGGCTTTGATATCGTGGCTTCGGGAACGATCTAGGTTTCCTACCAAAACCTGGTCAACGGTGGCCGGTATGACCCCAATTTCACAGGCACCAAAACCAGATTCCAGTACTTTTTTATACTCTTTGAGGGAAATTTTTCGATCACCTAAAATCTCGGAAAGCTGGTCAAAAATCGCCATAACAGTATTCCATATTTGGGTATTTTCATTAACTGAGTCATAGCGCCCCAGCTCCTTCAGCTTTTCAATCCAATCTTCCAGCTTTTCTTCCATTTTCATTTGCTGAAGTAGATTAAATAGCCCTTTGGTAATTTCCAACACGCTGCCTGCCTTTTTGACATTCTCCTTAAAGGTTCCCAGGGGCTGATAAAATTGACTTCTAATTTGATTTAAACGGCCTAGATCCTCATCCTGTCCCTTTGTAAACTCCTTTTCCCATTGGCTGCCCCTTATGCCGTAGGCAATCCCATAGTTTTCCAATTCTTCGATTTCATCCTTACTTAAATCACTAAAGCCGGTTTTAAGGAATCGAAAGACATCCTCATACTGAAAACCCCGGCTAACAATATCAATGGCGGCCAATATCAGCTCCACCAGGGGATGATCCATGATGTCCCGCTTTTCGTCCATAAAGCATGGTATTTCATATTCCTGAAAAACCCTTTTAATAATCATGCTGTAACTATTTAAGTCCCCGCTTACGATGGCTATATCTTTAAACCGATAGCCCTGATCCCTTACCAGGGAAAGAATTTGACCGGCCACCTTCTCTATTTCTGTATAAAGATTAGCTGCAGAAAATATCTCTATTTCATTCCCCCTACCTTCATAGCTTCGATAGGGATAAGCATAGATTTCCCTTTCCACATGGGCAAGCTGCGGCGGCTTTATTTCCTTCTGGTGGGTTAATATGATCTGTTCCTCCCTGATTTCCAAATGCTGGGCCAGGTGTCTGATCTGCTTAAGGGTTCCCTCTGTCACGGCAAACAGGTCACCTTCCCGGGAATGGGGATTAGGATCAAGGGTAAGGGCAATATTAATCTGCCGGGCCTTTTTCATCAGCTCGGCAATAATCCTCAGGGTTTGGGGAGTCATATAATGAAATCCGTCAATCCAGATCTCTGCGTCATTAAGGAATTTGGTATCTTTTATTTTTTCAATTAGTAAATTGATATGGTCTTCGGTATCAAGATAGGCATTTTCAAGATAGCGATTAAAATACTCATACAACAAAGAAAAATCCTTTAGCTTTAGCCTTAGCAAAGGTTCTTCCTTCAAGGTATCTAAGAGCTTCAGCTCTTCGGGTAAAATGTCGTGCTGCTTCATTTCACTGATTAATTCATTTATTTTCAGTACGAAGCCCTCCTGCCTGGCAGTTTTCTGATAGATGGTCAAGTCTTTACCCAATTCCTCCAACAGCTTTCTAATGACCATGTTTTTACCAATATCATTTATATTAATTTGGGTTAGTCCCCCCACTTCATTAAACACCTGGTAGGCTAATCGGGAAAAGCTCAGCACCTCTGCCTCCATGATTCCCTCTAGATCTTGCTTTTCCAGCAGATCCCTTTCAGCCTGCAGGGTAAACTGCTCCGGCACCAACAATATCAGCTTCTGCTGTTTTTTCTCAATGATTTTTTCTCTGATTTCCTTTAATATGTAGGTGGTTTTTCCCGTTCCGCTTCTACCCAAAATATACTTTACACCCATTGTCTCACCTCTATTCTTAGGGTTTATTAAGTAAATTATATCATAATCAATCAAAAAACCCAGCATAGACTGAATTGGGAAAATGCTACAGCCTGCCGGGTGATCTTTATCCTTTTTTGTAATATTCTGTTCCCATGTTCCAAAGCTTACCTGTAAAGGGCTCTTCCTTAGCTTCTTCCTCCTTCATAAAGGATAAAATGCTCTCGATGTCCCCTGACATTTTATCGGCATGATGTAAAATTTGTGCCTCTACGGTTTTGGGCAGCACAGGGGAACCATATTCCAGCTTACCATGATGGCCTAATATGCCATTGAGAATAATGAGCTTATCCTCTTGATTAAAGTCCTCTATTTGATTAATTACATTCAGGGTTTCATGGGCGCCTAAAAAAATATGCCCCAGCATGGTACCCTCCTCTGTAAAGCCTATGGCTGGTAGGGGCTTGTACTCATATATTTTAGCCCAGTCATGAAGCAATCCCATGACAATTAATCTGTCTATCTGTCTTTGGGAAAGCTTTTTGGTCATAGCTACAGAATATGAAAACTTTAGCACCTCTAAAACATGCTGCAGCAAACCGTTATAAAAATTATGATGAACCTGGCGGGCAGCAGGATAGGTTATAAATTTTTCAAAATAGGTCTCATTGAAAATCATCCGATCTAATAGCTCTCTGAGATGGGGCGCCTCCACCTTTTCATAAAAATAAATCAGCCCCTTTTTCAAGGTTTCAATTCCCCAATCACTAACCGGCAGCAGGTCTTCTACTTTCACCTGGCCCTCTGCTACTCTGGCCATCTGCTTCACCGTTAGCTGTAGTTGACCCTGGTATTCCCCTACCAGCACTGTTAGCCTTAGTATTTCACTATCCCTCAATTCCTGCAGAAAATCTTGATTTTCTTCATAATCCCAGCACTTTGCCTCTACCCTTTTGCTGGCATCCTGAAGGGTAAAATCTGCATATTTTTTATCGTTTTTGGTGGTCTTAATTTTCAGCTCCACCACCATGGCAACAACTTCTACCTGTTGATTTAGGTGACGCTTATCTATTTCCTTTAACTGCCTAATTAGCATGACTTCCTCCTAAAACACATAAAATTTAAGGGTTTCCAACAGGGCAGCAATGGCAAGCACCACAAAGGCTCTTAAATAAGCTACCCATTGCCTCCTCATTTTTTCTCTCCGTTCCTTCATGGAAAGCTGTACTTCCTCCTTGGAATAGGTCTGTTTACGGCCCTCAAAGAGTTGAAACAAAGCCGGGGCACTGAACAGTGCAAGGAGGATCATCAATACGCCCAGAATATAAATTAACCTAATGGCACCACCAACCGGGTCAAGGTTCCTGACAAGGCCATAGATAAATCCAATTCCCCCGGCCCCCAGTGCACCAATGGCTCCCTGCTTAAGGGCTCTCTTGATTCCAATGTAAATTTGCTCCCTTGGGGTGGTCAATTCATCCTTTTTCATTTTTATAGCCTCCTATCGCCCATCAATCTTCCTTCAACAGGCTCGACCCTGTAATTTATTTAATTTCTATATTGGAATATAAAAGTCCTTTATACTGATATAAAATTCTTTGTTTAAATTTAGCCATAGGGGGTAATTGTTATAAGGGCGTCCACTTGATCTATTGATTGGCGTCGATTTATTTTTAAAGGGAGGAATTTTTTTATGAATCACATGACCGAATCTAATTTAAAATCTGCATTTGGCGGAGAAAGTATGGCCCATATGCGTTATTTAGTGTGGGGCGAATTTGCTGCAAAGGAAGGCTATCCCAATGTAGCAAACCTATTTAAGGCTGTAGCCTATGCAGAGCGAATCCATGCAGGGAATCATTTCAGAGAATTAAAGAATGAAGTTGGAGATGCATCTGTTACTGCCGGCGCTGGCTTTGGTTTAACCACCACCTCAGAAAATTTACAGGGTGCCATTGATGGAGAAAACCATGAAATTGAACAAATGTATCCTGCCTTCATTGCTGTGGCCGAGCTACAAAAAGAAAAGGGCAGCATTCGTACCTTTCAATTTGCATTAGAGGCAGAAAGGTGTCACAGCAAGCTGTTCTCAGATGCCAAGGCTGCTGTAGATGCTAAAAAAGACTTCGACGCTGATACTGTACATGTTTGCGATGTCTGTGGCTATACGCTGACAGGTGATTTAAAGGATAACTGCCCTGTTTGTAAAGCCAAAACTGATCTGTTCACTACCTTTGTAACAGAAAAATAATACATAAAAAATGACGACCCCGTGTCGTCATTTTTTATGTATTCATTATACTTGATGATAATTTAAGGCAGTACCAATGCCTTCGCCCATGATTACTCTGGTTTCATAGCCCTGGGCTGTATGATTTAATAAATCCTCATCAATTTCTATCTGATCCTTTTTGATAAACAGAATCGTTGTCGAACCCCCAAATTTGAAATATCCCTTTTCCTGCCCCTTTTCAACCATGGCTTCAGGTTGATAGGTTTGTACAATACTGCCTACCCCGGTGGCTCCCACCTCAACCAATAATATTTTTCCAAAATGTTTACTTTCAAAAATAGTCAGTTCTCTTTTATTTTGACAATAGAGCTTTGGGATTTTATTAAGGGCCCTAGGATTCACCGAGTAGTAATTTCCCTTGATGGGTATGCTTTTTTGGGGAATTCCGTCGTCAGGAAAATGAAACCGATGATAGTCTGCCGGAGCCAACCGTACCACTATACAGACCCCACCATGATATTCTGCTGCCAGGTCTTCCTTTCCAATCAGCTCTGCCAGCGAGTATTCCATCTTCTTGACCTGAAGAAGCCCATGGATATCAATATTGTCGTAGGCTAAAAGCTTCCCATCGGCAGGCGAAGCAAGCCGATGGGCCCCTGGGTCTGTGGGACGGGCAGCAGACTTCAGCTCTCTGATGAAAAAATCGTTAAAGCTTCGGTACCCTTCAATATTTTCTTGAAGGGCTTCCTTCATGTTGATTCCGTGATTTTCAACAAAGGCCTTTATCCTCTTTTTACTCAAGGCCGTATTCATAAACCTCCCCATTAAATTAGAAAAAAATCGCTTTTTAATTAACAGCTCTAAGAAGCTATTGCCAATGCTGCTTTCATAGCTCCATCGAATTAACCTGTCTCCGGGAACCATTTCGATTCTTTTTTCTCCTGTTTTCCGATCAATATATCTAATTTCCATTATCTCATTCCTTCACAATATTTGTAGACCAGACTATTATACTATATTGTTTGAAGGGTTAAAATAATATTTATCAATCGTGAGCTATTTTTAGAGCTACTTGTCTGATGCAGCCTGGCCTGTCATCAGCCATTGCCTTCTCCTTTTTCTCACTTTTTACCTAATATTATACTTTTTCTTCAATTGTTTAAATCATAATAATTGAATCTATTTTGATAATATGGTAAGCTAGTACCAAGATTTTGGTATGTTACGTCGTTTTTAAAGGAGGATTAAAAATATGGAGCTTCAGCAAAAATTAACCCAGCTAAAGGATATCTTGAAAAACCTTGAAGGTGCTGCCATCGCCTTTTCTGGAGGGGTAGATAGTACTTTTTTATTAAAGGTAGCCCATGATGTTTTAGGAGATCGAGTTATTGGCGTCACTGCCAGGTCATCCACCTACCCTGAAAGGGAGTTCAAGGAAGCCCAGCAATATGCCAGGGATTTTGGGGTAAAGCATGTGGTGATAGTTTCAGAGGAATTGGAGATTGATGGATTTTCAAAAAATCCCGTGAATCGCTGCTATTATTGTAAGCATGAGCTATTTACCAAAGTGCGATCAGTGGCCCAGGAGCATGGTCTAAAGCACGTATTGGACGGCTCAAATTTTGATGATCTTTCAGATTACCGGCCCGGTATGCATGCTGCCTCGGAATTGAAGGTGATCAGCCCCCTTAAGGAAGCCCAGCTAACCAAGGATGATATTCGCCAATTATCAAAGGAAATGGGTATTCCCACTTGGAATAAGCCTGCCTTTGCCTGTCTTTCTTCCCGATTCCCCTACGGCAATGAAATAACCATGGAAAAGCTGAAAATGGTAGAGCTGGCAGAACAATACTTACTGGATCTAGGCTTTAAGCAAATTCGAGTACGACATCATGAGAAAATTGCCCGTATTGAGGTGGCGAAGGGCGAACGGGTACGATTTTTTGATCTGGACCTGATGGATCAAGTTGGCACCTATATGCGGGAAATTGGTTTTGATTATGTTACCCTGGATCTATTGGGGTATCGTACAGGCAGTATGAACGAGGTTCTAACAGAGGAATCAAAGATACTCAATGCATAATTGTAAAGATTCAGCTGTTTTAGAAAAGTGGTCTCCTTGCAGGGAGACCACTTTTTTTCAATGGGAATTTTCTCTTATGCCTCAAGTCTTTGATATTTTTTATCGGCTAATCTATAGAGCATGGAAAGGCCAATAATAGATAATCCCAGTATAATTAAAGCAAAAATCAGATAAATCACCAATGGTGACACATTGGTTTTTAATAGCAGCCTTGTTAACAGGAAGCACAGCAATAGGAAGGCTGCTGTGGCCAGCATATGAAAGAAAACATTTAAGTTCTGTTTAACAGCCTCCTGAGGATTGGTCCATTCAAGCTTTGGCCTAATTAAATCAATGATGATTCCCACCAGTATCATCAGGAATGATCCTAAAAAGCTAAGGATTAAAATTATCAAGGTCTCTTGCAGGGGAAGCCTGAAAACTACGACCAACGCAATCAGGCTGGCAAAAATTGTTATACAATTGATGGCCAGGGAATGGAGCAGCTTACCCTTTATTTGACTCCTTGGTGCCATGGGAATCATTTTTGAAATCCAAAAATCCTTCCCCTCCCTTGAAATGGTAGTGGCCGCCACCACATTCATGCTGCTGCTGAAAATAATAAAGGCACTGGCAATCAGTACAAGATAGATTGGGGGGATACTGTGTACCAGCATTAGCATCTGTTGAAAACCCTCCTGCTGTCCGCTGAAAAGAACTAAAATAATCATAATTGGCCCAAGGATGGCTCCTATCAGGCCATTCAACACATAGACAGGGGTCCTTAGCATCAATCTCCACTCTCTCCAAAAGATAGCCATCACAGGACTTTTGCTTTGATTGTATTTTTTATTGATCTCCTCTGACGTTAAGACTTTGCGATTTCGATTTGTTTCCTGGCCTGAAAGAAGACCTCGATAAAAAATTAAGTTGCTAATCCAGAGCAGGAATAAAAACAATAATGCAGAAGCCAACATAAAAAGGGCTAAGTAGCCAAGGCCCATTGCTCCATCCTGGGTAATGCCCAGGGTCGCCCAGATGCTGGGAGGAAACCGTTGGCCCACCAGCTTTATTAAGTCCATCTGACCGCTTAAGAGCCTTTGAAAATAGGCTTGATCCATCCCCTCTAGTCGATTACCAACAAAGAGATTAAAGCCCATGGCAAAAAGAAATACTGCAATCCCCCCTAATACGGCCAGAAGATCCTTACGCTTTTTCAGATTAATAAAGCGCATCAATATGACCACTATAAGGGTTGCCAGCACCAGGGGCAGCACTGGGGAGGCTAAGGCCACCAACAGTCCCTTGATCCAATAGATAATCCCTTGATTGGTTCCCCTGCCGTAGATCCATAGGGGCGGCAGCAAAATAGGGAGCAGGGTTAAATATTCATAAAACATAATCCCGACAAATTTGCTTCCTAAAACCTCATAGGGTCGTAGGGGCAAAGGCACCAAAAGGTCTAGATCCTGCGAAAAATAAAACACACTCATTACGTAGAAAAATCCAAATAACAAAACCAGTATCTGGGCTGCAAGAAAGGAAATCGTAATTACCAGCTCCGGTTGATTTAATTGACTGGCAGCAAAGTAAATTTCATTCATTAAAACACTGTACAGGGCCATCAGGGAACCAATTCCAACTGCCACTGCGATTAAAACCAGGCCATAGTTCAACAGCTTTTTTTTGTTTGTTCTGGCTGAATACTTAATGGCAGAAATGCCAAGGTTTACCCGAAGGTTAGTTTTAATTAATGACAACATTCTATTCATCTTCAGTCAACTCCAGGAAAATATTTTCCAGGGATTCGGCCTGATCTCCCTGCCTTAGCTCTTCAAGGGTACCAATGGCAATAAGCTTTCCCCGGTTAATAATACCAATTCGGTCACAAAGCTTTTCTGCCACCTCTAACACGTGGGTGGAAAAGAAAACGGTGTTTCCCTGGTCACAATGCTCTCGCATCAGTATTTTAAGCTGATGGGCCGACTTAGGGTCTAATCCCACCAGGGGCTCATCCAAAATCCATAGGGCCGGGTTGTGAATTAATGCAGCAGTTAACACAATTTTCTGCTTCATCCCATGGGAGTAGCTTTTAATCAGGTCACCGGCCGCATCATTTAGTCCAAAGGTCTCAAGAAAATATTCCATCCGTTTTCTTCTGACCTCCTTTGACACCCCATATACATCGGCGATAAAGTTAATATACTCGACCCCTGTTAATCGTTCATAGGCATTGGCACTATCGGGCACATAGCCAATATTAATCTTTGCATTAATGGTGTCTTTTTGATTATCATAGCCTTTAATTTCTATTTTACCTCCATCTGGATTCAAAAGGCCCACCATCATCTTAATCGTAGTGGTTTTCCCAGCACCATTAGGGCCGAGGAAACCAAAAATTTCTCCGGGCTTTACATGAAGCGAGAGGTCATCAACTGCTTTAATTTTCCCCTTATTGTAGTTTTTGGTCAGGTGTTCGATTTTAACCATCTTACCTGCCTCCTTAATCATTTTTAGATGCTATTCAATATTATAACGAAAAAATTAAAAATAAGTTTGTATCTATTATTTATTATAGTCAAGCTCTGTGATATTTATTGGATTCAAATAAAAAATCCACAGAATATCAGCCACCATAATGTAAAGCTAGTACCCTGTGCCATTACAACGGCGCAGGGTACTAGCTGCTTTGTTAACTAAAACTTCCTTGCAAAATGCCATCTTTTGAAATGATATATTTTAAATTCGCTGGTAAATAGGGTTCCTGTATCAATATCGATAATATAGGTATAATTGATTTCAGATATATTGGGCATCAGCGTAATATCCACATAATAAAGCCTTCTATTAAGATTAAAATGATTATCTTCGAAAAAATATCTCAGGTTCTTTTCATTATCCCATTTAATGCCCTCTGCAGCTGGGTATAGCCCTTCCGCTTTATAATAGGCTTTAATATTGGCATCTACCATTTCATACTCTATAAGATACTTTTCATAGTTATAATCCTCAAACATAAAGTATATTGGCAAACTCATCCCCATCAGAATAACCAGAGCAAAGGTAAAGAAAATCCGTTTTCCGGTGTATTTTGTTTGTTTAACAACAAATAAGTCTTCTAATTTACCTTTAATTTTTTCCATCGCAATCCCCCTTAAACGATCATAGTTACTTACTTTTCATTATAAACTATTTTTACTTGTATTTCCTTATATTTTTTGGCAATAAGGATTGGAGGCTTTCAGTGTGATCGTTAATACATAGAAAATACCCACCTTTACAGAATGCTAAAAAACAGGGTCTTTGAGGCGATGCTTTTAAGACCCTGTTTGATAACCATATCATCTATTCACAAAGCAACCAGTGCTTTTTACACACTGGCTGTAAATTTTACTATACTGTACTATTTTTAATGCTTGCTTATAAATAATCCTTATTCCTTGTCCCTTTCTTTTACCCGTTGAATCACCTATGAATGTCTATTTACAACTATTTAATTAGCTTTTTGGGTACTTGAGGCTGATAAAAAAACATAAAGCAGTTGGTAGAAACATTAAAGTTCACTAATCCTTCAGCGGCCATAGCCAAACCATTAAATAACAGTTTCATTTTTACTCCTCCTCATCAATTGTTTAATTTTACTTACCTTTATTAAGGTCAACGCTTCAATTAAGAAGCCCAAGGATGCAATGACTGAATGATATTGAAATGTTGGTATGAGTATAGAACTAATCAAAATCAGTATGCTGCCTATGGTAATAACCATAATGCTTCTATGACGATTTTTTCTCTTTTCCGATTCAGAAAGGGGCTTATTTGGTGAATCAATAGGTGAAAATAATAGGACCATTATATTTGAAAGAATAAGGATCATTGATAGAGTTAAAACTACTGAACTATAACCAATCATTAAGCTGCTCAGCCAAATACTTCCATATACCAAGACAACGGTTACAGCAAAGCATTTAAAGTATGAATGGGCATGGACACCACCTGCAAAAATTCGCAATAAACCAAAGGACAAGACGAAAATAACGGTTTCCGTCAAATACCCTGTTACCATCCCCAATATAACAAGACCGGTTCCCTTTAATATCATCGAGAGTAAAAGCTGAAAACCATAGCTGTATACCTCTTTGTCTTCCAGGGTTATAATCTTTTCTTTTATTAATTTGTCTGCCAATTTAACAGAGGCTTGTTCAATCATTTTGATCACCCTTTTTTAAGGTAATTGTATTATACAAAATATACCATTCCTTACGAAATCCTGCAACCTCCTTTGCAAAAGTGGTCGTTTTTTTGTCATAATTGACAAGGCTTTTTCTTTACGATAAAAATAACCAGTTATTCCGGTCTACTGGTTACTAAAGGAAGGGCAATCTTTACCTTAAATTCATCACCTACATCCTCTATGTTAATAATACCGTTATTCTTTTTGACAATCTGCTGTATATTATATAGTCCAAAGCCATGGTCCTTACGATTTACCTTACTGGTAAAGCGTTTTGTTTTCTGTAGTACCTCCTGATTAGTTTTATTGTTAATAATTTTAATGATCAGCATGTCTTTATTTGTATTGATTTCAAGATAAATCCTTCTTTTCTCCTTTTCGATTTTTTGACAGGCCTCAATGGCATTATCGATTAAATTTCCTAATATCACGGTGATATCTATGTCTTTAATTGTTAAGCGAAAGGGCAGGTCTATGGAATAATCAAAGGCTATATTATTGCTTTTTACTCTTTCATTTTTAATATTAATTAATGCAGTAATAACGGGATTTTGATTATCTGCCACATCATTGACGGCTGCCACCTCGTCGGTTAATGATAGAATGTACTTTTTAGCCTCGTCATATTTTTCAAGCTGTATTAGCCCCAGTAGGGTACTGATAAAATTGTTAAAGTCATGCCTTTGGGCCTTCATGGTGTTAACCATTTCTTCAATATTTTTGGTATAGAAAAAATGATTACGATATTCCTTTTCCCGCATTTTCCAGGCTGTTTCATTTTGACTGTACTCAATTAAGCGCCCTATTATCACCAGCATTAAAAAATTAAATAGCAAGGCTCCTGATCCCATTCCTATAATATAAAACATTTCGTGTCCTGCCAGGTCATCAACAAAGCTATAGAAGGTAAAGGCCATAAAAATTATGATTAGGTTAAATAATAGCAGCAATATAATGGTGTAATATTGATTCCTTTTAATTTCTCCAAATACCCTCAGTTTAAAGCAAGTATACCTGGCCAGTAAAAAGAATACCGTTTTTGAAATCATAATTCCCATTAATCTAAAGCCATTGTGTTCAAGCAGCATGGCAGTTGGAACCTTCAAGATAAAGGACATGGCACCTCCGGTTACCAGCTCGATAATTCCCATTAAAGTCATGGCTATGATGGTAATTAACGTTACCCTAATAAATTGTCCCTTAACTAAAATGTACAATATACAGGAGGCGGTGATAAACATAAATATAAAACCTTTAAAGTCAGCCAATCCCAGAGCAAGATTGATATAGGAGTTGATAAAGCACTGAACTAAAACCGCCGTATAGAAAAAGACTCTCTTTCCTTTACATTCCACCATTTCACTGACAAAGTAATAGATTAAAAAAGCATCAGCAAAATTTGTTACAAGTAAAACAAAATACTCCATGGTCTCCCCCCTATTCCCTAAATAGCTTCTTCTCAATGGCAAGAAGAACATTTTTCTTAAATCTTCTACTGACAGGAAGACTATCATCATATCCCTTTAAATAAATTATGTTGCCTGCAAGTCTCGAAACGCGATTCAGGTTAATGATAAACCCCTGGTGACATTGAATAAAATCTTCAGGATTTAATTCCTCCAATAACTGTTTTGTAGTGGCAAAATATTCGTAGCTGCCTGTAGTGGTATTGACAACTATTTTTCTTTGCTTTTTCTCAAAATATATAATTTCGTCTGTGTTTAAATAATGTAGTTGATCCTTTGCCTTAAAAACGAAGCTTTTCTTTTTTTCTTTTTGATATAATCTTATTTCAGCCAGCCTTTTGATTAATTGCTCCATTAGCTTGTTGAATCGCTCATTGGTAATCGGTTTTATCAGGTAGTGAAAGCTCTGGATTTCAAAGGCCTCCAAGGCATATTCCTTATACCCCGTTAAATATACCAAAAGCACCCGTTTATCTAATTCTCTTATTTTTCTCCCTATTTCGATTCCATTAAGTCCCCCCATCTCTATGTCTAAAAAAACAATATCATAGTTTATTTTCTGAAAACCTTGGTATAGGTCTTCACCGTTATAATAGAGGTGATGGACTATCTTTTCTTGAAATTTAAAGGATTGTAAGTAGCTTGCTATTAATTCTACCTGTACTTTATTATCATCACAAATGGCAATAGAAATTGACAATCAAAACGCCCCCTATAATTATGCTCTACTGGAAGTATTCTCCACAATTGCAGTATTTTCCTCTATTGCATTTCATATTACTTCATACTTTTCTTACGGGCTTCTGGCCGTTAAAATCAGCTTAATATTTATATTTTGACTTAACTCTATTTAAAAGTACAAAAAATATTTAATTTTTTTTACATAAAATTCCATAAACAAAAACCCCCTTATATAGATACAGACAGCTTTACAGCGCCCACTATAAGGGGAATGAATAAAGAACTTTATTAATTTAACAATTACCAAGCAATACATCTATATTTCATTTAATAATTTTTCTAACATTTTGTGCCTGTACTGCCTTTATATCTTTCACACCAGCCCTGTTTAAAGACTGCCTCTTCTTTATTCGGAGCTTTTAATCCCCCGCCTACTCTTTAATCTTTGCCCCGTCCTTTAATTCCTCATTGGACGAAAGAATTAGCCGTTCTCCTTCCATTAATCCACTGATAATTTCAACCTGTTTTTGACTTTCGATTCCTGTTTGAACTTCTCTCAGAACAGCCCGGTTATTTTTCTTGACGTAGACATAGTATTGGTTCTCCTGCTGGAACAGGGCGTTTTCAGGTATAATCAAGGTTTTGTCCCTCTCTTCTGTGACAATTTTTATATCTAAATCGTAGCCCGGCCTCAGGTTGGCTTCTCGTCCTTGTATTTCAATTTCTACTTTTATCCTCTTTTGTTCAATTCCCAAATCTGATATTTTACTAAAGGCCTGGGGGTGTATTTTTCTTACTGTACCTGTCAGCTCAATTCCCAAATTTTGATGACTGATCAATACTTTATCTCCTTCATTAACATTGGCTATGTCTGATACCAGTATATCGGCTTCGATATAATGGTTATCAGGGCTCCCTATCTCAAAAAGCTGCATTCCCGGCTGCAGGTAGCTACCTTTTTCAATATTTTTGAGCATGATGGTTCCTTCTATGGGTGAGGCGATGCTATATTCTTCTTTTTGACTTTCCAGTGCCTCTTTTTGGATTGCCAATTGCTTTAGCTGGGCCTGATATTGTGCTGCAATATTGATTGTATGAGGGTTACTTAATATTTCCAGCTCTAAACTAAGCTTCTCTAGGTTATTTCTTTGGGCCTCCAGTTGATTGAGGGCATTTTGATAGTCTTCATGGCTGACGGCTCCTGCTTCATAGAGCTTTTTCTGGTTTTCTGTGGTTCGTTCTGCTTCGACTAATGCGTTTTCCTGGTTTGTCAGCTCCAGCTTAAGTCTTTCTATTTCCCGTTGATCTACTGGCTTTAGGGCCTCTTGATATTGGGCCTGAAGGGCGGCTTCCTGGGCTTCAATACCTTGTATTTCTCTTAGTAGCTGTTGCTCTTCTATTTTTAGCAGCAGTTCTCCTTTTTGTACCGAATCTCCTATATTAACCAGTACATCTGTTACCCTTCCTGTGGCGGCAGCATAAACTGTTTCTCTTCTTTCTGTCATGACCACACCTAGCTCTTCTACATATTTTTCGATGGAGCCTTGATTAACTGGTGCTGTGGTTACTGTAATGGCTGTATTTTGAGTAAATAAGTAGTATCCTGCTGTTCCCAGCACCGCTACTGCTACGATGATTCCGATTATTTTTTTCTTCATTTTCATCTCCGTCCTTACCTATATTCTATTGATCACTGCCTTTGGGCAGTAAAGTCTTTAGGATACTCTATTTTTGAGGGCATCCATAAAGTTTAGGCGATAGATCTTTTTAATTGTGGCCAGCTGGGCCAGAGCAACAAATATGATGGTGGCCAAGGCTGTTATCAGGTAACTGCTGGAATTAATGATCATTGGAATGGTGTAGAGCTCTGTTGACATGCTGGATACGATTCCCTGGCACATGCCATAGGCCAATGGGATTCCCAGTATGATACCCAGTAGTGTCAGCAAGCTGTTTTCTTTACTGATGATTCTATATATTTCTTTTTTTTCAAACCCCAATACCCGCAGCGATGAAAATTCCATGGTTCTTTCCCCAATGCTGATGATTGTGGTATTGTAGACAATGGCAAAGCCTAAAATTCCGCCAAAGAGCATTAGGGTCCCTACGGAATAAATGATCATATCCATAAATTCTAAAAAGCTATTTTTCATATCTTCTACCGATTGTACCTGGCTAATATTGGGTACATTTTTCAGCTTAGTTAAGACTTCATCTCCTGAATTGACCAAGGCCCCGGTAACGATCTCTCTTTCCCCCAGTATTTCATTCAAGGCTTCGATTTCCATATAGGCGTTGCTGCCCAAATATTGTTCGGTAATTCCTTTGACTTCTATCCACCGGTCTTCTTGATCTGGCATAAAGTTTTTCATTAGTATTTTATCCCCTACCTGGGCCCCAAGGGCTTTGGCCAATCCTTCTGTTAAAATAATTCCCTCCCTGGGTATCGTGATGGTCTTTCCAGTAGTCTCCTTAAAGTGATAGAGGGCTGTATCGGATTTAAGACCAATAACGCTGACGGTTTCTTTTTTTGTCCCGTTTTTCAACTCAAAGGGGAATTCGGTTTTAGCTTCCATATAATCTATTTTAATTAACTGCTTCAGCTCCTTTAGGGTATCAACTCCCATTGGGCGGGTAAAATCTATGCTATATTCCATCCTTTGAAACTCACTGTACTGCAGCTGAAACATGTTGCCAAATACTGAAGACATAAAAACGGGTACCATAATAATGCCATAGGTCAGGGCAATTCCCAAAACTAAAAAGGCAGCCCTTCGCTTGTTTCTTACTATATTTCTAATGACCATCTTCCAGCTGAAGGTAATTCGATTCCAAATGGGTTTAACTTTTTCCAGCCAAATCCGCCCTCCTGCTTTGGGTGCCTCTGGTCTCATGGAGTCGGCAGGTAATATTTTAATAACGCTTCTGGCACCAATCAGGCCTGATATAATGCAGAAGATGGTGGTTAAGATAATGCCGTAGACTATATACTGATAGTAGATGGTCATTTCTAGCAATGGTATGTTCATATACAGGATATATAAATTGGTAAAGGCTATGGATAAGGGAATACTCAGAACAATTCCGATAATTGAACCCACTAACCCAATGGTCAAGGAAAATTTGGTGTAATGACCCATAATTTGAAAATTGTTGTAGCCCAGGGCCTTCATAACTCCAATGGCCATCCTATCATTTTTCACCGTTCTTGATAGCATGATATTGATGATGACAGCAGCCACGATCAAAAATAACAATGTTACGGCTGTGGCCATCATTTCCAGTTGCTCTACCTCCTGCATCATCATGCTGTGGCTGAGATGGTTATCTCGTTTAATGGTGCGCCGAATACCATATTGATCTAATTGGTCTTCTATGTCCTCTATAATCAAGTCAATTTGATCAAGGTATTGTTGATCAATTTTAATCATTACCTCATTATAGCTGCCCTGGTAGCCCAGGGAGGATTGGGCAAAATCCTCTGAAACATAGATAACACCAAATTTCTCAGGGGCCGGTAGCAGGCTTTGCTCGTTTTCCATTAGATAGATGTATTCGGGACTGCCCACTACCCCTATGACCTCCATGGGATATTCTTTCCCGGCAATATAAGGTCTGATGGTTTCCCCCAGGTTCATGCTGCGACCCTCGAAAAATTGCTGCAGTACTACGATTGTTTTGGGGTTTGCTCCCAGTTCTCTACCTTCAATGGTATACAGGCTATTAATACTGCCGGTTTCTTCAGGCAGAGAAACTACCCTCACCCGTACTTTTTCGTTGGGATCTTCCACCCCCAGGGGTACGTCTTCACTAATTCTTCCCTGGGCCTGTATGACTCCCTCTATTGTATAAAGCTGTTCAATGGCCCCCTTGGGAATCCGCATTACCTCCACAGAGACATCGGCAAAATTGGTAAGGTCATAGTAATATGCTATGGAATGATTTAGGTTATCCCCCACCATACTCAGAGAGACATAGATTGTTAATGCCAATATGATCACAACGGCGATGGATATAAACTGACCCTTTGACTTCTTAATCAGCCTTAAGAGTCTTTTATCTAATTTTTTCATTACCATTCAATCCTTTCGGGGGGGATTGGATTTTGATTTACCCAGGATTCAATTATTTCGCCGCTTCTCATTTTAATTACACGGTCGGCCATCGCTCCGATGGGCATATTGTGGGTGATAATAACCACAGTCTTGCCATACTTTACGTTAATCTCCTTCAGAAGGGAAAGGATTTTGATTCCTGTTTCAAAATCCAGCGCCCCCGTTGGTTCATCGCATAGTAATAGGGCAGGATTTTTCGCTACCGCCCGGGCTATGGCCACCCGTTGTTGTTCACCCCCGCTCATTTGGGCAGGAAAATGTTCTTTTCTGTCTCCCAGCCCTACGGCCTCTAAAACCCCTTCCACCTCCAGGGCATTTTTACATATTTCCGTCGCTAGTTCTACATTTTCTAGAGCTGTTAAATTGGCCATTAAGTTATAGAACTGAAAAACAAAGCCCACCTTTTCTCTTCGGTATACCGTCAGCTTCCTGTCGTTATATTGGGTGATATCCTCTTCCTCCATCAATACCCTGCCTTCGGTGGGCAAATCCATTCCCCCCAAAATATTGAGCAGTGTACTCTTTCCTGAACCACTGGGGCCTAAAATAACGACAAATTCCCCTTCATACAATTTCAGGTTAATATTTTTTGCTGCAGTCACTGTCATTTCACCCATATGATAATGTTTGCTGACGTTTTCCACCTGCATTAGAACTTTCTCTTCCATTATTCCACCTCCGGTCGTCCAATCAGGCCGTATTTTAAAAAGTCATAAAAATTTGCCGTAATTTCCTTCATATCTTCTTTACTATTAATTTTATTCAAATACTTTTCACCAAAGGCCTCTATCACCATCATCAGCATATCGGTCAAAAAATCAACATTACCGGGCCTGATCTCTCCTGTTTTAACCCCATCCTTTATAATTTTTTCAAACATGATTCTACTTAACTTTATCTTTTCATCAATTAATTTTTCCGTTACGTAGGGAATCGAGATAATATCATGATAAAGGGCAAGGGAGTAGCGTTTACTCTCTTCAAAGGTATAGTTCATTAAAAAATCTATTTTTTCGAGACAGCCTGGTATTTGCTGAAGTGCTTCCTCGATTTCATAGGAGACACGCTCCATTAAGGAAAGAATCACCTCCTTAAACAAGGCCTCCTTGGAGGGAAAATGCTTGTAGATAGTCATTTTGCTGATTCCTGCTGCCTCAGCAATTTGATCCATTGACAAAGCCCGGTATCCCAAATCTAAAAACAGCTCCTCGGCCTTTTCCATTAATCGATTATATTTAATTTCACTTTGTGTAGCCATACTATTCACCCTTCATAAAAATTGTACTTTTATACCTTTATAGTATAATATTATTATTTCTATCCTTTAATGTCAAAGTTTATTTCAAATAAAAAACAATCAGACTAATAATCTAATCTGATTGTTTCAAGCAATTCTTTGCTAATTTATTTTAAAATCCTTTAATTCGCTAATTTTAGCATAGCCACCATAAACAATAGAATTTCCAGTATAATATTCCTCTACTTCCATTGTCAGTACCAGCTTTATTTCTTTACTAGCGCCCTGTTTATCTCGATACTTGAGGGTTATTTGCGGTTTAGCAATTAAAGGCAGCCCACTACCCAGCTCTTCATAATTTGTTTCAATTAATTGGAATTCAGTTCCCTTTTCTTTCAGCTTCGCTATTAAAGCTTGATAATCAGCAATCACTTTTTGATCCTTTAATAGTTTCTCTAAACCCGATTCACCACCATTTAAGGTATGTACTAAGTCTGTTTCAAAAAGTGTCAATGCCTCCCAGGCATAATAACCATCGGGCTTGGCTCGCCCCTGCCTTTGTAGCAAGTCTTCTTCAAAGCTGCTCCATTCTTGGATATCGCTGAGCTTCATGGTGTCGTTATGATTTTTTACAGTATATATCCATTGAAAGTCCTTTATTATTTCGCCCTGTTCAGGATAATTAATCTTAATGGTTTCCACCACCTCTACCCGATAGCTTTCATCATCTTCTGGATATACATATCCCACCTCGTGGGAATGGTATTCTTCCAGAATCCCTCGTTCCGACAAATTAGCCACCAGTTCTTTTTGAGAAAGATACAGGGGGCTTTCTTCTAAAAGATAGGGCTCTACCAAACTAAAATCATTTTCATTAATAGCTTTAACTAAATTTACCTCATACCCCTCCATCAGCGCTTTTATTCTGGTATAATCATTTTCTTCTTCTACCGGCTCAATTTCATCCTCTGCCGACAAAGAAGCCTGGTTTTGCACAGGCTCATTTTTTTCTCTATTAACGTCATCAAGTTCTTTTGACTGGCTACCGCAGGCCGTAAGTACAATGGCCATGATGCAGGTTGTTATCATTATTTTGGCTTTCATCTTATTATTCTCCCATCGTTATAGATTATCTTTCAATTAACTGCCAATGCTTAGTAAATATAATTTAGCATATATTTTAATGTAACTCTTTACGGAATGATTAAGGTTTATTTAAGATCAAAATCTATTGATTAGGAGAAAGAGAAGTATTTAGAAAACAGCAAAATCAAAGTAATTTGTAAGCTAAAGTATTGAGCTGAAACAAATATTATGGTATCTTTAACTTGATTTGGAAAAACAATCCTGGTTTTATCATTGGGTAATCTTAATATAAAAGGAAGGAGTATTAATATAATGAAAATAAAAGGTATGATTTTATTGGTGTTAATCTTTATTTTGACCCTTCATCCTTTTTCAGCCATGGCCGCATCAAGGGCCACGGTTCAAATCAATATGATAAACCTATTACCCATCAGTGAACTAAAAAAGCTCAATGTCGATGATTTAGGAGCGCTTATCATTACAGATATGAAGGAAGCGCAAGACTACTACTACTTTTTGCTGTCTGATGGAGAAAATAAAAAGGGTATGGCAGTATTAAGGGTCAGAAAGGAAGACTTTTCTACGGCTAAAATAATCTGTATAGAAGATACAGCGGAATTAAAGGGATACACAATAGATTCCATGAGTATCGGAAGTAATGGAAGTATGTGGTTAAATCTATCTGGTCAGTGGGACAGACTGTCTTGCAAAATTGATCGGGATGGCCAGATTACTACGGTGACCTATGGCCTTTCTTCAACAGTAAAGCATGGAAGGGATAGTATACTTTGGTATCAAGGCACAGAAAATTTGATTTACCGATGGGATGGTGAACATACTCAGACCTATGAAATTTCAAATCCTTCTATGATGGATTTTGTTGAGCATGAAGATCAACTTTATTACATTAATCATTACGGTGACCTTTATCGTGCCAAAGAATTTGAGGATATTAAGGTGGCTGACCTGTTGGTCATGTACGACCTTGCCCCTGAAGGGGAGATGCTGGAAACTGCTTCACTTGCCAGTGTCGGCGGAAAACTATGGGCCTCTGTTGGCATAAGATTATACCCCCATATTGGTCTGCTTAACTTAACCGATCATACTAAGATTGAACAAATCGCCGCCGGAAAAATCTATAAAGCCTTTGAAAATGGCGATGGAAGCCTTTACTTTTTAATTGATGAATATTACCCCATTGTGCCGAACCAGTATCCTGGCCACAATACCTTCTATCAGCTTACACTGGATAAAAATTCTCAATGGGTGATTGATCAATCAAACGGAAATTGGCAAGAAATTGAACAGCCCTATATCGACATAGAGGGGAATGTATGGACCTATCAAATTTTAGATGATAATGGCGGTATCATATTGACTGGCTCTGACGAAACCACCATTAATTATTATTTTAAACCACAACATAACCAACCATCTGACATTAGGGTGGTATGCAACGGTGTAGAGGTTGAATTTGATGTAGCGCCATATATTGAAAAAAATCGAACAATGATTCCCATTCGAGGAGCTTCTTACCTCTTTGGAGCAACCACCCATTGGGATCAAGCCACCCAAACCGTCACCATTGAAAAAGAAGAAAGGATTCTTAGTCTTACGGTGGGAGAAAACACAGCCTATATCAATGGTGAAGCAGTGGACTTAGGTGTCCCCATAGCCATTCATGACGGCAGAATAATGGTTCCCTTACGCTTTATCGGTGAAGGCCTATTGACTGAGGTGCATTGGGATGATACTGCCAGAACGATTTTCATTAACTGCCAATAGCTGGGCCTAGGAGGTACTATTATTAACTCATGACACCATATCTATCAGCTAAACATTTTGAGAGATTTAAGTATTTATGGTTTATTTAAGAAAAATATGTAGTTTAAATTATGATAAAAATAAATAGTGATCAATTTAAAAAGCGATTAAATATTGATTAGGATTAACAAAATATTCAATCCCCGTCAATTTCTTAAGTCAAAAAAATTTCTCCTTAAGAAGCAGATGTCCTTTCCTTATCCTAAAAGTGATTATCGTTCATGACTATAAATTACTGTATATCTTTTAAGGCATTCTACCAAAACATTAAACTTAGCAGGCTTTGAAAAGCTAGATTCTTTTAAATAAGAGCTCGTCATAGTTAATTTTTCTTTTCTCATCACTTGCCATTCCACGGAACAATTAAGGCCAGTGGCTATAAAGCCTCCGGCCTTAATTGTGAAAAAACAGGCTATTAAAAGTATGTGCCATCCCCCTTGACATATAACGTGACAGCACCAAATGCATTCTCACCCCGAGAACCTGTATATGCAATATTAGATTGAACAGAAAGCAGCGTAGTGCCATTGTCTGAAATAGTCGTGCTAGTAACACGCAAGTCAGAGGAGGTTGGTTTGTTAATTATTGAAGACCCATATGAACTGGCTGAAACATAGGTCCCATCGTTTACACAAGAAGCCCAGACATAAACGCTACCAAGCTTGGCATCATTGTAAAGATCGCGCATCTCGACAGTTTTAGAGGCAGTAAATCTGGCTTTTGGTGTAATAGGTTCAGAAGCAAGTACCTTAAATTCGATCCCATTAATCACATATACCTGCTCAGCCGTGTTCCAGTAATCAATATACAAATTAAAATCTGCCTCGCCTACATTTGTTACCTGTCCAAATGTAGTTGCGGGAAACCCTACAAAGAGTAGAGCTGCCAATAAAAAAGAAAATAACTTTTTCATTAGTGTACCCTCCATTCTAATTAACCATATTTCTGTTGACCCATTCATACAGCTTAATCTTATACAGTCATAGGCATCCCCCCCCCTATAACACCATGGCATAAATGTAGACATTACTCTTGTTCTATACACACTATTCATAAGTTATAGCAAATGTACACCATTCCACAGGTTTTTTTTTCATTTCTAATTGAACGTATTCAGCTCAGCTAATTTTTCATGCGGCACATTAATGGGTGCATCACCGCCGATACCGCTGAGGTAGAACCGGAAGCGCACCCGGGGATCTGAGTTCTCATCCACATATTCCTTACAATCCTTGACCATCGTATAGATACACTCCTCCTGAATAAGCTCCTCAAAAGAAGCGGACTCGAAAGTAGACTTAAATATTGTGAGGTATGATCCTATTAGAAAATTTAGTTCTTCATAATCAATGCTTCCTGACAGTATATAGTCGTAATCAAAAAATACCCTTGTTGTATATTTTCGTCCTGTCTTATCCTTTTGTACCATTTCAAAAGGATAACGGTATCGAAGTTCACTAAATGATGTACCCGCAGGAGCCTTGTCAGAATAAATGTCCCTTCTCTCCGCCGGCTTTGAAGGCACGGTATCCATATCCAGATCCGCCGGGTATATGATATATCCGTCTGTGTTGAAATTACCAGAAGCCGAACCGTTCAATATCCGCTCCTTCATAAATGTATTGTCTATATAGCTGACCGGGACTTCAGATACAGAAAAAACTGAACTCGCCCCAAAGGCTCCAAGGGAAAAGATTAACAACAAGCAAATCATGATAAATCCTGTTTTCTTTTTAGTTATGTCCATAATTGCAACAATCCTCCTTTCTATATTTCTCTGGCCTGCAAAAGCTGTGGAAAATACAGTTTTGGCTCGAACTTTTTTTCTTGAGTAGAGAATGCCTCTACCGTATTGCTTTCGCAGATTAATATCGGCCCCTGCCACCACTTCAGCATCACAGGAAAGCTCACACAAAGCAGCGATTTCTCTGGCAATAAAATGTACAAGCGGATTAAACCAATGGATACCCACGGCGACGATAACCAGAGCCCTGTACCACAAATCCCGACGTTTCAGATGGATTAACTCATGTTTCAGTATAGCAAGCATTTCCTCGGAAGCATAGATGTCAGACGGAAGGAAAATAGATGGTCGGATAAAACCCGCCAGCATCGGCGTGTATATACAATGGCATTCCTTAATTTCTATTTTTACACCCATGCTCATTTTTTCTTTAGCATCATGAAGTACATTGAGTATATTTGGTTCCGTTATTTCATGGCTCCATCGCCGAACCATTATCATGAAACGATAATGCCTTATAACATGGTATGTAAAAAATACAACAATCCCCAAAATCCACACGACCATTAGAATTTTCCAAACAGAGAAGCCCGAAAAACCATGAATCAATGAATCTTCCCAATTATGAGTGTACGAAATATAGTCCGGAAAGCCCTTCATTGTCGCCCTAGTTACATTTTGTACTGGCAGTGCTATTTCTCCCATTGGCCAACTAATTTGTAACTGAAACGGTAGAATAAGGCCTACAATAATAATCAGCCAAGCATAGTAACACCATTTGACATGATAACGTTTTAAAAGAATCGGCGTTACAGACATATAGAAAAGGCCAAGGAACGCCATGGCAAAGGAGCGAAGCAAGAGGGTGACAAGAAAGCTTTGCATTTCAACTCCTCCTCTCCTCTATCCACTGTAACAAAGCATCGAGTTCCTCATCTGAAATATCATTGTACTCATACAATGTATTAACTAAATTTAAAAAAGAATTTTTATGGTATTGCTTCATAAAATATCCGGTTTCAAAATGCAGGTAGTCAGCACGATCTATAATTGGATAGTAAACACGCTCCTTTCCATGCTTCTCACTACGTAAAAAACCACGGTCAATCAACCGCTGCATAAGAGAAACGATGGTTTGTATTTTCCAACTTCGCTCTACTCCAAGCCGCTGCATAACCAGGCTTGTAGTGATGGGCGGCTCGTTTTCCCAAACGATCTTCATAATCTCAAATTCTGCTTCTGGTAGCCTTTTCATATTTCACCTCGTAAGTCAAATGTCTTAATTATATACTACAATTGTCTTAAAATATTGTCAAGAAAAAGATTATTTACTTTTTTGACTTTTAACGTGTCACTACTATAACACCTCAGCTTAAGTTATTTTCTGAGGAAAATTACATTTGGAAAACCGTTACACCATATTATGGCCGTATAGTGTATAATAAGAATAAATAAATTTTTAGGGGAATGTATATGAGAAAAACCATGCCATATGTTGTACTTATTCTCATAACCAGTTTATTTTTGTTTGGTTGTGGGGTTGAAAAGACAATAACTGGGGAAATATTGAATGGAACAGAAGATCATTTTCATCGGGGGATCGGTTCATTCTTGATCATTACCCCTTCTGAAGATGACCCTGTTATTTTAGAAGAGGAGGCCTTCAGTCAGGGAAGCGTAACAGTCATTATAGCTGCAGCTACCTTTGACCAGGAGGGACGAATTGTTGAAGCAACCTTTAATGCCAATCAAAAAATAATATATACTGACGGCCAAGGAAGAATTTCTACTGATAGAGTTTTAGAGGCCCTTAGACAGCAAGAAATAAATAAAATTGACCAAATGATTGATTCTGGCCTGGTAAATCCATGCGGAGTAAATTGGTATACTGCTGGAACCAACGCAGCTGTAGAATCCTTGACCCTGGACAATGACTCCTTGCAGCAAATGAATAAGATTGAAGAATGGTTCCAAGGGAAAAGCCTTGAGGAAATTAAAAATGAAAATGGTGACTTTCCTGAGGTGCAGTTAACAGTAGGGTCTGTTGCCTTAACAAAGGATAATTATATTAAGGCAATGGAAGAAGCTTACCTGTCAAGCTTGATAAACCAGTAATTTGCCATGCAAATAAGCCCTACACTTCAATGTAGGGTTATTTTCTATAGTTTTATTAATAGAATTACTTTTTAAGGCTTTGGGTCTAAGACCCTCTCTTCTTTATCCCCCTGCCCGTAAGAAGGCCAGGCGAAAATCCTCTATCATTTGATCAGATTTATCTGCTTCAATTTCAAAAACAATTTTCGTCCGTTCTACTGAAAAGGAGCCGAGGGCTTCAAAATAAGAATATAGGCTAACTCGCCAGCCTTTGCCCATATATAATGACCTATCCTGGGTTTGGCCACCCAGGGCAGTGAAGTATTCCTGAAATTCTGTGACTGGAATTCCTCCCATAATCAGCGTGGTTTTAATTGGTTTCATGCAACTTCCTGCCTTTCCCCTTTATCAGTAGTTAGCCCATTTATTATTCCAACACATCAGAGTATATCTGTTCTGTACTTTAATTAATGATTCAATTTTATTTAGTAGATATATATTGTATTTCGGTAAAACTAATGGCTCATTGTTCATATTTATCAATTTCAGTAATGGACTTTTCGTTTTTTCTTTATAGCTTGATTTAAATGTCAGGGTTTAAATCATCATCATCTAAAACATGTTTCCCTTTTGTCCCGTCTGGATTAATGTAATAACCATCAACGATTTCGTTTATTCCACCACCAAACAACCAATTATTTGATTCAATGAATTCTATAAATTTATCATAAAACAAATCATATGATACCTCTTCTGGTACAGATACACATCCAATTATTTCAAATTCTCTTTCCAAGTCGTTACCTCCTTTTTTTCCTAAGTATTTTTAAAATATATTTAACTGTCGGCTCGAAACTTCCAAATCCATCTTATTATAGCATATCCTTCAAATTATTCCAAAACCTCCTTCTATAAACTAAAATGGCTGATTATAAAATTAAAGCCGGCAGAAATGTAGTAAACTACAATCTACCGGCCTTGCTAGTTCTAAAATCTCATGTTGATTAAGATATATTCCTGCTCCCTGGCTTTATTGCCGGTAGCTTTCCTTCCCTGCACAGGGGGCATTCCTCTGGATCAAAGGAAATGACTTCGGTGGTGAGGGCCGCCTGAAGCTTTGTACCAAAGTCTATTTTACCGTTGCTTCTGTCTACTAAAACGGCCACCCCTGCCACCACGCCCCCCTGTTCCTTTACGATTTCCATGACCTCCTTGACAGAGCCTCCGGTTGTGATGACATCCTCTGCCACCAGCACCCTGGCCCCCTTGGGAATTTTAAAGCCCCTTCTGAGGGTCATTTTTCCATTTTCCCGCTCTGCAAACAGGTTCCGGGCCTTTAGCTTCCTTGCCAATTCGTAGGCGATAATGATTCCCCCCATGGCTGGCCCGATGACTATGTCGATTTGATCCCCTTGAAAGGCCTGGGCCAGGCCTATGGCTATTTCCTCTGTGTATTCCGGGTATTGTAAAAGCTGGGCACATTGCATATATTGACTGCTATGTCGGCCCGAGGTCAACAGAAAGTGCCCCTCCAACAGCACCTGTGTTTCCTTTAAAATCTTCAGCACCCTTTCTCGTTCTATCATGCCTCATCCATCCCTTCCTTTTAAATGATTCCCCTTAATGCTTCCAGCTCCTCTTTACTTTCCCTTAAATAGCCCTCTATTCCTTCTAATATATCGATTGTGGCCCTGGGGTTAATGAAATTAGCCGTTCCCACAGCCACCGCTGTGGCCCCTGCCATCATGAATTCCAGGGCATCTTCAGCATTCATTATCCCTCCCATTCCGATAATGGGCAGCTTAACAGCCTTAGCTACTTGGTAAACCATTCTAAGGGCAACAGGCTTGATGGCTGGCCCTGAAAGGCCCCCCACTATATTGGCCAATATGGGTTTTCTGCGGTGAATATCGATGGCCATTCCCAACAGGGTATTAATCAGAGAAATACCATCGGCTCCCCCGGCCTCGGCTGCCTTGGCAATGGTGACAATATCAGTAACGTTGGGGGTTAGTTTCACAATCAATGGCTGCCTGGCATATCGCTTCACTTCCCTGGTGACCAGCTCCACCATATGGGGGTCAGTTCCAAAGGAAACGCCCCCCTCCTTTACATTGGGGCAGGATATATTCAGCTCCAGCAGGTCAATATCGGCATCTTGGAGCCTTTTCACCACATCACAATATTCCTCCAGGGTTTTACCGCATACATTGACAATGATTTTGGTATCGTATCGTCTTAAAAAGGGAATATCCTTTTCCATAAAGGCCCTTACCCCTGGGTTTTGCAGTCCGACGCTGTTTAACATGCCTCCATAGGTTTCAGCCACCCTTGGGGCGCTATTCCCCTTCCAGGGGGTACTGGCAATTCCCTTTACCACTACTGCCCCCAGTCGATTTAAATCAACATATTCTCCGTATTCCCTACCCGAGCCAAAGGTTCCCGAGGCCGTCATTACGGGATTTTTCATTTCTACCCCGGCAATCTGAATACTTAAATCAGGCTGATTCATTCCCAAATCACCTCTTCTCGCCAAAATACCGGCCCATCCTTACAAACCCGCATATTTTCCCAATCTACCTGGGAGCTTTGTTGTATTTTACAGGTGCAAACCAGACAGGCCCCTATACCGCAGGCCATTCTTTCCTCAAAGGAAAGCTGGGCAGGAATTTGCTTCTCTTGGGCCCACTGGGCCACAGCCCTTAGCATTCCCCTGGGGCCACAGCTATAAACCATCTCTGTTTTACTTAAATCAATGGTTCTAAGTATATCTGTTACCGTCCCCTTTATCCCCTGACTGCCATCCTCGGTGGCCACCAGCACCCTGGCCCCTAGGGCTTCAAATTCCTTGATTAACATTCCTTCATGGCGAAAGCCCAGTACCACCGTTACTTCTCCCCTTAGCTGCTTCACCAGCTCCAGCAGGGGGGGAACACCGATTCCCCCGCCCACCACCAGGTGTCGTTTAACATTCCATAATTCAAAGCCCTTGCCCAGGGGCCCCATAAAGCTGATCGTCATTCCCGGCCGCAGCTGTGAAAGGGCTTTGGTACCCTTCCCCACCACACCATAGATCAGCCTTATTTCCTTCCTTTCCTGAAAAATTTCACAAATACTGATGGGTCGGGGCAAGAGCAGGTGGTGGCTGCCACAGTACAGATTTAGAAATTGCCCTGGCCTGGCTTTTTCTGCTACCCCCTGGGCTTCAATCAGCATTTCAAAAATGCCAGGAGCCATTATTCGGTTTTCCTTTATAAATCCAAGCTCTTTTTGCTTCATTCCTTCACCCCCAGGTTAATGACTTCAAGGGAATCAATGGTGAGGCCTCTTTTTTTGACTTGAAGAAGGGCCTTTACCGTATCAAGGGAGGTTAATACCTTGACGGAGGCCTCCACTGCCGCCCGTCTGATTCTAAAGCCGTCTCTTGTACTATCCTTTCCCTTTGTAGGCACATTGATGACCAGATTCACCAGGCCGCTTCCTATGGTATCTAAAATGTTGGGCACCCCTTCAGAAATCTTCTTAACGGTGGTGACGGGAAGGTGATGACTGTTTAGATATTCGGCGGTTCCCGTGGTCGCCAGCAGCCGATACCCCATGCTAATAAGGGCCTGGGCCATGGGGAGAAATTCCTCCTTGTCGTCATCCTTAATAGTCACCAGGATTTGCCCCCCTTCCTGGGGCATTTCAATTCCTGCCCCTATAAAGCCCTTATAAACGGCCTCTTCCAAGGATTTACCCACCCCCAGCACCTCGCCTGTGGACTTCATTTCGGGTCCCAGGCTCACCTCCGCCATGGGCACCTTTTCCGTTGAAAAGACGGGCACCTTTACGGCAATATGATCTGGGGCAGGGTATATGCCTGTTCCATAGCCCATATCATACAGCCTTTCCCCCATCATGGCCCGGGTGGCCAGTTTAACGATGGGTACCCCTGTCACCTTGCTAATATAGGGTACGGTTCTGCTAGACCTTGGATTCACCTCAATTACGTAGACTTCATTTTCATATTCAACAAACTGAATATTAATCATCCCCACCACCTTCAGGGCCAGGGCAACTTTTTTTGTTATATCATGGATCTTCTCCGCTATCTCCTTCGATACATTTTGACTGGGGTACAGGGTAACGCTATCGCCGGAATGGATTCCCGCCCGTTCTAAATGCTCCATAATACCGGGAATTAAGATGCTTTCACCATCGCAGATGGCATCAACCTCCAGTTCACGGCCAATTAGATATCGATCAATTAAGACGGGGTTTTTATGATCCCTTTCAAAGGCGCCTTGTAGGTATTGCCTTAGCTCCTCTTTACGGTAGGTAATTTCCATCCCCTGGCCCCCCAGCACATAGGAGGGTCTTACCAGCACAGGGTAGCCGATTTTATCACCCTCCTTCATGCCTGTCTCCAGGGACCACACGGCCCTTCCCCTGGGCCTGGCAATGCCCAGGCTTCCCATTAGGGCATCAAATTTTTCCCGATCCTCAGCGATATCAATTTGCTCAGGCTTTGTTCCCAGAATGGGAATGTTCATTTCCTCTAAAAAGCCCGCCAGCTTGATGGCGGTTTGCCCTCCGAATTGAAGCACCACCCCATGGGGCCTTTCCTTTTCAACAATATTCAGTACATCCTCCTCGGTGAGGGGCTCGAAGTAGAGCTTGTCAGAAATGTCAAAGTCGGTGCTGACGGTTTCGGGGTTATTGTTGACGATGATGGTTTCAATTCCCATTTCCCTTAGGGCCAGGACACTATGCACCCCGCAGTAGTCAAATTCAATTCCCTGACCAATTCTAATGGGGCCAGAGCCAATGACCATGACCTTTTTTCTGTCACTGACCACCACCTCATCCTCCTGGTCGTAGGTGGAATAGTAGTAGGGGGATTGGGCGTCGAATTCACCGCCGCAGGTGTCTACCATTTTGTAGACGGCGTGGATTCCATAGGTATTTCTTAAGGCGTAGATTTCCCGGGGGCTTCTACCCATGAGCTGAGCAATTCCCTTGTCTGAAAAGCCTTTTTGCTTAAGCCTCAGCAGCTTTTCCTTTGTTAAATCTGCCATGTCTAACGCCTTGAGTTCTTCCTCTAACATGACCAATTCCCTGATTTTTTCCATGAAGAAGACATCCATTCCAGTAATTTCACAGACCTTATCGACACGATAATTTCTTCTAAGGATTTCTGCAATGTCAAAAATCCGCTCATCATCGGGGGTTTGAACCCGGGCCCTTAAATCTTCAAGGCTTCTTTCCCTGGAGGCCTTTCGATCCAGGGAATACTGACCATTCTCTAAGGAGCGTATGGCCTTTAACAGGGCCCCTTCAAAGCTGTTGGCTATGGCCATGGTTTCTCCTGTAGCCATCATTTTGGTACCCAGATTTTTGGTTGCTCCTGTGAACTTTTCAAAGGGCCATTTAGGCAGCTTTACCACCACATAGTCCAGCGTCGGCTCAAAGCAAGCGGTGGTTTTCCCCGTTACGTCATTGATGATTTCATCTAAGCCATAGCCCAGGGCAATTTTAGCTGCTACCTTGGCAATTGGGTAGCCCGTTACCTTAGAGGCCAGGGCCGAGGAGCGGCTCACCCTGGGGTTGATTTCAATAACTGCATATTCCAGGCTCCTGGGGTGGAGGGCAAATTGAACATTACAGCCCCCTTCTATTTGAATGGCGTTGATAATATCCATGGCGGCCTTCCTTAGCATTTGGTATTCCTTATCGGTTAGGGTTTGGGAGGGGGCCACCACAATGCTGTCCCCCGTATGGACCCCCACCGGGTCGATGTTTTCCATATTGCATACGGTGATACAGTTGCCATAATGGTCACGCATGACCTCGTACTCGATCTCCTTCCAGCCCTTAATACATTTTTCTATCAGTACCTGTCCTACCCGGCTAAGCTGTAGGCCCTGGGCCAAAATTACTTTTAGGGTTCCTTCCTCCTCAGCGATACCGCCCCCGGTTCCTCCCAAGGTATAGGCGGGCCTGACCACCACCGGGTAGCCGATCTCTGCTGCAAAGCTAATCCCTTCTGCCAAGCTGGTGACAATTTTCCCCTGTATGACCGGCTGATTGATACGGGCCATTAGCCTTTGGAATTTCTCCCGGTCTTCCCCTTCCTTAATGGCCGAAATGGGGGTACCGATCATATTGACACCATATTTCTCTAAAATGCCAAGGTCACTCAGCTCCACCGCCAGATTTAAGGCCGTTTGGCCTCCCATCCCAGCCAGGAGGCTGTCGGGTCGTTCCCTTTTAATGACCTTTTCGATCACTTCCACCGTTAAGGGTTCGATATAGATTTTATCTGCAATTTCCTTATCAGTCATGATGGTGGCGGGGTTGCTGTTGATTAAAACCACCTCCAGGCCCTCTGCCTTCAAGGCCTGGCAGGCCTGGGTTCCGGCATAGTCAAACTCTGCCGCCTGACCTATAATAATGGGGCCTGAACCAATAACCAGTACCTTTTTTATTTCTTCTTTTTTAGGCATGGTGCTTCACCTCCATCAGCTTCATAAATCGGTCAAATAAATAGTCGTTTTCCATGGGCCCGGGGGAGGCCTCGGGATGGAACTGTACACTGAAAAGGGGCAGGTGCTGATGCTGGATTCCCTCAACGGTACCGTCGTTTAAATTGATATGGGTAATGGAAGCCTCCCGGGGCAGGCTTTCCTTCCTGACCACATAGCCATGGTTTTGGGAGGTGATGTGAACCCGCTGGGTCGTTAGGTCCTTTACAGGATGATTACAGCCCCGATGGCCGAATTTCAGCCTATGGGTATCGGCTCCCAGGGCTAGGGCCAAAAGCTGATGCCCGAGGCAGATTCCGAATATTGGCTTCTGGTGTTGGATTAGTTTTTGAATCGTGTCTAAAATCCTGGGAAGGTCCTTTGGGTCCCCGGGCCCGTTGGAAAGAAGAATACCGTCGTGGTTACCCTCCAGTATTTCCTCTGGAGCAGTAAAGGCTGGATAAACGGTAACATGACAATTTCTGGCCTGAAGTGACCGCAGGATGTTGGCCTTTACGCCAAAATCCAGTACCCCGACCCGCTTTCCCGTACCCTCCAGCTCATAGGCCTTCGGGGCGGTAACCTGCTCTACGGCATGATAATTTTGAAGGTTCTCAAATTTATTTTGCACCTGAGAGGGGGCTAAATCCCTCAGGGTAATGATTCCCTTCATGGTGCCATGGTTCCTCAAAAGCTTTGTCAGGGCCCGGGTGTCGATACCGGCCAGGCCCAGTACATGGTTTTGCTTCAGGTAACCGTCAAGGTCCATTTCACAACGCCAATGATTGGGCCTTTGGGCCCATTCCCTGACAATTAGCCCCCTTGCCTTGGGGGCGGCTGACTCACGATCTTCTAAATTAACGCCGTAGTTGCCTATGAGGGGATAGGTCATGGTGATAATCTGACCTGTGTAGGAGGGGTCTGTCAATATTTCCTGATAGCCCGTCATACCTGTATTAAAAACCACTTCCCCTACGGCCTCCTTCATGTATCCAAAGGCCTGCCCCTGAAAGAACGCACCATTTTCTAATATTAGCTTTGCCTTCATCTTTTCACCTCATCTATTTTTCACGCTGTCATTTCTTTATCTTGATTGATTCATCACCCGTTGTAAATCTGCCTTCATTTGCAAAGCTGCTTCCCTGGCGGCCAGGGCAAAGTCTGTTTCTTTAAATCGCCTTTTGCTGGCCTCGGTGGTATGGGCTGCAATAATACCCCTTGAGGAGTTGACAATGGCCCCCAGGCCATCGCTGTTGAAGCATCCCCTGAGGTCCTTCGCCTTGGCCCCCTGGGCTCCATAGCCCGGCACTAAAAAGTAGTTATTGGGCATTTGGGCCCTTAGGGCCGCCGCTTCAGCCGGATGGGTGGCCCCCACCACTGCACCAACCTGGCTATAGCCACGGTTTCCCATAAGCTGGCTTCCCCATTCCCTTACCAGGTCACCCACCACCTGGTAGAGCTTTTTGCCTCCTACATCAAGATTTTGTATTTGACCGCTATTGGGGTTGGAGGTCTTCACCAGAATGAACAGGCCCCGATTAAACTCTTTACAGTCTGCCAAAAAGGGCTCTATGGCATCAAAGCCCAGGTAAGGGTTTAAGGTGATTAAATGGGTACCATAGACCTCGTGGTCGGTGTCTTCAATTTGAACCCTGCCGATATGACCGTCGGAATAGGCCTGGGCAGTGGAGGCAATGTCACCCCTTTTTATATCGCCGATCACGATCATTCCCCGCTCCCTGGCATATTGAAGGGTTTTAATATAGGCCTCAAGGCCCGGGGCCCCATATTGCTCATACATGGCAATTTGAGGCTTTACTGCCGGTACCACATCGTAGATATGGTCTATGATTGTCCTGTTAAATTGATAAAAGGCCGCTGCTGCCCCCTGGGGGGTTTTACCGTATTTTTCATAGGCCTCCCGGCGAATGGGAGCTGGGATCATACTGAGCCTTGGGTCTAACCCCACCACAGAAGGATTTTGGGTTGCTTCAATTCTTTCTATCAGCTGATCAATCATTTTTTAAGCCTCCTTATTTTTCTGATCAAGCCCGAAGGCCAGTATTTTGAAATACAATGCTGCCGTCCACCAGGGTATAGCATACCCTTCCCCTAACCCTTCTTCCCTGGAAGGGGGTGTTTCTGGCCTTGGAATAAAACCGGCTGCTGTCGATTTCATATTCTGCCCTGGGATCAATCAGGGTTATATCAGCAGGACTACCAGCTTTCAAGGTGCCCCCTGCTATGTTCAAAAGCCTGGCGGGATTGGTACTCATCTTTTCAATTAGTGCCATGGGGGTCAATATTCCCCTTTCAACCAGCTCTGTAATACCGAGGGCCAATGCTGTTTCCAGGCCTACAATACCAAAGGGGGCCTTTTCAAAGCCCTGGGCCTTTTCATTGGGATGGTGGGGGGCATGGTCAGTGGCAATTATTTCAATGGTGCCATCCTGTAAAGCCTTTAAAATCTCCTTCACATCTGCCTGACTCCTAAGGGGCGGGTTCACTTTAGTATTGGGGTCCAGCCCCCTTACAGCCTCTTCAGTCAAGGTAAAGTGATGGGGGGTTACCTCTCCTGTAATGAGGCTGCTTAACTGCTTCGCCCCCCTTAAAAGACCCACAGCTCCCCTGGTGCTGATATGACAAAGATGAAGCCTTGCCCCTGCATGAAGGGCCAGGTGGGTATCCCGGCAGGTGATGACATCCTCTGCCTCGGGGGGAATTCCCCGAAGCCCCAGGGCCCTGGCCAATGCCCCTTCGTTCATTACACCCCCAGCCGCCAGGTAATGATCCTCACAGTGGGCCATGACCGGCAGGTTATATTCCTTTGCCCTTTCCAGGGCCCTTTTCATCAGGCTGCTGTTCATAACGGTTTTGCCGTCTTCACTTAAGCCGCAAATACCCAGGGGTACCAGTGCACCATAACCCACCAGTTCCTCCCCCAATTGCCCCTTGGTGATGCTGGCAATGGGCAAAATTTTCACTGGGGCCCTTTGGGCCTTTTCCTGAATTTCCTTTACCACCTGGGGACTATCAATAACGGGGTTGGTATTGGGCATGCAGCAGATGGTGGTAAAGCCCCCCGCCGCCGCACTTAGGCCCCCTGACAGGATTGTCTCCTTATGGGTAAAGCCCGGCTCCCTCAGGTGTACATGAACATCAATTAACCCCGGCACCACCCAATAGCCTGTAGCATCAATAATTTCATCAGCCTCCAGGGTAAGGGAATCTCCCATGGCTTTAATGTGCTTCCCCTCAATGTACAAATCCTTTACTTCATCAATTTGACTGGCGGGATCAATGATTCGCCCATTTTTAATGAGTATTTTTTTCATCTTATCTTCTCCCTCCTGTGGCAATGTGGTCTAAAGGAATGGAGGCATAACAAAAAGAGCAATAGTAAGGAAATTAATCAAATTTCCCTTCCATTGCTCTGTAATATTTAAAATAATTAAATTTAGATTGTAAAAATTGACAGCTCAAAAATAGGCATGGCCGTTTCATCTGCACTCATTCCTTTCTGGCCTCTCTGGACCAAATTAAAGGTAGACTCACATTCTCCATAATCTTAGCACAGGTGTAGGGCATTGTCAACTGAATCTTTATACATTTCGACTAGTATTTATTCTTATATTGACTATGCTCCCATTATGCTCCTTAGCTTTTCGATAACCTCATCACCCACCTGGGCTGTAGTGGCGCTGCCTCCCAGGTCTGGAGTTAGGGTCTTACCCTCTAAAAGGGTGGCTTCTATGGCCTGTAAAATTTCTGATGTATCTGTTTTTAATAAATGATCCAGCATGAGCTTCACCGTCCATAGCATGGCAATGGGATTAGCCAGCCCCTTTCCAGCCAGATCAGGGGCAGAGCCATGGACAGGCTCAAACATAGAGGGGAATTCCCCTTCAGGGTTAAGATTGGCACTGGCGGCAAAGCCCAGGCCCCCCTGAAGGGCGGCTCCCAGGTCTGTAATAATATCCCCAAACAGGTTTGATGCCACCAGCACATCATATGCCTCCGGCTTCTGTACAAAGTACATGGAAACGGCATCGACATGGGTTGATTCGGTTTTAATGTCAGGATATTGGTCGCCAACCTCGCTGAAGATTTGGTCCCAGAACACCATGCTATAATTAAGGGCATTGGATTTGGTCACGCTGGTAAGCTTTTTATTCCGTTGTCGGGCCAGCTTAAAGGCGTATTCCATTACCTTTTCCGTATTTTTTCTTGTAAAGACCGAGGTTTGCAGGGCGATTTCCTCAGGGCGGCCAGGGAAACGGATTCCCCCCACGCCTGAATATTCCCCCTCTACGTTTTCTCTGATTACGACAAAATCAATATCGGCTGGTCCCTTGTTTTTTAATGGGCAGGGAGCCCCCGGCAGCAGCTTGATAGGCCGCAGGTTAATATATTGATTGAAGCCCTGGCGTATTTTGATTAACAGGCCATGGAGAGAAATATGATCAGGTACGCCGGGAAAGCCCACGGCCCCCAGTAAAATTCCATCGAATTCCTTTAATATTGCCAACCCCTGTTCCTCCATCATTTGTCCATGGTGTAAATAGTATTCGCAGCCCCAGGGAAAGGTTTCAAATGAAAAGGAGATGTCTCCCTTTAATTCAGCATAGACCTTTAATAGCTTCAGCCCCTCCGCTGTTACCTCAGCTCCGATTCCGTCCCCAGGTATGACGGCTATATGGTAGTTTTTCATGTTATATCCCTCCTTTACAGCTTTACAAAGCTAACCCTTGTAATTCCCTCCACCTGCTCAATTAACCGAAGGTCTTCCCTGCTGGCCTCGGAGTCAATGGTCAACACCATCATGGCCTTTTTTCCCTTCAGGTTTCGGCTTACCTGCATGGTGGCGATGTTAATTTGGTTTTTGCCCAGCATAGTTCCTATTTTTCCAATCATCCCCGGCTGATCAAGATTTTCTGCCACCAGCATGAAGGGGCTGGGGGTTACATCAAAGCTAAAGCCATTGACTTCAACAATTCTGGCTTCTCCCTTGCCAAATATGGTGCCGGAATAGGTATATAAATTGTTTTTGGTAGAAATTTTCAGCTGAATGAGATTGAGCAAATGCTCAGCCTCATTAGTTTTGCTTGAGATCACCTGAATCCCCCTCATGACTGCCATTTGACTGGCATTTACATAGTTGATTCGCTCCTTTAAAATGGGCTCCATCAACCCCTTCAGCACTGCCAGGGTAATCATTTCGGTTTCCAGCCTTGCCACCTCACCCTGATAGATGATTTCTATTCCTTCTACAGCCTCCCTTTCTATTTGATGATAGAGCTTCCCCAAAATTTCCCCCAGTCCCATATAGGGCTTTAGCTGATTCAGCTGATGGTGCTGCAGGGTGGGTAAATTCACCGCATTAGGTACCATTTCTCCCTTTAGGGCATGAATGACCTCCTGGGCAATGGTAATTCCCACGTTATTCTGGGCCTCCAGGGTATCTGCCCCTATGTGGGGGGTCATAACGGTATTTTCTAAATCCAGAAGGGGAGAGGTGGTGTTGGGTTCCCCCACCAGTACATCTATTCCTGCCGCCGCTACGGTTCCCTCCTTCAAGGCCTTGGCCAGGGCTGCTTCCTCAATAATTCCTCCCCTGGCACAATTGACTACCCTTAACCCGGGCTTGGCAATTTTAAATTGTTCCTCCCCGATCATACCGTTGGTCTCCTCGGTTTTGGGGGTATGGACCGTAATGAAATCCGATTCCATTACAAGCTCCTTCAAGGTCTCCTTCTTTTCTACCCCCAGGCGTTCAAAGCGTTCATCAGTAATGTAGGGGTCATAAGCAATCAACCTCATGTCAAAGCCCCTTAGCCGTTGGGCCACCAGGGAACCAATCCTACCCAATCCTACAATCCCAACGGTTTTACCATTCAGCTCCACCCCCTTGAAGCCGCTTCTGTCCCATTTCTTCTGCTTCAATAAACGGTCTGCCGCAGGAATTTTTCTGGCGGCGGCCAGCATTAATCCGATGGTTAGCTCCGCTGCCGAAACGGAGTTGGCATCTGGTGTATTCACTATAATAATTCCTCTTTTGGTGGCCCCGGGCAGGTCAATATTATCAATTCCATTTCCGGCTCGGCCCACTACCTTGAGGTTTTTGGCCCTTTCGTAGAATTCCTCATTAATTTTGGTTACACTTCTCACTACAATGGCATCATAATCAGAAATGATTTCCAACAGCTTCTCTCGATCTAAATTAAACTGAACATCTACTGTTCCCCCCAGCTCTACCAGCTTATCAATCCCCTTTTCTGATATTTTTTCTGCCACCAGTATTTTCATGTTAACTCCCCCTTACTTTCTCGTAATGCTGCTTTAAATTGATAAAGCTAATATTATAAATAAAAACCGCCCTTAGCTATTATTAGCCAAGGGCGGAATTGATTACGCGGTGCCACCTTGTTTCTTTATCAAAGGTTGATAAACTCAATTGAGATAACGGCTCAAGCCGGAATAGGTTCTTTCCCTATCTGCTCTGGGATGGATTCAATCAGCCTTAGGTCCGGCTTTCACCAACCGCCGGCTCTCTATTCCCTTAGACAAATTTACTGGTTCCCTTCACTGCATTTCATTCTTTAGCATATTTAAATCATGATTTCTAAGTATCTTACTATTTTTTCTATGGAATTGTCAAGTATATAATTTTATTTATTTGTCGGAAATTATTTTAACTCTGGCGGCGGTTGCCTGTACGGGATAGGATTCTGCCACAGCCCCCGTAAACCAGACTGCCACCTGCTGCCCCTCTTTAATATCCTCTATTTCAATTCTTTTATTGTTTTCATTCAATACAATAGTATCACGGGTCAGTCTGATGCTGGCCCAATCATAGCCGGTATCCGTTGACGACTCTCCCTCCACCAGGATGGTTCCCCGGATTCGAGCATCCAAATAATCTCGGCTCATACTGGTGATTTCTCCCCTAATGCTGGGATTCTCCGGTTTGCCTCCACAGCCCGCCAATAATGTCAATGCCAGGATTATCATTAATATAGTGAATTTTTTCATCTCCTAAGCACCTCCTTATTTAATAGACGATAGCTGTAGAATTTTGTTCCATTTTTCTGTCAATTCAACAGTATCAGGAACTAATTGAGCTTAAAGCGTTGAATCCAGGTCCTTAGTTCCTCTGAAACGGCAGTCAATTGCGATGCACTGTTGGAAATTTGCTCAGCCATTACCGTTTGCTGTTGAATGGTGGCTGAAATATCCTGCATTGCCAGGGAGGTGGCCTGGGAAATTTCACTGATTCTTTCCGTATCCTCCTCCAAAATTTCTCCTGATTTCATCAGCTCCTCTGCCAGCCTTTTGTTGCTTTGCATCTGATCAGTTGTATCCTGCAATACCCTGGAGACGGCCTTTATGGTGGTACCGGTTTGGTTGATCACCCTGTTGCCCAATTCAACCTCCTGACTCCCTTGATGGATAGCCTCCACCGCCTCCCTGGTTTTTGCCTGGGTCTCGGTAATGATGTTCATAATTTCTCCGGCGGCTTGGTTTGAATCTTCAGCCAGCTTTCTAACCTCATCGGCCACGACGGCAAAGCCCTTTCCGTGGTCTCCTGCCCGGGCAGCCTCAATGGCGGCATTTAGGGCCAGCAAATTTGTCTGCTCGGCAATTGCTGTAATGGTATTAATAATATTCCCGATTTGATCAGATTTATCGGCTAAATCTTCAATCACCAGGGCAGAGCTTTTAAAGGTCTGATCTATTTTTTTCATTTGCCCCATAGAGACCTCAATGGCTTCGTTTCCTTTCTGCATTTGCCTCATTCCATTTTGCGAGGATTGAAGGGTTTGGTTAATCTGCTTTTCCATTTCCCTAATATTTACAATTATTTGCTTCATAAACTGAGCCACCTGCTGAACCGACGAAGCCTGCTCCTGGGAGCCCGCCGTCACCTCTTCAATGGTGGCCGCTATGTTTTCAGTTCCCTTACTAACTTCATCGGTGGCAGCCTCCTGCTCTATGGCGGCCTTGGTGACCCTTTCGGTAATATGGGAAAAATCCCCCATTAGTGTCTTCAAGCCCAAGGCCAGCTTATTGATTTCAAAGGTTAGCTGCCCCAGCTCATCTCTGTTCTTTGCTTCCTGATAGTAGGTAAGGTTCCCCTGGGCCAGGCTCTGCATTCCCCGCTGTAGGGCAACATATTGATGTTTTTGACTTAAGGCAGTAAAGTAGGCTGTTATGGATGCCAGTACAAGGCCCCCCAGTAGTCCCAAGGAAATAGCCAGATTAGTTTCCTTTACTAGACTGGTGATGGCCAGAGCACCGATTAAGGGCACCACCTGAATACCAAAATTTTTGAGCCATAATCGCTTTTGCTGAATTACCAGACCGGCCCGAAGGGTATATTCCTTCCGTCCCTTGATAAAGATCGGGCAGGCTGCATCAACCAGAATTTCCCCCGTATTTCGATGGTATACCTGCAAAATTGATTCCTGAGAGGCAATCTCTTTTTTCGCCACCTCGTCGTCAAAGACAATTCCCTCCCTCAGACGGTTGGTATGGCATAGGGCCAAGCCAGAGGAATCCATCATGACAAAGTACTCCAGATTACCCAAATGCTGATAAAACATGTCGTAAACCTGTTCCCTTCCCCCCTGCTCCAGCTTGTTTTTTGATAGAATCTCTGTTATTAAGACAGCAACCCTTTCACAGGTTTCCATAGCTTTTTTTGATTCTCTTCTGCTTAATATTCTTTTTTCATTTAGCTTTTTCATTCTTTCCCCCCTCAACGGCTTCCTTATTAAAGCTATCTTTTCATTTTCGACTCGAGAGGCTAAAATCCTTTTAATCTTGTCTGGTTTGTTTAGATTATATTTTATTTCTCTTTGAAACTTCTTTATTAATAATTTACCGATAGGATATAATGAATAATAGCAATCGTTTTATTTTGGAAAGTTCACTCAAACTTTTGAAAGAACAAAAGGATAAAAAATATCGACCGGGGAGGAAATAAAATGATTACACCTCGTCAGTTATACCAAGGAATTGCGGGCCAACTGTTGAATCCGGCCTTTTTAGCCCAATTAAAGCTGGATAAGGACTATATTCGGGGCCAAATTGAATCACCCCTTTTTATCGGTGAGGTCTCTCGAATAGCCAAGGAAAAGGACTATAGCTGTCAGGCGGTCTACGCCCTATGCCACGATACCCTTCACCAGCTTTGGAACCAACGGGGCCCCGAGGAACCCCTTTATTATATTTATCAATATGCCCTCAGCTATTCCTTTCCTGACTCAGTTGAAATTTCCCTAAAAGAGGAATGGGAGGCGGGAGCCCTCTATTACCTTCATATATTGAGGGTGATTTGCCACTTTCAAAGACTCTCAAAGGATCAGAGCTTTATGAGCCGTTATCCGCTGCACTTTTTGACAGAGGAGGAGGAGCAGCGCTACGGCGTATCTGAGGAGTACAGCCTGTTTAAAAGGGCCTTTCAGGAGGAGTTTATCTATGAAATGATGAAACTGAACCAAGAGGTAATGGGCCATAATACCCTGGATCATATCTGTGGTGTTCATCACCTGGCCCTTTTAATAGGCAGACAGCTCTATACAGCAGGAATCCCCGTTGACCTGGGCAGGGTTTCCGGGGCAGCGGCGGGCCATGATTTGGGAAAATTCGGCTGTAAAAGCAGTGAAGGAAACCGGGTGGCCTATCTTCATTATTATTATACCGACCTCTGGTTTAAAGGCCACGAAATTACCTATATCGGCCATATAGCCCTGAACCATTCTACCTGGGATTTAGAGCTGGAAAACTTGTCACTTGAATCGTTGATCCTAATCTATTCAGATTTTCGTGTTAAAAATATTGCCGTTTCAGAAGGTAAATATGAAATGCAATTCTTTTCGTTAAAGGATTCCTTTGAGGTAATTTTAAATAAGCTGGATAATGTTGATACCCAGAAGGAACGACGCTATACCAGGGTCTATGACAAGCTAAGGGATTTTGAAGCCTTTATGCTGCATTTAGGCCTGCAGCTGGAGCATGATGCCAAGGGAGAGCTTCAGCCCCACCGCCACCAGGAATACTACGCCCTGATGAAGGGAGATGAAGTAACTGAACATTTAAAATACCTGGCCATTCATCACAATATTCACCTGATGCATCAATTCCGTAACGAAACTTCATTAAATGAGATTCTTGAGGTGGTGAGAAGCGAAAAGGACCCCAGAAACCTGAGGGAATACCTTGATGTACTTCAGGAGTATTCTACCTACCTTACCCAGAAGCAAAAGCTCATCACCCTTCGCTTTCTTTATGAAAAGCTGACCCACCACGAGGAGGATATACGAAGGCAATGTGCAGAGCTGATGGGAACCTTAATTGCCCTCTTTGATGAAGATTATCGAAAGGAAATACCCCAGGGGGTGACTCTTCCCCCAGCAGAGGTCAGCAGCAGCAGCTTACTACTGAAATATCTTAAAAATTTCATTTATCCCCATTACTCCATTATTCCCCTGCATCGCCAATGGATGGGCTACAGTATCAAGATTTTGATTACCTCTATTTTTCAGACCTGCAGCCCCCAGCAGGTATCTGCCTTTAAGGAGGTCATTCTGGCCTATTATAGTCCTAAAACCTTTGACGAGACCGACAGTAATATCTATTTGCTGGATGTTATCAGGCAAATACCACTGGAGGATGATCAGAAGGCCCAGTCAACCATACTAAGCTATATAGAAAGATGCTATCTAAGCCAGAATGAGGATTTAAAGGTGGCTGCCCTGGATGCCATTAATGGTCTTATTCCCCTGCTTCAGCAAAGGGATAGACTATTGACTTCCTTGGAGGAGCTTCTAAATGAAAAGCCAAAGAATGGCAGCGCCGCCGAAAATTACTTAAGGCTTAAAATTGCCAAGAAGCTCCAATGGAAGGAGTCCGCCATTGAGGCTTATCATTGGCTTTGCCTAAAGGACCTCAATCAAATCTCCAATATTTTTCTTAGTAATCTAAAGACTGCCACCAATTGGGTAACCAAAAAGGTTCAGGTGAAGATGCTTCTGGAATATTTTCTGGAATACAATAATATGAATGGTCTGTACATTGCCATCCACTATTGTAATTTACTAAAGGTCAGTGCCGTGGAAAGTGTTCGAAACGGAGCAGGCTCGGCCCTGGTGGCCCTGTTCCCCAAACTGCCCCTGGAGCAGCGTAATGACCTGGCCATTGAGCTGCTGCGGGCCCTGGAAATTGAGGGATATCAATTTACCAAGTACATTCCCAACTATTTGGGCCAAATTCTTCTTTACCTGCCACCCTTCGAGCTGGATGAAATCATCGAGGATCTTAATGAAAAGCTTAAGCAAAGCAATAATCAAATTAAGGCTCTGCTTCTTCGAACCCTGGGGATTATGATTGCCAATTACCCCAAATATGCCGACTCCTTTTCGGAATCGACTGAGATTTATGAGAAAAGACGCAGTAAGCTTCTGGGAATACTATTAAACGGCCTGGTTCATGATGATCTACAGATTCGACAGATTTCCTTCAGTGTGATCGGCAAGGGGATTTTCGGCAGCCAGCAGCTTAATTTAGCAGAAAAGTATGTTCTTTTTCAGGCTACAGCCAAGAAAATCCTTACACTATTGGCAGATTCCGAAGAAACCCAGCTTTTATTCCTGACCAATTCATCAGGCCTTAATCATATTTATCGTTTTATTGCCGACTACAGCTTTCATTATGGAAGGATTCAGATTGATGTACCAGAACGGGTGGCCTTGTTCCCTGGTACCTTTGACCCCTTTACCCTGGGTCATAAGGAAATTTCCAGGGCCATTAGAGACCTGGGCTTTGAGGTATACCTGGCGGTGGATGAATTTTCGTGGTCTAAGCGAACCCAGCCGAATCTGATTCGAAAGAATATTATTAATATGTCTATTGCCGATGAAATGAATATTTACCTTTACCCTGAGAATTTTCCCACTAACATTGCCAATCCTGCCGATTTGAAGACATTAGAGGATAACCTGGGGAATGAAAAGGTATTTATTGTGGTGGGAAGTGACGTGGTCTTGAATGCGTCGGCCTATCAGGTGCCCCCCAGGCCCCATTCCATTCACCATTTTTCCCATATTATTTTTGAACGCAGGGATGGGGAGGCTCAAAGTCAGGATGACCTTTTAAAGCAAGCCCTGAAGCAAATTCAGGGGGAGGTAATTACATTAAATCTTCCTCCGCAGCTTGAGGAAATCAGCTCAACCCAGATTCGAAATTATATTGACGAAAATCGGGATATTTCAAGACTTATTGATCCCTTGGCACAAAAATATATCTATGAAAACAACCTTTATCGCCGGGAACCCCAGTATAAGTCTGTTGTTCAAACCATCTCAATCGATATCGAGGTGGTGGCCGATCCCCCCAGGGAGCTGGTGGAAACCCTGATAGAATGCTTCCATAGGGGAGTGCGTGGGGCCCTGGAGACCTTGACCATGATATTGAAAAAGCCTGAGGCTCGGCTCGTTATTTTACGGGATATTGCCGATGGCAATCGCCCCATTGCCTATACCCCTATCAACTGGGTACCCTCTGAGGAAATTTATCAGGAATTTAAAAATAGTCAAATCAGCGAAATCATTCGGGATCAATACAAGGGAAGAATTGTGGCTATCAATGGTTTGTTTATTAATGAAACAGAAAATACCACGCTGCATTATCAAAGGCTTTTGACCGAAACCCTGGCCTATTGCCTAAAAAATGACTATGGCTATGGGATTTATCACCACACCATGGAGAGCAGAGTCGATAAGACCCTGGTTGACCTGATTAAACGCTATGGCTTTGTGACTCTGGATACCAGGAAGCCCATTTTGGCTGTGGATATGACCTATCCCTGTACCTTGAATCTGGATCTGGAGACCATTATTAAGGAGCCCTTCCATAGCAACGAAGCGGTTAAGGCGGTGATAGCCAAAACCAGAATTCGCCTGCAGGAGGCCCTTAACAGGCTCTACCCCGGACACCTGGTGCTTCCCTTTGACAGAGGAATCATCGATGAAACCCTGGTACGGAAAATTTGTAAGGAAAACGGTGTATCGACAACCCCAAGTCAACCGAGGAAGTTAGGGGATTTAATGTGTGTTCCCTTTGGAAACATCTTAAACCGAGCTATTGTTCCCAATACAGTCACAAAATCACTGCATGTGGAAAAACTCTTTCAGCCTGACATGAAGGGCTTTACCATTGGTCCCTACCCCTATTATCTTGACCTGGCCAACCAGATTAAGATGATTGGTTCCTTTAACCGGCCGGTGATTCTGGTGGATGACCTGCTAAACAAGGGCTATCGAATTAAGGGAATTGACCCCCTGTTAAAGGCCCAGCAGGTGGAGGTTCGAAAGATTATTGTGGGAATTCTTTCGGGTAAAGGCAAGGAGCTAATGGAAATTCAAAATCGTGAGGTGGACAGTGCCTACTTTATCCCCAAGCTTCGATTATGGTTTAATGAAAATCTATTGTATCCCTTTATCGGTGGAGACACCCTTTGGCGGGGGGTATATCCTGAAAAAAATCTGCTTTCCTCCATTAACCTGATTCTACCCTATACCTCTCCCCATTTCATTACGGGGGTCACCAACCAATCGGTCTATGATCTATCGGAGGTATCGATTTTAAATGCCATTGATATTTTAGAGGTGCTGGAGCATGAGTATCAGAGAGTTAATGAGAGAAGGCTGACCCTTTCCCTTTTGAGTGATGTTTTTCTCTTTCCCCGATGCCCTGACCCCGGGGAAAATATGTTTTATGACTTAAGCCTGAACCCGTCAAGCTATCTGAAAAATGATCTGGAGCTATTGAGAAGGCTGGAACACAGTATCATTACCGGTGATATAAGGAGGAGCTAACATGTATTTTTATCGATATCATGATCGAACGATGTTTTCCATGTCCCCCCAGGAGCAGGCGGGGCTGACTTCCATTTCTGAGGAGGAGGCCGCCAGGGACCAGGGGATCATCTATTTCATAAAGCCCTTACCCCCTGCTGCTTCAAGAAGAAGCTATGCTATAACCCATTCCGGCCAACTGAATCTGCCCCAGGAGGATTTAAGGCTTCTTCAGCTGGGGGAGGAGAATGAGGTTATATGCCCTCAATGGCTTTTAAAGAAAATGGCTCAAGGCCAGGTAACTGGATTAAACACAGCCTATGATAACTGGCAGGAGGGATTAAGTCGGTCTTTACCTGGGAAGTGGCGTATTAATGTGGCGGGCCTAGGAGATGTGGGCGGTACCCTTTTAATAGGCCTGAGGCTGATGGGGGCAGATTCCATTGAAGCCCTGGGCATATACGATCGGGATGAAAACAAGCTAAAGCGTTGGGAATTTGAGCTGAACCAGATCAATGGCCCAGGCCCTGTACCCATGCCCCCGGTACATATATTACGGGAGGAGGAGGTTTTTGATTGTGATCTATTTGCCTTTTGTATTGCCGCCAGGGTTCCTGCCCTGGGGGAGGAAAAGGTAGACGTCAGGATGGTCCAGCTGGAGGAAAACGCCAAGATTATCAATTTATACGGTACCATGGCCCGAGAGAGACATTTTAAGGGAATTTTTGCTGTGGTTTCGGATCCTGTTGATCTATTGTGTAAATCTGTTTTCCTGGCCAGTAATCGGAATGTCTCGGGGCATTGGGATGGCCGGGGGCTGGTGCCGGAGCAAATTCGAGGCTACGGACTGGGGGTCATGCATGCCAGGGCCCTGTATTATGCCGGCCGTCATGCTGAAATGAGCCATTACATCAGCGAAGGCCGAGCCTTTGGCCCCCACGGAGCAGATTTGGTTATAGCCGACAGTATTGAAAATTATAATGAGTCCCTTTCCCTGATCTTAACGGAAAAAGCCCGTACAGCCAATTTAGCAGTTCGAAAAACCGGCTTTAAGCCCTATATTGCCCCGGCCCTTTCCTCTGGCGCCCTTTCGATTCTAGCCACCATTAGGGGAGAATGGCACTATAGCGCCACCTTTATGGGCGGTGTCTATATGGGAGCCAAAAATCGCCTGGGGGCTGCCGGTACCGAGCTGGAGCAATTAAGGCTGCCGGCGCCCTTAGTAGGCAGGCTGCAAAATACCTATGATCGATTGGAGGCCTTACTATGATTTATTTGATCATGCCCGGGCAGGTTACTCAGCAATTGAGGGCCATGGCTGGGGCTGCCCTATCAGAAATCGAGCATATGACCATTACTCAACCATCTGAATTGACGAATTTAAAAAACAAAAAGATTATCTTTGCTCTGGAGATCGACTCCTGCGGGGGGTTTAACCCCATGATGGATATACTTAAGTCCCTTTGTCAAAGGGACAAAGCACCTTTAGACGGTGCTACCGCCGCCCTATTGGTTCATAGCCAGGGAGAGCTTTATACAAAAAGTGCTGCCGCTCAATTGATTTTTATTACCAATCAATTGGGCGCCAGCTTCATAGGGCATCCGATGGTGGAGGCTACCGATTCCTTAAAAAATTTTGCCACCTGGCAAAAAACAATGGATTTAAGCCTTGGGGAAATCTCCCTAACCTTGTCAAGGCAGTTGGGAAATCGTTTGCTAAGGCACCAACCCCTGACCTTCAAAAATCCTAAGCTTGTCTACCTTCATTCCAGTTCTCGGGCCACCTCCAATACATTGACCCTCTGGCAGCTGATTGCAGACAATCTTCAAGGATGGCCCTGTCAGGAGCTCTATGTGGAAAATGGATCCGTCTTTGATTGCTTCGGCTGTTCCTATCGGGCCTGTGTTGAATATGGCCAAAGAAAAAGCTGCCGTTATGGAGGGGTCATGACAGAAAAGATTTTGCCTGCGGTGGAGGAGGCAGATATCCTGGTATGGATTTGCCCCAATTACAATGACTCGATTTCTTCTAATCTAATGGCTGTAATCAATCGCTTAACCACCCTGTACAGGCAAATCAAATTTTACGACAAGGCTATTTTTACCGTTATCGTCTCGGGAAATTCCGGTAGTGATTCCATTGCAAGGCAGCTGATAGACGCCTTGAACATCAATAAAGGCTTCTACCTGCCACCCCGATTTGCCTTAATGGAGACGGCCAATGACCCCGGTAGTGTTTTAAAAATACCCAATATTCAAGACAAGGCCCGACAATTTGCCGCCCACATGCAGTCTGTTATAGGTTAGCTGACATTGTTGCCGCCCATTGTCGAACCCGCTCCAATTGAGCCTGTTGTTCGTGGGTTTTAGGGTCCTTCAGCCCAATTTCCCCTATGAATTGATTTTGGGGAATGGCCTTTTTAATGCTTTCGTAGGTTCTGCCCGGTTGGCCGCCATAGCAGCAAAACAGCGCAACTTTTTTTCCGGTCAGGGGAACCTGAGCAAAGAAGCTGTTTAGAGCCGGGGCATAGGTACCCGCCCAAACGGGGGTCCCTAAAAAAATCTGATCATATTCCTGAGGATTCTTATCTAATGGTTGCAGGGCAGGCTTATTTTTAAATATAACCTGCTTTCCACCCCAGACATATCGCATAAATCCCGTCGGTTGAACATCTTTAATTGGTTTTAGCTCCAGCAGCTCCCCCTGAACAGCTTCGGCAATGGTTTCGGCAATCAATTTTGTATTGCCCTCTAAAGAATAATAAATCACCAAGCTCCTTTTCCCATTCATTTTTACACTCCCTTTTGGTTTTAAATTTGGCTATCTATAATAAAGGCAAAGCTCTGCCCTTATATCCTCTGCTAAAGTCAACAGGATATATGAAAACAGTCGTTCCTTTCTCTTATTGGTAATGGAACCGGGGTTTAACATTAAAATTCCCCCTTTCGTCTGAATCAGGGGCTGATGACTGTGGCCATAGGCGATAATATTAACCGATTCCCCCTGAAATGCCTCCAGGGCCCTGTCTTGGGTAGTTCTGTGGCTTCCATGGCCATGGAATACACCTATTCGATGGCCATGAGCTTCTATCACCAGCTTTTCCCTCAGAATGGCCTGAATATCCTGATCATCGGCATTCCCCCAGACTCCGGCAAAGTTATGGTGCCTTTGAAAATATTCAAGGGCCTCCCTGTGGGTATAATCTCCACAGTGAATTAATAAATCCACCTCCCTGAGGGCGGCAGGAATCCCCTCTGGTAGATTGGCTGCGGTCTTATGGGTAAGATGGGTATCGGATATAATACCGATTCTCATTTCCCCGCTCCTCCTATTGGAGCAAATCGCCTGGCCAGGGCTTCAGCCACCTTGATGCCGTCTACGGCTGCAGAAATAATTCCTCCGGCATAGCCTGCCCCTTCCCCTGTAGGGTATAGCCCCCCTATATTGCTTTCTAAATTTTCGTTCCTCATAATTCTAATGGGAGAAGAGCTTCTTGTTTCGATTCCAGTCATGATGGCATCCCCCAGGGCAAAGCCCTTGAGCTTTTTATCCAGCTCCAATAGGGCCTCCTTCATGGCTTCGACGACATAGTCCGGCAGGCAGCTACGTAGGTCTGTCAGTTGAATTCCGGGGGTATAGGAAGGTGTAACACTGCCCAATTCCTTTGAGGGCACCCCGGCCAGAAAATCCTTTACCAATTGGGCTGGTGCCCGATAGCCGCCTCCTCCCGCCTGATAGGCCATTGCTTCCCATTTTTGCTGGTAAAATACCCCTGCAAGGGGATGATCACTATCATAATCCTGGGGATTTACCCCTACCAGCAGGGCACTATTGGCATTTTCCAAATCCCTGGCGTAATAGCTCATTCCATTGGTTACTACGGTTTCCGGTTCAGATGCCGCCGCCACCACCCTGCCACCGGGGCACATACAGAAGGTGTAGGCAGACCGTTGGTTTTGACAATGATAAGATAGCTTGTAGTCGGCGGCCCCCAGCCTTCCGGTTTCTGCAGCACTTCCATATTGGCTTTGGTTGATCAGAGCTTGGGGGTGTTCAATCCTCACCCCAATGGAAAAGGGCTTAGGCTGAATGTCCACCCCACGATCATAGAGTAATTGGAAGGTATCTCTGGCACTGTGACCCACTGCTAAAACCACTGCCTCGGCAGGAATAAGGCTGTTATGGTTAATTTCCAGGGCAGCAATATGTCCATCTTGAATCTTCATATCTGTTACTCTATGCTCAAAAAGAACCTGTCCCCCCAGGGCAATAATTTGTTGTCGAAGGGCCTTAACCACCCTGCGCAAATGATCTGTTCCCACATGGGGCTTGCTGAAATAAATAATCTCCTCTGGAGCCCCGGCCGCCACCAGCTCTTCTAATACCTTACGACAGCGTAAATCCTTGATTTGTGTTGTGAGCTTCCCGTCGGAAAAGGTTCCTGCTCCCCCCTCACCAAATTGCACATTTGATTCAGGGTTTAGTTTTCCCGTTTCCCAGAATAGATCTACATCCTGGCTTCTTTTCTCAACCGCCCTTCCCCTTTCCACAATCACAGGGCAATAACCCATCTGGGCCAATATCAGCCCTGCAAATAGGCCGGCAGGACCAGTACCGATAACCACCGGGGGATGGGCTAGCTTGTCTGAGCCTGGGGTAACAAAACGATAGGCCATATCTGGTGTTTCTGAAACATGGGCTCCCCTGCACCGGGCCAATACCTTTTTTTCATCCTCCACCTCGGCATCAACAATATAGACAAATTGTATATTATCCTTTCTTCTGGCATCAATAGACTTCTTATAGATTCGATAGTCCTTCAGGGCGGCTTCCTTGATCTTTAATTTTTTGATAAGAATTTTTCTTAATTGTTCCTTCTGTTCTTCCATGATTGGTATTTTAATTTCTGCTATCCGGAGCATTTTTTCACCCTTTCTTCTAATCGCCGATTGATTGAGAGGCATGATCTCCAGCCACATAACCCGATGACCAGGCCCACTGAAGATTAAAGCCACCGCAATCTCCGTCAATATCCAGCAGCTCACCTGCTAAATATAACCCCTTTACTAATCTTGATTCCATGGTTTTGGGATTCACCTGGCCAACATCCATTCCTCCGGCGGTAACTTGGGCATGACTCCAGGGCTGGCTTCCGATAACGTCGAAGGTCCATCCCTTTAATAGGGATAAAATCCTTGAAAGGTCATGGGGCTTGAGGGCCCTGGCCGACATGGTAATGGGATTAATTTCTGCTGTTTTCAACATTACAGGGATTAACCGCTTGTTTAATAGCCCCACAAAGCTGAAATCCAGGGGTTTTTCAGGCTGATAGGCCAGTCGCAGCTGAATTAGTTCCATAAGCTGATCTGGACTGAACTGAGGAAATAGATCAAGCCTCAGCCAGGGATGGTTATTCTGGTTAAGGGCTTGAACGGCCATCCTGCTTAGTTGTAAAATAGGGGGACCCGAAATGCCATAGTCGGTAAATAGAATTTCCCCGTCCTCTGTTCTTATGACCCTTTCTCCTGTCCCCAGGGTGGCCTGACCTATAAATTTTACTCCCATAAGCTGCTTAAGAAAGGGACTTTTCAGCTTCAACTGAACCAATGCAGGGCTAGGACTGATTAAATGATGCCCCAGGGACTTTAAAAGATGATAGCCACTGCCATTTGAACCCAACTGGGGGCTGGCCATACCACCGGTGGCCACAATAACCTTATTGGCCTTGAGAATTTCGCCATCCTTTAGGGTAACTATGAAGCCTGACCCTGCGGCCTCCACCGCCACCACCTCGGCTTCACAGCGTTCCTTAACCCCCAGCCGCTGAAGCTCATACCGAAGTACCTCCAAAACACTAGTGGCTTGATCTGATGCGGGGTATACCTTCCCACCCCCCTCTACCTTACAGTGGATCCCCAGATATTCAAAAAAATCCATGGTCTGCTGTACATCAAACTGACCAAAGGCCCCATGAATAAATTTAGGGTTTTTACCATGATAATACTGAATTCCTGTATGGATATTGGTTAAATTGCAACGGCCATTACCTGTTGCCAATATTTTTTTACCCACCCGGTTAAGCTGTTCTAAAATCGTGACCTGGGCCCGGTTTCTTGCGGCGGCTATGGCAGCCGTTAAACCGGCGGCACCGCCCCCAATTACAATTATTTGATTTCTATTTTTCATTGATTAACTTCCTTTCAGGTCATTCCTCTGTAAACATTTTATGATATGACTATCAACTTAGCAAGTCTATTTACCCTATAGCTTTCCCATCCTGGCCACAGAAAAACCCAGGAGCCTTTCTTTCTGGCTCCTGGGCTACGGCCTATATCCGATTGTTTTTCTTTACAAAATATATTTGGTCAGTTTTTGTGAAGGTCCTTGTTTTTTGCCTTGAAATCTGTTAAATTAAGAGAGAAAAGCTAATCTTCTTTATTATTGTAGCCTTTAATGTCCTTTTCCCGTTCAATCATAAAAAAGTCATCCAGTTTAACTTCAGGAAAGGCATTTTTAAAACCTGCAATAAATTTCTCTCCAATCGGTTGACGCTGTTTTGCCCTCCAAAGCTGTGGTCTGCTGATTCCTATCTTCTTCGCCATGGCCGTATCAGTTAATCTTAACCGCTGCTGTAAAATAAGCAATTTTTCTACTCTAAGAATTAATCTCATTCAATCACCTCCACGTTTGGTGCTTTAAGTTTACAAACCCTTATCTAAAATATACCATTATTGTAATTTGTATGCAACGTTTTTTTGATACTTTATTATAAAAGTGTTTCTTCGATGTAACATTTCCTGCTATAATGATTTTATAGGAGGGGGTTATCTATGAACGCGCAACCGACTGTAGGAGAATACATACAACTGATTCGGAAGGAACGGGGCTACAGTCAACGGAAGCTAGCTTTAGCCTCTGGTCTCTCCAATACAACTATATCTAGACTGGAAAATGATTTAATTGAGAATCCCGAGGTAGAAACGCTAAAAAAGGTTGAAGCTGCCCTTCGCCTTTTTGAAAATCAACTGGTTTCAATTGCTTATCCTTATTTAAAGACCAGTCCAACCCCAGGAGAATCAGATAGTGAGCATACTGGAAATATTAAACGAATTCCGGTCTACAATCAGCTTAGAAATGAAGAGCCATTTTTCGTACAGGAGGAAATTGACTATTACGAGTACATTACCGACCACGAGCTGATTGGTGAGGACTGTTTTTATCTGAAGGTAACCGGTGATTGGATGACCAAAAGCCGTCTTTATATCGGTGATTTAATTTTAGTTAAACGCCAACAGCAATATGAAAACGGCGATGTCATTGTTTTACAAAGCGCCAACAAGGAGATTTCCATCAAAAGGCTCTTTAAAACTGATACTACGGTTGTTTTAATGCCCGATTCCCATAATTCCATGCATCAACCTGAAATCTTTACGGTCAAAGAGCTTCAAAATAAAAAGATCAAAATTATCGGTAAAATTGTTTATGCTAAAATTAGAATTGATTAATAAAAGTGATTCATCCCACAAAGGTCAGCAACTTAAAAATGCTGACTTTTTTATGTCTTTCTGGAAAGTCGTGAATAGAACCAGCTATCTATTGTATTAATGCTGGCTGATTGATATAATAGGCCATACACAACGGACTGAAGCAGAAAGGATGACACCCATTGAAAAACATTAGAAGCTTACTATTATCACTGGTTCTTCCCACGGGTATATTGATCGTCGCCCTTCTCACCTATTTAAACCTACATAGCCTTTCACCCACCCTATGGATTATTCTTCCCTATGCTCCCTATGGTATTTTTTTATTGGGAATGGGACTGGCCCTTTGGTTTAATCGCAGCAGAATATTTTTTGCCCTGTTAATTTTCGAAATTTTATTTGCCACCTTTTCCTATGTCATTAGTACAGATTCCTCTATTTTTTTAACCAATACGCTGCTTACGGTAACGGGTCTATTATTACCCCTCAATCTATTGCTTTTTTCGATCTTGAAGGAAAGGGGTTTTTTAACCCTTTGGGGAATTCTACGGTTTTTATGGATCGGGGCCCAGCTTGCCCTGGTTAGCTGGATCATCCTGGCACCTAAAGCTTCAATCATTGACTTCTTATCGATAGAATTGTTTCCTGTGCCATGGTCCTTGCCTATGGGCCAGTCCGCTTTTATTACTGTGCTTTTAACCCTGGGGCTTTTTATTGTAAAGCTTTTATATAAGCCTGCCTACTCTGACCCCTACTTTATCATATGCTTGATATTGGGGCTTATTCCAATGTATTTATGGGTGCCGGCGGCCTTCTGGATTTTTTTTACTGCAGCTGGTTTAACCCTTATTTTAGCCATTATACAGGACTCCTACCGTATGTCTTATATGGATGAATTAACAGGGCTGCCGGGAAGGCGGGCGTTAAAGGAGGAGCTGTTAAAATTAAGTGGTACTTACACCATTACCATGGTAGATATTGATTTCTTTAAAAAATTCAATGATAAGCACGGTCATGATGTGGGGGATGAGGTTTTAAAAATGGTGGCTGCCTGCCTTAGACAGGTTACAGGAGGTGGTAAGGCCTTTCGCTATGGCGGTGAGGAATTTACTATTCTTTTCCCCGGCAAGGAGCTAAAGGATACTCTGTCTCATCTGGAGGAGCTTCGGGAAAGGGTAGCCAAACGGCCCTTTATCCTAAGGGCCAAAAATCGCCCAAGAAAGAAGCCTGCCACAGTGAAAAGGAAGGCCGCTCCTGGTAAAAGGCTTTTTGTCACCATTAGCCTGGGAGTAGCTGGTAAAGGTACCTCGGCTAAGACTCCCCAGGAGGTTTTGAAAAATGCCGATAAGGCCCTCTATCGTGCCAAAAAGAAGGGGCGAAACTGTGTCAGTAAATAGGGGTACGGCGATGTATTTTCTATCACATCGCCGTACCCCTATTGTTTTCTTACATTTTTATGATTCCACCTGAATTTTCATAGCCCCATACCTGCTGCTATAATCACAGATACATTAGAGCTTTGGCAAGCCTGCTCCAGCTCCTCCATCCATCCAAACCGACAGACCTAAATCCAACAACCACCAACCCAGGTTTATGGAAGCAATAGGGCTTCCACATTGGCATTGTAAATATTTAACCGGTGAGCCCCTTCTCCAAACAGGGCCTGGGCGGTTATATAATCTTCCTCATCCTCTTGATGCTGCTGCCAGTTAATATTTCCCCCTAGCTCTTGATAGGACTCTGCTAACACCTCAAGGGTAAAATTATCCCTTTCATGAACTGTCACCTGTACATCACTAATATCCTTTACCAGCCAATTACCTGTAACAGCATCCCCTTCAATCATGACCTTTGAGTAATAATTTCGATAGGGGTAGCTCTTCACCTCCACATCCAAGCCTGCGGGAATGGCCAGTCGATACGTTATGTTATTAATTCCCTGATGAATATAGTTTATTCGTTCAAAGGAGGAGAAATAGATGTAAAGCTCCTCTCCCTGGGTTTCAAAGGAAACCCCTCCTTCCTTCAGCAGCTCCTGGGCCTGCTGTTTAGAGGAAGCAAAGACTTCTCCTGCAGTATGATATAAAAAGTTTTCTTCATCGGTACCTGATATTTCTATACTCGCCCTGCCAGGGTGCACTACCACCACCTTTCGGATATTGGGTGCCAGCTCCACCGACTGCATGGGAAGGGTTACGGTATAATTATGGCTATTGACAGCCGCTGTTAAATGTTGAAATATTCCTGAAGCTGAAAGGGAATAGAAACCCATGCTAAAGATAAAGATTAAAAATATCATTACAATGCTAAAGCCATCGTACTTTATTTTTTCCTGTCCCTCTTTATCCTTGAATAGAAGCAGCAGTATTTCGCCTCCAATCATGACCAAAATAATAGGCCAATAGGTCATCACCTTTGTGACTATATCATTGCCCCCCAACAAAGATATCAACAGTAAAATACCAAGGACAATCAGGGAAACTCCCATGGTTAAGGTCCCTACTCTCCATCTTCGCATATTCGATTTTGCTCCTTTTCCTTTTTATTTCCTGTACCCAATAGCTTAACCCCACCTAATATCAGTAGAATCGAAATAGTACTGATCTCGATATACTCCCTTGTTTCCCAATTAATAAATCTGGACACCATAGGCATTAATATCCGCTGGAATATTAAAATGCCGCCCAAAATAATTAATCCATAGGCCAGCAGCCGGTGTTTTTCCCTTGACACATATCCTTCGTCTGAAATCCAATCAAAGATAAACAGGCTGCGGTCCTCCAATTCATCGTATCCATTCACTTTTCTTAAGGCATCGAAAAAGCTATAGCACCAGATGATGGGTACAATACTCAAAAAAGCACTAAATTTTAATATATCGGTAAAAAATATTGGCATCACAAAAAGGGTCATTAATTGGATCCCTTGTTTTTTCAATCCCAAATAAAGATGTGCCGCCCCCGGTACGAGGCATAGCAACAGAGAAAAAAAGCTTCTTCTTGGTCTCATTTATCTTCACTCCCTCTTTTAAAATCTACATAATTCATGATTTCTAAGGTTGAATCCATCAGCCGGTCAGTCCAACCACTGATAAAAATCTCCTCTACCCAGCCCTTATTAGTACCTATTTCAGCAGTAGTCCTTGGGATATGTTCCATAGCCCTAAAAAATCCACTATGCATTAGAAGGATGGTAATGGATACAGCAACAGCATAATACCCAATTAATATATTTCTTTTGCCCTGCGGTGATTTTTGGGATATTTTAACAGGCTGGCTGATTTTATCGATCCTGTCTATCACCTGATCGGTAAAGCTTTCTGGCAGCTTTGCCTCTTGGATTAGGGCTGTCTGCTCGATCAAATTAAGATAAGTCGCTAGACACTGATCACAATGATCCATATGTTCTTCCATCGCTTCTCTTCCCATCTGGTCTACCTGGCCGTTAATGTATTTTAGCCATCTGTCTTCACTGTAATGTTTCACCTCATCCTTCCTCCTTCCATGCCTGCTGAAGCAGTTTTTTTCCTCGATATAAGCGGGATTCCACTGTTCTGACACTGATTCCCTCTTTTTTTGCAATCTCCTTGTAATTTTTTGACTCAATAAAGTATTGCTCTAAAATTAGACTATACTTATCAGGCAGCTCCTCTAAAAGGGCCCTTAGCCTTTTAAAATCTTCGGCCTTTAACAGTTGCTCTTCAACTGAAGGCCCTCTGAAAAAACCTTCATGATCTAATTGCTGCAAATAAGTTTTGTAGCCCACCCCTTCCCGCTGCTTTTTTCGATTCCAGTCTATGGCCTTATTGGCTGCAATCCTACCTAGCCAGGTTTTAAAGTTGCTCCCTCGATATGATGAAAGGGAGCGGTACATACTGATAAAGGTTTCCTGGGAGAGATTTTCAGCCTCATGGGAATCCTTAACCACATTTAAGATAATTGCAAATACATAATTTTTATAAGTATCGATAATTTCCCGAAGGGCCTGTTGATCTCCCATTAGGCTTCTTTGAACAGCGATATCTATTTTTTCCATGGCTCCCCTCCCTTCTGACATAATATAGACGAACCAACGAAAAAAAACCCTGCAAAAAATATAATCATATTTTTAAAAAGACCAGCTACCCTGATTTTAACAGAGTTAGCCGGTCTTAGAAAGTATTAATAAATTTCATCTATTGCCTGAATTAAGTAATGATGAAGCTTTCCTGCCGGCGCTGCACCACGTTTTCTCAAAACCTGGTCTAATGCCTTCAAGGTTATGTATAGCTTATCTTCATGGCAATTTTCACCCATATGGCCGATTCTAAAGACTTGATCCCTTAAATAACCCAGGGCACCCCCAATCAAAATGCCATGGTCCTGATTCATTTCTTGATAAAGGCTTTTAAAGCTGATTTCCTGGGGCAGCATTACTGTAGTAACGGTATTGGAAAAACTGTCCAGGGGATACAGGGTGAATTCTGCCCGCCAAAAAGCCTGTCTGACTGACCGAGCCAAGCCTTCATGGCGACCAATGGGGTTTGGGTCCCGCAGCCAGCGATCTATAGCGGCCCTCAGGCCATATAGCTCTGAAATGGGTTGCGTATAGGGAAACCATTTATTTTCATACCAATTAGCCCAATGGGCTAAATTGACATAATAGCCCTGAATGGGTGTCTTTCTACTCTGTATTTTGTCCCAGGCCTCCTGGCTAATGCTTAAAAAGGTTAATCCCGGAGGGGCTGAAAGACATTTTTGAGACCCACCTAAAAGGACGTCAATTTTCCAATCATCAGTTTGTAAGGGTTCTCCTCCTACGGCGGAGACTGAATCAACCACTGTGATGATGCCATAGGACTTTATAAGAGGGCAAAGGGCTTCAATGGAATTGGTAATTCCCGACGGAGTCTCACAATGAATCAGGGTAGCCAATTTAAACTGATGATCTTTTTCCAGAAAGTTTGCCAATTGTTCCGGGTCTATTCCCCGCCGGTAATCAAATTTTAATGTTACCGCTTCGCCACCATAGAGCTTGACAAAGTCTTGAAAGCCATGGCCAAATATCCCGTTATCCAGGCAAAGCACCCGATCCCCGGGCTCTATCAGGGAGGCACAGGCAGCCTCTAATCCTAAAATACCCTCACCATTCAGAATAAGTACATCATTTTTTGTTTTTACTATTTGCTTAAGCCTTTGACAGGTTTCATTATAAAATTCAAAGAAGTCTTCATCGAGATCAGGATTGGTAATGGACCTTGAAAGGGCCCTTCTAACACTTTCATGGATCTCTGTGGGACCAGGGGTCATGACTAATTTTTTACGCAATTGTACCACTTCCTTCAGTTAGGTTTAGGCCATACAATTGGTAAAGTATGCCTTAAATTCATTATATTATAGATACAAAATAGATACAATATAAATACAATTTTCATTTCAGAAGGCTACAATGCTTTAACCAATCTTAAATAATGTCTTACTTCCCCTATGCCCCGGTATAATTTCAAGCTTTGCCTCGATTCGCTCCTTTAGCTCAGGCACATGGGAAATAATTCCTACGAGACGCCCTTGCTGCCGTAATTCCATCAGGGCTTCAATGGCATTATCAAGAGACTCGGGATCCAGCGTACCAAAGCCCTCATCAATAAAAATGGTATCAAGGCTGATTCCACCGGCATAGGATTGTACTACATCTGCCAATCCCAGAGCCAGGGCCAGGGACGCCTTAAAGCCTTCCCCCCCTGAAAGGGTCTTAACATGCCGGGCCTTACCGGTATAATAGTCAAATACCTCCAGTTCCAGTCCCCCCTGGGCGTTACTTCGAGCCCGCTCATCGGTTCTGGCCAGGCTGTAGCGCCTGTCTGTCATTTTAAGAAGCCGTTCATTGGCCGCCTGTACAATTTGGTCTAAAAAGGCTGCCAGAACATATCGTTCAAAGGTCATCCCTTCCTTATTATTCCCCCTGGCCACCTCTGCCAGATGTCCCAGGGTTCGATAGGTCTCTTCCCGCTGGGCAATTTCCTCAGTATCCCCAACAACGCCCTTCAGTACCGTAGTATTTTTTTCAACCCTGCCCCGAAGGGCCGTTTCTGCCTGAAGGATTCGGCTTCTTTGCTCCTTAATCTGCTGTTCCTGTTGGATTAATGCTCCAAGATCTATGATTTTTATTCCCGCTGTGGCCAAAACTGCTTCTTGGTATCGGTCTTCCAAAGATTTTAACGTTTCATAGAAGTTCCTTACCCCTTCCTCCAGGGCACCTTGCCTCTCCTGGGGCAATTTAGCCTCCTGATAATGGCCGATATTTTCAAACCCCCCCTGGGCTATGGCTTGCTGTAATTTTTCAAGGGAAAGACGCTCCTGACGGCTGGCCTCCTCCAGGTTACTTTGACTCTCCTTAAGCAGTGCCCCTTCCTTTTCCATAATAAGCCGGGCATTTTGATATTTCTCTTCAGCCTCCTTCAGGGCCCTTGTACCTGCCAGGTAGGTTGCCTCGTAGTCTGAAATGGCCTGATCAAGGCTTTTTTTACTTCTGATGGTTTCTGGTATCTCTTGTTTTAAAGCCGCAATCAAGGCCCTCTGGCTCTGAACCTGTCCCAATAACGCTGTGTAGTGGGTCTGCTGTTCCTCCAACGCCTTTTCTAAGGCTCTGATACCATCTCTAATCTGTCTGAGCCTGGCCTCCGAAGGAGCCTGTCGGGCTTTTTGCTGCTTTATTCTAAGGGCTTCCCGTTCCAGTATTTCTCTTTCGTGATCTGCCATATTCAGCTGCTTGTTTATCCATTCCCTCATTTGAGCCTGCTTTAACTCATCAATGTCAACAGATAGTACCCTGCTTAGCTCTTCCTTTTCCTTTTTCACCAGTTTTTTCTGGGCAATTCCATCGGCCTCCAGGTTCATGAATTCATTTTGCTTTTTTCTTAATTGAAGCTCCAGCTCCTGAATTTGCTCCTTTACCTCCCGCAATTGTATCTCTGTGGGAACCCCCGTTGCCGACTCTGCTGGATGGGGGTGATGGGTGGAACCACAAACGGGGCAGGGGCTTCCTGCTTTAAGGGTGTCAGCCAAAAGGCCGGCTTGCCCCAGATACCAGGCTTCATGCAGTTCATCCTGCTGTTTTTTAGATTCATGATATTTATTTTGGAGCTTTTCATAGTCAGACTTTAGTCTTTTGTATTGTATAGCATAGTCATTAAGGAGACTGTTGTCATTATCCAATTGCTTAAGTCTTAAACAAAGCTCCTGGGCCTTTTCCAGCCTGCCCATCAGCTCTGCGTGTTTCACCAGGTCGGCCTGTAGCCCTTCCACCTGTTCTACGATCTTCATTTCCTCTTCCCGCTGATTCTTAAGGGCCTTCCGGTTTCCTTCAAGGCCTTCCTCTGCCTCCTTAAGGCTTTTATCCAATTGTATACAGGAATCTTCCAGGCTGCTTAATCTTTCTACCTTCTCTAAAAACCCCTTTAGCCTGGTAAGCTCCTGGTTTATTTTTTCAAGGACCGGCTCCTTTTCCCTTTCAGCTTGATAATGATTTAAAGCACCATCTAATTGCTCCTGGGCCTTCGTAAGCCTATGTAAAATGCCTTCATGCTGGGCTTTTCTTTTATTTATTTCGGCTTGCCGCTGAAGGTAGTTTTCTTCTATCGGGATAATCATTGCTGCCCTTTGACCAGCTTGCAGTATCTTCTCCTGCTCCTTAATATAGGGTTCCTTCTCTTGATGCTGCTCAATCATGATTGAAAGCTGATCTCGCTCCTTTAGCCTTTTGTTGTTAACCTCCCCCTGAATCATTTCCCTTTGCAGTGTCTTAAGGGTACTGTCGTGTTCCTGTATTTTCAGAGAAAATTCTTTGATTCTTTCCTCATCCTGTTGGATGGTTCTTTCTAATTCATCCAATAGGCCATGAATATTAATATCCCTGGCCTCCGCCAGGACTGCCAGCTCAGACCCCGGCTCATATTGTATTTGCTTAATTTGATCATGGCGCTTCATCAATAGGTATTGAATTTCACCCTTCATGGCCTTTGCCTTTTCTGTCAGCCTGCGTTCCAGCTCCTTGTATTTTTCTGTACCAAATATTCGCTGTAAAATCTTTTCTCGTTCCCGACTATCGGATGTCAGGAGCCTTCGAAATTCTCCCTGGGGAAGCATCATGATCTGTCTGAATTGCTCACAGCTTATTCCCATGATCTCTTGTATTTTCTCTTTTACTGGATTAATCCCAGAAATTACCCTGGCCTCGGGGCCCTTACCAATGATCAGCTCTGCTTCTGGATTTTGTAAAGTCGTTCCGGCTCCCCTGCTTTTGGCCTTTTCCTGCCGGGGAATTCGCTTAATATGGTAATTGGTTCCCCTAAGCTCAAATTCAAGCTCTACCCTGGTTAGGGAGCGGAGGTCGGCAAATTGGCTTCTCAGGCTTTCACCATCCCGTTCCTGACCACTGGCTTCTCCATAGATGGCATAGGCAATACCATCAAAGATAGTGGTTTTTCCTGCTCCGGTGGGGCCTGTCACTAAAAAAATACGATGCTCCCCAAGTCTGGTAAAATCAATTACCTCCTCCTCCGGATAGGGGCCAAAGGCCCCCAGGATTAGCCTTAATGGCTTCATGCTAACACTTCCTCTCTTCTGCTGCCATTTCTTCCAGTACTTCACCTAATATTTGACTTTGCTCAGCTGTTAAAGCTTGACCCGTTACAGCCCCATAAAATTCATTAAACAGGGCCAGCTTGGACCTTTGTTGATGATCTTTGCCGGCTGAAATGCTGCCGCCCTTGCCCTTATATTGGTAGGCGCTTCTTTCTAGTCTTAACAGATTAGGATAAACTGCCCGTAGCTTTCCAATAGCATCTAAAAGTTCTCCTTCGTCGGTCAGGGTAACCATCAGGTAATCGTCTATATTGGTATCGGAATAGACCTGAGGGTCCAGTAAATCCTTAATCTTCCCCTGTATTCTTCTCATATCCCGAGGGGGCTTCAGGCTTCTTTCTTTAACAAACACAAGCCCCTTTTCATCCAGCTCCACCACTGTGATGGTTTTTCTTTGATGTACCTCGGAAAAGGAATACTTCATCAGGGAGCCGCCATAACGAACGTGGTCATACTGCACTTTTTGGGGACTATGAAGGTGCCCCAGGGCCGTATAATGGAAATCTTCAAAGTGCTTTACCTGGATATATTCACTTCCCCCTACCGAAAGGGGCCTTTCAGACTCACTGATTTCGGGGTCTGATCCACCTATGACAAACCCATGGGTCACCAGTATATTCCGTTCCTGGTAGTTAATTTGTCCTTTTATTTGTTTAATAATGGCTTCCATGGCCTCGTCGTGGTTTTGGATTTCCGTTATCCCCAATACCGACCTGACCGTTGCAGGGTCGGCATAGGGAACAAGGTAAAAATTAACTGGGCCGAATTGATCTTGAAGCGTAATGGGCCTTGGGTTGGCTGTCAGCTTCCCTGATATGTAGAGGCCCTTATTTTCCAGTAACCTATTGCCAAAGGATAACCGGTCGGGACTATCGTGGTTACCGGCAATAGCTAGAACAGGTGTATTTAAATCCAACAGCAGCTTGGAAAAAACTTCGTCTAAAAGCTCGACTGCCTCAACCGGCGGTACCGATCGATCATAGAGGTCTCCTGCGATTACAATGGCATCGGGCCTTTCCGCCTCTACTAATGCAATGAATTGAGCCAATATTTCCCGCTGATCCTTTGTCATATGAATCTGATGAACCAGCTTGCCAATATGCCAATCACTGGTATGAAATATTTTCAATGGGTATCCCCCCTGTATCTTCCTTTAATTTTTAATAGTAGTATCACTATCTATACCCTTTTATTTTACCATGGCCCGCCACCATCAGCTATCTTGGTATAAAAAAACATGTCCTCATTTACTAATTTTTTTACGTAAGGGTATAATAGGAAATAGAAACTTATTCTGCACACTAGGAAGGACATGAGCCAATGAAGAAGAAACATGCTTGGATGATTATTATATTAGTGGTGGGCTTACTCTTTTTTCTTTCGTCTATTCCCGGGCTTCGGGTGCTTCCCTTGGTCAGACAGATTAATCATTTATTAAGGAGCTATGATTTATCAATTACCCGTCTGTCCCAATGGATTGCCCAAAGACTGCCTATGCATACCAATGAATTAAGACCCCTGGAAACCATCAGCCAGGACTTTTATCGCTATGCCAGGGCCAACCCGGTTATTATTGAATTTATTTTAAGAAAGCTGGCCCATGTATTTATTTTTTTCATGGTCACTGTTTCTCTTTTTTTACTGCTTCATCAATATGTCAATCGCTCTTATCGAGCAGTACTTCTGGCTGCCGCTGGTGCAAGCCTTCTGGCGGTGATTGATGAATATCGTCAAACCTTTGTTCCTGGCCGACACGGCAGTCGGATCGATGTATTGATTGATATGGTTGGTGTGGTCATAGCGGTTTTCTTTATAGGGCTTTCTTTCCTGATTACCCGCTGGGGATTGCCTCAAGGAACAAAAGTATCCTCTACCAAGGATTAAAATTTAAAAGGCCATGCCTGGCATTGGATTGCCAGACCTGGCCTTATTGTTTATTGAGATGGGGCAGTTTTTCTAGCAGTAGCTTTAGCCCCTCTCGACTCGGTGGGAATATAGGGCTTAAGAGAAGGGCTTCATCAATGGTGAACCAACCAAATTCAATTATTTCCCTCGGTTCAATCCTTACTTCTCCTATAAAGCTCTCACAGCTATAGATCGAAGGCCCTACCAGGGCAGGCTTTCCTTTGATACGAACAGGTGCCTCGACGGTGCCCAATCGTGTAAGATGTCTTGCCCTTAAGCCAAATTCCTCAAAAAGCTCCCTTTGGGCACATTCCTCCATGGTTTCATTAGCCTCTCGCTTTCCTCCAGCCAGTCCCCAGCCCTGCCCATCGGCCCGAAGGCCCAATAGTACCTTTTGGCCGCTAATAACAGCCACACCGGTACAATCCGTTAAGACTGTCTTCAATAGCCTTCCCCCCTTGAATATATTCCATATTTAAGCACCTCTATATAGGAGTCTAAATCCTGAATGAGCTGCTGACTGTCTTCCAAAATTCCTTGCTTGCCGCGATATCGTTTTAAATACTTTTGAAAAAGCTGGTCAAAAATAATATTGATTAGCTCCACCGCATGCTCTATATTAATATTACTTCTCAGCTTTGAAGGATCCATATGGCGTGAATAAAAGGCAGTATTGAGAACATTCAAGGAGCGGTAAACACGAAAATACATCTCCTGCATTTCCTTCTTCAATTCACCGGGAGGCTCGGAAAAGGCCTTCATTAACAGACGATATTCAATAGGGTAGGGTAGAAAGGTTTTTAGCTTGATCAAAATAATTTCCTTGATCCTTTCAAAAAAATCCTCTTGATCCACCCTCTTTATATTTTCTTCCAGCATTTGAATAAAATGAGTGGCAATATGATTGACTACATAGAGATATAGGTTTTTTTTTGAACCAAAGTAATGAAATAGAATTCCCTTCGATATCCCTGCCCGTTGAGTAATATGATTTGTTGAGGCTCCTCGATAGCCCTTTGCAGCAAATTCTTCAATGCATATCTGAATAATTTCATTTTTTCGCTGGGGTGTTAACTTATTAAAGGTATCGTACAAATTTATTCCTCCCCCGGATTATCCTTCTCTTGCATTGATTACCAGTCATCTTTGGAAGCTTTATAGGACGACCTTGTTGATATCTATATATAGAAAGCCTCTTTAATTAGTAGGAACTTCTCTAGATTATAAAAATATGGTTAATATAACCATATCAGATATTGACCAAGGGGTCAAGCCCTTCGATTTCTGCTGTTATCTAATTTATTTTGATCCAAAGATTGGCTGCAATACGTAGATGACTATAAGCAGCAGCCCTATTCCTAACACTAAGGATGTTTTTCTTTTTCTCATCCTGATTCCCCCTTTGATGTTTATTATTCACGGTCTCCCCTAAATTGTATTACCCATGAACATAATATTCCTATTATATTACAACGTGGCAGAATAATTTACAAGTATTTTATGGAAAATGTTTATAGATAAGATTCTTTCCTCCAAATACCTTCTAACTGATAGCTTGTGGAAACATAAAAAAAATGACCCCCAAACGGGAGCCTCTATTTAAACTTTTTAACCTGTTTCTAATTCATTATCATTTTATCCAATGGTCCGTTTTCCCTTAATATTCCCTGAATTTCGTAGGCTGAAATGGGGAAGAAGGGAAAGCCATAGGCATAGGGGGTAATCTCATACAATTGAAAATAGATCACAAGGCTTTTATCGGCAATGTAATAATCCTGCTCTGGTGAAATTCCTTTAAATTCATCCAGCAAGGGAATTTCTCTAGCCTTTATTTGTGCCGCCACAATGTCTGATAATACCTTTACGTAGTTACTATCGGCCTTGAAAAGGTCCTTTAACTCGTAGGTTTTGCCAGTATTAATGTTGAAGGTTAAAGACTTAATGATTGTTAACCCGTGGGCTGCGTGATAAGGATACGCATAGTTTGAAATACTTAAACTTAGTATTCCCCGTTGGTTGTTCTTGATTTCGTACCAGCCTTGAATCGAGGTGTTGGGGCTTTGATAGTAGCCCTGCTCTATAATTAACTTATTGACCAGGGTCAATATGCGATGATTGATTCGTTGCTGTGCAACTGTATTAATCATTCCCACCACCACGGGGTAATGCACAACCAGGTTTGGATCAGAGGACAATAATTTTTGGGTAACAATTTGTACAGGATTCTGTATGATATTCATAAATACCCTCCCATCAACACAGTAGTTAATAGTATATACTATGCAGACATGTGGAAATAATTAACTTTTTATTTAAATTCGTTAATTTTTTGAGTCGTAGGGCGTAATTTCAGCTCCATTTCCTTGGCTGGTACCGGCCTTCCAAATAAATAACCCTGTCCCCCGTTGCAATCTATGTTTCTTAAAAATTGCCGCTGTTCTTCGGTCTCAATTCCTTCAGCGATAATCTTTAAATTCATTTCCTGGGCCAGCTTAATCAATGATTTAGTAATGGCCTGCTCCTTAAGATTGGCCGTTACGTTTTCCACAAAGGAACGATCAATTTTTATATAGTCAATGGGCAGCAGTTTTAAGTAATTTAAAGAGGAATAGCCTGTTCCAAAGTCATCCAGGGCAATTTTGAAGTTCATCTCCCGCAGCTGGTGCAATAATAATATAATCTTTTCAAAGTTTTCTATCGCAGCATGCTCGGTAATTTCAAATTCAATATCCTTTGGCTCAGCGCCGGTTTCCTCCAATATACTCTTTATGTCTTCAATAAAATTTTTATCCTTCATTTGAATTGCCGAAAGATTGATAGATATTTTGGCTGGAGTAAGGCCCCTAAGCCTCCACTGTTTACTCTGGCTGCAGGCCTCGTAAATTACCCACCGCCCAATTTGACGAATTAATCCGGTTCTTTCTGCCGCAGAGATAAAATAATAAGGGGATATCATTCCTTTAAATGGGTGATTCCAGCGGATTAGGGCCTCCATCCCGGTAATTTCTTCTGTCTTTAAATCGTATTGGGGCTGATAATACAGTAAAAATTCTTTATTCTTAATGCCATATCGCAGGCTTTTTTCTATTTCCATTGATTCAACAATTTTGTCTGCCATGGTTCTTTCGAATAATTCATAGCAGTTTTTACCCTTGCCTTTAGCAACATACATGGCCGTATCGGCATTTTTCAAAAGCATCTGGTAGGTGGTACCATGTTCCGGATAAAGGGCAATTCCGATGCTTCCTGATATGTAAAATTCCTGTGAACCCACCACCCAGTTTTTCTCAAGGGCTTCCACCACTGCCTGGGCCCTTTCTATCGGCACCACAGGATCTTCATATTGATTCATTAGCAATGCAAACTCATCGCCCCCCAGCCTAGCCAGCAAATCATTTTCTCCCTTCAACTGAAGCAGCGCAGCGGTAATGTCTTTTAAAAGCGCATCGCCGTAGACATGCCCCAGGGTATCATTAACTACTTTAAAATTATCTAAGTCAAAGTATAATAGTGCCAGATTGCCCAGGGCCTTACTATGCTCCTTAAAGGCTGCTTCCAGTAACATACGATTGGGAAGCCCGGTTAATGGGTCGTAATAGGCCATTTGGTAAATTTTTTCCTGAGCCTGCCTATACTGCGTCATATCGGTTCCTGTGGAGATCACAACCACTAAATGATCCTCCTGATGGAGGATGCTATTATTCCAAAGAATATCTAACAATCTGCCGTCCTTACACTGAACTTGCCCCTCATAATTTTCCATTGATTTTCCATGAAGCAGGGTTTGAAAAACCATTCTGGCCTTTTCCTGATGGGACCGGGGAATCAATACCTTCAGTGGATTTTTACCTATAAAATCCTCCAGAGAATAGCCCGTCAGGGTTTCCATATATCCATTCATTTTTATAATTTGCCCTTTTGTATTCCAAACACAGATGAGTATATTTGAATTATTCATAATTTGCTTAGAGAGTAGCTGTTCCTTTTTTAAATAGGTCTCTAGCCTGACTTGGTGAGATTTAGCCTGCTCCAGCTCACTAATTCTATCCATCAGGGCTTCCTCCGTTCTCTTGAAGGCTTCATTAAGTATCTTTATTCTATGATTGCTTTCCTTTATTTTTTCCAATAACCCTTTAATTTTTCTTAAGCATAAATATATTATCAAACTCAAAGCTGCAATCATAAAAAAAAGTATCCCCCGGCTAAGCTGAATACCTCTGAATTGAATCAACAATAACCCCACTGGGCCAAAATGAATCATGCCGACCATTACTGTTTTAATATCAATATATTTTTTCTTTAAATGATCAGGTATTTTGTCAGGCATCCGGGTCAATTGTATCTTGCTATCCTTCATTTCTACCTCCAATTGTTCTTTACACGCTAGTAAAGGAATGCAATTAATAAAAATACAGTTGATTCATTATAGCATTACATTGGAAAGGATACCATATATTTGTCGAAAATCATATTATTTTGTCGTTTATTTTCAAACAAAAAAGCTGAAGAAATCAACTTTTGAGTTTCTTCAGCTTCATCTATTATGGAGTGCTGTAGCCCTCCTTAAGCTCCTTGGCTCCTTTTGTTTCCTGATGCTGCTTGTCAAGGTTCTTCAGCTCCATTATAATCCATATGCCGGTAATAACAGAGGCAACACCGTCGGCCACGGGACCTGACATCAATATACCATCCACTCCGAAAAATCTGGGAAGGATTAATATGGCTGGTATTAATACAAGTACCTGTCTTGAAAGACTTAAAAAGGCTGCCTGCTTTGGTTTTCCAATGGCTTGGAAATAGTTGGCCGAAATAACCTGAAAACCTATAATAGGTAAGAGCAGCATAAAGGTTTTTAAGGCCTTCGTACCAAAGGCAATCAGTTCTTGATCATGCCGGTTAAATAATGACACAAATTTTTCAGGATATAGCCTAATTCCAACAAAGCCAACACATACAATGACCGTTGCAGCCAATATGCCCAGCTTGAGGGCCTCCTTCACCCGGTCAAATTTCTTAGCACCATAATTATAGCCAATAATCGGCTGTACTCCTTGATTAATTCCAAAGATAGGCATTAGAATCAAGGTGGAAATACTTGATACTACTCCCATTGCCGATATGGCAAGGTCTCCTCCATAGGTGGTCAGACTTTTATTTAATATCAAATTTAGTACGCTGGCCGCCAATTGCATTGCAAAGGGAGCTGCTCCCAGGGAAAGAATCTTTTGAACGCTGGGCCAGTGAAGCCTTAGGGTTTTGGCATGAATTTTTAATATGCTCTTTCCTCCTAGGAAATGGTACATTACCCAGGCTGCAGAAAGGGTTTGGGAAATGACGGTAGCCAAAGCCGCTCCTCTTATTCCCCACTTGAATAAATAAATAAAAATTGGGTCTAGCAATGTATTCATAATGGCTCCAATTAGCATGGTCAGCATTGCTACCTTGGGGTTTCCCTCTGAACGAATAAAGTTATTCATACCAAAGCCAATGGATTGAAATACGGTTCCTAATAAAATAATTTGAAGGTATTCTTTAGCATAGGGTAATACATCCTGACTAGCCCCAAAAAGCCTCAATAATGGCTCAATAAAAATTAGGCCCGCCACGGTAATGATAATGGAAATACCTATTAACAGTACCAGTGAATTACCCATAATTAATTCTGCATCTTTTTTCCGCTGTTGGCCCAATCTAATGGAAACTAAGGAATTGCCACCTACGCCAATCAGCATTGTACAAGCTAATATAAATATCATAATGGGAAAACCAATTGTAATTCCGGCAATCCCCAAAGTACCTACTCCATTTCCTATAAATATTCGGTCTACCACATTATATAATGCATTTACCAGCATACCAATAATAGCTGGAACTGAAAATTTAATCAGTAATGTAAGTACCCTTTCCTCTCCGAGGTTTTTTGAATGATCCATAGTAATCTCTCCTTCTGTCTCTTGTTAAAACAACTGGTATCTAGTACCCCGTTTCAATTAAATACAGGTTTTAACTGTCATAGGGTACTAATCTGCTGTGGGCCTATTACTGTCTAAATTGTTAATGATTTTGGTAATAAACTGCTCCAGCTCAATAATTTCTTCTTCAGAAAAGCCCGCCATGGTATGGCGGGTAATCCCTTTAATAACCTGCTCTATTTCTGGAATGGCCTCTTTTGCCCTAGGAGTTAAGGAAATGAGCTGGGAACGTCGATCGCTTGGGTGCTTTAATCGGTTGACCCAGCCCTCTTCAATTAAACGGTCAATAATTCTTGTAATGGCCGGGCGCTCTACCTGAAGTCTTTCTGCAATTAACGCAGGTGCATTATTTTCAATAGAATTTTGTTTCTTTTCTTGCATAAACAAATCCATCAACACAGCCCATTGGGCTGAGGTCAGCTGATAGCTTTTTAGTCCTTCGTTAATTTTCCACTTCATCAGGTGAGATGCTTTGTTCAACAAGCAGCCTAATTTCATTTCCCTCACAAAGCTTCCCTCCCCGTAAAATTAACATGTTAACTATAATATGATAACCGAATGGGTCAACAAAGTCAATATGACACTATTTGCATTTTTTGATATTATTTAAACAATAATTTAAGGCCCGGACAGATCTGCTATCCAGGCCTTTTTTAGCTTCAGTCTAAGCCAGAGCAAGATATTTTAAGATGCCAACAAAGTGAAATGCACTGCCGGTCAGGACAAACAGATGCCAAATGGCATGGTTAAAGGGTATTTTTTTGATGGCATAGAAAATTGTACCGATTGTATAAACCAGCCCCCCTGCCAATAGCCAGGCAAAGAAGCCCTTTGGTGTCACGGCGATCATTGGCTTAACGGCAATTATGACCAACCAACCCATTAAAATATATAGCGCAAGGGAAAAGATTTTATGCTTATCAAACTGATTATAAGTTATGATTTTAAACAGAATCCCCAGCACGGCAATGGTCCATACAGCAACTAAAATACCTACCCGCCAATAACCGGTTAAGGCCAGCAGTGCAATGGGAGTATAGGTACCAGCAATGAAAAGGTATATTGAAGCATGATCAAATACCCTTAAAATCCTTTTGATTTTTTGATTTTGAAAGCTATGGTACAGGGTTGACGAGGTATACAGGGCAATGGAGCAGAAGCCATAAATGCTAAAGGCTGTAATGGCCATGGGACTTCGCTTTTGTATCGCAATAATCAATAATACCACCAGAGCCGCCACCCCAAACAGTATCCCGATTCCATGGGTAATGCTATTGGCCAGTTCTTCCTTAAAGGAATAATTTTTACTTATCAAGGCTGTTCCTCCTTCTTTTTTGTTTATACTTTTATTATAGCTTAAAAAACTATTTTTAGTTGTTAATTCTTCCCTCAATCTGTTTTTTTATTCTTCCAATTACTTTTTTCATGGAATTAAAAATGCAGCCCATTCCTCTATGTAGGTGGCTGCAAATATATTAATTATAAATCAGGTAACTGCCAGTCGATTTCCTTTGAGCCTATTTCCTTTAAAAATTGATTGGTTCTGGAAAAGGGCCTGCTTCCAAAAAAACCACGATGGGCCGAAAATGGACTGGGATGAGGTGATTTGATGATATGATGGTTCTTATTGGTGATCAATAGCTCTTTATCATGGGCATTTTTTCCCCATAATATAAAGACAATAGGTCTCTCTCTTTTATTGAGAAGTCCAATAATTTCATCGGTAAAGTTTTCCCATCCCATGCCCTGGTGGGAATTGGGCTGCCCCCTTCTGACAGTTAATACCGTATTAAGCATTAAAACCCCTTCCCCTGCCCATTTTATTAGATAACCATGATTAGGTATGGAACAACCTAAATCATCCGCTAATTCCTTATAAATATTTTGCAGGGAGGGGGGCGGTTTTATACCCGGCATTACAGAAAAGCTCAAACCATGGGCCTGCCCGGGACCATGGTATGGGTCCTGCCCTAAAATAACTGCTTTAACAGCTTCATAGGGAGTGGTATGGAGGGCATTAAAGATCGCATATTTATCGGGGTAGATGGTATTTGTCTTATACTCCTGTATTAAAAATTGCCTCAGTTTAAGATAACTTGATGAACGAAAGGCAGTATCCAAAAGGGGACCCCAGTCGTTTTTTAAAATTGCCATGGGTTAATCACTCCTTACTTCTCTCCCTTTTATTATACAATTAATGTCACCCTTCGCCAATCTTTTACTTGATAAAATTCCTTTAGCTTTCCCATTAGCTTTTAAAAATTGCTCAAATACTGCCTTTTTAATGGGTTTACTGAGAAAATAACCCTGCCCCAAATCACAGCCTATTTCCGACAATATTTCATATTGCTCTCTAGTTTCTATTCCTTCTGCCACCACCTTCATTTCCAGACTTTTTGCCATGGTAATGATGGCCTTGATAATTTCTCTTTGCTTAGAGGATCTTTTTAAATCGTGGATAAATACCTTGTCTATTTTAATTTTATCCAGTTGAAAGAGGTTAATATGGCCCAGGGAGGAATAGCCTGTACCAAAGTCATCCATGGATATTTTAAAGCCAACCCTGGTTAGCTCAGCCAGGTTATTCATGATGACCTCTAAATTTCCTGTTGAAACACTTTCGGTTATTTCAAGCTCCAGATATTTGACAGGAATTTTGTTTCTCATTAATTTATCCTTTAACACGCCATGAAAGTCCTCTTGTTCCAGCTGCTTAACAGATATATTAATGGCAATGGGTATTAATCGATACCCACTGTCTAGCCAGCTTTTAAGCTGGGCCAGTACAGTTTCCATGACCCATTCTCCAATGCGCCATATTTGCCCGGTATTTTCTGCAATGGGTATAAACTTGTCTGGGGGAACCATGCCCAAATCTTTATTTTCCCACCTTAATAATGCCTCTGCCCCCAAAATTTGATGATTATTCAAATCAAATATTGGCTGGTACAGCAGGGAATATTCCCCCTCTTCGATGGCTTGATTCAAATAATTTGCAATCAAAAACTTATCCTCAACTTCCTTTGACATAGTCTTATTATAAAAACATATACTGTGTTTTTTTACTTCTTTGGCATTAAACATAGCAATGTCAGCACAACGAATTAGACTGTCAGAATCAGTACCGTCCTTAGGGTACATACTGATACCGATATTGGCAGATAGATATAGAATGGTCTTTTCAATTTTAAAGGACTTTTTGATCTCGGAAATAACCTTTTTTGAAAATTCTTCTACCTCTTTTATTTCCTTGATACCGTTTAATAAAATCAAAAACTCGTCACCACTATACCTTGCCAATATAAAATCACTTCTCATTAACTTACTTAATCGCCCGGCAAATTCCTTCAATACCAGATCACCCATATGGTGACCCAGGGAATCATTAATTTCCTTGAAATTGTTTAAATCTATGCATAAAATGGCAAAGGGTACCTGTTCTGCTTTATTCTTTTCAATCAATTCATCCAGCTTTTCAATAAAATAGCTGCGATTATTTAGACCTGTTAAGATATCTTTTTGAACGAGATTTTTTACTTTATTATCAATCATTTTTTTCTCAGAAAGATCCTTGAGGATACCTATGAAATGTGAATTATTCTTTAAATTTTCGTCTATGGCATTCATACTAAGCCAAGCCTGACGAAGCTCTCCGCTTTTGTTTTTACTCCAAATCTCTCCACTCCACTTGCCTACGCTTGCTAATTGATTCCACATTTCTTGATAAGAGGTATCCCCCTGACCTTCTGATTGTATTAAATAGGGTACTTTTCCTTTTAAATCCTCTAATTCATACCCTGTGATCCCCTGAAAAGCATTATTGATCCATTCAGTTTTTCCTTCGAGGTTTAAAATGATCACCCCTTCAGAGTTGTTATTGAAGGCCTTTTTAAATAATTCAAGCAGTCTTTTATGCTGCTTAAAGACTAAGCCATAGCCATATTGATTTTTTTCTATGATCGTTTCAAATTCCTTAAATTCTTCATCTATATCAATCACCACTGCATAAAGAAAACCTTTAATATTATGTAACATAACACGGGCCATAAAGGATTCACCGTTTTTTCTTCGATATGTCCAGTAAAATTGCAGTTCCTCCCCTGACCTCACCTGGTCAAGCAGTGTATCTCCCTTTATTTTAGAGGGTTGTCCATCCCGTTGCAGTGGTGGAGAAAGCTCATAAGGAGATCGCCCGATTAGTTCAGCCCTATTATCGTACCCCAGGAGTCTGAGGGAAGCTTGGTTGCAGTCAATAATTACATCATCTTTGATTACATATAGGGCATTGGGGAAAAGTTCAATTAATTTTCTAAAGGTAATTCCATAGGCTATATCATTCTTCTCCATCCTAATCTCCTTAATTTAACTTTTTTTCACTTCGCTATCTCAGGGAATAACCCTGCAGCTAGATTCTGGTTGGTATTCGGTAATATAAATTTATCTATCGTAAGGTTACAACTATTTCATCTTTTCTAATGTTATACGAAATCCCTTCTACCTACCCTGTTTCCTTTTTTGTAATGGCCAGAACCTTATTAATTTTGCCAATGTATTTAAGGCCCTTTTTACTACCCCTTAAAACATCTGTCAAGTAGCTTTCACTGACTCCTAATAAAGCCGCCAACTGTTTTTGATCCATATTAAGCTCAATCAATCTTTTTTTTACCCATACACCAAATTCCGTTAACTTTCGTTTATTATGCTTGATTGCCTTCATTACATTCCTCCTTTACTAACCTATACGCTACTATAGACCATCTAAAACGAGCACTAGTTAACATAGGTTAAAAAGCTTCAGCAAACCCTTCAATTTTATAGCCCGCTATTATTTGACCGGGGTTAAAAAAGTGTACTTTTTCAGTATCAGTATTAATGCAGCAATCCTTAATGCAGTAAGTAGAACTTAATTACTTGAAAAAACATTTTGTGCTCAATACACAATTAGGCCTACCTATTTAAAAATTCATTGTTTTTTGTAACCTATTCTGATAAATTTTAAGTGTATATATTCACCGTTTAGTTTTATTGTAATGTCATTTTGACATTGTGTCAATAATTGAAATAATATGTTAAAATCTGTTGTTAAAAAATAAAGATGTCAATATGACTTCAGGAGGACCAAGATGCTATCCATGGAAACCTTAGGCGAAAGAATAGCCTATTTACGAAACAAGCACAATTTAACCCAAAGACAGCTTATGAATCAGTTAAAAATTGATAATTTAAGCAGATATGAGAGAAATGAGCGTAGACCCAGTATAGATACGATAATTGCCATTGCTAATTTCTTTAATGTTTCAACGGATTGGCTTCTATTGGGAAGAGAATTTGTCAATGATGATCCGAATAGGATGAAATCAAGTGCGAAGCCTGAAGGTAAGATTCCATTTTTAAAAAAAGAAAGTAGCCCTAATCAAGATCATGTGAAAATCCCTTCAACCTTTCCAATCAATAATGAATTAAATAAAAAGGGTTTTAATTTAAACGATTATGCTGAATTAGTTAATACCCTGGAAGCCCTGCCTATGGAACAAATCAGCGAGATTCTTGAGTATGCAAAATTTAAAGCTTCGCAATATTTTAATAAAATAAAGGAACAAGCTAAAGGATATAAATTAAAGAAATATAAAGGAATAAAAAATACTTCTTTTATCCTTGAAAAAAATTCACAAGATGAACCTTCTAAAACAAAGATTTTTAGTAACAATTTAATCCCCCTCACCCATGGCAGTCCCCCTGCGGATTTCGCCCTGATTATCAGGGATAATAGTATGGTGCCGATTATTCCCATGGGAACAATCCTTTTTATTCGAAAAAAAGATACCGTAGAACATGGAGAAATTGGTATCTTTGAAATTAGTGGTGAGCTTATTTGCAGAAAATATCGAAGGGTTAGAGATTATATTTTGCTGGAGCCCATTAACCATCTTTATCCCTCCCTGGTATTAAGGGCTCAGGCTTTTCACTCTAGTAATCATTATCAAATTATTGACAAAGTATATTATGAACCGTATACTTTATAAAAAACAAATTTAAGTGAAATTCTTCACTTTTTGTTGTCTATTATCCTTTTTCCTATCCTTTTCAAATAATAAATTGGCAATTATTTTAATCATACTTCATATTAAAAGCTGTAAGAAGGTATCGCTACTTTCTTACAGCTTTTTCAGAATCATATTGATGGTGGTTTGACCAACATTCCTATACATCTATTATAATCATATTAATTAGTTCAAGGCTATTTGCTCCTTTACCTTGGCCAACGATGGGGCACAACGTGTTTTAGCATACTGTTAAATAAAATATTCCACTGATGCTCCTTTAAGGTACAGATAGACTGATGGGATGAGATTGCCATGTCCCTTGTCAGATGACTAATTTGGGCAGGTGTAAAAACACCTTTCAAGACATCATTTAAGGGCATTTCTGGCCTTTTTAAGGCATAGGCCGCCAGTGCCATAAACTGTCGCTGCTGACCAATAGAAAGATAGGGTCTTTCTCTGGGTTCTATCTTTACGACTGCCGAAGCCACCCGAGGGGGTGGTGAAAAATAATCGGCAGGCACCTCAAAGGCCAGTGTAAATTGATATTGCATTCTCCAATACAATACCTTTGGTGTTTTTATGGCATTGGCAGTAAAGCGCCTGGCTGCTCCCTTTTCCATCATCAGTACCGCCCCTTGAAGGGCATTGAAGCCGGTAAGGAGTTTTTGCAAAATCGGGGTAGTAATGGAATAGGGAATATTGGCAACCACCCGAAAGGGCTTTTGAGGTAAATGGGCCTCTAAAAAATCCCTTTCAATAATATGAAGATTATTGACTAATTTAAATTTTTCCTGAAGATAATTAACAAAATTCTGATCATATTCAATAGCGATTACCCTGTCGGCCTTCTCTATTAAGTGCTTTGTCAGGGCCCCCCTGCCTGGTCCAATTTCCACCACTGTATCCTGGGGCTCAAGCTGAGCCAGGTCTATGATTCTCTCAATTGTTCCTTTATGATGCAACAGATGCTGTCCTGAAAAATTCGGCCCGGCTTTGCTTTTACGAACCCTTCTATGATTTTTATCTTGTCTTCTAACATTTACCTGTTGGTTATTTTGTCTTTTCATATTCATCCACCCTTTCTAATGAAGCACTGCTTCTGAAGGGTAAAGTAATTGGAGGACGACATGAACAAAGACATAAAAACCCTTTGCACCTGTGCAAGGACGTTTCCTAGTATCCATCGCAATTAATTCTAGATTATCCTTGGTTAAGGATAACTCTAGCTTTAACAGCGTAGTCGCATGGTCGACAAAATATAGAAATACAAAATAAAAAATTGTATCTCTACATCATTGATATAATCTATTTTAAGGTAAAACAAAAACAAAAAAGGACAGATTTATCCGTCCTTATTTTTCACATACTATTTTCATTCCTATAGGGTTTCCTTAAAAATAGGCAGACCAATCCCGATTACTCTACCCCCAGGCAGAGCCTTTGAGCTATTTAATTACTGGCACAAAGTTGTAAATCGGAATCTAATATAACTTGCCATTTTAAGACAACCCTCCATTCCTAAAATTCAATTAATTATAGCATAGCTTTAAGGCTTTTTCAAGACCTTTTCTTTTATGGCTTCCCCCTGCCATTGGCTGACTGCTATACCAGCTTTGATAGCAGGTCAGGGCTCGGTGATGGAATGGTCACACCGCTGATCATGCTGCCGGTCTCCCTTAGTGATATTTCGCAGGCATCAATGGCCTGTTTGACAGCGGCCACCTCACCAGTAAAGATCACAAAGGCCTTGCCTCCCAAGCCCCTGGCCAGTCGGATTTCCAAAAGCCGTACGTTGGCCGCCTTAACCGCCACATCACCTGCTATCATTGAAGTGATGGCAGATATGGTTTCAATAATCCCAATGGAAGTAATTTTTTCAATTTCTATGGTGCCTGTCAACGCTTCAAAAACCTCTTCACTGATATTGGCAATGACCTCATCATCGATCGTAAAGCCTGCCCCGGCTAGCCTTCCCACCTCGATGGCATTGTTTACGGCTCCTACATCACCACTGACAATGGTAATATATTTACCAGGACAAATGGGGGTGGCCAGGGTTAAGGCTATATTGGCCGCCTTTAGCATGGCATCGGTGGCCTCAATGCCCTTGGCAATGCTTTTAAACTCTATTAATCCAATGGATTTTTTCATTTATGTCACCTCCTTGCCGAAGATCCTTTTTAAATCTTATTGATGATAACCATTCCTTCATCAATTGCTTCTACCCTGCCATCAATGCTGGCATGAATGGTTGAACCCAGCTGACCTTCCTTTATCAAGGCAATCACCTGACCAGCCTTGACAAGGTCCCCTGGAAGTACTACGGCCTCGGCTGCCGCCCCAATATGCTGCTTTAATTTAATGGCAACCCTTTCAAAGTGATTACCATTGATTTCTTCCAAGGGGGCCCCCTTCTGATAGCCTGTCAGCCCCAATCGGGCGATTAGCTTTTTCACTGGAAACTTACGATAGGATCTAAATTCGTTTACATCGTCCGGAGCCTTTTTATTTGGATTTTTGATTCCTGAATCAGACAGCTTGCTTTTCAGGTAGCCATTCAGCTTCCAGGGCTGCAGCCCCATTACACAGGCCTGCTCACAAAGGCCGCATTCACAGCATAAAAAAGCCTCAGTAGCTGATCCTGCTTCACACATACTGCCATAGCTGGCTATTCGCATAAGTCTGTCGGGGCGAATGCCATGACCCAGTAAATTTCTGGGACATATTTCAGTACACAGGGAGCAATGGCAGCAGGCAGCCCTGGCCTGCTTCAGCACCACTTCGAGACTTTTTTTCTTGGCAATGATTAAGGGGTGATCCTGGGGCAGAATGATGATTCCCTTTGTGGTCTTTGTAATAGGCCCTTGAATATCATCTAGTATCCTTCCCATCATGGGCCCGCCGTCAATAACACGATAACCTTCCACCAGAGGGCCCCCTGCCAATTGAATTGCCTCTTCATAGGTAATGCCAATGGGCAGCTTAAGGGTAACGGGCTTTCTCACCGCTCCGGTTACCGTGACATATTTATGGGTAACGGCCCTGCCTTCCAGGGCCCCATGGATATTCAGCAGGGTTTCTACATTGATAACAATAGTATTGACCTGGAGGGGAATTCCTCCCTCCGGTACAATACGCTTTAATACCTCGTAAACTGTGACCTGTTCATCACCGGCTGGATAAAAGTCATCAAGAAGGAAAAGCTCAATGTTGTCCTCCGCATTAATGGCAGTCTTTAAGGCTTCTATGGCCTCCGTATATTTTTTCTTCAAGGCAATGATTCCCTTTTTGGCCTTAACAGCCCCGACAACAGCCCGAAGGCCTGATAGGACCTCAGCCCCATGGCAGGCCATCAGCTGCTGATCCACCCGTAACAGGGGTTCGCACTCAGCACCATTGACAATTACATACTCAGCCTCTGCCTTTACCTTAACATGGGTCGGAAACCCAGCACCGCCTGCTCCGACGATTCCTGCCCCTTGAATAAGGGTAAACAGTTGATTTTCCATGTTCTCCACTCCAATCTACTTAATTGAAAGACCCTGATGCATAACGCACCGCCTAATTCTAGTAAAGGTTTTGGCCGAGGTCAGACCTTCCCCCGTGGGACCTGCAATGGTAAAGGTACAATGTCCCTCTGCTCCGTAGCCAATGCCGGCATAGGAGGGGCCATTTTTTACAAAGATAGTTGTTTCCAAGGCTCTGGCCATCTTGGTCAGATGATCTACATTTTTTGAATGCATTATGGCGGTATGACGGTTACCGTGCTCTACCTGTACGGCGATTTCAATGGCCTCTTCTACATTTTGGGCCCTGACCAGGGGTAAAATTGGCATCATGAGTTCCTCCTGTACAAAGGGATGGCCCTGCTCAACCTCAACCAGGATTACCCGATTGTCACCAATATTGACTCCCAGACATTCCATAATATGGGCAGCATCCTTACCCACGTAATTTTTATTTATGGTTCCCTTTTCGTTCAAGACCAGTTGTTCAAGCCTCTTTAACAGCCCTCTATCTGTGATTTCATAGGCCAGATAGGCTGTCATGGCCTCCTTTAGCCTGTCTGCAATGGAATTCACTGCAATAACCTCTTTTTCTGCAATACAGGGAAGATTATTATCAAAGCTGCAGCCATCAACAATATCCCGGGCTGCCTGATGAATGTCTGCTGTTTCATCCACCACAGCGGGAGGATTCCCTGCTCCGGCTCCTATGGCCTTTTTGCCGGAGGAAAGGGCCTTTTCAACAATGGCTGGTCCCCCTGTGGCACAGATGAGTCTGATTTTAGGATGTCTTAGCATATCATCGGTGGCTTCAAGACTTGGTTCAGCAATGGTAGTCACCAGGTTGGCGGGCCCACCGGCCTCTTGAATGGCCCGATTAATAACCTGAACCGTGAAGCTGGAAACCCCTTTAGCGCCAGGATGGGGAGAAAACATCACGCTATTGCCTGCGGCAATCATACCGATGGCGTTACAAATAATGGTCTCTGTGGGGTTGGTGGAGGGAGTAATGGAGCCAATGACACCATAGGGGGCCCTTTCATAGAGGGTCATTCCTCCGTCACCGGTGCTGACCTCAGTGGCTAAATCCTCTACCCCCGGGCTTTTTTCGATGGCCAGTTTATTTTTTAATACTTTATGATCGTATCGACCCATGCCCGTTTCTTCCACCGCCATGGCCGCCAGCTTTTCTACCTGGGGCAGCAATGCCCTTCTAATGGATGCAATCATTAGGTTCCTTTGGGTAAGACTGTAGCCCCTCAGCTCTCTTTGGGCCTGGGCTGCCGCCTCAATTGCACTATTCACATCATTAAAAACGCCTTCTGCTGCCTGCTGTTTAAGCTCCTTTCCCTGGGGCTTGACTTCCGGGCAGGCTGTTTTTAGTATTTGCTTTACAATTTCTTCTACATCTTTATATTGTGTCATCCTCTTCAACCTCCAAATCAATCTCGATACTGTCTATAATTGCTACAATGGCACTGTCTATGGCCTGGGCCTCATTAAAGGCTTCCCTTGCTCCGCTGCCGGTGGTTACCAGCACCCTCTCACCAAAGCCTGAACCAATGGCATCTATGGAAACAACCGGCTGACCACAGGGCTTTCCCTGGGCGGTTTGGGGCTGAACAATCAGTATTTTCTTTCCCACAAGGCTGTTAACCTTACTGGTTGACACAATGGTTCCCACTACCTTACCAATGAACATTTATTACACCAACCTTTTATATACTTTTATTTTTGCCCTTCTGGCAGCCTCCCTGGCCCCATGGCTCAGGGTACTGCCCGGGGCAATTGAAATGGTTCCACCAGGCTTGACACAGGCCATATCAGCTTCCTTCACTAAGGGCTTTTCCAGGTAGAGGATGTCGGACTGGGCTTTAAGCTCTTCCATTACTGCATGGGGCAATTGACGATAGTACAGAAGCCTTGCCCCGAAGGAAACCATGCTTCTTAAATGGGTGCAAATCATTTTCATATAGGCTTGACTGGTGCCTTCGCTTATGGACGGCAAAATTCCTTCGATGGGCAGCAGCAGCTTCTTACCTGACAGGAACGTATCTGCCATGGCTCTTTCTATCGGTGTCTCCTGGAGTCCCATGCTTACCCTTGCCAGGGAACTAAATTCAAGGGCAGCCCCAATGATCAGGGAGGCCCCATCAACGAGGGCCCTTCTGTCTTGATCTATAGGCTGACAATGGGCCTCTTCCCCCGGTGCAATTTGATGCCACTGGGTATGGAGATGGGGACTAACTAAAAATTTAATTTCTGTCCCCTGTTTCTTTAATTGGGGGATTAGCTTCAGGATAGTATCAAGGCCTTCGTTATTTTCATTGACTAAGATCAATAATTGATGCTTTCTGGCCTCTTGCTCCCTTAACGCTTCGATAACCCGTTTTACCAGGGCTTCAATATCCATTGACACACCTCCAAAAACTATCTATTTGGATTGATTTTGATCCTGCCTGACGATGGTTCCGATGGAGCCGTTTTTCAGCCCTGCTCCATTGGCCTCATCGGTATCGACATGCATTTCTAGGGAAAAGACAGGCGAAACCCTGATTTTAACCCCATGAAACGTGGTAGGCCTTTCGGTATTTTGAAAGTCCACCGATACCATTTCTCCATCGGTATATTGATTTAACCTGGCATAATCCTCTGGCATATGGATGTGGCGAAGGGCTACAATCAGCCCTTCTTTAATTTCCACCTGCCCCTTTGGCCCCTTGATGATTACCCCGGGGCTCTCCTTTAAATCACCAGATTCCCTGATGGGGGCATTGACTCCCAAAAGAAAGCCGTCGGTTTTAGAAATTTCCACCTGGGTTTGCTTACGAAGGGGCCCTAATACCCTCACCCGATGGATCGTTCCCTTGGGGCCCAGCAGGTCTACGGTTTCCTCAGCGGCATATTGCCCTGGCTGCTTCAGGGCCTTAAGGGGGGTTAAGGTATGGTTGGCTCCAAACAGCACCTTACAATCCCCCTGGCTCAGGTGAATGTGTCTGTTGGATACCCCCACCGGTACCTGATGGGTCGAAAGATTCATTTTTTCTATAATTTCATAGACCCATTTTTCTATTTTTTTAATATCTATATCCATGTATTATCACACCTTTTAAAGAATTGACAGTTAAGGCTTATTTCGCTTATTCCCCTTCAGCGTGAATACACCATGACCGGGGCTCTCCTTTTTTTCTGCCGCATCGACTGTCATGGCAAAGATTGCAGGTCGGCTCCTGCTCCTGGTTACTATCGATGCTTAGTGTCTCCTGATCTTCTTGGTGATTGGGGGAAACATTGTGATTCTCCTTTGCTGCCTGGGGGGATTCAGCCAAGGCCTTTGGCTTCATTTCATGGGAAGAAGAGGCCCAATCTGATTTTTTAAGGATTTCTATTTCAGGGGAGGGCCTGGGAATAACCAGTTTGGAATATACCTTCCCTACTTTGGCCGCCGCCAAGGCACCTGCCTCTACAGCCGATTGAACTGCCCCTACGTCTCCTTCCACCTTAACAGTGATTAATCCGTTTCCCTTGGTATTTTCAAAGCCGATTAGTCTGACATTGGCGGCCTTAACCATGGCATCAGCTGCTTCGATGCCGGCTGTCAGGCCTACGGTTTCCAGCAGCCCCATTGAAAGTAATGTCATGTCTATTCCTCCCTTCGATTATCCACCTATAACACATTGAAAGCCCTGGGCTTCTATGATGCTTTGGTAATGGGCCAACTCTTCTGGAGTGGGGGCCTTATGGCCAAGCTCCATAGGGTTTTTCTTTCCCAAGGCATCGTATTTACTGTCGCCTAGTCTGTGATAGGGCAGTAAATGGACTCGGCTGACGCTTTTTATATGTCTGATAAACCGTGCAATTTGGCTGATGCTATCTTCATCGCCATTGAAGTCGGGGATTACGGGAATACGCACAGCTACCTCCCTTGCCAGCTCTCCAATTTTGATTGCATTTTTCAATAGGGGCAGGCTGGATACCCCCGTTTGATCTTCGTGCCTTTCTGGTACAATATGTTTAATATCTAGCAACACCAAATCTATATAGGGGATGATATCTTCCAGTTGTTTTTCTGTTGCCAGGCCTGTTGTTTCGATGGCAGTATGCCACCCTTGATTCTTACAGGCCCTAAGAAGCTCCAGCAGGAATTCAGATTGCAAAAATGGCTCTCCTCCAGAAATAGTGATACCGCCCCCTGATCTTCGATAATGAATGGTATCCTTCTTCAGCTCTGTCACTACCTCCCGTACCGTCATGGCACTGCCTGACATCACCAGGGCTTTATAATGGCAGGCCTCAACACACAGGCCGCAATCATTGCATCGTTCCCGGTTAATGATTCCCTTCAGGGCAGGATCAATAGCCTGCTTTGGGCAGGCATTAACACACCTGCCGCAGCTTACACAGTTCTTTTCATAAAACATCACCGCAGGTGTCGTTGATTGAGATTCGGGGTTGCTGCACCATTGGCAGGAAAGGGGGCACCCCTTTAGGAACACAATGGTACGGATGCCTGGCCCATCATGGACAGAGAATTTTTGTATATTAAATACGATACCCTGCTGATGATCGTTAATTGACCCTTGCATTTTTCCACCTCTTTCTTAAATCAATGTCAGATGGGAGGGCTCCCATCTGACATAATAGTGTCTAAAACATGTGCTCTGTTCTTTTGATAATGTCATCCTGTATTGCCTTATCCAGAGAGATGAATTGGGCACTATAGCCCGCCACCCGGATCACCAGATCCCGATAGCGTTCCGGATTTTGTTGGGCCTTGATCAGGGTATTTTTATCAATGACATTAAACTGGATATGCATTCCCTTTTGATCAAAATAGCTTCGAACCAGGGCGGCCAGGTTAGACAGACCATTTTCCCCCTGTACTGCCGAAGGGTGGAACTTTTGATTTAACAAGGTACCGTTGGAGGCAATAAAATGATCCAGCTTGGCAACGGAATTGGTGGCTGCCGTAGGGCCACTGCTGTCGGCCCCTCTGACGGGTGAAACACCGTCGGCCAGGGGTTGACCGCCACTTCTGCCATCGGGGGTGGCCCCTACATGGGTACCCATCAGCACGTTGATGGAAGCAGGGTACAGACCCGCCTGGAATCTTCCGCCCCTTGGATTCGTATATTTCTCAACCTCTTGACAATAGATGAGGGCTCCCTCCCGGGCCAACATGTCTACTTCATCAATATCATTACCAAACTTAGGTGCGCCGTGGATCAAAAGCTGCTGTATGTCACCTGCTTCCCCGATAGCCTTTCCAGTGGATTGCCCAAGATTTACATTAACGGCTTTTTTCAGGGCATCCATATCGGTGGCAATGGCACCGCTTTCTCCCAATACCTTTTTAACTGCTGCCAGCACCATTTGATAGGTGGGGTCTGCTTCCTCTGCCTGTGGCTGAGCTACCCCCTGATGGAAGTTGGTATCAAGGGCCTGCTTTAATTGGGTCAGGGTCAGCTTTTCTTCTTCAAAGACCAGTTTTTGTATGGCCATAAAGGAATCGCCCACATTGGCGACCCCTACTCCTTGGGGCCCGGTAAAGTTATAATGGGCTCCCCCCTCTTGAAGGGATTTTCCCCGGCTGATACAGTCGTCTACCATGCAGGATAAAAAGGGTAGGGGTGCCCTTTCGGCATGGGCCAGGTCAACACAGTTATCAGCCTTCACAAGATGATACACAAAGTATTCCATTTGCTTTCGGTAGGCCGCTACAATTTCTTCTATGGATTGGAAGGTAGTAAACTCGCCTGATTTGGGGCCCAATTGCTTTCCATCACACATTCCGTTGTTCAAGGTGATTTCCAAGACCTTGGCCAGGTTAAAGAAGGCGGAATCGTGCCACCCTTCGGTTTTTCCTGGTCGTTGAGGCTCAACACAGCCGATAATGCCATATTCCCGAGCATCCTGAATGGTTAACCCACGATTGATTAGAGCCGGGATTATCACTTCATCATTATAATAAGCTGGCATTCCCAGCCCCATTCTGCTTAGCTCACAGGCCTTTATCAGAAACTCGTCGGGAGATTTATCCCAAACCCGGATGGAAAAGGAGGGCTGTGATAGCCTTACATGGGCAGTGGCCTCTATGGCCATATAGGAAAGTCGGTTGGTGGCATCCTTACCATCGGCGGTCTGTCCCCCTACAATCAGGTTTTGGAACATGGGATATCCCCCGAAGGCCTTTGTGGAAACCTCATCTCGAACCTTGTTGATGTCATTTAGCTTTACCCAGATACAATCCACCAGCTCCTGGGCTTTTTCCTGGCTGATTTCCTTGTCTATGGCAAGATAAGGGTACATATATTGGTCAAAGCGGGCAGGTGAAATGGAGTGACCATTGGATTCAATGTTGATAATGGCGTGAACAAACCAGAAGGATTGACAAGCCTCATAGAAGCTACGGGCACCATTGGCCGGCACCTGCTCACAGACTTCAGCAATTTTCAACAGCTCGTTTCTTCTTTCCTGGCCTACGGCAAAGCCTGCAATTTTTCTGGCCTCTTCAGCATATCGCTGGGCAAAGGTTATGGCTGCATTACATACGATGATTACGGCCTTTAAAAATTGCTCCTTTTTAATATACTCCGGATCACTCTGATCGGCCCTGGCCATTGCTTCGGCAGCTTCATAGATAATTCCCTTGAAGCCCTTCTTCAGTACCTTTCCATAATCTACGGAGATATGCCCTACTCCATTGAAATAGTAATTGCCAACGGTGAATACGTTTGCTGTCATACAGTCTATGGTTTCCTGGGGCATATAGGAGGTAGCCAGCTCATTGGTGGTCCTTCCGTCCCAATAGGCAAAGACCTCCTCCAGCTCCTTTTTTGCCTCTTCAGATATTTGAAAGGCGTCTCCGTCCCGTTTTCCAATTCTGTTGAATTCATCCTTAAGCCATTTATTTGAAAACTCAGGAAAAGCTTGGGACGACCTGGGCTCCTTTGTCAGGCTTCCCACAATCAGCTCATCCTCTCTAATGATGACAGGAAGCTCATTTAATAGTTTTTCCAAGGCCTTGGCCCTTCTCATAATTGCAGGCATTCCCTCGGTTTCCTGATAGGACCTTGTAATAATCAATGCTCTTTCTGTTTCAATACGGGGAACGGCTTGAAGAATTTGATCCTTTAGCTTTTCTATACGTTTTGTGGGCTCACTGAAGCCCCTTGTGATTGTATCCATTTCGATTCTCCTTTCAATTAAAGGGTAGACTTACTAAATGTAGGGTTTGGTTGAGGAATTAGCCCTTCCTCCCAGGGCCTCCAAGGCCTTTAGACCTATTTCCCTGGCTGTAATAATTGATTGCCTGACGGCTCCTGAATCTCCACTAATCATAAGAATACCTTCATTACTGTAGCTGGTACCTTTCCCCGGAGAACTATAACCCACAACCTCTACATTGGCTGCCTTGACAGCAGCATCTGAAATGAGAATTCCTATGGCCGCTGGGGCTCCAACAATCAGCCCAAAGGCTTTACCCATGGGGGCATTAAAGGCTTTATTACAGGCATAGCTGGCCCTGGCAGTATATTGAAATTCCAAGTGTCCTGCATCGTTGCTGTACACATCCCCAAAGGTTCTTTCCAGCTCCTCTAGGGCTACCTCAATGGCTCTCCTGGCATCGGATACATCCTCTGCACCAAAAATAATTAATGACCCATGGCCCGCTCCGCCCTTTGTATCCCGGGCCAGCTCGATGCCAATAATTTCTGTATTAGTTGCCTTAACTGCCTCGTCAGCTGCCATAATGTGGGGTCCTGCCCCGGTGCGTCCTCCTAAAATACCAATTGAACGATATTTTTTATCGGCATTCATTACTTCCAGCAGCTGGGCATCAACATTGGCAATTACAAGTCCAATGGTGTCACCAATGGCTGTTCCCACAAATTCTGTCAGACAGCAGCCCTTGGGCTGATCACTCTGTTTTTGACATGGTTCTGGTTCCTGATTGATGTTTTTCATCACATCAGCCATGATCTTTTCAATCAATTCCTCTTTCATCTACAATTTCCCCCTCATTTTATTCTTCTACCGGAAGAATCATGGAAAGCTCTGTATGGGGTCTTGGAATCACATGGCTGGAGACCAGCTCTCCTACCCGTCCTGCTGCCGATGAACCAGCATCCACTGCCGCCTTTACTGCTCCTACGTCTCCTCGTATCATCACTGTTACCAGGCCTGACCCAATTTTTTCATAACCAATTAGCCTGACGTTGGCGGACTTCACCATGGCATCGGCGGCCTCAATGGCTCCAACAAGCCCCTTCGTTTCAATCATTCCTAATGCATCACTGATCATTTCTTACACTTCCTCTCTCAATTTTAAGCTGATTATTCTCTGCTTTCCTTGGGAAGAATCATAGAAAGCTCCCCATGGGGTCTTGGAATAATATGGCTTGAAACCACTTCTCCAACCCTTTCTGCTGCTGAAGCTCCAGCCTCTACTGCAGCCTTAACGGCCCCTACATCACCACGAATCATCACTGTTACCAGCCCTGACCCAATTTTTTCATAACCAATTAATCTGACATTGGCTGCCTTTACCATGGCATCGGCTGCTTCGATGGACCCTACCAGACCTTTAGTTTCTACCATACCTAATGCATCACTACTCATATTCAAAAACGCTCCTTTCATAATTAATTGCTACTTGTCTCTATCTTATGGTCTTTTTTCATTTGGCAAGTAATAATAATTTGTTCAATATTCGGTAAATTTTTTACCTGCTAAAGGCCGGCTTCCTTTCTTAATTCAGTTGATATTAACGTACTTTCCCAGGGGAAATTCCGATAACTGCCGCCAAAATGACCATAGGTAGCAGCAGCTTGATAAAGGGGCCTTCTTAAATTCAGTCCCTGTATAATTGCCCCTACGCTGAAATCAAAGTGTTTTTCCATAAGTACTTCAAGCTCTTTAAGACTAATTTTTTCTGTTCCATAGGTATTCAAATAAATTGATACGGGCCGGGCCATACCAATGGCATAGGCCACACCAATTTCACATTGATCTGCCAATCCTGCTGCCACAAGGTTTTTAGCCACATAACGGGCCATATAGGCCCCCGACCGGTCCACCTTAGAAGGATCTTTTCCCGAAAAGGCCCCTCCCCCATGGCGTATTAACCCACCATAGGTATCTACCATCAGTTTTCTGCCCGTTAGACCCGAATCGCCCCTGGGGCCCCCTATAACAAATCTGCCCGTGGGATTGATGTAAAATTTTGTTCTTTCACTAATCAACTCCCTGGGCAGGGCTGGTTGAATTACTGTCTCCATAATGTCCCTTTTAAGCATTTTCAGTTCTATATTGTCTCTATGCTGGGCTGAAATTACCACTGCCGTAATGGCCACCGGCCTGCCTTTTTCATTATAGGCCACCGTCACCTGGCTTTTTCCGTCGGGCAGCAGATAGGGAAGCAGATTTCTTTCTCTGACCCGGGCCAGACCACGACTTAGCCTATGGGCCAGATGAATGGGTAGAGGCATTAAATCCTCTGTTTCGCTGCAGGCATAGCCGTACATGATTCCCTGGTCTCCTGCCCCCATTTGCTGCCACTCAAGGTCTGGCTGCCCCTTATATTCCAGGCCACAGTCAACCCCCATGGCAATATCGGGTGACTGTTCATTGATGTTGGTGACGATTAGGCATTTTTCACTATCCAAGCCCGAGGCCCTGTCGGTGTAACCCACTGAGCGGATTACGCCCCTGGCTACAGAAGCTGCATTTACCTCTGCGGAAGAAGTAATTTCTCCCACAATCATAAGCATGTTGTCGGAAGCCATGGTTTCTACGGCAACCCGGGCCATGGGGTCCTGGGCCAGATAGGCATCTAAAATTGCATCTGATATTTGATCACATAGCTTATCGGGATGACCGGCTGTTACTGATTCCGAGGTTATATGAAGTAATCCCACTGTATATCACTCCCTTCCATGGGTTAATGGTAACCCTGCAAGGCCCAGTGGCAATAATAGAATTTTGTCTTGTTCATTATAAAATTTTGTCATGGTCAAAAAGACAAAAAAAGAAAGCTATTTAGCTTTCTTTCATATTTCTATACTATGGAATTAATATTAAAGCTATGGGTGACCTTCCTTTAGTCCTTCACGATACTGGGTTGGGGTAATCCCCTCTATTCCCTTAAATACCTTGCAAAAATAGCTGGATTCATTATAGCCCAGCTCAAAGGCCACATCATTAATGGTCATATCGCTGAATTTTAAATATTTTTTTCCTGCCCTTACTTTTTTCAGGTTAATATAGCTGACAAAATTAATACCCAGCTCTTTTTTAAACAGGCGGCTTAGGTAGCTACTGCTTAAAATAGCTTGATTTGATGCTTGCTGTAGACTGATTTCCTGCTTCATATTCTCTTCTATATAGGAAAAAACCCTGATAAATTGAGGATAATTCTGGATTATTTTTTGTCTGTATACTTCATCGACTAAATCAAAAAGCCAAAATTCAGCCAGGCTTTGGTCTTTACAAGTCCCTTCTGCGATCATGAATTTATTCTCATAAAAGGTGCGATAGCCCTTGTCCATACAGTGCATTTCGTCCAAAACCTCACAGAGTAATTGCTTGAGGGCATCGTAAATTTCCCTGGTATTGCCCTTATTCTTAAAAATTGTCTCAATTACCAGAGGAATCTCTTTCATGGTTTTTTGAAAATCACGGGCCGAGATGCTCTTAATGAGCCCTGTTGCCAGAGAAAAACCCTTAATGTGATTTTCCCGGTACTTTAACATAACCTCTTTAATTTTTTCCGGTGAGTAGGGCTTTAATAGATAATCATTTACGCCGATTTGTATGGCCTGCTGGGCAAATTCAAAGTTACTGTAGGCGGTGAGAATTATAATCGTGGTGTGCTTATTTTTATTTTTAATCCATTGACTAACCTGCAAACCATTAAAACCCGGTATCATAATATCCATCAGGACATAATCGGGCTTGAGGCTTTCGTAGAGGCCCATGGCCTCCTTTGCATTTTCTGCCGCACCTACTATTTCAAATTCCTCCATTTCATCAATGACAATCTGAAGGGCCCTTCTCACTAAATATTCATCATCCACAAGGAGTACCTTAAACATTTATATAAACCTCTCATTAAAATCCTGGGGGATTTTTATTTCAACAGTGGTTCCAATATTTTCCCGACTTGTTATATGAATGTCATATTCTTCACCATAGCTTTGTATCAAACGCTTTCTTGTATTTTGAATGCCTATTCCAAGAGAGCTTCCCTCGTATTGGTCCTGATCAAAATGATATATTTTCTCAATTTTTCTCGGAGACATTCCCAGTCCGTCATCTTCTATTCTAATCAAAATATCCTTACCATGGAGCTTGGCGGAAACATTAATTTGCCCGGAGGTTTCCTTGGGAACGATTCCATGATTCACAGCATTTTCTACAAAGGGCTGCAAAATGAAAGGCAGAATTTTCTGATTTTCAAGGGTCTTGTCCATGTTGATGGTGTAGCTGAGCTTTGAGCCGAAACGGATTTTTTGCACCTTTAAATACCGCTCTATATTTTCTATGTCGTCCTTTAAATAGACTGCATGATCGGCATTCTCCAGGTTATATCGAAGCAGATTAGAAAACAGGTAGGCCATTTCCTGGGTTTGCTTGGCACCCTCCACCAGGGCCAGGTTATTAATGGAATTTAATACATTAAACATAAAATGTGGATTTATCTGGGCCTTGAGGGCCTTAAGCTCTGAAATTTTCAGCTCCTTTTCCAGCTCTACCCGGGCCTTTTTTTCCTTCATCAGGTGTAGGTTTTTACGGTTTAGCTCCTCTTGAATAATATTGACAACTTCCTTTTCCACCAATTGATTAATGACAAGATAAACCAGCTCGGCCGTAGATACGATCTTATCGTATTCAACCGACAGGGTTTGATTATACTTATCTGTAAAGCTGGCGTCACTTTTCCATTTGGTATCGGATTTAACAAAATCACCAATATCAACAAAGCGTTCGCTGTCAGGGCATCTTACCTGGCCACACAGCACCGCCCCCAGATATTGCCCCCTAACTACAATGGGAACAGCAAAATCCACCAGTCCTGCAGGGCACCGATAGATATATGGTTTTCCCCAAATGGCGGCTTCCAAGCCTCCATGGGCATCTGAAAGGCAGCAGGTTATTTTATATTCCTCAATTTCCCTTCGAGCAAAGCAAAAGTCTGAAAACGATGTCCTTTCAGTGATGGGCTCACCTCTAAAATCCACCGTTACAAAGGCCAGCCCTGTAACCTCCGCCAGCTTCTCCTGTATGTTTTGAAGCAGCTTTAAGTCAACCAGGTCCTTTAAGTCAAATCGTTCGTGGTAACCCTTTTCTTCAAATATGTCATTTTCCTGGGGCTGTTTCTTCATGTCTTCACTTACTAAAGATGTATGGAATCTGGTATAATAATTTAACGCAGTTTTCATCCTTTTCCCCCTCGTATCTATAGATTTTGAAGTTAGTGGTTACATTTATGTCTTTTTAAAGCTGTATTAAGTCTATAATGATGACCTAAGAACTTTAAGATTTAATTAAGCATGTCATTGTTTTATGTTACTATAATGATAGCATAGGGTATAATGGTTCGCAACCATCTGGCCTGCCTAATCTATCATATGAGACGAGCCGTCCTATTATTATTGTTTTTGTTTTTTTAATTCAACAAAGGCATAGGTATCGCACCTATGCCTCGGTCTTTAGAAAGCCTCTATCTTTTACGTTGCTGCCAAAACCGTTACAGATTGACCATCTTTTATTCCAATTGAAAACGGTTAATCATTCCTTGAAGCTCCTGGGCTAAATTAGACAACCCCTCACTGGCACTGGATATTTCCTCCATGGCGGCGGTTTGTTCCTCCATCGAGGCCGCCACTTGTTGAGTGGATGCAGAATTTTCCTGGGCTATGGCTGCAAGATTTTGTAATTCCTCTTGTATATCGTCCTTCATATTTTCCATTTCTCGACTCGACACATTTAACCTTGCTACAATTTTGGCTGCTTGATCCATTGCCTCCTTAATTTGTATATATTGATTCTTACTATTGCCAACACAATTTAACTGCTCCTTTGAAATGTGTATAACCCGTTCCACGGTCTTAACCGCCTCCTGGGAATTCCCTTGCAGCTCATTAACCACCTCATCAATTGTTTGAGTTGATTCTGTGGATTGCTCTGCCAGCTTTCTAATTTCCTCTGCTACAACTGCAAAGCCCTTTCCTGCTTCTCCGGCCCTGGCTGCCTCAATGGCAGCATTTAATGCCAACAGGTTAGTTTGCTCTGCAATGGAAGCAATGATATTACTAGCTTCACCTATTTTCTGTGAGCTTTCATTGGTTCTCAAAATGACTCCGTTAATTTCTTCGATGGCATTGCTGCTTTCATCGGTGATTTTTGACAGCTGGGTGATTTCCTCTAACCCTGAGTCGACCGCCAGGGCCACCTGGTTCGACGCTGTATTCATTTCCTCAAGGTAGCTGTGGTCCTTTTCAATGACCTCACTTAGTTTGAAGATGTTATTGGTTCCGGCCTGGGTACCCTGGGCCTGCTCTGAAGCACCCTTGGCAATTTCTTCTACTGTCCTGGATACCTCTTCTGATGAAACAGAGGCCTGCTGCGTAGTGGCTGTTAATTCTTCTGAAACCTGTGCCACCTGTTCAGCCGATAGGTTAATTTCCTTTACAATATCCCGTAAACTGATAATCATATTTTGAAAGGCTCTGGCTAATATCCCTATTTCATCCTTTTTCCTAAGCATGGAAGCCTCTACATCTCTGCTGATATTGAAACTTGATAGTCTCTCTGCCTCTTCTTTTATGTTCACAATAGGCTTGGTCAAGCTGCTGCCAATTATATAGGCAATGATTGAACTGACTGCCAAAACAGCCAGCAACATGATAAATATATTTCTTTGCATGGTGGGTATCGCTTCTAATACCTCCTGCTGATTGGCCGTAATCACTAAAATCCAACTGGTTCCATTGACAGCGGCATAGCCTGCATAAAGATCTCGATTTTCAAAGTGATAGGCGGCTACTCCATTCTTTTCACTAAGCATCCTCTCAATTAGATTGCCCAAGGGTTTTAATTCCTTATTTTTCTGACCTTCCTGAATGGGGTTAAATTGATCGAAGACTTTATCACTTTCAGGGTGTCCGATGACGGTTCCTTCCCCATTAATCATATAGGCATAGCCTGTTTCACCATAGCCCATGCTATTAGTAATATTGCTGATGGCTTCCCCTTCCCGCCTGCCTATTAAGGCGCCTATGACATTACCGCTGTCATCCTGTATGGGTACTGCATAATAACAACTAATTCCTGGGTAGCTTTACTTACGATTAAATCAGATATATTAGACTCTCCATTTAAAGCTTTTTTTACATAATCTCTATCTCCTATGTAAAGGGTGGTCCCATTGTTATAGTAGACTGTTCCGTCAGGATAAACGACCCCCAGGGCCAAAAAATTCGTTTTAGGCAGCTGCCTTTGCAATATTGGCTGTTGAAGCTCCCAATCCATCGTTTGTATATCGCTTCTTCCTGCAATCATTTCCAGGGTTAGAATTTGAGTTTGCATTCTGCTTTCCGTTAGCTTTGCCCCCTCCCTTGCCATCAGTTCAAGGGTTTCTTCTGCCTCAACGGTCAGGGCATCCCCCGCCATAGACATCGAGAAAAAGCCAATGAATAAAGAGCTTGCCAAGATCAAAATAAAAAAGGATAGAACTAATTTTGTTTTAATACTTTTCATTTTTTAAACCCTCTTTCTTTTATGATTTATGATTGCTCAAACCTTGGTGAAGATTAGAGTGAATGTAAAGGAGCCCCTTTCTCTTTAAAACAAAAGGGGCTTGAGCAATCAATGCAACCGGCTGCCATATTTTTAACAAATGAAGGCCCATGGCTTTGCGTCCTAACCTTTCGATTAGTTTGCCCTCTATTGAATTAATCTAAGTACTTGCTACAGGGTTTAACAAATTCGATCGCGCTGAGTATTCATTATATGTCAGCTTTTGCATATTATCCTTTTTTTAATTAGTATATCCTATGCAATGCTATAATGCAACATTATATTATAAATTTTGTGTTTTTTTCGACATGAACTTTTATTTATAAATAGCAATAGAGACATACAAGGTAAGCCCTTATATATCTCTATTATTTAATCTTTTTCACTAAATTTATCTTTAGGTTTAAATTAATTTTTTATAATACTCTAGTAAATAGGCCTCTGCCTCTGCTGACCATAGCCCCTTGTGCTGTTTAACAATTTGAGCCAATTTTTTAAAGAAGGGGTCCGTTTTACCCTTTTCTTCGAAATCTGTGATGGCTGTCAGCTCCATATCCAAATGGGTATAGATTAGCTTTTTGCCCCCAGGGATATTGGGTAAATTCAAGGTGGCGTCGGAAACCGCATTAAGACCACCAATGTGGGTCACCATAACCGCAGGGTTAATTCTCTTTTGCGCCGACATTTCCAGTGATTCCTTCATATCATCGGTATTGCCACCACTGGTTCCAACGATGTGGGTCGATGCATAATGAACATTATAGAAGTTTAATTGGGCTGAAAAATTGGTATCGGTGGGGCCTGCAAAGAAATTCAGACAACCGTCTCGGGCCAGTATTTTATCGCCTTCCTCTATTATCTGCTTAACAGGTGCATAGACAAAAACATCGTTATAGCCCGTTCCACCGGTCAGCTCCATTAGATAGTCTGTAGAATTTTCGACATTCTTTGTATTGACAAAGATCAATTCTACCCCGTTCTTCCTTGCTTCCTCTGCCGTAAAAATGGTCTTAGCCCTTTCTATTCGTTCCTCGTCGATATCGGTTACTACCAATAGACTTGGTTTTTTGTCTCGATGAATAATATAGTCAATGGCTCCCAGACCCATGGGCCCGCAGCCTGCCAGCAATGCCATTTTACCCCCTTCTACAATTTCCATTACATGTTCATATTGACCGGTGATGGTATGATAAGTGGCATGGAAGGCTCCAATAATGCACGACATTGGCTCTGCCAGGGAGGCATCGTAGAAGGCTTCCCCTTCATAGGGCAGCAGGCACCCCAGCTCCATTACCTCCTGGGGAATAATAGTATAGGTGCAGTCTCCGCCAAAATATTGGTAGGAATAGCCTGGTGAGGCCATACTTCCCTTGTAATTGAGGGCAGGTTGAATGGCAAACTTGTCGCCGGGTTTAAATTGATTTTGCCATTTTTCACCTACCTCTACGATTACACCGGCAAATTCATGGCCAACAATAATGGGGTTTTCTGCAACATCTTCGGGTACCCTCTTATGGTTTTTACCTAAAATTGCAGCTTTATAGGTTGACATACAAATGCTGTCGGTAATAACCTTAACCAGTATTTCATCTTCTTTAATGGGAGGAAGCTCAAACTCCTCTAATCTTAAATCCTTCTCACCATATAATCTTACTGCCTTGGTTTTCATATACTTACCACCTCTCTATTATGCTTGTTCGATATAGGTTACAATCTTCTCTAATTCAGCGATCACCTCTGGCCTACCGGCTTCGGTTCCAGCTGTCATGACACTGGCGGCGCTGGCTGCACTGGCCAGGCGAATGGTTTGATCCATTGAATAGTTTTTTTCAATGGATACAGCCAGGGCGGCTACCATGGCATCTCCGGCTCCAACAGTGCTAATAACAGGAACCTTCATACCTTGAACCCTAAAAATCTGTTCAGGGGTCATGAAAACAGCACCCTCTTCCCCCAGTGAAATCATAATTCTCTCAACGCCATATTGAAAGATATCCCTTGCCAGGACAATGGCCTCTTCTGTACTTTCAATTCTCTTGTTATATAGCCTTTCTAATTCGTGTATATTGGGCTTAACTAAATAGGGCCCGGCCTTTAATCCTTCTTTTAACAGGGCTCCGTCGGCATCCAGTATGACCTTCGCTCCCATTTCCCCTGCCCTGTCAGCAAGGGACCGATAAATATCCGACCCCACGTTCCCCGGCACGCTTCCGGAAAGCACCAGGATATCATCCTCTTTTAAATTGTTCAGGGTCATGTCTTCCATTCGCTTTAAGTCCTCTACAGAAATGTCTGGCCCCTGCTCATTGATATCGGTATTGGTACCGACTTGGCGGTCTACTATTTTGATATTGGTTCTAGTCTCGCCTTCAATAAAGAGGAATTGATTCTCTATTGAGAGCTGATCCAATTGGTCTTTAATAAACTGACCTGATCTTCCGGCTAAAATCCCAAGGGCCTTGCTTTTTTCTCCCAGCCCATGAATTCCTTTTGATACATTGATTCCTTTCCCACCGGCATCCAATCGGGCACTGGTTACCCGATTGACTCGGTTAAGGGTAAAATTGCTGATTTCGATGGTCTTATCCACGGCCGGATTTAATGTTAATGTTATAATCATACCTTCACCTCAATTTCTAAAATTGTCTATGATCTCCTACTCTAGGTCAATGGTGAACTTTTCGTGTATGGCCTGGGGGTCCCTTGTGGTTTTAATCGCCTCTACAGTATCATCATCCTCCAGCGTGGCGGCAATATTAGATAATATACTTAGATGCTCCTTGCCGGCCCCTGCTATACCAATTACCAGATAGGCCTTTTCTTCACCAAATGCCACTCCCTCGGGAAACTGCAATACAACCATCCCGGTTTTCTTAATATACTTTCTTGCACTGCCGATTCCGTGGGGAATGGCAACTCCCTTTCCTATATAGGTGCTGATCTGCTGTTCCCTTTCCAGCATGGCCTCGATATAGGGTGCTTCCACATACCCTCCTTCAACCAATAGCTGTCCTGCCATCCGAATGGCTGCCTCTGTATCAACGGTCTTTAGGTCCAACTTAATATTTGATTTTTTTAATATTTCATTGCTTTCTTCTTCTGACACTGCCTTTTCCTGAAAAGCATCTGGGGCTCCTGCCTGTAGTCTGCTGATCAGCTGATCTAATTGAGGGTCATTAAAATAATCCTGTATCGATATATGCTCTGCCCCGGGTGCCTTGTTTTTGGCCCGATCAGTTAAGCTTTTATGGGTGATTACTACTTTTGCATCACCTGAAATTTCATCAATGGAGCAATTAATTACTTCAATTGCTAATCCCTTTTCCTTCAGCTTCTTCTTTAAGCTGGTGGCGGCCATGGCACTGGAGCCCATTCCTGCATCGCAGGCAAATATAATTTGATTCACTGTCAGCTTTCCCTTTTTACCCTTCAGGCCCTTAACCTTTTCCTTGGCCTCCTCTAGCTCATTTTCATCCATCTTATGGCTGGCCCTTTTGATAAAGAAGGCCCCTACCAGGAAGCTCACCGTCGTCGACACAGCTACCCCCGCCAATACCGGGAAGTACCCTCCCCTTGGGGTCATGGCCAGTAGGGCAAAGATGCTTCCGGGTGATGGGGTGGCCACCAGCCCTGCCCCCAGTATGCTGAAGGTCAATACACCACTGGCTCCCCCTGCGATGACTGCCAATATTAATAATGGGTTCATTAGGATATAGGGGAAATAGATTTCATGAATACCGCCTAAAAAGTGGATTATGATTGACCCAGGGGCCGATTGCTTCACCATCCCCTTTGAAAAGATCCAGTAGGCCAGTAATATTCCCAGGCCTGGCCCGGGATTTGTTTCAAGTAAAAAGAAGATGGATTTTCCTAGGGCCTCGCTTTCCTGAAGGCCCAGGGGCCCCAATACGCCGTGATTCATGGCGTTATTTAAGAATAATACCTTTCCAGGCTCAATGAATATTGAAGTTAAGGGAAGGAGCCCTGCATTTACAATTACCTCCACCCCTGCCTTTAACACACTGTTTAATGCCAATACTACGGGCCCTATGCCTAAATAGGCCAGCAGGGCCAACAAGGTACCAATGATTCCTGCTGAAAAGTTATTGACCAGCATTTCAAAGCCTGCCGGTATTTTTCCCTCTACCGCTTCGTCAAATTTCTTGATGGCATAGCCCCCCAGGGGCCCCATTATCATTGCACCAATAAACATGGGCACATCTGCCCCGACAATGACCCCCATGGTGGCAATGGCGCCAAGAACCCCACCTCTGACATCGGCCACCATTTTTCCACCGGTATAGCCGATTAACAGGGGTAGCAGAAAATTGATCATAGGGCCAACCAGAGATGCCAGGTTTTCATTGGGTACCCAGCCGGTCGGAATAAAGAGGGCGGTGATAATTCCCCAGGCGATGAAGGCCCCGATATTGGGCATAACCATTCCACTTAAAAATCTGCCGAATCTCTGTATTTTTTCCTGACTCTGCCTCTCCGCATGATTATTTGAAGTGATGATATTTTCATTCATGTAAATCTCTCCTGTCATTGATTGCTTTTGAATTGGTAGAATTCATTCAAACGACTGCTGATTTCCAGATAGGCTTCATCCCGTAAGCCTTCCCTCAGAAGGTTTAAAAACTGAGGTCTGTCAATGATCAGCTTACTTACTTCACTAATTACCTCAAGCTGCGCCTGGTTGCTGTTTTCTGGCGCCAGCATCACAATAACTAAATCGATTTCCTCCTTTTTTCCCCTTCCATTGGGATAGGACAGTTTGTTGATTAGCCTAACTGCCCCAAAGTATAGGGCCTTTACACTGGTGCTTCTGCAATGAAGCAGGCTGATTCCCTTTCCGGTAATCAATGTTCCTCCCTTTTGCTCCCGCAGCAGCAGGTCTTGTTTTAATTGATTTTGCCGATCCTTGTCATCCACGATTGCCTCACTAATCAAGGTAATTAATTCTTCTATTTCTTTTACACTGAAGCTTTGTAGAAAGAAGTGATCTAATATTTGTATGATTCCCTCACTATAGTAATGAAGCTGAATTAGCTTATCCTTTAGGCTGAGGGAAGGAATTCTTTTTTCACGCCCTGGTTTAACGACTCCCTTTATTTGACTGATCAATCGATCAATTTTATTTTTATCTACTTCTAACAACAGGGGATTGACAATTACCACCGGAATACTGGTATTTTCAATAGACATGGTGGAAATGATAAAATCTATTTCCTCCTGCTTCAGCCAGTTTTCCTCTACATGAAGGGTTGAAATGATATCTACCACCTGTATAATGTCATATTCCCTTTCTATTTTAGCTGCCAGAAGTCTGGAAGTACCAATTCCGCTGGGACACGCCACCGCCACCCTGTAAATGGTTTTCGGCAGTATTTCCCTTTTTTCGATAACTGCTCCTAGATGCATGGCAATATAGGCAATTTCTGATTCCGGAAGCTTTTCCCCTAAATATTCCTCAATCACTCCGGCACACTTTTCGCTAATTTTAATCAACTGAGGATAAAGGCTCTTAATTTCCTCTAACAATGGATTTCTTATATCCATTTTTAGCTTTAATCTCTTTAATGCTGGCTCAAGATGATTAACCAACCCCTCAAGGAGCTTCTCATTATTCCCCAAAAACTGCCCTGTTTCTGCCTCTGCTGTTTTAATAATTTCTCTAGCCAGTTTTACCAGCTCGAAGTTGCTGATGGTTGTGCCTGACCCTTTGCTGACATTTCCTCTGTTTTTTGATCCCATCAGGTGCATGGTGATATAGCCTACCTCATCCTCATGGATTTCTATATTAAAAAGATTTGAAATATTATCAGCCAGGGCCTTGGCAATTAAAAACTCTGAATTTTTTTTCAGCTCCTTTAAAAAATCCTGATCCATCGTGATTTTTTCATTATTTTTAATCCGTTTTATGGCCAGGGCCAGGTGAACAATTAAACCTACATAGGCGCTGTCGGCCAGTTTGTATCCCATTTCATCCTCTGCCTGATAAATCAATTCTTCTAATTTTCCAATGGTTTCTTTATCGATTAAATTCAATAGTCTATTCCTTGTTTTAATTTCAATACTCCCGAGATTTGCCGGGGCATTAGCAATGTTTTCCTTTACAAAATTTAATAGCTGTTTTTCTTCTACATTTTCATAAATCAAATTGACAATTGCCCTGCGTTTATGTTTTTCTTTGCCTTCCACATATACTCCAAGGCCAGGCTTCCTGATTAAATTAAGCTGATAGCCTGCCAGCCATTCTTCCAGCTTATCTAAATCATTGCTGATTGTACCTTCTGAAACATTTAATATTTTCGTTAAATAATACAGCTTAATGGGTTCATTTTTTTGTAGCAGTTCGCTGGCGATAATAGTCTGTCTTTCCTCAGGCGTAAAGGTCTTAATGGTATTTTCTTTTTCAATCTCAGCCAGCAGCCCTTGTCGTTGGTTTATTGAGCAATCCAGCCGAATTCCTACCCCGGTTTTTTTATCCAGATTCAATTCTTTTTCCCCAAGCCAGCCCTCCAGTTCCTCCAATTCCCTTAAAATTGTCCTGGTGCTGACCCCGATTTCCTGGGCGATGATGCCAATGGTAATATAATCCTGTTCTTTACAAAGCCTGTTTAATATATCCTTTTTTCTGGTGGTCATTTTAATCTTTTTCATAAAATTCCTCCCCATGGGACCATTTGGCTTAAACCGCCAGATAAGCCTTAAAGCTGTCAATTTAATTCTTTAATTAAACTGCCACTGTCTATCGGCTTCATTCTGTATTTTATTTATTATTTACGATTGTAATTAGAACTATTTTTATTTATGACTTTGGCAGGGTAAGAACAGTGGAATAGAATTTCCACTGTTCTTATTAATATTATGACAATCGCTTTAACAGCTCATCTACCTCCGGGCTATTCAGGAAATTTTTTATAGATATATGCTCTGCACCGGGTGCCTTATTTTTGGCCCGGTCGGTCAAGCTTTCATGGGTGATAACGATTTCCGAATCTACCGGAATATCTTCTATGGCGCAATTGATTACAGAAATATTTACTCCCGCCTTCTTCAGCTTGTTTCTCAGGCTGGTGGCGGCCATGGCACTGGAGCCCATTCCTGCATCGCAGGCAAATATAATTTGATTCACTGTCAGTTTTCCCTTTTTACCCTTCAGGCCCTTAACCTTTTCCTTGGCCTCTTCTAGCTCATTTTCATCCATCTTATGGCTGGCCCTTTTGATAAAGAAGGCCCCTACCAGGAAGCTCACCGTCGTCGACACAGCTACCCCCGCCAATACCGGGAAGTACCCTCCCCTTGGGGTCATGGCCAGTAGGGCAAAGATGCTTCCGGGTGATGGGGTGGCCACCAGCCCTGCCCCCAGTATGCTGAAGGTCAATACACCACTGGCTCCCCCTGCGATGACTGCCAATATTAATAATGGGTTCATTAGGATATAGGGGAAATAGATTTCATGAATACCGCCTAAAAAGTGGATTATGATTGACCCAGGGGCCGATTGCTTCACCATCCCCTTTGAAAAGATCCAGTAGGCCAGTAATATTCCCAGGCCTGGCCCGGGATTTGTTTCAAGTAAAAAGAAGATGGATTTTCCTAGGGCCTCGCTTTCCTGAAGGCCCAGGGGCCCCAATACGCCGTGATTCATGGCGTTATTTAAGAATAATACCTTTCCAGGCTCAATGAATATTGAAGTTAAGGGAAGGAGCCCTGCATTTACAATTACCTCCACCCCTGCCTTTAACACACTGTTTAATGCCAATACTACGGGCCCTATGCCTAAATAGGCCAGCAGGGCCAACAAGGTACCAATGATTCCTGCTGAAAAGTTATTGACCAGCATTTCAAAGCCTGCCGGTATTTTTCCCTCTACCGCTTCGTCAAATTTCTTGATGGCATAGCCCCCCAGGGGCCCCATTATCATTGCACCAATAAACATGGGCACATCTGCCCCGACAATGACCCCCATGGTGGCAATGGCGCCAAGAACCCCACCTCTGACATCGGCCACCATTTTTCCACCGGTATAGCCGATTAACAGGGGTAGCAGAAAATTGATCATAGGGCCAACCAGAGATGCCAGGTTTTCATTGGGTACCCAGCCGGTGGGGATGAAGAGGGCGGTGATAATTCCCCAGGCGATGAAGGCTCCGATATTGGGCATAACCATTCCGCTTAAAAATCTGCCGAATTTCTGTATTTTCTGTTGGGTATTATTTTGTGATCCAATCGACGTGCTTGCACTAAGATTTGACATGCAGATAACCCCCTTATTTAATTATGACATGATTAAATACTGACATTTCTGCAGAAATGTTTTAAATATTCTCAATATTAATTATATGTTAGTATACCTTGCTATACAAGCCGAAGATATGAGTATAAGTCGATAAGTAATAGTGACAAATCTAAATAGCTGTTAATACTGGGATTGCACGCCTATTTTTTGGAAAACGATTTCTTTCTTTGGGTAAATTGCCCTTCGGAAAAATAATAAGAGCATCCCATCGTGGCAGAGGTCTTGCCTTTTTTATCGATAAGATGCTTACTTAGTAGCATGTTATTTGAAAATAGTATAGATCAATTTTGGTATTTGCCGCTCCTTTTGAACTAGGGATACGACATGACCAACCTGTAAGGCCCCCATTTTTATATAAAAGTCTTTAGCCTGAGGGCTTGTTATAATTTCAATGGTCTTTGCTTCAGCATTGATGCAGTTTGAAACCAGATGCTTCCACAGCTTCCTTCCATAGCCCTTTCCTATAAATGTAGGCCTTATATAGAAATATTCCAGCATTGCTTCATTTCTATTAAGCTGAACACTATAGAAGCCTATAATTCCACGATCCTCAATGATATAGGTGGCATTGTCGCTGATTATCTGATCAGTTACAGCATAGATGGCTTCAAATTTTGTCATAAATTCTTTATCATACCCCCAATAGGCTTCTGATTCAATGGCTATCCTAGTTAATACTGCCTTTTCATCCTTCTTAGCCCTGCGAATATTTGCCATGTTCCAGCTGCCTCCTTACCCTTGGATAATTTACTTCAAAGAAATTTCGCCTTTTAAATGAATATAATGTAATTAATTTCAGGTTATTTTCTAATAGTTTCACCACAAATACAAAAGGCTGCAAATCAACATCCTTCATTTGCAGCCTAAATTAAACACCTATATGACAAAGCCATCATATAGGCTAATGGCCCTTTCAATTACATATAAGGCATGAAAGCCCACTTCAGCCTCAGCATTATTAACTACTAAAGTTTTACCATCCCTTTACTTTCCAAGGCCCCTAGCTTTACCTCCTCCAGCATGCTCCCGATTGAAGCCTGAACCGCAGCACTAATACTGCCCTCTACAATAGGTGCATCGACCAACACAACTCGTTCTCTAAGCTTGTCCTCCAATAGGTCTAGAGCCAGCTCGGTACTCATTACCGCACTGCCTAAATCCATTAGCACCACCACGCCGTCTCCTGTATCTGCCCTTTGAATGGCCTCCATTATTTTCATGGCGTCGGTACCAATTCTCCCATCCGTCGTTCCACCGGCCGCTTCTATACTTACATTCCCCTGGGTCATCTGATTACAAAGCTCAGCAATACCCAAGGCTATTTTTTCACTGTGGGAAACAATCACAATGCCTACCATTTTTACGCCTCCTATCGATTTAAAAGGGTTGCTGTTACCTTAAGCATGAGGTAGGCTGAGGTTGCTCCCGGGTCTTGATGACCAATACTTCGATCCCCCAGGTAGCTGGCCCGTCCCTTTGTGGCTCTAATGGTTTTTGTGTGGGCAACCCCTTCCTCTGCTGCTTTTCTGGCTGAATCGAAGGCACTGGGCAGCGATTCCCCTGCCTCTAAGGTCTTTTTCAAAGCTTCATAGGCCGGTATCAGAGAATCCAGCATGGTCTTTTCTCCCAACTGTGCCTTTCCCCTCATCATGATTCCCTGAATGGCTTCATCAAACATTTTTATTATATCTTCATTGGATAGTTCGTCTTTGCCATTGGCCACCGCTGAAGCCTTGAGAAAGGCCGTTCCATACAATGGCCCCGATGCACCTCCTACCGTGGAAATCAGTGTCATGGCTACTGTTTTTAGAATAGTTCCACAGTCCTTATCCCTCACTGTATCCAGCTTCTCAGCCACCGCTTTGAGGCCCTTGCTCATGTTGATTCCATGATCACCGTCTCCAATTGCAGCATCTAAATCAGTCAAATATTGTTTATTGTTTACAATAACCTCAGCTATTTCAGATAGAATTTCCAAGAGCTGATCCCTTGTAAGCATATTGATTCCTCCCCCGTTTCTTCTTTACTTTGGCACATGATCTGTCTGACCCCATCCGGGTCTAGGTTAATCTGATATCTCCTCGCTTTTCCCTGAGTCCATCTATTATACCTTTCTTTTCCCTGCTAGGGATCTAAATTCATAGCTGTTTAAAGGCAGGTGTATCTGCTCTATCATCTAATAATTCTCGGGTTTCCTCATCTAATTTTAATACAGTTATGGAAAAGCCCGCCATCTCCAAGGAGGTCATATAGTTACCCACCAAGGTTTTATGGATATGAATTCCCTTTTCCTTTAACAGCTTGTTTACCTCGTTGTTGACTATATAAAGCTCCATAAGGGGAGTGCCGCCAAGCCCGTTAACTAAAACCGCCACTTGGTCTGATTCCTTTAATTCCAGCTCTGCCAGAATTTTATCTAATAAATCCTTTGTAATTTCTGATGCAGGCTTTATTTTTTCCTTGTGGGTGCCCGGCTCGCCATGAATTCCTAGACCAACCTCCATTTCGTCGGCCTCCAGTTCAAAGCTGGGCTTTCCTGCTGCCGGTACTGTACAGGGGGTAAGGGACATTCCCATTGATTTAACATTGGCAATCACCTTTTCTGCCACCCGCTTTACTTCTTCCAAAGGCATACCCTTTTCTGCTGCTGCTCCTGCAATCTTATGAATTAACACTGTTCCTGCAATGCCCCGTCGCCCGGTGGTCCAGGTGCTGTTTTCTACCGCTACATCATCATTGATCACAACACTGGCTACATTAATTCCCTCTGCTGCTGCCATTTCTCCAGCCATTTCAAAATTCATAACATCACCGGTATAGTTTTTTATTACCAAAAGGACCCCTGCCCCGCCATCTACTGCCTTTACGGCTTCATAGATTTGATCTGGTGTGGGTGAAGTGAAGACGGCTCCGGCCACAGCCCCATGGAGCATTCCTTCCCCCACAAAGCCGCCATGGGATGGCTCATGGCCGCTGCCACCGCCGCTTACCAGTGCAACCTTTCCCGCAACAGGCCCCTTGGCCCTAACCAATACATCAAAGCCCTCTAATCGCTTTACATACTCCGGGTGAGCCTTAACGATTCCTTCCAACATTTCTTCTACGACATTTTCAGGATGATTAATTACCTTTTTCATTTTATATCCCCCTTTTTTAGCCATCGGCCTATTTTAAATTTCCTAAAATTAAAGCAATTGCAAAAATTATGCCATGGTGCGGCTTATAAATAAAATAAACTTAAAGCTGAATTCAGCCCCCTTCACTGGCCGATCAAGCTTCTTAGTTTTTATTTTTTAATGGGCCACTTTATTATTTCTATATCCTGTTTGGTAGAATTTATCAACAGCTTGGGAATTTTTATCAATCATCAGAATTAATATGGGGTATAAAATCCACCAATTTTTCTATTATTTAACTATTAGATAATATTTTTAAAATTCCTTCTGTCTTGTTCACTCTTCATTCAAATTTAAGGGTAATATTTATCCTTCTATAGCCTTGGTGTCATATAAGCTGTATAATGTAACCATAAATATTTTGAATTTAAGTGCTGTTCTCTACTCTATAAGTAAATGAAAGGAGTAAATTTTTATGAAGCTCATTAATTTAAGCTCCGATACTTTGAAATTAAGAAATACATTGGAGCAGGATTTAGATTTTGTCGTTGGTGCCGAGGCAGACCCCCACAATGCTCAATTTGTGGATCAATGGTCAAGGGAAAGGCACAAAGCAGCCCTAACCAACGAGGATATACTGCATTTAACTTTGGTGGAAAGTGACACCGAAGTCCCCGTAGGCTACATAATTATGGCGGGCCTGACAAATCCCCATCGTAATATTGAATTTAAACGGATTGTTATTGCCAGCAAGGGAAAGGGCTATGGCAGACAGGCCCTCAGGTTTATTAAATATGTTGCCTTCGAACAGTTAAATGCCCATAGGCTATGGCTTGATGTTCGGGTAAAAAACAGCCGTGCCCAGGAGCTATATCGATCTGAGGGGTTTGTTGAAGAGGGAATTTTAAGGGAGTGTGTTTATAATCAAGGCCAATTTGAATCAATAATCATTATGTCTCTTTTAGAGACGGAGTATCACTGACCAAACTTATTTTAATTGCAAAGCAAAACCCACAAAACAGTGGGTTTTCAAATTCTAATATATAGTTTCTACATCATTATATCCTTATCAGAGCCTTTCGTAATAATGGATTAAATCTTATTTTATCTTTAAGTTTGGATTCAAAATAGAAAATTTATAAACTTGATGTTCTTCTTTCAGCAGGTTTACTTCTTTCCATTGTCCCTTTTCCAGTATATTTTCATGCAATAGAACATCATCACCATTTGTAAGTCTTACAAAATCAAGCCTGTACTTATGACCATTTCCAGAAGCATAAACATATATCATTGAATCAACCTTTTCAGCTTTTTCTATTTTGTCAATAAGTCCATACCAATTTTCATAGATAATTCCTACAAGGAACTTGGCATCGTAATCCCAGTGGTGAAATGGATGACATAGAAAATCTTCAGGAATATAATCGATTGATTTAATTTTCCAGCTATCAGTAGGCGTTTTTTCTGTTGTGATCAGCCCATAATAATAAGCAAAAAAACTGGGTTGCAGTTGATTATCTTCATTCTCTTTATAAGATGGCCCTGTAATTACTTCAATTTCCACCATATAATATTTTATCTTATCTTTAGTATTTGAAGGCTGATACGCAGGATAGAGTTTAAGTAGGGTCATATGTCCAATTCCAGCAAAGGATTCTACAAACTCCTCTAAAGTCATTTTCTGTTGGGCATCCTTAGTTAGAAGTTCATAAGCATAAGGATATGGAATTTTTGACCATCCTATGGTACCACATCCACCATGATATACGCTCATATTCTCTGCATCCTTTAATATAGCATAATAGGCCTGAATTACATCTTCAGGTGTATTAAAAGTTGTTTGAATATAGGGCGATTCAATTGGAGCATGAATAAAATCCTTAGCATCATATTTCAGCTTTAATACTGATTCCTTGGATGGACGCTGGAAGCGTTCAGTATCATCATTTATTTCATTAGAATTAAATACAACTTGTGTAAGCTCCTGTTCTGACTTATTATTGGTATGGATATATCCACCCATTGCAGGTTGAACAGTTTTGTTTTTATTCGAAATTATCATCCATAAACCCATCAATATAATTGCCAGTATCAAAATTAATAGTAAGTAAAATTTTAATCTTCTTAATACAATTACCATTCCGACGATCACCCCTTAATTATTTATGACAGGGTGAATTTTTTATTACTGACACATTTCAGATATAATTAGAAAGTACAAAAAGGTATAAATGTTATAAAAGAAGAAATATGGTTTCAGGTAGATGTTCTTACTTGAACCATGTTTTTATAGTAGAAATTTATTTTCTGTGATAGCTGTTTTTATGGTAGTAATTTTTGTGTTATACATTCTTTCAATACCTTTAAATCAATACTTTTATCTATTCTTTTTCTGTTAAGAAATCTATTTATCCTTTTCACTTATTCCTTAAACGTCCCACTAACAAGCAATTCCCGCGCAAACGAGGATTTCTCCTGCACCTACTACGGGAATTTGGAATCGAGTTTATTATCAATATACACATGGATTTCTATACTCGACTTCCCTCTTTCTCGATATACTTGATTCCGCTACAATCTTCTTAAATAGAATTCTCTATAGTCAACCTCTACAATGGCTTTTTCAATTTCTTTAATAATCCTGCTTTTATCTCTATTGAGTTCTCCTTCTTAAAAAGTTACGGAATATTCGTTGAGAGCGAGGCAGAGGCAGAATTTGCAGAACAATTATAGCAATGAGGATGCTTTTTGATAGACCAACACAATCAGATCCAAGAACTATCAAGCAATGGAATGGCTATGTGCCGGATTTTTTTACTTCTTGATTACAATTCAATGAAGCCAGCTGCCATAGCAGAGGTTTTTGGGTTTTATACCGATGAATATAAGGAAAAAGCAAAAGAAAAGATTGCTTTCTTCAGTAGCCTGGATAAATATGATTTTGTTTATTGGAGAAAGTATAATGGGGATTCGATCCCTATATGGAAACTAAAGGATATTCAGAATAAATTACGTAAAAAATAGATCACTACTCCCCTTACTTTAATAATGTTTATTAAAATTAAAGTGTTTAAAGCGCTTTAAATTGGTCATACTTATAATATGATGAAGAAGGATAAGGTTAGTTGAAATTTTTCTATTGAATAATGTGGCTAAAATTTCAGCATAAAATTTTGCTTAAACTCTTGCACTTTCCATTTTACTTAGTTATACTCTTAGTATAAGCATATATTTTAGGTCATTGATCGGAGTGGAATGAAAAAGCAGGTGCTGCAACACCTGCTTTTTCGCTATCTTACTGCATTGATTAGAGATGCAATTGCCGTAATAAGTGCAGCAACTGCCAGTAAGATTTCTGTGACTGTTTTCTTTTGTTGTTGAGTCATTGATCGAAGTTTCACCTCCTTTCGGAGTATGACTAAATTATACCACGTAAGGAATATATCGTCAGCAAAATATTCTAATCCTGAAGGATAGAATTATACTATAAGGCTAAGCACTAGAACTTCTCCTCATATCATAATCATTATAGAAATTGTATCAAACAAAATTCTACGGAATATTCCCCTTTATAAAAATAAGAATCCCTTTAAGCAGGTAAAGCCCCTGGTTTGTTGATTATGCTATCTGCAATCAGGGTTTTACCAATATCAGTAAATAACTGAAATAAAAAAGACCTTTAAAGAGTTGTCTGTTCTTTAAAAGCCTGAAATATAGAAAACTTGTTGTAATAATTAACCCCGTTCTTTACTCTGCTTTTTTTCTTTAAATTTAATCTTTTCTATGGTACCATCCTTTAGTTTCATGATCTTCATATAGATATTCCCCGTGCTGTATTCTGCCCCCTCCCTAAGGGGAGTTCCGGATTCTTCATACAGGTGGCTAATTAATCTATCCGTAAGCATTTCTTTATCTTCAATCATACCATCGGAATATTCATATTCATCTTGAATTGTATGCATATCTACATTAAGTTGGCCCTTTTCAAGGGTAGAATTAGCAGGCACTAGATATTTCTGAATGATAAAAACAATAGCAATGGCTATTGTGCCTAATATTAAATCAAGCATGGTTTCACTATAAACCAACATTTTTCTTGCGATTGCAAATAGCACCAGCTCTAATATACTCCTTGAAGAATGGGTGAGAAGCATCAAAACCATCTCTACACCAATTACCAGTAATAGGGCAATACTTAGAAATGCTTTAAAGATGTTGTAGATGCCTTCAATGTCTGAAACCGCAATAATTGCTAAGTATTTAAACAAAATTACCAGCCCCAGCAGAATTGCCAAAACAATACATAAGGCTATGCCAAATTCCATATGCATGGCACATTTTATGAGCTTGCCTTTAAATTTATCTAAATTCACCCTTCCCACCTCTGCTTCCATAGAATATTGTATACTACCATATTATCATAATCATTTATTAATTAGTACCTTTCTTAATCAATCGATTATGAATATTTAGATTATTTTTAACAGAAGTATATTTCACTCAAATATAATAGCCGAACTCACAGATCACTGTAGAATTCGGCTATTATATATTCATCAAAAGACAGCTTTAAATCCTTATAGGTATCTCTAAAACTTACTGCATATGGGAGATTTATTGAGTGCTATTGCGGGCTTGCAGATGTTTCAATTCCTTATAGGTATCTCTAAAACGCCAAATATACCTATTTCTACATTGTGATTATCAAGTTTCAATTCCTTATAGGTATCTCTAAAACGGAGAAAACCTTTCTAGTTTCAGTCCTTCAAGCTGCCGTTTCAATTCCTTATAGGTATCTCTAAAACCTAGGATACGTACTATGGATTATATTCCTGTGATTCCGTTTCAATTCCTTATAGGTATCTCTAAAACTGGAGAATTTCAACCAATACAAAGCCGAAGGAATGGGGTGTTTCAATTCCTTATAGGTATCTCTAAAACTCGTCAAGGCGGGCAAGCCAATCGACACCTTTTCGGTTTCAATTCCTTATAGGTATCTCTAAAACAGACTGTTGGGCAGTGCGAATTTGCGGATTACCCTAGTTTCAATTCCTTATAGGTATCTCTAAAACGGGATGGGCCAATCCTAATATGTTTAGTGATTATTTGTTTCAATTCCTTATAGGTATCTCTAAAACAAGGAAACTGTGGAATTACTAAAGGATTTGGAATCAGGGTTTCAATTCCTTATAGGTATCTCTAAAACCATCATTTGTATATGATGCGGTTCTGTCGAATAAATGTTTCAATTCCTTATAGGTATCTCTAAAACCATGTTACTATGCCCAAAGTTTCTTTGGGTGTTCCGTTTCAATTCCTTATAGGTATCTCTAAAACTGATATCAAGGTGTTACAACAAAAGAAATCCTAATTAGTTTCAATTCCTTATAGGTATCTCTAAAACTTGGTTTTTTACTATCCTTTCCCTTTTGCTACTGGCTAAAGTTTCAATTCCTTATAGGTATCTCTAAAACGGATTAATCACATTAACTGTTCAGCAAACAAGTCCTGTTTCAATTCCTTATAGGTATCTCTAAAACTGGAAGCCCAGCAAGCTAGGGCAGAAACAAGAGAAGCGTTTCAATTCCTTATAGGTATCTCTAAAACTATGCACAAGCCAATCCAGAGCTATTTGAGGAAAACGGTTTCAATTCCTTATAGGTATCTCTAAAACCCATTGCACATATTGATCTTACTACATTTTTATAAAATTGTCAAAAGTCATTTTTACTCCAATTTTTTTGATTTTCTCCCCTTGAAACAACTTGTTTAGTTGATATTTCAATACTTTTAGTAAACAGAAAAATTGTCGTCGATCTCCAGGGTTTTTTACGCTATTGGAGGTCGACGACAATTAAAACTACAATTTTTGTATTTTGACAAATCCATACTAACAAAATACAATCATTTTAAAATAATGTGTTTTCTAATAGATTCGCCTTTTTTGCAAGGCTAAGAAACCTTAACCCCTACTCAACCGTCACTGACTTGGCTAAATTTTTAGGCTTATCAACGTCGCAGCCCCTGGCAACGGCAATATAATAAGCTAGAAGCTGTAGCGGCACAACACTTAAAATTGGGGTTAATTCATCCATGGTATCAGGTATATAAAGCACCACATCAGCAGTCTTTTCAACCTCTTTATTTCCTTCCTTGGCCACTGCCACCACAAAGGCGCCTCTGGCCCTAACCTCCTGAATATTGGAAAGCATTTTTTCGTAGAGGTGATCCTGGGTGGCCAGGGCTATAACCAGGGTTCCTTCCTCAATAAGGGCAATGGTACCATGCTTTAGCTCCCCGGCTGCAATGGCAAAGGAATTGATATAGGAAATTTCCTTGAGCTTCAATGAACCTTCATGGGCCACATGGACATCCAGGCCTCTGCCCATGAAGAAAACACTCTCGTTATTGAATTGACCATCGGCCAACTGCTGGATTTTGGTGTAGTGATCTAAAATATCCTTTATTTTGTCGGACATGGTTTTTAATTCGTCTATTACCTTTTTATAGTCCTCTTGGGTAATGACTCCCTTGATGCTGGCCATATGAAGGGCAATCAAATACATGGCCACCATCTGGGTGGTATAGGCCTTGGTAGAGGCCACTGCGATTTCTGGTCCAGCCCAAGTATAAAATACATCATCTGATTCCCTGGCTACAGAGCTGCCCACTACATTGACAATGGATAAAATTCGGGCTCCCTTCCTCTTGGCCTCCCTCAAGGCCGCCAATGTATCGAGGGTCTCTCCGGATTGGCTGACGGCAATAAAAAGGGTATTTTCATCTACAAAGGGGTCACGATAACGGAATTCAGAGGCTACATCTACCTCTACAGGGATTTTAGCAAATTTTTCAATGGCATAGCGCCCTACTAGACCTGCATGGTAGGCAGTTCCGCAGGCCACGATATAGACACGATTAATGTTGTCCAGGTCAGCCTTGGTCAGCTTAATACCATCCAATACAATATTTTCATCCTTGTCTAGCCTTCTTAACAGGGTTTCCGAGACTCCCTTGGGCTGCTCGTGGATTTCCTTAATCATAAAATGCTCGTAGCCTTCCTTTTCGGCTGCCTCGGCATCCCAGGTGACATGGAATACTTCTCGATCCATTTGCTGACCTAGTTCATTATAAATTTTCACTTGGTCACGGCTTAAAAGCACCACCTCGTCATTTTCAATCAGATGCATCTTACGGGTGTATTTCAACAAGGCAGGAATATCTGAGGCAATAAAATTTTCCCCTTCTCCCAACCCCACAATTAGGGGACTATCCTTTCGTACAGCCACAATTTTATCCGGTTCGTCCTTGCAAATGACTCCAATGGCGTAGGCTCCCTCCATCTTTCTGATGGCACGATTGACCGCCTCTAAAAGATCACCCTCATAATAATGATCAATGAGGTGGGCAATAACTTCTGTATCGGTGTCTGATTTAAATTCTATTGATTTCTCTTCAATCAGCCATTCCTTAATTTTCATATAGTTTTCAATAATCCCATTGTGGATGACAGCAATATTTCCTGCCACATTGGTATGGGGATGGGCATTACGGTCAGAAGGCTCGCCATGGGTGGCCCATCGAGTATGACCGATTCCGATTTGCCCCTGTAGGGTTTCTGCTTCAAGATGATCTGCCAACACACTTAGCCTTCCCTTAAATTTACGAATGTGGATTCCATCTTCATTATATACAGCTATGCCTGCTGAGTCATAGCCTCTGTATTCCAGCTTGGATAAACCCTCTACCAAAACTGAGGTAGCTTCTTTATTTCCTATATAGCCAACAATTCCGCACATATAATTTTCTCCTTTCGAGATAGCTTTTAATTTTAGTTTTTGCCGATCCATTCATTCATAAAACATTTATCAGTAGATTTCCAGCTTTGAGCCAGTAGCCCCAAAAAAGGCAACACAAAAAAGCCTCTGAAAAAAGCTTAAAAAAGCCCTCCACAGACCTTTCACTCGAACCCTTTTGTCCTATCGATCGCTCGATAGTTTTGTAGGCACTTTCTCGGTGGTGAAAACACCGCAGGGCATCCGCCGAATTTTTCGATAAACCCTGTTCCTCGTCAGCTCAGTCAAAATCTTGCCGAGCTCTGGCGCTTGATTTTCCTTATTTAGTTGTAGCCTTGTTCATTGGCATTCCCCCTTTCAAAATGGTCGGCAGCAGTCAGCCCTATGCTGACCGCTCCCTCTTATTATAAACTTAATTGAGCTTCATTTCAATCATCTTTGCCAAACCAACTGCCAAATCATTTAACTGGGTCTGATCCTTCCCCTCCAGCATAACCCTTACCAATGGTTCAGTTCCCGAGGGACGAATCAATACCCTTCCTTGGCCCTGAAGCTGAGCCTCGATTCGATTAATTTCCTGAACAATGGTTGGTTCTTCCAAATAGGCATTCTTTTTATCCTTGCATACCCTGGCATTAACCAGTACCTGAGGATAAGCAGTCATCATGCTGCTTAATTTCGAGAAGGCCTTGTTCTCCTCTACGATGGTGTCAGCCAATTGTACTGCGGTTAACAGACCGTCGCCAGTGGTATTATAGTCAAGAAAGATAATATGACCTGATTGTTCTCCTCCCAGGGAGTAACCATTTTGCAGCATTTCTTCCAAAACATAACGGTCTCCAACCTTGGTTTTGGTTATTGCCATGCCCCTTTCCTTAAGGGCAATATCCAGACCAATGTTGCTCATAACTGTAGCCACAATGGTGTCCTTTTTTAAGGCACCATGCTTCTTTAACTTGCTTCCGCATATTGCCATTATATGATCACCATCAACAATTTGACCCTTTTCGTCAACTGCAATAGCCCTGTCAGCATCACCATCAAAGGTAATGCCTATATCAGCCTTTACCTCCTGCATATAGACCTGTAACACCTCAGGATGGGTTGAGCCGCATTTTAGATTAATATTTAATCCATTGGGCTGATCATTAATGGCATATACTGTAGCTCCCAGCTCCTTAAAAAGTCTTGGTGCTACCTGATATGCAGCTCCATTCCCCAAGTCAAGGGCAATTTTCAATCCCTTAAAGGATTGATTGATGGTGGATTTCAAATAGCTAATATATTCCTCAGCAGCATCCTTCATAATCGTTAGGCGACCCACCTGATCGCCCATGGCCCGATGAGGCACATCAAGTTTGTTTAATATATATGATTCTATCTTGTCTTCAATTTCGTCCGGCAATTTAAAGCCTTGATGATTAAAAAATTTGATACCATTGTACTCTGCAGGGTTATGGGATGCAGAAATCACCACTCCACAGTCTGCCCCCAGGGCTCTGGTTAAGTAGGCAACAGCTGGAGTAGGAATGATTCCCAGGGATATGACCTCAACCCCCATAGACATAAAGCCTGCCGCCATGGCAGATTCCAGCAGATCTCCTGAAAGGCGGGTATCCTTTCCAATAACGGCTTTACCTTGCTGTTTGTCCTTTAACAATACATAGGCACCGACTCTTCCCAACTGGTAGGCTAATTCCGGTGTCAAATCCTGGTTAGCAATTCCCCTGACACCATCTGTTCCAAATAATTTTCCCATCTGCAATCCTCCTTTAATGGCCTATCTTTTCCATTTTACCATAAACAGGCCTTAGTGACCAGTGGTTGAATTTTGCTTGTCAATTAATGGTCTTTAAAACTATTGTATGAAACAATATCATGATCGGTACACCAGCCCAATCATGACCATTCTTTAGATCAAAGCCTTCCTTTGGAAGATTGGACGACTTTATTGAGACCTATAAGGAAGACAGTCTTTCAAATATTTAAAAAGAGAACTTTCCTATTACATACAAAAAAAGCATGGAATGACAACCATGCTCTTTTTGTATGCTTTCATTATATTGAACTTTTACTTTCTAACCTCTTGTGCACCTCTTTCAAGGGCTTCCTTATTTAAAGGAATCAGGTGGGCCTTACCTTCCCCATATACCTTTTTAAAGGCTTCAATAACAGATTCTACTTCGACTGCCTTAGTTAGCTCTAAATAGGCTCCCAGCATTACCATGTTGGCCACACGGCTATTGCCAAGGTCATTGGCAATTTCATTGGCTGGAATATAGTAGGCCTCAACATCATCTCTGCTGGTTTTTTGGTCGATTAATGAGCTGTTGATTAGAAGCTTACCACCGGATACAATATTTTGCTCGAATTTTACCAATGAGGGAAGATTCATAATGATGGCAGCAGTGGCATCCTCCGTAATAATGGGTGATCCCACCGGAGTGCTGGATACGATTACGGCACAGTTGGCTGTTCCTCCCCTCATCTCTGGTCCATAGGAGGGTAACCAGGATACCTGCTTGTTTTCAATCATACCAGCGTAGGTTAAGAGCTGACCCATAGACATAACGCCCTGACCTCCGAAGCCAGCCATAATAATTTTTTCAGTCATCATATTATTTTCCCTCCTCTGGTGTTCGAAAATTTCCTAATGGATAATAAGGAATCATATTTTCTTCTAACCATTTCAACGATTCCACAGGAGTTAAGCCCCAGTTAGTAGGACAAGTGGAAAGTACCTCTACAATACCAAAGCCCTTGCCTTCCAATTGAACCTCAAAGGCTTTTCTGATTGCCTTTTTAGCCTTTCTGATCCCTGGAACGTTGTGTACGGTAACCCTTTCTACAAAGACCGCACCATCAATTGTAGCCAGCATTTCTGACATCCTTAAGGGCATACCAGAATGAGCAGCACTTCTACCTTGAGGTGCTGTAGTGGCTTTTTGCCCGATTAGGGTTGTAGGCGCCATTTGTCCCCCTGTCATACCATAAATGGCATTATTGACAAAGATCGTAGTGATTTTTTCGCCACGATGGGCGGCATGGATAATTTCCGCTGTTCCGATGGATGCCAGGTCTCCGTCTCCTTGATAGGTAAAGACCACATTGTCTGGCAATACTCTTTTAATTCCGGTGGCTACAGCCGGTGCTCGACCATGGGCTGCCTCGTGCATATCACAGTTAAAATAGTCATAGGCCAATACTGAACAGCCTACGGGAGCCACTCCGATGGCTTTTCCTAAAACACCCAATTCCTCTAAAACCTCTGCTACCAATCTATGAATAATTCCATGGGTACATCCAGGACAATAGTGAAATTGCTTATCGGTTAAACCTTCTGTCTTTTTGAATACAACTGCCATTATTTTGCACCCCCTAAAATTTCCTTCACCTTATCTATGATTGCTTCAGGAGTCGGAATCATTCCGCCGGTTCTACCATAGAAGTGAACAGGCAGCTTGCCGTTAACTGCAATCTTAACATCGTCAATCATTTGGCCTGTACTCATTTCAACAGACATAACCGCCTTTGCTGTGGCCGGAATCTGTTCAAAGGCCTTGTTAGGGAAGGGCCATAGGGTTATGGGTCGAATTAGCCCTACCTTGATACCATCCTTTTCTAAGGCATCAATGGCATTTTTAACAATTCTTGAAGTGGTGCCATAGGCCACCAATACCATTTCTGCTTCATCCATTTTGTACATTTCGTATCGAACTTCTTTTTCTTCCATTTCCTTATATTTTGCCTCAAGCTTCCAGTTGTGTTTTTCCAATTCTGCTGGATCCAGGGCCAAGGAATTAATAATATTAGGATTACGTTTTCCTTCTGTTCCTGTAGTGGCCCAATCCTTTGGAGGAAGCTCTCTTTTTGTCGGCTCATTAAATTCTACAGGCTCCATCATTTGACCAATCATACCGTCGCCCAAAACAATTACCGGGTTTCTGTAATAATCAGCTACATTAAAGGCCTCCATGGTTAAATCCACAGCCTCCTGTAGGGTAGCTGGTGCATATACCAGGTGTCGATAATCACCATTTCCGCCCCCTCTGGTGGATTGGAAATAGTCTGCCTGGGAAGGCTGAATTCCTCCTAGCCCTGGGCCCCCTCTACTGATATTGACAATAACGCAGGGTAACTCTGCTCCTGCAATATAGGAAATTCCTTCTTGCTTCAGGGCCATTCCTGGTGAAGATGAAGAGGTCATTACCCTTGCTCCGGTACCGGCGGCTCCATAAATCATGTTAATGGCAGCCACCTCTGATTCAGCTTGAACAAAAACACCATCTATTTTAGGTAATTCTCTAGCCATAAATTCAGGTAATTCATTTTGGGGTGTAATGGGATATCCGAAGAAATACTTACAGCCTGCCTTAATTGCAGCAGCACCAATTGCTTCGTTACCCTTCATTAATACTTTCGCCATCTGTTTCCCTCCTTACAAAATTTATCTATTATTTTTCTTCAACTGTTTCAATTGTGATTACTGCATCAGGACAAATTGTGGCACAGTTTGTACAGGCAATACATTTTTCCATTTCATCAACTGAGGCAGGATGATACCCCTTTACATTGATTCTATCTTTGTTCATTTTAACAATATTGACAGGACAAACAGTTGTACAAAGCTCACACCCTTTACAGCGATTTTCTTCAAACTTTACAAGTCCTCTTCTTTTAGCCATTTTACAACCCTCCTTCAAAGTATAGGTGAAACAAAAGCCTTCATCGACCAAAGTCTCCGGCAGTATTACATCCAGTCTTCCCGCATGATCATTTTTACTGGCATAATTGATCCCTCAAGATCATAGGGAAGCTGATTTATCAGTTCTTCCAGTACAGCTACATATTTAATGGGAATATTCAATGCACCAGAAACCTCTTTACACAGCCCTTGCCCCTTTAAGACCTCTTCTACCGTCGTATGCCTTAATAGATGGGTATTGTTGACTAACCCTGTCACCCGGGCCCGGGCTGCTCCTTCAATGGTGGTAATGTGTTTTATTACACCATTAAGCTCCTGGGTTTCGGGCCGATTCCCATTGATGACACAGAACATGTCATAATCATCACCGGTAAAATATTCTCGATAACGCCCCAAGGTTCGGGCACCCATGGAGTCGCCCCCGACATCCAGCACCACATGACAGCTTTGATCCTGCAGGGGACCCAATACATCTGCCGTGACTGAAGGCAAATCTGAGCCCGAGCCCTTGACATAGCTGGAAATCACCTTAATACCGTATTGCTCCAGTAATTGATGCTTTTCACGGCTTCGAAAATATGGATTAACCACGTCCAGGTCTGCCAAAGCCACCTTTTTCTGTTCCTTTGCCAGATTAATGGCATAATTTACAGCAAATTCTGTTTTGCCGCTGCCATAATGGCCGATGATGATTCTGATTCGTTTATCATTTAGCATAAACATCACCTTTATTGATATGACTTGGGTTCTTCTTCATTGCGAAGGACCCTTAATCCTCCCTCTGCCAGGGCGATCATTTCATCCTCTCCTGGATAGATAATTACCTCAGAGATGAATTCTACACTTTCCTTGATCCATTGGGTAAAATCTTTATCGTAGGCAATTCCGCCGGTTAAAATGATACCATCTACCTTACCCTTCAATACTGCTGCACAGGCACCGATTTCCTTGGAAACCTGGTAGGCCATAGCTTTATAAATCAACTCAGCTTTAGTATTGCCTTCTTCAATCATCTTAACAACATCCCTGGCATCATTGGTGCCCAGGTAGGCTACTAAACCGCCATTTCCCTTGATCATTTTCTTAATATCAGCATGGGTGTATTTCTCTGAATAACAAAGCTTGGCCAAATCACCCACCGGTAGTCCTCCTGCTCTTTCCGGCGAAAAGGGTCCTTCACCGTCTAGGGCATTATTTACATCAATGACCCGTCCCTTTTCATGGGCTCCAACAGAGATTCCGCCGCCTAAGTGGGCAACAATGAAATTCATATCTTCATATTTTTTCCCTGCTTCCTTGGCAGCTCTTCTTGCCACCGCCTTCTGATTCAGAGCATGGAAGATACTCTTCCTCTCTAATTCAGGCATTCCAGATATTCGTGCAATATCATTCATTTCATCCACCACAACGGGGTCTACAATATAGGCAGGGATATTTAACTGATTGGCAATTTCATAGGCGATAACGCCCCCTAAATTAGAGGCATGCTCTCCTAAAACACCAACCTTTAAATCCTCCAGCATGGCTTCATTTACTTCGTAGGTGCCTCCAGCAATGGGCTTTAACAAACCGCCCCGGCCTACCACGGCCGCCAGCTTAGTCAGGTTCATTCCCTTTTCATTTAGGGCCTCAAGAATAACCTTTTTTCTGAATTCGTATTGATCAAAGATTTTTTCATATTTAGCGATTTCCTCATTGGAATGTCTTAATACTTCCTCAAATACTGGTTTTTCATTATCAAATATGGCAATTTTAGTCGATGTTGAACCAGGATTAATTGTTAATATACGATATACTTCACTCACCTTTGAATCCACCTCTCTATAATCGTTTCTATTGAAATAGCTTAGCTGCACAGAGAACACCCAGGGCTATGGAGTAAAGCTTGGCTTCATCGCTATCGGCCCTAGAGGTCAATACCACCGGAGCCTTGGCACCCACAATCACTCCTGCATTTTTAGCCTTTGCAAAAAACACCATGGATTTATATAATACATTACCCGCCTCGATATCTGGAGCAAGTAAAATATCGGCATAGCCTGCGACCGGATGGTCAATTCCTTTATGTTTGGCTGCTTCCACTGAAATTGCATTGTCTAGGGCAAAGGGCCCCCCCACAACACAGCCTATAATTTCTCCCTTTTGATTCATTTCTTCAAGGGCCTGGGCATCCATTGTATCAGGCATTTTAGGATTGGGCTTTTCTTTAGCACAGATTACCCCTACCTTGGGTATTTCTATATCCAGTGCCTTAGCTACCTCTACTGCATTTTCAATAATCTGTTTTTTAGTTGGAAGATCTGGATCTATGTTCATGGCGGCATCGGTTACCAAAAATAGCCTGTCGTAGCCAGCTACATCAAAGACAGCTACATGGCTTAACACATTCCCTGTTCTAAGACCTACCTCCTGATTCAAAACGGCCTTCAGGATAATAGAGGTATCTACCAGCCCCTTCATAACCATATGGGCTCTACCGCTGGAAACCAGCTCAACAGCCTTTAATGATGCTTCCGCCAGATCTTTAATATCAATAATTTCAAATTGATTTACATCTATTTTTAATTCTTTGGCAATGCTAGTAATCTGTTCTTGATCTCCTACCAGAATTGCATCGGCAATTCCTTCTTTTTTAGCTGCATTGACCGCCAGCAGTACCTCCTGGTCTTGAGCACAGGCAACGGAAATGACCTTTGGCCCTCTTTGACGGGCAATTTCCATAACCTCTTTAAAGTTCTTAATCATTAATTTCCACCTCTTTTTCATAGATCTTTGCTTTTTCCTGCCCTGAAAGCACCCTTAGGGCACCTTCATTTAATGCCTTCATTTCATCCTCCCCTGGATAAATCTTTATGGGGGCAATAAAGGCAACTCTCTCAATAATTGCTTCCATTAGCATTTTGGAATAGGCTAAACCACCGGTTAAGACAATGACATCCACCTTACCCTTTAGCACTGTTGCCATTGAGGCGATTTCCTTTGCAATTTGATAAGCCATGGCAAGATAAACAAGCTTTGCCCTTTCATCCCCAGCCTCGATGAGCTTTTCAACATCACGGGCATCATTTTTCCCTGTATAGGCCGCTAAGCCACCTTTGCCCCTGAGCTTTCGCTTCATTTCATCGGCAGTATATTTACCTGAAAAACATAGCTTTGCCAAATCGCCCACCGGCAGCCCCCCGGTTCTTTCGGGGGAAAAGGGTCCCATTTCATTGGCATTATTATAATCCACCAGCTTGCCCTGCTTTACCGGAGCAACTGAAATGCCCCCACCCAAATGGGCCACGATCAAATTAATTTCATCTAAACCCTTACCCAAGCTGGCAGCAGCCCGATGAGCAACGGCCTTAATATTCAGGGCATGCCCCAGGGATCTTCTTTCAATTTGAGGTAGTCCAGAAATCCGGGCTACAAGCTCAAATTCATCCACTGCTACAGGGTCTACAATGAAAGCCTCTACCCCTGCCAGCTCTGCAATGGATTTGGCAATCAGACCACCCAGGTTGGAAGCATGCTCCCCCTGGTATCCTGTTTTTAGATCCTTTAACATGGCCTCTGTCACCACATAGGTTCCCCCTGGCATTGGTCTTAATAAACCGCCTCGACCAACCACAGCCTTAAGCTGGCCTGACTGGAAATCGTTTTCATTCATCCACTTTAAAATAATTTCTTTTCTCAGGTCATATTGCTCTGATACACTCTTAAATTTCTCCAATTCTGTTGGGGAATGGTTTAAATTCGCCTGTAAAATATTATCTTCGTCTTTGAATATAGCAACCTTGGTTGAGGTTGAACCGGGGTTTATCACCAGAACATATTCTTTCATTTGATTCACCTCATCTCGATATGAAATTCATGATGCCATTCTTACCTAATTATGAAAAGCAATTGTTTACGAAATCTGCTATTATTAGCATTGCAAAAGCTATGCCAAATTATTTGCTCGATTGAAAATTGTTTTTTGTTGAAATTTCAATAATGATTCTTGGAAAATACAGTTTCTTATAGCACTAATATCCAATTAACTAATTGTATGCAAAGTTTTGCATGAAAAAAGCTGCATGGTTCTATGCAACTTTTTTCATGATTGTTCTATTTTATATTTCTCCATCTTATAATATAAGTTGCGCAACGATATATCCAATTCCCTGGCAGCGGCTGTTCGATTGCCATTATTTTTTCTAAGACATTCCAGTATCAGATTTTTTTCCATTGCTTCTATGGCCGCCTTTAATGTTAGCTTTTCCTCCTGGAAATAGCTCGGATTACTCTTTAAAGCATTGGAAAGGATCTCCCGATCATTATCAAAGAATTTAGGAAGCTGATCCTTGGTAATCACCTGTTCATGGTATTTTAAATTAATGATGGCTCTACCTATATAATTTTGCAGCTCCCGTACATTCCCGGGCCAATCGTAATCCATTAGCTTCTCCAGGGCTTCTGGTGAAATATCCGACCCGTTTCGCCCAAATTCCTGATTGAATTTATCAATGAGATGAAGAACCAAGGGATAAATATCCTTTTTTCTTTTTCTTAAGGGAGGAATGAAAATAGGAAATACATTTAACCGATAATACAGGTCTTCTCTAAACTTCCCATTTTCAATAGCCTTTTCAAGGGGTAAATTGGTTGCTGCAATAACCCTCACATCGATACTGATAGGACTGGTTCCCCCTACTCGTATAATCTCCTTTTCTTGTAATACCCGAAGGAGCTTCACCTGAGTACTTAAAGGAATTTCACCAATTTCATCCAGAAAAATGGTCCCCCCATGGGCCTCTTCAAACAAGCCAATCTTACCACCCTTCCTGGCTCCCGTAAAGGCCCCCTCCTCATAGCCAAACAGCTCGCTTTCCAACAGAGATTCACTAATGGCGGCACAGTTCACCCTGACAAATTGATTATACTTTCGTTTTGAAAGATTGTGAATTGCATGGGCAAAAAGCTCCTTACCAGTACCGCTTTCTCCTCTAAGCAAAACCGCCACAGGGGTTAGAGCTGCCTCCTTGGCCTTTTCAATGGCCGCCAGCATCCCTTCATCCTTGGCGATAATATCATCAAAGGTATATCTGGCCTCGAGCTTTCGTATAATCTGCTTTGCCTGCATCAGCTCATTATTCAGTTTTTTAATTTCTGTCACATCATGTAAAACGCCTACACTTCCCTTAAGCTCGCCATCCACTATTAATGGCGCCGCATCGGCCAGTACTTCCCGGGCATGGGGGCCTACTTTTAAGCGGGCCGATTTCACCGGTTTTTTGGTTTGCAAAACCTGCATGTGTATGCTTTCTCCCTCAAATATATCTGTAGCGGCGGGCTTTCCAATGATTTCACTTTGATTTAGCCCTGTCAAACGGCTATAGGCTGGATTAATCAGTACATGAAGGCCTTTTTCATTACATACCGTGATGGCATCCTGGGTGGAATTAAAAACCGCCTCCAGCAAGCTCTGCATTTCCTTTAGCTCATAAATCTGATCATTCAAATCGATTATTTCGCTGATATCACGAAAAACCGCCACTGCTCCAATAACCTTACCCTGCTCATCCTTTACAGGCAACCGACTGGTAATAATATAAGTATTGCCCAGGGGCTGCTTCTGATTTAATTCAGCCTCCCCTGTTTTTAAAATATAGGGCAGCCTGGTGCTGCTAATATATTTTTCAATAGGCTGACCCATCACCTGGCTTTCTGTAAGACCTGTTAATTTTTCAGCTGCCCGATTAAACAGCGTAATTTTTCCCTTTATATCCACTGCAATCATGGCATCATGGGTACTGCTTAATATAACATCTAATTCCTTCTTCATGCTACCACCTCAATCTATCTGATGCTTGTATTAGGTTTCTGGAATAATGCGAATATTGAAGCTGCCTGGCTCGATGGTAGTACTTTTTAACTGCTCTGAAGTGATTCCATCAATGGTCACTTGGGGTACAATTTGGTGTTCTCCTTCATCTAATTCTGCTAAATCCAACACTAATTCAATATCTGATTCTTTAATGGAATCAGACAAGTCCTCTGCTAAAACCATTTTAAGGGTTATTTCTTCAGGAATTGACGTGGGATCTACAGCTAGCCCTTCCTCCAAGCCCTGGAAGGTAACATTAGATCGGTTTAAGGTAAAGCTTTTTTCTACTGCTGGCTTTACTTCAATTTTCAAGGTAACTGGCTCTTCATCAAATAATACAACTCCCTCTGGCAGCTTAAAGCTTATTTCCTGCTCCAGATTTTGGGTTAAATTGTTAAAATTCAAAGTCTCCGTTTCAATTGCTGTTAAGCCGGAAATCACCTCATCCTGGCCCCTTATGGCAATCTGATTGGGTTTTATCTCTATCTTACTGATTACATAGCCCGGAGCTGCCACAGCATTAATATTAGGTTCAATTTTAACTGTTTTAAGCCTGTCTATGGGTAAATAGACGTCAATATAGCCAGTCTTAACATCTACTGCTGTAATTTCTTGCCCCTTTTGATTAACTGCCTTCAGCGGGAGGCTGGCAACGATATTTTCTGAGGCTTCCCCTACCTCTAGCCTTGCCACCACTCGATCTACGGTATTAACAAAGCTCTCTGGCCCCTCTACCGAAACCATGGTGGGCTTAAACTGGGCCTCGTTCAATACATACCCACTCTTTGGCTTTCCAGAAATGACCAGGTCAACCTCCTTCTGTCGCCGAATCACTTCCTCAAGCTCCACCCGGATTGTTTTTGGTGAAAAATCAATTTCTATATTGGCAAAGCTATTAATTTCTACAGGAATGGTATTGGTTCCTATCCGGTAACCTAACAAATCTATTGAAGCCTTAATGTCTTCCTTTGAGATACTATAAACCTCATCCCTTCTTCCTTTGATAACAACTCGTATGTTGTGCTCTGTATTTCCCACCATCACCAGGCCCTGCTCCTTTAAAAGATCCAGATTTTCCAGCTGAACCGGTACATCATTAAAAGATTGAGTAACCGGAGGATTAATTTCCCCCATTACATAGGTCCACATTACCAAGGCAAAAAGTATCGAAATAATTTTGGCGGTTAGATTACGATTAAAGAAATTATTCATCCTTCTGCCTCCATTTCAACTTAATAAATTGCCACTGGGGATTTTCCTCTGTCTTAAAGGCATCCATCAGCATTCCTCTGAGGGCCTCTACATCCAGGAAGCGGCTCAGCTTCCCATATTCAGCAACTGAAATGGCCCCTGTTTCCTCCGAAACCACCACCACCAGGGCATCGGAACGCTCTGATATGCCAATGGCGGCCCGGTGTCTAGTACCAAGCTCCTTGCTTAAATTGGTATTTTCAGTCAAAGGCAATAGACAACCGGCTGCCATAATTTCAGTTTTTCTAATGATGGCTGCACCATCATGGAGCGGTGTATTGGGGATAAAAATATTAATTAGCAGACCCCTTGAAATTTTCCCATTGATCTTGGTTCCCGTTTCCAGCACCTCATTTAAGCCTATTTCCCGTTCTATAACGATTAATGCGCCAATTTTTTGTCTTGATAGAGATGCAACGGCCTCTGTTACCTCATCGGCAGTCATTTTGATTTCCTCATCTTCAATATCAACAATTGATTTCGTCAAAAACTTGGTTCTTCCGATGTATTCCAGAGCCCGTCTGAGCTCTGGCTGAAACACAATTAAAAGGGCAATGACCCCAACCTGAATGGTATTTCGCAAAATCCAGTTGATGACATGTAATTGAAGCCATTCGCTTACCTGCGTTGCAATTAATAATACCAGGATTCCCTTTATCAGCTGCTCTGCTCTGGTTTCTCGAATCAGCATATACAGCTTATAAAAAACAAAGGCTACAATGGCCATATCAACAATATCTTTTATACCTATATATCTAAATAGCTCTATTAATTGCTGCACGCTCAACACCTCTTGGCCTTATAATTTAAAATCATTCCATATCTTTATATTTCCCTACTTTCAAATAAAATCCTTTCCTAAAAGATAGGAAATTATATTCATATTTTTAATTATTTTTTAATAAATTAAGTATTGTTACAATAACAGCAAATACCCACTAGTAATAGTTTACTATAATTTCTCTTTTACTTAAATGGTCTACCTTTATTTTAATGATTTTTTAATGATATCTTCACACTTATTATCAGCATTCCCCACATCTGCTATATTATTGTTTAATTAAAAAAGTATACAATTATTTAAATCCATAATTTATACAGTAAGCAAGAAGTCCATTGGCAATAACCAATGGACTTCTTCTTTTATTAAGATTACGATTATATGGCATCTTTAAAGATCTGGATGATGTCATCTAAGGATGCTTTTCTTGGGTTTGTTAGGCTGCAGGCATCCTTCATGGCATTTTGTGACATAATTTTCAAGTCTTCTTCTTTGACACCCAATTCCTTTAACCCTCGTGGGATTCCGATATCCTTTGAAAGCCTGACTATGGCGTCCAAGGCCTTTTCGGCGGCATCCCTAACAGAAAGCCCTGTAATATTTTCCCCCAGGGCCTGGGCGATATCTGCCAGGCGGTTGGGGTTGCTGATCAGATTAAACCGTTCTACGTGGGGCAATAGGATGGCATTGCAGACACCATGGGGCAAATCGTAAAACCCTCCTAATTGATGGGCCATGGCATGGACATAACCCAGACTGGCATTGTTAAATGCCATGCCGGCAAGAAATTGAGCATAGGCCATATTGTTCCTTGCCTCAAAATTTTCTCCATTGGCTACAGCCTGCCGCAGATTTTCCCCGATCAGTTTGATGGACATTAGTGCAGCAGAATCTGTCAGGGGGGTAGCAGCTGTAGACATATAGGCTTCAACAGAATGGGTTAGGGCATCCATTCCTGTGGCGGCAGTTAAGGAAGCCGGCATCTTAATCATTAATACAGGATCATTAATGGATACAGTGGCTGTACATCGCCAATCAACAATGGCCATTTTCACATGGGTATTGGTATTGGTTATAATACAGAAACGGGTCATTTCACTGGCTGTACCTGCAGTAGTATTAATCGCGATTAATGGAATCATTGGCTTTGTGCTTTTATCAATTCCTTCATAGTCCCGTATATGGCCTCCATTTCCCGCCACAATACCAATTCCCTTGGCACAGTCATGGGCTGATCCTCCCCCCAGGGAAACAATTAAATCACACTTTTCCTCCTTAAATACCCTTAAACCATCATGAACATTTGTATCAGTAGGGTTGGGCTGGGCGCCTGGAAAAATAACTGCACTAAGTCCCGAATCTTCAATTATATTCTTTACCTGATCAGCAGTTCCCATCTTAAAAAGACCTGAATCGGTTACAATTAATGCTCTTGTCGCTCCCAGTCCCTTTGCCTGCTGGCCAGCCTGCTTTACTGAACCGGGGCCCATTAAATTTACTGTAGGCATAAAATAACCAAATACTTGATCTGCAATTTCCATCGTTATTCCTCCTTAATTTTTTTTAATTCACCTCCCTTTAAAGCAATACGTATGCCAGTTTATGAAAATCAACCAGAAAGCGGTTTTTTCAGAATATTCTCTTTATTGTTAAATAATCAACAGTCCTCTCTTGTTCCCTTTTGGTGCATTTTATAGTTTTATTATTGTACAACTGCGCTAAATTGAAACACATCTAATTTAAATATTAAATGTACTTCTCAAAAACCATAATCTATTATTATAAATTTAAAATTTAACAGTATTTTTTATAAAAAAAATAATCCCAACAGATGAGTTTATGGGATTAAATTCCAAATTAATATATCATTTTTTCGCTACCCTTGAAAATAAGTAATTTTATAGTAGAGTGGGTTTGTTATTTTATTAACCAGCATAAAACCGGGTAAATAATATCACCAAAATTAAATAGAAAAATAATAGGCTCGTGTCATCTTTGTTAAAAAGGCCACTATTTATTAGTATAATTGCTAATAAAAGAAAAAAGAACAGCAGGCTATTTCTTTTATCCTTTGGCAACGACATTTTAGCACCTCCAAAACATTATTTATTATTATAGGGTATTCCAAATTATAAAAATGGTGATTGAATATTTATGTCATTGAATAAGATTTGATGACTATTTATACGTAAATGTTGAATATTTAATTTTCCTCACTAATAAATTTTAAATTTGGTATTGATCCTTGCTTATCCAGAATACGCAAAATATAATTTGAAAATATTTTTGAATAAATATATCAAAAAATGATTGCATATTTATACACATCCTTTTATAATATTATTTATAAGATGATTATTTGGAGGGAAAAATTATGCAGAATGAAAAAGTCGTGTTGGCCTATTCTGGTGGTTTAGATACATCGGTCATTCTAAAATGGTTGGAAAATACTTATCAGTATGATGTTATAGCAGTATGTGTTGATGTAGGTCAGGGGGAGGATTTAAGCATAGTTAAAGAGAAGGCCCTTTCTACAGGTGCTATTAAGGCCTATGTCGTGGATGTAAGGGAAGAGTTTGTTACCGACTATATTTTTCCTACTCTAAAGGCCCATGCGGTTTATGAGGATGATTATTTACTTGGTACCTCCTTTGCCAGACCTTTAATTGCAAAAAAACTAGTTGAAATCGCTGAGAAGGAGGGGGCCGTTGCAATTGCCCATGGTGCCACAGGAAAAGGAAATGATCAGGTACGCTTTGAAGCTACCATCAAGGCAATGAATCCTAAGCTTAAAATAATTGCCCCCTGGAGAGTATGGAACCTGAAATCCAGGGAAGATTGTATTGACTATGCCTTAAAAAATAATATTCCGATTCCTGTTACAAAGAAGGATATCTACAGCCGTGATCAAAATATCTGGCATCTAAGCCATGAAGGCGGAAATCTTGAGGATCCATGGAATGAACATGACAGCAGTATTTATAAAATGACTACCGCTCCAGAGGATGCCCCTGATGAACCCACCTATGTGGAGATTCAATTTGAAAAGGGCATTCCTGTAGCAATTGATGGTGTAAAATATAATCCTGTTGATATGATTGCCTACTTAAATGAAATTGGCGGTGCCAATGGAATCGGTGTAATTGATATTGTTGAGAACCGTCTGGTGGGAATGAAATCAAGGGGCGTCTATGAAACCCCAGGGGGAACAATTTTGTTCCAGGCCCATAAGGCCCTTGAAAAACTGACACTGGATCGTGCAACTTTGAATTTTAAAAAGATCGTTGCAGAAAAATATGCCCAATTGGTATATGATGGGCTATGGTTTACGCCTTTAAAGGAGGCCCTTGATCAATTTGTTGATAGCACCCAGGAATATGTTAGTGGGCTGGTAAGGCTAAAGCTGTATAAGGGAACCTGCCTAGCTGTGGGCACTTCGTCTCCTTATTCCCTATACAACGAAGAATTTGTAACCTTCGGAGAAGATGAAGTATATAATCAACAGGATGCAGAAGGCTTCATTAATCTCTTTACATTACCCTTAACCATCAGAGCCTTGAAGAGAATGGAGGGTCAGGAAAAGGAAGAGGAAATTAAAAACATTATATAGTGGAATAAAATAGGCTGTCTTTAAAAGACAGCCCATTTTTAATTTCTAGCAATCGCTAAATGCATTGAAAAAAATCTAAATCCTGGCGACCCCTGACCGCTTAGCTGCCTCGGCCACTGCCTTGGCGACTTCCTCAGCAACCCTTTTATCCAGGGCATCGGGTATAACATAATCTTCTTTTAAATCTTGCTCTGGTATCATACTAGCAATGGCATAGGCAGCAGCAACCTTCATATCATCATTGATATCAGCTGCCCTGACATCCAAAGCACCCCTGAATATTCCCGGGAAGGCCAAAACATTATTAACCTGATTGGGGAAATCTGATCTACCCGTCCCTACAATTTTGGCCCCTGCCTTAATTGCTAAATCAGGCATAATTTCCGGAATGGGATTGGCCATGGCAAATACGATGGCATTTGGATTCATGCTGGCCACCATTTCTTCATCCACAATGTTTCCAGCAGATACGCCTATAAATACATCGGCCCCCTTCATAGCATCCCTTAGGGCACCTTGTTTTCCCTGTCTATTGGTGATTTCAGCCAGTTGAACCTTAAGCCAGTTGTTGTTGGCCTCTGAATCCCTGTAAAGGATTCCCTCTTTATCACAAACAATAATATTGGCTGCACCTAATGCAATCAGCATCCTTACAATGGCACTGCCTGCAGCACCAGCACCGTTAACAACAATATTGACATCTTTAATACTCTTTTTAACAAGCTTTAATGCATTGATAAGCCCTGCCGATACTACAATGGCCGTACCATGCTGGTCATCATGAAAGACCGGAATATCCAATTCTTTTTTCAGGCGCTCCTCTATTTCTATGCATCTGGGTGCAGAAATATCTTCAAGATTAATCCCTCCAAAGGTAGGCGCAATTCTTTTAACGGTTTCCACAATCTCATCAACGTCCTTGGTATCCAGACAAATTGGAAAGGCATCAACCCCTGCAAAGGCCTTAAACAAAACCGCCTTCCCTTCCATAACGGGCATGCCAGCCTCGGGCCCAATATCACCTAAACCCAATACGGCGGTACCATCGGTTACAACTGCAACCAGATTACCCTTGGCTGTATATTTGTATACGTTTTCTTTATTTTCATGAATCAGCTTGCAGGGCTCTGCCACCCCAGGGGTATAGGCCAAGCTTAAATCATCCTTGTTTTCAATCTTTACCTTGCTCTCAATCGATAATTTCCCCTTTTTTTCTTCATGAATTTTAAGGGACAAGCTCTGATAATCTAACATTATACTTCCTCCTTTTACTTTTTCTTTGCCACTCCCAATGTTATTCATCATGTTTAAAGTCTTTGTGCTTGATATTTGATAATATCAAAATTTCGCTCTAATGATATAAAGTTTCATTTTCTATGGATAAATATATCATATCAAAACAACCTATAAATTAATATTATATTTTTTCTATGATATAATAGTTTTAAGCTATGGTAGGAGGATATGGAATGGAATTTAGGCAGCTTCAATATTTTAGAACGGTTTGTCAATTAAATACGATTACCCGGGCGGCAGAAAAGCTTCATGTATCTCAGCCCTCTATAACTAACTCGATCAAAAACCTTGAAGAAGAGCTGGGAGTCAGGCTTTTCGATCGTAGCAAAAAGCAATTGCGACTTACCCCTGAAGGGCAATTTTTTCTGGAGCATGTAGAGGGCATTTTAAATTCAATGGAGGACACCCTGGCTGAAATGCAGGACTATAAGGATTTGAAAAAAGGAACCTTGAAAATCGGCGTTCCACCAATGATCGGTACTTTTTTGTTTCCTAAAATTTTTGTTTCCTTTAAAAACTGTTATCCTGAAATTGAACTGGTCATTGTAGAGGAGGGCTCCCTTACAACCACTAGAATGGTTGAAAATGAAGAGCTTAATCTGGCTATTATTATTTTACCTGAATCTGCTAATTCTCTGGAAAGTCTATTACTGTTGAAAAGTGAAATGCTGGTATGCTTGAATAAGTACCATCCCCTATGCGAAAAGCCACAGCTAAGTATGGAAGATATAAAGGATGAACCGATGATTATGCTCAAAGAGGGCTTTTATCATCGAAAAAAAATAATGGATTACTTTAACAGCTGTGGAATCAAACCCAATGTCATTTTATCATCCAATCAATTGGAAACCATCAAGAGTGTTGTATCGAAGGGGATTGGAATTTCACTATTGCTAAAGGAGATTATAGAAAATGATGATCGAGTTATCGGTCGCTCCTTAAAACAAACTATTCATATTCCCATTGGTCTGGTCTGGAAAAGGAATAGATATTTATCTAATGCCTCTAAAATTTTTATCGATTTTATTAAGGATTCCTTTATAAAGCAGGATTGATAAAATTCCAATGTAGTATTTTAAGTAGCAGAGCGACCTACCAACCTTGTTGATACAAAATAAGGATCATGGGTTTTATCACTCAATGATCCTTATTTTCTTAAATTTAACTCCCCTGCTTTACAGCAAGGTCTATGTTTTTAATCACCTTTTCAATATGGGCCTTATCGACCACCCGCTCAAAGCTCCTTAAACCTGCAAGCCGGAAGCCATGCTTCTGGGCCAGTCCTTTTATTTCATCAACCTTTTCTAGTTCTATTTCTCTCCCCAGGCTATAGCACTCATATTTTTGCTCTAGTGCCAATATCATAGTTTCTGCCATACATGCATAGGCCAGACCAGGCGGAAAACCAAAATTAAAACCAAAATTGGTTCCCTTTGGTACTTCGATCACACCACCCTCAATGACTAAAACATCCTTTCTCTTTTCTTGTACCTGCCTGGAAACATCCCTTGGTCTTGCAACATCACAAACAACAGCACCGGTTTTAATAAATTCCGGTTCGATAATCTCATGAACACTACTGGTGACGGTAATAACAACATCAGCGTTTTCAATTCCCTGTTTGATACTGGTATTAACATAGATATGCTTATTTAAATATTTTTTTTCTAATTGATCCTTAAGCTGATTAAGCTGGTGAATATTCCTGCCTATTAAATGAATTTCGGTCGCTTCACGACATGCCAGTTCGGCGCAGACCTTGCCAATTGATCCGTTGGCTCCAATAACTGCTACTACGCAATCAGACAGCTTCCTTCCAAGCAATCGGCAGGCCTCCCTTGTGGCTTCATAGGCCGCTGCAACGGTATAGGTATTTCCTGTGGTTACGGGAATATTTAAAGCCTTGGCAATGCTGATTCCTGCATCCCCTACAATGGATGTAAAGGCTCCTAGTCCTAATATTTGGGCGCCCAATTCTTCAGCGATTTTTCCAGCCTTGATGATTTTATTAATCACCTGGTCCTCTGGTAATGCCAGCATCTGTTTCGATGTAAGGGGTACTCCGATAAACCAACCCTCCGCCTGCTTTTCAGCACTGCTTAAATTGTTAATGGAGGAAACCGGTGAGGGCGGGATTTTTTCAATAATTTTTTCTACAAGGGCCTCTGGAAGATACTTTAATAATTTATACTTTCGGTAGATATCATTAATATGAATGGGATGTATTAAAAATGCAAACCGGTCCATTATTTCACCCCCTTGGTCAGGGAATTGAAAAGATTCTTTCCAGATTGCAGGGTCATTCCTGTCAAGCTGAGCCTTTTTTGTAGTATGCTTTTTAAACTATTTATAAAATAGTCTATTTCCTCATAGGAGACGATTAAAGGAGGCTCCACCCTAATCACTTGTGGATTATTTAGCGTGTAAGCTGTAACAATTTGATATTGATTAAGCAGTTCAGAGGCAATCATTCCACCTGTGTATTCAGTTAAAAGATCTTCTCCAGGCATATATTTTCTCATAAAGCTACTCCCCAGCTCTTTAAATTCGATCCCAATCATGAGTCCCCTTCCTCTGACTTCTTTAATCAAACCGTGTTCTTTTTGCAATTTTTTTAGCTTTTCAAGGAAGTATTCTCCCTTTTCAGCAGCCTGATTTATGAGATTTTCCTCCTGAATTATCTCCAGAGTGGCAATGCCAGCAGCACAGGCCCATGTATTTCCTCCAAAGGTAGAGGTATGAAGCAGACATTTGTCAAGGCTTCCGTATCCTTTCTTCCATACTTTTTCTGTTGCCATATAGGCTCCGATTGGCATAATGCCGCCACCAAGGGATTTAGCTATGCAAAGAATATCTGGCTCTATTAATTCCTGTTGGCAGGCAAACCAATAACCAGTTCTGCCTAACCCTGTTTGAACTTCATCTATAATCAGTAAAATTCCCTTAGTCTTTAAAATGTCAGCAGCTTCTTTCAAATAACCCTTTGGAGGAAGGATTACCCCTCCTTCTCCCTGGATTGGTTCGATAATAAAGGCTGCAATATCATCATACCTGTCAACTACCTGTTGTAGGCTAGAAAGGTCTCCATAGATAACCTGTTCAGTCATTGGCATTAATGGATTAAAAAATTTTTTATATTTATCTCTTCCTGTTACTGAAAGGGCCCCCATCGACTTTCCATGGAAGGAGCCTTTGCAATAGATTATTCTCGCTTTACCCGTAGCTATTTTAGCCAGTTTAATAGCCCCTTCCACAGCTTCAGCACCACTATTGCAAAAAAAAGTATGCTTTAAATCACCAGGCGCTATTAAAGCCAAATTTTTTGCCAAGGCCACTGGAATGGCGTTGATTGAGGTTTGTAATAAATTCGGTAATTCCATTACCTGCTTTAGACTCTCAATAATTCCATCGTGATTATGACCAAGATTTAAGGCTCCATAGGCCCCTAAAAAGTCCAGATATACCCTGTGGTTTTCATCCCACAGTTTATTTCCTTTAGCCTTTATGAACTTTTTATTAAGGCCCAAAAGCTTTAGTAATGTAACAAAATGGGAATTGATATAGCTCCTATGTCCTTCCTCGGTTTCCGCCTGAGTCATCTCTAAGGCTGAATCAATTGAAATTAACCTTTCTTCTGCAATTTTTTGCATTTTTATAACTTCCTTTCCTTTATGATTAAAGGATTATGATTCCTTTGTATTTAGAGTAATTTCCATTTTTATCAAGTTTTATTCGATAATAAAAAAAAAGCCGCCCTTGGGCCGGCAAGGCATGGTATATTTTAACCATGCCTTTCTTGTTCATATGAATTTATAATTTTTTTATTGAGAATATTACAGTTCAAAAAAATAAAAAACGCCTATAGTTGGCGTCTTTTTAAATTGGTGCCCAGAGGCGGAATCGAACCACCGACACGAGGATTTTCAGTCCTCTGCTCTACCGACTGAGCTATCTGGGCAAATAAAATGGTGACCCATCAGGGGATCGAACCCTGGACACCCTGATTAAGAGTCAGGTGCTCTACCAGCTGAGCTAATGAGTCACATTTAATGGAGCGGAAGACGGGACTCGAACCCGCGACCCTCGCCTTGGCAAGGCGATGCTCTACCACTGAGCCACTTCCGCATATATCGAAGTGATTTTTCTTTTATGGTGCGGGTGGAGGGACTTGAACCCCCACGGTCGCCCGCTAGATCCTAAGTCTAGTGCGTCTGCCAATTCCGCCACACCCGCATGTATTTTTAAATGGTGGAGGGAGAAGGATTCGAACCTTCGAAGTCGTCGACAACAGATTTACAGTCTGCCCCCTTTGGCCACTCGGGAATCCCTCCACTTATGGAGCTGGTGATGGGACTCGAACCCGCAACCTGCTGATTACAAGTCAGCTGCTCTACCAGTTGAGCTACACCAGCATATTAAATTAATATGGCGACCCGGAAGGGACTCGAACCCTCGACCTCCAGCGTGACAGGCTGGCATTCTAACCAACTGAACTACCGGGCCATAATACATGTTGTTTACAAATTCAAATATGGTGGGCACAACAGGGATCGAACCTGTGACCCCCTGCTTGTAAGGCAGGTGCTCTCCCAGCTGAGCTATGCGCCCAATAAAATCTCTTTCTGACTTCCAACTTCTCATTTCTCAAATCTAAATGATGGTGACCCCTAGGGGAATCGAACCCCTGTTACCGCCGTGAAAGGGCGGTGTCTTAACCGCTTGACCAAGGGGCCATGCTTTGGCTCCAGAGAGAGGACTCGAACCTCCAACCTACCGGTTAACAGCCGGGTGCTCCACCATTGAGCTACTCTGGAACATTCATGCCGCAACGTCCTACTCTCCCAGGAGGCTGCCCTCCAAGTACCATCAGCGCAGAAGGGCTTAACTACTGTGTTCGGGATGGGAACAGGTGTGACCCCTTCGCTATTGTCACGGCATTTTTTAATTAAATTTTTGAGGTTGAAAATTAATTAGCTCATCTAGTATATCATAAACCTAAGGATATGAGCAACTTAATTTTTAACTAAGCGACTGCCACAAAATTATAAATTTCGGCCATCTGCTTATATTCCCTCAAAACCACACAATGTCAAGTAAGCTGAATATATTTTTTGGTCAAGCCCTCGACCTATTAGTATCGGTCAGCTCAGTACATTACTGCACTTACACCTCCGACCTATCAACCAGATAGTCTGTCTGGGGTCTTACTCCTTTCGGATGGGAAATCTTATCTTGAGGGGGGCTTCGTGCTTAGATGCCTTCAGCACTTATCCCTGCCATACATAGCTACCCAGCGATGCCCTTGGCAGAACAACTGGTACACCAGAGGTATGTCCATCCCGGTCCTCTCGTACTAAGGACAGCTCCTCTCAAATTTCCTACGCCCGCGACGGATAGGGACCGAACTGTCTCACGACGTTCTGAACCCAGCTCGCGTACCACTTTAATGGGCGAACAGCCCAACCCTTGGGACCTAATACAGCCCCAGGATGTGATGAGCCGACATCGAGGTGCCAAACCTCCCCGTCGATGTGGACTCTTGGGGGAGATAAGCCTGTTATCCCCGGGGTAGCTTTTATCCGTTGAGCGATGGCCCTTCCACTCGGAACCACCGGATCACTAAGCCCGACTTTCGTCCTTGCTCGACCTGTATGTCTCGCAATCAAGCTCCCTTATGCCTTTGCACTCTACGCACGATTTCCGACCGTGCTGAGGGAACCTTTGGGCGCCTCCGTTACTTTTTAGGAGGCGACCGCCCCAGTCAAACTGCCCACCTGACAGTGTCCCAAGACCGGATTCACGGTCTATGGTTAGAACTTCAGTACTACAAGAGTGGTATCCCAAGGATGACTCCACCAAAACTGGCGTTCTGGCTTCTAAGTCTCCCACCTATCCTGTACATGTAGTACCAAAATCCAATGTCAAGCTACAGTAAAGCTCCACGGGGTCTTTCCGTCCTGTCGCGGGTAACCAGCATCTTCACTGGTATTACAATTTCACCGGGTCTATTGTTGAGACAGTGCCCAAATCGTTACGCCTTTCGTGCGGGTCGGAACTTACCCGACAAGGAATTTCGCTACCTTAGGACCGTTATAGTTACGGCCGCCGTTTACTGGGGCTTAAGTTCTGTGCTTTGGTTGCCCTAACACTTCCCCTTAACCTTCCAGCACCGGGCAGGCGTCAGCCCCTATACGTCGTCTTTCGACTTAGCAGAGACCTATGTTTTTGCTAAACAGTCGCTTGGGCCTATTCTCTGCGGCCGGATCAGGCTTACGGAGTAAATCCTTCACCTATTCCGGCACCCCTTCTCCCGAAGTTACGGGGTCATTTTGCCGAGTTCCTTAACAATAGTTCTCCCGTTCGTCTTAGGATTCTCTCCTCACCTACCTGTGTCGGTTTGCGGTACGGGCACCTAATAATCTCGATAGAGGCTTTTCTTGACAGTGTGGAATCAATCAGTTCGCTACTTAAATTTCGCTCCCCATCACTTCTCAGGATATGTTAAGACGGATTTGCCTATCCTAACTCCCTACCAGCTTAGACGCACACAACCAACGGTGCGCATGACCTATCCTACTGTGTCACCCCATCTCTCAAGCGATTACAGGTGGTACAGGAATCTCAACCTGTTGTCCATCGCCTACGCCCTTCGGCCTCGGCTTAGGTCCCGACTAACCCTGAGCGGACGAACCTTCCTCAGGAAACCTTAGGTTTTCGACGGGCAGGATTCTCACCTGCCTCTCGTTACTCATGCCAACATTCTCTCTTCTGTAAAGTCCACTGCTCCTTCCGGTACAGCTTCAACCCTTACAGAATGCTCGCCTACCACGCTGACGTAATCATTACTACTTTCATAAATAGCTTTGAGCTTAAGGTATTTGGCGAAAACATTGATTTAATCCTAGCGGATGGCTAAGTTTGTTTTCGCTAAATGTCCTCATGCGTCAGCATTGGATCATAAAAGTACTAATGATTACGTCAGCATCCATAGCTTCGGTGATACGTTTGAGCCCCGGACATTTTCGGCGCAGAATCACTCGACCAGTGAGCTATTACGCACTCTTTAAATGAGTGGCTGCTTCTAAGCCAACATCCTGGTTGTCTGTGCAACTCCACATCCTTTTCCACTTAACGTATACTTAGGGACCTTAGCTGATGGTCTGGGCTGTTTCCCTCTTGACTACGGATCTTATCACTCGCAGTCTGACTCCCAGGTAAAAGATAACGGCATTCGGAGTTTGATAGGTTTTGGTAACCGGTGAAGGCCCCTAGACCATTCAGTGCTCTACCTCCGCATCTCTAAACCTGAGGCTAGCCCTAAAGCTATTTCGGCGAGAACCAGCTATCTCCAAGCTCGATTGGAATTTCACCGCTACCCACAGCTCATCCGGTGACTTTTCAACGTCAATCGGTTCGGACCTCCACGAAATTTTACTTCCGCTTCATCCTGTCCATGGGTAGGTCGCCTGGTTTCGGGTCTATGGCATGAAACTAAGCGCCCAGTTAAGACTCGCTTTCGCTACGGCTTCGCACCTGAAGTGCTTAACCTTGCTTCATACCATAACTCGTTGGCCCGTTCTACAAAAAGTACGCGGTCACACATAAAAAGTGCTCCCACAGCTTGTAAGCAAAGGGTTTCAGGTTCTATTTCACTCCCCTTCCGGGGTTCTTTTCACCTTTCCCTCACGGTACTATGCGCTATCGGTCACCAGGTAGTATTTAGCCTTGGGGGGTGGTCCCCCCAGCTTCCCACAGGGTTTCACGTGTCCCGTGGTACTCTGGAGCACAGTCAAAGGCCTTCTTGTTTCATATACAGGACTATTACCTTCTATGGTGGGCCCTTCCAGACCTCTTCTATTACAATAGCCGCCTTCTTAAGACTGTGTCCGCAACCCCGATAGAGTAAACCCTATCGGTTTGGGCTCATCCCATTTCGCTCGCCGCTACTAAGGGAATCGATTTTTCTTTCTCTTCCTCAGGGTACTTAGATGTTTCAGTTCCCCTGGTCTACCTTCATTTACCTATGGATTCAGTAAATGATACTTGAACATTACTTCAAGTGGGTTTCCCCATTCGGAAATCACCGGATCAAAGCTTGCTTGCAGCTCCCCGATGCTTATCGCAGCTTACCACGTCCTTCGTCGGCTCCTGGTGCCAAGGCATCCACCCTCTGCCCTTATTAGCTTGACCATGCTAATAATCGTTCAGTTAATGATCAACATTAACTTAAAGAGTAATTGATGCATACAACAGCTTACGCTGTGTATTATTCTCAGCTTTACTTTTAAACATTGTGCAGTTTTCAAGGAACAATGGTGGAGACGAGGAGAGTCGAACTCCTGACCCCCTGCTTGCAAGGCAGGTGCTCTCCCAACTGAGCTACGCCCCCAGGTTTTTTATGATGTTAAAAATTCTTCCATTCATTTGTATTGCATCAAAACTATTGTTATGAATTCCAGAATTTTTAACTAAGCGGACTGCCACGAAAGTTATTTTAACTTTCGGCCATCTGCTTAAAGTCTTTCAAAACTAAACAGTATAGCTTAAGCCTAAGCTCCTTAGAAAGGAGGTGATCCAGCCGCACCTTCCGATACGGCTACCTTGTTACGACTTCACCCCAGTCATCGACTTCACCTTCGACAGCTTCCTCCTTACGGTTAGATAGCTGGCTTCGGGTGCTTCCGACTCCCATGGTGTGACGGGCGGTGTGTACAAGACCCGGGAACGCATTCACCGCGACATTCTGATTCGCGATTACTAGCAACTCCAACTTCATGTGGGCGAGTTTCAGCCCACAATCCGAACTGGGACCGACTTTATGGGATTGGCTTCAGATTACTCCTTCGCTGCCCTTTGTATCGGCCATTGTAGCACGTGTGTAGCCCTGAACATAAGGGGCATGATGATTTGACGTCATCCCCACCTTCCTCCGAGTTATCCCCGGCAGTCTCTCTAGAGTGCCCAGCCGAACTGCTGGCAACTAAAGACAAGGGTTGCGCTCGTTGCGGGACTTAACCCAACATCTCACGACACGAGCTGACGACAACCATGCACCACCTGTCTCCTCAGTCCCCGAAGGGAAAACTCCGATTAAGGAGTGGTCCGAGGGATGTCAAGTCCAGGTAAGGTTCTTCGCGTTGCTTCGAATTAAACCACATGCTCCGCTGCTTGTGCGGGTCCCCGTCAATTCCTTTGAGTTTCACTCTTGCGAGCGTACTCCCCAGGCGGAGTGCTTAATGCGTTAGCTGCGGCACTGAGGTTTGACCCCCAACACCTAGCACTCATCGTTTACGGTGTGGACTACCAGGGTATCTAATCCTGTTTGCTCCCCACACTTTCGTGCCTCAGCGTCAGTTACAGTCCAGAAAGTCGCCTTCGCCACTGGTGTTCCTCCTAATATCTACGCATTTCACCGCTACACTAGGAATTCCACTTTCCTCTCCTGCACTCAAGTCCTACAGTTTCAAAGGCTTACTACGGTTGAGCCGTAGCCTTTCACCCCTGACTTGTAAGACCGCCTACGCACCCTTTACGCCCAGTGATTCCGGATAACGCTTGCCCCCTACGTATTACCGCGGCTGCTGGCACGTAGTTAGCCGGGGCTTCCTCCCAAGGTACCGTCAAATTTCTTCCCTTAGGACAGAGCTTTACGACCCGAAGGCCTTCATCGCTCACGCGGCGTTGCTGCATCAGGCTTTCGCCCATTGTGCAATATTCCCCACTGCTGCCTCCCGTAGGAGTCTGGACCGTGTCTCAGTTCCAGTGTGGCCGATCACCCTCTCAGGTCGGCTACTGATCGTCGCCTTGGTGGGCCATTACCCCACCAACTAGCTAATCAGACGCGGGCCCATCCTGTACCGATAAATCTTTGACCTTAAAAAGATGCCTTTAAAAGGTATTATGAGGTATTAGCAACGGTTTCCCGTTGTTGTCCCTCAGTACAGGGCAGGTTGCCCACGCGTTACTCACCCGTCCGCCGCTAGCTTCCGCTCAACACTCAAAATTCAGTTCACTTTACAACATGTGTTGTCACTTAAATAACGCGTGAAGGACTCCATACTTCCGTCCTTGACGCTGGCTATTTAGACAAAATACTGAATTCTCAGTGTTGAGCGTCAGCCCGCTCGACTTGCATGTGTTAGGCACGCCGCCAGCGTTCATCCTGAGCCAGGATCAAACTCTTAATCAAAAAAATTTCTGGGTGTCATTTTAAAATGACTTTTATATGCTGGCTTAATATCTATACTGTTCAGTTTTCAAAGACCTGTGATTATGAAAAGCTCGTTACGACATTACTCATATTAGCACCTTCTATTATCAATGTCAAGTGCCTTTTTAAAAAAATTATTGGAGCGGGTGAAGGGAATCGAACCCTCGCGGTCAGCTTGGAAGGCTGAAGTTCTACCACTGAACTACACCCGCATTAATGGCGACCCGGAAGGGACTCGAACCCTCGACCTCCAGCGTGACAGGCTGGCATTCTAACCAACTGAACTACCGGGCCACTATATTTAGTAATTAAGATAGAAAGATTAGAAGCCAGAAAAAAATTCTTAACTTCTAATTTTGTCTTTGGTGGGCACAACAGGGATCGAACCTGTGACCCCCTGCTTGTAAGGCAGGTGCTCTCCCAGCTGAGCTATGCGCCCATATCCTAGAGGTCAAAAGTGACTTGACCTCTGATTTCTTAAAATGGTGACCCCTAGGGGAATCGAACCCCTGTTACCGCCGTGAAAGGGCGGTGTCTTAACCGCTTGACCAAGGGGCCTTGTGGTTGCGGGGGCAGGACTTGAACCTGCGACCTCCGGGTTATGAGCCCGACGAGCTGCCAACTGCTCCACCCCGCGATAAATATCATTGGTGCCCAGAGGCGGAATCGAACCACCGACACGAGGATTTTCAGTCCTCTGCTCTACCGACTGAGCTATCTGGGCTTGTAGAAATGGTGGGCTTAAGTAGACTCGAACTACCGACCTCACGCTTATCAGGCGTGCGCTCTAACCTGCTGAGCTATAAGCCCACATCCTTGCTATGGTCCGGGTGGAGAGATTCGAACTCCCGACCCCATGGTCCCAAACCATGTGCGCTACCAAACTGCGCTACACCCGGTTAAATGGCAGGGGTGGCAGGACTCGAACCCACGACACGTGGTTTTGGAGACCACTGTTCTACCAACTGAACTACACCCCTACTTTAGAGTTTCTTCATTAATAATTAAATAAACAATAGATTAGATGGTGGGCCTTCAGGGACTCGAACCCCGGACCTGCCGGTTATGAGCCGGATGCTCTAACCAACTGAGCTAAAGGCCCTAATCTATATGGTCCGGGTGGAGAGATTCGAACTCCCGACCCCATGGTCCCAAACCATGTGCGCTACCAAACTGCGCTACACCCGGTTAAACTGGCGGAGAAGGCGGGATTCGAACCCGCGCGCCGCTTACACGACCTAACGGTTTAGCAAACCGTCCTCTTCAGCCTACTTGAGTACTTCTCCAATTTAAATTTAATGCTGGCGGAGAGGGTGGGATTCGAACCCACGGCCCCTTGCGGAGTCACTGGTTTTCAAGACCAGCTCCTTAAACCACTCGGACACCTCTCCAAAATTTATTGGTGATCCATCCGCGACTCGAACGCGGGACACCCTGATTAAAAGTCAGGTGCTCTACCGACTGAGCTAATGGATCAGAATGGCTGGGATAGCAGGACTCGAACCTGCGAATGACGGAGTCAAAGTCCGTTGCCTTACCGACTTGGCTATATCCCAACAACATATTTATGGCGTGCCCACAGGGATTCGAACCCCGGACACACGGCTTAGAAGGCCGTTGCTCTATCCTGCTGAGCTATGGGCACATTTTTTAGTGGAGCGGGTGAAGGGAATCGAACCCTCGCGGTCAGCTTGGAAGGCTGAAGTTCTACCACTGAACTACACCCGCATGTTTAAAATAAGGCCGCAAGATATATCTTATCATTATTTTTATTAAATGTCAAATCTACTTTTTACCAATAACCTAAGTGGAACTTAAATGGTGGGCACAACAGGGATCGAACCTGTGACCCCCTGCTTGTAAGGCAGGTGCTCTCCCAGCTGAGCTATGCGCCCACAACAAAATTGGTAGCGGCAACAGGAATCGAACCTGTGACCTTTCGGGTATGAACCGAACGCTCTAGCCAGCTGAGCTATGCCGCCATTTTTTAAGTCACTGAAATATGGTGCCGAAGACCGGAATCGAACCGGTACGGTCTTGAGGGACCGCAGGATTTTAAGTCCTGTGCGTCTGCCAGTTCCGCCACTTCGGCACGTTTGGCTCCAGAGAGAGGACTCGAACCTCCAACCTACCGGTTAACAGCCGGGTGCTCCACCATTGAGCTACTCTGGAACATTCATGCCGCAACGTCCTACTCTCCCAGGAGGCTGCCCTCCAAGTACCATCAGCGCAGAAGGGCTTAACTACTGTGTTCGGGATGGGAACAGGTGTGACCCCTTCGCTATTGTCACGGCATTTTTTTAATTAAATTTTTGAGGTTAAAAATTAATTAGCTCATCTAGTATATCATAAACCTAAGGATATGAGCAACTTAATTTTTAACTAAGCGACTGCCACGAAATTATAAATTTCGGCCATCTGCTTATATTCCCTCAAAACCACACAATGTCAAGTAAGCTGAATATATTTTTTTGGTCAAGCCCTCGACCTATTAGTATCGGTCAGCTCAGTACATTACTGCACTTACACCTCCGACCTATCAACCAGATAGTCTGTCTGGGGTCTTACTCCTTTCGGATGGGAAATCTTATCTTGAGGGGGGCTTCGTGCTTAGATGCCTTCAGCACTTATCCCTGCCATACATAGCTACCCAGCGATGCCCTTGGCAGAACAACTGGTACACCAGAGGTATGTCCATCCCGGTCCTCTCGTACTAAGGACAGCTCCTCTCAAATTTCCTACGCCCGCGACGGATAGGGACCGAACTGTCTCACGACGTTCTGAACCCAGCTCGCGTACCACTTTAATGGGCGAACAGCCCAACCCTTGGGACCTAATACAGCCCCAGGATGTGATGAGCCGACATCGAGGTGCCAAACCTCCCCGTCGATGTGGACTCTTGGGGGAGATAAGCCTGTTATCCCCGGGGTAGCTTTTATCCGTTGAGCGATGGCCCTTCCACTCGGAACCACCGGATCACTAAGCCCGACTTTCGTCCTTGCTCGACCTGTATGTCTCGCAATCAAGCTCCCTTATGCCTTTGCACTCTACGCACGATTTCCGACCGTGCTGAGGGAACCTTTGGGCGCCTCCGTTACTTTTTAGGAGGCGACCGCCCCAGTCAAACTGCCCACCTGACAGTGTCCCAAGACCGGATTCACGGTCTATGGTTAGAACTTCAGTACTACAAGAGTGGTATCCCAAGGATGACTCCACCAAAACTGGCGTTCTGGCTTCTAAGTCTCCCACCTATCCTGTACATGTAGTACCAAAATCCAATGTCAAGCTACAGTAAAGCTCCACGGGGTCTTTCCGTCCTGTCGCGGGTAACCAGCATCTTCACTGGTATTACAATTTCACCGGGTCTATTGTTGAGACAGTGCCCAAATCGTTACGCCTTTCGTGCGGGTCGGAACTTACCCGACAAGGAATTTCGCTACCTTAGGACCGTTATAGTTACGGCCGCCGTTTACTGGGGCTTAAGTTCTGTGCTTTGGTTGCCCTAACACTTCCCCTTAACCTTCCAGCACCGGGCAGGCGTCAGCCCCTATACGTCGTCTTTCGACTTAGCAGAGACCTATGTTTTTGCTAAACAGTCGCTTGGGCCTATTCTCTGCGGCCGGATCAGGCTTACGGAGTAAATCCTTCACCTATTCCGGCACCCCTTCTCCCGAAGTTACGGGGTCATTTTGCCGAGTTCCTTAACAATAGTTCTCCCGTTCGTCTTAGGATTCTCTCCTCACCTACCTGTGTCGGTTTGCGGTACGGGCACCTAATAATCTCGATAGAGGCTTTTCTTGACAGTGTGGAATCAATCAGTTCGCTACTTAAATTTCGCTCCCCATCACTTCTCAGGATATGTTAAGACGGATTTGCCTATCCTAACTCCCTACCAGCTTAGACGCACACAACCAACGGTGCGCATGACCTATCCTACTGTGTCACCCCATCTCTCAAGCGATTACAGGTGGTACAGGAATCTCAACCTGTTGTCCATCGCCTACGCCCTTCGGCCTCGGCTTAGGTCCCGACTAACCCTGAGCGGACGAACCTTCCTCAGGAAACCTTAGGTTTTCGACGGGCAGGATTCTCACCTGCCTCTCGTTACTCATGCCAACATTCTCTCTTCTGTAAAGTCCACTGCTCCTTCCGGTACAGCTTCAACCCTTACAGAATGCTCGCCTACCACGCTGACGTAATCATTACTACTTTCATAAATAGCTTTGAGCTTAAGGTATTTGGCGAAAACATTGATTTAATCCTAGCGGATGGCTAAGTTTGTTTTCGCTAAATGTCCTCATGCGTCAGCATTGGATCATAAAAGTACTAATGATTACGTCAGCATCCATAGCTTCGGTGATACGTTTGAGCCCCGGACATTTTCGGCGCAGAATCACTCGACCAGTGAGCTATTACGCACTCTTTAAATGAGTGGCTGCTTCTAAGCCAACATCCTGGTTGTCTGTGCAACTCCACATCCTTTTCCACTTAACGTATACTTAGGGACCTTAGCTGATGGTCTGGGCTGTTTCCCTCTTGACTACGGATCTTATCACTCGCAGTCTGACTCCCAGGTAAAAGATAACGGCATTCGGAGTTTGATAGGTTTTGGTAACCGGTGAAGGCCCCTAGACCATTCAGTGCTCTACCTCCGCATCTCTAAACCTGAGGCTAGCCCTAAAGCTATTTCGGCGAGAACCAGCTATCTCCAAGCTCGATTGGAATTTCACCGCTACCCACAGCTCATCCGGTGACTTTTCAACGTCAATCGGTTCGGACCTCCACGAAATTTTACTTCCGCTTCATCCTGTCCATGGGTAGGTCGCCTGGTTTCGGGTCTATGGCATGAAACTAAGCGCCCAGTTAAGACTCGCTTTCGCTACGGCTTCGCACCTGAAGTGCTTAACCTTGCTTCATACCATAACTCGTTGGCCCGTTCTACAAAAAGTACGCGGTCACACATAAAAAGTGCTCCCACAGCTTGTAAGCAAAGGGTTTCAGGTTCTATTTCACTCCCCTTCCGGGGTTCTTTTCACCTTTCCCTCACGGTACTATGCGCTATCGGTCACCAGGTAGTATTTAGCCTTGGGGGGTGGTCCCCCCAGCTTCCCACAGGGTTTCACGTGTCCCGTGGTACTCTGGAGCACAGTCAAAGGCCTTCTTGTTTCATATACAGGACTATTACCTTCTATGGTGGGCCCTTCCAGACCTCTTCTATTACAATAGCCGCCTTCTTAAGACTGTGTCCGCAACCCCGATAGAGTAAACCCTATCGGTTTGGGCTCATCCCATTTCGCTCGCCGCTACTAAGGGAATCGATTTTTCTTTCTCTTCCTCAGGGTACTTAGATGTTTCAGTTCCCCTGGTCTACCTTCATTTACCTATGGATTCAGTAAATGATACTTGAACATTACTTCAAGTGGGTTTCCCCATTCGGAAATCACCGGATCAAAGCTTGCTTGCAGCTCCCCGATGCTTATCGCAGCTTACCACGTCCTTCGTCGGCTCCTGGTGCCAAGGCATCCACCCTCTGCCCTTATTAGCTTGACCATGCTAATAATCGTTCAGTTAATGATCAACATTAACTTAAAGAGTAATTGATGCATACAACAGCTTACGCTGTGTATTATTCTCAGCTTTACTTTTAAACATTGTGCAGTTTTCAAGGAACAATCGGTGGAGACGGAGCGAGAGTCGAACTCCTGACCCCCTGCTTGCAAGGCAGGTGCTCTCCCAACTGAGCTACGCCCCCAGGTGTTCTTAGTGGACTCGTTAACCACATTCTTCCGATTCATTTGTATTGCGATCAACAAGCTGATTGTTATGAATTCCAGAATTTTTAACTAAGCGGGACTGCCACGAAAGTTCATTTTGAACTTTCGGCCATCTGCTTAAAGGTCTTTCAAAACTAAACAGTATAGCTTAAGCCTAAGCTCCTTAGAAAGGAGGTGATCCAGCCGCACCTTCCGATACGGCTACCTTGTTACGACTTCACCCCAGTCATCGACTTCACCTTCGACAGCTTCCTCCTTACGGTTAGATAGCTGGCTTCGGGTGCTTCCGACTCCCATGGTGTGACGGGCGGTGTGTACAAGACCCGGGAACGCATTCACCGCGACATTCTGATTCGCGATTACTAGCAACTCCAACTTCATGTGGGCGAGTTTCAGCCCACAATCCGAACTGGGACCGACTTTATGGGATTGGCTTCAGATTACTCCTTCGCTGCCCTTTGTATCGGCCATTGTAGCACGTGTGTAGCCCTGAACATAAGGGGCATGATGATTTGACGTCATCCCCACCTTCCTCCGAGTTATCCCCGGCAGTCTCTCTAGAGTGCCCAGCCGAACTGCTGGCAACTAAAGACAAGGGTTGCGCTCGTTGCGGGACTTAACCCAACATCTCACGACACGAGCTGACGACAACCATGCACCACCTGTCTCCTCAGTCCCCGAAGGGAAAACTCCGATTAAGGAGTGGTCCGAGGGATGTCAAGTCCAGGTAAGGTTCTTCGCGTTGCTTCGAATTAAACCACATGCTCCGCTGCTTGTGCGGGTCCCCGTCAATTCCTTTGAGTTTCACTCTTGCGAGCGTACTCCCCAGGCGGAGTGCTTAATGCGTTAGCTGCGGCACTGAGGTTTGACCCCCAACACCTAGCACTCATCGTTTACGGTGTGGACTACCAGGGTATCTAATCCTGTTTGCTCCCCACACTTTCGTGCCTCAGCGTCAGTTACAGTCCAGAAAGTCGCCTTCGCCACTGGTGTTCCTCCTAATATCTACGCATTTCACCGCTACACTAGGAATTCCACTTTCCTCTCCTGCACTCAAGTCCTACAGTTTCAAAGGCTTACTACGGTTGAGCCGTAGCCTTTCACCCCTGACTTGTAAGACCGCCTACGCACCCTTTACGCCCAGTGATTCCGGATAACGCTTGCCCCCTACGTATTACCGCGGCTGCTGGCACGTAGTTAGCCGGGGCTTCCTCCCAAGGTACCGTCAAATTTCTTCCCTTAGGACAGAGCTTTACGACCCGAAGGCCTTCATCGCTCACGCGGCGTTGCTGCATCAGGCTTTCGCCCATTGTGCAATATTCCCCACTGCTGCCTCCCGTAGGAGTCTGGACCGTGTCTCAGTTCCAGTGTGGCCGATCACCCTCTCAGGTCGGCTACTGATCGTCGCCTTGGTGGGCCATTACCCCACCAACTAGCTAATCAGACGCGGGCCCATCCTGTACCGATAAATCTTTGACCTTAAAAAGATGCCTTTAAAAGGTATTATGAGGTATTAGCAACGGTTTCCCGTTGTTGTCCCTCAGTACAGGGCAGGTTGCCCACGCGTTACTCACCCGTCCGCCGCTAGCTTCCGCTCAACACTCAAAATTCAGTTCACTTTACAACATGTGTTGTCACTTAAATAACGCGTGAAGGACTCCATACTTCCGTCCTTGACGCTGGCTATTTAGACAAAATACTGAATTCTCAGTGTTGAGCGTCAGCCCGCTCGACTTGCATGTGTTAGGCACGCCGCCAGCGTTCATCCTGAGCCAGGATCAAACTCTTAATCAAAAAAATTTCTGGGTGTCATTTTAAAATGACTTTTATATGCTGGCTTAATATCTATACTGTTCAGTTTTCAAAGACCTGTAAATCCAAGGCCTTAGGCCCCTTCGCCCTCAAGTGGCGACTTTTATACTATATCACTTTTGACGTTTCTTGTCAAGTGATTTTAAAGATTTTTTTATCGCTTCTTTTATTTTATAAAAAGAAAGCGATTGATAAAGTTAATTATATAAATTTGGTTGCGGGGACAGGACTTGAACCTGTGACCTTCGGGTTATGAGCCCGACGAGCTACCAACTGCTCCACCCCGCGATATTACTGATATTGCTTTTCAAATGGTGACCCATCAGGGGATCGAACCCTGGACACCCTGATTAAGAGTCAGGTGCTCTACCAGCTGAGCTAATGAGTCACATTTAATGGAGCGGAAGACGGGACTCGAACCCGCGACCCTCGCCTTGGCAAGGCGATGCTCTACCACTGAGCCACTTCCGCATATATCGAAGTGATTTTTCTTTTATGGTGCGGGTGGAGGGACTTGAACCCCCACGGTCGCCCGCTAGATCCTAAGTCTAGTGCGTCTGCCAATTCCGCCACACCCGCATGTATTTTTAAATGGTGGAGGGAGAAGGATTCGAACCTTCGAAGTCGTCGACAACAGATTTACAGTCTGCCCCCTTTGGCCACTCGGGAATCCCTCCACTTATGGAGCTGGTGATGGGACTCGAACCCGCAACCTGCTGATTACAAGTCAGCTGCTCTACCAGTTGAGCTACACCAGCATATTAAATTAATATGGCGACCCGGAAGGGACTCGAACCCTCGACCTCCAGCGTGACAGGCTGGCATTCTAACCAACTGAACTACCGGGCCATAATACATGTTGTTTACAAATTCAAATATGGTGGGCACAACAGGGATCGAACCTGTGACCCCCTGCTTGTAAGGCAGGTGCTCTCCCAGCTGAGCTATGCGCCCAATAAAATCTCTTTCTGACTTCCAACTTCTCATTTCTCAAATCTAAATGATGGTGACCCCTAGGGGAATCGAACCCCTGTTACCGCCGTGAAAGGGCGGTGTCTTAACCGCTTGACCAAGGGGCCATGCTTTGGCTCCAGAGAGAGGACTCGAACCTCCAACCTACCGGTTAACAGCCGGGTGCTCCACCATTGAGCTACTCTGGAACATTCATGCCGCAACGTCCTACTCTCCCAGGAGGCTGCCCTCCAAGTACCATCAGCGCAGAAGGGCTTAACTACTGTGTTCGGGATGGGAACAGGTGTGACCCCTTCGCTATTGTCACGGCATTTTTTAATTAAATTTTTGAGGTTGAAAATTAATTAGCTCATCTAGTATATCATAAACCTAAGGATATGAGCAACTTAATTTTTAACTAAGCGACTGCCACAAAATTATAAATTTCGGCCATCTGCTTATATTCCCTCAAAACCACACAATGTCAAGTAAGCTGAATATATTTTTTGGTCAAGCCCTCGACCTATTAGTATCGGTCAGCTCAGTACATTACTGCACTTACACCTCCGACCTATCAACCAGATAGTCTGTCTGGGGTCTTACTCCTTTCGGATGGGAAATCTTATCTTGAGGGGGGCTTCGTGCTTAGATGCCTTCAGCACTTATCCCTGCCATACATAGCTACCCAGCGATGCCCTTGGCAGAACAACTGGTACACCAGAGGTATGTCCATCCCGGTCCTCTCGTACTAAGGACAGCTCCTCTCAAATTTCCTACGCCCGCGACGGATAGGGACCGAACTGTCTCACGACGTTCTGAACCCAGCTCGCGTACCACTTTAATGGGCGAACAGCCCAACCCTTGGGACCTAATACAGCCCCAGGATGTGATGAGCCGACATCGAGGTGCCAAACCTCCCCGTCGATGTGGACTCTTGGGGGAGATAAGCCTGTTATCCCCGGGGTAGCTTTTATCCGTTGAGCGATGGCCCTTCCACTCGGAACCACCGGATCACTAAGCCCGACTTTCGTCCTTGCTCGACCTGTATGTCTCGCAATCAAGCTCCCTTATGCCTTTGCACTCTACGCACGATTTCCGACCGTGCTGAGGGAACCTTTGGGCGCCTCCGTTACTTTTTAGGAGGCGACCGCCCCAGTCAAACTGCCCACCTGACAGTGTCCCAAGACCGGATTCACGGTCTATGGTTAGAACTTCAGTACTACAAGAGTGGTATCCCAAGGATGACTCCACCAAAACTGGCGTTCTGGCTTCTAAGTCTCCCACCTATCCTGTACATGTAGTACCAAAATCCAATGTCAAGCTACAGTAAAGCTCCACGGGGTCTTTCCGTCCTGTCGCGGGTAACCAGCATCTTCACTGGTATTACAATTTCACCGGGTCTATTGTTGAGACAGTGCCCAAATCGTTACGCCTTTCGTGCGGGTCGGAACTTACCCGACAAGGAATTTCGCTACCTTAGGACCGTTATAGTTACGGCCGCCGTTTACTGGGGCTTAAGTTCTGTGCTTTGGTTGCCCTAACACTTCCCCTTAACCTTCCAGCACCGGGCAGGCGTCAGCCCCTATACGTCGTCTTTCGACTTAGCAGAGACCTATGTTTTTGCTAAACAGTCGCTTGGGCCTATTCTCTGCGGCCGGATCAGGCTTACGGAGTAAATCCTTCACCTATTCCGGCACCCCTTCTCCCGAAGTTACGGGGTCATTTTGCCGAGTTCCTTAACAATAGTTCTCCCGTTCGTCTTAGGATTCTCTCCTCACCTACCTGTGTCGGTTTGCGGTACGGGCACCTAATAATCTCGATAGAGGCTTTTCTTGACAGTGTGGAATCAATCAGTTCGCTACTTAAATTTCGCTCCCCATCACTTCTCAGGATATGTTAAGACGGATTTGCCTATCCTAACTCCCTACCAGCTTAGACGCACACAACCAACGGTGCGCATGACCTATCCTACTGTGTCACCCCATCTCTCAAGCGATTACAGGTGGTACAGGAATCTCAACCTGTTGTCCATCGCCTACGCCCTTCGGCCTCGGCTTAGGTCCCGACTAACCCTGAGCGGACGAACCTTCCTCAGGAAACCTTAGGTTTTCGACGGGCAGGATTCTCACCTGCCTCTCGTTACTCATGCCAACATTCTCTCTTCTGTAAAGTCCACTGCTCCTTCCGGTACAGCTTCAACCCTTACAGAATGCTCGCCTACCACGCTGACGTAATCATTACTACTTTCATAAATAGCTTTGAGCTTAAGGTATTTGGCGAAAACATTGATTTAATCCTAGCGGATGGCTAAGTTTGTTTTCGCTAAATGTCCTCATGCGTCAGCATTGGATCATAAAAGTACTAATGATTACGTCAGCATCCATAGCTTCGGTGATACGTTTGAGCCCCGGACATTTTCGGCGCAGAATCACTCGACCAGTGAGCTATTACGCACTCTTTAAATGAGTGGCTGCTTCTAAGCCAACATCCTGGTTGTCTGTGCAACTCCACATCCTTTTCCACTTAACGTATACTTAGGGACCTTAGCTGATGGTCTGGGCTGTTTCCCTCTTGACTACGGATCTTATCACTCGCAGTCTGACTCCCAGGTAAAAGATAACGGCATTCGGAGTTTGATAGGTTTTGGTAACCGGTGAAGGCCCCTAGACCATTCAGTGCTCTACCTCCGCATCTCTAAACCTGAGGCTAGCCCTAAAGCTATTTCGGCGAGAACCAGCTATCTCCAAGCTCGATTGGAATTTCACCGCTACCCACAGCTCATCCGGTGACTTTTCAACGTCAATCGGTTCGGACCTCCACGAAATTTTACTTCCGCTTCATCCTGTCCATGGGTAGGTCGCCTGGTTTCGGGTCTATGGCATGAAACTAAGCGCCCAGTTAAGACTCGCTTTCGCTACGGCTTCGCACCTGAAGTGCTTAACCTTGCTTCATACCATAACTCGTTGGCCCGTTCTACAAAAAGTACGCGGTCACACATAAAAAGTGCTCCCACAGCTTGTAAGCAAAGGGTTTCAGGTTCTATTTCACTCCCCTTCCGGGGTTCTTTTCACCTTTCCCTCACGGTACTATGCGCTATCGGTCACCAGGTAGTATTTAGCCTTGGGGGGTGGTCCCCCCAGCTTCCCACAGGGTTTCACGTGTCCCGTGGTACTCTGGAGCACAGTCAAAGGCCTTCTTGTTTCATATACAGGACTATTACCTTCTATGGTGGGCCCTTCCAGACCTCTTCTATTACAATAGCCGCCTTCTTAAGACTGTGTCCGCAACCCCGATAGAGTAAACCCTATCGGTTTGGGCTCATCCCATTTCGCTCGCCGCTACTAAGGGAATCGATTTTTCTTTCTCTTCCTCAGGGTACTTAGATGTTTCAGTTCCCCTGGTCTACCTTCATTTACCTATGGATTCAGTAAATGATACTTGAACATTACTTCAAGTGGGTTTCCCCATTCGGAAATCACCGGATCAAAGCTTGCTTGCAGCTCCCCGATGCTTATCGCAGCTTACCACGTCCTTCGTCGGCTCCTGGTGCCAAGGCATCCACCCTCTGCCCTTATTAGCTTGACCATGCTAATAATCGTTCAGTTAATGATCAACATTAACTTAAAGAGTAATTGATGCATACAACAGCTTACGCTGTGTATTATTCTCAGCTTTACTTTTAAACATTGTGCAGTTTTCAAGGAACAATGGTGGAGACGAGGAGAGTCGAACTCCTGACCCCCTGCTTGCAAGGCAGGTGCTCTCCCAACTGAGCTACGCCCCCAGGTTTTTTATGATGTTAAAAATTCTTCCATTCATTTGTATTGCATCAAAACTATTGTTATGAATTCCAGAATTTTTAACTAAGCGGACTGCCACGAAAGTTATTTTAACTTTCGGCCATCTGCTTAAAGTCTTTCAAAACTAAACAGTATAGCTTAAGCCTAAGCTCCTTAGAAAGGAGGTGATCCAGCCGCACCTTCCGATACGGCTACCTTGTTACGACTTCACCCCAGTCATCGACTTCACCTTCGACAGCTTCCTCCTTACGGTTAGATAGCTGGCTTCGGGTGCTTCCGACTCCCATGGTGTGACGGGCGGTGTGTACAAGACCCGGGAACGCATTCACCGCGACATTCTGATTCGCGATTACTAGCAACTCCAACTTCATGTGGGCGAGTTTCAGCCCACAATCCGAACTGGGACCGACTTTATGGGATTGGCTTCAGATTACTCCTTCGCTGCCCTTTGTATCGGCCATTGTAGCACGTGTGTAGCCCTGAACATAAGGGGCATGATGATTTGACGTCATCCCCACCTTCCTCCGAGTTATCCCCGGCAGTCTCTCTAGAGTGCCCAGCCGAACTGCTGGCAACTAAAGACAAGGGTTGCGCTCGTTGCGGGACTTAACCCAACATCTCACGACACGAGCTGACGACAACCATGCACCACCTGTCTCCTCAGTCCCCGAAGGGAAAACTCCGATTAAGGAGTGGTCCGAGGGATGTCAAGTCCAGGTAAGGTTCTTCGCGTTGCTTCGAATTAAACCACATGCTCCGCTGCTTGTGCGGGTCCCCGTCAATTCCTTTGAGTTTCACTCTTGCGAGCGTACTCCCCAGGCGGAGTGCTTAATGCGTTAGCTGCGGCACTGAGGTTTGACCCCCAACACCTAGCACTCATCGTTTACGGTGTGGACTACCAGGGTATCTAATCCTGTTTGCTCCCCACACTTTCGTGCCTCAGCGTCAGTTACAGTCCAGAAAGTCGCCTTCGCCACTGGTGTTCCTCCTAATATCTACGCATTTCACCGCTACACTAGGAATTCCACTTTCCTCTCCTGCACTCAAGTCCTACAGTTTCAAAGGCTTACTACGGTTGAGCCGTAGCCTTTCACCCCTGACTTGTAAGACCGCCTACGCACCCTTTACGCCCAGTGATTCCGGATAACGCTTGCCCCCTACGTATTACCGCGGCTGCTGGCACGTAGTTAGCCGGGGCTTCCTCCCAAGGTACCGTCAAATTTCTTCCCTTAGGACAGAGCTTTACGACCCGAAGGCCTTCATCGCTCACGCGGCGTTGCTGCATCAGGCTTTCGCCCATTGTGCAATATTCCCCACTGCTGCCTCCCGTAGGAGTCTGGACCGTGTCTCAGTTCCAGTGTGGCCGATCACCCTCTCAGGTCGGCTACTGATCGTCGCCTTGGTGGGCCATTACCCCACCAACTAGCTAATCAGACGCGGGCCCATCCTGTACCGATAAATCTTTGACCTTAAAAAGATGCCTTTAAAAGGTATTATGAGGTATTAGCAACGGTTTCCCGTTGTTGTCCCTCAGTACAGGGCAGGTTGCCCACGCGTTACTCACCCGTCCGCCGCTAGCTTCCGCTCAACACTCAAAATTCAGTTCACTTTACAACATGTGTTGTCACTTAAATAACGCGTGAAGGACTCCATACTTCCGTCCTTGACGCTGGCTATTTAGACAAAATACTGAATTCTCAGTGTTGAGCGTCAGCCCGCTCGACTTGCATGTGTTAGGCACGCCGCCAGCGTTCATCCTGAGCCAGGATCAAACTCTTAATCAAAAAAATTTCTGGGTGTCATTTTAAAATGACTTTTATATGCTGGCTTAATATCTATACTGTTCAGTTTTCAAAGACCTGTAAATTCAAGGCCCAAGGCCTCGGCTGTCTTAAAGCGACAACTTAAACATCATATCATTTATTCTGCCATGCTGTCAAGGCTTTTTTTGAAATTTTTTATCGTCTCTATTATCATTATTAAAAAATGATGTATTAGGGACGATACCATCTATAAGCAGTATACAATGATCCTTTGCTGATGTTCAACAGACAGCTTGATTAATATATCACTTTTATACTTTCCTTTCAACAGGTTTTTTATTCCAATTTTTCTAAAAAACCAAAGTAAAGGCGGCCCCGCATATTCAAAATAGAAGCATCTTATATAATTTTTAATTAATCTAATTAATTTAAAATCTATCTTTTCTGATGTAAATCATTTAGCCGCTTGTCTACCGGAAGCTACCTATAGATGGTGATCTTTAATATTGAATCCTCATAGGTGACATCTGCATAATCTATCATCATTCCTACAAGATTAAGTCTTCGATAGTCAAGACTTTGACCTGCCAGTCCCCACAAATAATCTTCAAATTCCTCTTGACGGGATACGGCCAACTGTTCCTTCAGTTTTTCCAATTCCACCTGATCAAGATGTGTAATGCTGCATTTTAAGCAGGCCTTTTTCTTTTCCTGATCATTATCTATATTGCTTATTGTAATTTCTAAATGGCTTGCGCCAAGGGCCATGCAGTGTATAGCCAATTCATTAACGATTTTTAAAACCTTCAATTTATCTTGTTCCATATCATTCCTCCCTTTTTAAATTTTCTAATACAGGTACAAGGATGGCAGCCACTATTCCTCCTGAGAAACCGTTATTATACAGGTTCATGCCTCCATGAAGTCCTCCTACATTCATCACCATAGCCATGTGGAGAAATCCTGCTGCCAAGCCGCCCTTCCAACCGAACTGACCTGCTATTGGTGCCAGGGTCGTGCCAAATAAGGCCGCCAAAAGAGCTCCAATACTATTAATTTCCCATGTCATTAAAAAAGCGGCAAGTAATACCCCCGCCATAACGGGTATGACATTTTTTACGTGCTTTCCATAGGCTCCAAAGCCAACAATGGTTAACACACCTCCAATGGTGGGTCCATTAAGCTGCCCTTTAACGGCCAAAATATACAGGGTACTGATCAAACCAAGAAGCGCCATATTAATTAACGTTGTTCCAAAGCCGTCTAATAAAATAAAATCTTCTGGTGCCCTACCAACCCTTTTGGTAAGGCTATTGAAGCCCTTGAAGGATTTCATATTAAAGAAAAAGCCCAGTACCAGCATGGATACAAAGAATATTCCGAGATAAATTCCCAGGCTTAAGTTATGCCCCTCCAACAGTACGGTTTTCCTTTCATTTTCTAAGCCAAAGGCCCTTAAAACAGCCATGAACAAAGTACCTATCATTCCTGCCGTAAATCCAATATTATATAGGTTAAAGCCCTGATGAAACTTGACAAAATGAGCAGCCAGGGGTGCCACCATGAAGCCGGCAATAATACCTAATATATTTCCCGCTATAATTGATTGGACGGGATTCAAAGTAAAACCAAAACTAATTTGACTTACCAAGGGGCCCAGGGCTGTGCCAAAAAGGGCAGCAATAATATACTTTCCGAAATTTTCTTTCCTATAAAGACTGTATAAATAGACCCCCAGTATAATGGCCCATACATTGATTAGATTTTTCCCAAAAAGGGCAAAACCTCCTACAGTAAAAACCGCAGCAATGGCAATTCCATTCATGTTTACTTTGCTTTTTTTAACAACATAGACCGAGACTAGGATTAGAATCCCGCTGTTAAAAAAGGCGGCACCAATGTTTCCTATCTTCATATAATCTGAAACTAAAGTACTGGGATCGAGTAATATTCTAGCAAGCCCTGTCATTATTTCAGCTGGTGTGTTGAAAATAAAAGCTGATAGCAGGATCACCAGCCCATAGCCATACATCACATTAAATTTAACCTTTTCACTGACCTTTGGAAAACTGCAGACCTCTTGTCTTGCTGCCTCTTGACCCTGTAGTTTAAGTTCTGCCGACTTCTGCATTATATTTTCCTCCTAATTCGTTAACTTGCATCTTTTTGATAAAATCATATCAAAATCGAACCTTTTTGTATATACTTTTTTTATTATATTATGTCTATGCAATTTTCTCAATATTTTAATAAATCGAAGGGAGCTTAAAGCTCCCTAAATAGATTGGCCATTTCAATTGCTGTAACTGCTGCCTCAAATCCTTTATTACCTTGCTTTGTACCTGCCCTTTCAATAGCCTGCTCAATGGTGTCTACCGTTAACACTCCAAATATCGTTGGTATTTCGGTTTCTAAGCCAACTACAGCGACTCCCTTTGCTGCTTCATTTGAAACAAAATCAAAATGAGGTGTGGCCCCTCGAATAATTGCTCCCAGGCAAATTACTGAATCGTATCTCCCTGATTTAGCCATTTTTTTTGCGGCTACAGGAATCTCAAAGGCCCCTGGAACCCATACGATATCAATATCCTCCTTGTCTCCCCCATGTCTTTGGAATGCATCAATTGCTCCTGACAGCAGCTTGCTACTAATCAATTCATTAAATCTGCCTACAACTATTCCCATTTTCAACCCAGTTGCAATTAATTTTCCCTCATATACACTCATTATTTTCCCTCCTTAAATTTAAGCATATGTCCTAATTTTTGTTGCTTAACTCTTAGATAATGTTCATTTTTTTCATGATGATTCATTTCAATAGGTACTCTGTCAACGATCTCAAGATCATATCCGGTAAGACCCGCTAATTTTCTTGGATTATTAGTCATTAGTCTGATCTTTTTAACTCCCAGGTCCTTTAAAATTTGAGCACCTATCCCATAATCCCTCATATCCGCAGGAAATCCCAGGGCCAAATTGGCTTCCACCGTATCGTAGCCTTGATCTTGCAAATGATATGCCTTTAGCTTATTAATTAAGCCAATGCCCCTTCCCTCCTGTCTCATATACAGCAATACTCCCTGCCCTTTTGCCTCGATGGCTTTCATAGCCTTGTTCAATTGGTCTCCGCAATCGCACCTTAAAGAGCCAAAGGCATCACCTGTAAGGCATTCTGAATGGACCCTGACTAGTATGGGCTCATCACCACTGATCTCCCCCTTCACCAAGGCCACATGATGCTCTTGATTCAGCTTATTTTCATAGCCATAAATTCTAAAATCTCCGAATTTAGTTGGCATCGCAGCACTTGTTACACGCTTTATGATTTGTTCATGCCTTCTGCGATAAGCGATTAGATCAGCTATGGTAATCAGCTTCAGCTTATGCCTTCGAATAAATTCCATCAATTGTGGTACCCTGGCCATGGTGCCGTCCTCATTCATAATTTCACAAATAACACCTGCTGGATAAAATCCTGCCAGCCTTGCTAAATCAACAGCCGCCTCGGTATGTCCAGCCCTTGTTAATACGCCACCAGCCTTGGCTGCCAGGGGAAAAACATGGCCAGGTCGCTTAAAGTCAACGGGCTTTACGCCGGAGGCCACTGCCCTTTGAATTGTTAGGGCCCGCTCATGGGCTGATATGCCTGTGGTGGTCTCGGCTGCATCTATGGAAACAGTAAAGGCGGTTCCAAAATCATCGGTGTTTCGTGTCACCATTTGGGGTAGCTCCAGCTCACTTAAACGTTCCGGCGTCATGGGGAGACATATTAAGCCTCTGCCATATTGAGCCATAAAATTTATCATCTCAGGTGTGATTACTTCCGCTGCCGCCACTAAATCTCCTTCATTTTCCCGGTCTTCATCATCAATGACAACAATCATCTTTCCTTTTTTAATATCTTCGATGGCTTCCTCAATCGTATTGAATTGATATGTCATAATTGACCTCCTTCTTTCATTAATTAAACCCATTTTGAGTTAGCACTTCCATGGTAAGCCCGCTATTTTGACTCTTTTCCTCTGTTTGAACTTTTATCAGCTTTTCTACGTACTTTCCGATCAGATCACATTCCAGGTTTACTGAATCTCCTATTTTTTTACGAAGCAGAAGGGTCTCATCCTTTGTATGGGGAATAATGGATACTTTAAATTCCTCTGAATCGACATATTGAATAGTAAGGCTGACACCATCTATGGCGATAGAACCTTTAAGAATCATATACCGCACCAGGGTCTTTGGGGGCTTTATGGTGATCCACTGGGCATTATGCTCCTGTTGAAAGGATACAATAGTTCCCATATCATCAATATGTCCGGTGACCCAATGGCCGCCCAGCCTTGAACCCAGCCTTAGGGCCCGCTCTAAATTGACAGGACTACCCACCTTTAAATATCTCAGATTGCTTCTTCTCATGGTTTCTGCCATAACATCCACCTGAAAGCTATGGCTATTATAGGCAGTTACCGTCAAACAGACTCCATTGGTTGCTATGCTGTCACCTAGCTTTACATCGTTAAGAACTTTTTTTGCATTGATTAACAGCCTGGCTCCATCACCATTTCGAGATAGTCTATTAATTGTTCCGATTTCCTCAATAATCCCTGTGAACATTATTGTCTCTCCCTTCTACATAGGCTTCTATCAATATATCCTCTGCATAGCTTTTTACTGTTATATTTTCCAGTTGAATGGCGTCAATAACCTGCTTAATGCCATTACCGCCAACTGGTGTAGGGGCCCTTTCCCCTCCCAGAATTTTAGGAGCAACAAAAACCATAATTTTATCGACTATAGATGCTTCCAATGCGCTGCCATTTAAGGTGCTGCCTCCCTCTAAGAGAACACTGTCTATTTCCCTTTTTCCCAGCTCTGCCATTAGAGATACCAGATCTACCCGTCCGTTTCGACTTGGTAATTGTATTACCTCCACCTGATGCTCCTTTAGCTGGGCAATTCGATGGGAATCAACATCCCTTGTGGATGCTATAATGGTTGGCTGTTCTTTGGCTGTGGTTACAACATGAGAGGTTAAGGGGATACGACAATGGCTGTCAACAATAATTCTAGTGGGGTGCGTCACCTCTTGACCGGATTTTCGAGTGTTGAGCATGGGATTATCAGCGATGACTGTATTGACCCCCACCATAATTCCTGAAACCCGATTTCGAATATGATGTACGTAGGCCCTGGATTTCTGACCAGAAATCCATTTAGCGTCTCCTGTCACTGTGGCAATTTTCCCATCCAGGGTCATGGCAGTTTTTAAAATACAAAACGGTTTTCTCTGGGTAATATATTTGATAAAAATTTCATTTAATGTGGCAGCTTGATGCCTCAATACGCCAAGGGTCACTTCAATACCATGGTTTTTAAGAAGTTTAATGCCGTTACCCGCCACCAAGGGATTGGGATCTGTCATGGCCACCACCACCCGTTTGATTTTAGATTTTATGATGGCCTCTACACAGGGGGGAGTTTTTCCATGATGGGAGCAGGGTTCAAGATTGACGTAAAGGGTAGCCCCCTCCCCCTGGAAATCGATTTTTTTCAGTGCCGCCAGCTCTGCATGGTCTCCTCCAAACCGATCATGATGGCCTTCAGAAATCACCTGTTGATCCCTCACAACAACCGCCCCCACCAGGGGGTTAGGCCTGGTTTTTCCCCATCCCCTTTCGGCCAACTGAAGGGCCCTTTCCATCATTTTTTCATCCATTAAATTCACCTCTTTAATATTCAAAATAAAAAGCCCTGAGGCATAAACCCCAGGGCATGATAATTTTAATTTAATCCTGAAAACACAAAAATATATAGCTGAATACTAGCTTTTGATATTTTTGTCTTCTCTACCTTCTTCCATCCAGACTGTACTGTCGGCTCTGGAATCACACCAGATCTGCCTTTCGGCTCGCGGGCTTCGCATACGCGTTACCGCCGGTCGGGAATTTCACCCTGCCCTGAAGGTCATATTATTTTGTCATTTATACAATATCATAAAATTCCATTAACAACAAGTCTAAAAAGTAATTATGCTACTGCTCTTATATTATAGATATTCTTTAACCCAATGGGTTGTTGAAATATATTATATCTACTCTTTAAGTTAGTTATTGATATATAAAATAAGAACTTTCCTGCTTAGTATTCAATGACTTATTATGTTAGAAAATTCCCTATACGAAAATGGGTCATTTATAAATATGCAACTTACCCTCTATTTTACATGATTACAGATGTTTTACTATACTTGTATTTATTCAACACCTCTTAAATGTCTATAAAAAATTAAATTATGCCTGTAATTATAAGCTCCTTATGGCCTTTAGCAAATATTGATTGGTACCTTTATTGTTTTTTTTACATATTGTAGTCAATAATGACAAAAGGAGGGTTCTTATGCTACAGGCTTTCTTCATTGCAGCGGCCGTTAGTATAGATAGCTTTAGTGTTGGTGTAGCCTTTGGAATCAAACGTATCAAAGTACCCCTGCGATCAATTGTCGTCCTAAATTTCATTTCTGTTTTATTATTGGGATGTGGTTTTTTTGCAGGCAATTTCTTAAGCAGGTTTCTGCCCCCAAGATCTACCGACCTTTTAGGTTCTTTTATTATTTTATTAATTGGTATATGGTATTTAATTCAGGGTTATCTGAATCATCGTTATCCAAGGGAGAGCTTAGCAGAGGCTACTGCCATTGCCACCATCAGTATAAAATCTCTGGGGATTGCTATTAATATTTTAAGGGACCCGACTCAAATAGACCTGGATATTTCTGGTGTTATTGATATTAAAGAGGCCGTAATACTCGGCTTTGCCCTGGCGGTTGATTCCCTGGCAGTGGGTATTGCCCTTTCAATTACCTCTATTGCCGCTATTGTATTGACCTTATTGATTGCAGCCATTATGAATTTTATACTGCTTCTATTTGGCATACACCTGGGAAAGCGTTATTTGGGTATACACCTGGGAGAACGAACCGCCGTCGTTCCCGGAATCATTTTGATTGTAATGGGGTTAATTAGACTTTTTTAATTTCATGCTTCAACATTATATGGGCATACTAAAATAAAATGATATTTACCGGAGGATAAAGGATGAGCTTCAACATTGAGCACTATCTTGAGACATTTGCCATTTATATTATTTATCTTTTAGAGGGAATTGGAATATTTATTATTGCCTATTCCTGCATACGGGGATTTTTTAACTACATCAGGCAAAAGTTAAAATTCAATGATACATGTATTAAAATTGAAATTGCCAAGGGCTTGGCCCTGGGATTGGAATTTAAGCTGGGGGGAGAAATTCTCAGGACTATCTTGGTTCGTACCTTGAGTGAAATAAAGGTGTTGGCAGCCATTATTATTTTAAGGGTGGTACTAACCTATGTCATTCATTGGGAAATCTCCTCTGAAATTCATCAGGATGAGGAAATACGAGAAAATATTATTAATAAAAGAAAGCTAAAATAGTATGTTACTGCTCCTTTAGTCAGGGTATAATTAAAGAAAGACTAAAGGAGGGATTAACTTGCAGCTGCTTCAACTAATATTAGACAGTGCGGAAGGCGCCTTCCTTGAGGTAGGCGCCTTTGTTGGAAGTGTTTTGATTATATTTGGCTTTATTAATTATAAAATGTCTGGAAGTTTCATAGCTACCATTGAAAAATCAAAAAAATGGCAGCCCATTATCGGGGCCCTGTTGGGATTAACCCCCGGCTGCGGTGGTGCAATATTTGTCATGCCGCTATATTTTAAAAAGGTAGTTACCTTTGGAACCGTAATTGCCACTTTGATAGCAACCATGGGGGATTCTGCCTTTGTTTTAATTGCCAGCAACCCAATTCAATATATATTGGTGAGTATTCTATCATTGATTGTAGCCATTATCACCGGATACCTGGTAGATAAGACCTCTATTGGTGATACTATTTTGACCCGATACAATGAAAGAAAACTTAAAGCTGAAACGGTTAAGGAAAAGCATCAGGCCATTGACCACCACGTTCATCAACATGAATTGACCTTGATGGGAAAGGGAGACAAGACAAGCATTGACCACATCGGCCATCAAGAGGGTGATGAGCTGGATTTAATGCTTCACCATAGCTTAAAGGGCCACCAGGAGCAAAATACCCTAGGATATAAATTTACCCATGGTGCCTATTATCTCTACTGGGGTTTTATTTTTATTGGATTAATTTTGGGTGTTTTACTTTTACTACAGGTGGATGTAAATGAGCTTTTTATACCTAATTTAGGCCTGATTTTTGGCGTAACAGGAACAATTTTTTCTATCGCCATGATGGTTATGGGAAAAAAGTTCTTACAGGACGACACCCATGAAGAGGCTGAGCTAAAGCTGATGAGCCTAAAGGAAACCTTTATTCACAATGCTCAGGACACTGCTTTTGTCATTACCTGGGTATTTATTGGATTTCTGGCCTACGAATTTTTAGTATTGGCCATGGGGAGTGGAGACTATGCTGCAGGTGAACAGCTTATTGAATCAGCCCTATTGGCAACAGGGGTTTTATCAATTATAATTGGTGCAGCTGTTGGGTTGATTCCTGGCTGCGGGCCTCAGATCATTTTTGTTGCACTATTTTCCAGGGGACTGGTTCCCTTTGCAGCCCTGTTTGCCAATGCTATTTCACAGGATGGTGATGCACTACTGCCCCTACTGGCAATTGACCGTCGCTCAGCCCTTTGGGCCACCATAATTACCACTATTCCTGCCCTGCTTTTTGGCCTGATCATTTATTGGCTTGAGCTGAATACTGGTTTGGGCAAATGGCTTCATGCTTCAACTGATTTAATTAAAAGTATTCTGATTCCAGTTTAAATTAACTTCTTCTACAGCATATAACAAATTATTTTTGCCTGTTTCTGGTTGAGTATTTACAGAATAACTGGTTCATTATATGATGGAATGGTAGGCAGAGTAGGTATTACGCGTTAAGTGTTAGGAGATGGGAAGTTGCTCCTAAACGAAGAATAGTTTTTATTCGCGATGTAATACCGCGTCCGCTGTCACATTTGGGAGATTCATTCTATTTCTCTTAGGTGTGGGGCCTATGCCTAACTTAAGAGAAAGGAGGTGTTCTTATGGGAATCTCTCAAAATGAAACCCATCGAGCATTGATCAGGGGCAGAATGACAACGAAAAAGCTGGTGATGGCATCTTTTTTAGCTGCTTTAAATATTATCCTTACTCGCTTTGCCTCTATTATGCTGGCGGGTGGAACCATTCGCTTGGGCTTTGGAAGCATCCCGTTGGTTTTTTCCGGTATGTTGCTGGGGCCCTTGGCAGGGGCTTTAACGGGAATCATCAGTGATTTACTGGGGGTTCTGATCCTTTCACAGGGAGCCTTTCATCCTGGCTTTACCCTAAGTTCAGCCCTAACCTGTGTTATTCCCGGCCTTGTGGCAATGATATGTCCTCAAAAACGATTTTCATTCATCACCATTGGGGCTTCTAATCTTTTGGTTTATATCATTGTTTCCCTGGGGCTAAACAGCTATTGGCTTTCTCAGCTTTATGGTACAGGCTTTTTAGTCTTAATTCCAGGCAGAGCCCTGGCCCAGGGAATTGTATCGGTTATTTCAACCTTTTTACTCTATGGTCTGGGTAAATCAATTAAGGATATCAATATATAATATAAAAACTTACAGACATAAACCTTACCGAATCTAACAATAGATTCCGGTAAGGTTTTTTATCTGTAAGACGCTTTCCTTTTTAGCCCTTTACCCCCCCAACGGTTAAACCACTGACAATATATTTTTGAAATAGCATATAAATCACGGTTAAGGGCAGAGCCATAATGATGGAGCCAGCACAAAAAACCCCCCATGATACGGTTTTAAAGTCTGCAGCCCAGCCAAATAAGCCCTGGGCCAGGGTATACATGGTTCCATCGGTTAAGAATAAATAGGAGGTTACGTAATCTGTCCAGGGAACAGTGAAGATAAATATCGCAGTGATGGCAATGGCCGGTTTAGCCAAGGGAAGCATTATTAGAAGAAAAATCTGCAGGGGTGAAGCGCCATCCACAATAGCTGCTTCCTCTATAGACCTGGGGATTGTATCAAAGTAACCCTTTAGGTTCCATACGGCAAAGGCCATATTGGCCGCAGACCAGATCAGTATCAGACTCATATAGCTATTTTTTATTCCCAAAAGCTGAATAAGGAATAGCTGGGGTACCAATGAGGCCGTTGCCGGCAGCATCATATAAATGACAAAGGAGGCCAGACCTGCCCTTTTTCCAGGAAAGTTAAAGCGAGAGAAGGCATAGGCTGCCAGGGTAGCCAGGGTTAAGCAAAATACGGTTGTACCTGCTGAAAAAATAAAGCTATTTTTTAGCCACATTAAAAAGCTTGGATGACTTAATACCTCTGAAAAATTTTGTAGAGTTGGAGTTTGCGGAATAAGACTCATTTCTGTACTAACAAGGGTGCTTCTATTGTCAAAGGCGGTGTGGAGTACCCACCATATGGGAATCATTGAAACCAAACAGACCGTAATCATAAAAAAGTGAGTCAATATATAGCTGATTTTTTCTTTTATTCTATAGGACATTACTCTACTCCCTCCTGGGCTAAAGCCTTCGTTACCTTCATGTTAATTAATGTCATGGCAATCAGAATCCCCGATACTATGACTGAATAGGTGGCTGCCATTGAATAGGCATTTTGTTGAGTTAAAATATTGAATTGATAGGTAGACACAATTTCTGTTGCCCGGTTGGGCCCGCCTCCCGTTATCAAATAAATGACATTGAAGTTGGTGAAGGTCCATATGGTTCCCAGTATGGTTGCTGGCAGCATGGCCGGCTTCAATAACGGAAGGGTAATATTTTTCAGTTTTTGTATGGGAGTAGCTCCATCAATTTCAGCGGCCTCATAATAATCCCTGGGGATGCTTTGTAGTGCCCCTGTTGCCACCATGGTCATAAAGGGAAAGCCCAACCATATATTGACAATAATAGCTGAAATTAATGCCATCTGCGGGTGGGATAACCAGTATACCGAGCCTATACCAAGCCGTGCCAGGATATGATTAAATAAGCCAAACTGTTCATTGTACATCATCTTCCATACCAGAGCGGTGACAAATTGAGGAATGGCCCAGGGTAAAATGATAATGGTTCGATAGATTCCCTTTCCCCTGAGCTTTGGTCGATTTAAGAGTAATGCAAGGCATAGTCCAATGGATACATGGAAGAATACGTTAATGATGGTCCATACAAAGGTTCTCATGAGTACTCTGAAAAATTCTGCATCTAACCCGCCAATGGCCCGTATATAGTTTCTAAGCCCTACAAAACGAACGTTTCCTTGACCCATGGTATAGAGATTGGCATTAAAAAAAGAAAGACCAATGCCATACAGTATAGGCCCTAGTGAAACAAGTATTACCACCAGCATGGCTGGCATAACGTAGAAATATGCCCTTTTACCCTTTTTCATTCTTCCCCATAGGGTTTCCTGTTCCTTCGAAAGTCTTGAATATGGGGTCGTAGACAAATTTGTTTTCACCTTTGAATTCCACCTTTTCCCTTACTTTATATTGTAAGTTGTTACCTGATGGTTTGGGTCTGAGGATACTTCCTCAGACCCCTTTAGATTTATTCCCCTTTAGCCTCTTGAATTGCCTTTTCTACCTCATTTTGTACCTTTTCTGCTATGGCTTCGGGGGCCTGATTGCCATCCAATACTGCATTGATGGCATCCTTTACTGGATTCCATACCTGCCCCATCTCAGGAATTGCCGGCATTGCCTCAGCACTGGCGGCCTGCTGCTGAATTAATTCGTCTGACCATCGGCTAAGCTGTTCTACTTTATTGTTGGCAGGGATTGTTCCCACCATTTCATTAAAAAGACCAGTAATTTCTGCCGAAGCCATAAACTTGGCAAATTCAGCCGCTGCCCCCTTTGAAGAGGAGGTTCTTGGCAAATAAGCCACCTTGATTCCCATAAAGGGTTTAGATTCTTTACCTGTCAGGTCATTTTTGGGAATGGTAGTGGCGGCCCAGTTCACACCTTCAGAATCTAGGTGACCGAAGATCCATGGGCCATTAATATAAAAGGCCGCCTTGCCCTCGACAAATAGGGCCTGGGCAGTACCATAATCCAACTGCTGGGGAATCACCCTGTCTTTATTTTTCAGCTGATCTAAAAAATCTAAATAATCGACAAAGGCTTGATTATTAAAGTTGGGTGTTCCTTGATCATCTTTGAAAATGCTTCCACCAAAACCAGAAAAAAAACCATAGGTATTGTAGAAGGTATTATTCAAATCTATTACCAGCCCCCATTGATCACCAGCAGTATACTCCTTTGTCAAGGCGGTAAGCTCGCTAATGGTTGTGGGAGGGGTTTGAACGATATCTTTATTGTAAATTAATACCACAGTCTCCATGGAAAGGGGGAAGGCATAATGTTTATTATTAAAGGCCGCAGCCTGGTAGGTACTTTCGATATAATCCTGTTTTTGCTCTTTAACATAGTCATCAATTGGGTCTATCAGGTTCCCCACTGCGAATTCCCCTGTCCAGTCATGGGGACCAAAGAATAAATCAGGCCCATCGCCTGTTTGAAGAGAAGCCTTGAGCTTATCCTTATAATTGTCGTTTGGCGTATATAAAAGTGAAAAGCTGATATTAGGATATTGGTCTTTAAACATCTCTGTGGCCTTGATTAAGGCCTGCTCCTCCTGGTCGGTCCAGCTATGCCATACCTTAATCAGGGCTTCCTTTTCGGGATCAAAGGCCTCTGCTTCACTTGAGACATCGGTACTGGTGCATCCTGATAATATCATTAAGAGCATTGCCAATAACATGAATAAACTGATTTGTTTTCTTTTCTCTTTACTCATTTTATTTCCCCCTTTTTTAATTAATTGAGTATGATTACATTTTTAATGCAACCGTTTGCATAACCTAGTATTAGTATAATCCAAATAGAAAATTCTGTCAATATAAAATTTGCTATTTTTTCCTCAATTTCCCTCGCTTCATAGAAAGACCCTCAAACTAAAAAACCCCGATTTCCTTGGAACACATAATCAAGCCTGTATTCCAAGATACCGGGGAAATTACTATTTAATTGATTCTCGAAGTATTATCTGGCTGTCTACAATATAATTTTTTAAGGAAAAATTACGATTCACAATGTTTTCCCACAGGATTCTGGCAGCTTGATTTCCCAGCTCTGTTGCATTGATTTCTACCGAAGTCAGACTGGGGGTAAGATACTGTGCCAAAACAGTATTATTAAAGCCGGTGATGGAAATATCCTGGGGAATAGACAGCCCATGATCCTTCACAGCTCTGATGCTGCCATAGGCGATGAGATCATCTGTAGTCATGATGGCATCTATTTTTTCATTCCTTTTTAATAGCTGATTGGTCGCCTGGTAGCCCTCTTCTTCAGTAAAGCCTACTTCCAGGATCAGCTCTGGCCGAGGATGAATCTTAAATTCCTTCAGGGCCTGTTTGTAGCCTTCTAGTCTGTTCTGGGTTACCAGGAGCCTTTGATTCCCTCCCAGAAAGACAATATTCCTATGTCCGGTTTTCAAAAGGTGTCGAGTTAATTGCAGCATAGTCTTTTGATTATCATTATCGACCCACAGTATTTCCTTAAAGGATCGGGGTGTCCCCACCACCACAAAGGGAAACTGTTTTTTCGTTAAAAAAGCTATGTTCTGATCTTCTTCTCGAATAGTCAGTAATATCATTCCATCTATCCGCCTTGAATTCACTGCCTTTGTAATCTGCCCCAGTTCTTCAGCCTCATTTTTAGCCGATGACAGTAATAGGGAACAGTTTCTGGCTTCTAAATATCTAGTCACCCCAAGGATGAATTGTGTGAAAAAGGGGTTTCCAAAGGTATCCTCAGCAGAGGCCGGCAATACCATACCAAGGGTTTGGGTCGATTGATTTGCCAGGCTTCGGGCAATTTCGTTGGGATGATACCCCAGCTTAGAAATCACCTCATTGACTTTATCCTTTGTGGCCTGACTGATCATGGGGCTGTTCTTAAGAACCCTTGAAACCGTCGATGGAGCTACATTGGCCTGCTTAGCTACTTCTTTAATTGTCACCTTCATTTTAATCTTCCTTTTTTAGGGCTTGCCCTCTATTTCCTTCGATTTATTGTATTATTGTACCATTTTTTATTTTACTTTTAAATATCCTTGGAAGGCTGAAGCCATTTATCGTCTGTGTTTTTTCACCAATGCCTGTAATGTAACCTCCCTTTCTGTGGTTATATCCTTTGTTTTAAACCGCCACTGCCAATTACCACCTACGGTACCCGGAAAATTCATTCGCCCGGTATTATCGATGACAAGAATATCCTGCAAGGGGATAATGGCATAGACTGAACTGGTTTGGAGGGCCACTTCAATTAATCTATTGCATAGCTCCTGATCAGGCAGGCCCTCATGAATTTGGTGATATTTTTTTAAATAGGCCAGTGTTTTCATCTCTTGATGCTTAATAAGGCCTTTGAACCAACCTAAAATCGTCTCGTTGTCATGGGTACCGGTATAGACAACCGATTGTCTTTCAAAGCCATGGGGGCGGTTATTCCTAGGGTTTTTTTGATTAAAGGAAAATTGCAGTATCTTCATGCCGGGAAAGGAAAATTGTCTTTTGAGCTTTGTTACCGCCGGCGTAATGTAGCCTAAATCTTCAACAATAATTGGTATTTCTCCCAGATGTCGTCGAATACTTTGAAAAAGCCGTTGACCAGGGGCCTTAACCCACCTTCCCGTCTGGGCTGTTTTAGCCTGGGCCGGGATTTCCCAATAGGCTTCAAAGCCTCGAAAATGATCAATTCTGATGATATCTACCTGCTCAAAGAGTCTTTTAAATCTTCTTCTCCACCATAAAAAATCGTCTTTTTCCATTTGACTCCACCTGAAATGGGGATTTCCCCATCTTTGGCCGGTATTACTAAAAAAGTCTGGAGGAACCCCTGCCACCAAAAGGGGATTTCCACCTGCATCCAGCTCAAAAATATGGGGGGCCACCCAGGCATCGCTGCTGTCATAGGAAATAAAGATGGGAAGATCCCCTATGATCTTAATTCCTCTCTTATTGGCAAAGGATTTCAGTTGATTCCATTGTCTGTCGAAGGTATATTGTAAAAAAATCTGATATTCTATTTCTTCCTTAAGAAGACTCCTGTAATGAGCCACAGCCTTCAGTTCTCTTTTTGCAATTGGTTGATCCCATTGGTTCCATGGTTTTCCATGGAAGTAGGTTTTTAGAGCCATAAAAAAGGCATAATCCATTAGCCAGTCTTGATTATTCTGTATAAACAAATGATAATCCTGGTGCTTTTCCTTCTCAATAAAGACTTCATGAGCCCTTCGGAGCTTCTTGTCCTTATAGGCCTTCACTTTTTCAAAATCCACCTTATTTGCTGGAAAACCTGGCGAATCAGCCAGTGCATCCTCCTTCAAAAGCCCCTCATTAACCAATTGATTCAAGCTAATTAAAAGGGTATTGCCTGCAAAGGCAGAAAAGCATTGATAGGGTGACTCTCCATAGCCAGGTGGATTTAAAGGAAGAATCTGCCATAGCTTCATGCCACAGTTTTGTAAAAATACGACAAAGTCATATGCACTTTGCCCAAGGTCGCCTATGCCATGGTCTGAAGGTAGTGAGGTGGGATGCAATAAAACCCCTGCTGATCTCTCCATTATCTTTAACACCCCCCATCCTGATATTTTTTCTATGTATATAAAATGTCATAGTATTCTTTAAGCATTCTATCTACTGAGAAATATTCTCTAGTGGTCTCAATGCTGACCAGCATCATTTTTTGCCATTTTTCCGGCTTTTGGTAATAGGTGGGTATTACCTCCTCCAACAATACCCTGTAGAGGGCCTCGGCATCCCTTTCATCCTGTCGCACTATATCTGCAGATATCCTTTCGTCTCCTATAGCCCAGCCATTTACACCATGCTGACAGGCCTCAGGCCACCATCCATCTAATATAGAGCAATTTAAAACGCCATTCATGGCCGCCTTCATTCCCGATGTACCACTGGCCTCATTGGGCCTTCTGGGGTTGTTAAGCCAAAGATCGCAGCCCCTGGTAAGGGCTTTACCTATTTTCATGTCATAATTTTCAACAAAAACGACACTCCTGGGATACTTTTTAGACATCTCCACAAGATTCAGGATAATCTCTTTACCTGATTCATCCAGGGGATGGGCCTTCCCGGAGAAGATGATCTGAACGGTACCTGCTTCTAAATAGGCTTCAAGCCTTTTTTCATCCTTAAATATCAGATTACTTCGTTTATAGGCCGCCGCCCTTCTGGAAAATCCAATTAAAAGGGCATCAGGATTCAGTCTGACCCCTGTCAACTGATCAATTAATCCGATCAGTTCTTTTTTAATTGTCATGTGTACATCCCAAAGCTGCCGGGCATTATGGGATGCCTGTTGAATTCTGGGATCCATCCAGGTTCCCCGATGGACGGCATTGGTAATTCCTACGATTTTTGCAGCCCCAGGAACATCCCGCCACATTTCAGCTGCGGTTTCCCGATGAAGGGCCGCCACGGCATTGGCCTTTCTTGAAAGCCTTAAGGCAGCCACAGTCATATTGAAGGGCACACCACCTATTCTTGCCATTTGATCCACTGAAAAGCCCAGGTTGGCCCCCATATACAGAAGGGTTTCTATCGAATGATGCTCATTCCCTGCTTTAATAGGGGTATGGGTAGTAAATACAGTTTTTTTTCTAACAGATTCCCAAGCATCTTCAAAGGATAAGCCGGCCTCCATTTCTTCCCGAATCAGCTCCAGGCCTGCCAGTACAGCATGGCCTTCATTAAAATGATAAACGTCGATTTGAAGCCCCAAGGCCCTTAGAGCTCGAATTCCACCTATTCCCAGTATCATCTCCTGGGCAATTCGATCTTCACTGAAGCCTCCATATAGCTGGCTGGTTATCCAGCGCTCATGATTTTCTTCTATGTCGGTATCCAATAAATATAATGGGGCGTTTCCAAAGCAGGTTACTTTCCATACCTTACAATAAATTTCACTTTGCCTTATTCTTACCTTCACCTTTACCTGGGTATCTTCCAGAAAATCATAATCATATTTTTGATAACAATCCAGCAATCTACCGCCTGAAATCCTTTGTTCAACGTAGCCCTGCCTCCACTTAATCCCGATACCCACCAGGGGCAGGTCTAAATCCCTGGCTCCCTTCAAATGATCTCCCGCCAGAATACCCAATCCTCCGGAATAGATTTTAAACTGATTGTCTAATCCATATTCCATACAGAAATAGGCTACCCTTGGTTTTCTTACTGTTTTCATATACTCATCTCCTTTATGCAACCGCTTGCATTAATTTTTTTTATATTAGCGGTAGTTTTAAAAACCACCGCCTTTTATTATCATGATTCAGCTCAACTACTTCTTTTAAGCAACAGAAACAGCTTAAATAGCATAGCATCTTTAAAATTTCTTAAATCTATTCCCGTTTGTTTTTGTATTTTATCCAGTCGATATACCAGGGTATTCCGATGGATATAGAGACTTCTGGCTGTATCTGCCAGGCTTAAATTGTGATCGATAAAGACCCTTGCTGTCTGGATCATTTCATCTTCCATTTCATCATATCCTAATTTTTGGAATACTTCAACTAATATTTTTTTTCTTGCTTCCCTTGGAATCATCAAAAGCGCTTTTTCTAATAGTAAGCCCTCTGAAAAATAAATGCGTCTGCCCTCATCGAAGGTTTTTCCTATTTCTAAAATAGTTTTCAAGCTAAGGAATTGATTACTTAAATCATTTATGTCTGTTAATCTGCCGCTAACGGCAATATAGAGATCCAAATAAAGCTCTGAATTAATGGTATCCCGAATGAGCTCCGCCGTCTTTAGCAGCTCATTTGAGTCACCCGTCGCTTCGGCCAGTAACAAAATTCCTTCATCCAGGGCAGCGATGGTATAATGCTTGCTTTCTGCCAGCCATTGACATAATAGCTGGGTTATTTCCGTAAGGCTCTCTTTTTCCTTTACGTGTAACCAGATTAAATAAAAAGGGCCGTTGGTGTATAATAGGGTGCGAAGCTGCCCGGGTAGCAGCTGTTGTCCTGTTGCCAGCCGAGCAAGGATTTCTCCCCGCTCTGCAATGGCCAGCTCCTTTATATGCTGCTCAATCACCAGTGTAAGCAGCTTTAGCGTCTCCTTTGAAAGGGCCTCTGTCCCATAGAGCTTAAGTATATCCCCCTGAGGCGCCTCAATGGGGTAGTACTTCCCATGGAGTTTTTCCTGCCAGGCCCCTGAGCTGATTATCAGATTACCTTCATGGTCTGTCAGGGCCAAGGGGCAGCTCATCTGACGATTAATCTGTTGAAATATTTCCTTTAGCTTATTCATAGAACAACCTTTCTGCACTATTAAAAAATTGCCGTCTCGTCTTCCCCATCAAAGAGGTGTATTCGTTTGGGGTCAAGGGCTAATTTTATGGAGTCTCCGGAGCTTACATGGGATCTGGCACTGATACGGGCCGTTATGCTTTCTTCTCCCAACTTCATATAAAGATATATTTCTGCTCCCATTAACTCTGTAACTTCAACGGTGGCCTCCAGGGATGTATCCTGATGCTCCTTTACATAGTCTTCCTCATTGTGAACATCCTCCGGTCGAATACCTAAAACCACCCTTCGTCCTATATAGCCTCTATTTTTTAGTATTTTGGCCCTGTCCTCAGGCATTTTAATTTCATTTTGACCAAATTCAAATATAACAGCGTCTTCTGATTCTTTTAATGTTCCATGAATAAAATTAATCTGGGGGCTTCCGATAAAGCCCGCAACAAACATGTTCTGGGGATGATTATACAGATTTAAGGGTGAATCCACCTGCTGAACAACGCCCTCCTTCATCACGACAATTCTGTCTCCCATAGTCATGGCCTCTGTTTGGTCATGGGTAACATAAATGAAGGTTGTTTGGAGCTTTTTATGGAGTTTGGCCAACTCTGTTCTCATTTGAACTCTTAATTTGGCATCGAGATTAGAAAGTGGTTCATCCATCAGAAACACCTTAGGCTCTCTGACAATGGCTCTTCCCAAGGCCACACGCTGCCTTTGTCCTCCAGAGAGGGCCTTTGGCTTTCGATTTAAATATTCTTCTATGTCAAGAATTTTCGCCGCCTCTTCAACCCTTCTTTTTATCTCTTCCTTGGACATTTTTCTTAATTTTAATCCAAAGGCCATATTGTCATAGACCGACATATGGGGATAGAGGGCATAATTTTGAAAAACCATTGCAATATCTCGATCCTTTGGAGCGACTTCGTTGACCAATCTATCGTCGATATAAAGCTCGCCCCTGCTGATTTCCTCCAGGCCCGCTATCATCCTGAGGGTAGTCGACTTACCGCAGCCCGAGGGCCCCACAAGGACCAAAAATTCTTTGTCCCGTATTTCTAAATTCAAATCCTTTACTGCGATTACCTCTCCTGAGTAGGTTTTGAAAATACTTTTTAAAGTTAAACTGGCCATATAGAATCCCCCCTGTATATTCTTTAACCCTATTGTATATCAAAAAATTAATTAAAGGCCATTGTCATTTTGCACAAATTTTTTAATAATTGAATGAAAGGTTTTTAGTTTTTTTCTGCCAGGGTATTAATAATTTTTCGATACAAGGTAGGTAGCGGCAGTTCTCTTACTTTATTTTTGGTTATCCATTGATAGCCCTCCTTTTCAATGGAAATGTCGGCAGCACTGGAGTGGGCTGAAATGATATCAATTTCCCATCGTTGATGGGTAAAAATATGGGTGGTTTTTCCTTGATGACATACCCCTGTTATACCGGGAAAGTACTGCTCAAGTCCTGACAGGCTTTGGGCTTCATTCATTACCTGACTTGTTTCCAGGGTAGGCAGCACCCAGAGTCCGGCTAAAAGCCCCTCCTGGGGATTTTTTTTCACCAGCACCTTATCTTCATATTCAAGCCACAAAACAACTTTATTTAACCTTTTTACCTTTGTCTTATTAATACGAATAGGTAAATCCTGCTGTTTGCCAGCCCGGTAGGCTTCACAATGGCCTTGAACAGGACACTGGTGGCATTTAGGCCCCTGGGGTATACAGATTAGCGCCCCCAGTTCCATTAATGCCTCACTGTAGTCACCACAATTTTCTTTGGGCATCACCTCTGCTGCCAATTGGCGAATTTCCTGCACCGTTGTTTTATCCAAAATATCCCCTTCGATGCAGGCTAAACGGCTGAAAACCCTCAGTACATTTCCGTCAACTGCAGGAATAGCTTGGTTAAAGGCAATACTCATTATGGCCCCCGCTGTGTAATCTCCTATCCCAGGCAGCTTCAGTAAGTCTCCTAACTGATCAGGAAGCTTCCCGCCATGCTCCTGAACAATTTTTTGGGCAGCTCGATGAAGATTTCTTCCCCGTGAATAATAGCCTAACCCCTCCCAACGCTTTAAGACCTCCTCCTCGGTTGCCTCGGCCAAGGCCTGTACCGTAGGAAAATGCTCAATAAACCGTTGATAATAATCTATTACGGTTTCAACCCTTGTCTGCTGCAGCATAATTTCTGAAACCCAAATAAAATAGGGATTTTTTGTCTTCCGCCAGGGTACATCCCGTTTATTTTCTTTAAACCATAATAAAAGATCCTGTACAAAGTTATTTTTATTATCCATTTTTTTCTCCTTTATGTAAGCTGCATATAGTTCCTCTGTATCACATGTTAACATAATCAAAAAACATCTACAATGGGTCATTTTTTCCTCTGTTTTAAAGTAGGCTATTGAAAATTATTCTTAAACAAATTGAGCCCTTTCACAATGTGCGACTGGCCTTTCTATTTTTGCATGATTGCAGGGTTTTTTACTATAATGATATTAACCAACAACCTCTAAATGTAAAAAAATATAACATATCGAATACGATCATTATTTCTTTTGAATTGGATAAGGCGGGAAAAAAGCTGCTCTAATGAAGAATGGTTCTGTTTGCTGTTAAAAATCAAATAAAAGAAGGGAAATTGAAGGGTTACCGGGCTATGCCCAATTGATCGTACACCCTTCATTTAAGGAGATATGAAAATTTTCATCAGGAATCGTTATGTGAATTTAAAAAGGAGGCCGCGAAATTTGGCCTCCTTTTTAAGGTTATACTATAACAAATCTTCTCCAGGCTTCCAGTCAACTGGGCACAGGCCCCCTGCCTTTAAGGCTTGAAGAACTCTTAAGGTTTCGTCTACACTTCTACCTACATTCAGGTCATGTACAACGGCGTATCGTAGTATTCCCTCAGGATCGATGATAAATAGCCCTCTTAAGGCGATTCCCTCTTCCTCTACCAATACACCATAATCCTTGGCCACCTTTTGGGTCATATCAGATGCCAGGGGAAAGGCTAACTGTCCTAGACCACCTTGATCCTGGGCAGCGTTAATCCAAGCCTTATGGGAATGTTCGCTGTCGGTACTTACACCAAGGACCTCTGCATTAAGCTTCTTGAATTCATCCACCTTAGCATTGATTCCCTTAATTTCGGTTGGGCAAACAAAGGTGAAATCTAATGGATAAAAGAACATTACCAGCCATTTACCCTTGTAATCATCTAAAGAAACCTTCCCGAATTCTTTTCCCGCCCCATCTACTGTCTTCATTTCGAAATGGGGTGCCTTTAAACCTACCATTCTTTGTGCCATAATTAACCAATACCTCCTATGTTTAAATTTTAATTAATAGCCAATTTATATATATCCCCTTCCACTTCGTTTTAAACAATTATTTTTAAAAAATATTTTTTGTTTTATAATAATCGTTATTGTCAAGTATTTATCAGGGTTGTAGCCAGTTATATTGTTTCCGGTAAATAATTTTCCATGCATAGCTTGTTCATTATTCATCTTAAATTTGTTTTTAGTAATATATTTTAGGGTAAAATATATTTAGTACGTTTTAAAGGAGGTTTTTTTATGCACCAGGTGGTTATCTATACTAAAAATTACTGCCCCTACTGTAAGCGAGCTGTGGCATTATTACAAGCAAAGGGAGCTGACTTTCAGGAAATTGATGTTACTTATGATGAAGCTACCTTTCAAAGGGTTAAGGAACAAACTGGATGGGATACTGTTCCTCAAATATTTATTCAAGGTACCTTTGTTGGAGGCTGTGATGACCTGTATGCCCTGGATCGTAAGGATGAATTAAACAAATTGCTGGCAAAATAAATTTAAAACCGCCCTGGGGCGGTTTTAAATTTATTTTCCTTCCTTTAATTCTGAAACTGGTACTTCCCATGTTTCATCTGAAAAAAGGTCCTGCTTTATCTGGGCTGTTTGATCTTTAGCATTTAATGCGGCAATCCAGATTGGCCGTCCCTGATACTGTACCGGTATTTTATCCATAGAGGTAAATATCTGCTCTGCCCTTTTGATATCCAAATTCATCACTCCTACCTTGATCATTTACATATAGTTTTTCCACTACCGGAAAAATTATTGTATAAGGTTAAAAAAATAGTTTTTTAAATACCACGATCAACTTATTTAAACTCCAGCAATAAATAAGCAATATCATCCGATACTTCTTTGTGATTCATTTTTATTTGCTGAAAAAGCCGATTATTTAGTATGTCGATTGTATGATGGCTATTTTCTTTTAACAAATTCTTAATATCAAAGGCCTTTCTATCTTTAATGCTTAAATCCAACAGGCCATCGGTATAGATTAAAAGCCGCTCCCCGGGCTCTACCCAAAGGGTAGAATTATCAAACTGGGGCTTGTATAGCTCGCTGAATTTTCCAATGGGAAAGGGCTGCTTGCCTTCCAGGCTAATGATTTCACCATTTTTCCTTAATATCATTGGTTTGGTGTTGAGGCCTCCGCTGGCATAGACCAATCGCCTTGTAAGCCGATTATAGGTACCATACATCATAACCAAATAGATGTCCTCGGGAAAGGAGGAATGATTATAGGTGACATACAGCTGATTCAATAGTTCTCTGGGCGACATAAGCAGTGCTGTATTATTGACGGTTCTATTTTCATTCATAAACTGATGCAAGAAAATCGATGTCAGAGAGGCAGCCACCCCGTGGCCCGCCACATCGCCTATGTAAAAGGCGATATTAAATTCATCTATTTCAAAGATACCCAGACAATCGCCCCCCACCTTTTCAAAGGGAATATACTGCCCGGTACAGCTTACAGCCGTATTGTGCAACGTGAAATTATTAAGGGCCAGCTGGATTTCCTTGGCATATTCCAGGTCACGAAGAAGCCTTGCATTCATGGTTGAAATAACCGCTTCCTGCTTCTTGAGTTCCTGTTCGGTTTGTCTTTTATCGGTAATATCATGGATAATTGAGTGGAGCAAGGGTCTTTTATCGTTGCTGATAAAGGTAGAAAACACCTCCACATCCCGCACATCTCCTGATTTTAGACGATGTCTGAAAAAAAGATGCTTATATTTTTCTGACATCACTGAATCCATTTCCTGTTGAATCATATCTTCTGACAAGATATTAATTTGCTGAATATTCATGGCAGTAATTTCTTTATGACTATACCCATAGAATTCGCAGGCAGCTCTGTTGGCATCGACAATTTCCCCTGTTGAAGGGCAGACGAGCAGCTTAGGGGCCTTATTATTTTGGAATATGCTTTTATAGAATTCTTGGCTTTCCCTAAGGGCAGCCTCTGCTATTTTACGAGAAGTGATATCTTCTATAATGGCGATGAAGTATTCAGCTTCGTTACTGGAGCCCTTTACAACAGAAATCGTTAAGTTAACCCAAACTATGCCGCCCCCCTTATGGATATACCGTTTTTCCATTGAGGTTTTGGTGGCATTTTCCCTTAAGATATTATCGAAAAAGTCGATGCTGCGTTTTATATCATCCGGATAAGTAATGTCTTTAAAGGTCTTTCCCTTGATTTCCTCAAGGCTGTAGCCAATGATATTGCAAAATTTTTCATTGACCTTGATCCAGTTACCTGCCAGGTCTAGGTGGGTGATTCCCACAGCAGCCTGATTAAAGGTGGCCCTGAAATGGGCTTCATTTTGAAGCACTTTGCTTTGGTATTCTTTAATATCGGTGATATCATTGACTAAACAAAATAGGGTTTCCTGTGAGGGCAAGGGAAGGACACTCCAGGAAAGCCAGCGGGTCGTTCCCCATTTGGTTCGATAGCGATTTTCAAAGTGTCCTGAAATCCCCTTTAGGGTTATTTCCTCCAGGAATCGATTGGTATAATCCTGATCCTCCTCATGGACATAAAAGGTAAAGGGCTTTCCCAATAATTCTTCCTCCGGATAGCCCAGATTATAGATCCACAATTTACTGATTCGCTTGAAATAGCCATCCATTCCAATACTACAGATTAAATTGTTTGACTCTATAAACATTAAGTCGATTTCTCGATGAAATTGTTGCTGCTGTCTTGAATTATAGCGGCTGTAATATTTCTCCTTAATTAGCTCTGCAGCCATTTCAGCATATTGAGCCGCCGGCTTGATTAAGGCTTTTTTATTTTCGGGAATTAACAATTTAATTTTTCCTACCGATTCACCATATAGCTCAATATTGATCTTTAACTCGAGTAATTCATTATTTTCTTGAATCAGTTTTTTTCCTTTAAGGCTGCTCCCATGAATGGGGGCCAATGTCACTTGAATTCCCATGGCGCTATAGTATCCCTTTAGGTCTCGAAACACCTCTTTAAAAATTTCTATCAGGAGGGCTCTATCCAAATCATTCTTTGCCTTTGAATCGTTTGTTTCCCACTTTCTTTGTGATTGATAATTTTTAACCTTCATTTTAGCCTCCCCCAAATGCATTACAATACGATTTGCTAATATTAAATTTGACAAGTATCGGTATAATCCTTCTTCAAAACCACTTTTTATAAATTTTTCACCATGGGGAATGTTTAAAATAAATTCACTAAACTGAAGGATTCTTTTTTAGCAATGGTACTAATATTAAACTTAAGCTCTGTTAATTCTATAAGGGACAGGGTTTTATCCTGTACAGCCAAATATTGACTGAGCTTATCCAATGACAAACCTACTCTGTCTAAATCCTGGTGCTCCAGCAGGTATTCCCATACCCCTTTATTCTGATTCCAGATTTCTTGTAGCTTATCATAGGCATCCCCTGTTTTTGCCCAGTCCTCTAAAGTAATGGCATCAGTTAATGCTTCGATTGGTTCAAGTAATTCCTCACAGCTATTGTTGACATAGCTACTGAATAGTAGGGAGCCTATGAAAAATAGGATAATTAGAATTGTGGTAGAGACAACGACCTTCATCTGATCACCCCTTTATATTTGTTTTCTTTGGGCAAAAAATTCTCGATTAGAAGACAAAAAAGCAAAAAACACCTCATCTACCCGATCAATATTTTCCTTTTTCAGCATATGCCTTAACCAATCTTCATTATGCCCCGACTTATTCAGATTATGTCTCATGATTTTACCATCAACGATAAGGGTAATGGGCAGCTCTTCATGATCAGGGTTTAAATCCAGATCCTCTACAATTACATTTCTTTTCTTTACCTTCGGGATAATGCTCAGCTGTCCATTCGTTTCTAAAATAGCATATTCCACATCACTTAGGTTGGGGTAATCCTTCCCCCTAAGCTGTTCCAATAGATCATTCATATTTATTCGGAGCCTTTTGATTTCTTTTTGAACGATTTGCCCTTTACTAATAATGAGACTTGGTTTACCGCAAATTAATTCTCGAAAGCCTTCACTTTTAATGGAGAGGAATGAAACAATCACCTGGGCTGCCAGGAGGGTGAGAATGGGAATAATACCATAGATTAAGGGAATCGCTGTATTTTCCATAGGGGTTGCTGCTAATTCTGCAATTAAAAGGGCTATCACCAGCTCAAAGGGCTGCATCTGAGCCACCTGTCTTTTACCCATCATTCTAAAGACGACTACAACCACCACGTATAGTATTAACGCCCTTAAAAATATAATTAACATCTTATCACTCCTGCCCTGTATTTCTTCGTTATATTATTGCCCTATCGCCCAATATTATGAATTGAAGTTGTTTTTATTTGTGTTGCTTAATTTAAAAGGATAAAGGGTATTTTAATTTTAATGAAGGAATGAAAGGAATGGTGGAAACGATGAATTTATTTACACCTGTAACCATTAAAAACTTGACGCTTAAAAACAGAATTGTTATGGCTCCAATGTGCCAGTACAGCGCCGATAATGATGGCATTGTAAAGGATTGGCATCTCTTACATTACACCACCAGAGCCGTTGGCGGAACGGGTCTAATTTTACTGGAGGCCACCGCCGTTGAGCCCAGGGGACGTATTTCTGATAGAGATTTAGGCATTTGGGATGATGGTCATATTGCAGGTCTAAGGGAGCTGGTAGAAAAATGTAAGCGCTATGGCAGTGCTGTTGGTATTCAGTTGGCCCATGCCGGGCGAAAATGCAGTATTAATGGGGAAACCATCGTGGCTCCCAGCCCCATAGCCTATAGTCAGGATTATCAGACCCCCTATGCTTTAAATAAGGACGAGATTCACCAGGTAGTTAAGGCCTTTCGACGGGCTGCTGAAAGGTCCCTGGAGGCGGGCTTTGATATCATTGAAATCCATGGTGCCCATGGTTACTTGATTAATGAATTTTTATCCCCCCTATCCAATCACCGTACAGATGAGTACGGCGGCTCGCCGGAGAACAGGGTAAGGTTTTTAAAGGAAATACTTGAGGCTGTCAGACAGGTTTGGCCCATGGAATATCCTTTAATTGTCAGGGTTTCTGCTGAAGATTATCAAGTGGGAGGAAATCATCCTGAGGATCTGGCTCAGCTTCTTTCAATGCTTCAGCCCTATGGAATCGATCTGGTTAATGTGAGCTCCGGGGCAGTGGTCCCGGCCAAAATTGATTCCTACCCTGGTTATCAAATTGGTTTTTCAGAAACGATTAAGGGAATAACCGGTATTCCCACCATTGCTGGAGGGCTGATTACCTCGGCTGAAATGGCCAATGAAATCGTAAAAAATCAGCGGGGTGACTTGGTTTATTTAGGGCGGGAGCTGTTGAGGAATCCTTACTGGCCTCTTTTAGCAGCAAGGGAATTAGGTTATGAAATGAAGTGGCCTGTTCAGTATGAAAGGGCTTAAAAGTTAAAAGCCGGGTACAACATTTGATTGTACCCGGCGGTTTTTTGGAAGATGATAACTGCCCCATAATTTTATAGCTCTATTTCTGCTCCTTATTTAAAAAGGTCAGGGCGTTCAAAGCCTGTAGGGCGGCCCCTATTACCAGACAGTCTTCATCAATATCAAACAGATTGCTGTGGCAGGGATGAATGGTTCCCCTTTCTTGATTTCCGGAGCCAAGACGATAAAAGGCCCCCGGTACCTGCTCTAGAAAATAAGCAAAATCCTCTACCCCCAGGCTGACCTTCTTTAGGCTAATGACCCTATCTTTACCCAATAAAGCTTCACCATTCTCTTTAACCAGATTAACCATTTCTTCATGATTGGTTAAGGCCGGATACCCAGGTATAATTTTGACAATTCCCTGTCCCCCCAAGGCCTGGGCCGTAGATTCCACCAGAGATCGAATTCGTTCGATGGTCTTTTCCCTAACCCTGGGCATCACTGCCCGAAGGGTTCCCTTTATTTTTACTTCCTTTGCCAAAATGTTGGCCTGAGTACCACCCTCTATGGTGCCCAGGGTAATGACTGCCGCCTCCCGGGGATCTGTATTTCTACTGACGATACTTTGAAGTAAATTAATTGTTTGAGATGCAATTAAAATGGCGTCAACCCCGTCCTGAGGATAGGCCCCATGGCTGCTTTTCCCCTTGATAGTCAGCTCCAGGGCATCAGATGAGCCATTCATTTGATCAAATTTGATTCCGATTTTCCCTACGGGGATTTCTGGTGTAACATGAAGCCCAAAAATGGTATCTACTTTGGGATGTTCCAGTACGCCATCCTTGATCATGGGCTCGGCTCCACCGATGGTTTCTTCTGCTGGCTGAAATATTAATTCGACATTACCCTTAAAATGTTCTTTATGTTGATTCAGTAGTCGTGCCGCCCCTAAAAGAACAGCCATATGGGCATCATGGCCACAGGCATGGGCTTTACCCGGATTAATTGAACGATAGGGGGTTTCCTTCAGGTCATCCATAGGTAAAGCATCCATATCTGCCCTTAAGGCGACGGTTTTGCCAGGCTGTTTTCCCTGAATCAGCCCCACTACCCCATAGTGATGCTGAAAGGTTTTATAGGGAATCGCCATTTGCTCCAGGTATTCTATAATCTTTTTTTGAGTTCTCATTTCTTCAGTAGATAGCTCAGGATGTTGATGAAAATCTCGGCGTATTCCTATTAGCCATTCTTTTATATTGATTGCCTCATCCTTTATAATCTGTTGTAGTATCATGTAAAACTGCCCCCTCTAAGAATTTTAATGATTGATCGCAAGATGAAATTCTGGCCCTAATCCCCAGGGGAATGGTAATATTAGGCGTGCAATGCCCTGCCCTGATTCCCCATATAACGGGTTTGCAATAGGGCTTAAGTCTTTCGTAGAAAACCGGCCAAGGCTCAGTGGCTTGCTCCTGATTAAAATCACCTAAAATAAATCCTGCTGCATCTGAAAGCTTCCCTGCCAGGCCCAGCTGGGTCAACAACCGATCAATTCGATAGGGTGCCTCCCCTACCTCCTCTAGAAAAAGTAGCTTATTTTTTGTATCGATTTCATAGGGAGTTCCTAGGGTAGCCGCCACCAATGAAAGATTTCCACCAACAATAGGGCCTTCGGCGGTACCGGGAATAATGAAATTTACATTTTCTAAAGGCTCTAATTTTTCAAAAGCCGGGGCCCCCGTAAACCCCAAGGATCGAAGCAGGCAGGTTTTTGAAAGGGGGTCCAATCCCTGGGCTATCTGTACAGCCATAGGGCCATGGAAGGTAACCAATTGACATCGTTGATTAAAAGCGATATGTAGCGCAGTTATATCGCTAAAGCCTACGAATGGCTTTGGATTCCTCTTAATGATATCATAGTTGAGCTTATCCAATATTCTAAGGGTACCGTACCCACCCCGCAGGGCAATTATACCCTTAATATTGGAATCATAAAAAAAATCATTCAGTTCCTGGGCCCTTATTTGGTCTGAACCTGAAAGATAACCGTAATTTTCAAAGCATGTGATTCCCAGCTTAACTTTAAATCCCCAGGCTTCCAGCTGCTCCTTTGCCTTCAAGACCAGGGATTCCTCCAATGGGCTGGCGGGAGCCGTAATCCCCAGTTGATCACCCATGTTGATTTTCTTTGGAAGGTTCATGTTTGCCTCCCCCTTATAATACACTATACTGATTTAATATTATTTAATTTTTGTTAATACTATTTTATATGATATGTGTTATAATCGACATTAGTGAATATACTTTTTTCAGGAGGTGTTTCAGTGAATATTATTAAGGCAATAATTTTAGGGATTGTACAGGGATTAACAGAATTTTTGCCAGTCAGCAGCTCAGGTCATCTGGCCATCACCCAAAGCCTTCTTAAGGTTCCTGAGGACAGAATACTATTTTTTTCGGTTATGCTGCATTTCGGTACCCTAATTTCGGTGCTTTTTGTCTATAGTCAGGATATCGTCAATATTATTGTTGAGTTTCTTAAAATGCTTAAGGAATTTATCACAGGTAAAGGGATAAAACTTCAAAATCAATACAGAAAGCTTGGTCTATTTATTATTGTGGCTACGATCCCTACTGGCTTAATGGGGGTTATCTTTAAAGACCTGATCGCCGGCCTTTTTACCTCTCAGCTGATTGTGGGGCTGGCATTGATGGTTACAGGTACGCTATTATGGATGGCTGAAAAAATACATAAAGGTCAGAAAAATGTGAACCAAATGAAGTGGACCGATGCCGCCCTGGTGGGAACCTTCCAAGGCTTGGCCATAACCCCTGGTATTTCCCGTTCCGGTTCAACTATTGTTGGTTCGCTGCTGTTAGGTTTTAATAAGGAGCTGGCGACTAAATTCTCCTTTTTAATTTCTATACCAGCGATTTTAGGGGCCACTGTTTTCGAAGTAAAGGATGTATTGGAGGTTGGTCTGGGAGACTTTTCCCTTGGTATTATTTTAGCCGGAGTTCTGTCGGCTTTCCTGGCAGGTCTGTTGGCTATCAAAACCCTCATCAATTTTATCAAGAAAGAGAAGCTTTATTATTTCTCGTATTATACCTGGATAGTAGGAATCATCATTGTCATTGTAACACTAGTTGGCTGACAATTGCATCTTAGTTCAGATATTAAACCCAGCCTGGCAAAGTTTCTATGGCTGGGTTTTTAAATTTGACATTTATCAAGGCCTTTTGTCTGTTGTTTATGGCAGTACATGGTATTATCTGCTATTGAAATGATCTTGTCTATATCCCTGGAGTCTTGCGGATAGAGGGCTGTACCAAAACTAAATTCAATATGAAGTGTCTCTTTCCCGATCCTCAGGGGTTCTTTTCGGAAGCCTTTTATGAGCTGATTGATCTTTTCGTTAACCTGTGCCTTGCTTTGATTAAAATATACGGCGATAAATTCATCTCCTCCGTATCTGGCAAATAAATCCCCTTCATCCATGTGTCGCTTTAGGGTATCTGCAAAATTTTTGATGAGTACATCTCCTATCTGATGTCCATAGGTATCGTTGGCAACCTTTAAATTATTGAGGTCAAATATAGCTATCGTAAAGGTACCACATTCTTTTTGTATTGCTGCTAATCTATGATTTAGTAATTCTTCAAAGTAGCTTCGATTATAGACCCCGGTCAGTTTATCATATTGCGACAAATACATGAGCTTATCTACCAATTGATGGTTTCTGATGACTGTTCCCACCTGGGATGCAAAGTATTCCATCAACAAAAGATCCGCCTCTACAAAGGCATCTTTTCGGGTACTGTCAACATTAATCATGCCATAAAGTACCCCATTAATCAGTATTGGAGCGCTGACTGCTGACTTGGTTATAAAAAAATTCGATTCATTAAAGGATTGATACAGCTTTTCATCGAAGACTTCTTTATTAAATTTTTCTATTCCTCTAATGATACAGGCATGCTGTATCTTTCCCTTACCCATGCGATAAAGAAAGGTATCTTCCAGGTTTAGTTTTATCGACTTAATTTTTTCATAGTCAAAGCCCACCACTGCTTTAAATTCTAAATGATTATCCTTTAAAATCATTAAGCTGCCCATCTCTGCATCATCGATAATTTGTACGACCCTTTTCAATATTAATTGAAACAGCTCTTCAATTTTTTTGACCGTCAGTATTGAATCACTGATTTCAATGATACTCTCCAGAATTTTTTTATTCATTTCATAATTTTTATTGCGCTTGGAAAGATACTTTGAAATAAAAAGATTAATTGTAATAATCAGTACGGTGAATGTAATCATGACAAGGGCCATTTCCGCAATAATAAACCGCTGGGTGTGGTAGCTGAATAGACCATAGGTACCTAATAATACAATTACTGCAGAAAAGAAGAGCAACACTGTAACACAAATTAATAATCTCTTTTTCATTTTACACCCCATTTGTAATGATTGATGTCATTCAAATATGTTTTTATTTACTATTGTTACATTTCTACAATTCTACATAAGTATATAATTCCCTTTACCTATTTTTTTCTTTTCTTGTCCACCTGTCTTTATCCCGTGTGTTGAATTTTTCCATCATACTGAAAAAAGCCTCCTCCAGGTCAATATTGAGGGAATTAGCAAAGCATATGAGAATAAACATACAGTCTGCCAGCTCCATATCTACAGTATTATAGGGTTCACTTTTTTTCTTAGGCTTTTCTCCATAATAATGATTTATTTCCCGAGCCAGTTCTCCGGCCTCTTCAGTCAACCTGGCCATTAGGGCCAGAGGAGAAAAATAGCCCTCCTCAAATTGACCAATGTATTCATCCACTATTTTTTGCATTTCCTTTAAAGTTATATTTTGTTCCATTTTATCAGTCCTCCTCTTCTTCGGTATCATATCTTTATTATTAGATTAGTTCATCTTTTCTCTATGAATTTGACTAATTTATTATGATCTTGGCCTATACTAAAAAAACAGCTTTTTCAGGGAGGAATACTATTGTTAAAGGCCATGCTCCAACCAAATTTGTATCACGGAAGAACCCCCTGGAATCAGTTCGAGGGCTGGTATTTCAAGCTGGTGAATCAAAATGCCACAGAAGCCCTTTCATTGATTCCAGGTATTTTCCATGATAAGGATCCCAAAGAGGCCCACTGTTTTTTACAGATACTGGAGGGTTCTAGGGGGAGTTATACCTATCACCGGTTTCCTATCTTGGATTTTGTTCCACAGCAAAAACCCTTTCAGGTAAAGATAAAGGAAAATTCCTTTTCTCTAAGGGGGATTAAGCTACAATTAGACACACCTGAGCAGTGCATTAAGGGAATGATCAGCTTTACCGGGTTAAAGCAATGGCCCTGTAAATTCCTTTCTCCAGGCAGCATGGGCTACTTTAATTTAATACCCTTTTTACAATGCTATAGTCAGGTTTGTGCCATTGATATGACCCTGATGGGAAACATCACCATCGACGATAGGGTATATTGCTTAGATGGAGGCAAGGGTTATATTGAAAAGAACTGGGGAAATGCCTTTCCCTATTCTTGGATTTGGATTCAATCAAACCACTTCTCCAACTCAGATGCTGCCCTTAGCTGTTCCATCGGTCACATACCACTTTGGTTTACCAGCTTTAGGGGGTTTTTAGTGGGCCTTTCTTTCAATCAGACCTTTTATGAATTTACTACCATGAATAGGTCCGTTATGAAAATCATCCCCCATGGTGAAGATGTTGAAATTTATCTAAGAAGCAAAAGCCATATACTTCGGATTATTACTAAAACCTTGAAGGATTCCTTTATTTTGTGCCGTGGGCCAAGGAATGGGAAAATGATCCCATTGGTTCAGGAAAGTCTTCTAGGTCGGGTTTTCCTTGAATTAACAGAAGTTGATACGGGAAAGGTTTTGATGAGTGACTGGGGCCTTGCCTCGGGCGTGGAATATGGTGGCGAGCAAATGAGAATATTAGATTGAGTCTAGACAAGATTATTGGTAACCATGAAAAAGGAATACAACCATTAGGCTAATTGAAAGAAAGCTAAAAAGCGATGTAGTCATGCCACCGCTTTTTAGACAATCAATTTATTATTATTCTTTACTGACTAATTGTCTATGGCCCCCATATCGAAGTGGAAGGTGTATACCTTCTCTATTCTTTCTCTTACATTCCAGTGGCACTTTAACCCCTTGGGAAAGGTTACCAGCATTCCACCTGTAAGCTGGATGGTTTCATGGGGCGTTGTAATGATTACATCACCTTCATAAAAATAGGCCGTTTCTTCCTCGGGGTATTCCCAATCAAATTGATCGGGCTCACAATTCCATCGGTTCCAGGAATCGATTCCCAGCTCTTTGGCTTCCTTTAGTTTTATCCTTCGTACTTTTATTCCAGTCATCTTCCACCTCAAATTTGATAATTTCTTTTTGCTATTTATAATACAATAGGAAATTATATTTTCTTATAATTGTAGATAAGCTATAATTTCTGCAATGTATTTCAAGAAAGTCTTCCTATAAATTCTTCAAGGCATGACTTTGTTCTTTTATTATACCTGCTTTTTTTAAGCTTGTATAGATAACTGCTTCCTTTTATTTCTCTTATCTTGAAGCTATACCAGTATTACCCCGTATTCCTTCATCCAAATATTAACCTGTAAAAGATAAGCCAGCAGCTGAGGCCCTGTCATCAATTGACCATACCATGGCTTTCCAAAGGAAGCACCAGAAGTATTGACAATATCCCATACTTTCCCCTTGTCAATTATATTCCAAAGGGGTGCATTTTTATCGGCCAATACCTTTTTCATTTCTCTTTGAACTGCCTTTAGATAGCCAGGATGATGGGTTTTGGGATAGGGACTCTTTTTTCTATCCAATATTTCCTTTGGTAGGATGCCCTCCAAGGCCCTTCTTAATAACCCCTTTTCCCGGTTATCGCAATATTTCATTTCTATGGGTATATTCCAGGCATATTCTACAATTCTATGGTCCGCAAAGGGTACTCTGACCTCCAGACCATTGGCCATACTCATCCGGTCTTTTCGATTTAGCAGGGTAATCATAAACCATTTTAGGTTCAGATAAGAAATTTCCCTCATTCGGTGTACTTCTTCGGTTTCTCCCTCTAATGCCGGCACCTCCCTCAAGGTATCGTGATATTGAGTCTGTACATGATCAATGACAGGTAAGTGCCTCATTTCAGACCTCAAGAGGTTTACCCGTTCGGCAGTTGCCTTTGACCAGGGAAAGGTTGTGGCTTCTATGTCTTCCTTTTTTCTGAACCATGGGTATCCGCCAAAGATTTCATCAGCACATTCTCCCGAAAGGGCAACAGTAGCCTGTTTTTTGACTTCCTTGCAAAAAAGCAACAGGGATGAATCCACATCAGCCATCCCCGGTAAATCGTTGGCCAATACAGCATCCTTTAAGGCGGCCACCAATTGAGGCGTGTCAATTAATATGTCATGATGCTTCGAGTTAATTGTATGGGTCATCTTTTTTACCCATAGTTTATCGGAATTGGGTTGAAATTCGCTGGGCTGAAAATATAAATCATTATCCACATAGTCAATGGAAAAGGTATTCAGCTGACCCCGGGTATCCCGCTTATAGGCCCTGGCCGAAATGGCTGAAATGGCGCTGGAATCTAAACCTCCCGACAAGAAGGTACAAAGGGGAACATCAGAAACCAGCTGTCTTTCCACTGCATCTACCAGCAATTCCCGAACCTTTTCAATGGTTGAATTTAGGTCGTCTTCATGGGGCTTGCTTTCCAGCTGCCAATATTCTTGTAGCTTTTTTTGTTCCTGCCGGAGGATTAAATAATGGGCCGGAGGTACCTCGTGAATCCCTTTGAAAATACCTTGACCGGGGGAACGAGCCGGACCGAGCCCAATGATCTCCATAATCCCCTCCTCCCCAACCTGGGGACTAATTTGAGGATGGGCCAGCAATGCCTTTAATTCTGATGCAAACACTAGTCCGGTTGACAGGGTGCTGTAGAATAGTGGCTTAACTCCCAGTCTGTCTCTGGCTAAAAATAGCATTTTTTCTGCCTCATCTAAAACTGCAAAGGCATAGATCCCATTAAGCTCTAAGACACAGTCGGGGCCCCATTCTATATAGGCCGTCAGCAATACCTCGGTATCGGAATAGGATTCGAAAGCATAACCCCGTGCCGATAGTTTTTCTCTTAATTCTTCAGTATTGTAAAGCTCGCCATTATATACGATCGAGTAGCTTTTTTCCCCCAGTACCTTTGTCATTGGCTGCCCACCCCCTTCGGGATCAACCACCGTCAGGCGTCTGTGGCCCAGCAAAGCATTTTGATTCATAAAAATTCCTGAAGCATCCGGTCCTCGATGGGCCAGGGAATCGGCCATTGTTTCTATCAGTTTTCTATGCTCTACCAAATTGTTCTTGAAATCTACCCATCCGACAATTCCACACATACTTTCATCTCCTTTACTTGAGGGGTAATTCCTATTATCAAAATATGAAAAATTGATCAATTGTATGTTTATCTATCTATTCCTTCATATTAAAATTCAATATCTACTAACTCTAAAATGTTCAGTTAACCTGTCGATTCATTGGTATATACTTGTTTTGACAAAAAATATTAATTCTTCTCGTAGTAAGGAGTCGAAACATTGTGAATTTTTCATGCAGGAATGTTTCCCTTTTTATAGAAGTACACTGTGTCACATGTATGATTTTTTAAAATGTAAAACTGTTAATTTCGTTGTCCGTAACATTATTATGATTGGGGGAATGTTCATGCATCAGTTCCATGGTAATCTACAAAAAAATTCCCAATTGGGGTGGTTTATTACCAAGGATTTTCTAAGACTTAGCCAGCTCAAGGGAATCATTCTGACCGTAATCGTCATTCTGTCATTTGAATATCTGAACCAAAGGGGTATTGGGATGCTGCATCATGCAACTATTTTTTCCCTTGCCATTTACTTTGCCCTTTTTTCTGGCGGAATTATTCTAGGCTTGGTCAGTACCCTCATGACTATCGTTTATTCCTTCTATTTCTTTTCATTGCCTGGCCAACTGCTTAATTTTACCGCTGCAAATTTGGAGAAAGCCATTATCACCTCGGTTACCCTAATGATCACCTTTATTTTGGGTGTTTATATTTATCAGCAGTTTTTTCAAAGCCATCATAGGCTTCGGGAGAGTGAACGGAAATTTCGTAATCTTTTTCTTCATGCCAATGATGGGATTCTTTTATACCATTTGGATCAAGGGTTTTATCCTAATGAAATCATCGATGTCAATCCCAGGGCGCAGCTGCAATTGGGCTTTACCAAGGAGGAACTGCTTAATCGGTCCTTTTTGGATATAGACCAGGGGTTGGATCAAGAGCAAGTAAAATTACTTTGTTCTAAATTAAGGAAAGATAAGTATGCCTCTATTGAAAGTGTTCACCTAGCTAAAAACGGCGAACAAATTCCTGTCAGGCTTACCCTTCAATACTTCAAAAATAATGGCAAAGCCGCAGCGATGTGTACCATTAGGGATTTAAGAGAGGAAAAAATAGTAGAATCGCTTAAACATGAAATAGATGAAAAGACCCAGCAGCTTAAAGAAGCCTTACGCCGGGATCAACTGAGAACAGAATTTTTCTCAAACGTGTCTCACGAGCTAAGAACACCAATTAATGTGATTTTTTCGACCCTACAGCTTTTTTGTCTGCTGATTGAAGAGCCTATGAATATAAATCAAAAGGATAGTGCTAAGAAATATATTCATATTATGAAGCAAAATTGCTATCGATTGCTGAGGTTGATAAACAACATTATTGATTTATCAAAAATCGACTTTGGATTTTTAGAGCTGGACCTGAAAAACCAAGATATTGTTTATTTGATTGAAAGTATTACCCTGTCGGTGGCTGAATATATTGAGAACAAGTCTATTGAACTAATTTTTGATACCGATGTAGAGGAAAAGGTTATTGCCTGCGACCCTGATAAAATTGAAAGGATTATGTTAAACCTCCTTTCAAACGCAGTCAAGTTTACCCCCAAAGGTGGCCATATTGAAGTGAGGCTTATGGATGAAAATGAACGTATTAAAGTGGTGGTTTCAGATACAGGAGTTGGTATTCCTCAAGAAAAAATGAATGTTCTCTTTGAACGCTTCAAGCAGATTAACCGTTCGCTGGATAAAGATCAGCACAGCAGCGGTATCGGCCTGTCACTGGTTAAATCCCTTGTGGAGCTTCATGGAGGTTCAATTGAAGTGGTAAGCCAATTGGGTCAGGGAACGGCCTTTACCATTTATCTGCCGGGGATTGCACTTCAAGATAATGAAAATGAAGCGGAATCTGAAAAGCATGAGTCCTGCGGCTATGTAGAAAAAATTAATGTCGAGTTTTCTGATATTTATTCAAAGGAATCAATCATTTAAACTATGGCTCGTAGACAAAATAATAATAATCCGGCTGCCAGTTGTTCATTACGGTAAAGTGAGCCTGCTTAAGCTGGCTGATGAGGTCTAATCGTTTTGGCAAAATGGTGGTAATAGGCGTAAATTTACACCGATCACGATTTTTTAGGCAATAGTAGTTCATAAAGGTATTAATGCTGTCAAAATCATCATTCAGGGCAATGAAATAGGGCTCTCCCTTAAATTTATAAATGCCTGGCACGCCATTGATTTTTACAAAGGCCCCTGATTCTTTGAGTTCTTGAAATACATTGAAATTAGGGGTCTGAAAAACAAAAGCCAGGGGAATATATTGATCTCTGTCTTGAAAATACTTTAGCTGTTGAAACGCTTCAAAGCTGATCCCCCATGGTTCTTCGTGAAAATCCTCAAGTCTTAAACCAGTATCCAGGGCATCATAATCCTTTGTCAGGGTAATATGCTCCTGTCTGAGTTTAAAATTCAACTGTTTCATCGTATGAATACTGGCTGCACTGCTGATATGGGTTGAAAAGGCAATTTTATTGATCAACCCCTTTTCCAAATCCACCTTAGCCATATTCAAAAGCCTTAAAATAATGTCTTTAGAAAGGCCCTTCCCACGATATCGAGGGTGTACCCTTAACCCCTCCAGCCATCCGCTTCCATCTGGCAAAATGGAATATTTTCCCACCACGATAACCTGATTCGTCTCTGTATCAATTCCCCCTAAAAAACATCCTTCATCAAGGAGCCACCCTTCAAAAAAATCTGGTAAATAATCTGCCCCATCCCAAATGTCTTGACAGATTTCAACTATGTCTTTATAATCCTCCGACTGTATTTTTCTGTAGATGATCATGGGGATTCCTCCTTCAATTTGTTAGTATTATTATAATATTACCTGAAATTACTATAGGAAACAAGAGTTCGTATTTATATTCAAAAACCTCCCTATCTATGATATAATGTTTTCTTAGGGAGTCGAAGAATATAAGGAGGATTTACTATGAAACGCTTTATACCCTATTATCGAAATCATCTACCTCTATTTATACTTGATTTTACCTGCGCCTTTATAATGGCTCTGTTGGACTTGATTTTCCCCATGGTGGTCAGTCTAATGGTAGATGATATTTTACCAGCCAGAAACCTTCGCTGGATTTTATTTGCCGGTGGCGGACTCTTGATCCTTTACATTGTTCGCTACATATTAAATTACATTGTCGATTACTGGGGTCATGTTCTTGGTGTTCGAATCGAATACGATATGCGGAACGATCTCTTTAACCACATACAAAAGCTATCATTTAATTTTTTTGACAACACTAAGACCGGCCACATCATGTCACGTTTGGTTAATGACTTAAACGAGATTTCGGAATTGGCCCATCATGGACCTGAGGATTTATTTATTGCAGTGGTTACCCTGCTTGGCTCCTTTATTATTATGATCAATATTAACTGGAAGCTGACCCTCATTATTTTTTCTATTATTCCAATCATGCTGATCTTTTCGATATTGCAAAATAAAAAAATGCAGGTGGCCTTCCGGGATATGCGGCTAAAAATTGCCGATATAAATGCCCAGGTAGAGGATAGTATTTCAGGGGTTCGGGTTGTCAAATCCTATACCAACGAAGCCTATGAAAGGGAAAAATTTGATCGGGGCAACTATAATTTCAGAATGTCTAAGGAAAATTCCTTTAAAATAATGGGACATTTTTATGCAGGAATTAACTTTTTTGCTAACCTTATTAATTTGATCGTTATCGTCTTTGGTGGTATTTTCATTTATCAGGGCTCCCTTTCTGCGGGGGACCTTGTGGGCTTTCTGCTTTATGTTTCCATGTTTCTGCAGCCAATACACCGGATGAGCATCCTGGTTGAAAACTATCAAAAGGGCATGTCAGGCTTTAAGCGCTTTACAGAAACCCTTGATATTATGCCTGACATTACTGATTCCAAGAATGCCGTGGAAGCTGGCCGCCTAAAGGGTGAAATAGCCTTCCAAAATGTCGGCTTCAGTTATAACGACCATAAGAGTATTTTAGAAAATATTAATTTCAATATTAAGGCTGGAGAAACAGTGGCCTTTGTAGGCCCCTCCGGTTCAGGTAAAACAACTCTGTGTAGTTTAATCCCCCGATTTTACGAAATCACTCAGGGCAGCATTACAATCGATGGTAGGGATATTCGCCAATTTACTCAAAAGTCGCTGCGAAAAAATATTGGAATTGTTCAACAGGATGTGTTCCTGTTTTCAGGCACCATTAAAGATAATATTGCCTACGGAAAGATTGATGCTACCCTTGAGGAAATTGTAGAGGCGGCCAAGCTGGCCAATGCCCATGATTTTATCATGTCTTTAGAAAACGGCTATGATACCTACATTGGTGAAAGGGGTGTTAAGCTGTCGGGGGGACAAAAACAACGTATTTCCATCGCCAGGATCTTTTTGAAAAACCCACCTATTTTAATTTTAGATGAGGCCACATCAGCCCTCGATAATGAGACTGAAAAGGTGATTCAGGAATCCTTCATCAAGCTTTCTGAAAGCAGAACTACGCTGGTCATTGCCCACCGACTGGCTACCATTCGCCATGCTGATCGAATTATGGTCTTAACAGAGGAAGGGATTATGGAGGAAGGCACCCATCATGGATTACTGGCCCAAAATGGCCTGTATGCCAGATTATATCAGGCCCAGTATGACCGTGCAATTTAACATTCATTCCCATTAAAAAGAAGCAAGTATGTTTTAAAGACTTGCTTCTTTTTTGATCCTTTAAAAAATCCAGGTGGTAATGAAGGTTGTAACCAGAGCGATTAAACTGCCTATGATTACATCACTGGGATAATGGACCCCTAGATAAATTCGAGAGATTCCCACCAGGGTTGCCAGACCCAGGGAGATTATTTTAACGAATGGGTGTAAAGTCATAATGGTGAGGGCCAGAATAAAGGCGGCGCAGGTATGGCCCGATGGAAAGGAATATTGACAGGGCACCATAGCCAGCATATTTACATTTTCAAGCTTACAATAGGGTCGTGGGCGATTGACCAGCCGCTTCACGCTTTGAACAATGCTCTGGCTAACAATCAGATTAATTGCCAATTGCAGCGCAACCTTTCTCCAATCCTCTCGACTGCTCAGAAATAAATAAGTAGGAACTGCCACCCCAAAGGGTATATCTCCTAAAAGGGTAATCTTCTTCATAAGCTGATCTAACCAGTGGCAATGTAGCCGGTTATTTAAAAGATAGAATATTATAATATCGCTACGTTTAACAAGTCCTGTTATTGTGCTCACCGTTATACCACCCCTTCTGCTTTACCTTTATAGTACAACGGGAGGATTGAATTTAAATTATTTTCAGGTTATTTTTTTGTAAAGCCACGCACTATTCCATCAGAACAATCCCCAGGGCCTTGAGGGTTTCATAGGTAATCACGGGACTTTTAGGTATGCCGTGGTCCTTCTGAAATTGATATATGGCTGACTCCATCATGGGACCGTATTTTCCGTCTAAATGATCTGCCTGGTAGTAGCCCAGGGCCCGTAAACGTCTTTGAACCTCTACCACATCTGCCCCAAAATCCCCAGGCTTCAGGGACTTTAACCCGTAACCAAAGGGGCCAAAGGCCCCATTGACAATGGCCACCGGTGTACCCTGCTTCACATATTGATAAAGGTCTTCCACATCTCGATTGTGCATTCGTATACACCCGGCAGAGGCATTGTAGCCAATAGAATTGGGTTTATTGGTACCGTGAATCCCATATCTGCCCCAGGGTACGTTTAATCCCAACCACCTGGTACCAAAGCCTCCCCCCCATTTTGCCTTTTGAACCACCTTCCACGATCCGATGGGGGATGGATGCCCTTCTCTACCACTGGCTATGGTATATTTTTTGATTAATTCATTGCCATTTAAAAGATATAGTCTTTTTTCCGCAATATCAATCAGTATTTTTAAATCATTGTAATCTGGGTTTTCGTCCAGCATCTGGTATTCCCACAGGGTATACTCATTTAAGCCTTCTACCTTACCGTCGTTTGTAAAGTAGTTATATATACTATAGACCCCTGCAGCTATTGCCATCAGCAGTAAGATTATCAAAGTAAATCTATTTTTTCTACTTTTTCTTCGCTTCATAACTTATCCCTCCCAACCATACAATTAAATATATGCTTAAGGATAAGCTCTCCATACAAGAATAATAGGATTTAGTGCAGTGACTAGGAAAAACAGGTCAATTATTAGCCTGGTTAGATTAATTTTTATTGTTGATTTTTAGAATAATATTTGTTACGATACTAATATAAAATAAAATGAAACCTTGGTTGAAGGGGAGTAGCTGTCCTTCGGGACTGATAAAGTCAACATCGTGGCAGTTTTTTCTGTCTGGCTTTATCCTTTAGTATAAAGTAGCAAGACCTTTAACATGATTTATCTACATGATAAATTTATGTTAAAGGTCTTTTTATTTAACAAGTATATTTAATGGCCCTTGGTTTTAAAATACATGATAAACCGCTGCCATTTTATTAGATTATATCATTCAGGAGGAGATTGCTGATGGTTTACTTATTTTTGTTAATTGGTTTTTTATTACTGATTAAGGGAGCAGATTATTTTGTTGAGGGGGCCTCTAAAATTGCTGCTTTTTTAAGGATTCCCCCCATACTAATTGGTTTAACTATTGTTGCCTTTGGTACCAGTTCTCCCGAAGCGGCGGTCAGTATTTCAGCTGCCCTTCGGGGAAGCGGAGATATCTCACTGGGCAACGTAATCGGCAGTAATATTTTTAATACCTCTCTTATTATCGGGGCCACTGCTTTGATTAATCCCTTAAAGGTACAGCGAGAAACCATTAGAAAGGAAATTCCCTTTGCCTTACTGGGTAGTATTGTCTTATTGATCCTTATGGCTGATCGACAGCTGCAGAAATTCAGCACTAATTTAATTACTAGAGGTGACGGTCTTATTTTACTATGTTTTTTTAGTATTTTTCTTTATTATATTTTCGAGGTGGCTAAAAATAGCCGTGATCAGGCAATTATTAAAAATAATGATGCTGAGACCAAACTTTTAACTAAGGATGTTCTCTTCACCTTAGGGGGGTTAGCGGCAATTATTTTAGGCGGTGAGCTGGTGGTCAACAGCAGTGTTCAAATTGCCTATACCTTCGGAATGAGTGAAACCCTAGTGGGCTTAACCATTGTCGCTCTGGGAACTTCACTACCTGAGTTGATCACCTCTATAACTGCTGCCAGGAAAGGGAAAAGTGAAATTGCCCTGGGTAATATTGTCGGCAGTAATATTTTTAATATTTTTTTCATCCTGGGGACCTCCGCTGCAATTACCCCCCTTGTGTTCAATAGCAAAATATTCGTTGATGCAATCATCATGATTTTACTGACATTTATTCTGCTCTGTTTCTCAGCATCCCAATCAAGGCTGTCTAAATATGAAGGAATTTTTCTTTCATTGGGCTATGCTGCCTACATGATCTTTATTATTATCAGAAATTAACGTAACATAGGGGGATTCATTTTTATAATGCAGGCTTCACCCATGCCGCCACCGATACAAAGGGTGGCCAGGCCAAGCTGAAGGTGTTGTCTTTTCATCTCATGCAGCAGGGTTACCAGTATTCTGGCACCGCTGGCCCCCACAGGGTGGCCTAGGGCTATGGCACCGCCATTGACATTAACCCTCTCCATATTCAGCTTCAGCTCCCTTACTACTGCCATGGCTTGGGCCGCAAAGGCCTCGTTGGCCTCTATTAAATCCAGCTGGTCTACTGTCAGCCCGGCCTTTTTCAAGGCCTTAATGGAGGCTGGAATGGGCCCCGCCCCCATGATTTCAGGCTCAATTCCTGCGGAAGCATGGGACAGAATTGTTGCGACCGGGGTTATTCCCAAATCCTCTGCCCTTTTCCGGCTCATCAGCACCAGGGCTGCGGCTCCGTCATTGATTCCAGAAGCATTTCCTGCGGTAACCGTACCTTCCTTCTTAAAAGCTGGTCTCAGCTTCGATAATTTTTCTATGGTACTATCCCCTTTAATGTACTCATCAGTATCAAATACCACAGGCTCCCCCCTTCGCTGGGGAATCACTACAGGTACAATTTCTTCGGCGAACTTGCCTTCATCCCTTGCCTTTGCTGCCCTCAATTGGCTGCTGCAGGCATACTCATCCTGTTCCTTTCTGGAGATTCCCCACCTTTCGGCAACATTTTCGGCTGTTACTCCCATATGGTAAAGATGAAAGGCATCGGTCAGGGCATCGTTAATCATGGTGTCAATCATTTCTCCATGACCCATTCTTTGCCCCCACCGGCTATTTTTCAAGACATAGGCTGCCTGACTCATATTTTCTGTTCCACCCGCCACGACAACCTCATTGTCCCCTGAAAGGATAGATTGGGCTGCCAAGGAAACGGTTTTTAATCCTGAACCGCATATCATATTAATTGTAGAGGCCGGCACCTCTACAGGAATCCCTGCCTTTACCGCAGCCTGTCTGGCCACTCCCTGCCCATGGCCTGCCTGTAATACACAGCCCATGAACACTTCGTCCACCTGCTTTGATTCGATACCGGCCCTTTTGACCGCTTCTTTAATGGCAATAGCCCCCAGTTCAGCCGGTGATACATTGACCAATGAACCATTGAAGCTCCCAATAGGGGTTCTTACAGCACTTACAATTACAACTTCACCCTTCATTCTATTTCCTCCTTGGAATTAAACATACTAGGGTGTGTCTGAATACTCCGAAGGGTGCAGATTTTACTGAATTTTTGTTCCAAGCAAGGCCCTTTTTTGAAGGCATACCAGGGGTACGTCAAGGAAAAGCAACGCTGCGTGGGACAAAAAAGCGGTGAAAGATGCCCTTGAGTGGGTTTTCAGACACGCCCTGAATTTAAGCCAGATTCATTTCTTTTAAATCCTTGGCTATGATCAATTCTGCCTCAGTCATGGACTGTACGTCCTCCACTGTAAACTGTGGATTGATTTCCTTTAAAACTAACCGCTGATTGACCACCTCCATTACACCCATTTCTGTAACAATTAGATTTACCTGTTCCTTAGCAGTCAAGGGCAATGTACAGTTCTTCATAATTTTTTTAGTTCCCTTGGCTGTATGAGTCATGGCCACAATTACTTTTTTAGCCCCCACTACTAAATCCATGGCGCCTCCCATACCGGGTACCATGGCACCAGGAACCATCCAATTGGCCAGGTTTCCCCTTTCATCCACCTGAAGGGCTCCCAGCACAGTAACATCCACATGGCCTCCTCTGATAATAGAAAAGGACATGGCACTATCAAAGTAAGCTGCCCCCGGCATCAGGGTAACCGGTTGGCCCCCCGCATTGGTTAGGTTTTTAATCTCCTGGCCCGGTGAAGGGGTTGGGCCCATACCTACAAACCCATTTTCTGATTGAAGCACCACTTCAATTTCCTGCGGAACATAGTTGGCCACCAGGGTAGGCAATCCAATGCCAAGATTAACAACATAGCCGTCCTTAAGCTCCTGGGCAACCCGCCTTGCTATCAGCTCCTTGATATTCATATTACCTTCCCCCCTTCACAATGGCATCCACAAAGATTCCCGGAGTCATGACATCGTTTGGATCAATAGTACCCACTGGTACAATTTCTTCGGCTTCAACAATCACTAAATCCGCTGCAGTGGCCATGATTGGGTTGAAGTTTCTGGCTGATTTGTCATAATAGATATTTCCCTTTTCGTCAACCCTTGCTCCCAGAATTAAAGCCACGTCAGCCCTCAGGGGAAGCTCCAATAAATATTCCCTTCCACCAAGGGTTATTTTTTCCTTCCCCTCTTCAACCACTGTACCAATTCCAGTGGGGGTTAAAAAGCCCCCCAGGCCTGCTCCACCACTTCTGATTCTCTCTGCCAATGTCCCCTGGGGAACCAGTTCGACTTCCATTTCTTTGTGATTCATTTGTCGTCCGGTTTCAGGATTGGTACCAATATGGGATACAATTACTTTCTTCGCCATCTTATTGGTGATTAGCTTTCCGATTCCAACCTCGGGAAAGGAGGTATCATTGGCAATGATGGTTAGATCTGTAATTTTCTTTTGGATCAGCCCGTCAATAAGTGTCTCTGGACTGCCAACCCCTAGGAAACCTCCAATCATAACCGTCATACCCCTTTTGATCATACCAAGGGCCCCTTCTAATTCAATTATTTTTTTCATTTCAATCACCTCATTTTCCCTTTAATAGATTTTATATTTCCATTTCCAGTAAAGCGCTACTTAAACTCTTTCCATGCTTATCCAGGGCCAGAGAGCGGGTAACACCGCCGCCAAGGGCCTTATCCATTACAAAATTCAAAGCCCCCAGTCTGGGAAGCTCGTAACGCTTCACCTCTCCTTGAACAATCTCCTTAAACCATTCCTTTACCTTTTCTTCTGTCACTTTTTCTCTCAACAATTCATAATCTTCTTCTCTGTAGGCAATCAGTGAAATGTTTGAAATGTTTCCCTTATCACCGGTTCTTGAATGGGCAATTTCCTTTAGCTTCATTATGTTATACCTCCCTGTAGATAACCTTAATTTTTATATGACTTCTTGGTATAAAAATAGATGCAATAGAGACAATTTCCTTTGCCGACTTGGTTGCTCCACCACCCCCGGCAGGTCCATTGGTATAGAGGGCCTCTACTTCATTGGCAATTTTTACGGCTTCGGCTTTCGTGGCAGTTCTTCCCGATACCCGCAACCTAACCTCGGTATTTTTTGGGGGTACTGTAAACATGCCGTTGCTAATATGCTCCTTATAAAGGGAATTGACGCCAATATAATCAACCCTTAATTCATCATATTTCACGCCGGTGCTGCCTAGTCTTTTGACGACAATTTCTGCCCCTAGCCTTGCCTTTTCATAGGCATTGCTTCCTCCATAGCTTATTTCTCCTTCTCCAATGAAGCAATCCTGATAGCCTATACTAACCTTTAAGGTATCGGTTTTAGGCTTTCCTGTGGCTCCTTTAATGAGCACACGATCCTTTCCAATTTGCTCCATGGTAATATTGGTATAGTCCGCCACACCATCGGGGGTAATGTAGGCGGCTGGGTCATGAATTTCATAGATTAACTGTTCCTTACAGGTGGCTGTAGTGACCTGTCCGCCGGTTCCTTCAACCTTTGTAATGACTACCTCCCCATCTTCGCTGATCTCTGCGATGGGAAACCCTAAATTCCAAAGTTCCGGTACATCTTTAAGGCCGGGGTCAGCAAAATAGCCTCCAGTGATTTGCCCTGCACATTCCAGTAAATGACCTGTCATAATTCCCTTTCCTATTCGATCGTAATCATCCTCTTTCACGTCAAATTCATACATAATTGGAGCCAAGACCAGGGAGGGATCAGCCACTCTGCCTGTTACAATGATATCTGCACCCTTTTTTAGGGCCTCTATGATTCCTTCTACTCCGATATAAGCATTGGCTGAAATAATCTTATTTTCAATTGCTTTCAATTTCGTATTTAATTCTAATACATCGTAATCCATATATTGTTGTATTCGATCGGATATATCGTCTCCCAAAACTGCAGCAATTTTTAGGCCTGTTATTCCCTTTTTAAGGGCGATCTCCCTAATCACTTCAGCTGCTGCCTCCGGGTTGGCGGAACCCATATTGGTAATCACTTTAACGGATTTTTCCTTTACTAAAGGCAATACCTGATCCATTCGATATTCCAGCAGTTCATTATAGCCCTTATTAGGATTTTTTAGTTTTTGCTCCTGGCCAATGGCAATGGTTCTCTCAGCCAGACATTCAAATATGATATAATCCAGGTTTCCTTTTTCCATAAGCGTTAGGGCCGGCTCCAGTCTGTCACCGGCATAGCCTGCTCCTGAGCCGATACGAATTGTCTTCATGTATAATTCCTCCAATCAGTTTTCTGGTACTAAACTCCTTTATTTATATTTCTATTACGCCCATGACAAGGGCAATAATCAGCATTACCATGGTGGTGGCAAAGGCATAGGGAATGGTTTTCTTTTGATGTTCCCCCAGGTCAACTCCGGTTAACCCCGTTAGCAGGAAGGTAGCTCCGGTTAAAGGGCTTACTGGAAAGCCAGTGGTCATTTGCCCCAAAATTGCTGCCCTGCCTACACTTAAGCCGGAAATTCCAAATTCCTTTGCTGCCTGGGAAAGTACCGGCATCACACCAAAATAAAAGGAATCTGGGTCAAATAGTAGGCTGGCCGGCATGGAAAAGATTCCAGTGATCAATGGGATAAACCTACCCATGGATGTTGGAATAATTGATACGGTAAAGGCCGCCATTTCTTTAATAATGCCAGAGCCCTGCATGATTCCAATGAAGGCCCCTGCTGCAAAGAGAATACTGGCCATCATAAGGGCGGCCTTGGCATGGGCATCAATTCGTTTTCTTTGATCCTCTACCCTTGGATAGTTGACAATCAGCGAGAATGAGAAGGCCAGCATAAATATGACTGTTGCCGGCAGCTTATCCATAATGAGTACAGCGATGGCCGCTATAATGGTGAGAATGTTGACAATGAACAGCTTAGGCCTTGCCAAGGCTAATTTTTCTTCGTCGATCTTACGATCGATTTGAATATTTTTATTGTTGTTAATGCTTAACCTTGATTTTTCCTGTTTACCCAGTAGAAATGCCACAAAGAGGACAAATATAATCCCGGCCAAAACAGGAATTAAAAGTGGATTAAATAATTCAACCACTGGTATTTCCAAAGCCGTTGATGCCCTAAGGGTTGGGCCTCCCCAGGGAACGACATTCATGGTTCCCGCTGCCAGGGCCACCACTGTAGCTAGGGTTGTTCGTCTCATACCCAGGGCATCGTAAAGGGGCAGCATGGCTGGAATCGTTACCAAAAAGGTAACTGCCCCAGAGCCGTCAAGATGGATCAGCATAGCTAATATGGCTGTACCGATGGCTATTTTTATTGGATCTTGGCCTACTATCTTTAATATTTTATTGATAATAGGTTCAAAGGTACCGGCATCGGTTAAGATACCAAAGAATAGGATCGCAAAGATAAACATGGTACCTGTTGGTGCAATGGATTTGATTCCGTCAATGATAAAGGTGCCCACTTCGGTTCCAAAGCCAGCAACAAAGGCAGCAATGGTTGGCACAACTACCAATGCTACAACCGGCGAAGCCTTTTTGGTCATAATCAGTGCTAAAAGAATGACAATAGTTAAAAAGCCAAGTAATGCAAGCATTCAAAATCCCTCCTATATTTTTTATTAGTCAATTTCGCTATGTTGCAACTGTTGTGCCAAAGGTCCTGATTTGTTAAAAATTTATTTTTCTTAATTCTTTTTTGCTGAAGTTGCAATGTCCTAAGCCTTTTCTTTCTTTGTCTTACGTTTTAATGATGGGCATTTTAAAAACAAGGGAGAGTAAAAATTTCTACATATTTAGAAATTTTTACTCTCCCTTGTTTTTATTTTTATAGAATGGCAGCTTTATCTACTGGAATATCTTCTTCCATATCAGTTTCTAAAATATTAGAATTAAAAGTTAAAATTTCTAAAATCTTAGAAAAACCATTATTCCTTTAGCTTATTGTACAGGGTTGCGAGGGAGATCCCCAGGGCCTGTGCCGCCTGTTTCTTCCCTTCTACTGTATTTCCATAGATGATCAGGGCTTTATTAATTTCCTGAAGCTCGGCCTGCCGGATCGCTTCATCCAATGATTTTAATTTAATAATATTCTTTTTGATGCCTTCTTTTTGTATGGCTTTGGGAAGATGATCAGCTTGTATTACCTCATCCTCCGCCATATTAATGGCAAATTCAATGGAATTTTTTAATTCTCTGATGTTACCGGGCCAATTATAATGATAAAGCATTGTCATGGCGTCCTGGGAAAGAGTTAAGCTCCTGTTGGTTTTACTGAGGAAATCTTTTAAAAAGCCTTCGGCCAGGGGCAAAATATCCTCTGGTCTTTCCCTTAAGGGTAAAATCGATATTGGCACCACTGCAATTCGATAAAACAGATCCTTTCTGAAGCTGCTTTCTTCAACCATCTTTTCCAGGGGTTTATTCGTGGCGCAAAGGAGCCTAATGTCAATGGAAATCTCGCTTAATCCCCCTAGACGGCGAATGGTTTTTTCTTGAAGGCTTCTTAGCAGCTTTGCCTGGAGTCCATAATTTATTTCTGAAATTTCATCCAGAAACAGGGTTCCTCCATTGGCAACCTCAAAAAGTCCAATCTTTCCTCCTTTTTTAGCCCCTGTAAAGGCCCCCTCTTCATAGCCGAATAGCTCACTTTCCAGCAGGTTACTTTCAAAGGAAGCACAGTTTACGGCAATAAAGGGCCCATTTTGTCGATCACTGGCTCCATGAATTGCATTGGCATAAAGCTCCTTTCCCGTACCACTTTCACCGGTTATTAGTACGTTGGAGTTGCTTAGGGCAATTTTCTTGGCTAATCTTTTTGTTTCAAGGGATTTAGGGTCTATACTAATTATATCTTCAAAGTCATACTTTGCCTTACCCATACGCTTTACATGCTTTTCCAATGTCTTAATCATCATATTGGATCGGTTTAATTCCTGGGACAGCTTATATACGTCATTTATTTCATTTAAGATTGAGATACCACCAATAATTTGATTGTTCTCTATAATTGGTACCATATTTACAATATATTCCGAATTACCTTCCCTCCGTGGTTTTCTTAAGATTTGATGGCCAGTTTTAATTACCTTGGGCAGTTGGGCACCGGGCCTGACTTCTGACAAGGGCCTGCCTATAATTTCTTCGGGCAGTACCCTCGTGATCCGAGTATAGGATGGATTGATATACCTGACAATACATGCCTGGTCTGCTATCAGCACACCAGCATAGAGGGAATCAAAAATGCTTTTTTCTAAACTGTTGATTTTCATATTGATCACTTCCTTCTCTTAGCCAAGGCCTAATTTCATCATTAATTGTATTATATACCAAATTAAAACTTAATAGCGTATATTTGAACAATGAACTTTGCTAATTGAATGATATTAGCAATGATGCTTTTTGTAATATGGCTGATTAATTGGATTAAAAATAGTAATAGGTATGCAAAAAAGGCACGACAGGTAATTTACCCTGCGTGCCTTTCAAATCTTAATGAATTTTCCTAAAGCTTGAATTGCTCGATTACATCCTCCAGTTCTATCGACAAGGATTTCAGCTGCTGCGCATGGTGAGAAACCTCTTCCACCGCCGCCAGCTGCTCTTCTGATGAGGCCGAAACCTCTTCCGTTGCTGCTGAAGTCTGCTGGGTTGATGCTGATATCTCTTGCATGATCACCACAATATCATCCTTCATTTGCTTCATGGTATTACTTTCACGATTAATTTCGTTAACCACCATGATCAGCTCCTCAATCGCATTGGATATTTCTTCAAAGACATTTCTGGTTTCGTCCACTGCATTGTTTTGCTCCCTTGAGGCTGCCCTTACCAATTCCATGGTTTTCACAGAGGAATTGGAATATTGATCGATTTCTTCTATAATACTGTTAATTTCGCTGACAGCATTGGCAGACTGCTCTGCCAGCTTCCTGATTTCCTCAGCCACCACAGCAAAGCCTTTACCTGCCTCACCAGCCCTGGCGGCCTCAATAGAGGCATTGAGTGCCAGTAAATTTGTCTGCTGGGAAATTTGAGTGATGGTATCTGTAATGACATGTATTTTACCGGTACTGTCATTTACCTTAAGGATTGCCTCGTTGATTTCTTCGGTCGCACGATTGCTGTCATCCTTCTTATGAATTAAGGTAGATACCTTTTCTAATCCCTTAGTACTGTAGCTTCCCGTTTCGGTTACTACATCATTCATATGGACAGCAGCATTATTGACATTTTCTATACTTGCAGATAATTGGTCCATTTTACTTACGGCATTTTCTGTACCCCTGGCTTCTTCTCCAACAGCCTGGGCAACCTCTTGAATGGTATAAGACACTTCATTAATGGCCCTGGAGGTTTCCTCCGTAATGGTGGCCAGGGAATCAGAAAATTTCATTACCGTAGAGGATGAATCTCTGGCAGTAGATATGAGCTTCTTCATATTGTCAAGCATTTCGTTGAAGGATTCGGCCAGTCTTCCTGTTTCATCGTTATTTTTCACTACAAGGGGTTCTATGATTAAATTGCCCTGGGCTACTTCCCCTAAGCCCTTGCTTATTTTATGGATTGGGTCAGTTAGATGCTTGGCAAATAAAATAATAGCAATGACTCCCAGTAAAATGGCCCCCACAATGATCAGTAATATTGCCTTAAGAATTGCATTGGAGCCCTGGTTATAATCACTCATATAGGAGCCGGCCGATACAATCCAGCCCCAGTGCGGATCCTGCTCCTGATATGAAATTTTTTCTCCTATTTGCTCCGAATCCGGTAAGGTCCAGGCATAGTACACGTATCCGCCGCCATTCCGGGCAATTTTAATTTGCTCTTGAACCAGCTTAAAGCCATTTCCACTTTTATCTTCAGCCTCCCAAACATTATCTCCCTCCAGTGTGGGATGGGCTACCTCCAAGCCATGTTCATCATAAATAATAAAGTAGCCATTTTGGCCCAAATCAATATTGCGATTAATCGGTCTTTTTCCTTCTGAATTCATAGGGCCTAACAGATAGGTTTTTACCTGTTCCTGGGCTGTCTCCAGGTCTATCAAGCCCAGCTTTACCTGTTCAGCCTTGGCATCGATCAGCTGCATAGCCTGTACGACACTGTTTTTAAGTATTACTTCCCCTTTTTTGTTAAGCTCGCTCTTTGCGATACCATAGCTGATCAAACCGGCGGCCAAAAGCGGTATTACCAAAAGAAGACACGACATGGTAATTAATTTGGTCTTTAAAGAACTTCGAATGCCTTTTTTCTGAATTTGTTTTTTCATTTTATACCTCCTCCTAGCTTTTATTTTATTAAAGGCAGACTTTTGCCCATTGTTTCCTTAAAGTAAATAAAAAAAGCAACCAATGCAGTTGCCTAATTTTCCCATTAAAGATATAGGTTAATCCTTAAAATATTTCGGCAATCTGGCAATCATAGATACAGCTGTACCCTTAGACCCATGACTTTGCGTCCTTTTCTTTCAAAAAGTTTGCTATTATCGATATTAAAAATGTTATATTCAATCATGACCTTCATTGTTGTTAAACTATAAATATGTTTTATTATAACAGTTAATACTAAACTTTACTACAATTTTTAAGCCCCTTTGACAACTTTCCTGATTACATGACAAAAAGCCCCGTCAGTCTACCGGGGCTTTTAATAATATTAAACAGCTTCAATATTCTATTGATACGAATAGCCTTTATTAATAGCCGTCAAATTGATTTCTAAAAGCTCTGGTCGCTTCTGGGTTAATTTTTTCATTGCCTTTTCTATCTTTTTAAAATCAATCAGCTTCAGGTTTGGTAAAAGGGCCCCCAGACAAACCATGTTGGCGATACTACTGTTCCCAATCTCATTAGCCAACTCTGTGGCAGGAATTTGAATAATTTTTATATCATCCCTTGTATGATCAATTTCAACGAGGGATGAATTTACTACCAGTACGCCTCCCGGCTTAATTCGTGACACAAATTTATCGTAGGCCGGCTTATTTAAGACAATACCGCAATCAGCATAGTCTATAACCGGAGAGTAAATTTCTTCATCAGATAATATTACTGAACAGTTGGCGGTTCCACCCCTCATTTCCGGGCCATAGGAGGGAATCCAGCAAAGTTTAAGATCTGACCCCATTCCTCCGTAGGCCAGGACCTTTCCCAGAAACATAACTCCTTGCCCACCAAAGCCAGCAAGTATTATTTTATCCATCATAGTTTATTCACCTCCTCGGTTGCTTTAAGCTCACCCATCTGATAAATCGGCATCATATTTTCCCGCAGCCATCTTAGGCTTTCAACAGGGCTCAATCCCCAGTTGGTAGGGCAGGTAGACAGGACACTGACCATGGCAAAGCCTAATCCGGCCTGTTGAACCTGGAAGGCCTTTTTGATAGCCTTTTTAGCCTGATTGATATTTTTGGGAGAATCCACTGAAACAGAGGCCACATAGACTGCACCCTGAAGATTTGCAATTAATTTTGGAAAATCCATAGGCACCCCTTCATGAACGGCATTTCTTCCATAGGGGCTTGTGGTGGTCTTCATCCCCTCCAGGGTTGTGGGGGCCATTTGACCTCCTGTCATACCATAAATACCATTATTTACCATAATCGAGGTGATTTTTTCTCCTCTGGCTGCGGCATGGATCGCATGCTGGGTTCCAATGGCGGCAATATCACCGTCTCCCTGATAGGTAAAGACCATCTTCTCTGGAAGGGCTCTTTTTATTCCTGTCCCCACAGCCTGGGCCCTACCATGGGCAGCCCCTACAAAGTCACAGCTGAAGAAATCCTGACAAAAACCTGCACAACCAACAGGGGAAACCCCAATGGTATCTTCAATAATATCCAGTTCCTCTAATACTTCGGCAATTAACCTCATGATGATTCCATGGGTACAGCCCGGGCAGAAGGAGAAAGGAACATCGGTCAGCCCTTTTGTTCTGCTGAATACTTTTTCCATCATTACACCTCCTCAGCCAAGCCAAATGTGGCTTCTACATAGTCTAGTATTTCATGCTCCGTAGGAAGCATGCCTCCTTGCCTGCGATACAGGTGTACTGGTACTTTGCATTCCACCGCCAGTTTAACATCCTCGATCATCTGGCCTGTATTAAGCTCTACGGTAACAATTCCCTTAATTTTTTCCTTATAGGGGGCAAAGGCCTTTTCAGGATAGGGCCACAGGGTGATGGGCCGAATTAATCCCAGCTTGATCCCCTTTTTTCGGGCATTCAATACAGTACTTTTACATATTCTGGCCGTTGTACCATAGCTGACCAATAGGTAGTCTGCATCGTCTGTATTGAATTCCTCCCAACGCTGCTCCTTTTCCTGTATATTTTTATATTTTGCTTCCCATTTTAAGTTATTGGCTTCTCCGATCTCATTGGTCAAGGAGTAGCTAGCTAATATACGTTTTTTCCTGCCTTTACAGCCATCTACCACCCAGCTTCGATCATATTCCATTGCTTTTGGCTTTTCCTTTAATAGCACCGGCTCCATGGTTTGCCCTAAAAACCCGTCGGTAAGCAGCAATACCGGGTTGCGATGCTGGTCGGCCAAGTCAAAGGCATCCATAGTAAAATCATAAAGCTCCTGGGCATTGGAAGGGGCCAATACGATTAAGCGATAATCTCCGTGACCACCTCCCTTGGTAGATTGAAAATAATCGGACTGGGCCGGACCCAAGCCTCCAAGCCCTGGCCCACATCGGTTTACATTGACAATCACCATGGGCAGTCCCACTGCCGCACTATAGGAGATCCCTTCTTGCTTTAAGCTGACTCCTGGGCTTGAAGAGGCTGTCATTACCCGGGTACCGGTACAGGCGGCCCCATAGCACATATTAATGGCTCCAATTTCATCCTCTGCCTGAAGTATACTTCCCCCATGCTTGGGGAGCTCCTTTGCCAAATACTCTATTATCTCTGTTGATGGTGTAATGGGATAGCCAAAAAATAATTTACATCCTGAACGAATGGCGGCTTCACCAATGATTTCATTACCCTTTAAGAGTACCTTTTCCATCTGTCTATTCGCTCCTTTCCATCTATTTATAAACCTCTATGGCAACATCGGGACAAACCGTTGCACAAAGGGTGCATCCTATACATTTATCCTGATCAATACAGTGAACTGTAAAATATCCCTTTGAATTTGTTTTTTTCCCTATTTCCAGTATTTTCTTCGGACAGGCATCTGTACATAGCCCACAGCTTTTACAGTATTCCTCTAATATCTTCACCTTGGCCATTTCTTTCCCTCCTTTTGAATTCATCTTATTGATAGGTTAATGCTTTTTCCTCGCCCTTCATTACCCTTAAGGCTCCGAAAGCAAGGGACTCCAGCTCCTCTTCCCCTGGAATCACCTCGACAGGGGCAATAAATTGAACCCGCCTGGTAATTCCTTCAACAACCCGCTTGGAATAGGCAATCCCCCCGGTTAAAACGATTCGATCCACTTCACCTAATAAAACTGTCGCCATGGCTCCGATTTCCTTAGCCACTTGATATATAAGGGCTTCTAAAACGAGGGCTGCTTTAGGATTTCCTGCATCAGCCATGGCCTCCACCTCCCTGGCATCCTTTGTGCCAAAATAGGAATAAAAGCCCCCCTTACTGCTAACCATGGCCTTAAGCTGGTCATAGCTGTACCTTCCTGAAAAACACAGCTTTACCAATTGATCTGCCGGTAGTCCACCGCAACGGTCAGGGCTGAAGGGGCCTTCAGCCTTGGCATTATTGACATCAATCATTTTACCCCTTCTGTGGGGGGTAACGGAAACCCCTGTTCCCAGATGAACTACCACTAAATTTACTTCTTCATAGCTGCTCCCCATTGCCTTAGCCACCTTGCGGGCAACGGCCTTCATATTTAAAGCGTGGGATAAGCTGATCCTTTCGATCTCTGCCAAGCCTGAAATTCTAGCTACGGATTCCATTTCATCAACTGAAACGGGATCGACTATAAAGGCCGGGATATTGAGCTGTCGGCCAAGATTGTAGGCCATTACAGCCCCCAGGTTTGATGCATGTTCCCCCCTTTCCGCCTTTTTTAAATCCTCCACCATAGCCTCATTAACCTCATAGGTGCCTCCTGCCAGGGGCTTTAACAACCCCCCTCGACCTACAATAGCAGTTAACGTCGCTATATCAATGGCTTCCTCCTTTAAAATATCCATTATCAGTTCTAATCGATAGGAATATTGGTCGAAGATACTGGGAGATTTGTCTAATTCCTGTGCTGAATGTTCAAGGGTTCTTTTGAATATTAAGCTTTCCTCTTCATAAAGTCCAATTTTTGTTGAGGTGGCACCGGGATTAATTGCAAGTATTTTGTTCAGGTGGGACATACCGCTTCCTCCTTTTGTATAATAATTGTATTCTATTTTTTGTTAACTTTACCTTTGAAGTATTGTAAAATATTCTTGAAATCAAAACAATTTTGTAACCATGAATGAAAACGTTTACATGTCCACTCCAAAAATTAATCCTTTAACGTTTTTTCCATTACCCTAGCCTTAAGTGGCAAAAGCCCTATATTATTAGAATACAGAAAATTGCTTCCATTGTGAAATATTAGAATGCTATATCAGTAATAAGTAAAACTGATTTATATTGAACAAAATAGATTAAAATGATATTATTTCTCATAGGAGGAGGAATCTTTTTAAAGAAATATTATGAAGGGAGTGAATAATCTATGGATATGCGGCAATTACGTTATTTTATTGCTGTGGCCGAAAAGTTGAATTTTACCGAAGCCGCTAAGGAACTGTTTATAGCCCAATCGGCTGTCAGTCAGCAAATTGCTGATCTTGAAAAGAAAATAGGCGTCAAGCTGTTTATCCGGAATAAACGATCTGTAAAACTCACCAGTGCAGGGGAGGTATTGCTGACGGAAGCTATCAATTTGGTAAAACGATCTGAGGAGGCAGTTGAAAAGACCCGCCAAGCTGAATTGGGCATTATTGGCAGCCTTCGGATTGGATTTTTAGGCTATACTGAAAGGAACTTTTTACCTTATTTGATAAGACAATTTCGTAAAAGCTACCCGAAGATAGATTTGAACCTAGATCAATACAATCACGGTCTATTAATAGAGTCCCTCAGCTCGGGTGAACTGGATGTGGGCTTTACCCTATCCTTTGGGTTAGATAATATTGGTGGACTTGAACGAAAAAAAATATCCACAGAGCCTATCTCAGTGGTTGTCCATTGTGAGCATCCCCTGGCCCTTCGTAAGCACATTAGTATTGCAGAATTGGCCCAGGAGCGCTTTATCGTTTTAAATCGAGAGGAATCTCCCCAGGGCTTGAATAAAACCCTATTGATGTGTGCTAATCACGGTTTTTTTCCCAATATTGTGGCTGAACCCAGATTAATTCATACTGTACTGCTATTGGTGGCAGCCGGTATCGGTATTGCTATTTTACCAAGAAGCCTTGAGGCTCAATCTAGTCCTAGCCTGCGCTTCATTCCCATAGAGGGGCACCATAATGAGGATGAACTGGTGGTGGCCTGGAGAAAGGTCAATTCAAATCCTACAATCCCTTTGTTTTTAGAGGAACTCAATGTTTTGCAAGAAAAACACAGGGGGGATTTCTCTAAAATCATCTTCTACTAAAAAGATTAAGTTTCATTCTTCTGAAATCCTCCCAAGGGCTTAAGATCAAGTGTCAGTCCAATTCCTGTTATTAGGGCCGAAGTGATATCGGCAAAGGGAGCCGCATAGAGAATACCCTCCAGACCATAATATTGAGGTAAAATTAACAGGGCTGGTATTAATAGAATTACCTGCCTAGTCATGGTAAGGAAGATTGCTGGCTTCACCTTACCTACAGCTTGAAAATAGCTGGCACTAACCATTTGAAAGCCAACAACGGGCAGGAAGAAAAACCATATGATCATAGCCCTTGAGCCAAAGCTGATCAAATCTTCATCTTGATTGAAAAGAGTGATTAGCTCCTTTGAATATATTCTTGTTCCCAAATAGGCCACCAGAGCGATGATGGTGGCGCTTAAAATTGCCCATTTCAAGGTTTCCTTGACCCGATGGTTTTTTTGGGCCCCGTAATTATAGCCTAATATTGGTTGGGCTCCTTGATTTATTCCAATGATGGGAAGCAGCATCAGGGTTTGAACACTATTAATGATTCCCATGGCAGATATGGCTACATCACCGCCATAAAAGGCAAGGCTTTTATTCAATATTATATTGAGAAGACTATTGGCAATCTGCATCAGAAAGGCCGGAATACCAGTGGCCATTATTTGGGCTGAAAGGTTCCAATCTAGTTTCATATTTTTAAAGCTGATTTTGTGGGAGCTTCTTTTTCCCATAAAGTAGTATATTACCCAAAGGGCTGAAAGACCTTGTCCTCCAATGGTGGCTAGTGCTGCCCCGGTCATCCCCCAACGGAAACGATAAATAAATATGGGGTCAAATATAATATTAAAGCCAGCTCCCAACAGCATGGATATCATGGCAATTTTCGGACTTCCATCGGCTCGGATAAAATTATTTCCTGCCATACTGATGCCTTGAAAGATTGCACCGAAAAGTACGATTCTCATATATTCTCCTGCATAGCTCATTACCTCGGGGCTGGCTCCGAATAATGCCAGAAGCTCCTCCAGAAATATTAATCCCGCCAGGGTGAATATAACTGAGACGATGATAATCAGTGTAGCAGCATTGCCCAGAATTTTTCCAGCTTCATGACTTTTATTCTCACCTAATCGAATGGAAAAAAGTGTTGCTCCGCCTATTCCAATTAACACAGACAGGGCCATCATGACCATGACAATGGGAAAGCTAATGGTAATTCCAGCCAGGCCAAGGGTTCCTAAATCAGCGCTATTTCCAATATAAATTCGATCAACAATATTGTAAAATGCATTAATTAGCATACCAATAATGGCAGGAATGGAGAATTTTTTCAGCAGGGTTGTGATCTTTTCTTCCCCTAATTGTTTTGATCTGTCCATTTTTCAATACCCCCTCCATCATTTGTCTAGTATCTATTTGTACAGCCCTCTGGGCTATTTTCGTTAAAGGGCCAATTACCTTATTATCATATAAGTTGATATGTAAGCTATTCTTATTAGCCTCTATAAAGGGGATAATAAAAAGAGGGCCCTTTGCCCCCAAATCATTTTATTATTATTTCCAACAAAATTATTTTCAATGTCACTTATAGCTGATGGAATTAATATTTTTAATGATGATCGATATGGTTCCATCAGGATGATTGATAAATTCCAGGTTATTGTTTTCATCCTCCAGTGATAGATTTATCTCAATCCCTGTATCGGTTTTAATTTTTCTTTTGTTAAAAACCTTTCGTACAGCCTCGTTATCGAGTTCTACCCTTTCTTCTATGAAACCAGATTTTTCAATATGCTCTCGATAAATATCCTTCATTTCATGGTTATTTCCAAAAACCTTTTCACTGATTTGAGGAATATCGATCTCTCCTGTTTCTTCAATGCTTTTTAATACTTCTTTACCAAATTGGTCGGATAGCTGTATGTCATGATTGCAAAACTTTTTATTAAATAGTTCAGTTGCCTTTTTTAGACCTTTGGCTTTTTGAAGGTCTGATAGCCTATTGTGGCACTTGAGAAAAAGTTGAGAAAAATAATATTGTTTTTCTCCATCCAGCTCATATTCCTTTTCTAATAGCTTTATATGCATATTATTCAAATTAATAACGGCTACCTCTTCAATTTTTTGACCATTCCCGGGAAGGGCTGTTTTCTGCTTAAGTATGCTATTGATTCTCCCATCCTCTGTATCCTCTGTATAATGAATATAGGAATACTTGTAATTACATTTTAATATTCCCAGGTAGCTTTCATCCATTGTTTCAAAAATACAAACCACCATGTCGGCAGCCGGTATGGTCACATGCTTTAGCATGATTTCGTAAAGGATCTTTGCCAGTGTAGAGGAGCCCTGTACAAAATAATCTACATCTTCTTTTATTCCTTCTATGGCTGTCTTAACCTCATATGCTTCATCACTAAAGGTAGCAGGCTTTAAATTGGGATCCTTCATTATTTTTTGAATATGGGTCTCTAAAAATTCATAGATATCAGTATTGGAAGGATGTTCAACGGTTGATAGAACCGGCATCCCTATATTGGGGTCAAGTATATGAACAATTGCTCTTTTTACCATTACATCTGCTTTTTCTTCCATTTAATCACCTCATCTTCTCTTCTGGAACCCTTTTATTATAACAATCAGCACCTTAACTTACAATGTCTGTTGTGAAAAAATAGAGTCCTCCTTTGAAGGTTTGTAGGTAGGCCTTCTTAAGAAGCATTATGGAAATAATTACTGATCCACAATTTATCGCAGTATACCTTTTCCTATGTATTATAAAAAAAATGTACCCTTAGCATCGGGTACAGAAAACCTAGTGTTGTTCATACAACCACTTTTCTAATTTTATTAAAATAGGACTTTCCGGCCTCAACCTCTCCATTGCCCAGCAGTAATTCTCCCAACATGCTGTAAATTTCAATTAATTCTCCAATGATCCCCTGGGATGCTGCCATGGTCTCAGCCTCCTTAAGCAAAGCGATTGAATGCTCTGTCTGGTCAAGGCGCTGATATAGCTTGGAAGCAATCAGCAGATGGTTGATGATATCGGCCTTTAAAACCATATCCTTTTTCAGTTCCTCGATGCTTTTTAGCAAGACCTGGGCCTCTGCCTCTCCTGTACTAAGTAATAGCTCTATCTCAATTAGCCTGACTCGCTGGACATGGTTTTTAGGAAGATTCTCAAGGGCTTTAAAGCGGTTTAAGGCATCCTTTAATCGAGAAAAATCTTTACTTTGATGATAGCATAAAATTTCAATATAACAGGCCTGCCCGTATATCTCGTCGGGTAGTTTAGATTTTTCTTGGATTAATTTTATAGCCTTATGACTATGATATAGGGCCTGATCAAGTATAGATAGCCGATAGCAGCATAGCCCCATCTCTATATGGCAACGGGCCATTTCATTTTGATCTCCTAGCTGAATACCGTATTCCAGGGCTTCACTGTGGCATTTTAAGGCATTCCGATATTCCCCACGGGCATATTGCCCTTTTCCAATTGCAAGCCATTCCTCCATTTTCATTTTAAGGTGTTCCGCCAATTCTTCCCTAATTCTCCGGTTAAGCTTTAGTTTCGTTTGACTTCTTACAGAGTCTTTAAATTCATTTGGATCGTCCTGGTAACCCCCGGCTGGATTTCTTTCTGTAAACAAATGTCCCACTGAATGTGTTTTGACGGTTCCCTCTTTTTCGTTAATCTCTAACATCAACAATTCAGTCATTTTTCTCTCTCCCTTTCTGAACCCCTAATACTTATATTTTCAACATATAAGGCATCATTCGTTACAACACCATGGGCATTTTATTTAATTAATAATTCTACAAATGTTTACTAACTCCTTCTTTTTCTTGTTTATCATTTTTATTTTTTCTAGCAAAATCATACTATCAGCCCAAATGATAATTATTGGAGCCATACCAATACTTTATTTAGAGGGTCAAATCATTATTCTTGACAATCAGTTCCAGTTACTAGTTGTAACAATTCTAAGTCATTATTTAAATAAAAGAAGGGCCTGAGCCCGGTACACTTACCGACTCAAGCCCTTCTAATCCATTAATTTCATCAGGTCTTTAGCTAATTCTAAGAATTGCTTACTCTCATATGTTTCAATCTCTCCTCGATCCGACAGGATTGTCAGCTCTCTGTCGATGGGAAAATGCCCCAAAAACCGCAAGCCTAACGCCTCTGATACTTCCTTTGTTTTTCCCTCTCCAAACAGATAATAGGCTTCAGGGTACCCTGGTGGCTGTACGTAGCTCATATTTTCTAATAGACCTATAATTGGAACTTCCATCTTGTTGGCCATAGCCACACCCTTCTCTACAATCATTTGCACCAATCCCTGGGGCGATGTTACCATTATGATCCCCTTTAATGGGATAGATTGCATGACCGTCAGGGCAACGTCCCCCGTTCCCGGCGGAAAGTCGATCAGCAAATAATCCAGTTTACCCCAATCTACCTCCTGCCAAAACTGCTTAATGACACCGCTGATCACAGGGCCTCTCCAAATCACCGGGTCAGTTTCCTTGGGAAGCAAAAGATTCATAGACATAATTTTGATTCCAGTTTTTGATAATACCGGCTTTATACCATCCTCTGTACCAATGGCGGGGCCTTCTACTCCAAAAAGTCTAGCAATGCTTGGTCCCATTATATCACCATCCAGTACCCCTACCTGGGCCCCACTTTTCCTTAAGGCCGATGCCAGTAAAGCGGTTACCGAGGATTTTCCAACGCCTCCTTTTCCACTCATAACGCCTATAATATGCTTAAATTCCCCCAGGTGATTTTCTTCTACCGTACATTGGGTAGTGCTGCATTTCCCATCTTTATAATGTTGGCAACCACTACATTTTTCCATTACTATACCTTCTTCCTTTATTAGTTATCTTAATTATTACCCAATTTCATGCCTTTAAACTGCTATAAAATCCCTATTGATGGCCTCCCAGCAGGGTCGATACCTTTACAAACTCAATCCCCATTTCCTTCATCTCTTCTTCCATTTCTTTAATGGCCCGGGCAGTGATTAACCCTCCCTCTGGTCCTACATGGCCTATGGCTACGGCGCTTTGCTCTTTAATGGCAATTTGGGCTAATTGCCTTAATTGATCCTTTATTTTTTCTTTATTTTTTTCATTATCCAGGAATACGCTGCGTTCCAGAACCATTACTCCCTTTTCTGCTGCAACTTTTTTGATGACTGATTTGTAGCTTGTCTTACTGTCTACAATATACATGCTATTTGCCTGAAGCACCTCTACAATAGCCGATACGATTCGTTTGTCTTCACTGGCCTTTGATCCCATATGATTGTTTAAGCCTACGGCTTGGGGAATATGATCAATTGCGGCCCTTACGATTTGTTCTACCTCTTCCGCCGATAGATTAACTGTAATACCCCTTTCTCCCAACCATCGGGGATCACCGTGGTGTGGTTCCATTGGTAAATGAATGATTACCTCATGGCCTAATTGGTAGGCCTTTTCAGCCTCCTCGGCACTATGCTCTAAAAAAGGAATGACTGCACAAGTCAATGGGATTCCAAGATTGAGCATTTCTTCGGTGCCCTTTTGATTGTTTCCGAAATCGTCTATGATAATGGCAACCTGATATTTAGCTTCCTGATGATCTCTATTAACCCTCCATGTGTTGGTATTTTGATAAACATAAAAAAAATTGATTGGCAAAAGTAATATAAATCCTAAAATCATATAAATGATTACTTCTTTTGACAATGTTACTACCCTTAAGGTCTTTTTCAAAATGATTACCTCCTTTTGACCTTTTTAACTTGTTTTTTTCAAAAAAAAAAGAGAAAATTTGAATAAAATATTATTTTTATCAAATGCTATATTTAAATCTTATTTGAGGAGGTAGTTTTATGTCTGAAGAAAGAAGAGATAGTCGTACAGCTAATTCCAATGGTTGGATTAGCTTTATCATCAGATTTATTGTTTCAGCCATTGTTATTTCTGTAGCTGCTTTTCTAACACCAGGTTTTTCAATACGAGGCATGGGTAGTATTCTACTTGCTGCAGCCATTATCAGCTTAATTGATTATCTCATTTTTAGAATTGCCAAATTTGATGCTTCTCCCTTTGGAAGGGGAATCACCGGGTTTATTGTGGCAGCCATCGTCCTTTATGCCACCCAGTATTTTGTGCCCGCCATGCGAGTTACACCTTTAGGGGCCATTTTAGGTGCCTTAGTCATTGGAATAATTGATGCAATTATTCCTGGTAAAACTTTTTAATAGTGTATTTCAAAAAATAGCCTTATCATTGTTATAATAATGAGAAGGGTCTAATGGGTTATATTTTGTCCACATGTTTCTGGATAATTTGTGCACATTAGACCTCTTTACATTTTGGCTTTCACCTTTGAATTAAAGATATAATTTTCTATTGCTCTGAAGTTATGCACATTATCCACAAATTTTATACACATTCAATTTTTAACGAGCTTCATTAAAATATCGCTGGATACCTACATAAAGGGCCCAGGCTATTTTCTTCTGGTAGTCTGAATCCTTTAATTTTTTTAACTCCTGGGGATTAGACAAAAATCCACATTCCACCAGAACCGAGGGAAGATTCAAATCCCGTATGATATAGATATCCTCACGAGGCAAGGGCACTCGGGTATTCTCGGTATCGAGATTTTTGATTAGTTCCTCCTGTATGATTCGGGCCAGCTCCTTACCCAAAAGATTTTCCTTTGGATAAAAGGTTTGGGCTCCATAATATCTGTTTTGGGTAAAGCTATTTAAATGGATGGATATAAATAAATCCCCACCACTGTTTTGAACGATTTCCTTTCTTTTTTCCAGATCTGCACGTTTTTTATTTTTACTGGAATTCGTATATAGTCCTTTATCTGTATCCCTTGTCATGATCACATAGGCACCGCTTTGTTCTAAATATTCCCTTAAGTGGAGCCCGATGCTTAAATTAATGTCCTTCTCAATGGTTCCGTCCTTTGCAACGGCACCCGGATCAATTCCTCCGTGGCCTGGGTCAATTATGACTACCTTAGCCGTTGCAGGTAAATTCATTGTTGCTATGGTTTCATTTTTAGTAAATTTTATAACAAGCATAATGAGTAATAAGCTGATTATTACACCGATCCACACCAGCCACTTTTTTCTAATGAAAAAAACCAATATGACCCCTCCCGCCGAAATTCTTCTCTGTCTATATATATGGCAAATAATAGTAAGCTATACGATTGGGGTCATGAAAATATATTGGAAACTTTTCCTTCGGTTAATTATTGTTTATCCGACATGTTTTATTATTTACCTCAACTGTTCGACCTATTTCCCGGGAAAAATAAAGAAACCATAAAAAAAGACCAGTATTCTTCATTATGAAATACTAGTATCCTGCATCATCTAAATTAACGGACTATCCCTAGCCAAATTTCCCAAAACAGTTGCGTTGTCTTCAGTCGCCATATTGCCCGATATGGCTTCCTCCTACACCTTACTTTTAGAAAATTTGTCTCAGGCCTTATCTCGTCTTTTAACTGACACAGGATACTAGCCGTTTGGGTAGGTTAAAGGGTCTGCTTCTATTTGATGAGATATGTTATGACAACTCCTAGGATTCCTGAAATGCTTACACTGAACAATATATTAGCCTTATATTTCATTAAGGCTACGAATCCCCCCAGGGCAATCAGTACTGTCCAGAGATCCACCAGGGCATTGGGTACCAGCTTCAGACTGGCAGCCAAAATGGTTCCTATGACTGCCCCATTGACCCCCTTTAAAAAAGCTTTTATCCAACGTATATCTTTTAGCTTTTTTAAATAGGGGGCTGCTGCCAATATGAAAACAAAGGAGGGTAAAAAAATAGCCAGTGTTGCAACAGCCGCTCCCAAAAAACTGTAGACACCATAGCCTATAAAGGCAGAAGTGATTACAACGGGCCCCGGAGTCACTTCTCCCAGGGCAATACCCGCCAAAAATTCCTGCTGAGTTAGCCATCCAAGCCGTTGAACCACCTCTTGCTCTATAAAGGGAATAATCACTAATCCGCCGCCGTAAATAAAGGAACCCACCTTTAGAAAAAATGTAAACAGCCTTGTTAAGCTGGAATGAAGGGGCAGAAGTAGGGCTATAGCATAAGCCCTATTACCGCCCTTAGGCAGGTGGTATATGGTTATTCCAACTAACCCTGCCAAAAGCATAACCAATATGGTATTGAAGTTAAAAAAATAGACAAGACATGCACTGACAATTAATATTATAACCCCTGCGTGGTCAGCTATGGACTTCCTTGCCATTTTTATCAGGGAGATACTAATCAGGGCAATCACCAGGGGATTGATGCCATAGAGGATTCCCTGTATTTGTAGATAGGTACCATAGTTAAAATATAAATAGCTTAATGCTACCATTATAATAAAGGCTGGAAAAATAAAGGCTGTACCGGCTATGATTCCGCCCCATAATCCTCCTTTGACATAGCCCATATAGATTCCCAGTTGAGTAGATGCCGGCCCCGGTAGCATATTGCATATTGCAATTCCCTCTAAAAAACCCTCCTTTGAGAGCCATTTCCGCTTTTCAACCAATTCCTCATCCATCATGGCGATATGGGCCATCGGCCCACCAAACCCTAAAAATCCTATTTTTATAAAGTACAAAAAAATTTCCTTCATACCTAACACCGCCTTCCATAAATAACTTTTTACCTAGTTAGGTTTTTGTTCTTTTTTATTATCTATTGAATTGCTATAAAAACATATGCTATAATTATATCAATATTCGATATCGGTTTTCGATAAGTAAATTGTATCAGGAGATGATTTATTATGCAAGCTAAAATTCTTAGAAGGTTCTTTCTGGGGTTTATTCAAATCCATATATTACACCACGCTAAGGTTTCGCCCTTTTACGGTTCATGGATGATTGAAGAACTGAAGGAGCATGACTATGATATGAGTCCGGGCACCCTCTATCCACTGCTGCACAGTATGGAATCTAATGGCCTATTACAAATGGAGGAAAGGATCGTCGAGGGAAAGGTTCGTAAATACTATGGAATTACCCCTTTGGGAATTGAGATTTTGGAAGAGGCGAAAAAAAAGGCCTACGAGCTTTTTAAGGAAATTAAAGATTAATTAATAAAATCCCCCAAACACCATAATTTGAGGGATTTTTTGTTACACTTTTTATTTTTTTATTTATCTTTGATTTCAAAATTTAATCCTGCAGGTAATCATATTCATAATGGTAGTAATGATATAAAAAAGTATAAATTACAATCCCCATTACAATGGCCAAAAATGTCAGGGGAATAGATGCGTATTTGGTATATACGATAACAGGCTCAAAGATCAATACTACTGGCAAGACATATAATAGCCATTTTAGTTGCCCCTTCCCATTGGTAAATAAAATAACGACTACAGGAACCATTGAAATGAGCAGGTTGATAGCATAAATGTAGACTGGGCTTTCGTACATTAGCCATAGTAGATTCGTTAAGGAATTAAAAATAATCAATAGTTTAAAAATGATATATAATTTCTTCATCCTAACTCCCCCCGGTGGACCTTTTATCTCAGTATAGCATAGGTGACCGGTATAATAAATAAATCCCCAAATCGTAATGATTTGGAGATTTTGTATTGAAATAAAATTATCTCTTTGAAAACTGAGGCGCACGTCTTGCTGCCTTTAAGCCGTATTTCTTTCTTTCCTTAGCCCTTGCATCTCGAGTTAAGAAGCCTGCCTTTTTTAATGCAGCTCTTAATTCTTCATCTGATTTTACCAGTGCTCTGGCAATACCATGTCTTAAGGCACCTGCTTGGCCTGTGAAGCCACCACCATTAACCAGGGCAATTACATCATATTTGCTTAATGTATCGGTTAATGCCAATGGTTGCTTTACTTCTCTTTTTAAGGTTTCATAATTGAAATATTCTTCAATATCTCTTTTATTTATTGTGATGTTCCCTTCACCTGGAACCAATCTAACTCTAGCAATTGATTTTTTTCTTCTACCTGTTCCGTAATAAGCTAATTTTGCCATCTTCAATAACTCCTCCTTTCGACCTCAACCTTTTTATAGCTCAAGTTTAACTGGCTTTTGCGCTTCATGGTTATGCTGTCCGCCAGCGTACACCTTTAATTTTTTAACCATTTGTCTGCCTAATCTTGTTTTAGGTAGCATTCCTCTAATGGAATTGTACACCAATTGTTCTGGCTTATCCTGAAGCATTTTTCTGAAGGATATTTGTTTTAATCCACCTGGATGGCCTGTATGATAAGTATAGAACTTTTGATCTAATTTTTTACCTGTTAATGCAACCTTTTCTGCATTAATGATGATTACAAAGTCTCCTGTATCTACATGGGGTGTATATTCTGGTTTATGTTTACCTCTTAATATAGTAGCAACCTCTGTGGCTAAACGACCTAAGGTTTTGCCTTCAGCATCAACCAGGTACCACTTCTTTTCTACTTCATTAGTCTTAGCCATATATGACTTCATCATTTTCCCTCCTTAATACGTATCAAAGCTTAATTTTGCCGTTCCATCTATGTGTCAAGATCCGGGGCGAGTGGATCGATTTTACACACTGTATATATTGTAATACAACCTACCTAGCGTGTCAAGGGGTAAAATCATACCCTTGGCAATTTATCCATCCTGGCCTATGGCTCTAATTCATGGTAAAATACCTTATCTAAAAACAGACCCTGGGGCGGAGCCGTAGGCCCGGCATAACTACGGTTTTGGTGCGTTAGAGCCAGCTCAATATGATCAAGGGGCCTTCTTTCCAAACCAATTTCTATCAGGGTTCCCACCATAATTCTAACCATGTTGTAGAGAAAGCCATTGCCTTCAAAGGAAATCCACAGGCTCTCTCCCTGTTCTTTAAAATCTATGGTATGAATGGTTCGCTCCGTATTTTTAACGTTGCTGCCGGTAGACATAAATCCCTTAAAATCGTGGGTACCCACCAGCATCGCTGCCCCTATTTTCATTCTTTCCAAATTTAAGGAGTTCATTACATGATAGCTATAATTTCTTAGCAGAGCACTACGGTTAACCCCCTGGAAAATTTGGTAGCTATAACGCTTTCCTATGGCACTGTATCGGGCGTGGAAATCCTTACTCATATTATGGGCCGCCCTGACGCTGATATCCATGGGCAGTAGTCTGTTCATGGCCAGGGGAATTCTTTCGGTGGGAATACTGTTCTCCAGCATAAAGGAGGCAGTCTGGCCCCGGGCATGGACTCCGGAATCGGTTCTGCCTGCACCATGAACTGCCACTTCAGTACCTGTCAGCTTTCTTAAGGATTTAATGATTTCTGCCTGAATGGTCTTCCCCCTGGGCTGCAACTGCCACCCATAATAATTGGTGCCGTCATATTCTATTTCTATTAAGATATTTCTCAACGATCTCACCCTGTCAACGTGATAATGGGATTGAATTATAATTGACCAATAGGTCAATATTACATAAAGGTTCTTATGGCAATTAATATCAGTAATAGCCCTGTAATGGCCGCAAGGCTTGAATAATCCTTACCTGTCATCTGAAGCTGCTTCATCCTTGTTCGGTTGTCACCACCACGATAGCATCGGGCCTCCATTGCCATGGCCAATTCGTCGGCCCTTCTAAAGGAGCTGATAAATAAAGGTACTAAAAGGGGCACCAGGCCCTTTGCCCGATTAATGATGTTCCCGCTTTCAAAGTCGGCCCCCCTGGCCATCTGGGCCTTCATAATCTTATCTGTCTCCTCTAGCAGTGTTGGAATAAACCTGAGGGCAATGGTCATCATCATGGCCAGCTCATGGGCTGGAATTCCAATTTTTTTAAAGGGCTTCAATAGATTTTCGATACCATCGGTCAGGGCAATGGGAGAGGTGGTTAAGGTTAGGATAGAGGTTCCCATTACCAGAAGAATCAGCCTGATTGCCATAAATATGCCTTGATACAGGCCCTCGGCGGTTACATTCAATGGCCCCAGCCTTAATATAATTTCACCCTTTGTCATGAATATATTAATTAAAAAGGTGATTAGGATAATAAACCTGAGGGGTTTAATGCCCTTAAGCATATACTTCACTGGAATTTTTGAAATCAGTATGCAGCCGAGGATAAAGGCCGTAACAAAGCCATAGGCAATAAAATTGCTGACAATAAACAGCCCCACAATAAGGGCAAAGGTTCCTACTATTTTGGTTCTGGGATCTAGCTGGTGTATAATGGACCCCGTTGGATAATATTGTCCTATGGTAATATCTTTAAGCATGCTTTCGACTCCTTACCCACTTCAGTATTTCTTCCCTGGCTTCTTCCACTGTAAATATATCTTCTCTAAGCTGGATACCGGCTTCCTTTAATCGCTTCACCAAATAACTAATCTGGGGGATGCCCAGGCCAATGGATTCAAGGGTATCTACCTCTTGAAAAACCTGCCCCGGAGTACCCGTTAAGGCCACGGTTCCCCGATGCATGACAATAATACGATCCACCAGTTTGGCAATGTCCTCCATACTATGGGAAACTAAGATTACTGTATTTTTCATTTCCTGATGAAAGCGCTTAATTTGATCTAATATATCATCACGCCCCCTTGGGTCAAGGCCGGCGGTGGGCTCGTCTAAAATTAGTACCTCAGGCTTCATGGCCAGTACGCCGGCAATGGCTACCCGTCTTCGCTGCCCGCCGCTTAGCTCGAAGGGTGAACGATCCTTCAATTCATCAAAATTAAGCATAACCAATTCCATGGCTTCCTTCACCCGTTGTGCCACCTCTTCTTCCTTTAATCCCAGGTTGGTTGGCCCAAAGGCAATATCCTTAAAGACTGATTCCTCGAATAGCTGGTGCTCTGGGTACTGAAATACGAGTCCTACCCTTTTTCGTATTTCTCCTAGCTTGATTCCCTTATCGGTAATATCAACATCATTAATGAATATTTTGCCGCTATGGGGTTTTAATAGTCCGTTTAGATGCTGGGTTAAGGTTGATTTTCCTGAACCAGTGTGGCCAATCAGCCCAATAAATTCGCCTGATTGTATCTCTAGATTAATATTATCCAGGGCTTTGGTTTCAAAGGGGCTATTGGGGTTATAGATGTGGGTTAGGCCTTCTATTTTAATTGACATAATTTCATCACCATCTCGTCTACTGTAAGTATATCATCAGGCAGATTGAGGCCTGCCTCCCTTAATTCATGAGCCAAATCAGTCATTTGTGGTACATCAAGGGCTAATTCCTTTAATTTTTTAACCTGGGAAAAAACCTCTGGGGGAGTACCTTCTAATATGATCCGTCCTTCTTCCATGACAATGACCCGATCGGCGTCCACGGCCTCCTCCATGAAGTGAGTAATATGGACAACTGTAATATTTTCTTCTTTATTTAGCTTTTTAACCGTATTCATTACTTCTCTGCGGCCCGCCGGGTCCAGCATGGCAGTAGGCTCGTCTAAAATGATGCAGTCGGGCTTCATGGCAATGACACCGGCTATGGCAATCCGCTGTTTTTGCCCTCCCGATAGGAGATGAGGTGCCTTATTCCGGTAGCTTAACATGTCAACAGCCCCAAGGGACTCTTCTACCCGCTTTAGGATTTCTTCAGACTCAACGCCTAAATTTTCTGGCCCAAAGGCCACATCCTCCTCTACAATGGTAGCAACGATTTGGTTATCAGGGTTTTGAAAAACCATACCGGCAGTCTGCCGTATTTCCCATAGTTTTTCTTCATCCTTTGTATTCATTCCCTTAACCAGCACCTGACCGCCCGAGGGCAGCAGTAATGCATTCATATGCTTTGACAAGGTAGATTTGCCAGAACCATTATGCCCTATAATAACAACAAATTCGCCCTGCTGAATTTTAAGTTCAACTTCATTCAGGGCGATAACTTCCTTTTCATTATTTTGATATTGATATTTAACGCGATCAATTTCAATCATATTGCCCATTGAGATCCCTTCTTTATTCATTATAAGATCAATCTTTCAAGGTCTGTTAATGCCTGTAACCTTGAAATCATAATTATTATATCTTATTTTAACCTAAAAAACCATGGTTTTATGAAAAACATTTTCAATCTGCCAGGGGCTTCAAATAATTTTTTTTATAAAAAAACAGGGACTAAGTGCCACACTTAATCCCTCCCATCTATTTAAGCTTAAACTAATTCTAAAATAACGGTTTCTGCTGCATCGCCTCTTCTTGGTCCAAGCTTCATTATACGGGTATAACCACCGTTTTTATCCTGGTATTTAGGCGCTACATCATCAAATAAATTCTTAACTACTGTTTCATCAGTGATAAACGCTAATGCTTGTCTTCTGGCATGAAGATCTCCTCTTTTAGCGAGGGTAATCATCTTTTCTGCTAATCTTCTTGTTTCCTTAGCCTTTGCTTCAGTGGTAACAATTTTACCACTTTTAAGTAGGCTGGTGACTAAGTTTCTTAGCATTAAATTTCTATGTGCAGATTCACGTCCTAGTTTACGATACTGAGCCATGTTGATCCCTCCTTACCTCTTACTTGTTAATCGTCGCTTGGTCTTAAGCCTAGGCCTAACTCAGCAAGCTTTTTTTGCACCTCTTCCAATGATTTCTTTCCGAGGTTCCTTACCTTCATCATATCCTCTTCAGATTTTTGGGTAAGCTCTTCCACTGTATTGATTCCTGCACGCTTTAAACAATTGTAGGAGCGTACAGATAGATCAAGTTCTTCAATGGTCATTTCAAGCACTTTTTCCTTTTTATCTTCCTCTTTTTGCACCATGATTTCTACATCATTGACATGCTCTGTCAAGGTAATAAAGAGATTTAAGTGCTCATTCATAATCTTTGCCGCCAGGGATACTGCCTCGTCAGGTTTAATGCTGCCATCGGTAAATACATCAATAATCAATTTATCGTAATCGGTTACTTGACCAACCCTTGTATTTTCTACAGCATAACTTACCTTCTTTACAGGTGTAAAGATAGAATCAACTGGGATGACACCAATGGGCATTCCTGCATGTTTGTTGTTTTCGGCAGAAATGTATCCTCTTCCGTTAGAAATGTTAATTTCCATCATTAATTTGGCATCAGAATCAAGGGTTGCAATATGCATGTCAGGATTTAGAATTTCCACATCTGCATCGGCTATAATGTCTCCTGCTGTTACAACGCCTTCTCCTTCAGCCTCAATTCGAACGGTTTTGGGTTCGTTACTATGAAGCTTAACAGATAAATCCTTCATATTCAGAATGATCTCTGTTACATCCTCCTTCACCCCGGGAACCGTTGAAAATTCATGAAGTACGCCATCGATCTTGATAGAGGTGACGGCAGCACCTGGTAAGGAAGACAACATAATTCGTCTTAGGGAATTACCAAGTGTTGTGCCATATCCTCTTTCTAGAGGCTCAACTACAAATTTTCCATAGGTATTATCGTCACTGACCTCTACAATTTCTACTTTAGGCTTTTCCATTTCTATCATAATTATAAACCCTCCTTTAAGTCTCTTTACTATTATCTCGAGGGTAACTGATTCCAAAAAATCATTATCTAGAATATAACTCTACGATTAGATTTTCGGCAATTGGTAGGTCGATATCTTCTCTTGAAGGCAATGAAACAATTTTTCCCTCTAATTTTTCCATATCTACTGATAACCAGTTGGGCACTGAACCAGTAAAGCTTTCTGCTAAACCTTTAAACTTATCAGAGCTCTTGGACCTTTCTTTAACAGCAATCACGTCACCAACCTTTACTAAATAGGAAGGAATATCTACCTTTTGACCATTTACTGTAAAGTGTCCATGTACTACCAATTGTCTTGCCTGGGCTCTAGAACTGGCAAAGCCAAGTCTGTAAACCATATTATCTAAACGAGATTCCAGAATTCTTAATAGGTTTTCACCTGTAATTCCAGCTTGCTTATCGGCCATTTCAAAATATTTTCTGAATTGGCTCTCAAGTACGCCATAGAATCTCTTTGCTTTTTGCTTTTCTCTAAGCTGAATTCCGTAGTTTGACATTTTCTTTCTGCTTGCTCCATGTTGTCCTGGGGGGGTATTTCTTTTGTTAATGGAGCACTTATCGGTGTAGCAGCGCTCACCCTTCAGATATAATTTCATGCCCTCACGACGACATAATCTACATACTGCATCTGTATATCTAGCCATTTACTTACACCTCCTAATCTATACTAAACTCTTCTGCGTTTTGGTGGTCTACAGCCATTATGGGGAATTGGAGTAACATCCTTGATTAGATTTACTTCAATGCCGGTTGCCTGTAACGCACGAATGGCAGCCTCACGACCAGCTCCTGGTCCCTTTACATAAACCTCAACGGTTCTTAATCCATGATCCATTGCCACCTTAGCAGCGGCCTCAGCAGCCATTTGAGCAGCGAAGGGAGTGGATTTTCTTGAACCCTTAAAGCCCAATTGACCAGCACTGGACCAAGCAATGGTGTTTCCTTGCATATCAGTCAAGGTAATAATTGAATTATTGAAGGTTGATTGAATATGCGCTTGACCTCGTTCTATATTTTTACGTTCTCTTCTTCTTGTACGAGTGGTTTTCTTTTTTGCAACTTTTGCCATGCCGATTATCCCTCCTTATCTATTATTTTTTCTTCTTACGACCGACAGTTTTCTTTGGTCCCTTACGAGTACGGGCATTTGTCTTTGTTTTTTGTCCTCTAACAGGAAGTCCTTTGATGTGTCTGATTCCTCTGTAGCATCTGATTTCCTTTAGACGTTTAATATTCAAAGCAATTTCTCGTCTTAGATCCCCTTCTACTTGGTAACCGGCATCAATTTCCTTTCTTAAGGCATTAACTTCTTCTTCTGTTAAATCCTTAATTCTTGTATCAGGATTCACGCCTGCCTTTGCTAAAATACTATTGGAAGTTTTTCTACCGATTCCGAATATATAAGTTAAACCAATTTCTACACGTTTGTCCCTTGGTAAATCTACCCCAGCTATTCTGGCCATTTACGCTTACACCTCCTAGATCTTTATCCTACAAAATACAATTTAATATAGTGGTTGTTTACTTAATTGTCAATTTTAAATAATCTATTTATAATAGTTAGTCTACAGGGATCAGATTTCTCTGATCAGCCGCTCCCCGTATAACTAATTATCACAATATTATATTATATCATCAATGATGACATAATACCAGCCTATTTTACCTTATCCTTGCTTTTGTTTATGCTTAGGATTTTCACAGATCACCATAACTCTGCCTTTTCTTTTAATGATTTTGCACTTTTCGCAAATTGGTTTCACTGATGGTCTCACCTTCATTACAAGTCCCTCCTAACTACTTCTTTCTCCAGGTTATTCTACCACGAGTCAAATCATAAGGAGATAATTCAACCGTTACCGTATCTCCCGGTAATATTCTAATAAAATTCATTCTTAACTTGCCTGATATGTGTGCTAAGATTTCATGCCCATTTTCAAGCTGAACAATAAACATGGCGTTGGGCAGCGCTTCTTTAACTGTACCCTCTACCTCAATCACGTCTTGCTTTGACATTTGGCAATCAAACCTCCAATCCTTAATCCGGGGACTTTACTCCCAATCTTTCCAGCTCTTTTCTAACGAAAGCATTATTGATCTTTATTTGGTTTATGATACGGTCCTTCACTTCATGTGAAATAATATTAAACTTTGCCAGGTGTTTAACCTTTTTCTTTTTCGGCTTTTCCATCCTTCGAAGATCCCCATCGGCAATTAGAACATGATCCTCATCTACTTTGCCAATTACAATAAATACATGGTTTTGATCTCTTCCCTTGGTTGAACGTACCACCTGACCAATACTTAAATCGTTATATTCCACATTGTCACCTCGTTTATCAACATCATAAGACTGTTAAAATTTCAGGTTCATCCGTCGTAATTGCCACCGTATGCTCATAATGGGCGGAATATTCACCATCAAGGGTGACCACTGTCCATCCGTCAGTTAATACCTTTACCTCATAAGTACCTGCATTAATCATAGGTTCAATTGCTAAGACCATACCCGCCTTTAGCCTTGGTCCCTTGCCTGGAGGACCATAATTAGGAATTTGGGGCTCCTCATGCATTTGAGTACCTATTCCATGACCAACGAAATCTCTAACGACTGAAAAACCTTGGGCCTCAACATGGGTTTGTATGCGGTTAGATATATCTGACAGACGATATCCTTCTCTGGCAAACTGTAAGCCTTGATAGAAGCTCTCCCGAGTCACATCAATTAACTGCTGCGCCCTCTGGCTGATTTGCCCAACTCCGTGGGTCTTCGCCGAGTCTCCGTAATAGCCTTGAAGGAGCACGCCAATGTCTATACTTATAATATCGCCCTCTTCCAGCCTTTTTAATCCAGGTATTCCATGAACTACTTCATGATTAATTGAGGCACATATGCTGGCAGGAAAACCTCCGTATCCTTTAAAGGCAGGAGTCCCTCCCTTTTTTAGTATATATTCCTCTGCCATGGCATCTAAATACTTGGTTGTAACCCCTGGTTTAATTGCCTTTCTAATTAATTCATGTGTCTCAGCAACGATTCTACCAGCTTCTCGCATGAGCTTGATTTCTTGTGGAGATTTGAGGGTAATCATTATGCTTCTCCTTTTAACACATTGACAATATCCTGGTAGACCTTATCAATATGTTGCTGTCCATCGATTACTGCAAGCTTGCCACGACCTTGATAGTATTCAATCAGCGGCATTGTTTCATTCAAGTACACATCTATACGCCTGGTGACGGTTGCTTCATTATCATCATCCCTCTGATATAGGCTGCCACCGCACTTTTCGCAGGCTTCACCGGTCTTTGAAGGGTTGAACTTGACATGGTAGGTAGCACCACAGGATTTGCAAATTCTTCGCCCTACTGCTCTTTCCACAAGGATCTGCTTATCTACTTCGATATTGATCACTTTATTCAGAGACACACCCATTTTTTCCATTACTGCATCTAAAGCCTCGGCTTGAACTACTGTTCGTGGAAAGCCATCTAAGAGGAAGCCGTCACGGCAGTCCTGCTGCTTAAGGCGATCCTCTACAATAGCCACCACTAATTCATCGGGAACCAGCAGACCTTGATCCATAAAGGATTTGGCCTTTTTACCAAGCTCAGTACCCTCTTTGATGTGATAACGAAAAATGTCTCCTGTGGAGATGTGGGGAATGCTAAATTCCTCAGCGATAGATGCTGCTTGAGTTCCTTTACCGGCTCCTGGGGGGCCGAGTAATATAATTCTCATGATACCATCTCCCGGTATGAAGATTTAGACCCATGGGAAATTTCCCATGACCCATTTATTTTAAGAAGCCTTGATAATGCCTCATTAACATTTGAGCTTCTACTTGCTGCATTGTTTCTAAGGCTACCCCAACAGCAATCAGTAATGCTGTACCGCCAAAGGCAATCGCCATACCTGTAATTTGCATAATTGCTGTGGGCAATAAGGCAATCACAGCTAGAAATACGGCTCCGGCTAAGGTGATTCGATTTAATACCTTGCTTAGGTAGTCTGAGGTAGGCTTTCCAGGTCTGATCCCTGGAATGAATCCACCATATTTCTTCATGTTTGAAGCCACTTCGACAGGATTAAAGGTAATGGCTGTGTAGAAATAGGTGAAAAATATAATTAATATTGCAGTTAGCAGAGAGTATATAATAACTCCTGCGGGATTAACGCTGTTAGGATTTAACCAGGTTGAAACAAATCTGGCTAACCAGCTGTCTTGTCCCATGAACATTGCAATGGTCTGTGGAAAGGATAGTAAAGACATTGCAAAGATCACCGGAATTACCCCTGCTTGATTCACCTTCAATGGAATATGGGAGCTTTGGCCACCGTACATTTTTCGCCCTACTACTCTTTTGGCATATTGTACTGGTATTTTTCTTGTTCCTTCTGAAATTGCCACAACACCTGCTATAATTAGAACAGAGAATAATAGGAAAACAATCAGTGATACGATTGATAATGTTCCTTGCCTTAATTGGAATACTGTTTGTCTAATGTTGTGAGGAACTCTAGACACAATACCGGCAAAGATTATCAATGAAATGCCATTGCCAATTCCATTTTCAGTAATTTGTTCTCCTAACCACATCAAGAAGGCAGTACCTGCTGTTAAGGTTAGTACCACAACAGTTACACTGAAGAAATCCCTTGAGATTAATGCACTGCCAAATAATCCGATACTAATGGCCAATGCTTGAATCAAGGCCAATACTACGGTTCCGTACCGGGTGTATTGAGCAATTTTCTTTCTGCCTTCTTCGCCCTCCTTCGCCATTTCTTCCAGGCTGGGAATAGCAATTGTTAAAAGCTGCATAATAATAGATGAGGTGATATACGGTGTAATACTCAAGGCAAAAATAGTCATATTACCAAAGGCGCCACCAGAGAACAAATCAAAGAAAGACAGTAATCCTGCATTTTCAACCAGGCTTTTAACAACATCGATGTTTATACCTGGAACAGGAATTACTGATCCTAATCGAAATACAACCAGCATCATCAGGGTGTATAGGATTTTACTTCTTAGTTCTGGAATTTTCCAAGCATTTCTTAAGGTCGATATCACCTTAGATCACCTCTGCCTTTCCTCCAGCAGCTTCAATCTTCTCAACGGCTGCTTTTGTAAATTTTTGAGCCTTGATCGTAATGCTCTTCTCTAAGTTGCCATCGCCTAGTATTTTTAGACCGTCCTTCTCAATCTTCTTAACAATTCCCTTTTCCTTTAAAAGGTCTATTGTCACTTCTGTACCATTATCAAATATATTTAAAGCATCAACATTCACTGTATTGAATTGCTTCTTAAATACGTTTGTAAATCCTCTTTTAGGGATTCTTCTGATAAGAGGCATTTGTCCTCCTTCAAATCCCACTCTTACACCACCACCGCTTCTGGCGTTTTGTCCGTTGGCACCACGGCCGGCAGTTTTACCAAGACCGCTTCCTGTACCTCTACCTTTTCTCTTAGTACCTCTGACAGCACCCTTAGCAGGTTTAAGTTCATGTAATTTCATGTCTACACCTCCTTTAATTCAACTAGATTTCAGTCACTTCAACCAAGTGTTTTACGACTTCAACCATTCCTCTTGTCTGAGGATTATCTACAATCTCTACAGTATGGCCTATTTTTTTCAAGCCTAAAGCCTCAATTGTCTTTCTTTGCTTAGGCAGCGTTCCAATGGTACTTCTTACCAATTTTATTTTCAGCGCTTTCGCCATGGATTTTCCCTCCTAACCTAAGAGTTCTTCTACGGACTTACCTCTTAGTTTTGCAACCTCTTCAACCCTCTTTAATTGGTTTAATCCATCGATTGTTGCATTAACCATATTTCTAGAGTTATTTGTACCAAGAGATTTTGCTCTTACATCCTTAAGTCCTGCCAGCTCCAATACAGCACGTACTGGTCCGCCGGCGATGATACCGGTACCTTCCTTTGCAGGCATAATTAGTACATTACCTGCTCCGAAGTGTCCGATAACTTCGTGGGGAATTGTCGTACCAACAATAGGCACCTGAATCATGTTCTTTTTAGCATCTTGAATTCCCTTACGGATAGCGTCTGGAATTTCCATTGCTTTTCCGGATCCAATTCCCACATGTCCGTTTTCATCACCAACAACCACCAATGCAGCAAATCTAAAATTTCTACCACCCTTAACAACCTTGGTGACACGTCTTATATCTATCACATGCTCTTTAACATCCAATTGACTTGCATCGATCAGCTTATTTCGTTGCATCTATTTCCCTCCTTCTTATTAAAACTTAAGACCGGTTTCTCTGGCTCCTTCTGCAAGGGCCTTCACTCTTCCGTGGTAAATATAGCCGCCACGGTCAAAGGTAACTGTTTCGATTCCCTTATCTAGTGCCTTCTTGGCAACTAATTGACCTACCAGCTTGGCGGCCTCTTGATTACCAGTGCTGTTTACCTTCCCTTTAATTTCGTTATCCAGGCTGGAAGCAGCAACTAGGGTTTTTCCATCGACATCATCTATAATTTGAGCGTAGATATTGGTTAAGCTTCGATACACGTTTAATCTTGGACGTTGAGGAGTACCGAAGACTTTTCCACGAACTCTTGTATGTCTTTTCTTTCTTGTAAGGTTTTTGCTTACCTTTTTAAACACCTCGTATCACTCCTTTCAATTACTTTCCAGTTTTACCTTCTTTACGTCTGATTACTTCACCAGCGTATCGAACACCTTTGCCCTTATATGGTTCAGGCTTTCTTTGTTCACGAATCTTCGCAGCGTAGTTTCCAACTTTCTGCTTATTGATTCCCTTTACAAGAACCTCAGTTTGGCTAGGTACTTCAACGGTGATTCCCTCAGGCTCCACCATTTCAACTGGATGGGAATAACCAAGGTTTAATACAAGCTTTTTGCCTTGCTTATTGGCACGATAACCTACCCCTACAAGCTCAAGCTTCTTTTCAAAGCCCTTTGTTACCCCTTGAACCATATTGGCAACTAAAGTTCTTGAAAGGCCGTGTAATGATTTGTGCTTTTTATTTTCTGTAGGTCTTAAAACCACTAATTGGTTTCCCTCTGTCTTAAATTCGATATCCTTGTGAATTTGCTCCGATAAAACGCCCAAAGGCCCTTTAACCGTAACAACATTTTTTTCATCTATATTAATTTCCACACCTTGTGGTATTTCAATCGGCTTATTACCTATTCTTGACATGCTTGCACCTCCTTATCTATTGATTGCGACTACCAGATATAAGCGATTACTTCTCCGCCAATGCCTTCTTTTCTTGCTATCTTATCGGTTACGATTCCCTTTGAAGTAGAGATGACTGCTACTCCTAATCCACCTAATACTCTTGGAATCTCGTCCTTCTTGGCATATACCCTTAGTCCTGGCTTCGAAATTCTCTTAATGCCAGTTAACACCTTTTCTTTATCTTTTCCGTATTTAAGCTGTATTCTTAAAATACCTTGTTTTCCGTCCTCTATTACATCAAAGCCCTTCACAAAGCCTTCATTTAAAAGGATGTTAGCTATTTCCTTTTTTAAGTTTGATGCAGGCACATCAACAGTTTCATGTTTTACAGCATTTGCGTTTCGAATACGGGTCAGCATATCTGCAATTGGATCTGTCATTGTCATTTTCTTTACCTCCTCCCCAATTCTACCAGCTTGCTTTTCTTACACCTGGTATTTGGCCTTTATAAGCTAATTCTCTAAAACAAATACGGCATATACCGAACTTTCTTAATACAGCATGAGGTCTTCCGCATATAGTACATCTCGTATAGGCACGAGTTTTATATTTGGGTTTTCTCGATTGTTTAACGATCAAAGATTTTTTCGCCACTCGTTTTTCCCTCCTCTTCTACTTTGCAAAAGGCATTCCCATTAAACTTAACAGTTCCCGGCATTCTTCGTCGGTTTTTGCTGATGTTACAAAAACAATATCCATTCCACGAACCTTTTCTACCTTATCGTAATCAATTTCAGGGAAAATCAGTTGATCCTTAATTCCTAGGGCATAGTTTCCTCTTCCGTCGAAGGCATTAATGCTGACACCTCTGAAGTCTCTAACCCGGGGAAGGGAAATGTTGATTAGCTTATCTGCAAAATCATACATTTTTTCGCCTCTAAGGGTAACCTTAGTTCCGATAGGCATACCTTCACGAATTTTAAAGTTAGAAACGGATTTCTTAGCCTTCGTAATCACTGGCTTTTGGCCGGTGATTTCAGCTAATTCCTTCACGGCTCCTTCTAAGGTTTTTGAGTTATCTTTAGCTTCACCCACACCCATATTTACGACAATCTTCTCTAGCTTAGGAATTTCCATCACATTTTTATATCCAAACTTCTCCATTAGTGCTGGACTAACTTCGTTTATATATTTTTCTTTTAATCTAGCCATGCTGAAATGTACCTCCCTTCATTCAGGTTAATCTAAAACTTCTCCTGTCTTTTTGCTTACTCTAACCTTTTCACCATTTTCCAACACTTTATATCCAACTCGAACGCCTTGGTTCGCCTTTTTATCAAAAATCATTACATTAGACGCATGGATAGCAGCTTCCCGGTGAATAATGCCCCCTTGCTGCATTTGTTGGTTGGGTTTTTGGTGTTTTGTCACAATATTAACCCCTTCAACAATTACGCGATTTTTCTTGGGATAGGCCTGAAGTACTTTGCCTTTTTTTCCTTTGTCTTTGCCAGAAATGACAACTACTGTATCACCTTTTTTGACGTGCATTAAATGACACCTCCTTGATTATAATACTTCTGGAGCTAATGAGACGATTTTCATAAAGTCTCTTTCTCTAAGTTCTCTTGTTACCGGCCCAAAGATCCGAGTTCCTACCGGTTGTTTATCTTCCTTTACGATTACCGCCGCATTCTCATCAAATTTAATATAAGAACCGTCCTTACGTCGAATATCTGAAGATGTTCTTACGACCACAGCCCTAACAACTTGGCCTTTTTTTACAACACCCCCTGGTGTTGCACTTTTAACTGTACAGATGATAACATCACCCACTCTTGCATATCTTCTTCTTGTACCACCTAATACTCGGATACAAAGCAACTCCTTAGCACCAGAGTTATCTGCAACTTTAAGTCTTGATTCCTGTTGAATCATCGTAGGACCTCCCTTCGCATCAAAAAATTATTTCGCCTTTTCAACGATCTTCACTAGTCTCCATCTTTTATCCTTAGATAGGGGTCTAGTTTCCATAATTCTTACACGATCACCAATGCCGCACTCATTTTGTTCATCATGTGCTTTAAATTTGATTGTTCTTTTTACTGCTTTCCCATAAAGGGGATGACGTACAAAGTCTTCAACAAGAACAACAATTGTCTTATCCATTTTATCACTGACGACTCGACCTACTCTGGTCTTTCTAAGCCCTCTTTCCATGTAATTGGCCTCCTTTCATACCCTCGAATTATTATGCCTTTACTTTTTTTATTTCTCTTTCACGGATAATGGTTTTAACCTTCGCAATATCTCTACGGACATTTCGAATTGTTAAAGGGTTTTCAAGCTGGCCTGTTGCTAACTGGAAACGCAGGTTAAATAACTCACCTTTCAGATCGTTTAACTTTTGATTCAATTCAACTTCTGTCATATCTCTTAAAGAATTAGCTTTCATCAGCTTCACCACCCTTTGCTTCTAATTCTTGACGTGTTACAAACTTACATTTAATAGGCAGTTTATGAATAGCAAGTCTCATGGCTTCTCTTGCCTTTTCTTCTGAAACTCCTGCAATTTCAAACATAACTCTACCTGGCTTAACGACTGCCACCCAGAATTCAGGCGAACCTTTACCAGCACCCATACGGGTTTCAGCAGGCTTCTTTGTTACTGGCTTATGAGGGAAGATTTTAATCCAAACTTTACCCCCTCTTTTAATCGATCTGGTCATGGCAATACGGGCTGCTTCGATTTGATTAGATGTAATCCAGGCTGGCTCTAAAGCCATAATACCATACTCTCCATATGAAACCTTATTCCCTTTGTGGGCTTGACCCGACATTTTGCCTCTATGCACTCTACGACGTTTGACTCTTTTAGGCATTAACATGCACTATTCCTCCTTTCTGTAAGGCCGATATTTACTTCGATTCTCTTTTTCTGCCCCTCTTAGCTCTATCTTCTGTTCTGGGAGCCTCTGCCGCTTCTTCTGTTACTCTTCCCTTAGTTGGCAGAATTTCACCCTTGTAGATCCAAACCTTAACACCAAGTTTTCCGTAGGTGGTGTCAGCCTCGTGGAATCCGTAATCAATATCTGCTCTTAGGGTATGAAGTGGCACATTTCCTTGATTATAGCCTTCTCTTCTGGCCATTTCCGCACCACCTAATCTTCCTGAAGTGGCAACCTTAATACCCTTGGCTCCTGCTCTCATGGCTCTTTGCATTGCCTGCTTCATGGCTCTTCTGAAGGAAACCCGTCTTTCCAATTGGAAAGCAATACTTTCTGCCACAAGCTGTGCATCAATATCAGGATTTTTCACCTCTACTACGTTCACTACTACCTGCTTACCAGTCAGCTTCTCAAGGTCCTTACGAAGGTCTTCAACTCCTTGACCACCCTTACCAATTACCATACCTGGCTTAGCAGTATGAACATTTACCTTTACACGATTATTGGCCGCTCTTTCGATCTCTGTTTTGGCAATACCGGATAAAAACAGCTTTTTCTTGATATATTTACGGATGTTATGGTCTTCTAATAAAAAGCCTGAAAAGTCTTTTTTATTGGCAAACCATTTCGTATCCCAGTCTTTAATAATTCCAACTCTTAACCCATGGGGATTAACTTTTTGGCCCATTCTTTTCCCTCCTTGATCTTATTTTTCTTTTACAACAACTCCAATATGGCTGGTTCTCTTTCTAATTGTCGTTGCACGACCTTGAGCCCTCGGTCTGAATCGTTTCATGGTTGGTCCTTGATTGGCGTAAATTTCTGCAACAAACAACTTTTCTCTATCCATATTGTTGTTATTTTCAGCGTTTGCAGCTGCTGATTGGATCAATTTATATACGATAGGTGCTGCAGCCTTAGGGGTAAATTTAAGAATTGCTAAAGCTTCATCCACCTGTTTTCCTCTAACAATGTCTACAACCTGTTGCGCTTTTCTTGGGGCGATTCTTACAAACCTAGCGATTGCTCTTGCTTCCACAATGACAACCTCCTTTCATAATGAAAAGTTCTTCTATTTTCTTTTAGATGTTTTTTCGTTATCGTCATGTCCTCTGTAGGTTCTAGTTGGGGCAAATTCACCAAGCTTGTGTCCAACCATATCCTCAGTGACATAAACAGGCACGTGCTTTCTTCCGTCATGCACAGCCAGCGTGTGTCCGATCATATTTGGGAAAATTGTGGAGGCCCTTGACCAAGTTTTAATAACCTTCTTTTCCCCATTTTTATTCATTTCTTCGATTTTTTTATATAATCCCTTATGAATAAAAGGTCCTTTTTTCACTGATCTACTCATTACTTTTCCTCCCTTCAGAAACCTTATATGGCTTATCTATAGGCATTTATCCTATTTCTTTCTGCCAGAAACGATAAACTTGCTGGAAGCCTTTTTCTTGTTTCGAGTCTTGTATCCAAGTGCAGGCTTACCCCAAGGTGTAACTGGTGATGGTCTACCGATTGGTGCTCTACCTTCACCACCACCGTGAGGATGGTCATTTGGATTCATAACAGAACCTCTTACGGTAGGTCTGATACCCATGTTTCTCTTTCTACCAGCCTTACCAATGGTGATGTTTTCATGATCCAGGTTTCCTACTTGTCCAATGGTGGCTTTACAGTTGATACTAATATATCTGATTTCGCCAGATGGTAATCTTAATAGTGCATACTTACCTTCCTTAGCCATTAATTGGGCAGAATTTCCAGCAGCTCTGGCAATTTGTCCGCCTTTACCGGGCTTCATTTCAATATTATGAACCACAGTACCTACTGGAATGTTGTTCAAAGGTAATGCATTTCCTACTTTAATATCTGCATCAGGGCCCGATACAACAACATCATTAACCCTTAGGCCGTTTGGAGCAATGATATATCTCTTTTCACCATCTGCATAATTTAATAGAGCAATATTAGCGGATCGGTTTGGATCGTATTCGATGGAAGCAACCCTTGCCTCAATACCATCCTTATTTCGCTTAAAGTCAATAATTCTGTATTTTCTTTTATTTCCACCGCCACGGTGACGAACGGTAATTTTACCATGTGCATTTCTACCACCGGATTTAGACAGGGTCTCAACTAAGGATTTTTCGGGCTCTACCTTTGTGATTTCTTCGAAGGTAGACACCGTCATCTGTCTGATCGCTGGCGAAGTAGGATTAAACTTTTTAATACCCATTCTAATTCCCTCCTTCTTATTTCCAGTCTATGGGTTACATGCCTTCAAAGAATTCAATTTCTTTGCTGTCGGGCTTCAATGTAACAACAGCCTTTTTCCAGTCTGCTCTTTTACCAACGTTGGCACCCATTCGCTTATATTTTCCAAGCATGTTGCTTGTGTTTACTTTATCTACCTTAACACCAAAAACCTTTTCTACGGCTTTTTTAATTTCAGTCTTGTTGGCCTTCTTTCTTACCACAAATGTGTATTTCTTGTCGGCCATTTGGTCCATGCTTTGTTCGCTGACTACCGGTCTAATAATGATATCATGTGGATTCGTCATTATGCGTACACCTCCTCCACTTTCTCAACAGCATCCTTCGTAATGATAAATTTATCATATTTTAAGATATCATATACGTTTAAAGTGTTCACTAGGGTTGTTTCAACACCTGGAATGTTGTTGGCTGATTTAATTACGGCTTCATTCTTTTCGGCCATCACGATTAACGCTTTTTTATCTACTTTTAGATTTTTTAGGATATTAGCCATATCCTTTGTCTTAGGTGTTGTTAGCTGCAACTCATCCAATACAATCAGTTCGTTGCTGTTCACCTTAGAGGTAAGGGCTGATTTCATCGCCAATCTTCTTACCTTCTTTGGCAGTGTATATCGATAGTCTCTTGGTTTTGGTGCAAATACCACACCACCACCTGACCATAGCGGAGAACGAATTGTACCGTGTCTTGCTCTACCGGTTCCTTTTTGTCTCCAAGGCTTTCTACCACCACCTCGTACTTCTGATCGGGTTAGGGCAGATTGAGTTCCCTGTCTTTTATTGGCTAATTGGTTTTTAACTACCTCATATAATACATGTTCGTTTACTTTTACTCCAAATACATTGTCGTTTAATTCCATTTCACTGACTTGTTGACCTGAAATATTAAAAACAGCTACTTTAGGCATGTTGAATCCTCCTTTCTGTAGTTAGATTATTTTCCTGACTTGATTGTCTCTTTAATTGTTAATAATCCACGCTTTGGTCCTGGAACCGCTCCCTTTACCAACAGGGCATTTCTTTCGACGTCTATTTTAACAACCTCAAGATTTTGAATGGTAATTTGTACATTTCCCATGTGTCCTGGCAGTTTTTTACCTTTAAAAACTCTGCCGGGGAATGTCGCAGCTCCCATTGAACCTGGTCTTCTATGGTATCTGGAACCATGGGCACTTGGGCCGCTACGTTGTCCGTGTCTTTTAATAACCCCTTGGAATCCTTTACCTTTCGAGGTTCCAGTAACATCTACCTTGTCACCTGCCTGAAACAGGTCAGCCTTCAGCTCTTGACCCACTGTAAATTCAGCGGAATTTTCTACCCTGAATTCCTTTAGGATTCGTTTTGCTTGAACACCGGCCTTTTCAAAGTGTCCCTTTAAAGGCTTATTCACATTTTTTTCTTTAATGGCACCAAAACCCACTTGAATTGAACTGTAGCCTTCCTTTTCTGTTGTTTTCACCTGGGTTATAACGTTGGGCTCAATTTCTATTACGGTTACAGGAATTACTAGTCCTTCTTCATTGAAGATTTGAGTCATTCCAACCTTTCTTCCTAAAATACCTTTCATATTTTACACCTCCTATAATCTTACAGCGGATTACACGATCCGTATAATCATACTAAGACCGGATGAATTAAAACCATCTCTTTATCTTAGTGTCAGCAGCGATATTACAGTTTGATTTCGATATCAACACCTGCTGGTAAATCTAATCTCATTAATGAGTCAACAGTCTTGGGCGTTGGATTCAAAATGTCAATTAATCTTTTGTGGGTTCTCATTTCGAATTGCTCTCTTGAGTCCTTGTACTTGTGTACCGCTCTTAAGATAGTGATAACTTGCTTTTCAGTAGGTAGTGGTACTGGACCAGAAACCTCTGCACCGCTTCTTTTAGCAGTATCAACAATTTTCTCAGCAGATTGATCTAATACCTTGTGATCATACGCCTTTAACCTGATTCTAATTTTTTGTTTACCCTTGGCTTGAGCCATAGAATTCCCCTCCTTTGCATCGCACGTGATTTTTTTTACGTACGACCGAGACCATTATACACTGTTCCGGGTGTGTTGAGATTTTTTTTAAAACCTCGATTCCCCTATTTACGTGTTTTTGATCCTGTCGCCCGATTCATTGATCAAGACATTTCTCAGCGAAAATTTCCTTTTTAGCAACCTTCCGCTTCATCGCAGTCCTAACACACACTAATATATTTTATAACATTGGAAATAAAATATCAAGCTAAATTTCTAGTTTCACCAAGGTTTTTTCAATAATTTCATGATTTTTTTAAAGTGAGCTTCTTTCGTTTAGCTTAATATTCATAAGCGTGATGAAACCTTCTTTTTTAATATAATTTTTATTCCAAAATTCTGCTGTTATTTTGTCTTACTTTAGGAAAATTATACCTTCTATAAGACAAATTTAGAAGAAGAGAAACCTCTTCTTCTAAATTTTAGTAGTCCTTATGCTGCTATAACAATCTTACTACTCAGTAATAGAAGCAACAACACCGGCTCCTACTGTTCTTCCGCCTTCACGAATCGCAAATCTTAATCCCTCTTCAATCGCTATCGGGCTGATTAGTTCGATTTCCATTGCAATGTTGTCTCCTGGCATTACCATTTCTACTCCGTCTGGCAGCTTGATGCTTCCTGTTACGTCTGTTGTTCTAAAGTAGAATTGAGGTCTGTATCCGTCAAAGAAGGGTGTATGTCTTCCTCCCTCTTCTTTCTTTAATACGTATACCTCTGCCTTAAACTTTGTATGGGGGTTGATTGTTCCTGGCTTTGATAATACTTGTCCTCTTTCAATTTCTGTTCTTTGGATCCCTCTTAACAGTACCCCTACGTTGTCTCCCGCTTGGGCTTGGTCTAGTAGCTTTCTGAACATTTCTACTCCTGTTACTACCAGTTTTCTCTTCTCGTCTGCCAAGCCTACTAGCTCTACTTCGTCTTGTACCTTTACGATACCTCTTTCTACTCTTCCTGTTGCTACTGTTCCTCTTCCTGTAATGGAGAATACGTCCTCTACTGGCATTAGGAAGGGCTTGTCGGTATCTCTTTCTGGCTCTGGAATGTATCCATCTATGATTTCAAACAGCTCTACAATCTTATCTCCCCATGCTCCATCTGGATCATTTAATGCTTGTAGTGCTGATCCCCTTACAATTGGTGTATCGTCTCCTGGGAATTCATACATGTTCAATAAATCTCTAATTTCCATTTCTACTAATTCTAATAGCTCTTCGTCATCCACCATATCGCATTTGTTTAAGAATACTACGATGTATGGTACCCCTACCTGTCTTGATAACAGGATGTGCTCTCTTGTTTGAGGCATTGGTCCGTCTGCTGCTGAACATACCAGAATCGCTCCGTCCATTTGGGCTGCTCCTGTAATCATGTTCTTTACATAGTCAGCATGGCCTGGGCAGTCTACGTGGGCATAGTGTCTGTTTGGTGTTTCGTATTCTACGTGGGATGTTGATATTGTGATTCCTCTTTCCTTTTCTTCTGGTGCCTTGTCGATTTGGTCAAAGGCTACTGCTCCCCCTGTTCCAAATCTTTTGTTTAATGTTATTGTGATTGCTGCTGTTAAGGTTGTCTTTCCATGGTCTACGTGTCCGATTGTTCCTATGTTTACATGGGGCTTGCTTCTTTCAAATTTTGCTTTCGCCATTTTTTTCTCCTCCTTAAATCATATAATAAGTTTTATATCATTAGTGGTTTATGTAAATAGAAGAGCAGGATATTATCAGCCCCTGCTATTCTATTACAAACCATTCATTACTTGCCTGCCATTACCTTTTCAGCAATGCTGGCAGGTACTTGCTCAAAGTGATCAAAATGCATTGAGTAAACTGCACGACCTTGGGTCTTAGAACGAAGATCTGTAGCATAACCAAACATTTCAGCCAGTGGTACAAAGGCTTTTATAATCTGTACCCCGCCATGCATTGGCTCCATTCCCTCAATACGACCACGTCTTGAGTTTAAATCACCAATTACATCACCCATATATTCCTCTGGTGTTGTAACCTCTACCTTAAAGTATGGCTCAAGTAATACAGCCTTGGCCTTTCTCATACCTTCCTTGAAGGCCATTGAACCTGCAATTTTAAAGGCCATTTCTGAGGAGTCAACCTCATGGTATGAACCATCATAAAGCTCGACCTTAAAGTCTACTACTTCGTATCCGGCCAACACACCATTCATCATGGCTTCTTGAATTCCGGCATCAACAGCAGGAATGTATTCTCTAGGAATGGTTCCTCCAACAATTGAGTTAACGAAGGCATAGCCTTGGCCTGGCTCTTGAGGTGACATTCTGATTTTAACATGGCCATATTGACCACGACCACCAGACTGACGGGCATATTTTCCTTCTACCTCGCAGGTTTGGGTAATGGTTTCCTTATAGGCAACCTGAGGCTTACCTACATTGGCCTCAACCTTAAACTCTCTCATTAAACGGTCAACAATGATTTCAAGGTGAAGCTCACCCATTCCTGCAATAATTGTCTGACCTGTTTCTTCATCAGTATAGGTTTTGAAGGTTGGGTCTTCCTCAGCCAGTTTTTGCAGGGCGATTCCCATTTTCTCCTGACCTGCTTTGGTCTTAGGCTCAATGGCAACCCGAATAACCGGCTCTGGGAATTCCATTGATTCAAGAATTACCGCATGGTCCGGATCACACAGGGTATCTCCGGTAGTGGTATCCTTAAGGCCTACGGCAGCAGCAATATCGCCGGCATATACTTCTGTAATTTCTTCACGGGTATTGGCATGCATCTGAAGAATACGACCGATTCTTTCCTTCTTATTTTTAGTTGAATTAAGCACATAGGACCCTGAGCTCAGCTTTCCTGAATAAACTCTAAAAAAAGCCAGCTTACCTACATAGGGGTCTGCCATGATTTTGAAGGCCAACGCAGAGAAGGGTTCGTTGTCATCAGCATGTCTTTCAATCTCTTCCTCTGTATCGGCAGCAACACCCTTAATAGCAGGAATATCTGTTGGAGCAGGCATATAAGCCACGATTGCATCAAGCAATCTTTGTACCCCTTTGTTTTTGTAAGCGGAACCGCAAAGTACTGGGGTAATTTGAACATTAACTGTTCCTTTTCTGATTCCCGCAGCAATTTCTTCCTCTGTGAGTTCTTCACCTTCAAGGTATTTCATCATTAATTCCTCATCAGTTTCAGAAACTGCCTCGATTAATTCCTCTCGATACTTGGCTACTGTCTCCTTCATATCATCGGGAATTTCTCTTTCTTCTATATTTTGGCCAAGATCATCCATGTAATAGAAGGCTACATTTTTAACAAGGTCGATAATTCCTTGGAAATTGTCCTCTGCACCGATGGGTAATTGAATTGGAACAGCATTGGCACCCAAGCGGTCTTTCATCATCTGAACAGCATTGTAAAAATTGGCTCCTAGCATATCCATCTTGTTGACAAAGGCCATTCTTGGAACCTGGTATTTATCCGCCTGTCTCCATACGGTTTCTGATTGAGGCTCAACCCCACCCTTTGCACAAAATACAGCAACAGATCCATCAAGCACCCTTAAGGAACGTTCCACCTCAACGGTGAAGTCCACGTGACCTGGTGTATCTATAATGTTTACTCGGTGATCCTTCCATTGGCATGTGGTGGCTGCAGAAGTAATTGTAATACCTCTTTCCTTCTCCTGCTCCATCCAGTCCATCTGAGAAGCACCCTCATGGGTTTCTCCTAATTTACGAATTCTTCCGGCATAGAACAATATTCTCTCTGTAGTTGTTGTCTTACCGGCATCAATATGGGCCATAATCCCAATATTTCTGGTTCTTTCTAGTGGAAACTGTCTAGGCACATTTATCCTCCTTCCAAACAAATTACAGCATTTGCCGATGCTACCAGTATAGCATAACCATCTTATGCTATTTTAAACATAATTTTACCATCTGTAATGAGCAAATGCTTTGTTGGCTTCTGCCATTTTATGTGTATCTTCTTTTTTCTTAACAGAAGCTCCTACACCGTTGGCCGCATCCATGATTTCCTTCGCCAATCTTTCAGTCATTCCCTTTTCGCCTCTGGCTCTAGAATAGTTAATTAACCATCTTAAACCCAGGGTTTGTCTTCTTTCGGGTCTAACTTCAACTGGTACCTGGTAGTTGGATCCACCAACACGTCTTGCTTTGACTTCAAGAACCGGCATGATATTATTCATGGCCTTCTCAAAGACTTCCAGAGGATCTTCACCTGTTTTTTCACCAATGATACTAAAGGCATCATAGACAATTTTTTGAGCTATTCCTTTTTTGCCATCCAGCATTAGGTTATTGATCAGCTTTGTTACCACCTTGCTTCCATAAATTGGATCAGGCAATACTAATCTTTTTGGTACGTTTCCTTTTCTTGGCACTTTACTTCCCTCCTCAATTATTGATTGTTCATAGGTACTCGACACCCCGAAGGTGTGCCGTTCGTGCGCACTCAATGCTATTTAAATTTCAATTACCCTATTTTGATAGCGGCATTTGATCTATATGCATTGTCGCTCCGACAATCCTATTTTTTTGCAGCAGCCTTACCAGCCTTTGGCTTCTTAGCACCATATTTAGATCTTGCTTGCATTCTGTTTGCAACACCTGCAGTATCTAAGGTTCCCCTTACAATATGGTATCTAACCCCTGGTAAGTCCTTAACCCTACCACCTCTAATCAGAACAACGCTATGTTCCTGAAGATTGTGGCCAATACCAGGAATATAAGCTGTTACTTCAATTCCATTTGTTAGCTTAATTCTGGCAACCTTTCTTAAGGCTGAGTTAGGTTTTTTAGGTGTAACGGTTTTAACTGAAGTACAAACTCCTCTTTTTTGTGGCGCACTTAAGTCTGTGGTTTTTCTCCTTAAGGAGTTAAAGCCTTTTTGCAGAGCTGGTGATGTTGATTTGTCTGTAACTTCTTTTCTACCCTTACGTACTAATTGGCTTATTGTTGGCATCTATTGCACCTCCTTCCAAAATAATAAAGCTTTTTAAACATAGAAAAACATTTATCTTTAATAAAAAAGATAAATTGTCTTTTCCAGGCTACACATAACCTTTACTTCAATGCCGCTGCGGCAGCTGCCCCTACTTCAATTTCACAAGCCTTTCCCAGCTTTTTCATAGAATCAATTTTAATAACCTCTATGTTTTTTTCCTGGGCAAGCTCCACCAGGTGTTGTGTTAAATGGGGTTCAGCATCCTCTGCAATATACAGGGTTTTAACCCGATCTTGCTTTAATGCCTTGGCGGTTTGTTTAATACCTATAATCTTCTTTTCGTGCTGTAGATTTTCTAACATTAAAGTTTCCTCCCTTTTTAATGATCTGGGAGATTGAGTAATCCCCCAGATTCTAAAAAAGTCAACTTTCTTACAGCTTAACACACTATAATATTCTAACACTAGATAAAATAGGTGTCAACTGTTTATTTGTTAATTAAAGGGTTTCACGGATTTCTTCTTCTTCCTCTAAGGATTCAACCTCGATTGCTATATTTTTATACCGCTTCATGCCTGTTCCCGCTGGAATGAGCTTTCCAATAATTACATTTTCCTTCAGGCCGATGAGATGATCCTCTTTTCCCTTGATGGCTGCCTCTGTCAATACCCTGGTGGTTTCCTGGAAGGAAGCCGCCGACAGGAAAGACTCAGTTGCCAGGGAGGCCTTTGTGATTCCCAGCAGCACCTCTTTATAGGTGGCTGGTTCCAGTCCCTGCTCCAGGACATCCTTATTGGCATCATTTACAGTAAAGATACTTTCCAGCGCTCCCGGTAAAAGCTCGGTATCTCCAGGTTCTTCAATCTTTACTCGATTTAGCATTTGACGTACAATTACTTCAATATGCTTATCGTTAATGTCAACCCCTTGAAGCCGATATACCCGCTGCACTTCTTTAATGATATAAGTTTGCACACCTTCTACGCCCTTAATTCTCAAGATATCATGGGGGTTTACGGAACCCTCTGTAATTTCGTCGCCAGCCTCAATAACCTGACCGGGCTTCACTTTGATTCTGGAGCTGTAGGGAATGGTATAGGTAGTGCTTTCTCCATTTTCAGACTTAATTGTCACTTCACGTTTTTTCCTTGACTCTCCGATTTCTACCGTACCGCCAATTTCACTGATAATGGCAAGACCCTTGGGCTTACGAGCCTCAAAGAGCTCCTCAACCCGGGGAAGACCCTGGGTAATGTCGGCTCCTGCCACCCCACCGGTATGGAAGGTTCTCATGGTTAACTGAGTTCCTGGCTCACCAATGGATTGGGCTGCAATGATTCCCACTGCCTCACCCACCTTAACGGCTTCTCCTGTGGCAAGGTTACGGCCATAACAGGTGCCGCACACACCGTGTCTTGTATGGCAGGTCAGTACCGACCGCATTTTAACCCTTTCGATTCCTGCGGCAATGATGGCCTCTGCATCCTCTTCAGTTACTTGCTCGTTGGCCTTCACAATTACCTCGCCTGTTTCGGGATGCTTTACATCCTCCAGGGCATGTCGGCCCACAATACGGTCATATAGCTCTTCAATAACCTCGTTTCCGTCTTTAAAGGCCTTTACCCAAACTCCTTCTTCAGTACCACAGTCAAGCTCTCTGACGATTACATCCTGACTGACATCCACCAGACGTCTTGTCAAATAGCCAGAGTCGGCGGTTCTTAAGGCAGTATCGGCCAATCCCTTTCTGGCCCCGTGGGTAGAGGTAAAATACTCCAAAACGGTTAAGCCCTCACGGAAATTAGATTTAATCGGAATTTCCACTGTTCTACCGGTGGCGTTGGCCATTAGGCCCCGCATTCCACCCAGCTGTCTAATTTGGTTTTTACTACCCCGGGCACCGGAATGGGCCATAATAAACACGTTGTTTAATCGATCCAAGCCGGCCATCAGGGCCTCGGTTACCTTCTCAGTGGTTTCTGTCCAGGTTTCAATAACCTTTTCGTATCTTTCCTCATCGGAAATTAGACCTCTTCTAAAGGCCTTTTCATATTTGTCGACCTTTTCCTCGGCCAGAGAAATCAGCTCTGCCTTCTCCTTTGGAATATCCATATCAGTTACGGCTATGGTCACAGCTCCCCTGGTGGAGAACTGGAAGCCCGTTTGTTTAATATAGTCCAGCATAATGGAGGTAAGGGTATTGCCATGCTTTCGGAAGCATTTGTCAATTACCTTTCCCAATGCCTTTTTATCACATAAAAAGTCCACCTCAAGGCTGTATGCATCCTGGCTTCGGTCAACAAAGCCGAGATTTTGGGGCATTTTTTCGTTGAAGATAAATCTTCCTACGGTGCTTTCCACCAATTGGCCTCTATCATCAGGGTTTAATCTTTTTCGAACCTTTACCCTGGCATGGAGATCCACCGCCCCTGTATTATAGGCCATTAGCATTTCTTCAAAATCCTTAAAGATCATTCCTTCACCCTTGGCGCCTGGTACCTCTATAGTCAGGTAATAACTTCCCAATACCATGTCCTGGGTAGGGGTGGTAATGGGCTGGCCATCCTTCGGCGCCAGAATGTTATTGGGTGATAGCATCAGGAATCGAGCCTCTGCCTGGGCCTCCACTGATAGGGGAACGTGAACCGCCATCTGGTCACCATCGAAGTCTGCATTGTAGGCAGTACAAACCAATGGATGAAGCTTAATGGCTTTACCCTCCACCAAAATAGGCTCAAAGGCTTGGATTCCTAGACGATGCAGCGTTGGGGCACGGTTTAGCAGTACCGGATGTTCACTGATTACCTCTTCCAGTACATCCCATACCTCCGGCTTTACCTTTTCTACCATTCGTTTAGCACTTTTAATATTGTGGGCAAAGTTTTCCTCTACCAGCTTTTTCATTACAAAGGGCTTAAACAGCTCCAGAGCCATTTTCTTAGGCAGACCGCATTGATAGAATTTAAGCTCTGGTCCCACCACAATTACAGAACGGCCAGAATAGTCAACCCGTTTTCCCAACAGGTTTTGCCTAAAACGACCTTGCTTTCCCTTTAACATATCTGAAAGGGATTTAAGGGGTCTGTTACCAGGACCGGTAACAGGTTTGCCACGACGGCCGTTATCAATCAAGGCATCCACTGCCTCTTGAAGCATACGCTTTTCATTTCGAACAATGATATCTGGGGCCCCAAGATCAAGAAGGCGTTTCAATCGATTATTACGATTGATTACCCTTCTGTAAAGGTCATTCAAATCTGATGTGGCAAAGCGACCGCCGTCCAGCTGTACCATGGGTCGAAGCTCCGGCGGAATAACAGGAACCACATCCAGTATCATCCACTCAGGTAGGTTTCCAGACGTTCTGAAGGCCTCCACCACCTCGAGACGACGTATGGTTCGAACCCTTTTCTGCCCGGTGCTTTCCTTGAGCTTGTATTTTAATTCTTTACTAAGGGCTTCCAAATCAATTTTTTGTAGCAGCTCTTTAATAGATTCTGCGCCCATACCGGCTCTAAAGCGATGTCCATACTTTTCAATGGCTTCGCCATATTCCTTTTCAGTTAAAATCTGCTTTTCCGATAAAGGCGTTTCACCGGGATCAATTACAATATAAGCTGCAAAGTATAGAACCTTTTCCAAAGAACGGGGAGACATATCAAGCAGTAATCCCATTCGAGAAGGGATTCCCTTGAAATACCAAATGTGGGAAACAGGGGCAGCCAGCTCAATGTGCCCCATTCTTTCCCGTCTGACCTTGGATTTCGTCACTTCAACACCGCAACGATCACAGATAACCCCCTTGTATCGTACTCTTTTATACTTACCACAATGACACTCCCAATCTTTTTGGGGGCCAAAAATCTTCTCACAGAATAAGCCTTCCTTTTCTGGCTTTAAGGTTCTGTAATTAATGGTTTCAGGCTTTTTTACCTCACCCTTAGACCATTGCCTGATTTTTTCCGGAGAAGCCAGAGAAATTTGAATCGATTCAAAGTTATTTAATTCGTACAAGGAGTCTCTCTCCCTTCCTATAGTCTAATAAGCCTGCTTAAGCTTAAGCAACTATTAATTATAGTCATCATCGTCATAGCTGTCTACATCATCATCGTCGGCTAAAAAATCCTCACGAAAATCTGATGCTTCAAAGTCATCCTCTGTCATAAATTCAATGTCTGTATCTACCTCTTCTTCCTCTTCCAGCTCCGTGTCTTCATCTTCATCAATTTCATTATCGATGGCGACACCCTGGGCAAGCTCGCTGTGTTCCATTGTCAAATCACCGGCATCATCATCAATGGATTCCTTGATTTCAATTTCTGTATCTTCCTCAGTTAACACCTTGACATCCAGACATAGGGACTGAAGCTCCTTGATGAGTACCTTGAAGGATTCGGGAACCCCTGGTTCAGGAATATTTTCTCCCTTCACAATACATTCATAGGTTTTTACCCGTCCTACAATATCGTCGGACTTAACCGTTAACAACTCCTGCAGGGTATGGGCAGCGCCATAGGCTTCCAATGCCCAAACCTCCATTTCACCAAAACGCTGTCCGCCAAATTGGGCTTTACCACCCAAAGGCTGCTGTGTAACAAGGGAGTAGGGGCCTGTACTTCTGGCATGGATTTTATCATCTACCAAATGGTGTAGCTTCAGCATGTACATGTAACCAACGGTTACAGAATTATCAAAGGGCACCCCGGTTCTTCCATCATATAATGTCAGCTTTCCGCTCCTTGGATAGCCGGCTTCTTCAAGGGCATCCATAATATCCCACTCATTAGCTCCATCAAATACCGGTGTGGCCACCTTCCAGCCCATGGCCTTAGCTGCAAGCCCCAGGTGGACCTCCAATACCTGACCAATATTCATACGGGAGGGTACCCCCAGGGGATTGAGTACGATCTCAAGGGGGGTTCCGTCAGCCAGGAAGGGCATATCCTCTTCTGGAAGTACTCTGGAGATAACCCCTTTATTTCCATGGCGTCCCGCCATTTTATCACCAACATTAATTTTTCGCTTTTTGGCAATGTAAACCCGAACCATTTCATTGACACCTGGAGGCAGCTCGTCACCGTTTTCTCTGGTGAAAACCTTGATGTCTACAATGATTCCAGACTCACCATGGGGTACCTTCAGAGAAGTATCACGAACCTCCCGGGCCTTTTCACCAAATATTGCCCTTAAAAGTCTTTCCTCTGCTGTTAGCTCTGTTTCTCCCTTAGGGGTTACCTTACCCACTAGAATATCACCGGACTGTACCTCTGCTCCAATTCTAATGATTCCTCTTTCATCAAGGTCTCTCAAGGCTTCCTCACCGACGTTGGGAATATCCCTTGTGATTTCCTCAGGCCCTAGCTTTGTATCCCTTGCTTCGGCCTCATATTCTTCTATATGAATTGATGTTAAAGCATCTTCCTTAACCAGCTTTTCATTAATTAAAATGGCATCCTCATAGTTATACCCTTCCCAGGTCATAAAGCCAATCAGGCAGTTTCTGCCTAGAGCAATTTCACCCTGATCTGTTGAGGGGCCATCGGCAATGACGTCGCCTGCCTTAACCACTTCCCCCTTATTAACAATAGGTCGTTGATTAATACAGGTTCCCTGGTTGGAACGTTTAAATTTCAATAGCTTATAGACATCCTTCTGTCCATTGTCGTCTCTTTTAATAATAATCTGGTTGGCCGTTGCCTTTTCAACAATACCACTGTTTTTAGCTACGATTACAACCCCTGAATCCTTAGCCGCTTTATATTCCATTCCTGTACCAATAATTGGCGCATCGGTTTTTAACAGGGGAACAGCCTGACGCTGCATGTTTGATCCCATCAGAGCCCGGTTGGCGTCATCATTTTCAAGGAAGGGAATCATGGCTGTAGCCACTGAAACCACCTGCTTAGGAGATACATCCATGAAATCCACCTCTTCGGCAGGAACTATGTCAATTCCACCAAAGCGGGTTCTGGAGGTAACACGTTTGTTAACAAAATGGCCTTCCTCGTCTAAAGGTTCGTTGGCCTGGGCTACAATGAATAAATCCTCTTCATCGGCTGTCAGGTATTCTATATTTTTGGTAACAACCATTCGTTTTTTGTCTACCTTACGGTAGGGCGATTCAATAAAGCCATATTCATTCACCCTGGCAAAGGTACTTAAGGAGTTAATCAGGCCGATGTTGGGTCCTTCTGGCGTCTCGATGGGACACATTCGCCCATAATGGGATTGATGGACGTCCCGAACTTCGAATCCGGCCCGCTCCCTGGATAATCCCCCTGGCCCCAGGGCTGAAAGCCTTCTTTTATGGGTTAACTCAGCCAATGGGTTAGTTTGATCCATAAATTGAGATAATTGGGAGCTTCCAAAGAATTCCTTTATTGCTGCTGCAACGGGCCTGATGTTAATTAAGGCCTGAGGGGTGACCAGGTCAACATCCTGAATGGTCATCCGTTCCTTTACTACCCGTTCCATACGGGATAAACCAATTCTAAACTGATTTTGCAGTAGTTCTCCTACAGAACGAAGTCTTCGATTTCCTAAATGGTCAATATCGTCAACATTACCGATTTCATGGGATAAGTTAAATACATAGTTAATTGAGGCAATAATATCTGCAATAATAATATTTTTAGGTATTAATTCCCGAATTCTTTCTTTTATCGCTTCTTTAATTTCAGCCTCATTTTCAAAGGAGTCAAGAATTTCCTTTAAAACGGGATAATAGACCCTTTCCTTTATTTTCAGGTCATCGATATTAAAACTAATGTGCTTATGAATATCAACGAAATGATTTCCAATTACTTTGATGGGCTTATTGTCTTCAGAATAGACCAATACCTCGTTAATTCCTGTATTTTGAATCAAAAGAGAGGTTTCTCGATCAACTTTCTGTCCCTCTTCGGCCAAAATTTCCCCTGTTGCCTTATCAATTACATTTTCCGCTGCCCGTTTACCCATAATACGATTGGCCAAGGATAATTTTTTATTGAATTTATAACGTCCAACCTTTGCCAAATCATATCGCTTTGGGTCAAAAAACAGCGTGTTTAATAAAGACCTGGCATTTTCTACGGTAGGAGGCTCACCGGGTCTTAATCTCTTATAAATTTCCAGGAGACCTTCCTCAACGCTTTTGGTATTATCCTTTTCCAGGGTCGCCAGCAGTCTTTCATCTTCACCTAAAAGATCCTTAATTTGCTGATCGGAGCCATACCCTAAGGCCCTTAATAAGACTGTTACAGGTTGCTTTCTGGTTCTGTCAATACGAACAGAAATAATGTCATTGGAATCAGTTTCATATTCCAGCCAGGCTCCACGATTAGGAATGACGGTTGCAGAAAACAGCGATTTTCCAGTTTTGTCAATTTCTTTTCCATAATAAACACCGGGAGATCGGACCAGCTGGCTTACAATTACCCGTTCCGCTCCATTAATAATGAAGGTTCCTGTATCGGTCATCAGAGGAAAATCACCCATGAAGACTTCCTGTTCCTTTACTTCGCCGGTTTCTTTGTTAATTAATCGAACCTTTGCCTTAAGGGGGGCCGCATAGGTGACATCCCGCTCCTTTGATTCGGCAACGTCATATTTAGGGCTACTTTCTAAGTAATAATCAACAAATTCCAGGATGAGGTTTCCAGTGTAGTCTTCTATTGGTGAAATATCACTGAAAACTTCCCTTAACCCTTCCTCCAGGAACCAATCATAGGACTCTTTTTGAAGCTCAATCAAATTTGGAATTTCTTGAACTTCATCAATTTGAGAATAACTCATTCTAATCTTTTTACCAACTTGTACAGGATGTGGCATTTTAATTTCACTCCTTGATATAAAGGTAATAGACAATAACCCTTTTTATAAATACATAATACACAGAAATTCAAGTCCTTTAGCTTATGACTATCACTTCCCTTATGTATTAAACAAAGCCTGACTTCCTTGACTGATTCAAGGAGACTTTGCATTTAATGAAAATATCCAAAAGCAAAATATTACTTTTGGTTTTTTTACATATTTTACATAGTGCCGTATTTTATACTATTGACACCATTTTTTAGAATTATACATGATTTTTTGATAGGGGTTATTAAATAGTTTGATGCAATATATAATTATATCATAGCAGTTTTTTGCTTGTCAATAATTTGTATCCCTGCTAGGCTTTACTAAAATATTAATCTCGCTAAAGTTAACGCTGGAAATTGATATGAATTTGTAGTATAATAAATCTGTAGATAGGTTTGATTTTTGATCCCTTGAGAAAACTAGGGGGGCATTTTTTTCTATAGTCAAAAATACATAAAAAGGTACTCCAGTTTACTGGAGTCCCTTTTTATATTTATATATTTTTTGATTACTTAATTGTAACCGATGCACCTGCTTCTTCTAACTTAGCTTTAATTGCTTCGGCTTCTTCCTTAGCAATACCATCTTTTAAAGTCTTAGGCGCATTGTCTACTACTTCCTTAGCTTCCTTTAAGCCTAAGCCTGTAATTTCTCTTACAACTTTAATTACGTTGATTTTTGATGCACCAGCATTGTCAAGAATTACTTCAAATTCTGTTTGTTCTTCAGCTGCTGCACCGCCAGCTACTGCACCTCCGGCTACTGCCACTGGAGCAGCTGCAGATACACCAAACTTCTCTTCTGCTGCCTTTACTAATTCATTTAACTCTAAAACCTTCATATTCTCAATAGCTTCTAAAATTTGCTCAATTGTCATGTTCAGCACCTCCGATATTTTTCTTTAATATTATTTTTTTAAGCACCTTCGGCTTCTTTCTTTTCAGCTAAAGCTTTAATTAAGTAAGCGAAGTTTGACACTGGCGCCTTTAAGCTGCCAAGTAATTTTGCAATAAGCACTTCTTTCGATGGAACCTTGGCAAGGGCTTGCATTTGGGCCTCATCATAGAAAGCTCCTTCAACCACACCAAACTTTAATTCAAGATTCTTATGATCTTTAATAAAGTTATCGATGATTCTTGCTGGTGCCACAGGATCATCATAGCTAAATGCAATTGCATTGGGTCCTACTAATTTTTCTTCCAATTCTGCGAAGCCCGCCTCTTTAGCAGCTCGTCTCATCAAGGTATTTTTATACACCTTGTATTCAACACCGGCTTCTCTGAATTGCTTTCTTAGTTCTGTTACTTCTTCAACCTTTAGTCCTCGATAATCAACAAGTACTGCAGCAGTGGATTTTTCGAACTTTTCGGTAATCTCTGCCACAACTTCCTTTTTAATGTCAATAGCCTTTGACATGTGGACCTCCACCTCCTTCGACTTAGTTATCGTATATTTTGCCAACAAAGTAAAGCCTCCTGGTAATAGACACAAGGAGGCTGATTTTTACTTTCATTTATCAGAAGCCTCGGTAGGGTATTTAAGCCTGGGGCACCTACTGTCTATGGCAAAATATTCTCTTTTAACTCTAGTCAGTTTATCAGTTATTATATATTATGTCAATGGAAAATTTTAAAATTTATTTAATTAGTTGACAACTATTCAGCTACCCGGCTTGGATTTACTTTAATACCGGGTCCCATTGTGCTGGTTAGGGTAATACTTTTCAGGTATTGGCCCTTAGCAGCCGAAGGCTTAGCCTTAACAATGGCTTCCATCAAGGTTTTGAAGTTGTCAGCCAGCTTTTCGCTATCAAAGGATGCTTTTCCAACTGGTACGTGAATAATGTTGGTTTTATCTAGTCGATATTCTACCTTACCAGCTTTAATTTCCTTAACAGCCTTCTCTACATCGAAGGTAACTGTTCCGGATTTAGGGTTTGGCATTAAGCCCTTTGGTCCTAACACTCTACCTAGTCGACCTACTACACCCATCATATCTGGTGTTGCCACAACCACATCAAAGTCAAACCAGTTTTCTCCTTGGATTTTGGCCACCATTTCATCTGCTCCAACATAGTCTGCTCCTGCATTTTGAGCCTCAGTAGCCTTTTCACCCTTGGCAAATACCAATACTCTTGCAGTTTTACCTGTTCCATGGGGAAGCACAATGGCACCTCTTACCTGCTGGTCAGCGTGTCTTGAATCAACACCCAGCTTAATATGAGCCTCAACGGTCTCATCAAATTTAGCAACGGCAGTTTTTTTAACTAATTCAACCGCCTCATTTACATCATATAATTTTGTATTATCAACAAGCTTACTGGCCTCTTGATATTTCTTACCTCTTTTTGGCATATAACTAACCTCCCTGTGGTATTAACGGTTTTTTGTGAGAACCTCCCACATAACACGTATCTGAATTATTCTTCCACAACAACGCCCATACTTCTTGCTGTTCCCGCAATCATGCTTATGGCAGATTCAAGGGAAGCAGCATTTAAGTCTGGCATTTTTAATTCTGCAATTTCCTTAACTTTCGCCTTTGAAATTTTAGCAACCTTTTTCTTATTAGGTTCGCCTGATCCACTTTCAATGCCGGCTGCCTTCTTAATTAAAACGGCAGCTGGTGGTGTTTTAGTAATAAATGAAAAGGATCGATCCTGGTAAACAGAAATAACCACTGGAATAATCAGTCCAGCTTGATCTGCAGTTTTTGCATTGAACTCTTTACAGAAGCCCATTATATTAACACCATGCTGACCCAATGCTGGTCCAACTGGTGGTGCTGGTGTAGCCTTACCTGCAGGAATTTGTAGTTTGATTTGTCCAACTATTTTTTTTGCCATTTTATTTTACACCTCCTTAATAATTCTTCATAATGCTTTTGCCATAATAAGCTATCTATAGAATTAATTTTCGCTTAAATAAGCAAAACTTAATTATAATGCTTCAACCTGATGAAACTCAAGCTCAACAGGCGTCTCTCTACCAAACATTGAAATAAGCACCTTAAAGGTCTGCTTTTCAAGATTAATGTTCTCTATTGAACCAATAAAGCTTTCAAAGGGACCAGAGATAACCCGTACGGTATCTCCTAGCTTCAGGTCAATTTCATGTCTGATTTCCTCTACACCCATATCCCTTACTTCCTTATCGGTTAAGGGGATCGGCTTAGAGCTGGGTCCAACAAAACCGGTTACACCCCTGGTGTTTCTAACTAAATACCAGGATTCATCGGTCATAATCATTTTCACGATAACATAGCCAGGGAAAAGCTTAGTTTCCTTGACTTTTTTCTTGCCATTTTTAATTTCGATTCTTTCTTCTGTTGGTACCTTTACCTCTAAAATTACGTCTTCCATCCCTCTATTTTCAACCATTTTTTCAATGTTGACCTTTACTTTTTTCTCATGGCCTGAATAGGTATGGACAACGTACCATTTTGCGTCTTGGGTCATTTTCAAGGAGCCTCTATCAAAATCTGATAGATAACTCTCCCCTCCTTTTACCATAATTTGTTACTTAAGTATCAAATTTAAGCCAAAACCAAAGGTAGTATCTAAAACCCATAGAAGAGCAATCATCATGGCACAGGTGACCACAACAACACTAGTATGGTTAATTAATTCTTTACGGTTAGGCCAATTCACTTTTTTAAGTTCGGATCTAACACCTTTAAAATACTTTCCAGCACTTCTGGATTTTTCCTTGTTAGTATTGGGTTGGGTGCTCATTTAATTCACATCCTTATAGTACATTTTTCATACTAACTACTTTGTTTCTTTGTGTGTTGTGTGGGTCTTGCAAAACTTGCAATATTTTTTCATTTCTATACGATCAGGGTTATTCTTTTTGTTCTTGGTAGTATTATAATTCCTTTGTTTGCAATCCGTACACGCCAATGTTATTTTAACTCGCACTGTTACACCTCCTAGAAAAAGCCGACATAAATATGAATATTGTTTAATTTATCTACAACACACAGGTGCTTCGATTATATATTGGTACCTAATAAAATCTATCATACTTTTATTTTGGTGTCAATAAAAATTTCCCCGTCTCCGGGCCCTCCAGTCCTTACATAAGGGTTGGTTTATTTTATTTTAGTATAGCCCTTTAGACTTCCTATTATTTACCAACAATTACTTTTAAGGGACTAGGCTTCCCCTAGTCCCTTCCCCATCTAATTCAACAACTAGCCTATTACTCAGTAATAGAAGCAACAACACCGGCTCCTACTGTTCTTCCGCCTTCACGAATCGCAAATCTTAATCCCTCTTCAATCGCTATCGGGCTGATTAGTTCGATTTCCATTGCAATGTTGTCTCCTGGCATTACCATTTCTACTCCGTCTGGCAGCTTGATGCTTCCTGTTACGTCTGTTGTTCTAAAGTAGAATTGGGGTCTGTATCCGTCAAAGAAGGGTGTATGTCTTCCTCCCTCTTCTTTCTTTAATACGTATACCTCTGCCTTAAACTTTGTATGGGGGTTGATTGTTCCTGGCTTTGATAATACTTGTCCTCTTTCAATTTCTGTTCTTTGGATCCCTCTTAACAGTACCCCTACGTTGTCTCCCGCTTGGGCTTGGTCTAGTAGCTTTCTGAACATTTCTACTCCTGTTACTACCAGCTTTCTCTTCTCGTCTGCCAAGCCTACTAGCTCTACTTCGTCTTGTACCTTTACGATACCTCTTTCTACTCTTCCTGTTGCTACTGTTCCTCTTCCTGTAATGGAGAATACGTCCTCTACTGGCATTAGGAAAGGCTTGTCGGTATCTCTTTCTGGCTCTGGAATGTATCCGTCTATGATTTCAAACAGCTCTACAATCTTATCTCCCCATGCTCCATCTGGATCATTTAATGCTTGTAGTGCTGATCCCCTTACAATTGGTGTATCGTCTCCTGGGAATTCATACATGTTCAATAAATCTCTGATTTCCATTTCTACTAATTCTAATAGCTCTTCGTCATCCACCATATCGCATTTGTTTAAGAATACTACGATGTATGGTACCCCTACCTGTCTTGATAACAGGATGTGCTCTCTTGTTTGAGGCATTGGTCCGTCTGCTGCTGAACATACCAGAATCGCTCCGTCCATTTGGGCTGCTCCTGTAATCATGTTCTTTACATAGTCAGCATGGCCTGGGCAGTCTACGTGGGCATAGTGTCTGTTTGGTGTTTCGTATTCTACGTGGGATGTTGATATTGTGATTCCTCTTTCCTTTTCCTCTGGTGCCTTGTCGATTTGGTCAAAGGCTACTGCTCCCCCTGTTCCATATCTTTTGTTTAATGTAATTGTGATTGCTGCTGTTAAGGTTGTCTTTCCATGGTCTACGTGTCCGATTGTTCCTATGTTTACATGGGGCTTGGTTCTTTCAAATTTTGCTTTCGCCATTTTTTTCTCCTCCTTAAATATTAAGATGGTATCCAAAAAATAATTAATTCATTCACCACATACGGCTTATTTGATGGATTTGATCTTCATGGGCTATGGACACGATGCCGGGTGTATCTATGTCGACCCCATTGAAGAATGTGCAATTTTGAAGGCCTTTAAGAAAGGCCTTTTTTGCACGGAAATCAATCTCCATACTATTCGTAGAATATTTTACTATGTATCCTACTCCATTGTCAATACCATTTCCGGGAAGTCCCTTACCAAAACCGCTCAGGTATTCCTGACCTCTAAATAACGTTCCAGCTTACGCTTTACCCGTTGTAGGGCATTATCAATTGACTTGACATGACGGTCCAGGTCTGCCGCAATTTCTTGATAGGAACGGCCCTGCAAATACAGCATGAGTACCTTCCACTCCAGATCACTTAAAATTTCTCCAATTTTCCCTTCAATATGCCCCAGTTCCTCACGACAAATAATGAGTTCTTCGGGATCAGTTATTTTTTGACCTGAGATGACATCCAGTAGCGTTCGATCCGATTCCTCGTCATAAATTGGCTTATTTAAAGATACATAGGAATTTAAAGGGATATGTTTCTGCCGAGTAGCAGTTTTAATAGCTGTGATAATCTGCCTTGTAATACATAATTCAGCAAAGGCTTTAAAAGAAGAAAGCTTGTCCGGTCTAAAATCCCGGATTGCCTTGTAAAGGCCAATCATTCCTTCTTGAACAATATCTTCACGGTCTGCACCGATCAAAAAATAGGACCTGGCCTTAGCACGTACAAAATTTCGATACTTTTTAATCAAAAGCTCCAGGGCAACAATATCGCCATTTTTAGCATCTTCGACGATCGCCTCATCTGGTAATTCTGAACATGATTCTATTATATCTCTTTTTGCAACACCAATACCCACACACATCGCCTCCACCATAATAAAAATGCCCAAAAACCTGCTTTAATTATAACCTATCAAATTATGTAAAGTCAAGGCATTTCACAGCTTGCGTCTGAATTTTTCGAGTTTTTCTAAAACAGATTGATCCAGTCGATTTGAGAGGTAATCCTTTTTTAATTGGATTTCTTCAGTTTTTTTTGTAATTTTTTCTTTGATTCTCTCATAATCCAGCAATAACTCCCTGACAGAAATTCGAGTAGCACCGCTGCCCAATATCATTTGCTGCTCAAGCCAATCATTGGTTACCACCTGAACCCGATTTCTTTTAGATAATTCGATAATTTTCTTCTCTATATATCCGTCGGCCGTCTCCTTTTCTTTGGTAAAAACCACGGTAACCCCCATCTGATGTTCTATCTTTTCCATGCTGTATTTCACCAGGTGCGCATCAAAGACAATGGTCACCTTAAGATCCTTATAAGCCTGATATTCTGCCATCATTTCAATGAGCTGACGCCGTGCCCCCTCCAGGTCTTCCCGGCTAATTTCCCTCAGTTGGGGCCATGCATTAATGACATTATAGCCATCAATTAATAGATGTTCCTTCACTGCCCTCACGTCAATTCTACCAATCTAAGAACCAATTGATCTTTGACGAAGAACTTCATACATCAGCACGGCTGCAGCAACGGAGGCATTCAAGGAAGTGATCTGGCCAACCATCGGCAGCTTCACCAAAAAATCACATTTTTCTTTCACCAGTCGTGACAGGCCGCTGCCTTCACTGCCAATGACCAATGCGATGGGCCCCTTTAAATTCATTAAATAATGCTCCTTTTCTCCTGCCATATCGGCCCCGGTGACCCAAATTCCCATTTTTTTGAGCTTGTCTATGGTTTGCCCAATATTTGAAACCTTTGCTACCGGAACATATTCAATGGCTCCGGCAGAGGTTTTGGCCACCACTGAGGTTAACCCCACAGCCCTTCTTTTAGGAATGATTATACCGTCTACACCAACAGCATCGGCTGTCCGGATCATGGAGCCCAAATTGTGGGGGTCCATAATTTCATCTAAAATCAACAAAAAAGGCTCCTTTCCTTTTTGTTTTACTCCCTCTAAAATGTCTTCCAACGCTACGTAATCATGGGCCGCTGCAAAGGCAATAACCCCTTGATGGGTCTCCCCTTCAGATAATTCATTGAGTTTTTGTCGTTCTACCTGCTGAACTGGAATTCCCTTTTCTTTGGCCATGGCCATGATTTTTTTAACAGACCCCTCACCGGCTCCCTTGGCCACCAAAATCTTATCAATTTCTCTGCCTGACTTGATCCCCTCTATTACCGGGTTTCTTCCTATGATTTTATCATTTCTCATTTCTTCACTTCCTCTTTTATTGGTAAATGCGCCGCATTTATTTTCCCTCATGAGAGCCACTTTTATAAGCCATTACAGCAACTGAAAGAAGTTCCTTACTTCTTTTATGCTGCCACAGGTCATTTTCCCTTCAGGGCAGGGCTGATTTAGACAATTTGGTCCACTATGGCGAAAAACCCTGGGGGCCACCTGTCTTACCAACTTCAGCATTTCAATGGCCAGAGCCCTGATTTCCCATTGGGCACGATTACAACAGCGATGATGAAAAAAGTTAAATAATGCCCTGGCATTCATGGTCACTACGATTTTCGTTTCACAGGCATTGGGAAGCACAAAGCGGGCATCTTCAATGGCCTGTTTGCTGGCCTTTGACTTTGCCTGTTTTTCATCAACACCTTTTGCCAGTAGCTTTTCATAGTGCTGCTGAAACAGCAGGTCAACCAGTTGATCATATGCCTGCTGCTGCTGCTTCATGGCTTCAACAAATACCCCATGGGCCTGGGGGTTATTTTTTATTGCAGGCGGAACGACAAATTCAAACTGACCCTCAGAGACATAACGCTGACTTTTTTGAGAATAGCTGGAGCCAATTCGATGTCTTACCAGTTGATGGGTCAGGCTTCTGGACACCCCCTCAATACCAAAGGTAAAGCTAATATGCTCAAAGGGCGATTCGTGCCCCATTTGGGCCAGCATTTCAATGAAGTTTCCAATGGTTTCAGGTTTCTGATTTTCTAAAAGCTCCTCTATATTACTGGAGGAGTAGCATAGCTTCGCTGCTGCCGCCAGGATTTTTTCCGGTTCCGGTGTATGGGTAAGCAGGGTGACCTTTAACTTTGCTTCCATTATTCAATTCCCCCTTCAATTTTGATGTCACGATAGGGGAATACCCCTAAAAAATAAATTCTAACCTTTGCTGCATATTTTCCTTCAAGCTCCTCTAAATAGGAATTTCCCCCCTCATTGATTAGAATTTTAGTAATTTCTCCCTCAGAAGCCTCGTGGCTCACCTCAATAAGCCGATAGGTAATAACGGGGGGCTTAAGGACAATAGGATGATGGACAGCAGCTGCTGCCTCCAGGGCAAAATCCCCATATCGGTTCTGGTCTCCCGCCAAATTTCCCACTGGGTCAATCCATAAAGATTTTATCAATAAGACAGAAAAAAGTATTGCTGTGGCCAACACCAGGGTTTTAGCCCTCCTGTCCATGGCTGTTATCCCCCTTTTCAAGTATGTCAATGTTTTCATTGATGATCTCAACGGATCGAATCATCAAGGCCAGTAGTCTTTCAACCTCTCCTCTGTAAAATAAATATCCCAGCAGGGCTTCAAAGCCCGTAGCATAGCGATAATCAGACAATACTGCATTTTTAGGCACCGTAGCTGATTTTTGGTTACGGCCTCGCTTGACAATTCCCCATTCTTCCTCTGACAGCTGGGGCTCAAGGGCATGTACAATTTCTGCCTGAGCCTTGGCCTTTACATATTTCGTTGCGGTCTTGTGAAGGGCATTGACTGAAACCGTCATTGTCTGTATTAAATAGTTACGAATAAAAACCTCAAAAATGGCATCCCCCATATAGGCCAATACCAGGGGTGCCATCATTTTTACCTCTTGCTCTGTTTTGATCGTGTTTCCCTTCATCATCTGTTTTATAAAGGATTCCATAATTAACCTGCCTTTTTTTATCTTTTTCCTAATTATTATTATATGTGATACCGGCACTTTTAGCAATTTTACATTGAATTTTTTAAGAATTAGGAAAAGAATACCTTTACCCTAAAAAAGAGGTTATTTCCCTTAAGATATTTGATATATTTAAAAGAGAAGGCCCTAGCTTAAGGCCTTCTCAAAATTACTTCATAATATTTTATCGTTTTTCCATCAATTGCTGATGTATCGCCCTGGCAGCGGTTTTTCCCGCTCCCATGGCCAGAATGACCGTAGCAGCCCCTGTTACGGCATCGCCCCCAGCATAGACGCCTGCTTTACTGGTGGCACCTGTCTCTTCCTCTACAACAATTCCCCCCCATGAATGGGTTTTTAATCCCTCGGTTGTACTTTTAATTAAAGGGTTGGGGGATTGACCGATGGCCACAATGACGGTTTCAACGGGAAATTCATATTCTGAGCCTGGAACGGCCTGGACCCTTCTTCTTCCTGATTGATCCGGTTCCCCCAATTCCATTTCAACACATTCTATGGCCCTTACCCAGCCCTCCTGGGTACCAAGGATTTTCGTTGGATTGGTTAGGAGCTTAAACTGAATCCCCTCCTCCTTGGCATGATGTATTTCCTCCAATCGAGCAGGCATTTCTGCCTCAGATCGCCGATAGACAATGTAGACCTCCTCTGCCCCCAGGCGTTTGGCACTTCTGGCGGCATCCATAGCCACATTCCCGCTGCCGATGACTGCCACCCGTTTACCTACCCAAACTGGGGTATCATAGTCTGGAAATTCATAGGCCTTCATTAGATTAATTCTTGTCAGAAACTCGTTAGCAGAATATACTCCGTTCAAGTTTTCCCCCGGTATATTCATGAAGTTAGGCAGGCCTGCCCCTGATCCGATGAAAACTGCCCGATAGCCGGCCTCCATCAGTTCATCTACAGAATAGACCTTGCCGATCACCATATTAGTCTGAATTTCAACGTTTAACGCCTTTAACTGCTGGATTTCTCTTTGTACAATCTTCTTCGGCAGTCTGAATTCCGGTATGCCGTACATCAATACACCTCCAGGTGTATGAAAGGCTTCAAAGACGGTTACTTTATAGCCCAGCTTGGCCAGGTCCCCGGCACAGGTAAGACCTGCCGGCCCCGAACCGACAACCGCCACCTTAATGCCATTGGACTTGGGCAGCGGGGCTTCCTTTCCGGGTGATTCCATATTCCTATCCGCCACAAAGCGTTCCAATCTTCCGATTGCCACGGCCTCTCCCTTCTTTGCCCTGACACAGCAGGCTTCGCATTGGTTCTCCTGGGGACACACTCTGCCGCATACCGCCGGCAAGGAATTGGTCTCTTTAATTTTATGGTAGGCTCCTTCATAGTCTCCCGTTGCGATAAGACTGATAAAATCTGGTATTTTTACATTCACCGGGCATCCCCCTACACAGGGCTGATGCTTGCACTGTAAGCACCGGGAGGCTTCTTCCCTTGCCATGGCTTCATCATAACCCAGAGCAACCTCTAAAAAGTCTTGATTCCGTGTGTTAGGGTTCCGCTCCTGCATTTTTACCTTTTCAAGTGCCATATTAGCCATTGATTAGCCCTCCCATCGTGCATTGATGTGCTTCCAATGAGCGTTTCTCCTGATCGAAGTACATTCGCTGTCTCCTCATGGCCTCGTCAAAATCGATTAAGTGTCCATCAAAATCGGGGCCGTCGATACAGGCAAATTTGGTTTGACCATCATAGGTAACCCGGCATCCGCCACACATACCTGTTCCGTCTATCATGACAGGATTCATACTGATAATGGTTTTAATGTCGTATTGCCTGGTTAAATCACAAACCACCTTCATCATGATTAAGGGCCCAATGGCTATGACCAGGTCGTATTGGTTCCCTTCCTCTATCAGTTGTTTAAGGACATCGGTAACAAAGCCCCTTCGACCATTGGAACCGTCATCGGTGGTTACCACCAATCGATCACTTACTGCCCTGACCTCATCCTCTAAAATAATCATCTCTTGATTTCTAAATCCAATGATAGAATGCACCTCTGCCCCCAGACTATGGAGCTTCTTGGCCTGGGGAAAGGCAATGGCTGTTCCCAGGCCTCCGCCAATGACAGCCACCCGTTGATAGCCCTCTAAATGGGAGGCAGCCCCCAGGGGGCCAACAAAATCTAAAATAAATTCCCCTTCCTCCATGGCTCCCAACAATCTGGTGGTTTTTCCCACCTTTTGAAAAATGATGGTAACGGTACCTGCTTCACGATCGTAATCTGCAATAGTTAATGGTATCCTTTCCCCACTTTCATTGACCCTCAGTATAATAAATTGCCCTGGCTCTGCCTTTCTGGCTATGGCCGGAGCATCAATATCCATTCGAGTTACCTGGGGATTTAAGTCTGCCTTCCCAACAATTTTATACATGATGATCCTCCCTACTGATAACATTATCGTCTTCTGGTTAATTGTTCTAATTGCCTAATTAGGATTATAATATTGCTGACAGATATCAGAGTTAATTTTATCATATCCCCATGACCAAATTCAACCGAACATTCTCTGAATTTTCATAATTGTTAAATAATAATCAAACTTATAGGTTACCCTCCTCATTATATCTGTTTCTCTAAAAATACGATATAAATTTAAACATTCTAACCACATATCTTAAAAAGTTCTAGTTGGTTAATACCCAACTAGAACTTTTTATATAGACTTAAAAATTTACCTTTGCTCCATAATAAGCAGCTTCAAATAATTTTTTCATTTCTTCTGCAGAAATTTTCCTTGGGTTTGTACCTGTACAAGGATCCGCTACTGCTGCTTTAGAAATTTCATCTAAGTGTTTTTTGAATAAGCTTTCTGATAACCCAAATTCCGCTAAGGTTTGTGGCATATTCATAGCGACTCTAAAATCTTTAACAAGTTTAATTAATGATTCAACCAATTCGTCTGTTGTATTTCCGTTTAATCCTAATCTTTTAGCTATATCAGCGTAAGCATTTCCAGCTGTTTTAGCATTAAATTCTATAACATATGGCAAGTATATTGCATTTGCACATCCATGGGCTATATTAAATATTTTGCCTGTTTTATGCGCCATTGAATGAACGATTCCGAGTATGGCATTAGAAAACGCCATCCCAGCTAAACATTGGGATATATGCATGTTTTCTCTAGCTTCTTTTTCCCCATTAAATGAGTTAACTAAATTTTCAACTGTCATTTCTATTGATTTCATAGCTAGTGAATCAGTTATTGGATTTCTAGCAGTTGAGACATAAGCTTCTATAGCATGAGTTAAAGCATCCATACCAGTGTTAGCAATTAATTTTGGAGTCATACTTTGAACTAAAGCAGTATCAACTATAGCAACATCTGGAGTGATGTTATAGTCAGCTATTGGGTATTTAATCTGGGTTTCATTGTCAGTTATGACTGAAAATGAAGTGACTTCAGTACCAGTACCACTTGTGGTTGGTATAGCTATGAACTTTGCTTTTTGACGTAGCTCTGGTAAGTTAAATGGTTTAGCAGCTTCTTCAAAAGTTAAGTTTGGATATTCATAAAATATCCACATTGCTTTAGCGGCATCTATCGGTGATCCTCCACCAATACCAATTATTAAATCAGGTTTAAATGAATTCATCATTTCAACCCCCTTATTAACAGTTGGGACAGAAGGATCATTTTCAACACCAGAGAATACTGTAGTTTCAATTCTTGATTCTTTTAATAAATCCTGAATTTTAGGAACTGTTCCATCCTTTATTAATCTTTCAGAACCAATAATTAACATGGCCTTAGTTCCTTTTACATCTTTTAAATGATCTAGTGCATCAGATCCAAAATAAACATCTCTTGGTATAGTAAATCTTTGCATTTACTATTCCTCCTTTAAATTAAATTTTGATTATGTCCCTCCAGACAAGTCTTAGTATAAACATTCTAATTTGAAAAAAAAAGAAGGCACTTTTCGGTAGGGCAGTTTCTAAAAAGTATGAAATGCGAAGTTGTCTAAGAAATTTTTGAAAAGTTTTTGTAATACAACTTTAAATTCTAAGTATAGAATTAACATTACAAGTACATTAATGAAGGCTTTTTTATATGATATAATTATCTTATCAACCTTTAAAAATAAAATTATCTTCTTAGAAAAAGAGAAAAAGCTCAAAATGGGTTTAAACAGTTGATTAAATGTTGATACTTTGGTATCATTTCCTTGCATATTTTATGCCATTTTCTGCTATTGTTAAGAGTTTACAAATTTAGTTTTTAATTCAACTCTAGTGATATAATATATAAATGATGTATTTTTAAATATTAATTCTAGAAGGAGTGAAAGTATGCCAAAAGATAGATCGAATAAAGTTAGCTGCAACAATTATAGATGTGAGATAGAAGTCACATTAGAGATCTTAAGCGGTAAGTGGAAAGCTCTTATAATTTGGAATCTTAATCTCCATAAATCAATAAGATATAATGAATTTAGAAGGTTAATTCCTGAAATAACTCAGAAGATGTTAAGTCAGCAATTGAAAGACTTAGAACAAAATAGATTGGTTAATAGAACTGTTTATCATGAAGTTCCCCCAATGGTTGAATATTCACTTACTGAAATGGGGGAGGAATTAATACCTATTTTAGAATCAATGGATAAGTGGGGAAAATCATTTGTCGATAATTTTAAAAATCAACCCACTTGAAGAACTTGATTACCTCAGTATCATTTAGGTTTTGAGATTCGTGAGTGATCAAGTACTTTACCAATTAATTTCTTGCCATTCAAGCTGTTGCCGAATTGAAGATAAAATTTAAAAATCCGCCCATAGGAAAAGCCAATTTAACTTGCTTTTCCCAAGGCGGGTTAAGCCATTGTTCGGACTAGTTATTACAGATTGACTGATTTCATTTTTCTCTTTTCTGACCTGCTGCCGTTTTTTGATTAAGGCCTTAAGCTCCTCCTGATTAAGGCAGGATTTCTAATAGTATATAATTACAAATTTTCACCATTATGGTTTGCAACCAATGGAAATTATTGTATAATTAGTATGTACCTGTATTTTATATTCCATGGGGTTAAATTCTTCTACAGGTATAGACTGTTAAAAAATTTATACAGATGAATGGAGGTTTTACCAATGAAAAGGCTATTCATCCTGGTGCTGCTGATTTCTCTATCTTCCTTTGTTTTTGTCGGCGCCCAAACCGTTGAACAGGAGGCTTCACCCGATATCCTCTATCATGACCATCAATGTGAACACTCCCACGGGTACATTGATTTATCAGAATTGGACATTACGCAAGAGGAATTTGAAGCTAAGTCTAACCTATGCCCCAAGTGCGATGGTTGGCTTACACACAATAAAATCGGTACATCTGATTGGGAGATAAGCGATACCTTCGTTTGCCCCGACAACCATCGAAACTGCGTAGTTAGTGAGCAAGTGAGATACCATTATTATCAAGACATTTGTTCAAGCTGCGGTTTCAGCGAAAGATACAATACTCGAGAGTATCGTTACGTACATCACCGCTAACTTCAAATTCACCCCATGGGAATTACGTTAAAAGCAAAGCTCAGATAATAGCCGAGCTTTGCTTTTCTTTATCTTAAACCTTGATTACCTTCACACCCTGGGGGGTATCCTCCAATACAATTCCTTTAGCCTTAAGCAGGTCTCGGATTTCGTCAGCCCGCTTAAAATTTTTCTCTTTTCTGGCCTGCTGCCGTTCTTCGATTAAGGTCTCAAGCTCCTCCTCAAGATTTGTATCCTCCTGCTTTTCCAATAGCCCCAATACACCTGCCAATTCCATCAGTAAATCAAGGGCCTCCTTAAGGTCTCTTTGATTGCTGCTGATGAGGGCATGGCTATTAATATGTCTTGCCAGCTCAAAAATGACGGCAATACCATCGGCTGTATTGAAATCATCATCCATGGCTTCAATAAATCTTTGGCGATAATCAGGCAATACTTTAACCCATTCGGGCTGCTTGAGAGCTTCTTCCTTAGTGTTGTCAATTAGGTGCCTTAAATTATTTCTTGTGTTATACAGTCTTTCCAGACCGTTTTTGGCCGCCTCCACCAGCTCCTGACTAAAGTTAACGGGATTACGGTAATGGGCAGAGAAGATAAAGAAGCGAATCACCTCTAAATCGTACTCTTGGGCAATTTCTCTGGGGGTAAAGAAGTTGTTTAAAGACTTCGACATCTTTTTATTGTCTACATTCAAGTAGCCCACATGGAGCCAGTAGTTGGCAAAGGGCTTGCCAAAGGCTGCTTCACTTTGAGCAATTTCGTTTTCGTGATGGGGGAAAACCAAGTCGCCGCCCCCACCATGGATATCAATGGTTTCTCCTAAATACTTCTTTGCCATGGCGGAGCATTCGATATGCCAGCCGGGCCTTCCATTGCCCCAGGGGCTTTCCCAGCTTGGTTCTCCCGTCTTGGCCGCCTTCCACAGGGCAAAATCCAGAGGATTTCTTTTCTGTTCGTTTACCTCGATACGGGCTCCAGATTGAAGATCTTCTATACTTTGCTTCGACAGCTTTCCATAGTGATGGAATTTTGAAACATCAAAATAAACGTCTCCCTTAACAGGATAGGCAAAGCCCTTTTTAACCAACTGATCAATCAATTCAATGATCTCTGGAACATTTTCTGTTACCTTTGGATGAATGTCGGCGGGTAAAATCCCCAGGCTGGCGGCATCCTTAAAGTACTCCTGAATATACCTTTCACTGATTTCAGTGGGAGATACCCCTTCCTCCTGGGCCCTTTTAATAATTTTATCGTCTACATCGGTGAAGTTTTGTACAAAGGTTACCTGAAAGCCCCGATATTGAAAATATCGCCGCATGGCGTCAAAGGTCATAAAGGTTCGGGCGTTACCTATATGAAAGTAATTGTATACCGTTGGTCCGCAGGCATACATTGTAATCTTTCCCGGCTCAATGGGAACAAATTCTTCTTTTTGCTTTGTCAGTGTATTATATAATTTCATCCTTTTTCGCTCCTTTCTAAGTCTTCAATTCGTTTAAGCAAATGCTGCAGCTGCTGCTTCATTGTATCTAAATCATCAGAAATGGGATCTGGCAGCTTTACCTGATCAAGGTCAATTTCATATGCTGAGGAAACCTTGACATTATCCTTTACCACGACTCTGCCGGGTACCCCCACCACGGTACAATTGGGGGGAACCTCCTTTAACACCACTGACCCTGCTCCAATTTTTGAATTATCCCCTACCTTAAAGGGTCCTAACACCTTAGCGCCGCAGGATATCACCACATTGTTGCCAATGGTGGGATGCCTTTTTCCCTTTTCTTTGCCGGTTCCCCCCAGGGTTGCCCCTTGGTAAATGGTGACGTTATCTCCCACCTCGGCGGTTTCCCCAATCACAACCCCTGTTCCATGGTCTATAAAAAGTCTTCTGCCAATGGTTGCTCCGGGGTGTATTTCTATACCTGTAAAAAACCTTGAAATATTGGAGATTATTCTGGGCACCAGTACCCAGCCCCTTTTATACAGGGAATGGGAAATTCGATGAAGTATAATGGCATGGAGGCCGGGATAGCATAATAGTACCTCTAAGGTAGTTCTGGCAGCAGGGTCCCGTTCAAATATGGCCTGTATATCATCCTTAACCCTTTCAAAGAAACCAAACATCTTAAAACCCTCCTATATTGTATCTAACAAGAACAAAGTCTTCCCTTAGAAGATGTAAAGGACGACTTTGTTGAAATCTATATACGGAAAAGCTCTCTTTACTAATTAATTTAAGTAAGAACTTTCCTATAGATTAAAAAAACCCATCTCCAGGTAATTCCTAGAGACGGGTATCCGCGGTTCCACTCTACTTAAATGCCCAATGGCAATTCTCTTTTGGGTCGATAACGGAACTACCCGATTTGCCCTACTAACCTTCAGGCAATGGCTCCCAGGTGCATTTCAATTGTACCTACCCTTAGGGCTATTCTCAGCCAATGATAGCCCCTCTCTGTAATTCAGCACAATTTACTTCTCCTGTTCTTCGCCTTTAACTATAAAAGATGATTTCTTACATATTCTATTCGTGACAATAGATTTTGTTTCCCTAAAACTTTAATAATTTGATTGATATCAGGCCCATGGGACTTCCCTGTGATGGCTACCCGAATAGGCTTGAAAAGCTTGGGCCCCTTTAGCCCGGTTTCCTTTTGTATGGCCTTTAAAGCCCCTTTACCGAAGTCTGCATCAATAACCTGTGCCCCTTTTACCTTTTCTTCGAAAGCATTAAGCAATTGGGCCATGGACTCATCCTTTAATATTTCTCTGGCGTCTTCATCCTCTGGTTCTATTTCTGTCTTGAAAAAAATATCGGCATAATCAACAATTTCTGCCACATAGGAGAGCTTTTCCTTTAGTATTCCAATTACCTCGGTTAACCAGTCATACCGCTCCTCTGCCTCCTCCTGGGTAAGATAGCCTGCCTTCACCAGGTGAGGAATTGCTAAATCTGTAATACGATTATTGTCACTTTCCTTAATGTAATGGGAATTTACCCAATTCAGCTTATTAACATCAAAAACACCGCCGCTTTTTGAAACCCTTTCTAAGGAAAATTTAGCCTCCAGCTCCTCAAGGCTGAAAATTTCCTGATTATCCTCCGGGCTCCAACCCACCAGGGCAATGTAGTTAACCAATGCCTCCGGTAAATAGCCCTTTTTAATGAAATCCTCCACCGCCACATCTCCATGACGCTTGCTGAGCTTCTTCTTTTCATTGTTTAAAATATTGGGCAAATGAACGTATTGAGGTGCCTGCCAGCCAAAGGCCTCGTAAAGATATACATGCTTCGGTGTAGAAATAAGCCATTCCTCACCCCGAATGACATGGGTAATTCCCATCAGGTGGTCATCCACCACTACAGCAAAATGGTAGGTAGGAAAACCGTCTGATTTGATTAATACCTGGTCGTCCATATCAGCGGTATTGACCACCACATTGCCCCGTACTACGTCAGAGAAGGCAATATCCTTACCTTCAGGTAATTTTAAACGTATGACATAGGGCTCTTTGTTGGCAATTTTAGCCGCTACGGCTTCTTTAGACAGATTTCTACAGTGACCGTCATATTTGGGCAGCTCCCCTGCGGCCTTTTGTTTTTCCCTTACCTCATCAATTCGTTCCTTGGAACAAAAACAATGGTAGGCATGGCCCTTCTCTAAAAGCTCATTAATATACCTTTGGTAGATTTCTAACCTTTGGGATTGTACATAGGGGCCGTAATCTCCCTGATCTACCATTTTACCATCAACAACGGCTACTCCTTCATCATGGTTAATGCCTGCCCAGGCCATGGCCCGAAGCATGCCCTCTACGGCTCCCTCCACCAAACGGCTTTGGTCTGTATCTTCAATTCTTAAAATATATTTACCGCCATTTCTTCTGGCAAATAAATAATTATACAGAGCAGTTCTCAGGCTGCCTATATGAACAAATCCTGTTGGACTTGGTGCAAATCTAACCCTTACGGACATATGAATCCTCCTATAGCTTCCCTTAATTTTTTATTCTTTAATTATAACTGATTCTACGGGCCCTAGCAAGCCGGATTATGTCCTTTGAGTTTACGGAAGCTTGTCTATTTTCCTGTAAGCATCCCAATAAGGGAGTTAAAAAAATCCTTAATCAGATCAATAATTCGTTGAAGCAGGCCCCTGACTTCTTCATTTTGCCGAGCTATTTCCCCCAGCTGTTCAGTAATCCCCCGTAGCTGCTGTCTAATCTCATCGGTGTCAAGGTTTAAACGGGAAATTCCCTCCATTAAACGGGTTATGTCTTCAATTTGCCGTTCATTTAAATTGATGTTCAAATTTCCTGAAATCTCAATAATAATTCGCCTAATTTCCTCAGGACTCTTAATATTTTTTTCAACAATTTCCTGTTTAATGGTTTGAATTAGTTCGGTGGCCCTTTCCTGCCCCACCGACTGACCTAATTCACCGGTCTTTACAATCTCCTCATTGGCAATTTCTTTTTGTTCCTGACTGATGTTTTGGCCCTTAAGGGCTTCAAAGGCCTTTATGATTCCGGTCAAGGCCGCGGTGCCTGAAACATTAACGGGGGCTGCCGCAATAATTTTAGCATCTTTAACCCCGGCGGTCACCAGGGCATTTTGAAACATGCCGGCCGTTACCCAGGTTAAATTATAGGTTTGAACCTGTATTCCCGCCCCAGGGTTAAGGGCCTCAACATAGGCTGATGAGATGGCTCTGGAGCCGATTTGCTCCTCTGAAGCAATCCCCTGTAGATAGGTTCGTTCCTCTTCATTGGTCACCACCAGTATTTTGACTTCCTCTTCTTCTACCCCAAAGAGGTCCAGCATTTGCTGTCGCTGCTGCTGGTTTAGATCATTCCCCAGGGTTACCACCCTTTCTTCAGCACCCCAGCCCTGTATACTGCTAATTAGAAAGAAAATAAGGACCATGGGCCAGACCAGCCCTTTTCGTAACTTTTTCATATTTTAACCTCCCAGGTTTTTTCTTATTTTTCCACTCCACTGGGGGATTATACAAGAAAAGCTCCTTGAGAATTCAAGGAGCTAATTAAATATACAGCTATTAATTAATAGGCTTTGGCATAGTAGGCCATTTTGGTGGCCTTCTTACCGCAGAAGGGGCAAACTTCACCTAAATCCTCCTGCTCAAAGGGAATACACCGAATGGTTACACTGATTTCAGCTTTAATTTTGTCTTCACAATCTCGGTCACCGCACCACATGGCCTTAACAAAGCCTGGTCTTTTTTCCATGACCTCTTTTAATTCCTCCATGGTTTTCACATAGTAGGTTTTTTCATCCCGCATTTTTTTAGCCTTTAACAGCAGGTTATTTTGAATATCCTCCAGCCATTTAGAAGCCGTCGCCTGGATATTATCCATTGATACAGCTTCCTTTTCCAGGGTGTCTCGCCTGAAGAACATCACTTGATTTTTTTCGATATCCTTGGGTCCAATTTCAATTCGCAAGGGAACCCCCTTCATTTCCCATTCATTAAATTTCCAGCCTGGCGAATAATTTTCCCGGTCATCTACCTCTACCTTAAATTCTGCCTTTAGCTGGTTAAACAGCTCATCGACCTTTTCCATTACACCGCCCTTATGGCTGGCAATGGGTACAATCACCACTTGAATTGGCGCTACCCTTGGAGGCAATACCAGCCCCCGGTTATCGCCATGGGTCATGATAATTCCGCCAATTAAACGGGTAGAAACCCCCCAGGAGGTATGATAGGGATGCTTTAGCTCTCCATCCCGGTCGGAATAGCTGATATCAAAGGCGCTGGTAAAATGCTGTCCTAAATTGTGGGAGGTTCCTGCCTGAAGAGCCTTGCCATCATGCATCAGGGCTTCCATGGTATAGGTGGCATGGGCCCCGGCAAACTTTTCCTTTTCAGTTTTTTGACCAACTACAACTGGCATGGCTAAGACCTCTTCTGCCATTTCCCGATAAATATTCAGCATTTGCAGGGTTTCTTCCTGGGCTTCTTCATCGGTTTCATGGAGCGTGTGACCCTCCTGCCATAAAAATTCAGATGTTCTTAGAAAAGGCCGTGTACTTTTTTCCCAACGAACCACGCTACACCATTGGTTGTAAAGGAAGGGCAAATCCCGATAGGATTTTAGCCATTTACTATACATTTCACAGATGATGGTTTCGGAAGTGGGCCTAACACAAAGACGCTCGGCCAGCTCCTCCTGGCCACCATGGGTTACCCAGGCCACCTCAGGGGCAAAGCCCTCAACATGTTCTGCTTCCTTTTTCAACAGACTTTCCGGAATCAACAGAGGAAAATAGCAGTTTTTATGACCTGTTTCCTTAAAGCGTTTGTCCAGGTAGGACTGTATATTTTCCCAAATTGCGTAACCATAGGGCTTAATTACCATGAAGCCCCTTACCGGTGAATAGTCCACCATATCGGTTTTTAAAATGACATCAGTATACCATTGGGCAAAGTCTGTTTCCATGGGGGTTATTTCACTGACAAATTGCTTTTCCTTCTTACTCATCTTTAAACTCCCTTCACCTTCTATTTTTAAGTACATAAAAAGCTCCCATCTCTGTTTAATAGAGACGAGAGCTATATTTCCCGCGGTACCACTCTAATTAATCCATTGTATCTTAACGGATTCCCTTAAGGGTTTAACGGCCCCCACCGGCTAACTTACTTTTGTTTCGGTCAGCAACTCAAGGACGGGTTCTAAAATCTAGCCTAAAAACCTTTCAGCCATGGGTTTTCTCTCTACAAAGCATTGATTTTATACTATTTCCTCTCAACGTTTTGATATTCTTTTTTTATAGCATACCCAAAAGCTCTTCATCTGTCAATAGCTCTTGCTAACAATATGCCCTGAATGAAAGAGATTAATTCTATCAATTCCCTACCAGGCTGGCAATGGCCTGAGCTGCAATTCCCTTTCCCTTTCCAGTAAAAGCCATCCCCTCTGTGGTGGTGGCTTTGATATTGATTCTATCTACGTCGATCTTTAACGCCTGGGCCACATTTTCTCTCATGTCCTGTATATAGGGGGCCATTTTGGGTCTTTCGGCAATGATGGTGGCATCCACATTATTTACTTGATAGCCCTTTGTTTCCAAAAGCTGCTTTACTTTTTTTAAAAGCTCCAGGCTGTCGGAATCCTTATAGCGCACATCGGTATCGGGAAAATGTCTTCCTATGTCACCAAGGGCCGCCGCCCCCAGAAGGGCATCTTTAATAGCATGGAGCAGTACATCTGCATCGGAATGACCCAATAATCCTTTATCATAGGGGATATCAACCCCCCCTAAGATTAATTTTCTGCCCACCACTAAACGGTGAACATCATAGCCTAATCCAACTCTTATATTCATAAGGATTCTCCCTTCTTGATTATTTCCTCTGCCAGCAGCAAATCCTCCGGAGTAGTAATTTTTAGGTTGCTATAGCTGCCCATTACCACCTTTACAGGATGCCCCAGGGCTTCTACCAGCATGGCATCATCGGTTATTCCCGGCAGCTGCCCCTGACAATGGGCATCTTTTAATAAGCTATACCTAAAGGCCTGAGGCGTTTGTACTGCCCAAAGGCTTTCCCTGAAGGGGGTACTGACAACCAACTGCTTTTCATCTACTACTTTAATTGTATCCTTTACCGGCACAGCTAAAATGGCGGCCCCTACCTCCTTAGCCTCCCTTAGAACCTCTTGAAGCATTGCTTCTGTTAGGAAAGGCCTGGCTCCATCGTGGACCACCACCAGCTCAGGGAAGCTTTCAGCAGCCAACAGTCCTTTATATACTGATTCCCTGCGTTCTTTCCCGCCTTCTACAATCCTTGACACCTTTTTAAATCGATACCCTTCAACAATATGTATTTGGCAATAGGGTATCTCATCCTTCCCCACCACCAAAATGATTTCCTCCACCAGCGGGCTGCGTTCAAATACAGACAGCGTATGGGCCAATAACGGCTTACCCAATAACTGAATATACTGCTTGTTAATATTGGCCCCCATTCGTGTTCCCTTTCCTGCCGCTACAATAATGGCCGTGGTTTTTATTTTTCCCATCACTGCTCCCCCCCAGTGTGCTAATCCATCCTATAGAAAATATACCGTCTTAATTAAACTCGTCTTGTATTTGCTTTTTAGTTTATAGTAAACGATACTGATGCCAACGTCAATTAATTTACAGCTATTATTTTTTTAATAACAAAAACCCTCCCTGTACAAGTACAAAGAGGGTTTTGGATTATGCCGATTTATCAACCATCGATTTAGGCTTTGCAAAAATCATTCTTCCTGCGGCCGTTTGAAGTACACTTGTTACCAGTACATCAATATTCTTACCAATAAATTTCTTTCCGCAGTCAACAACAATCATCGTGCCATCATCTAAGTAAGCTAAGCCCTGCCCTGACTCCTTACCATCTTTAATTACTTGAACAAGCATTTCCTCACCAGGCAGAACCACTGGCTTCACCGCATTGGCCAGTTCATTAATGTTTAACACCGGAACCCCTTGGAATTCGGCCACTTTATTTAGGTTATAGTCATTTGTTAATACCTTGCCATCAATCAGTTGAGCCAGCTTTAACAGCTTGGTATCGACCTCTGAAATATCTTCAAAATCCTGACCACTGATTTTAACTTCAATATCAAGCTCTTTTTGAATCCTATTAAGAATGTCAAGACCCCTTCGTCCTCGGTTTCTTTTTAAAGAGTCTGAGGAATCGGCGATATGTCGAAGCTCCTCCAATACAAATTCGGGAATGATCAATGGCCCTTCCACAAAACCAGTCTTACAAATATCAGCAATACGACCATCAATTATCACACTGGTATCTAATATTTTAGGGGATACCTTTTGGTCTTTTTTGCTTTTATCTTTACTAACACCTTTTTTGAATAATGACTGTAGATTAGTTATTTCATCCATTTTCTTGGTTGCAATGCTAATTCCCAAGTAGGACATAAAAATATATAGGATGGCTGATAATACAGGCCCTACAAAGGGGATTGGTATGACGACAAATATTCTGCTGACCAAATAGGCAATGATCAAGCCGGTAATCAGCCCTACCGACCCTAATATCATGGTGACCAAGGGGACCTTTGATAATTCTTTTTCAATCCAACCGGCCAAGCCTTGACCCTTTTTAATAATCCAGGGAGCGGTGATAAATAATATTCCTCCACCAATTAAACATGATACTATGATTCCAGTAATATAAGTTGCTAAATTATTCTGCAGCGTTTCTAAATTTAGAAGATTTATTATAAATGCGAATACTGTAAAACCTAATAAGCTCCCTAACACCGTTAATACACTTCTAATGATTTTATTAATCATTAAACCACCTCCTATCCTTCATTATTCCCCTTTTACAAATTTTAAAATCACATCTATGATTTTTTTTATCATTTTTCCCATTATAACAGCAAAACCTTAAGAAAACCTTAAGAAGAGCTTAATATTTAGTTATTTCTACTCCTTTATGGCTTCATCTACCAGGGTGATAACTTGATCCTCGGGTAATTCTGCTGCCAAGATGATTTCACTGATTAAGATTTGCCGGGCGTTATTTAATATTTTTCTCTCCCCGGTTGACAAGCTTTTTTCACGATCCCGAAGCACTAGATTTCTTACGACCTCTGCAACCTCGAAAATATCACCTGTTTTAATACGGTCAATATTGGCTCGATAGCGCCTGTTCCAATTTTGAGGCATTTTAGTTTCGTTAGCTTCTAAAACAGCCATTACACTTTCTACCTCATCCTTTTTAATTACCTGGCGAATACCAATTCCTTCAATATTATCCATTGGAATCATTACCTGCATATCATCTAAGGGAATCCTCATAATGTAGTACTTCCTCCGGGTTCCTAATATTTCTCTTTCTTCAATGGCTTCTATAATACCAGCCCCATGCATTGGATAAACAATTTTGTCCCCTATACTAAACATCCGTTACCCCCCTAATCAAGCCTATATTAAACTAAATATAGTATACAACAGAACCAATTTGATGTCAAATAAATTTCAATTTTATCACATCACTATATACTTGTCAATTGTTTTTATGACATAATTCTTCAAATATTTTACCCTGTCCCCTTTTCCCTTACCTAAAATTAATACTGTCCCTTGATTTTGCGCCCTTTAGATTTTCAGCCAATGGGTTACATAAAAAACCCTTTCAGTAATTGACAAAGGAAAGATAATCGCCTTATAATATTAGTAAAGCTAAGTATAACATTTTTTAACATCACCCTGTTTTATTTCATCGAAAAGATTATGTGGCATCTGCCACCAAAGTAATAACATTACATAAAGAGGAAAATAAACCCAAGGAGCTGACGCGATGAAAGACTTTACAATAAACAATTTTCAAGCAATCGTTAATGATGTTTTAATTCGTCATCGAAGTACCTTAGACATCTTAACCAAGTTACAAGAGTGTACCGCAAAAGTAAATCGGGCCGTTGCCAAATCGGCCACCTATTGTGGCTGCATTAAGCTTAATTGTGAGAAACAGGATGTACCTGAGGATGTTTCCTATTCAGAGATGAAGGATTATATGAGCGACCATATTGAAGGGGAGCTATGTGATATTTGTAAGGAAAAAATTGAGAAGGAATTATCTGCTAACCTCTTTTATTTGGCAGCCCTTTGCAATGTTTTTTCTATTGATATCGAGGATATGCTGAAAAATCACTATGAGCAGTTAAAAACCCTGGGTCACTACGGTTTACTATAAAAAAAGACCTCAAACGATTACGTTTAAGGCCGTACTATCTAATGATTCACCTTACTTTTCAGCTGCTTAACCTAAAGCAGCGAAATTCAGGTAAAAATGAGATGAAATATGCATTTGTATTGAGGTTGCCTTGAAGCTGGGATGAATTAATCCCAGTTTTTTACATTTAAATATGTCTTCCCAGCATAACCTGTTCTCTTAATCTGGTCAAGCCCTCTTTGATGGCCCGGGCCCTAATTTCCCCGATACCATCTACATCATCCAGCTGATCGGTTGAGGCTTTAATAATATTCTGCAATTCACCAAATTGCTTAACAAGGTTTTCAATGACTGGTGCCGGCAGCCTGGGAATTTTATTTAAAATACGATAGCCCCTTGGAGTAGCAGGTGTATCAAGGGTAGCCGCATTACTTTCATATCCCAGTATTTTAGCAATATTATTTAGGTCTAAAAGCTCCTCAGAGGAAAGGGCCTTGATGTTTTTGGTTACTGCTTGATGGGAGCCTTCATTATTCAAGTTATAATCATTAATAACATGCTTTCCATCAATAGCCACATTGGCCACCAATTCTTCCTGCTGCATACTAATTAGCCGACCTTCATTTCCAAGCTCACAGATAAACTTTTCAATTTCTGTTACAATTCTCATAACCATTTCAGTACGCTGCAGCACCACAGCCACATCGTAAACTGTTACCAAGTCTTCGTATTCCAATGCAGTTAAGTGATTCATTGCCATGTCTAAAACAACCTTATATTTTTCAAGGGTTTGAATGGCTTGATTGGCCTTTGTTAAGATTCTGCCGGTATCTTGAACAATATATTTCGTATATCCCTGGTAAAGAGATATGATATTTCTTCGCTGGGAAATTGAGATCACGACTTCGCCTGTCTCCTTGGCGACCCGTTCTGCAATACGATGTCGTATTCCTGTTTCAGATGAATGAATATCAGGGTTTGGTATTAATTGGGTATTAGCATAGAGTATTTTCTTTACATCATGACTTAAAATAATTGCACCATCCATTTTTGCCAGTTCATAAACATAGGCAGGGGAAAAGTCTACATTGATGGCAAAGCCTCCGTCTACAATATCCATGACAGCCTCACTATCGCCCACCACAATCAGGGCTCCCATCTTTCCCTTCAAAATATTTTCCAGCCCCTCCCTGAGGGGTGTACCTGGGGAAAGCATTTTTATTGTATCTAATAATTGCTTTTGTTTTAATTCTTCTTCCTTCAATTGTTCTGTCCTCCTTTCTCAAAACTAGGCCTATCCCCTATAGCTGTAGTTTTTCCTAAATAGGCTAAGCTTAACCTGCTTTGGGAAGGCTATATTGATTTTTTTTATTTTATTCTTTTATTAGCCGGATGGCTTCTAAAATATTACTGACCGTCTTTAATTCTATGCTGTTAAGACTTAATTTTTGACTATTTTTACTGGGCAGTATGCAAACCTCAAAGCCCATTTTTTCTGCTTCCCTGGCCATTTTTTCCAGGTTAGCCACGGGTCTGATGTCGGCGGTCAAGCTAATTTCTCCCACCACCAGTAGCCTACGGGATGGAATGACAATATTTTTCAAACTGGATACGATGGCCAGGGCTACCCCTAAGTCGGCACTGGTACCCTCAAGCTTGATTCCACCTACAACATTAATATATACATCATAGTTTACCAGAGGCAAACCCATTTTCTTCTCTAAAACTGCAATAATTAAATTTAATCGATTTAAGTCTATTCCTACAGCAGTTCTCCTGGGAAAGCCCGTATTGGTTGGCGTGACCAGGGCTTGTATTTCAACCAGCAGGGGCCTTGTCCCTTCTACGGTTGCCACAACAACCGCCCCCTCTGCTGCCTCGGTTAAGGATTCCAACAGCATGGCTGACGGATTTCCCACCTCCACCAACCCCTCTTCACGCATTTCAAAAACACCGATTTCACTGGTGGTTCCAAAACGATTCTTTAATGCCCTCAATATTCTGAATTCTTGGGTTCTTTCTCCTTCAAAATGTAAAACCGTATCGACCATATGCTCCAATACCCTGGGCCCCGCCAATTCTCCCTGCTTGGTCACATGGGCCACGATAAACATCGGGATATGGGCACTTTTTCCAATTCTCATGAGATTATTGACGCTTTCCTTTACCTGGGACACACTGCCAGGTGCAGAGGATAAGTCCTCTTTATAAAGGGTCTGAACTGAATCGACAATGATGAAAATCGGCTTGATCTCTTCAATATATCGTTCAATAATATCAACATTAGTTTCCGAAACAATGTAGAGGCTTTCTGCCATGGCTTCCAATCTTTCAGCCCGCATTTTAATCTGCTCCTCTGATTCCTCACCGGAAACGTACAACACCCTACCATATTTTTCGGCAATTTTACTGCCGGCCTGAAGAATCAGAGTTGATTTCCCAATCCCCGGTTCTCCGGAAATTAAAGTTAGGGAGCCCTTTACAAGGCCGCCCCCCAGAACTCGATTAAGCTCATCATTGGCTGTGTCGTAACGTTCATGAACACCAGATTTGATTGAGCGAATAGGCTGAGGGCGTGATTGTCCCTGAATTGTTGGGGAGCGCCGCATTTCTTTCTTTCCCGAAACCAGCTCTTCCTCCATGGTACTCCATTGATTACAGCCAGGACATCTCCCCAGCCATTTAGGGCTTTCATAGCCACATTCTCTACATAAAAATTTTGTTTTCACCTTTGCCACATTCACACCCCCCTTATATGTAAATCGTTCTAATTTTTATTGTAGCATATAAATCAAGGAAACAAAATTATTCAATCCTTACAAAAATGAAATAGGGGCCACGGCCCCTATTGATTTGACTATTTACCAATTAAAACCAGTTCATCTTCTTCTACCTGAACAGCTACTTTATTTCCCTCTTTAATTGTTCCCTTCAACAGCTCTTCTGACAAATTATCCTCTATCATTTTTTGTATGGCCCGCTTCAGGGGTCTTGCTCCAAATTGAGCATCAAAGCCCTTTTCTGCAATAAACTCCTTCGCCTCAGGACTTACCTCCAATTCAATATTTAATCCCTTCAACCGCTCATTTAAGTCCTTGAGCATTATATCTACAATTCGACCAATGTGTTCCCTTTCAAGACTATGGAACACGATAATATCATCAATACGATTCAAAAATTCAGGCCGGAAGGTTCTTCTTAATTCATCCATTACATTTTCCTTCATTTTTTCGTATTCTCCCTTGACAGCATCTGTTTGAGCTGCCACAAAGCCCAGGGTTTTTTGCTTTTTAATGGTGTGGGCTCCCACATTGGAGGTCATAATGATAACGGAATTTTTAAAATCCACGGTTTTACCCTTGGCATCGGTTAAACGTCCATCGTCCAAAATTTGAAGTAAAATATTAAATACATCGGGATGAGCCTTTTCAATCTCATCAAACAAAATGACTGAATAGGGCTTTCTTCTAACCTTTTCTGTCAATTGCCCTCCTTCATCATACCCTACATAACCAGGAGGAGAACCGATCAGCCTTGATACAGTATGCTTTTCCATATACTCTGACATATCAATCCGTATCATAGCATCTTCTTCACCAAACATGGCCTCTGCCAGGGCTCTGGAAAGCTCAGTTTTTCCTACCCCGGTGGGGCCTAGGAAGATAAAGGAGCCAATAGGACGTTTAGGATCTTTTAATCCTGTCCTTGCCCTACGGATAGCCCGGGCTACAGATCTAACTGCTTCTTCTTGACTAATCACCCGATCGTGTAAAATTTCTTCTAATTTTAATAATCGGTCTGATTCCTGCTGCTGTAGCTTATTAACCGGTACTCCCGTCCAGTTGGAAACCACAGTGGCGATATCTTCTGCCTCCACAACTGATTCACGGGAATGCTTCTTGGTCTTCCATTCTTGTTCCCTCTGTTGAAGGGATTCCTGAACCTTCTTTTCTTCATCTCTTATCTTGGCTGCCCGCTCAAATTCTTGAATACTGATGGCTTCCTCTTTTTCCTTTTTCAGCTGCTCAAGCTGTTCTTCCAAATCCTTTAGATCTGGTGGAGCAGTAACGGTCTTCAGTCTGATTTTAGACGCCGCCTCATCGACTAAATCAATGGCTTTGTCAGGTAAAAACCGATCGGTAATATACCGATGGGATAATTCAACTGCTGCTCGAAGGGCATCATCGGAAATTTTTACCCGGTGATGTGCCTCGTAACGGTCTCTGAGACCTTCTAAAATCTTAATTGAATCCTCCACTGTGGGCTCATCAATCATGATGGGCTGGAATCTTCTTTCCAGGGCGGCATCCTTTTCTATGTGCTTTCTATATTCATCAAGGGTTGTTGCTCCGATCACCTGAAGCTCTCCCCTTGCCAGGGCAGGCTTTAGTATATTGGAGGCATCAATGGCTCCCTCTGCTGCTCCGGCCCCCACAATGGTGTGAATTTCATCTATAAATAATATTACGTTGCCAGCCTGCCTTAATTCCTCCATGACCTTTTTCAGCCGTTCCTCAAATTCACCCCGGTACTTAGAGCCTGCCACCATGGAAGGTAAATCAATTGTTACTACCCGTTTATCCTTCAGCAGCTCTGGAATATTCCCCTCAATGATTTTTTGTGCCAAGCCCTCGGCAATGGCTGTTTTTCCTACTCCTGGTTCTCCAATTAAGCAGGGATTATTTTTGGTTCTTCTACTTAAAACCTGTATAATCCTATCTATTTCTTCAGATCTTCCAATTACAGGGTCTAATTTACCTTCCTGGGCATATTGGTTTAGATCCCTTCCAAATTGATCTAATGTCGGGGTCGATGGGGCGCCTTTCCCAAGTGCAGGCTTATGGCCTTGATGATTGCCTCCGTTGCTAAGCAGCTTGATAACTTCCTTTCGTACAGCCTCAAAATTCACATTTTCATCCAAAAGCAGCTTGGCCCCCACCCCTTCTCCTTCACGGATTAAGCCCAACAGTAAATGCTCGGTTCCTACATAATTTTGACCTAAGCTTCTTGCCTCAGAGATGGCCAACTCAAAAATTCGCTTTGTACGGGGTGTAAAGCCCAATAATTCAGTATTTTCCTTTCCATAGCCAATAGAGGTCGAAACTTTTTCTTTTATTCCTTCAATATTAACACCTAAATTTTTTAAGGATTGGGCGGCAATTCCTTGACCTTCCTGAATTAATCCCATTAGCAAATGCTCCGTTCCAACATAGTTATGCTTCATTTCCTGAGCGAATTGCTGAGATAATAAAATCGCTTTTTGTGCTCTTTCAGTAAACCTTCCAAATATGGACATAATCTACACCTCCTAAGATTTTAATGTTCTTCTTATTAATTCTGCCCGTTTTATATCTCGTTCAGCCTCTGTCAGCTCCTGGCTAAAATGTTTTTGTATATATCCTATTTGAATCATTGCCATTAGCTGATTCAATTTTTCCAAAGTGACACCTTCCACCAGGTTCATTCCAATCCCCAATTTGACGTCAGAGATATACCTCATGGCTTCACCCGTAGAAATAACTCTGGCATTGGTTAAGATGCCATAGGCCCTATGAACTCTGTCTTCCAGCTCCATTCGCTTCTCATTTAGTAAGTTTTCTCTGATCATTCTTTCTTTTTGGATAATTTGTTTTGAAACGTCCTTCAGGTTTTTAATCAGCTCCTCCTCAGACAGGCCCAGGGTTACTTGATTGGAGATTTGAAATATGCTTCCTAAAAATTCCGTTCCCTCACCATAAATTCCTCGAACTGCAATACCTATCTGGCTGGAGGCTTGAAAAACACCATTTATATAGCCCGTCATGTGAAGGGCCGGCAAATGCATCATGACTGATGCTCTAATCCCTGTACCTAAATTGGTAGGACAAGAGGTTAAATAGCCTATTTGTTCATTGAAGGCATAAGGAACACGCTCTTCAATTAGGTCATCAACCTTATCTGCCAGGCTCCAGGCCTCCTCCAATTGAAGTCCCGGCAACAGACATTGAATACGAACATGATCTTCTTCGTTAATTAGAATACTGATGGTTTCCTCACTGTTTACCAGTACACCACCCAAGGGTGACTTTTTCGCCAAATCTGGGCTGATCAGATGCTTTTCAACATAATTTAATCGATCTATTTTATTGAGGTTTTTCATTTCGATTAGCTTAAAGTCTTTCTTCAGGGCTGTGTTACCTCCAATTACTGCCTCGTATACCTGCTGAATAACCCTTTGCCCAGTCTCTTCATCCAATAGCTGGGGAAAAGGTATTTCTGCCACATTACGGGCAATTCGGACCCGACTGCTGATGACGATATCAGATTCCGGTCCCGTTTCCTTTAACCATTTTGGCATGTTAATCCCCCCTTATGCTTCCTTTAACTGATTTTCTATTTGTCTTATCTGATCACGAAGGGCCGCTGCCTCCTCGTAGGCTTCTTTTTCTACCGCCTCTTGTAGTTGATTCTTTAAAAGCTTCAGCTCTCTTTTTAAGTGAATGGTACCTCCCGCACTTTTGGGCAGCTTTCCTACATGATTAGCAGTACCATGAATTCGGCGTACTAATGGATGAATATGATTATAAAACACATCATAGCATAGGTCGCAGCCGAGCCTTCCTGTTTGCTTGAATGTACTGAAGGTAGTACCGCAACGGGGACATTGAAGCGGTTGATAATTAGGTAGGTTAAACTGAGTATTAATATTGCTATCCAATAAATTGGCTAAAAAATTCTGAATGGAAAAATCCATCGCATACTGTTTATTTTCCCTGGCCTTGGCACATACCTCGCAAAGATGAACCTCTTCCTTTTTTCCCTGAATTACCTTAGTCATATGAATTACTGCATTTCTTTTTTGACAGTCATCACACAGCATGATATCACCCCTATTCTAATAATATTACCAACATTCCCTTTAAAATACTTGCCCTCATTTCATCCCTTTCCTTACTGACAGAAAGCACCCTATCATCAAGGGCACCCTTCATCAAAGCAGCTTCTCTCTTGGTAATGAGTTGTTGGTGAAACAAAAAATCTATAATACGATAGGCCTCACATTGTGAGAGCCGGTCTCCGATTTCCTTTGTCATGATATAATAGGCACCGTGGCCTGTAGAAAAGGTTAATTTTTTAATTTTAATATAACCACCGCCCCCCCGTTGGCTTTCGGTGGCATAGCCTTGCTCCGGGCTGAATCGGGTCATTAAAACATAGTTAATTTGAGAAGGGGCACACCGAAAGTACTTCGCCAGCTCATTACGCTGGATCTCTATCGAATTTTGCTCATCCATTAGATCCTTTAGAAAAGCCTCTATAAGATCACTGATTGTCGCCATCCTCTCACCTCACTTTGACCTTCTTTGACCTTCCTTGACTTTATTATAGACCAAGGCCATAATAGAATCAATTTCTTTCTATTATAGTAATTTCTCATTATTTACAATATTAAACAGCTATAAGACCATTAAGTTGATTTTTTTTAACTTTTCTTTCATTATCTTAGATTTTCTAACTTTTTAATTCCCAGTTCCTTGCGTTACCTCAATTAACAGATGATCACCGGTCAAATTTTCCTCTTTTTCCTTCCTCTTGGAAAGCTTGTCTCAGGCCTTATCTCGGCATTTAAATGACACTGGGTACTAGAAAAAAAAAAGCATGTGCAATCTTTGCACATGCTTAAATTTATTCTTTTGCTGCCTTGGCAGCTTCCACTACCTTATCACTAATAGCCTGGGGTACCTCTTCGTATCGATTGAAGTTCATGGTAAAAACCCCTCTGGCCTGGGTCATTGACCTTAAATCAGTGGCATATTTGAACATTTCTGATTGAGGCACCTCTGCAATGACCAATTGATCTCCATTGTTCTGGGGCTCCATTCCAATTATTCTACCCCTTCTTTTATTTAAATCTCCCATTACGTCTCCCATATATTCTTCGGGTATTCTCACTCTAACCTCCACAATGGGCTCCAGCAGCACCGGCCTTGCCTGTTCTATTCCCTTTTTAAATGCCAGGGAAGCAGCTATTTTGAAAGCCATTTCCGAGGAGTCCACATCGTGATATGATCCGTCGTAGAGGGTAGCCTTTACATTTACCACCGGATAACCAGCCAAAACCCCACAATCAAGACATTCCCGCAATCCCTTTTCTACTGCTGGAATATAAGCCTTCGGTACAGAGCCACCAAAAATTTCTTCTGCAAATTCAAATTCCTGGCTAGAGGGCTCAAATCTGATTTTTACATCTCCATACTGCCCATGACCCCCCGATTGTTTTTTATGCTTTCCTTGGACATCTGATTTGCCTTTGATGGTTTCACGATAGGGAACCGTAACATCCTTCAGCTCTACATCAACACCAAATTTATTCTTTAGCTTACTGACTATTACCTTAATATGCAACTCACCCTGGCCTCTTATGATGGTTTGCCGTGTTTCCTTATTCCGTTCCAGTACAAAGCTTGGGTCTTCCTCCAATAGTCTTTGAAGGCCTTGTATGATTCTTTCCTCATCTCCCTTGGCTTTTGGCTCAACAGCCAGGTATAGCTGGGGCTCTACAAATTCTATATCGCTATAAATTACCGGATCATTGATACTGCAAAGGGTATCACCGGTGATGGTATGCTGCAGCTTGGCAACAGCCGCTATATCTCCGGCCATCACTTCCTTTACTTCAATTTGGTTTTTTCCCCTTAAAATGAATGGGTTGCTGATTTTCTCTCTTTGGTCCTTGTTGGCATTCAATACCTCCATATCACTTTTCAGAACACCAGAAATCACCTTTATCAGCGATATTTTACCCACATAGGGGTCAACAATTGTCTTAAATACCTGGGCAGAGAAGGGTTCCCCGGGTTCCAGAGTTCTTTCAACCAACTCATCATTATGGGGGTTTTTGCCCTGTTTAGGAGGCATATCCTTGGGGGAAGGCGAAAAATCATTGATCATATCGAGTAATGTATGGATTCCGATATTCTTAACGGCCGAACCACATATGACGGGAACAACATCACCTGAAATTACTCCTTTTCTCAGACCCTCTTGAATTTCAGCCTCTGTAAACTCTTCACCGGCAAAATATTTTTCCATTAATACTTCATCGCTTTCTGCAACAGATTCCAGCAGCATTTCTCTGATTTCCATTGCCTGATCCTTTAGGGAATCTGGAATAGGCTTGTCGACACAGTCTTTTCCATCATACTCCCTGGCCACCATTTTAGCGATGTTAACGTTGCCAGCAAAGCTTTCTTTGTCTCCCAGGGGAATTTGAAAGGGTGCAATCTTTTTTCCGAACTTTTCTCTTAACTCATTTAGCACTTTTTGATAGTCAGCATTTTCACGATCCATTTTGTTGACAAAAATAAAAGTTGGGGTCTTTTTCTCAGCAGCAATGTTCCAAGCCTTTTCAGTTCCTACCTCAATATTACTAGTGGCATCAACCAGAATAATAATTCCGCCGGCAGCCTTTATGGCACTTTGTACTTCACCTATAAAGTCGAAATATCCTGGTGTGTCAATCAAATTTATTTTATGATCCTTCCATTCTATAGGAATCACAGAGGTACTCACCGAAATATTTCTTGCAGTTTCTTCCTTGTCAAAGTCAGAAACTGTGTTTCCGTCCTCAACTCTGCCCATTCTTGTTATTTGCTTTGCCGAGTAAAGTGCTGCTTCTGTTACTGATGTTTTGCCGCATCCACCATGGCCCAGTAAGGCAATGTTCCTGATTCGATCGGCTTCATATCTTTTCATTATAATTACCCCCTCATAATGTAAAGTTAAGAATCTTTTGATAGATTCAATATTCTATACTTTTTTACGAACTCCTTTTTTTTTATCAAAATTTTACAATTTCCTCCTTGAAAATAATTTATATGCTTGTTCAAAAAAAATATTCCTTTTTCTCAGTTTCAATTAATATACAATCTTGATCTTAAATATAAAATGATTTTGTTCTTAATAATCTGACTATATATTTTTTTTAGATATGCTATAATTAAATTATAAGCTCTAAAATTTTTTTACAAAACGAAGGAGGTTTATTTATGCCAATAACGTTTCGACCCGAAATCAAAGATCTGGTACCCTACAAGCCTGGTAAGCCCATTGAGGACGTCAAGCGGGAATACGGATTATCTGATGTGATTAAGCTTGCCTCAAATGAAAATCCCCTTGGGTTCTCAAAAAAGGCAAAGGATGCCATTATGAAAAGTCTCGAGGAGCTTAATCTATACCCCGATGGAAATGCAACGGATTTAAAGGAGGCCATCGCCAGGAAGCTTGGATTGAAAAGCAATCAAATTCTTCCCAGCAGCGGGTCTGATGAAATGGTGGATATTATCTCCAAAACCTTTGTTAATAAAGGGGACGAAGTAATTATGGCTGATGTCACCTTCCCCCGATATTTGTCTACCACCATTATGATGGGTGCAACTCCTGTAACCGTTCCTTTAAAGGATTTTACATATGACCTTGATGCTATGAAAAAGGCCATTACTGATAAAACCAAGTTAATCTGGCTATGTAATCCCAATAATCCCACCGGTACCATGTTTACTGAAGGAGCCCTGTTGGACTTTTTAAACCAGGTACCAAAAGATGTAGTGGTGATTTACGACGAAGCCTATAACGAATATGTAACCCGGGATGATTATCCTAAAAATAGCCTTAGCCTACTGGATAAATACCCCAATATCATTATTATGCGCACCTTTTCCAAGATATACGGTTTAGCCGCCCTGCGGGTAGGGTATACGATGGCCTCTGAAGAAATTATTAATCAGCTCAATAAGGTGAGGGGCCCCTTCAATGTCAATACCGTTGCTCAGATTGCTGCCATAGCAGCCCTTGAGGATGATGATTTTATTAAGGAAAGCTATCGTATTAATAAAGAGGGAAAGGAATATTTATATCAATGCTTTGATGAAATGGGTATTTGGTATGCCCACTCTGAAACCAACCATATTTTTATTGATGTAAAGAAAAATTGTCAGGCGATCTTTACAGCCCTTCAGCAAAGGGGTATGATTATTCGTCCTATGTTTGACACCTATATCCGAGTTTCGATCGGAACCATGGAACAAAACCAACGATTTATTGAGCTGCTTAAGGAAGTTTTGGCATAACAAATAAATGCCCATCAATGATGCTTCAATCATTGATGGGCATTTTTATATTTGTATTTACCAATACCGATTCAACTGAAAATCATCCTGTATGGTGCGGTATAGATCCCACCAGATTACTTCTCCTTTGTTGATGCCCTTTCCCAATAGGTCGGCGTTGGTGGGCCGGTTTTTTCCATAGCTGTTGTATTCGGTGGGGGGGCTTTGGTGCCATTTGTTGTCTTTGGCCCACTGGTCTTCTTTTTGGGTGTAGTCTAGTTCTGCTATGGCTTGATGGCCTTTTTTACCGGTCACCTGGAAGGTGATGAGTACCTGGTATTCTTGTAGTCCTCTTTTCTGGAACAGGTCTAAGGGATAGCCTCTTCTGACAAACTTGGCATGATAGGGCAGAAACAGGTGGCTTTCGTAGGTGTTGTATTTTTCTTTGGCCTGATCCTGGCTGTGACGGATTCTTTGCTGGCTGCCTTCTTCTCTGTCAGCTTCGTAGGGGATGGCTTCTTTGTTTTGGGGCCTTAGGATGATGTTTCTGGATTGTTGGTAATAGTATTGGACTTGTTCATCCCATTGGGGATTGTTGATGTCGTCTATTCTGACGTATTTTCCTGCTTTGTTCAGGAGGTAGATGTCTACATTTTTGTAGAGGTTCCGCTGGTTGTCCAGGGCATGGTATTGTACCTGGATTTGGATTTGGTCCTGGGGATCTTCGTAGCCTATGGTGTCTATTTTGTACCGGGTCTGATAGCCCAGGGCGGTGCCGTGGCCCCATCGGTTGGTGTAGATGGGGAATTCTCTTGTTCTGATTCCCTGGTATTGTAGGGGGGTGGGCTGCCGGTTATGGTTTTGGAAGATGGCCTCCCATTTGTAGTCGGCAATTCCTATGATTCTCAGGTTTTTGATTTTGTTGATGTAAATGGGCGGACTAACGGTGATGGTCTGGTTTCCAGCTCTGTCGGTCTGTTTGATGTGCAGGTACCATAGTCCTTCTTTTTGCTGGCTGTACTGGGGGCTTCCCAGATGGGGGTCTAGTATCTGGGTGCTGCGGCCCAGGTGTTGGGTGTAGTCCGGGGGATTCCACCGGGGTTGTATGTGCTCTCTTAGCAGGCTGTTGGTGCTGCTGTAGTGTTGATGGTAGTTTTGCCAGCCTCCCGGCTCGGTGAGCTGCTGATGGCTCTTGGACCAGGCGTATTGTAGTCGACTGCTGTCGGTGTGGCTGTTGTATTGGCCATGGCTGCCGATTCCTGACAGGTTGTCGTCCAGGTGGATTTGTATTTTGTTTTGATTCTGATCCAGGGTGTATTCGAAGCCTGGGGGCTCCTGGGAGACGGTATAGGCCGGAGGCTTCACCGGAACTCTGTCAATGGTTTTGGTGGCCCCGAAGGGGTTGTTGGGGGTCATGCTGAACCTGGCCGGCTCGGGATTGGTTTTGTCCAGGGGCAGGTCTCCCTCGGTCCAGGTGCCATTGGTTGTGACGGTTCTGCCGTTGATTTCTATGATGCCTTTGTTGCCTGCCAGGTCTTGAAGTGTTATTGGGATTTGATAAAGGCCGTCCTGGTTGATGGTGATGCTTTGGCTATAGCTGTAGCTGCTGCTGTGGCTATGGGGTATGTCTCTTTTGCCCATATAGGGCTTGTTGCCTGTATAGCTGTTATTGGTAATGTCTATATGGCTGTTGTTCATGCCTGATACGTTGGCTGCTCCCTGCTGGGATTGGTCGTCGGCCTGGATGGTTATATGGAAGTCGCTGTTGCTCCACCAATCTTTTTGGGGACTGTAGTTGATTCGTATGACTGGTGGGGTTTTGTCTAATGAATAGTGGCCTGACTCTGCCGGGAAGGTGTCGGTGGGCTCTGGCCCCGTCGGTGGCTGCCCCCCTGTCCATCTGGCTGAAACAACTGTTCCCTGGGGCGGTGAGGGATTGGGTTCGCCTGTTTCGATCCATTCTCTGGCCCCTCGATTCCAGCCTGCTACTTGGGCTGTCAGCTTCATATTTTTTTCTTCTTTGGTAATGGTCACGTTGCTGCCATTGGGTATGGTGGTATCAACTCCTGCGGTGCCTGCAATTTTCAGTCTCGCCGGAGTGAATTTTTCGGTGTATTCTTGCTGCTCGCTGCCGGAGCCTGTGCCGGTACGGGTGACGGTGCCGCCACCTGTGCCATCGGGGTTAGGCGGTATAACCTCCTCCCATTGATAGGTGTAGCTATAGCTCCGGCTGGCGGTGTTGGTCATGGTAATTTCTCCTGTGGCACTGACGGTAACGGGTATATCTTGGTTAACCCAATAGCTGTTGTTGTCTCGGGTTTTTCCGCCGATTGCCTGGGTGGAATCGGGGCTGAAGGTAATGGTTACATTCCCCTCTTCTCCGCCGCCTCCCGGGTCAGGGGGGTCACCGCCTGTAGACCTGTACACGAAAACAGCTACATGCTCTATTCCCTCCTGGCTAATCCAAAATGAAGCCTGACTATTAGAAATTAGTTCATAGTTATCAATTTCTGCTGCATATACAGTGAAATAGCCTTCATTTTCTGGGTTATATTTATCATCTGGTTTCAAGGTTCCTCCATTTTCATCCTGGTATTTTGCCACAATGGTGTCCAGATGATTTTCGTATTCAAGATGGATGATAATGGGCATGTAAAATCTTCTTCCTTGAACTAAAGGGGCTTGCCAATCTTCTCTGATGTTCCTCCCCATACCCTCATATTCATTAGATTCAAGATAGACTAATTCCACTTGAAATTCTATATAGGTATCGCCAAATGAATAGCTAGGTTGAATTTGAATGTATTCTTCTTTTATAGCATAAGGTAAATTTTCGTTATTATGATCATACTCAATACTTTTGATTCCAGTAATTTTCCCTACAAATTGTGGAGGAACAGACCTTTTAAAGGTATAGGAAACGCTACCACCGCCGGCATATTTAGGAATAGGATGAATTGGATTCCCTGCATGATCTGCTCCCCATATCCACACTCCTGCCGAATTTGTCCAGCAATCAATATACCCTACATCATAAATTTCTGCCGAAACCACACCGGCATAAGAATAATATTCGAAATCTATACAGGAAAAAATTGCAGTTGAAAATGTAAGCACCAATAGAAATAGGGCCATCATCCTTTTTAGCAAACACATTCACCTTCCTTTTTTAAGATTTCATATCACCTATTGGTTAAAGGCATTTTCAACAATGACAGCATAATTATTTTTTGTATCATTAAAAATTAGATGGTAGGAGTCCTCGCCCCTATACGTTTGCCAACCGTCTTTATCATTTGAAGAGATTACAGGATAAAATGTTTTATAAATTTGATTGCCATACTGATCTATCAACGGAATGGAGGCTAATCTAGGGGTCCATTCATCTAAACCGTTCCTATTTCTCAATCGACTATAGTCCTTATTTGCAACATTTAAATATAACCCCCTATAAGGCGGAAAAAACTCAACTGATTGATACACTATAAATGATGGATTTTTTCCTGTACCTACAATCTCAATTTCCGGCTCAATACTATACAAAATGTGGTTGCCTATCCGGACAGGAAGGTCGGCAGAAGCAATTTTATATACGTACTCTACTCTTTCAAAAGCATTATCTACTCTATAAATCAAAGCCCCCTGATCCTCACTAACATACTTCGATAACAGCTCTCTCTCAAACTCTGTTATATGCCTATAGCCTTTCTTGACAATGGGCTCGGCTCTTCGATCTGGCTCAATCAACCTTGTAATCATGGTACTGGCTTCGGCCCGGGTGGCATTTTTATCTGCTTTGAACTCGCTGTCTTCATAGCCCTGTATCAACCCTAAGGCAGTAGCCTTCAAAACATATTCCCGTAACGCCGTTGGAATTTTTGTATAGTCGACATAGTTATCAATAAATTTTTCATAGTCATCGACCCCATCACCGGTGGCCCTTACAAGGATTCTTGCCATTTCACCCCGGGTAATAGGGCGCGTATACTCGAAATAGCCAATTTCATTCCCTTGAATCAATCCAATTTCTTCTGCTTTTTGTTTAAAAGGAATATACCACCTATCTCCTGGCCCAGGGCGTAGGTCATGTCCCATTGCTACAACGACTATTTTTATAAACTCTGCCACAGTAATATTGTTATTGGGTTTAAAGGTGCCGTCGGCATAGCCTTGAAATATACCCTTTTCTGTTAGCTGTAAGACATACTCCCTGGACCAGTGATTAATCAGGTCACTGAAGGGTTCTTTTTGTAAAGCCTCCACTCCGTTATGTAAGCCTGTTATTGGTAATAACATAGCTATAACCAACGCGATAATCAACAGCCTTTTCTTCTTCATCTTTTTTCTCCCTTCCCTTTACATTTCATTTTCTTTTGATTGATATGGTATTTTTTCCATAATAAATACTATCTTACCATATATGTAAACTTTTTTAAATGTGTAATGTTATATTTAAATTTAATTTGTTATTATTTAGTTAAAGAATGAATTTTAGTTTCTCAAATAACCCCAATTGTGGGCTAAATCAAAACTACCCGCTCAGCGGGTAGTTTGCTCAGCCCTAGAAGGGCATGTTACTCGCTTGAGCCTTAAGGCTCTTTGAATGGTTCGCCAACTGCTTGCATTTACGGGCTGCTGCTTAAGCAGCTCTTTACTTCTTTTTGCCTTTCTTTACTTGCTCTCCCGTAAACGGGTCCATATATTCTTGTAGGCTGATTTGATCATTAGCTATATCTTCTTGTATTTGATTTTTCACATACTCTCTTATTGCTTTTTCATTGCGTCCTACCGTGTCCACATAATAACCTCTACACCAGAAATGTCTATTTCCATACTTGTATTTCAAATTCGCATGTCTATCAAATATCATTAGTGAACTTTTTCCTTTTAAATACCCCATCACACTTGAAACACTATATTTGGGTGGTATTGCTATCACCATATGTACATGATCCACGCAGGCTGTTGCCTCCAGTATTTCTACACCTTTTTGCTCACATAACTTCCTTAGAATCTTTCCTATGTCAGTTTTGATCTTCCCATATATAGCCTGCCTTCTATATTTGGGTGCAAAAACTACATGATATTTACAACTCCAGGTAGTATGTGATAGACTATTCTTATCCACTTCGGATCCTCCTTTTGTTTTTAAAATTGGTTGGCGAACCTTTTTTATTCTAACAAAAGGAGGTTATTTTTTCTGCTCATAGCTAAAGCTTTTTGGAACCCCCGGTAGAACCGGGGGTTTTCGATATACAACAAAAAACAGGCAGCCAAAGGCTACCTGAGTTTAAGTACTTTTATTATTTAATTTTAATTGACAGCTCTATGTAATTCTACTGCTTTACCATAGGTGAAGCGCCTCCATAACCATTCCACAGGACCATAATTATAGCGAAGCAACCAAAATTTACTTAACAATACTTGCACCGAGAAAATCACTACTGTGAAAATCATTCCGACGAAGGGCCCTACTTTTCCAAACAGACCTAGCCCATAATTATAAAATATCAGGGTGGCTACAAGGGATTGAAGCAAATAGTTGGTTAAAGCCATTCTACCAGTATAGGCCAGAGACTTTAACAATTTGTTCAGCCAACCCTTCAATAATAATATAATGATACCAGTTATGTAAAAGAAGCTCATGGTTATACCCGCCAAATAAATAATGATTTCTTTGATTCCCAGAGCAAGGATATTATTCATTCTCATAGGATTTAGTATGAATATAATAATCAATAGGGTTAGAAAGCCTCCTACTATTAACGTTGTATAAAATACTTTTTTAATTTGCTGCCCATAGAGAAGCAAATTGCTTATAATTCCCTTCTTCCCTACATAAAGGCCCATTAGAAATAAAGGCAAAACCATCAGAACAGAAGCTAGGTTGTTAATGAGCATTGTTGGAGCTTCTGCCATTAGACGATACTGGAGAATTTCAAGATAACTGCCGCTTTGATAGATATCCATCGATGCCTGTCTTAGATATTCATGTTGAGATTGAAACAACTCTGGTGGTACTTGATTAATGGTCATATATTGAATAGCCAATAAACCACTTAATAGCACGACACTAAATATAATAAAGAAGATTATCCATTTTTTAATTGTGTCTGGTTTTTTGTTCCAGAAAGCGGTCAGGAACAAGCCTCCTATGGCATAGGTATGAAGTATATCTCCCGACCATACAAAGCAAAGATGAATTATTCCAAGTAAAAACAAAAATAACAGCCTTCTTCTAAATAGCTTTTTTGCATTTAGCTCCTTTTGAAGGGCTCGATCCATGAAAATATAAAAGCCCAGGCCAAACATAAAGGAGAAAATGGTATAGAACTTTGCCACACCAAACAATTGAATAAACCATGCGGCTATTTGATCTAATATAGAACTAAATTCAGTAGGTGTATTTACCGGGAACAACAGCAAGCCCTTAAAGGATGCCATATTTACCAGTAATACCCCAAAGAGGGCAAAGCCCCTAACGATATCCAATACCTCTATTCGCTCCCTCGGTTGAATCGGTTGAATCATACTCTTATTCCCCCTCTTATTTCCAGCTCATAGCATTGTATTCTACAAAATTAGTTTTATTCCTGCCTTCTTTAAATAATTTCTGTATGATTCTTCCATTTAAAATAAATGTAAAATTTATTTTTTCACAATTGCTTTATCTTTATCTGCCTTTTGATATAATACATTAGATAAGGATGAAAAGGAGAATTGTGATGGAAATTTTAATCTTTGGTCATAAAAACCCAGATACTGATTCGGTGGCCTCGGCCATTGCCCTGTCAAATTTAAAAAATAAATTAAATGAGAACGCTGTTCCCTGCGTGATAGGTAATATAAACAAGGAAACACAATTTGTACTGAATTTTTTTAAGGCCGCCCCACCTAGGCTACTGAAGGATGTTAAGGCCCAGGTAAGTGACTTAAAGCCCGATAAAGGCCGTGGCATTCCTCCAACCACTTCCATTTTATGGGCCTACCGATTAATGGTCAACGAACAGTTAGAGACCCTGGCTATTGTGGATGAGAACAAGAAGCTGCTGGGAATTGTCAGTATGAAGGATATCGCCATGGGTTTGATCAGAGGAGATTATTATCAGCTTGAAACCTCCTTTGAAAATTTAATTCATGATTTAAAGGGAACCCTTTTGACTGGCAACAAGGATCAGCTGATTAAAGGGCGACTTTCAATTATGGCCTTTTACTTTAAATCAATCGAAGGAATTTTAAGCCAAGATGATATTGTCATTGTAGGAGATCGTTATGATGTTATTGAATACGCCATTGAAGCGGGAGTTCAATTAATTATTGTGACGGGTGATAAAAAAATTCCGGCGAAGCACCTAAAACATGCAGCGGCCAATCATGTTGCCATTCTTTCTGTACCTGATGATACCTACTACACTTCAAAAATAATTAATCAATGTAATTATGTCTCCACTATAATGAGAACCCAGGAAATTATTAAATTTAACCCTGAAGATTATTTAGATGAGGTTAAGGACGCCATGGGGAATACCCATTTCAGAAATTATCCTGTGGTGGATGATGATAATACCTTCATCGGCTTTATTAACCGAAAGCATATTATGAACAGCGGTAAGAAGCAGGTTATTCTTGTAGACCATAATGAGTATGCCCAAAGTGTAGAAGGCTTAAGGGAAGCGGAAATCCTGGAAATCGTTGATCACCATAAGCTTGGGGATATTTCAACCTCTATTCCAATTTACTTTAGAAATAACCCTGTGGGTAGTACCTGTACCATTATCCACCAGCTTTATCAGGAGCATCGGATTAAAATTGATTACACCACAGCAGGCCTATTAATGGCGGGGATTTTATCAGACACACTTAATTTTAAGTCTCCCACCACCACTTTCCAGGATAAAAACGCTGTAAAGGAATTAAATGACATTTTGGATTTAGATTTAGAGGCCTTTTCAATGGACATGTTTAAAGCTGGAACCTCTTTAGAGGGCCAGGAAATAGAAGAAATTTTCCATAAGGATTTCAAGGAATTTGTTTTAGAGGGTTATCGGGTTGGCATCAGTCAAGTATTTACGCTGGATATTGATGACATATTCAACCGTCAGGATGATTTCACCAATTACCTTCACAGAATACATCGAAACCTGAATCATGGCCTAACGTTGTTGTTAATTACTGATATATTAAAGGAAGGGTCCTACCTTCTTTATGAAACCAATAACCCCGCCATCATTTCCCAGTCCTTCCATGTGGAGCCCCGCCAGGGTGTCTTTTTAAAGGGAATTGTTTCAAGAAAAAAACAGGTGGTACCCAAAATTCTTCAGGGAATCAATATGCTTAAATAGTATAATCCAGCATCATGAAGATGCTGGATTTATGTATACTATTCTGAGTCGCCTATCTGGTTTTGGCCCCAGAACACCCCCTCTGAGTGAACTAAAAGGCCGCATAAAAAATCTTGAAGCAGTATTACGGTATCAACAGCAAATCAGCTTAAAAAGTGATTTGGTATAGAACGGGCCAAGACGCAACAAACGGCTCCACCACAACGCTCACATAAGCCCTCTACCACCTCTTCATTGGCCAGCCCCACCTTACAGCTGGTGCACCAATTAATTGGCATTTCTGCCTTATAGGCTAAGCCTGCTTCAAATAGCTTGATAAATATCCATTGGGTCCATCGATAATACGCTGGGTCAGTTGTATTAATTTCTCGAGTCCAATCAAAGGAGAAGCCAAGGTCCTTAAGCTGTTTCTTAAATCTTGCTATGTTATTTTCAGTAACCCGTTTCGGGTGAATCTGGTGTCTAATGGCATAATTTTCCGTTGGTAAGCCAAAGGCATCCCAGCCCATGCCATAGAGTACATTGTACCCCTCTAAGCGTCTTTTTCTTGCAACAATATCAAGGGCTGTGTAGGACCTTGGATGCCCTACATGGAGCCCCTCTCCCGATGGGTAGGGAAATTCCACCAGGGCATAATATTTGGGCTTATCGATATCCTCCTTTACCACAAAGGTTTGATGCTGCTCCCAAAAATGCTGCCATCTTTTTTCTATTTCTTTAGGTTCATATTGTTTCAAAGTCAGCCCTCCTTATTATTAAAGTTCACAATTAAAAAACCCTCCATCTCTGTTTAGAGACGAAGGGTCGCGGTACCACTCTAATTAATCGCCATCATAAAAATATATGAGGAGATTCACTTCAATAGATAACGGTCTATGCCGACAAAGGCTACTATTCCTTCACCCTTGTGATTCAGGGACCAGTTCAAGGATTTTTGATACTGCCTTACACCAACCGACAGCTCTCTTTAATCAATAAATCATCTACTACTTCCCGTCATGATCGTTTTTCGTATTCGCCATGCTTTTTTTATGGCCATTTTACTTTCGTAAATTATAGCAAATAAGCCTATAAATGGCAACCATTATTTTATCTCGATAATATTATAGGGTGTCTCTTGATACACATAATAATTCAACCAATTACTAAAAAGCAGATTGGCATGGCTGCGCCAACTGACCAGGGGCACTTGACCAGGATCATCCTTCGGAAAATAGTTACGGGGTATTTCAATCGCCATGCCCCTTTGAAGGTCACGCTCATACTCATTTTTTAACGTTAAGGCACTATATTCAGAATGGCCTGTAATAAAAATTTGCCTGCCCTTATGGGCAGAAACAATATAGACACCGGCTTCCTCGGAATCAGACAATAGCTTAAGCTCCTTAATCTTCCGTATATCTTCCTCCCTTGTTTCGGTATAACGTGAATGGGGAGCATCAAACAGATCATCAAAGCCTTGAAAGAGCTTATTGTCCTTCTCGTGAACCCGATGGGAAAAAACACCGAACATCTTCTTTTTCAATGGATATTTAGGAATACCGTAATGATGGTACAGAGCTGCCTGGGCTCCCCAGCATATATGGAGGGTTGAAAAAACATGAGACAAGCTCCAGTCCATAATTTCACACAGTTCCTTCCAGTAGTTTACCTCTTCAAAGGCAAGCTGCTCTACTGGGGCGCCTGTAATAATCATTCCATCAAACTTCTCCCTTTGAATATCCTCAAAGGTGTTATAGAATTTAAACAGATGCTCCTCTGATGTATTTTTGCAACGATGACTGCCGGGATTGAGCAGGGTAATGTCCACCTGAAGGGGAGAATTGCTTAATAGGCGAAGTAATTGAATTTCTGTTTCAATTTTGGTTGGCATTAAATTTAAGATAACAATCTTAAGGGGTCGTATATCCTGGGTGAGGGCACGCTTTTGGGTCATGACAAAAATATTTTCCTTTGACAGGACTTCTACTGCCGGTAAGTCATCGGGTATCTTGATGGGCAACTTAATTCCTCCTAATCTAATTAATCTATTAAAAAAGCCCCTTCTGCGACAGAAGAGGCTTCAAAAACATAATGACTCATCTATCTTTCAGCCATGCCCTGGGGCATGCTGCAGGATTTAGCACCTCGCCGAAGCAGGTTGCCGGGTTTCATAGGGCCAGTCCCTCCACCGCTCTCAATAGAATGTTATGAAATTAGAGTTATTATATTTTAAATTTAACTGTATGTCAAGAATCTTATATTGATACCGAGGCCAATCATCGGGTCTGATATATCATTAAAGTAAGGATCCATAATATGTAACAACAAGATTAGCCCATTGATTGGTATTTTTACTCATCCACTATACTTTCATCTGGGTCAGAGCATCTGAAACGATTAACTCTGCTTCTGTAGCTGCCATCACTGCCTCCACCGTTAGCCCCGGTGCAATTTCCTTCAGCAGCAGCCCCTGCTCAGTAACCTCCATTACCCCCATTTCTGTTACGATTAAATCTACCTGTCCTTGGGCTGTGAGGGGAAGGGTACATTGTTTTAGTATTTTGGGCTTTCCCTTAGCCGTATGCTCCATGGCTACAATGACCCGCTTGGCTCCCACCACCAGGTCCATGGCACCACCCATGCCTGGCACCATTTTTCCAGGAATCATCCAATTGGCCAAATTTCCCTTTTCATCCACCTGCAGGGCCCCCAGGACAGTAACATCCACATGGCCTCCCCGAATAATGGTAAAGGACATGGCACTATCAAAAAAGGCGGCTCCCTTTTTAACTGTGACATGGGTCCCACCTGCATTAACCAAATCAGGGTCTTCCATGCCTGGTGCAGCACTGGGCCCCATTCCCACAAAACCATTTTCTGACTGAAGGATAATATCAATTTCAGCAGGAATGTAATTCGCCACCATGGTGGGCACACCAATTCCTAAATTCACCACGTCACCGTTCTTTAATTCTTTTGCCACTCTTTTTGCTATTAACTCTCGGCTATCCATCATTAATCCCTCCCTTTTACTACCATATCTACAAATATTCCAGGAGTCATGACGTCATTGGGGTTAATTTCTTCCACCTCTACGATTTCCTCTGCCTCAACAATGACTAAATCTGCTGCAGTAGCCATTATGGGGTTGAAATTTCTTGTAGATTGATTATAGTAAATATTACCAGCCCTATCTACTCTACTGCCTTTAATGAGGGCTATATCAGCCCGAAGGGGAAGCTCTAGCAAATAGGTTTTTCCTTCCACTGTGATCTTCTCTTTACCCGTTTCAACATCCGTTCCAATTCCTGTAGGGGTTAAAATTCCTCCCAGCCCTGCTCCCCCTGCCCTAATTTGCTCCGCCAGGGTTCCCTGGGGAACCAGCGTAACATCCAGTTTCCCCTCATGCATTTGCTTTCCGGTCTCAGGATTGGTTCCAATGTGGGATGCAATGACTTTTTTGACTCTATGATGGGCCACCAGCTTTCCAACCCCCTTGTCTGCAAAGGCGGTGTCGTTTACAATAATGGTAAAATCCTTTTTTCCCGTCGCCAAAATTTCATCAATCATTTCTTCTGGTGTTCCATTTGCCAGGAAGCCCCCAATCATTAAAACCATTCCATCCTTAATTTTATTAACGGCCTCTTCTTTACTGATAACTTTGCTCAACTTCTGCTCCTCCCTTCAATATTTGTTAAACCATTTACATTCATGTAAATCACACTGCTATATATTATTGCAAATATGGTGCCATCATTACTCTATTTAATGAACCATATCCTTTCCTCCGGCTTCTGTCTTCATAATATTGAAACATAGCTTAATCCTTAGGCAATCATCTATATCGGCTAAAAAAGCCCTTTAATAGAAGTTAAAATGCAATACTGCATCAAATTGATACTTTATGGCTTCAACAGGGGTCGTTCGTCGATGCGAATTTACATCAATCTGATGCACCATGACATCACTTTTTCTTGTATTTAGCCATTTTTCTCACCAAGGTAGATTGGTCTATTCCCAGGATCTCGGCTGCCCTTCTCGTGGTACGATATTTACTAATCGCTTCAAAAATCATCTCTTTTTCAATTCTTTCAAGATTCTCCTTCAGCGTAAATCTTCGGTTTTGTCTTTCTTCATCTCTTTGGTGACTCATCAATAATTCCTCAATGTCTTTCCTCGTCATTACCGTTTCTGCCTTAATGGCAACCATTCTTTCAACAAAGTTTTCCAACTCCCTGACATTTCCAGGCCAAGCATGGCATTTTAATAATTGCATGGCATCATCTGTTATAGTTTTTTCTGTATGATACTTTTTATTAAAACGGCTTAAAAAGAAAATGACCAATGGTTCGATATCCTCTACTCGTTCCGCTAGGGGAGGAATCATTATGGGCAGCACATTTAGCCGGTAGTAAAGGTCTTGTCTGAATCTTCCTTCCTTAACCATTTCCTTCAAATTTTGATTGGTTGCCGCAATAATCCGGGCATTGATTTTAATAGGCTTAACCCCCCCCACTCTGGTCACTTCCATATCCTGCAACACTCTTAACAGCTTGGCCTGTACATGAAGCTGCATTTCACCAATTTCATCGAGAAAAATACTGCCGCCTGCTGCGGTCTCAAACAAACCTGCCTTTCCTTCCCGTAATGCTCCTGTAAAGGAGCCCTTTTCGTATCCAAACAATTCAGATTCTATCAGGTTTTCTGGAATAGCAGCACAATTTACCCTGATAAAGGGCTCTCCTGCCCTGTTGCTGGCATTATGTATAAATCGAGCAATGATCTCTTTTCCGACTCCAGATTCTCCTAAAATTAGAACGGTTGAGTTTACAGCAGCTACCCTCAGGGCAATTTCAATAACCTGCTGCATTGACTTACTTTGGCATACAAAATCGTCATCGGGCATAATATTCACATCGTGGTAGTGCGAAGAGACCATAGATTTATTTCGTTCAAGCTGGGCCTGAAGATTCAAAAGCTCTGTGATATCCCAAACACTGTTGACAATCCTGATAATTTTTCCTGAGGGTGAAAAAACAGGGATTCCTCTGGCCAATAGATGCTTACCGGTCTTTACCCGATAAAGCACAGTCGCTGGTGCCTTGCTTTTAATGACAATTAAGCTGGCGGATTCAGAAAAATATCCCTCCTTTACCAGGGTGACCATATTTTTTCCGACTAACTCCTGCTGCTTTAACCCTGACATGGCCTCGTAGGCAGGATTTACCCGCAGGGTATTCCCTTCCCCATCGGTAATGTAAATACCATAGCTTAGGTTTTCAATTATACTCTCCAGTTCAACAATTTTGTCCTGTAATCGTTCATCACCCATAAAAAGACCTCCTTGGTTGCGAAAATCTCTCTCTTTTAATCATCTTAACACACCCCATTGGAATATACTAGAAAGATAGTATATGTATCTTTAGTGTAAAGGAGGCTTTTAAAATGAATCAAATGTATTACCCATCTGGTTACCAGCCCTACCCCAGCTTATATATTCCCTCTGCCCATATTAAAGGGGGGCCTCTGGCCCCAGGCATAAGAGGCGTTGTTTACTTTTACGATGTGGCGGGTGGAACAGAGGTTTGTACCTATGTAGAAGGACTCCCTCCCTTTCAGCCCGCTGTTGGTGACCAGCCGCCTATTGGCCCCTTTGGTTATCATATACATGAATATGGTACCTGTGAGGTAGGTGACCCAAATGAACCCTTTATGGCTGCAGGGGAACACTGGAATCCTGATAATCAACCCCACGGTAACCATGCAGGGGATTTCCCCGTACTGTTTTCAAACCATGGTTATGCTCGGATGTGCTTCTTTACTGATCGTTTTAAACCTCAGGATGTAATTGGCAAAGCCCTCATTATTCATCAAAATCCTGATGACTATCGTACTCAGCCTTCAGGTGCCTCCGGCAAAAGGCTGGCCTGTGGTGTCATCGCCTAAATAACTGTGAAAGGATCAATGGGCCTACAGATGACTAATTTTACTTGGGGAATAAGGGCTAAGGGGCTTTTATCAAGCCTCTTTTTTTTGAATTTTAAACCAAAGGTTTAATAGGGGTTGTTATTGATATTAAACAATCGGACATGCCATTATCATTGTCTAAATTTTTTGGTATAATGTTGTTGTTTAATATGAAGGAAATATTAAAATAATTGGAGGAACATTCGATGATTAAAAAACCCCATGAATTAAAAAATGAAGTAAGGGAAGCAATGATGAACGGAAAGGGTTCGGTACAAATCACCCACCTGCTTCAAGGTGAGGAATTTGCCAATAAGGGACGCCTGTACGCAAGAATGACCCTCAAGCCAGGCTGTTCGGTAGGGAATCATCAACATCAAGGAGATTTTGAGGCCTATTATATTTTAGCCGGTAAAGGTGTGGTGGATGATAACGGTATATTGAAGCCCGTGGCTACAGGGGATTTAGTTTATACAAAAAATGGTGAAGCTCATTCCATTGAAAATACAGGAACAGTAGATTTAGAATTTATGGCATTAATCCTTTTTGACTAGAATGGCGAGATAAGGCCTGTAGCAAATTTTCCCAAGGGTAAAGCAGAGTAGGAAGCCACATTGGGCAATGTGGGGCTGACGACAACGAAGCTATATGAAATTGGCAAATTAAAACCGAGCTTTTCTCTTAAAAGAGTCAAGCTCGGTTTTACAATTACCGAATGGGACAAACACCATTTTCACAGTTATCGTTATCTAAAATTTCAACCTCTACTTCCTTCCTCTCGTACTTGGTAATCAAGGAAGGAATAAAGGGCTTCATTTCTTTAATTCTTTTGTCATAGGTTTCCTTATCTATGGCCTCGTAGGGCAGCAGCTTATAAAAATTATCCTCCAAGGAAAGGAAGGACAGGGCCACTACATCATCCCAGTTATTCCACACCCACTCTTCTACAGCCTCCCATTCATGGTTTCTGACATGAACGGTTATGGAGCAATTATGGTCCACATAATGCTTCATAAAAAGTTTGTAGTTTTCTAATTGCTCGATGGCAGAAACATCGTATTTGGTTTTCCCCTCCGGCGCCTTAACCGGAAATTCTACCACCTTGGTGGCGCAGGTTTCCCAATCCTGTCCCACTTCAGGGTAAACCGGATAACCTAGCTCCTCACATACCTTAACCAGGGGGTCATGGGAGCTGATTCTAATTCGTCGAATATAGTAGGGGGAATGGGAATAATGAACTCCGCTGGAAACTGTGGGCAGCTGGCTCAATGTTCCCTCAGGCTTTACGGTGGTAATCAACAATGGTTTATTTTCCCCAATTTCATTGGCATAACGTTCTGCCTCCTGATGAGCAGTTTTTCTGAGCTTTTCTAGCAGTACAGCCTGCTCCTCCCCAGAAAGTCCCAGGGCATTGACCATATCCTGCCACCCTGTAAGGGAGCAGCCCACCAGTTTGTCACGTTGTTGAACAGCATCCCAATGATGCAGCTCAAGCTCAACACAGGTCATACGATATCCTGCCCGTACTGAAAGCCGCTGAGCCTCCAAAAGCCCCTCCTCGTCCAGTGTTCCATCTGCCCTGACAAAGGAATAGGTGTTAATGGTGGTTAAATTGCATAGCCCGTTGGAATCCAATAGAATTTCTCCACAGGGGTTCACCCCATTCATATTGGGTCTTCTCTTAGAAGCCGCCTGGGCATTTACCCAGCCAGGCTCTCCGGAATAACGCATCTTTTCCATCTGCCAATGGAGCCGTTCCCTTGTGGGTTTTTCGGTATAATAAATGGAATTGTTGCTCATTTGTCTATGAATAATATCCTTGTCTACAATCCATTGGCCGTCTATTTGCTTATATAAATTTGATTTTGCTTCTATACATTCCTGATCATCACCATCAATTAAGATCATTTCTGCGGTGCGCCTTACGCCGCCCACCACTACATTTTCCCCGATAATATTGGCAATATCCAGACAATCAATAGGCTTAAGCTTAAATCTTTTACTTTCCTCAATAAAACCTCTTTTTTGAATTACCTTATTTATTTTATAGAACATATTTTTCAGGCTGGCATGACCGCTGGCGGTTCCCCCAAAGGTTTTTAGCTTCTCTCCCTTGGGTCTGACATGATCGTAGCTCACAATAATGGTTTTAATATTTCTATACTCATTGCTATAGATCATTTTAAAATAAAAATCTAAGGATTGAATCCAGCCTTCCTTACTATCACCTACTGTTATCTTTACTGTATTATTATGGAAAAACTCCAGGCTGGTACTGTCTTCCCTTTCTGAAGGATTAACAGGGGAATAGTCTTTATGGATAATTTCATAATCTGCTCTAACCTTGGGAATTTGAGCTACATCATCCTTTAAAATTCTTGCCCCTACCCCTGAACCAATCATCAGTAAATAAAATAGGTCTTTAAAGGAATCAAAGCTATCCAGCGTTAAAAAGGAACAATTATAGTTCGCCATGGGATAATGCTTTGCAACGGGTGTGTTTCCTACCCAAAAGGTTCTACCGGAAAGGAACTGTTTAAGATTATATACATTGTCAAATAGCCTCTCTGCTTCTTCCCTTGTGGTGGCCACCAGGCTACAGTTATATTCTACGGCACGGCGAACTGTTTCCCACCAGTATTCTCTTCTTCCTTCTTCGGGAAGCCACCTTGAATAGGTTCGATAGTATACAAAATTTCCCAATTGTCCCATTGGTGAGGGCTTATGCTTATACTGACTAATAAATTCATCGGTCAAAAGCTGCTCCTCTTTTTTCTTTCTCGTGCTTCTGACGCGATCCCGTTCATTTCGATAAATGATATAGCGTTTGGCTACATCCTTTCGATCGCTGTCCATTAACATATTCTCGACTATATCTTGAATTTCTTCAACGTGAACAGGGAACTGGTAGTCCTTAATTATGCCCTGTATTTCTTGAGTAATTGCAGTGCTGAGACTATGATCAATCCCCTGTTTGGTTTCGGCCATTGCCCGCTCTATGGCATTGATGATTTTGGTTTCATCAAAGCTAACCAGATTTCCATCTCTTTTTATTACCTTTATCATGCTAGCCCTCCTTATGTAGCAAAATCAATATTTAGTATATATAATCGCTAAGCTATACTAAATATTGTATCATCCTCTGTTTTGTATGTCAAAAGTAACGGGCCGCTCTTTAGTTGATATTTAGTTATATTTTCTTGTTTTTTGAGTTTTTTATCCTCAAAGCTATTAATTTCATTTTTAATATCTATTATTTAAAATAGGTTACAGAAAACAAAATACCTTTCATGGCAATGGCCTAAAAGGTATTCATAATAGATTTATTTATTTTATAAGGGCATCCCAGGTATATCGATTACCAGCATTCCATAAAATCCATTCCTCTAATCCGGCGTCATAGACGGCATCTATCTGCTCCTTGATCTGCTGCGTTCCATATGCCTGATAATAACCAGCCCCTAGATAGGAAGCAGTAAAATCCTGAAGCCACGGTCTTAAAATGGCCTTTTCATTTTGAGCTTCAACCGCTTCTACTCGTTCTCTGGCAGTATTCATACTGGTATAAACAATTTGGTAAGGGTCTAGATCGGGCTTAGGTACCCCATAGGAGCCCAATGCATAATGGGATGGATAAACCATTGGCGCTAAGACATCAGTGGCGGTGGAAAGGGTTTCTAAATGCTGACCCAGTCCCATATCGTCAGATACTGTCGTAACCAACCCGAAAATATCTGCTGAAACCACCACGCCATAGTCTCTTAATTCTTCCCTAGCATATTCCAAAAAAGCAGCTATGGCTTCTGCCATGGTCATTTCTTCACCAGCCGCGCCATAATCTATAATGGCACGATTTCCATCTGTAGGAAATCTAACATAGTCAAATTGAATTTCCTTAAAGCCCTTTGAGGCAGCCTCCTTCCCAATGGCGATCACATAATCCCAGGTTTCTTTATTATAGGGATTTAACCATGCGTCTCCCTTACGATCCCGCCAAACTTCTCCGGTATTACTTTTAATAGCCAGGTCTGGCCTTGCATTTGTAATTTGTCTGTCTTTAAAGGTAACGATTCGTGCGATGGGATAAATATCATTTTTTCGCAATGCCTCCATGGCTTCATGAAAATCCCTTACCTTAACGAGCTGGTCGGCACCTGCCTCCTTTACCATGGGAATATCAGAGGAATAGGTCATTGTTCCAAGATCATCCTTTACATCAATTACCCAGGCATTGATAACCGACTGATTAGTCATGTCTATTGTATGATCAAATCGGCTGGATAAGCCTATGCTGTGTCCAGTCATAAAAATTCCCTTTACCTTCCGTTCCAGGCGATAAGGCTCCCAGCTAATATCTGGCTGTATAAATGAATCATTATTATTTAAATATATTTTTTCCAAGTCATCATTCATCCAAATCTGACTTGATGGCATCAGGTTTCGTGTCACTTCTTTAATTCTCTTATAATTTAATCCCAGGGCAACGGCTGTAACAAGAACCCCCAATACGATTACAATTAAAAATTTATTTTTTCTAATATAATGCATGATGCCCCCCCTTTATATTGTCCTTTCCATTATATCACAGCCCTTGACAATTCTCATCATTTTTTTACATGACAAAAAATAGCCCTGCAAAAAAATACCCTCCAAATATTAATATGAAATCTAATATCTAGAGGTGACTTTTTAATAATGGCTATTTCTTTAGGATTATATTAATAATCTCATTAATTGTTTCTTTTACATATTCTCCCTTACGATATTTTCTTTTGGCGACAACAACCTCCAGTTCATTTCCCTTTGCCACCATTTCTCGTAATACCTTGGGGGTCTCTATAAAGTGCCCCAGCTCCTCAAACTTCTCATTGAAAATAATAAAGGTTGGTATTTTTACCTTTCCACCAAGTCTATAGCCTGTTAAGTAGGATTCATATTCATCCCTTGGAAGAATTTTAAATTCAATTAAAGGGTTAATCGTCGCCATTTTTTTCAATGCAGGTACATTAATCATGCAATCCGGACACCATATTTCTGCAAATGCCAAAATATAAACCGGGTTTCTTATAGCACTTATTTTATGTATTATTTCTTCGTCAAGTATGATATTTTCCAATATTTCCAGGGTTTTTTCTCGATTAATATCCTGATCCTTATCTACAAACGCTTCAAAGCTACAGCCCAACATAAATAATTCACGAAAAGTCAACGAAATCCCCCCTTTTCTGCTATGTAAAATCATTATATCATTATTTTTATCTAAATATAAGTCTTCAAAACAAAATGTAAAAAACCAACTTATGCCAATTTATTGTCCACTTCTATAGCATATGCAAGCTATTAATGAATTAAAACTTTTATATTTTAACTCAAGGATTTACCAGGAAATTTTTATAAAAAGACAAAAAATAAAATTATGCCGCAACGTCCTACTCTCCCAGGAGGCTGCCCTCCAAGTACCATCAGCGCAGAAGGGCTTAACTACTGTGTTCGGGATGGGAACAGGTGTGACCCCTTCGCTATTGTCACGGCATAATTTTATATTGTTGTTGAAGGTTGTTCCTTCAAAACTACACATAAACAGATGGCCGAAATCTATGATTTCGTGGCAGTCGCTCTAGCTAAAAATCGATTGATTCCTTTCCTTCTATGAATTCAAGGGAATCATGAGACTTTTTAGCCTCCATCTAATTTGAGGAATATTCCCTCAAAACTACACAATGTCAAGTAAGCTGAATATATTTTTTGGTCAAGCCCTCGACCTATTAGTATCGGTCAGCTCAGTACATTACTGCACTTACACCTCCGACCTATCAACCAGATAGTCTGTCTGGGGTCTTACTCCTTTCGGATGGGAAATCTTATCTTGAGGGGGGCTTCGTGCTTAGATGCCTTCAGCACTTATCCCTGCCATACATAGCTACCCAGCGATGCCCTTGGCAGAACAACTGGTACACCAGAGGTATGTCCATCCCGGTCCTCTCGTACTAAGGACAGCTCCTCTCAAATTTCCTACGCCCGCGACGGATAGGGACCGAACTGTCTCACGACGTTCTGAACCCAGCTCGCGTACCACTTTAATGGGCGAACAGCCCAACCCTTGGGACCTAATACAGCCCCAGGATGTGATGAGCCGACATCGAGGTGCCAAACCTCCCCGTCGATGTGGACTCTTGGGGGAGATAAGCCTGTTATCCCCGGGGTAGCTTTTATCCGTTGAGCGATGGCCCTTCCACTCGGAACCACCGGATCACTAAGCCCGACTTTCGTCCTTGCTCGACCTGTATGTCTCGCAATCAAGCTCCCTTATGCCTTTGCACTCTACGCACGATTTCCGACCGTGCTGAGGGAACCTTTGGGCGCCTCCGTTACTTTTTAGGAGGCGACCGCCCCAGTCAAACTGCCCACCTGACAGTGTCCCAAGACCGGATTCACGGTCTATGGTTAGAACTTCAGTACTACAAGAGTGGTATCCCAAGGATGACTCCACCAAAACTGGCGTTCTGGCTTCTAAGTCTCCCACCTATCCTGTACATGTAGTACCAAAATCCAATGTCAAGCTACAGTAAAGCTCCACGGGGTCTTTCCGTCCTGTCGCGGGTAACCAGCATCTTCACTGGTATTACAATTTCACCGGGTCTATTGTTGAGACAGTGCCCAAATCGTTACGCCTTTCGTGCGGGTCGGAACTTACCCGACAAGGAATTTCGCTACCTTAGGACCGTTATAGTTACGGCCGCCGTTTACTGGGGCTTAAGTTCTGTGCTTTGGTTGCCCTAACACTTCCCCTTAACCTTCCAGCACCGGGCAGGCGTCAGCCCCTATACGTCGTCTTTCGACTTAGCAGAGACCTATGTTTTTGCTAAACAGTCGCTTGGGCCTATTCTCTGCGGCCGGATCAGGCTTACGGAGTAAATCCTTCACCTATTCCGGCACCCCTTCTCCCGAAGTTACGGGGTCATTTTGCCGAGTTCCTTAACAATAGTTCTCCCGTTCGTCTTAGGATTCTCTCCTCACCTACCTGTGTCGGTTTGCGGTACGGGCACCTAATAATCTCGATAGAGGCTTTTCTTGACAGTGTGGAATCAATCAGTTCGCTACTTAAATTTCGCTCCCCATCACTTCTCAGGATATGTTAAGACGGATTTGCCTATCCTAACTCCCTACCAGCTTAGACGCACACAACCAACGGTGCGCATGACCTATCCTACTGTGTCACCCCATCTCTCAAGCGATTACAGGTGGTACAGGAATCTCAACCTGTTGTCCATCGCCTACGCCCTTCGGCCTCGGCTTAGGTCCCGACTAACCCTGAGCGGACGAACCTTCCTCAGGAAACCTTAGGTTTTCGACGGGCAGGATTCTCACCTGCCTCTCGTTACTCATGCCAACATTCTCTCTTCTGTAAAGTCCACTGCTCCTTCCGGTACAGCTTCAACCCTTACAGAATGCTCGCCTACCACGCTGACGTAATCATTACTACTTTCATAAATAGCTTTGCTTAAGGTATTTGGCGAAAACTTTGATTTAATCCTAGCGGATGGCTAAGTTTGTTTTCGCTAAATGTCCTCATGCGTCAGCATTGGATCATAAAAGTACTAATGATTACGTCAGCATCCATAGCTTCGGTGATACGTTTGAGCCCCGGACATTTTCGGCGCAGAATCACTCGACCAGTGAGCTATTACGCACTCTTTAAATGAGTGGCTGCTTCTAAGCCAACATCCTGGTTGTCTGTGCAACTCCACATCCTTTTCCACTTAACGTATACTTAGGGACCTTAGCTGATGGTCTGGGCTGTTTCCCTCTTGACTACGGATCTTATCACTCGCAGTCTGACTCCCAGGTAAAAGATAACGGCATTCGGAGTTTGATAGGTTTTGGTAACCGGTGAAGGCCCCTAGACCATTCAGTGCTCTACCTCCGCATCTCTAAACCTGAGGCTAGCCCTAAAGCTATTTCGGCGAGAACCAGCTATCTCCAAGCTCGATTGGAATTTCACCGCTACCCACAGCTCATCCGGTGACTTTTCAACGTCAATCGGTTCGGACCTCCACGAAATTTTACTTCCGCTTCATCCTGTCCATGGGTAGGTCGCCTGGTTTCGGGTCTATGGCATGAAACTAAGCGCCCAGTTAAGACTCGCTTTCGCTACGGCTTCGCACCTGAAGTGCTTAACCTTGCTTCATACCATAACTCGTTGGCCCGTTCTACAAAAAGTACGCGGTCACACATAAAAAGTGCTCCCACAGCTTGTAAGCAAAGGGTTTCAGGTTCTATTTCACTCCCCTTCCGGGGTTCTTTTCACCTTTCCCTCACGGTACTATGCGCTATCGGTCACCAGGTAGTATTTAGCCTTGGGGGGTGGTCCCCCCAGCTTCCCACAGGGTTTCACGTGTCCCGTGGTACTCTGGAGCACAGTCAAAGGCCTTCTTGTTTCATATACAGGACTATTACCTTCTATGGTGGGCCCTTCCAGACCTCTTCTATTACAATAGCCGCCTTCTTAAGACTGTGTCCGCAACCCCGATAGAGTAAACCCTATCGGTTTGGGCTCATCCCATTTCGCTCGCCGCTACTAAGGGAATCGATTTTTCTTTCTCTTCCTCAGGGTACTTAGATGTTTCAGTTCCCCTGGTCTACCTTCATTTACCTATGGATTCAGTAAATGATACTTGAACATTACTTCAAGTGGGTTTCCCCATTCGGAAATCACCGGATCAAAGCTTGCTTGCAGCTCCCCGATGCTTATCGCAGCTTACCACGTCCTTCGTCGGCTCCTGGTACCAAGGCATCCACCCTCTGCCCTTATTAGCTTGACCATGCTAATAATCGTTCAGTTAATGATCGACATTAACTTAAAGAGTAATTGATGCATACAACAGCTTACGCTGTGTATTATTCTCAGCTTTACTTTTAAACATTGTGCAGTTTTCAAGGAACAATACTAGATGTAAGACAAAGGATGCGAGAGGCAAATTTGTTCGCTTCTCGCGTCTCATTTCTCACTTCTATTGTGGTGGGCTTAAGTGGACTCGAACCACCGACCTCACGCTTATCAGGCGTGCGCTCTAACCAGCTGAGCTATAAGCCCTTGTCTTTTTTATAATGTTGGGAATTTTTCCATTCATTTTGGATTTGTATCAAAACCCTTAAAGGTCTTTCAAAACCAAACAGTATAGCTTAAGCCTAAGCTCCTTAGAAAGGAGGTGATCCAGCCGCACCTTCCGATACGGCTACCTTGTTACGACTTCACCCCAGTCATCGACTTCACCTTCGACAGCTTCCTCCTTACGGTTAGATAGCTGGCTTCGGGTGCTTCCGACTCCCATGGTGTGACGGGCGGTGTGTACAAGACCCGGGAACGCATTCACCGCGACATTCTGATTCGCGATTACTAGCAACTCCAACTTCATGTGGGCGAGTTTCAGCCCACAATCCGAACTGGGACCGACTTTATGGGATTGGCTTCAGATTACTCCTTCGCTGCCCTTTGTATCGGCCATTGTAGCACGTGTGTAGCCCTGAACATAAGGGGCATGATGATTTGACGTCATCCCCACCTTCCTCCGAGTTATCCCCGGCAGTCTCTCTAGAGTGCCCAGCCGAACTGCTGGCAACTAAAGACAAGGGTTGCGCTCGTTGCGGGACTTAACCCAACATCTCACGACACGAGCTGACGACAACCATGCACCACCTGTCTCCTCAGTCCCCGAAGGGAAGACTCCGATTAAGGAGTGGTCCGAGGGATGTCAAGTCCAGGTAAGGTTCTTCGCGTTGCTTCGAATTAAACCACATGCTCCGCTGCTTGTGCGGGTCCCCGTCAATTCCTTTGAGTTTCACTCTTGCGAGCGTACTCCCCAGGCGGAGTGCTTAATGCGTTAGCTGCGGCACTGAGGTTTGACCCCCAACACCTAGCACTCATCGTTTACGGTGTGGACTACCAGGGTATCTAATCCTGTTCGCTCCCCACACTTTCGTGCCTCAGCGTCAGTTACAGTCCAGAAAGTCGCCTTCGCCACTGGTGTTCCTCCTAATATCTACGCATTTCACCGCTACACTAGGAATTCCACTTTCCTCTCCTGCACTCAAGTCCTACAGTTTCAAAGGCTTACTACGGTTGAGCCGTAGCCTTTCACCCCTGACTTGTAAGACCGCCTACGCACCCTTTACGCCCAGTGATTCCGGATAACGCTTGCCCCCTACGTATTACCGCGGCTGCTGGCACGTAGTTAGCCGGGGCTTCCTCCCAAGGTACCGTCAAATTTCTTCCCTTAGGACAGAGCTTTACGACCCGAAGGCCTTCATCGCTCACGCGGCGTTGCTGCATCAGGCTTTCGCCCATTGTGCAATATTCCCCACTGCTGCCTCCCGTAGGAGTCTGGACCGTGTCTCAGTTCCAGTGTGGCCGATCACCCTCTCAGGTCGGCTACTGATCGTCGCCTTGGTGGGCCATTACCCCACCAACTAGCTAATCAGACGCGGGCCCATCCTGTACCGATAAATCTTTGACCTTAAAAAGATGCCTTTAAAAGGTATTATGAGGTATTAGCAACGGTTTCCCGTTGTTGTCCCTCAGTACAGGGCAGGTTGCCCACGCGTTACTCACCCGTCCGCCGCTAGCTTCCGCTCAACACTCAAAATTCAGTTCACTTTACAACATGTGTTGTCACTTAAATAACGCGTGAAGGACTCCATACTTCCGTCCTTGACGGTGGCTATTTAGACAAAATACTGAATTCTCAGTGTTGAGCGTCAGCCCGCTCGACTTGCATGTGTTAGGCACGCCGCCAGCGTTCATCCTGAGCCAGGATCAAACTCTTAATCAAAAAAATTTCTGGGTGTCATTTTAAAATGACTTTTATATGCTGGCTTAATATCTATACTGTTCAGTTTTCAAAGACCTTAGAGGGCTTTCACCCCTGCGCCATCAAGTGGCGACTTTTATACTATATCATTATTCAAAGTCTTTGTCAATAACTTTTTTAAGTTTTTTGGATCGTTTTTTAGAATGATTTGACCCTGCTTCGAACAACATATAAGAATATAACACATAGTAATATGAAAGTCAATTGGTTTTATAAATAAAAGTTAAAAAAAATTCGGTTGAAATGTCAAAGCCCGCCATAGGCGGGCTTTGGTCTTAAAAGAAAGTTATATTATTCTACGGGCTTCATTGTTGGGAATAAAATAATATCCCGTATAGAAGGTGAATCTGTCAACAGCATAATCATTCTATCAATACCAACCCCAAGACCACCGGTAGGGGGAAGTCCTACTTCCAGGGCGTTAATAAAGTCTAAATCCATTGGATGGGCCTCATCATCACCAGCTTCTCGTTGCAGTAATTGTGCTTCAAAACGTTGTTTTTGATCAATTGGGTCGTTTAATTCAGAAAAAGCATTGGCAATTTCCCAAGTATTTGCAAAGGCCTCAAATCGATTGGTAATTAAAGGATTGTCGGGATTTCGCTTAGCCAATGGCGATACCTCAACAGGGTGATGTAATACGAAGGTAGGTTGAATTAAATCCTTCTCACAAAATTCTTCAAATGCCAAATTGACAAGGTGTCCCCTTGTAAAGTGAGGCTCTACCTCTAAATGTAATTGCTCCTTAGCAATTTTTCTGGCTTCTTCATCTGTATCAAAATCATAGAAATTAACACCTGTTTTTTCCTTGACCAAGTCATGCATTGAAACTCTTTTCCAGGGCGGCTTAAAGTCAATTTCCACCCCTTGATAGTTGACAACTGTAGAGCCGTTAACCTTTTCAGCACAATAGGCTACTAGATTTTCAGTAATTTCCATCATATCCTTGTAATCATGGTAGGCAGCATAAAGCTCCATATTGGTAAACTCTGGGTTGTGTTTAATAGATATACCTTCATTTCTAAACATTTTTCCCATTTCATACACCTTATCAAAGCCGCCAACAATTAACCTTTTTAGATATAACTCATTGGCAATTCTAAGCTGCATATCAATATCCAGGGTATTGTGATGAGTCATAAAGGGTCTAGCGGCAGCACCACCAGCAACGGATGTTAAAATGGGGGTTTCTACCTCCAGATAGCCTTTTTCATCTAAAAATTCCCTTACAGCTTTAATAATCTTATTTCTTTTTATAAAGGTTTCCTTCACCTCAGGGTTTACGATTAAATCAACATATCTTTGTCGATATCTTAAATCCTGATCCTTTAAGCCATGCCATTTTTCAGGCAGCACCTGCAATGACTTAGTTAACAGTCTTATTGATTCCGCTTTAATAGAAATTTCGCCTTTATTGGTTCGAAAGATTTCTCCGACGATCTCTACAATATCGCCAATGTCATAGGAGGTAAACTGCTTATAGACTTCTTCTCCGACCATATCCTGTCTGATATAGGCCTGTATTTGCCCTTCATAGTCTTGAACATTTATAAAACTGGCCTTTCCATGGCCCCGTTTCGTCATAATTCGGCCTGCCACCGTAGCAGCTTGTCCTTCAAGGGTTTCAAAGTTTTCCTTTATAAATTTACTATAATGGGTAATGTTCACCTTTTCAATTTTAAAAGGGTCCATGCCTGCTTCTTGAAGCTGCCTTAATTTTTCCCTTCTTATTTTAAGGAGCTCATTCAAATTTTCTTCCTGCATCATCCTTTGTTCTCCCCCAAACTATCTTTTAATTTGTAGTACTTCATATTTCGTAATACCATCTGGTATTTGAACTTCCACAACCTCTCCGATTTTTTTCCCAATCAGAGCCCGCCCTACAGGGGATTCATTTGATATTTTTAATTCATAGGGATCTGCTTCTGCTGAGCCTACAATGGTATATTCCACTGTTTCATCAAATTCAATGTCCTTCACAGTAACAGTTGCCCCAATACTGACAACATCAATGCTGATATCATCTTCATCAATTACCCGGGCTTTTTTTAGCATGCTTTCTAATTTTAATATTCGTTCCTCAACTTGAGCCTGTTCGTTTTTAGCTTCATCGTACTCAGAGTTTTCACTTATATCTCCAAAGGCTATAGCCTGTTTAATCCGTTCAGCAACCTCTTTCCTTCTAACTGTCTTTAATTGTTCCAGTTCTTCTTCAATCTTCTTTAATCCGTTAACCGTCAATACAACATCTCTATCCATCATGCTATCCCTCTCCTTTGGCCTATTAGTTTTAACTGGAAAAACATTGATGCTGGTCTTAAACTACATTATATATATGTATGATGTTAGATAATATATGTCCCTGAGCTTATTTTATTCTTTAAAATCAAATGGAAATTATATCCTTGACAAGCCACAAGCACTGACTCAAGCAGTGCTTGTTTTGCTATATGTTGTAGATATTATAAGATAGGGTATTAAAATTGTCAAGTTAAATCGTTGATTATTCCATACTATTTTCATCAACAGGATTTAAATATTCTATTCTGGGCTGTAGGGCCAGTTCATTTAATAAGACCTCATATTGCTGTTCCACAGGAGGCAGTCCTCTTTCGGCAGCAACCACTACCAATAATGCTTCAAGTACATTTGTACCAAAGGATCTTCCTGCTACCTCAGGTGTAGTCGTGATTAGCATAGAGGCTTCTCTGTTTCTTAAAGTTTCAATATCTGCCTCTGTCACCGTATTGGTAATAATAATTTTATTCTTTAGGCTTGGCGGCATAAAACGTTTGATATAGTGAAAATCACCCGCCACAATCTCCGCCTGTTCATAATACCTAGAAACAGTATGATACTTTTCTTGTTCCTGCTTATTTCCTGTGGGGTACAAGAATCTAAAGGGAAGCTGACATACGATGGGAGCCAATATACTGGCAATTCGATGAAGGCTTTTTAAAGAATATAGTGGTATTTCAAGCCCCAGCGCAAAGATTAAATCACCAATTATTAAATTTCCACCGCAGGTATCAATGGCTTCAGCCATTCCGAAGCGGTCCATGGCAGAAGGCATTAATACCTTTTTGTTATTAAACAGTACTTTTTTATCAGCATTTAAATGATATATTACCCTTCTTTCAAGGGTATTTTTAAGGCCAGCCCCATCAACAATGGGTGTCATTTTAGCAGCATTTTTAATTTTTCGGGCTTCCCGAATGATATAGCGCCTGTTCCCTCCCCATAAATATAGGTCTATCCCCCCCATACCAAAGGCATCAACTTGTCCATCCAGCTGACGAATTAAATCAATGACCCTGTTTAATGAGCCATCCGTTCCGATTCGCTCCAGACTATACCGTTCACCAAATGCTTCTATTATGGCAGCATGATCTCTTTTACTGCTACCCAGGCTAATACTCACAATTCTTTTCATTGTGCTTCCTCCCTTATAATTTCCCTTTGTATTATTGTCTAATTACAAAAGCTTATACGGAGGTGCGCAACAAATTATCTAACCTGATTTTCAGCCAGGTACCCATTCAGCAAATTCAGCATCTCTAAATATGAATCAACATGGTTAATCTTATTTCGCAGCTGGGCACTATTTTTAAAGCCCTTCATATACCATGCGATGTGCTTTCTCATTTCTCTTATCCCAATGTACTCCCCCTTCATGCTTATCACTAAATCCATATGCTTCTTTATAACAGCAATTCTTTCCTCAAGGCTAGGTTCAGGCATCATTTCCCCTGTTAGAGCATAATGATGAATCTGTTTGAAAATCCATGGATTTCCCTGGGAACCTCGACCAATCATTATTCCATCACAATGGGTTTTCCTTAAAAGGGCCGCCGCATCCTCCAAGGAAAATACATCACCATTTCCAATGACAGGAATCTTCACTGCTGCCTTTACCTCTTTAATAATTTCCCAATCAGCCTTACCCGAATAATATTGTTCCCGTGTTCTTCCATGAACCGTTACTGCGGAGGCACCGCTTTCTTCAATCACGCTGGCCATCTCAACGGCATTGACACTGTTATCATCCCAGCCCTTACGGATTTTTACCGTAACAGGCTTGATTGATTCCTTTACCACAGCCTTAATAATTTTTCCCGCCAGCTTCGAATTTTTCATCAAAGCACTGCCGTCTCCATTTTTAGTAATTTTAGGCGTGGGGCAGCCCATATTAATGTCTAAAATAACATTTTCCCTTTCATTTAAATAATACGCTGCCCTGGCCATTATTTCAGGCTCTGAGCCGAAAATCTGAATAGCAACGGGCTTCTCTGCTTCTTCAATGTTTAACAGGGCCTCTGTCTTTTTATCTCCATAATAAAGGGCCCTTGAACTGACCATTTCAGTATAGACCATTCCACAGCCCATCTCTTTACAAATCAAGCGAAAAGGCAGGTCCGTCACGCCAGCCATGGGTGCTAAAAAAACTGTGTTTTCCAATGTAATGTTACCAATTTTCATATGTTCACCTCTGTTATATCATGTCCAATTACCTATATATTATATCTTAGTATAGGGCTGCTTTACAGGGTATAAACCATGTTATTTAACACAGAAAATAAGTCAAGCTAGTAAGACATATTGAAGCATAAAGCTGCCCAGCCTCCACTGCTAACAGTTGGTGAGGGCTGGGCATATGACAGTCTATTCCATTTCCTTTATGGCTTTACGTTTCTCTGCTTCTTCTTTATTTCGCTCATAGATAATATTCAATCCATCCAGGGTTAGAAACTTATCAACAATGTCAATACAATCTGATTCACTGGCAATGAGGCTTGATAGCCCACCGGTGGCAATCACCTTAATATTATCATGCCTTAATTCCTTTTGCATTTTTTTAATAATATATTCCACAAGACCTACATAGCCATATATAATCCCCGCCTGGATACTGTTAACAGTGTTTTTACAGATTACCTTTCCCGGCTTAACCAATTCCACCCGGGGCAGCTTTGCTGCCTGTTGAAACAAGGCATCGCTTGATATTTTTATACCGGGAGAAATGGTTCCACCTAAATAATCACCCTTTGGGGAAATGGCACAAAATGTTGTTGCTGTGCCAAAATCGACAATAATTAGGGGGCCCCCATACTTTTCATAGGCAGCAACAGCATTCACAATTCTATCTGCCCCCACCTGCTTGGGGTTATCATACTTAATATTCATACCGGTTTTAATTCCGGGGCCTACCACTAAAGGCTCTATATTAAATAGCTTTCTGACTGTATGCTCCAGGGAATACATAATGTTGGGAACGACGGATGAAATAATGACATCATCAATTTCCTCTATGTTTACCCCGCTATGTTGGAATAATTGATTAATCAACATGGCATATTCATCGGAGGTCTTATTCTTATCAGTGGCAATTCTCCAAAAATCCACCAGCTCTCTGTCATGATAGACACCCAAAACGATGTTTGTATTACCCACATCAAATACTAAAATCATTTATTCACCTTCTATCTAGCATATGCTTTTGATTGCTTTATTTTTTTGCAGCACTTTTATAATGGCATATACAATGATAGATGAAATAATGATTTCAGCGGTACCATTGATTGATGCCGTAGCCGTTACCACCGCCAATGGCAAATAGCCCCTGAGATAAACCATTGTTAAAACTCCTATGGTATTGGTTGCCGTTCCTATAATGGCTGCCACTACCGGGCTTTTGGTCAGCTTATAGCTATAGTAGGCCGTTAAGCCGATAAAAATCCTGGGCAGAATAGAAACCAACGGGTCACTGAAAAACCCCGGTGTAGCCCGAATAAAGCTGCTGATTCCAAAGATTAGTCCCACAAACAATGCCACTTGGGGCCCTGCTAGTATCGCTGCAATAATTATCGGAATATGCATCGTAGTGACGCTTATGGTACCAATTGGAATAAATCCTAAAAAGGGTGTGACGCTTAATACAACCGTAAGGGCACCTAACACTCCGGCGATGGCCATTTTTTTCGGCGATAATGCCTTATTTTTCATTTTTATACCTCCGTTCCAACTCAGCTAAGATGTTGGACTGATTTAATAAAATTACTATATGGTGGTTAGTCCAGTTCAAAGAGATACTGGCTGTTTTACCGTACCATTTTAACAGTTTCTAATTGATTTTGCAATAATAATATTATTCAAGGCTATTCCTATTTTTTTGAATTTTTGAGAGCCTCTATTACCGCAGGAATCACTTTGTTGACATCGCCAACTATACCAACATCGGCCAGCTCAAAAATGGGGGCAGTCGCATTTTTATTGATGGCAATAATAAGCTCTGATTCCTCCATACCGGTTACGTGCTGAATAGCCCCAGAAATACCGCAGGCTATATAAAGATCGGGTCTGACGGTTTTTCCTGTTTGCCCCACCTGATAATCCCTTTCCAGCCAGCCGGCATCCACCACTGCCCTGGAGCCTGAAACCATACCGCCTAATTCCTTTGCCAATTCCTTCAATAATTCAAAGCCTTCTTTTTTGCCAATGCCCCGTCCGCCAGAAACCAACACGTTAGCCTCTTCAATTTTTACTTTTTGCTTGGTTTCTTTAACAACCTCTAAAATTTCAACATTCATATCGGCTTCCTTGAGGCTTGTGCTAAATTCAATCACTTCGCCCCTTCTAGCATCATCTCTTTTCCCTTTCACCATAACACCAGGCCGAACGGTTGACATTTGTGGCCTATGCTCTGGGCAAACTATCGTGGCCATAATATTTCCCCCGAAGGCGGGCCTGGTCATCAGTAGATTTTTCGTTTCTTCTTCAATTTCCAGGCTTGTGCAATCCGCAGTTAAACCGGTATGAATCCTGGCCGACACCCTTGGAGCCAGGTCTCTGCCTATGGCCGTAGCACCAATCAAAATTATTTCAGGTCGAGAGGCTTCAATTGCCTCACACATCACCTTAGTATAGGGCTCTGTTACATACAGCTTCAGCATTGGATCATCCACTGTAATTACCTGATCGGCCCCATAGTAGATTAATTCCTTAGACAGGTCTTTAATTTCATGCCCTAATAACACGGCCGTTAGCTGGGTTTTAAGCTGATCTGCCAGTTCCCTTCCCTTTCCCAGCAGTTCCAGAGCTACATTTTGCAATTCACCATCTCTTTGTTCTGCAAATACCCATACACCTTGATATTCTAAAGAGCTCATAGTCTTCCTCCTAACTAGATAATATATTTTTCTTTTAACTTATCAACAATGATTTCTGCTGCTTCCTTTGGATCAACCTCAAAAACCTTTCCTGCTGTTTTGGCTCCCTTGGTAAAGGATTTCTTCACCTTGGTAGGCGAGCCCTTAAGACCTATATTTTCCAAATCAACGGTGATATTGCTCAGATTCCAAACCTCGACTTCCTTAGTACGATAAGCATCATATACCCCGCCGACACTCATATATCTCGCCTCATTCATTTCCTTCAGGGTAGTAATTAAGCAAGGGGGCTTTACCTTTATTAAATGATAGCCATCTTCAAAGACCCGTTTGAGAATTAATGAATCTCCTTGAAGCTTCAAATCCTCTACATAACTTACTTGGGGAAGGCCCAAGTGCTCAGCAATTTGAGGTCCTACCTGGGCCGTATCACCGTCAATGGCCTGTCTTCCTGCAATTACAAGATCATATTCCAATTCTTTAATGGCCGCAGCCAGGGTAGTGGAAGTAGCCCAGGTATCAGCCCCTGCAAAGGCTCGATCTGTCAGTAGTATCGCCCGATCAGCCCCCATGGCCAGGGCTTCCCTAAGTGCCACATCGGCTTGAGGAGGACCCATGGTTAAAACCGTCACGTGGGCCCCGATTTCATCCTTAATTCTCAGGGCAGCTTCCAGACCACTCTTATCATCAGGATTAATAATGCTGGGCACGCCATCCCGAATCAAGGTTCCTGTCTGGGGGTCTAATCTTACTTCGGTTGTATCGGGTACTTGCTTAATACAAACAATGATTTTCATATTATTATCCTCCTCTATTTCAACAGACTAGCAGAGATTACCATCCTTTGAACCTCTGAAGTACCTTCATAGATCTCTGTAATCTTTGCATCCCGCATCATTCTTTCAACGGGGTATTCCCGTGTATAACCATAGCCACCATGAAGCTGTACCGCCTTTGTTGTAACCTCCATGGCTGTTTCAGCAGCATAAAGCTTCGCCATGGCTGCTTCCTTGGAATAGGGGAGACCTTGCTCTTTATAATAGGCGGCTTTATAGACCAGTAGCCTGGCGGCCTCGGTTTTGGTTCCCATATCTGCCAATTGGAATTGGGTATTTTGGAAATAGGAAATTGGCTTTCCAAATTGTCTTCTTTCCTTTACATAGGCGATGGTTTCATCCAATGCTCCTTGGGCAATTCCCAGGGCTTGGGCGGCAATTCCAATCCGTCCTCCATCCAGTGTTTTCATGGCTATTCCGAATCCCTTTCCTAGCTTACCCAAAAGATTCTCTTTGGGTATTTTACAATTTTCAAAAATCAACTCACAGGTGGAAGATCCCTTTATTCCCAGCTTCGCTTCTTTTTTTCCAATACTGAAGCCCGCTGTGTCGGATTCAACAATAAAGGCAGAAATACCTCGAGTGCCCTGGGATTTATCGGTCATGGCCATAATAATATAGATATCAGCATAACCCGCATTTGTTATAAAGATTTTACTGCCATTTAAAACGTAGTGGTCACCCTCAAGATGGGCTGTAGTCTGCTGAGCTGAAGCATCGGTTCCTGCATTGGGCTCAGTTAACCCAAAGGCGCCAAGCTTTTCACCCTTTGCCAGGGGGATTAAATATTTCTCTTTTTGCTCCTTGGTGCCAAATTCAAAAATAGGTGCGGCACACAAAGAAGTATGGGCTGAAACAATTACCCCTGTAGTGGCGCATACCTTGGAAAGCTCTTCAACGGCCATGGCATAGGCCAGGACATCACCCCCGGCCCCTCCGTATTCCTTTGGAAAAGGGATTCCCATAAACCCGTAACGAGCCAGCTTTTTAACGGTTTCAACAGGAAATTCCTCTTTCTCATCTACTTCCTCTGCCAAGGGCTTTACTTCTTTTTGGGCAAATTCCCTGTATAGCTGTTGAAGCATTAAATGCTCCTTTGATAAACTAAAGTTCATTTATAATTCCTCCATTCATTAATTTGCTGGATTATGAGTTTATTTTGGCGGCATTACCGTGGCTACCCCAGACAAAACAACCTCACCCCGCTGGTTTTTGCACACAGTGCTTAACTTGACCTTATTTTTTTCAGCCATAATTTCAATTACCTCTACACTGGCCTGAATTGTATCGTTAAATTTTACCGGAGCATGGAATTTCAGCTCCTGCCCAAGGTATATGGTACCCGGTCCGGGTAGCTGCATTCCCAATACTGCAGAAATCAGCCCCGCCGTCAGCATGCCATGGGCGATTCGCTCTTTAAAAAGGCTGTCTTGGGCATAGGATTCATTAATATGGGCCGGATTTAAGTCTCCGCTTATACCTGCATATAAATAGACATCTGTTTCGGTAATGGTTTTTTCAAAGAAGCCTTTGTCACCAATCTTTAATTCATTAATCTTTTTACCTACCACTGTAATGCCCCCTTACTTTATTATTTTCACTACAATTATATCGCAATATCTGTGCCAGTTTTCGTAAGATTGATATTTATTTGACATAAATATTTAAAATTTTTTATAGATCCACCTTATATCCATTATATTTTATAGATTTATAAGATTAAATAGACTCCAATCATCTTTAAAACCAAGTTCTAATTGTTATTAAAATAACTACAAAGATTCCTTTTGTAAAAGGGACTGTACATTTTTTGTACAGTCCCACCCCGGTATCTAGTCTAACTAGGCCGTCTATATGTTGTCCAGTTTATGAACACCGTTTTATTTGTTGACAGTCTATATTACAACACCGCCATCAACACTTAGGGTAGTTCCTGTAATAAAGCTGGCCTCATCGGAGGCAAGGAATGCATAGGCATTGGCAATATCCTCTGGTGTTCCAAGTCTTCCAAGGGGAGATTTGCCCTTCATCATATCAATTACCTTCTCTGGCATTTTAGCCACCATTGGTGTTGCAATAAAGCCTGGGGCTATGGCATTTACTCGAATACCCTTCTTACCTAGTTCCTTGGCCCAGGTTTTAGTCATACCAATTACGCCAAATTTGGTAGCAGCATAGTTGGTTTGGCCAAAGTTTCCGTATAGACCTACTACTGAAGAGGCATTCAAAATAACACCACCGCCATTTTCCACCATGACAGGGGCCACAAGCTGAGTACAATTGTAAACGCCCTTCAGGTTTACAGCAATCACTTTATCAAAAGCATCTTCAGTCATTTTCAGCAGCTGGCTATCGGCAGTAATACCTGCATTGTTCACCAATACATCAATTTTACCCCATTTGCCCACCACATCATCAACCATAGCTTGAATCTGCTCACGATTGACTACATTCACTTCGTAGGCCAATACTTCGGCACCCATTGCCTTAATTTCAGAAACAACCTCATCCATCATTTCCATTTTGATATCAACTACTACCACCTTGGCTCCCTCTTGGGCAAATTTTAATGCGGTGGCCTTTCCAATCCCTTGGGCAGTTCCAGTGACTACCACTACCTTGTTTTCAAATTTCATTGCTTCGCCTCCTTAAAAAATTACACCTACTTATCTTAATTATATATCAAATTACAAATTTATCCATCAGTTTTAAAAAATATTTATAGACTTTTTTTGTTTCTTCATCTTATATTGATTAGTAAAAAAATTGGGTTAATAGGTATAAAAACCCTTTCCGGATTTTCTACCCAGGAAACCGCCTCTTACCATCTTCCTCAGTAGAGGATGGGGCCGATATTTTGTATCTGCAAACTCGTTATAGAGTGTTTCCATAATGGCAAGACAGACGTCAGTACCAATTAAATCAGCCAGCGCCAAGGGTCCTATGGGATGGTTGGCTCCCAGCCTCATGGCCTCATCAATAGCTTCGGCTGTTGCTACACCGTCACTCAAGATTCCCACCGCTTCATTAACCATAGGAATTAAGATACGATTTACCACAAAGCCTGGTGCTTCTTCTACCTCCACTGGTGTTTTACCGATGGTCTTAGTTAGCTCCATAATGGTTAATTTAGTTTCCTCTGAAGTGGCAATCCCTTTGATAATTTCTACCAGCTTCATAATAAAAACCGGGTTAAAGAAATGCATGCCAATGACCTTATGGGGCCTGCTGGTGGCACTGGCTATCTCTGTAATTGACAAAGAGGATGTATTGGTAGCCAGGATGGCCTCAGGCTTACACACTTGATCCAATTCAGCAAAGATCTTCTTTTTCAATTCCATATTTTCAACTGCCGCTTCAATGACAATATCAACATTTCCTAAATCCTCTACGACTGTGGTGGCAGTAATCCTACCTAAAATCCGCTCTTTGTCGGCCTCAGTCAGCTTGCCCTTCTGAACACCTTTGTCGAGATTTTTTGTAATAATTCCCACTCCCCGCTTTACAAAGGTTTCATTAATATCCCTCATAACGACTTCATATTCATATTCAGCTAGTACCTGAGCAATTCCTGCCCCCATGGTTCCTGCACCAATAACACCAATTTTCATAGTATCCCTCCACTTTTATCTGTGAAAAACTCAGCCTTCCCTTTGCTATAGGGCAGCAGGCCTTCCTAAATAAATTGTGTTCTATGCCATGCCTGTTAAGCAATGGCCATCACACCCTGTTACAATATAAGGGCAGCCCCATTATCAATGCCCCGCAGTTGTCGCAGCTCGACCAGGGGCTGACCATCTTATTTCTTAAATTCTTAAATTAGAATAATTTCTTTATTATACAAGACCTACACTGGCTAAAATAATTGCTGTAATAACCGATAACACCGGTATGGCAGTACAAGTCATAAAGATATCAATATAGGAATCCTTGTGGGTCATGGCAGTTACAGCTAACAGGGTCAATACAGCTCCATTGTGGGGCAATGTGTCTAATCCACCACTTGATAAGGACGCAATTCGGTGGAATGCCGCCGGAGGAATACCGGTGCTGGCAGCTAATTCCATATATTTTTCACCTAGAGCAGCCAGGGCGATTCCCATTCCCCCAGAGGCAGAACCTGTTGCTCCTGCTAAAACATTGACTGCTACCGCCTCTGAAATCAATGGATTTCCTTTGATTCCCATCACTAAATTTGTTAAGCTTTCAAAGCCAGGTACTGCCCTAACCACAGCCCCAAAGCCAACCGCAGCACTGGTATTAATAATGGCCAGAACTGAACCCGAAGCGCCGCTATTGATTGTGGCAATCATTGAAGGAATACGTTTGAAATTTAATACTAAGCCCACTGCAATTCCCGCCAATAACGAAGTTACGATGTTTAAATCAAAGGCATTTAACAGGATCACCACTGTAAATAGCGGCAGGGCTGATAAAAGTGGATTTGGCAATTCTGCCGCTTCGGTTGCTTCTACCTTCTTATCAGGCTCGGTGAAAACCTCCCCTGCTGCCGTGAGTTTTTTCTCCCGGTAGGTTAACCACAGCATTCCGCCCCCAAACATAATTAGTGCAGCCACTGTACCCATAATGGGAGCAGCCATTGGTGTTGTTCCGAAATAATCTGTAGGGATTAGGTTCTGAATTTGTGGGGTACCAGGTATGGCTGTCATGGTGAAGGCAAAGGCCCCCAGGGCAATAGAACCCGGTATCAGCTTTCTGGTAATGTTGGCTTCTCTAAATAATGCAATTGCTAAAGGATAAATTGCAAATACAACAACGAATAATGAAATACCGCCATAGGTTAATGCAGCGCAGGCTACAACAACCGCCAGAATGGCTCTTTTCTTACCAATAACAGAGGTGATCCAGTGGGCAACGGAACGGGCCGCACCAGATTCATCCATTACTTTACCGAATATGGCACCCAGCATAAATACCGGAAACCATGATAATACGAAGCCTACAAAGCCTTCCATATAGGAGCCCGTATAGGCTGGCAGTAATTCCAAGCCCCCTGTAAGGGCAACCACCATGGCACAAATTGGTGCCACCCAAATAATAGACATCCCTTTATAGGCTAAAAACATTAATAAGGCCAGACCAATTATTATTCCTAACATTTTTCTCCCTCCGCTCTCTAAATTATTAATCCCATTTTTTCTGAGTTAAAAATTCTGGCGTCCATTAATTTTAGCTCTGGGCTGACTACCGGCTGAAATTCCATCTGTTCTAGGATGTCTTTCTTCAAGTCGATTCCAGGTGCAATCTCAGTTAACATCATACCTTCAGGACTTAAAGCAAATACTGCTCTTTCTGTGATATAAAGAACTGTTTGGTTCTCATCTATGGCATATTCCCCACTGAAGGTGATTTGCTCAACCTGATTAAGGAATTTTTTAACCTTACCCTCTTGGTTAATTTTAAGTTTTCCGTCTTCAATGGCAATATCGAGTCCACCTGCCGTAAAGGTACCACAGAAAACAACCTTTTTGGCATTTTGAGTGATATTGATAAATCCGCCTGCACCAGCAATTTTAGGACCAAATTTACTTACATTAATATTGCCTGTCTTATCACATTGGGCTAATCCTAAAAAGGCAACATCCAAGCCACCACCATCATAAAAGTCAAACTGATAGGGTTGATCAATAATAGCCTCTGGATTAATCGCCGCCCCAAAGCTTAATCCACCTGCAGGAATACCACCGATTGGTCCTGGCTCTACGGTTAAGACCATTTCATTTCCAATTCCTTCTTCATTGGCAACCACTGCAACCCCTTCAGGCATACCAATTCCCAGATTAACAACAGCCTGGGGCACCAGTTCCATAGCGGCCCTTCTTGCAATAACTTTTCTTTCATCCAGTGCCATGGGCTTTACAGAGTTTACAGGTACCTTTGTGGCTCCAGTATAGCTGGCATTGTAGGATTCCGCAAAGGTTTGCATATGATTTGCCATATCCTTTACTTCGACAATGGTGTCTACATAAATACCCGGGATTTTAACAAGCTTGGGATCTAAGCTGCCTGCCTTCACTACCTTTTCAACCTGGACAATGACTTTTCCGCCTGAATTTTTACACGCCTGGGCAATAGAGAGCACTTCCAGCGTACCTGCCTCTTTTTCCATGGTAACGTTTCCATTTTCATCGGCATAGGTACCTCTAATCAAGGCAAAATCAATCGGAAATGCCTTATAAAGCAAATATTCCTCTCCTAACACCTCAATAAGCTCTACCATGTCCTCTTTTGTCTTTTCGTTCAGCTTTCCTCCCTCAACCCTTGGGTCTACAAAGGTTTTTAAACCGACCTTGGTGATGGTTCCGGGCTTATTGGCTGCAATATCCCTGAAAAGATGTGAAATTGAACCCTGGGGAAAATTATAGGCTTCTATTTTGTTTTCAAAGGCCAGCTTCTGAACCTTGGGAACCAAGCCCCAATGGCCTCCGATCACTCTTTTGAGTAAGCCCTCGTGGCCTAAATGGTTTAAGCCCCTTCCTTTTCCGTCTCCTTGACCGGCAGCATATACCAAAGTTAAATTTCGAGGTTCTGCCGTCTCAAGGAACCTTCTCTCCAGGGCAATTTCTAATTCTTCTGGTACCGCGTTTCCTACAAAGCCTCCTGTCGCCAAGGTACTGTTTGAATCAATTAGCTTTACAGCCTCTTCTGCTGTCATAAATTTTACTGCCACTTAAAATCCTCCTTCCATGATTGCTCAACTTTATAGCTTGCAAGTTCCATGCCAAATATAATATTAGGATCATTCAATCATATTTAGACATTTTTTGCTATAAATTTCATGATTCAGGAGGATTTTTAAATTTTTCTTTTAGAAGTGTACAATTTTTTTACACTGATTTTCTGATTTTTCTAACTTTTTTCCCCTTTTACAAGGGCCCTTTTATTGATTTTTCAATAACTTAGTTTTACAAAAAAAATATTTCAAATGATTTTGTACTTTTTATTTACACTGTTCATTTAATTAACATTTTCTAAACCATATTTCTTAATCTTCTCGTAAAGACTCGTTCGACTAATCCCTAGCTTTTTTGCAGTTTGATACTTGTTTCCCTCATATTGCATCAATGTTTTTTGAATGGCCTTTTTCTCAATTTCTTCAAAAATATCCTTAAGGGTACCATCAAAATTTACCTCTAGGCTATCGACAGCAGTTGTTGTATCAACCTTAGCCACCTTACGGATATAGTAGGGAAAATGATCTAAGTTAATCATAGCTTCCTTTTCCACTAAATTAAGGGCTCTTTCGATCAAATTTGCCAATTCTCGAATATTCCCTGGCCAATGATAATTGGTTAAAGCCTCCAGTGCAGCAGGGGAAATTTCTGTTACATGCCGCTCCATTTCACTTGCCAGCTTTTTCATCAGATGCCGGGTTAACAGGGGAATATCCTCGATTCGATCCCTTAAGGGAGGAATATTAATACTAATAACATTTAAGCGATAATATAGATCTTCCCTAAACAACTTTTTCTTTACCATATCCTCTAAATTTCGATTGGTTGCGGCAATAATTCTTACATCCACCTTTTGGCTTTTTACACTGCCAATTCGCTCAATTTCTCGTTCTTGAATCACACGCAATATTTTCACCTGCATATTTAGAGGTAAATCACCTATTTCATCAAGGAAAATGGTACTGCGATGAGCCAGCTCAAATTTTCCTGGCTTGCCCCCCTTTTTGGCACCGGTAAAGGCTCCCTGTTCATAACCAAACAGCTCTGATTCCAACAGTTCTGATGGAATTGCCCCACAATTCACCTTAATTAAGGGGTATTCGCCCCTGGGGCTGGCATTATGAATGGAATGGGCAAATAGTTCTTTACCTGTACCGCTTTCCCCCAACAGCAATATATTTGATTTCGATAAGGCAACCTTTTGGGCTAAATCCTTGGCTCGTCTAACCGCAACACTGTTCCCTACAATATGCTCAAAGGTATAATTGCTTCCCAGCGCCTTTTTCAATTCTTTTTTATAAAACTCTAGCTGCTTTTCCATTTTTAGAATGTTCTTGACATAGACGTCAAATTCCACCAGGTCTTTAAAGATTACGGTTCCCACAGCCCCCATCAATTTACCATTCTGATAAATCGGAATTCTATCGGCAATCATTTGATTTCCCTTGATTTCTTGAATGTCTCCAATTTCTTTTTGCTCTGTCTTGACAACAATATGCATTCTGGTATTTTCAATTACTTCTGTAACATGTCTGCCAATGGCATCCTCTTGTTTGATACCAATGAATTCACAGTATTTCTTATTAATCATAATAATATAGCCCTCGGTATCTACCACCACCATCCAATTATAAATATCGTTAAAAATGTTTTTATATAGATTGAATAGTAGTGCCAGCTCCTCTGAATGGGCTTCCAGCTCAATTTTTGTGATATCCAAAAAATTCATGTCTAAATATTGTTGTTTCCTGCCTTTCACCTTTCTTCACCTCCTAGCCCAATTTTTCACTCATTATATTATTATCATACATTTAAAATTAACAAAAAAACAGCAAAAAATCCAAAGTTAATTGGATTTTTGCCGTTTTTTTAATTATCGTTTGACAATTACTGCGGTTCCCATTCCTCCGCCAATACACAATGTTGCCAGGCCATATTTCGCTGAGCTTCTTTTCATTTCATACAATAAAGTGATCAAAATTCTTGCACCGCTGGCTCCGATGGGATGGCCCAGGGCGATGGCACCCCCATTGACGTTAACCTTTTTGGGATCCCATTTTAAATCTTTACCAACAGATAATGCCTGAGCTGCAAAGGCTTCATTGGCTTCAATTAAATCCATATCTTCTATGGTAAGCCCTGCTTTTTTCAAGGCCTTTTGAGTTGCAGGAACTGGTCCGATCCCCATAATGGAAGGATCAACTCCAGCGTTACCATAGGATACCAGGGTAGCTAGAGGCTCAATTCCCAATTCATCAGCCTTTTCCTTTGTCATTAATACTAGGGCAGCAGCACCATCATTGATACCTGATGCATTTCCTGCTGTAACGGTGCCATCTTTTTTGAAAGCAGGCTTTAATTTAGCAAGCTTTTCTGCTGTTACACCAGCCTTGGGATACTCATCGGTGTCCACCACCACTGGGTCTCCTTTTCTTTGGGGAATCTCAACGGCGACAATTTCATCCTTAAACTTGCCTGCCAAGAGGGCCTTCTCTGCTTTATTTTGACTTTCAACCGCAAATTGATCCTGTTCTTCCCTGGTTAAACCATATTTTTCTGCTAAATTTTCTGCTGTAATTCCCATATGATATTGATGAAAGGCATCGGTTAATCCATCATTCACCATTGTGTCTATCATTTGATCATTACCCATTCTTGCTCCCCACCTGGCCTTTGGCAATACATAGGGGGCCCGGCTCATACTCTCAGTTCCTCCTACTACAACAATGTCATTGTCACCGGCAATAATGGTTTGGGCCGCCATTGAAACTGTCTTAAGCCCCGAACCGCACAGCATATTAATTGTTGTGGCTGGTACCTCCTGAGGAATTCCTGCTTTAACGGAAGCCTGTCGGGCTACCCCCTGTCCCAGACCTGCCTGAAGTACACAGCCCATGTATACTTCATCCACCAGCTCTGGCTTTACATTGGCTCTTTTCAAAGCCTCTTTGATAACGATCGCACCCAGATCCACTGCTGAAACATTGGCCAATGCACCACCAAAGCTGCCTATTGGTGTCCTTGCCCCACTGGCAATTACAATTTCCTTCATATTTCTTCCTCCTCGTTATATTAAATTATTTTTGTGGTCTATTTATTTTTATTGCAAAAACTATACCAAAAACTAATCAAAGAATTTTACACGTACCCCTCCTCCCCACGAACAGAAATCTCTCCTGATAACAGGGTGCTTTCCCTTCCGTCGACGTCCACCACTTTAAGCAGCCCTTCTTCAGTAATATCAATGGCCTTAACCAAGGTTACTTTTTGCCCCTGGATAACCCGAACCTTTTTTCCCAATAATGCAGAATATTGACGACAAACCTCAACGGTTTTAATCAGGGAACCATTTTCAATGTAATACTGATATAACAGCTCAAATTGATTTAAAATTTCTATAATTAACTTCGTTCTTTCAATTTTAAAGCCCAGCTCCATCCTGAGGGAAGTGGCCTTCTCCCGTAGGTCTTCTGGAAATTCCATAATATTTACATTAATACCCATTCCTACAATTAAATAAGCTACTTCGTTTAACTCGCCCGCCATCTCCGTTAAGATACCGCAAACCTTTTTCCCTCTGATGACAATATCATTGGGCCACTTTATTAAGGCATCTACATTCGCCACATGACGGATGGCAAGACAAACCGATGCGGCAGCAATTTGAGTCAGCTTGGCTCCCTCAGTAGGGGGAATTGAAGGCTTTAGTAAAAGTGACATCCAGATTCCCTGTCCCTTGGGTGATTTCCAGCCTCTCCCCAGCCTTCCTCGGCCCATCACCTGTTCTTCGGTAATTACAATCGTTCCGTGGGTAGCTTCCAGGGCAATTTTTTTAGCATAATTGTTTGTGGAATCGATTGAATCTAAATAAATCATATTTTGCCCGATCTCCTGGGTCTTTAATTTCGACAATAGCTCTGTTGGTACCATTTTTTCTTCATTTTCCAACAAACGATAACCCTTTTTATGAAGGGTCTCTATCTGATAGCCTTCTTCCTTCAGGCTGTTAATATGCTTCCAAATGGCCGTTCTTGTTACTCCAAAGCGGTTGGCTAATTCCTCACCTGAAAGATAACCATCTTTGTAATTGTATAGCTCCTTTAGTATTTGCTCCTTCAATTTTTTTCCCCCAGACCTGTTTTTTTATCATCCTATTGGAAAGTTTCACTTCAAATAATAATTAAGTAAAAAGTCTTTCCGTACGTAGATTTCAACAAAGTCCTCCTTTGAATCTTCCTAAGGAAGGCTTTGTTCATATTTAATATTATTTTATACAAATTATCCTCTTTTAACAATTACCAGATTGATTAAGCACCATTAAAGCAGGTAAATATAAAGCCCAGAAATTAAAGGATATATTCCCTTTAATCTCTAGGCTTATGTAAACCTATTTAATTAACCGAACATCGACAGCAGTACCCCTGCCGCCACAGCAGAGCCAATGACCCCTGCCACATTGGGGCCCATGGCGTGCATCAATAAAAAGTTGCTAGGATTTTCTTTTTGTCCCACCACCTGGGAAACACGGGCGGCCATAGGGACTGCCGATACACCGGCTGAACCGATCAGGGGATTTATGGCGTCGCCCCCAAGTATTTTATTCATCAGCTTAGCCAGCAATACCCCTGCGGCGGTACCCACACCAAAGGCCACCACCCCCAGGGCAATGATTTGAATGGTATCGAGCTTGATAAACTGTTCTGCCTTGGCGGTGGCCCCCACCGCCAGTCCCAGTACGATGGTAACAATATTAACCAGCTCATTTTGGGCGGTCTTGGAAAGCCTGTCGGTAACCAAACATTCTTTTAGTAGATTACCGAACATTAGAAGCCCCACCAGGGCAGCAGCTGAAGGCAGTAACAGGGATACCACAATGGTCACCAGGATGGGAAATACGATTTTTTCCACCTTGCTGACGGTCCTAAGCTGTTCCATTTTAATCATTCGCTCCCGCTTGGTGGTGAGGGCCTTCATAATGGGGGGCTGGATGATGGGCACCAGGGCCATATAGGAGTAGGCCGCCACGGCGATGGGCCCCAATAGATGGGGGGCCAGCCGGGAGGTTAAAAAGATGGCTGTAGGCCCATCGGCTCCACCGATGATGCCGATGGATGAGGCCTCCATAGCATTAAAGCCCATCAAAACGGCCCCTGTAAAGGTAAAGAAGATTCCAGCCTGGGCTGCCGCCCCTAAAAACAGACTCTTGGGGTTGGCAATCAGCGGCCCGAAGTCGGTCATGGCCCCAACCCCCAGGAAAATCAGGGGCGGGAAAATAGTCAGTTTATTACCGATGGCCAAATATTGAAGCAGGCCACCGGGGGTTTCGGTATAGATTTGAACCGGAATTCCCTTTAATAGGGTTTCGGCAGTGGGGTTGGCCAGAAGCTCGGCCGCCTGACCGGCGGTTCCCTCATTCAGGGCCTTCAGGGTGGTATGACCCAGATCCATCAGCCCCGCCAGGGGGAGATTGGTCAACAGCATACCAAAGGCAATGGGAACCAAAAGCAGGGGTTCAAATTTTTTAGCGATGGCAAGATATAACAGAAAGCAAGATATGCCAATCATAATCATATGCTGTAAGGTCATATTGGCAAAGCCTGTGGATTCCCAAAATTCTATTAGTACTTCTACCATGGGTGCATCTCCTTTCAATTGGTTTAGATGTCTTCTACGTTTATTCCTCGCCTTTATTTAAGGGCCACCAGAAGATCACCACCATTGACTGCTGCACCTTCTTTTACATGGATAGAGGCCACGGTACCATCGGCAGGAGCCATAATTTCATTTTCCATCTTCATGGCTTCTAATATAATTAACACTTGGCCTTGCTTAACAGCTTCTCCTTCCTTCACCAGAACCTTCCAGATGTTTCCGGGCATGGGGGCTGTTACTGTGGTGGCACCGGCAGGGGCTGCCGAAGGAGCAGGAGCCGCCGGTGCAGGCTTAGCCGCTGCCGCAGGCTTTGGCGTCGCCACCGAGGCTGCAGGCCTTGGACTGGCCACCGTACCCTCTTTAATTTCCTCCACCTCTACTTCGTAGCTGACACCATTAACAGAAATGTTGAATTTTCTCATGATCTATTTCCTCCTCATTTTCGGGGTATTTTGTAAGCTATTATTTGTCTAGCCCCTAAGTTGGTCTCGTAATCCGCTACTGGCCCAGGGGCTAGCCTGGGTACCCATACGTACAATGTTTTTTACTACGATGTTATGGGTACTGGTATGTAGGCTGGCTGCCACCGCTGCTGTTATGACTGCCACCAATTCTCCATCATCTGTAGCTGGTTCTTCTTGAGCTGCTTCAGTCACTTCAGGGCTTACCGGGGGCTTCTTGGCCTCGGGTAGTGCTTTTCTGGGGGCCAATATGTTGGACATGAGTTGTATGACTAAATATAACAATAATAAGGCTACGAACACAATTCCTACTCCCAGCACCGTCACCTGCAGGCTGGCCAGGAGCCTTTCTCCAAAGGTCATGGAATCTGTTGCATAGTGTAGTTTCTCTAACAAGCTCATTCTATCTTCACCTCTTTTTCAGGGTCTCCCTATAGGGGTACATTTCCATGCTTTTTGGGAGGTCTAGACTCTCTTTTACTGGCCAGCATATTTAGGGCATCTGCTAACCGGGGCCGGGTGGCCGATGGTTCAATTATATCATCTACATAGCCCCGCTCTGCTGCCTTGTAGGGTGTAGCAAATTCATTTTTGTAGGCCTCTATTTTTTCTGAGCGGGTTTCCTGTGGATTTTCTGATTCGCTTATTTCTTTTTTAAAGATAATGTTGGCTGCCCCCTCGGGCCCCATAACTGCTATTTCTGCTGAAGGCCAGGCCATCACTAAATCTGCTCCTAAATCTTTGCTGCACATGGCTAAATAGGCTCCGCCATAGGCCTTTCTGACGATCAGGGTGATCTTTGGTACGGTCGCCTCGCTGTAGGCATAGAGCATTTTGGCCCCGTGGCGGATAATCCCGCCGTATTCCTGGGCGGTTCCCGGCAGGAATCCTGGTACATCGACTAGATTTAATAATGGAATATTAAAGCAATCACAGGTTCGGATAAATCGCCCTGCTTTGTCTGAGGCGTTGATATCCAGGCACCCTGCCAATACCTTGGGCTGGTTGGCAATGACCCCTACGGTTTGGCCATTGATTCGCATAAAGCCTGTAATCATATTTTGTGCATAATAGGGCTGTACTTCATAAAAATCTCCATGATCTGCGATTAAGGCGATGACGGTTTTCATATCATAGGGTTTATTGGGATTGTCTGGAACAATTTCGTCCAGCTCCGGAATAATTTGATTAATATCATCGGTTACTTCAAAGACCGGGGGCTGCTCCAGATTGTTGGAGGGTAGAAAGCTCAACAGTCTTCTGATATCAGCAATGCAGGCCTCATCGTTGGCCGAAACAAAATGGGCTACGCCGCTGGTTTGATTGTGGGCCATGGCGCCCCCCAGGGCCTCGGCACTGACCTCTTCTCCGGTGACTGTTTTTATGACCTGGGGTCCTGTAATAAACATTTGACTGGTTTGATCTACCATAAAGATGAAATCTGTCAGGGCTGGTGAATAAACGGCTCCCCCGGCACAGGGGCCCATGATGGCGGAAATCTGTGGAATTACCCCCGATGCAATGGTATTTCGATAGAAGATTTGGCCATAGCCCGACAGGGCATCGACTCCCTCTTGTATCCTGGCTCCGCCGGAATCGTTCATGCCCACCACCGGGGCCCCCATTTTCAGGGCCATATCTAACACCTTGCAGATTTTTTTTGCGTGCATTTCCCCCAGGGAACCTCCTACTACGGTAAAGTCCTGGGCATAGGCATAGACCAGCCGTCCCTCTACTTGACCATAGCCTGTTACCACCCCTTCTCCAGGGGCATCTACTTTTTCCATTCCAAAGTTAACGCAGCGATGCTTCATAAAGCTATCTAACTCAACAAAGGTTCCTTCATCAAAGAGCAAATGAATTCTTTCCCTTGCCGTAAGCTTACCCTTTTCATGCTGACTGGCAATTCGTTTTGCTCCGCCCCCCTGTTGAAGCTTTTCTTTATGCTGACGAAGTGCTTCTATTTTGTTTACAGCCATATTAACCCTCCTATTGTATTGAAATGCGAAAAGCTAAAGATGCTTTCACCCTATTATACCAAAATTATTACCAGGTATTAATACCTAGTCGATATTTTTTTGAGAATAATATTTTTTTTAATATTTCTTAACCTTCCCGTTGGCTCAATTCAATTAAAATACCATTGGTACTTTTAGGATGACAAAATGCAATTTTTGCTCCACCTGCACCGTAACGGGGTTTTTCGTCGATCATTCTAATTCCCATGGCCTTCATTTCCTCAATGGCTTTTTCGATATTCTCTACACGAAAAGCTAAATGCTGTATTCCTTCACCTTTTTTTTCAATAAATTTAGCAATGGGTCCATCCTCATGGGTAGATTCCAATAATTCGATTTCAGTATCGCCGACAGGTAAGAAGGCTACCTTCACCTTCTGTTCCTCAACCACCTCTGTATCAACACATTTCAAGCCTAAAATGCCCTCATAAAATTTTAAGCTCTGCTCTAAATCCTTTACTGCAATTCCAATATGATCTAGCTTACCTACCTTCATATACACCCTCCTAACCTTTATTTTCTAAAACTCGTCTAAATAATGCTGCACTGACACCATAGGGATCCTTCTCACGCCGGGCCACGCTTTGGGCCAAACGTCGAATTTCTGCTTTATTTTCCTCACTATTTGTAAGGCGTTCCATTAAATTATGCTGAATCAAATCCATAATTTCATATTCCACCTGCTTTGTTCTCTTTTCCAACAGACGATTTTCCTTTTCCAAGTAATTAAGGTGCTTATTTAAATTTTCATAGAGCGCTTCAATGCCCTTATTTTGAAGGGCCACCACCTGAGTAACCGGCGGTTTCCAGTCACCATGGCTAAAATCAAGCATCATCTCCAGTTCAACCTGGGTGCGGTTGGCTCCCTCTCGATCAGCCTTGTTTACCACGAATACATCACCAATCTCCATAATTCCTGCCTTAATGGCCTGTATATCATCCCCCAGTCCCGGCACCATTACCAGAAGCACCGTATCAGCAGCCCTTACAATATCTACCTCTGACTGACCTACTCCAACAGTTTCAATAAATATGTAGTCGGCACCATAGATGTCCAGTACCTTAATGGCCCCCAGGGTAGCCTTAGATAGGCCGCCCAGGTGACCTCGTGTTCCCATACTCCTGATAAAAACCCCCGGATCTGTATATAGGTCTGTCATTCGAACTCGATCCCCCAGTATTGAGCCCCCTGTAAAGGGGCTGGTGGGATCAACTGCAATAATTCCTACTATTTTATCCTCCTGCCGAAAACGCTTGGCCAGCTTATCAGTCAGGGTACTTTTTCCTGCCCCCGGTGGGCCAGTAATACCGATCACCCGGGCTTTTCCCGTATGCTGATACAATTTAGAGAGGATTTCAGTTCCTTCAGGATCATTATTTTCAATCATGGTGATTAACCTGGCAGCAGCCCGCTTATCATGTTTTAAAATTCTTTCAGCTAAATTCACAGCTACACCACCCAAAATTGGTTTCAATAGGCTTTAATTTTTAAGCATTATTTAAAGGCTACGCTTCAAATTATTGTGAATAAATTCAATGGTTACCTGGGTTGGTGTTCCAGGAGTAAATACCTCTGCAATGCCATTCTCCTTTAGAAAAGGTATATCTTCATCTGGAATGACGCCGCCACCCAGCACCAATATTTCATCGTACACATTTTCCTGCTTTAACAATTCCACTACCCTGGGCAACAGATGATTATGGGCCCCTGAAAGAATACTTAGAGCAACTACATCAACATCCTCCTGCAGAGCGGCTTGAACAATTTGCTCCGGGGTTTGCCTAAGGCCAGTATAGATAACCTCCATTCCGGCATCCCTTAAGGCCCTTGCAATTACTTTAGCACCCCTGTCGTGACCATCCAGACCAGGCTTCGCAACTAATACTCTAATGGGTCTTGACATATATTCATCCTCCTAATATCGATTTATCTTGATCATGATAGATTATAATATAACACTTTGCTGGTATTCACCAAAGACTTCCCTTAATACACCACAAATTTCGCCAAGGGTTCCATAGGCCTTAACAGCCTCTAAAATATAGGGCATTAAGTTAGCGTCACCTTGTGCTGCTTCTCTTAATGCGTCAAGCTTTTCCTGAGTCAAAGCATTATCTCGTTCTCCTCTTAATTGATCAAGCTTTTTCTTTTGCAGCTCACCTACAGAAGGATCTACCCGTAGTAATCCCTTTGGTGCCTCCTCCTTAATTTGGAATTTATTCATCCCAACAACAATTCGCTCACCGTTTTCCACCTGTTTTTGGTATTCATAGGAGCTATCCATAATTTCTTTTTGAATGTACCCCTTTTCAATGGCCTCCGCAGAGCCCCCAAGGGTATCAATCTTATTGATATATTCTAACGCCCCATCTTCAATAGAATTAGTTAAGCTCTCGACATAATAGGAGCCCGCCAGTGGATCAATGGTTTCAGCCACACCGCTTTCATAGGCAACAATCTGCTGAGTCCTAAGGGCAATTCTGACGGAATCTTCTGTTGGAAGGGCCAGGGCCTCGTCCTTTGAGTTTGTATGTAATGATTGGGTTCCTCCCAATACTGCCGCCAGGGTTTGAATAGCAACCCTAACAATATTGTTGTCGGGCTGTTGAGCCGTTAGGGTCGATCCTCCCGTTTGGGTATGGAATTTTAACTGCATTGATTTAGGATTTTGTGCATGGAATCGTTCCTTCATAATTTTTGCCCAAAGTCGTCTGGCTGCTCTAAATTTGGCTACCTCTTCTAAAAGATCGTTATGGGCATTAAAGAAAAAGGAAAGTCGTGGTGCAAAGGTATCGACATCAAGGCCTGCCTTGATGGCCGCTTCTACATAGGCAATTCCATTGGCCAGGGTAAAGGCTACCTCCTGTATGGCAGTGGAGCCAGCTTCTCGAATATGGTAGCCTGAAATACTAATGGTATTCCAATTAGGTACATTCTTTGAACAGTATTCAAATATATCTGTAATTAGTCGCATCGAAGGACCAGTTGGGAAAATATAGGTCCCCCTGGCAATATATTCTTTTAAAATATCATTTTGAATGGTTCCCCTTAGCTGCTCTGGCCCCACCCCTTGCTTTTCCGCTACAGCTATGTACATGGCCAACAGCACTGAGGCAGGGGCATTAATTGTCATGGAGGTACTAACCTTATCCAGTGGAATACCATCGAATAGTATTTCCATATCCTTTAGGGAATCTATGGCAACTCCTACCTTTCCAACCTCTCCCTCTGAAAGGGGATGATCTGAATCGTAACCAATTTGGGTAGGCAGGTCAAAAGCAACTGAAAGGCCTGTTTGTCCTTGCTCTAATAAATATTTATAGCGCTTATTAGATTCCTCTGCTGTGGCAAAACCGGCATATTGTCTCATGGTCCAGAATCGACCACGATACATGGTTGGCTGTACCCCCCGAGTAAAGGGATATTCTCCCGGAAGGCCCAGGTCAGTATTATAATCAAAATCCTCAAGCTGCACAGGGCTATATAGCCTATCCACCTCTTGATTGGAGCCTGTTACAAACTTATTTTTTCGCTCAGGAAATTTTTGAAGGCTTTTAGCAATCTTTTCCCCGTTCCACTTTGTTTGTTTTTCTTTAATTTTTTCTAGCTTTTCCCTGTCAAACATCAAATTTCCTCCCTTTAATTGGTTATATTTTCTAATTATTACCTGATGAAGTATACAGCTTAAATCCTTCAATAAAACCAATCTTAACAAATGCTTTGTTTATACAATCGATATTTTCCATAGGTTCTTACGAATCTTAAAAATATAATGAAATATAAATTTCTATATTTTGCAATTTATAATTCATTACCTGCATATTTTGAAATTTATACTGCATAGTCACTACAGTAATTCTACAGTTTTTTTAAAATTCCTGCAACTGTCTTCATAATATTTCTACAATAAGTCATTATTAATTATTGAAGGATACTTTTCTTTTTTAGACCAGCTCCTGGGCTGGAATAGCAGCTTCCTCTTCATCGCCTGTTACCTTCATAGAGCCTGTTTCAAGATAACGGGCATGCCAGGATAGGGCTTCTCTGAGTAAATGGGGCTCATGCTTGTATTTTCCCTTTTCCGCCTCCTTTAAATAATCCATTAATAGCGGTCTATATTGGGGATGGGCACAATTTTCAATGATCTTTCTCGCCCGCTCCCTGGGGGCTGTTCCCCTTAGATCTGCCAGACCCTGTTCCGTTACCACCACAGCCACATCATGCTCTGTATGATCAATATGGGAAGCCATGGGAACAATAGAGGAAATGTCTCCATTTTTCGCCGTTGAAACGGTGGTAAAGATCGATAAATAGGCATTTCTGGTAAAGTCACCTGAACCTCCAATTCCGTTCATCATTCTAGAGCCCATAATATTGGTTGAATTAACGTGACCATAGATATCAACCTCAATGGCAGTATTCATGGCAATTACCCCCAGCCTTCTTGCCACTTCCGGGTGGTTGCTAATTTCCATGGGCCTTAAAATGCAATATTTTGCATAATGATCGATATTTTTATGAAGCCTTTTAAGTCCTTCTTCCGAGGGGGTCAGGGCGGTACCCGAAGCAATGGCTACTTTTCCGGCATCGATTAAATCAAACATGGAGTCCTGAATCACTTCTGTGTAACAGGTTAAATTATTGAAATCAGAATGAATGAGACCACCCAGCACGGCATTGGCCACTGAACCTACCCCTGACTGAAGCGGTAACAGGTTCTGGGGTAATCTTCCTCTCTTTACTTCTTCTTTGAAAAACTCCATAATATATCCTGAGATTAACCTGGAAGGCTCGTCAATAGGCCCCAGGGGTCTGACCTTATCGGGCAGATCGGTAATGACAATGGCTTTAATTTTGTCGGGGTCGCAAGGAATATACGGGGTACCGATCCGATCCATGGGGGTAATAATGGGAATGGGTTTTCGGTTCGGTGGTTTTTCTGTCATATAAATATCGTGGATTCCCTCTAAAGCCATGGGCTGTGCAGTATTGAGCTCAACAATTACGGCATCGGCATTTTTAATGGCCTGAGGCGTTAAGCCTACAGAGGTGGAAGGTATGATTCCTCCCTCTGGTGTAATGGCAATGGCCTCTACAATAGCCATATGTATTTTACCAAAATATCCGTAGTCCATATACTGGGTGACATGGCTCAAGTGCATATCCTGATAGCCTATTTGTCCGTTATTAATTCCATTTCTAAGACTTTCGTTGGTCTGATAAGGAAATCGCTTCTTTAAGGCACCTGCCCTGGCCAGGGCACCATCCAGCTCATCTCCCACCGAAGCACCACAAAGCAAGGTTATCTGCAGAGGATCCCCAGCTTCTACACGCTTGGCCAGGGCCAAGGGTACAGCCTTCGGATACCCTGATGGTGTAAAACCGCTGGTGGCCACCGTCATTCCATCTTCAATCATGAGGGCTGCCTCTTCAGCAGACATAATTCGGTCCTTTAACTCACTTCTTCTGATTCTCTCATCTAACATATGGAGTCCCTCCCTTTCATTAAGGTTATTTATAGCAAGCTATTATTCTAAAAAAAATAGATACACCACCCCCTGGGGCAGTATATCTAACTGGACTATATCTACTGGTAAAGCAAAGGGTCATTTTGCTTTCGTAGATAATAAGTTAAATCAAAGGATTCTATTTAATTTACTGTACTTTCTAATTAATCCTCTACCTCTTGCTGATCTAAAATCATCTTAAATTTCTCATGACACCGTTTCGTTGAAGAAATCAGCGCTTTTTTAACGGAACCAAAATAATATTCATTAAAGGCCTTTTCAATTTCTTCAAATTCAAGAATGTTTTTTCCTACTAAAATTCTTCGTACATGGTCCTTTGCCACCCTTGTCACCAATGAGCAATCGGCATCTAGTATTTTTCCGGTATTTTTGTCTATTAGAAATCCCACTGCCACCACCTTGTACAGTTCTTCAGCAGTGGTACCACCAGGTAGTTTAGCATAGCCACTGATAAATATTTCAAAGGGTTTCATTCCATCACCATTTTCTTATTTATTTCACCACTTCTATTGTATTAATTTAGAAATAAAATATCAAGTAGGATATGGACTTATATTATGGTCCAGCACTTAGTTTATAGGAAATTACTGTAAATATTAACCGAATTTCTTTCACTACCACCCTTTTTACGTTAAATCGTATTAAATTTACATAGGCAATCGGTGAAGTATTATGGTGAATAAAACCATTCCCAGTAGGGCAAAGGGATATACGGCACCATAGCCCGCGGCAGGGTCGTCACTTTCCAATGAGTCAATGGCCACTCCAAGGCCGGGTGTAGAGGTCATTCCACCACAAATGGCTCCGGCCAGCATAATCCAATTCAGCTTAAAGATATACCGCCCTACCAGGTATCCAATTAAAATCCCCATTAACCCCACAAAAAGGGAAATTATAGCCAGTGAACCTCCTGTTCCCATGATTGCCTCAAAAACACGATATCCATATCGTAATCCAACAATGGCCAGGAAAAAGCACAGGGACAATTCCCTTACCACACTTAGGATTTTGGAATTCATGCGAAAGTTTATGGGCCCAATTTTTCCAATATACCCTAGAATTAATGACCCGATCAAGGCACCGCCGGTGGCTCCTAAACTGAAGTACCCCAGTAGAGAACCTAAATAAATTTCAATAATTCCAATGGAATACCCAAAAAAGCAAGCTATGGTAAAGGCGATAATATCAAAGCTGGTTTCAGGTATTTCTTTTGTTCCTTTGACCGAAGCCCGAGCCTCTTCCATTTCCTTTTTAAATCGGCTACGCTCTTCCTCCAAATCAATTTTAAAAATCCTTGGAATAAAATTGATTGCTAATATTACTACCAAAACGCCGAAGGGATAACCTACAGCATATCCCAGGCCAATACCTGCCTCTGCATTTTTGATGAACTGCCCTTTTTGTTCATTGGTAAGATCGTTAAGGGTTTCTATATTAAGCTCTCCATTGGGATCAAGGATTTTTATAAATTTTTCTTTTTCGTAGGGATCAGCCGTTTCAAAGGCATTTACCCGTTCCGTTGCATGATTTCGGGCGGTTTCGATGGCGGCCGCCAGCCCGGGGGAGCTGGTCATAGCACCGGTATAGACACCCGAAACCTCATAGGGATTGTCAGCAGGGCTAATTAACACCATTCCATAGGTGGCAACAGCACCTGCCAAGGTGATAAGAAAGCCCAGAACGACAAATTTTCCACCGTATTTTTTTAATACTGCCCCTAAATCCTTTGCTGCCAGTAGCCCTACCGCCACCACAAAGAAGATTAGAAACAGTGTAAAAAAGCTTTGGGAAATGACACCGGCAGAGAGCATGCTTTGAGCCGCCTGATAGCCCTCATGTCCTTCTGGTATACTAAGGCCGTATCGGTAAACCAGCCATCCTATGATAAGCCCTGTAAACAAACAACCTGAGGCCCCAAAATTAAACTTACCTATTTTAATATTACCAAACAATACCCCAGTAAAAATTGCAACTGCCATTAAAATATACGGACTGGTAATCCATGCTACAATATCAAACCGCATTTAATTTTCCCCCTTTGTAACTTTTTTCTTAAAACCCTTTCTCTTTTCCTTTCTGCATTAAGAATACTTTCCTATTTGTAAACGTTTTCACCCCCTCTGTTGTTTTATTATAGCCCCCATAAATCAAAAAGCCATAGAAAATTATCTATGGCTTTTTGGCTTTTACGGGGGAAGAAATGGAGGATTTCTTCAATAAAAACCCAGCAATATTAAGGAGACAAATGAAGTTAATATGACATTTTAAAATCTTCACACAGCAAATACTTTGTTAAAAAATTATTTATATTTATTTATATTCTTCTTCTTTTATTAAATTCCTTCTCAAAATTTAAATAATTCTTAAAAAAGATACCAAGGGCATAATGCCGTGAATTTGAAAAGCCTCCAGCTTACACTGGAGGCCCTTTTCTAATCCTTTTTATCTTGATTTTCCTTTGGTTCATCTTCAACTTCTTTAACTTCCTTGGCTAAATCGACAGCCTCAACCTGCTTATTTTCTGCAGCTTCGGATGGGTCATCCTTCTTCTCAAGCTTGATTTCAGATGCCTTAAGCTCTTTAAATCGCTTTTCAATATCTTCGATGCTATCTTCGTCATTAATGACTAATTCACCCTTAAATATTTTATCGAACATATCTGCATCAAGGGTTTCCAGCTTAAGAAGGGCCTTTGCAATGATATGCAGCTTATCTATATTTTCGCTTAGAAGTTTTTCAGTCTGTTGATATGCATGATCAACAATTCGCTTAATTTCACGGTCAATTTCAGCTGCCACCTCTTCAGAGTAGTTTCGCCTTGATATCATGTCTCTACCAAGGAAGACCTCCTCTTCATTGCCGCCCAAGGACATTGAACCCAGCTTTTCACTCATACCATATTGGGTAACCATGGCCCTGGCAATTGCTGAAACCCGCTGAAGGTCATTGGAGGCTCCGGTACTAATATCATCTAATACCAGTTTTTCTGCTACTCTTCCTCCTAAAAGATGAACAATATGGGATTCCATCTCTGTTTTAGTCGTATAGTATTTATCCTCGGTTGGCAGAATCATGGTGAAGCCACCGGCCCTGCCCCTAGGTATAATGGTTACCTGATGTACTGGGTCCATATTGGGGGTTAAGGTTGCTACCACCGCATGCCCGGCTTCATGATAGGCAGTAAGCCTTCTTTCCTTTTCACTGATCACCCGGCTCTTCTTTTCTACCCCGGCAATTACTTTTGTAATAGCCTCTTCAATGGTGGCCATTCTAATTTTCTTTTCATTTTTTCTTGCTGTCAATAGGGCTGCCTCGTTCATTAGGTTTTCTATATCAGCTGGTGTAAAGCCTGGAGTTCGTCGAGCCAGCACATCAATTTGAACATCCTCTGCCATGGGTTTGCCCTTGGCATGAACCTTTAAAATAGCCTCTCTACCCTTGATATCGGGAACACCTACCACCACCTGCCTGTCAAATCGACCAGGTCTTAATAGGGCAGGGTCTAAAATATCAGGACGGTTTGTGGCGGCTACAATGATAATCCCTTCATTGATTCCAAAGCCATCCATCTCAACCAATAGCTGATTGAGGGTTTGCTCTCTTTCATCATGGCCACCGCCTAACCCGGCACCTCTTCTTCGCCCTACGGCATCAATTTCATCAATAAATATAATACAAGGGGAATTTTTCTTTGCCTGTTCAAATAAATCCCTTACACGGGAGGCACCTACCCCTACAAACATCTCAACGAAATCTGAGCCACTGATACTAAAGAAGGGAACTCCGGCTTCTCCAGCAACGGCCTTGGTTAAATAGGTCTTACCGGTACCCGGAGGACCTACCATCAGAATTCCCTTAGGAATTCTGGCACCCAATTCAATATACTTGCGAGGGTTCCTTAAGAAATCCACCAGTTCCTGAAGCTCTTCCTTTTCTTCATCCAAGCCGGCTACATCGTCAAAGGTAACTTTTTTGCGCTCATCTTCCTTGTGAAGCTTTGCTCTGCTTTTCCCGAAGGACATGACTCGACTGCCGCCCCCCTGGGATTGCTGCATAAATACAAACCAAAATACAACAAAAATCAAGATCATAAATATTGAGGGCAGTAATTCTATAAACCAGGGTGTACCAGCTGGCGGTTCTGCCTCAACCACAAAATTAGGGTCCTGATCCATTCTTTCCTCTAGTATTCTGGTAAAGTTTTCTGTACTGTACACATCGGGAATATAGGATTTAAACTGTTTATCTCCTTCTACGAGAATTCCCTCTATAGAACGTTCAACAATATGAACCTGCTTGACGTTACCATCAATTAGTGCCTTATATAGTTCTGAAAATGTTAAGTCTACAGGTGAAGGCCCCGGCTTTCCATATAGCTGTATCAAGAGCAGTAGTGCAATGAATACGAAGATGTAAAAGCTGGCTCCTCGGAAAATTTTCCTCAACAAAAGTCCTCCTCTCAATAAATGCTAGTTCTTAGTCTACTGCATTTTAATATTTTACCATACTACGTTGTTAAAAACAACTTTCACAAAATTCACCTCTACAAGGCTTCTGAACTGGCCTCCAGGTACTCTACCATCAAAATTCTTTTGGTTTTATTAGTTATTTTATATAATTCACTAATACGATACCCAACGACCCACATAATATTCTCGCCATCGCATAATATAGGAACCTGTTCTCTTTTTTCCCTTTCCACCTTATGATCAATCATAAAATCCTTTAGCTTTTTACTTCCCTTTGCTCCCAGAGGGACAAATCGGTCTCCTTCCCGACGATTTCGAATGTGCAGTCCCTTAGAAACTTTATCGTAATCAAAGGCCTTTAAATAAGGCTCCTTAGGATAGCCCTTCAATTCTTTCTTTTCTAATATTTTAAAACGAAAAGTACCGTTTAACTCCTGTATATAGGTTTCGCCCGGTGCTTCCACGGTATAATGAAACCTTTGCTCCGCTTCAGTAACATTGGTTGTAAATATGACCCGATGATAGCTTTTTTTTACGGTTATTCCCAGGGGTAATTGAATTTGTTTACCGCTTCCATCTAATTTCAAGAAATTTTGTAATAGATCGATATGCTTAAATTCAATCCCCTCGCCCTTTCCCGCTAATTCTTCCACTGTTAATCGAAAAATTCTGGTTAAAAGAGCCGTATGTAAATTAATGAGTCCATGAATGGCAAAGCTGATTGTCTTTTGGTTTTCATTGGTTTTTAATATGTTATACATATCTCTGGCCTGCTGATCGATAAAATCATGGTCTTGCCTTAAAAGGGCAGCAGTTCTGCCAAGGGCTTCAATGATTTTGGGATTATATTCTGATTCCAGATGGGGAATAAGATGAAGCCTTATTTTATTTCGGTGATAAATTGGTTCAAGATTACTTTGATCAATTCTAGGGTGCAGCTTATATTCCTGACAATAGGCTTCAATTTCTTGACGGCTGACATCCAACAGGGGTCTGATAATTTGATCCCGTCGATGCTGTATTGCCGATAGACCCTGAAGTCCTGCACCTCTGATCAGGCGCATTAATACTGTTTCAGCCTGGTCATTTAAGTTATGGGCCACAGCAACTTTTTCTGCCCCGACCCTTTGGGCAATTTCATCAAAGAAGCGATACCGTTGAATTCTGCCGGCTTCTTCCATGGACAGCCCCTTTTCCTTGGCATAGCCGGGAACATCAACGCTTTTTACAAAGCACATAATATTCAAGCCTTCACAAAGCTGTGTAACATACTGGGCATCCTTATGGGCTTCGATTCCTCTAAAATTATGGTTCAAATGGGCAGCATAGAGCTGTATATCATAAACTTTTTGAAGGGAATATAAGCCGTGGAGCAGACACACTGAATCGGGCCCTCCTGAAACTGCAACAACTACCTTATCTCCCCTTTTTAATAAATGATTTAAATCAATGGTTTCTTTTATTTTGTCAATTACTGTCATGGGTCATCCCTCATTCTTCTAAATAAATTATTTCTCTGTTTTTTCAAATATTCCTTTTATATCAGCCAACAATCTTTTTATTTAATAATTTGTTAAGAAAATCAATAGAACAGTTAACAGCATCAGACCTAGGCTGGCTGCAAAAAATCTTTGTATGTTGATATCAAGCTTCTTTTTTTTCATTTTCAGGGCACACTGCCCTTCTATATTATATAATTCATTAATTCGCTTTTCAAACCCTTCTAGTAAGGTTTTTTCTTGATTGAGGGATCGTACTATAAATTGCTTTAAATCATTGCTGATGGAGAGGGCCATAATTTGCCCCATCAGCTGTTTCTTGGTCTGACGATAGGGATTGAGCTTTTCACCCAGCAAAAGCCGAATCAACATCATGGTCAAAGCAAAGTATTCATAGGAAATTTCGGCCCTTCGGATGCCACAATGCCAGCAGGCTCGATCATAGGCCGGGGTGTATTCCTTAATTCCTTCCCCCAGTCTCACCACGCCTCCCAGATCAATCAGCTTCAATTGATGATTTTTTTCATCTATCATAATATTTTCCAGCTTTAAATCTCCTAATATGTAGCCCATCCTATGGAAATATTCTAGGCCTTTAAGCATTACCATTAATATCGTCAGGCATAACTGGGCTTCCATGGGCTTATTCCTGGAGTAAGCCTTCAGGTTGAGTCCAGGAATATATTCCAAAAGTAAAAAGTGCAGTAATCTTCCATGAACCTCACAGTCATCTATTCCATATACATTTACCACAAATGAAGTTTTTTCAAACTGCTTTAACATATGGTATTCTCGATTAATTGATAGGTTTTCGGTACCGGCCTTTAGGGCAAAATACTTTTTCTGCTGTTCTCCATAGACCAGATAAACCGCTGCAGTCCCCCCCATTCCAAGGGGTTTAATTACCTTAAAGCGTTCTTTAGACCATTTTCCCGTTATATAAGGGACATCAATCAGCATTTTTCCTTTCATGGCCTCACCTGTTAATTATAATTTTATTGATAAAAAAGGTAGGGATGGCTCCCTACCCGATAAATTCTTCTAAGCACTGGGGTTCCATATGCTGCTTGATTCCAGTGTATTCTTCAATTAGCTCTATTCCCCGTTCAATGGCCAATGCCGTTGGTGTTGCTCCACCGGGCTTGATTCTATAAAGACTTCGCTCTAATTGCTGGGGATTTTCACCAAAGTTTTGCAGTACGATGGTACTGGCCTTTCCATCGCCCGGAAAGCCCACCACTGCCAAATGAACTGTTCCCCTTCTTCCCCTGAAGGATTCAACCAAATCCATAATACTATGGCGGGCTGCCTGAATTTTGGTGGTCATGCTGCCGCTGCAATCCAAGAGAATACAGCAGTAAATTGTAATTTCCTCTGAATACTCGTCTATGTAGTTTAGTATTTTACTTCTTGAATCTGGGGCCATTTGAGACAGGTCTGAACCGATTATTTCCTTTAGTTGCCTATTGACGGTTTCCTTAAGGGTCGAGCTAACGGTTTGGTAGCTTAAGCTCTGTATCGTTTGAGACAGGGCTTCAATGTAGCTGTACTCGTATAGGCCGCCCCCTGCCTTGGCAATGTTCACAATTTCCTCGAAGGGCTTTTCCTTCTGCTGGTTTTGGGCGATAATTCCCACTGTATTGACCGTTATTCCCTGCCGAAGGGCGGCCCTTGCTGCCAATACCGGGTCACCACCCATATTTGACTCACCATCGGTGACCAAAACAATTTGTCTAATGGTTGCTTCCTTTGACATGATTTCACCCCATTTGTTTTTTTGTAATTATTACCATAGGTCAGGTTATTTATACCAATTTCCATGGTTAAAAATGGGCGTAAAAAAGCCATCTAATCTTTTAAAAGTCAGATGGCTAAGGAAAAATCATAATTCCTTATAGGTACTTTCTAAACCCTGCAAATTCAACTGTTGTCATATCGCCTATAGCTTTGTTTCAATTCCTTATAGGTACTTTCTAAACGATTAACTTATTACTGATTTTCACCCATACAACAGGGTTTCAATTCCTTATAGGTACTTTCTAAACAGGCGTACAGGGTTTTTCAGACAATATCGCAACCGCGTTTCAATTCCTTATAGGTACTTTCTAAACGTTTTGGCGGGAAAACTCACCCCCTTCAGATATAGGTTTCAATTCCTTATAGGTACTTTCTAAACCTAGTAAATCAGCTCTCTTTTCTACTCCAGCCTCAGGTTTCAATTCCTTATAGGTACTTTCTAAACGCCATCATAGTTTTCGGAATGATTTACTTATTGTTTAGTTTCAATTCCTTATAGGTACTTTCTAAACCCGTTACATACATTGAGTTTAACACCTTTACTATATTTTGTCAAAGGTAAACCAGGCTGTCATTGGTCTGGCGATTTTCTCTAATATTTCCGGCTATCCATTCCAATGGCTTAAATACAGCTTCAAATAAAATTGTCGTCGATCCCCCGTGTTTTTTACGCTATTGGGGGTCGACGACAATTAATTACACCAATCCCATTTTCCTGTTGGCGATTTCATGTACTATAAAGGTGGCTACATCCTCGGCAAAGCTACCCGTTCCAAAGCCAGCATCGTAGCCCAGCTCCTTGGCCAGCTCGTGACTCAGCCTGGGGCCACCGCAGACCAATACCACTTGATCCCTGAGTCCTTCTGCTTCTAAAAGCTCCACCAATTGAGTCAGGTTGGGAATGTGTACATCCTTTTGGGTTACCACCTGGGAAACCAAAATGGCATCGGCCTTTAGCTCGATAGCCCTGGCCACCAGGTCTTCATTTAAAACCTGACTGCCTAAATTGTGGGCTTCAATGCCCTTGTATCTTTCAAGGCCGTAATGACCATCATAGCCCTTCATATTCATTATGGCATCTATTCCCACGGTATGGGCATCGGTTCCGGTACAGGCCCCCACCACCACAATGGGCCTGCCAATTTGGCTTTCAATAAATTCCTCTACCTCTTCCATTGACAGGGTTTCTACATCTACCTTAACCACCTCAATGGCATTGTAATCTACGGTATGGACACATTTCCCATAGACTATAAAATAGGTGTAGCCCTGGCTAAGCCCCTTCATATGAACCACCGAGGGTTCCTCAAGGCCCATTTTGCCAGCCAGCTGCCTGGCGGCCTCTCTGGCCTCCTCACCGTAGGGCACCGGCAGGGTAAAGCTTACCTGCACCATTCCGTCATTTAAGGTATCGCCATAGGGCTTAACCCGTGAATAATCAATTTTTTCTATTTCCATGACGAACCCTCCTCAAGCATAATTTCAACGAAGGGATTGAGGTATCCGGGGGCCTTCCTGATGACTCCCTCTAACCCCTTGCCGCCGGTTCTTGAGCGTTTGACGCCACCAAACTTTCCTTCCTCGATGGTTTTAAAGAGTCCATCGTATTCGATTTGCTCCAGTAGTGCAGCTGCCTCCTGTAAAACCGATTGGGCTCTTTTTTGTATGATACCGTCTTCCTTAAAGACAATTTCGCTGCCTAAGTCTTGGCAGTTATTAAAAATATATTGGGCATTATCAATTGACAGGGCCCGGTCTTGAAGATGGGGGGTATGGATTGCCTCCGTCAGCATCCCCAATAATTGAATTCCCTGTCCTGTCCAGATTGACACCAGGTTAAAGAGGGCATTCTGTACATGGCCCTTGAAAATATCCCCTGTCATAAACTTGGTGGGGGGCATGTATTTTAAAGGAGCCTTGGGGAAAATTTCCCTTGCCATTTGGGCCTGGGCCAGCTCCAGTAAAAAACCATTGGTCAGATTAGGGTCCATTTCAAAGGCATGGCCCAGGCCCATTTGCTCTTCGGGAATTCCTGCCTTTAGGGCAAACTGTTCATTGATAAACTGGGAAGCCAGCACCGTATGGGCCTCTTCCACAGCATCGGCGGTGGTTAAGTAATTGTCTTCGCCTGTATTAATGATAATTCCAGCATAGCCGTTAATAACACGAGAAAAGAATTGGTCAATCAAGGTACGCTGCATATTAATGTCTCTAAACAAAATACCATAGAGGGCATCATTCAGCATTACATCCAGCCTTTCCAAGGCCCCCATGGCTGCAATTTCAGGCATACTCAGACCAGAGCAATAGTTGCACAGGCGAATATATCGCCCCACCTCTTCTCCCACTTCATCCAAAGCCCTACGCATAATCTTGAAGTTTTCCTGGGTGGCAAAGGTACCGCCAAAGCCCTCGGTGGTGGCACCATAGGGCACATAGTCTAAAAGACTTTGGGCCGTCGACCGGATCACTGCAACAATGTCGGCTCCCTGACGGACAGCGGCCTGGGCCTGTACTGCATCTTCATAAATGTTTCCCGTAGCCACGATTACGTACAAGTAGGGTCTTTTTCCCTCTCCCAGCCCCTTGATCATGGCATCACGTCTTAGTCGATTTTCCCTTATCCTTTCTACCATTTTTAAAACGATAGGTGTAATCCGCTCTTGAATAGCCTTTGGCGACTCACCGGGAACCCTCAGTAAATGAATTTCTTTCTTTGCCACCGCCTCTGCAATTTCCTGGGGACTCAAATCAAAATGTACCATGGCATTTCCCAGCCAGTAGGCAATTCCCTGGCCCAGACCACCATTTTCTTTAATATGGTCCACCACCACATTGGGTAAAGGCGTATCTGTATCGTCTACCCCATCTATTCCCATGAGCCTGGCTATGGTTCGCTCTACGCTGACGGTGGTATGCAGATCAATAAATTCCTGTACCTCATCGGCAATGTGCTTAGCCGCATTCCTGGCTCTATTAATAATTTCTTGGTCGAGATTTAACTTACTTTCCATAGAACCCCTCCTCTGACATCAATTCATTCCATACAGCTTTTGCTCCCCTTTAAGCCTGGCAGCAAGAATTTCCTCTGCCCGTTGAAGCACTTCCTCATCAATCCCCATTAGCTCGGCAATTTTTAATGCCTCCATTGGGATTTCCCCCGGTTCAGCCATGGGTACCAGACGAAAATCCATATATCTTTGCAGCACCTGATCATGATGCTGATAGGTTTGAAAGGCCGCCCTTAGCTCTGTCAGGGTTACATTTCTAAGTCCCACAACCTGTAGCTGGGAAATGCCCTCAACATGGCCAAGCCCTTCATGGTGGGTTGTAATTACTGAGGTAGCAGGCATTTTCTTTAAATATTCAATTACCGAGTAGGTTATGGCATAGCCCTCCTGGGGATTCGTTCCCCGGGCCAGCTCATCAATTAAGATGAGTCCCCTAGTCTGGCTTTTTTTAAGGGCCTGACCTAATTCCTTCATTTCGGCCCCAAAGGTCGATAGACCTGACTCCATAGATTGATTGTCACCAGTGGAAAAGTGGATAAATTCCACCATCCCCAGGGTACAGGCCTCGGCAGGAACAAAGAGTCCCCATTGGGCCATGGCTGCCACCAGGGCAAGGAGCTTGAGGGTGACGGTTTTCCCGCCCATATTGGCCCCTGTAATCAGAGTAACCCCTTGACCTAATGAAAGATCAACCGGGGTGTATTGAAGGCCTCTATTGGCCAGGGCCTCCTCTACAGCAGGGTGCCTGCCCTGCCTAATATCCATATGAGGTTCTTTCTGGAGCTGAGGTCGGCACCCTTTTATTTTTTTAGCCAACAAAACCTTTCCCAACAATAAATCTAGGGCGCCCAGCCTGTTAATATTTTTAATTAGGGGTTCAGCTAGGCGGTCGATTTCCTGTGACAGCATGCCCCTTACCCGAAGCTCCTCGGTCTCTTCCAATGCTCTGATATTCTCCAGGTCTTCCTGAAGCCGGTGAACTTCCTGGCTTTGAATGATTTTAAAAACAATTCCCTGTAGCCCCTCTGAGGCCACATAAAGCCTGGGGGATTTTTGAAGCGCTTCAATTTTATCATAATGGGCCTTTGGAAGATGCAGCTCGCCGTTGGGCCTTGGCTTGATTCCAATTTCACGATGAATTTCCTGATGGATTAAGGCTTCCTCATGGCGAATTTTTTTTTCTAATTGCTGTTTTTCTTTTCTAAGTTTGGCTAATTCCTGAGAATAGGAATCATACAAATAAAAGCTCTTTACACCATAGCCTTCGGGGTCTAAAAGGGCTTCAATTTCTGTTAATGGCTCCAGTTGGTATTCTGCCAAACTGCCCATTAGGTATGGCTGAAGCGCCTTCCCCATCAGATTCATATCCATAATCTGACACTTAATTTCAAATAGCTCGATTTCATTTAATATTTCATGACCTTTAACCCGGCTTAAGGAGCCCGTTATGTCCTTTATGGTACTAAAGCTGGATTTTAGCAGCCTTAAAAGGGCTGGTTGCTGATCAATTGTCTTTATCAGAAGAGTCACCTGATCAAATACCCTTTCCAGCACCGCCTCCTGCCCCGGGAAAAATGGCGCCATTTGTTCCCTGGCCTTTTTTCCGTAGGGAGTATGGGTATTGATACGCTGGAGGATGGCCCTAAGACCAATCTCCTGCTCTGTTTTTATGGACATTAGGGAATTATTCATGCTATTCCTCCTCCAAGTAAAGATCAAATACCGGCAGGGGAGCCAGGGTCCTTTTCATTTTATCCCTAAGCTCCCGGGGATCAAGATAATATCCCTGGGGTGCATAGGGATTGGTAGTAACCGCCACCAGGTTAATTTCGTCCAAGACCTGAATGGTAAAGCCCTTTTTATTAAAATGCTTCCAGTCCCTAGGCTCAATAAAAATTTTTGTGGCATCCTGAACCACAAAAATAACCTGCTGAAAATAATATGAGGTCTGGGAGATGTCTTCCAGGGTGCTTTTCACCAGACTGCCCCGCAAGATAACATAACGGCTGCTGTCGGTAAGGGTCGCCCCAATGATCCGGCCTCCCCTTAGGGCCGTGGTAATGGGAATCTTCTCAAATCTTCCGTCGTTATGAATTACCCCATAGGCCCCCGACGCCATTATATTCCTCATTTGATCCTTTAATAATAAATCTTGGGGAGATTTTAAGGTAAATAGCTCCACCTGATGGGCTGTTTCCGCTATAACCCTGTTTATGTCTCGACTGAGAACTGCCCCTGTGGCCAAAATAGTAGCTTCAGTGATGGCTGGGGCCGCAGCTGCCTTTCTGTCTATGGCTCCGTCAACAACAACCAGAGCCGCTCCATAGGCCAGCATCTTCTGTGCCACCAGTCGTATTTGCCGATTGGTCTCTGGGCCAGCCAGCTCCACCAGCCCCTGGTTAATAGTTTTGCCAATTACAATTTTACCCATGGGGGTATTGAGGTCTGTCACCTCAAGTATTTCCAATCTTGTTTGACTTCTGGCCAGGGCATCGGCTGCTGTACTGATGAGTGTTCCCGGCGGTACATCCAGCACTGGTTTTTCAGTCATGGTTACAATATCAAGGCTTTCTCCATCCCGGCCGGTGGAGGTGAGCCCCAAGGGAATCCCCTGGCCCTGGGCCTGATCCATCAGACTCCTTAGGGCTACGGTTTTTCCTGCATTCTTTGCCATACCCACGACAGAAACAATTTTATATTGGTCTTTAATCAGATTAAGCAGGGTCATGCCTTTCTCCCCTTCGCTGAAGCCAGGAGGCCCAAAGGCCCCCAGCTTCCCTAGCTTCTTTGATGTCTTTCTAATTTAGCAGGCTCCAGGGCAATTTGGTTTCCCGCAAGAAGACCTGCCACACCCTGTAGCCGGTATTTTTTTTCACCTCTGCACACATCACATTGACAGGCATCTTCATAATGCCCGGGCTCTGTATAGGTGGTAATCACACCTTCATAATTTCTCAAAATAATTTTGTTGGCAGATTGAGAAATAACATAGTTGGGCATTACAGGAATTTTACCGCCCCCGCCCGGCGCATCCACCACAAAGGTAGGTACTGCATAGCCCGAGGTGTGGCCCCTTAAGCCTTCTATAATTTCAATTCCCTTGGCCACCGGTGTTCTAAAATGCCCGATACCCATGGAAAGATCACATTGATAAATGTAATAGGGTCTGACACGATTTTTTACCAGCCTGTGAACCAGCCTTCGCATCACGTGAACGCAATCATTAACTCCCCGTAAAAGCACCGACTGATTGCCCAGGGGAATTCCGGCATTGGCTAATCGGGCCAGGGCTGCCTCTGCCTCAGGGGTTAATTCCTTTGGATGATTGAAATGAGTGTTTAACCAAATAGGATGATACTTTTTAAGCATTTCTACCAGCTGCGGGGTAATTCGCTGGGGCATTACCACCGGGGTTCTGGAGCCCAGCCTGATAATTTCAACATGTTCAATGGTTCTCAGGCGACTAATAATATATTCCAGCCGTTCATCAGAGACCAGCAGACAGTCTCCCCCTGATAAAAGCACATCTCGTACCTCTGGATGCTTTCTAATATATTCGATGGCGGCATCAATCCGATCAAGGGGCAGCCCTTTATCCTGCTGTCCGGCAAATCTCCTCCTGGTACAATGCCTACAGTACATGGCACACATGTCGGTAATTAACAGCAGCACCCTGTCTGGATAGCGATGGGTGAGGCCCGGTACTGGTGAATCTGCATCCTCGTGGAGGGGGTCCTCCATATCGGCTTCACTCTTATGGATCTCTTTCATAATGGGAATGGCCTGCTTTCTAATGGGGCAGTTGGGATCCTCTGGATTCATCAGGGTGGCATAGTAGGGTGTGATTCCCATCCTCAAGGTTTTAAGACACTCTGTAATGCCCTTCTCTTCCTCTTCAGTTAGAGGGATAATTTTCTTTAGGTCCTCTAGCTTTGTAATACGATTGGCCGCCTGCCATTTCCAGTCATTCCATTGCTCCTCCGTAACATCCTTCCATAGGGGTACCTTTTTGTAATCACGCATGTAACCTCTCCCTTCAATTTTATATTAACTATATAGTTCTACATAGACCTTTCTCAGCTTTTCACTTTCTCGCATGATCTGTAGGGCTATTTCACTGTGGCCCTTGGTATAGCCGTTTCCAATAATCATGGTGGTATCCTGACCCACCCCCTCAGCCCCCAGGGCTGCCTTGGTAAAGCTGGTGGCCATGCTGAAGAAATAAATCAGCCCATCGGGTTTTGCCGCCAAAATACTGGCCATTTCGGTGTTAGGGACATTGACACAGTTAATAACGATGTCGGCCATTTCTCCCTGGGTGATATCCTTAACCTTTTTCATCATTTCAACTGCATTGGTGGCATCTGCGATTAAGTAATCATGGGCCAGCTCTAATTCCCTGGCTTTTTGAATGGAAGCCTCATCGGGCCCCACGCAAATTACCTGGCCTGTAATGCCCCCTCGCTTTTTAGCTTCATACAAGCACAGCATGCCTGACTTTCCCCCACCGCCGATTACAACCACTCGATCGCCCGGCTTAACAAGCTTAGCCGTTTGGGCAGGGGCTCCAGCCACGTCTAAAACAGACAATACCAGGTTTTCTGGCAAATCTGTTGGTATAATACTGTAAATTCCGCTCTCAAATAAAACTGCCTTACCCTTAATATCTACCTGATCAATGTCCTTTCTAATGGCCACAATTTCATCAATTCTTAAGGGTGTTAAGGACAATGATACCAGGGTGGCAATTTTATCACCTACCTTTAAATCGGTTTTTCCCACCAGGGCATCACCGATTTTTTCAACGGTGCCAATCAGCATTCCCCCGGAGCCCGTTACAGGGTTTTGGTGCTTACCTCTGGTTTCAACGATTTTGAGCATAATTTCTTTAATTTTTTCCTCATCGCCCCCGGCCTCCTGCTTAATCTGTGTAAAGCTGGCAGAATCAATATTGAGGGTTATTACATCAATTAAAATCTCGTTGTCGTAAATTTCCATGGTGTTGTCAATTTTTAAAGCAGGCTGAGGCAGTACCCCCTTTGGTTCAATTACCCGATGGGTACCATATGGACATCCTTTTTTCACACAATCTCCCCCTTACAAATTAATTAAATCAATTTACTATGATTGCTGCTGCAATACAAGTGGTGCTTTCTGAAACTACCTTCTGCAAATAGTATGCCACTCATCATGGAAAGTACTCTTCAATGGCTTTTCGTTGAAAATACTGAATCTGAATTATTTTAAGGCATATTTTTTGAATAAAAACCATCAAAAAATAAAAAACAATCGCCTGATTTTGGGCAATTGTTTTAATATAACAATTCTTATAGGAACTGTTTCAGGCTACAACTAAATCTACCCAATTGACCTTACTGACGATGCTGCCAGTAGGGGGCCTTTTTAATGCTATGCTTAGCCATCTTATATTGTAATGTTTGTCTGGGTATTTGCAGATGTTGAGCCGCCAGGGTTACGTTCCCCCTGACCTGAAGCAGAGCCTCTTCAATGGCTTTTTTTTCTGCGGCCTCAAGACTTTTTCTAAGGGAGGCAGTGGTGGGCTGCCTTTCCCCCTGACCAAGATTTTTATATAAATGCTGGGGTAAATCCGTTACTTGAATCTCGTAGCCCTCCAACACATTCATTGCTCCCTCTATCACGTGCTGCAGCTCTCTGACATTGCCGGGCCAGGAATACTGATAAAATATTTTCCATACCTGGCCGCTGACCTGTTGAACTTGCTTTTTAAGCCTTTCATTATACCGATCAATGAAGTGCTCTACCAGAGCAGGTAAATCTTCACGGCGCTCCTTCAGGTCGGGTACCCTTAAGGAAACCACGTTTAAGCGATAGTATAAATCCTTTCTAAGATATCCTTTTTCCACTGCCTCCAAGGGGTCCATATTCATAGCAGTAATAATTCTAACATCAACCTCTCTGGTACGAATATCCCCTATCCTTCTAATGGTGGCTTCCTCCAGAACTCTTAACAGCTTAGCCTGAAGCTCCAGGGGCATGGAATTAATTTCGTCCAGAAACAGAGTTCCGCCATGGGCCAGCTCCAGTAGACCTGGTCGATCCTCAGCACCGGTAAAGCTGCCCTTGACAGTACCAAATAAGATTCCCTCTAAAAGCGTAGCAGGCAGGGCGGCACAGTTTTGGGCTATAAAGGGCCTATCTCTTCTTTGGCTGGCATTATGAATCGATTGAACAATGAGCTCCTTCCCGGTTCCCGTACTGCCATGAACCATGATAGAGGATTGATTTTGTGCGGCCTTGAGGGCCCGAGCCTTTAAACTTAACATTTCCTGACTTTGACCAATGATATCAACCAGGGTATATTTCGCCGTTCCCCTGGGCGCTTTTTTATGGGCTGGATTTTCCTTCAACAGCTTTTTTTGAAGCTCCACCACCTTTTCTGAAAGGGCCTTTACTGCGGTGATATCTCGAGAGATTTCCAGGGCCCCCACAATTCGTTCACCCTCATAAAGGGGAAGGGAAGAATTAATGGTGGTGATTTTATTTCCTAAGTAATTGACGAAGGTTTGCTGAATGTTCATTAAGGGTTTTCCAGTTCTGATGACCTGCAGCAGGGTGCTGGTTTCCAGGGTGAGGGATGGATAGATTTCTAAGAGGGAACGGCCAATGGCCTCCTCCTGATTAACATTGTCAAGCCTTGCAGCGGCCCTGTTACAAAAGAGAATTTTCCCCTTTTTATCAATAATTTGAATTCCTTCAACCACTTGATCAAGTACCATTTTCATCATTCTGCCATTGAAAATCTTACTCATAGACCCACCGCCCATTTTTCGGCTTTTTAAGCCCATTTTTCGGCACTTCTTGTTAGTATTTTATCAGATTTAATAAAAGATTTCAAATTGAATTAAAATTATGATGGGCTATACCAGTCATAATTTACTATTGTTGAAGTTTTGATAGCAAAAAAGCACTTGTCTGCTCTATTGTTGCAGACAGTGCCTTTCATTACTCCTGGGGTGGTCTTGGGCCAGGATATTGATAATATGTACATTCAATTCTTCCGTTATACAGCTTTCTTCTTCGACCTGCCTTTTTTCCGTAAAGACTTTCAAATTCCGGGTGGGAGGTTATGATGTAATGGGACCAGGTGTCAAGCTTTGAAAAAACCTCACCCATTTTTCGGTAGAGTGCTGCTACCTCCCTTTGTTCCCCCAGTCTTTCACCATAGGGTGGGTTGCAGATGATACAGCCATAGTCAAATCTGGAACGAAGCTCTGCAACGGATAGCTTTTGAACATGAATATCTGTCTCCAGCTGGGCCTCTTCTATATGGTACCGGGCCAGCTTCAATACTTCACCGTCTATGTCTGACCCATAGATCCTAAGGGGGCGGTCAAACATTGCCAGGTCATGGGTTTCCCTTCGGGCCTCTCGCCAAAGCTCCCGGGGAATCACAGGCCATTCCTCTGAGGCAAAGTTTCTGTTAATGCCCGGTGCAATATTCTTTCCAATCAAGGCTGCCTCAATAGGAATGGTACCGGAGCCGCAAAAAGGGTCAATCAATACTCGGTCTGCATTCCAGTAGCTCAGTTGAATCAGGCCTGCCGCCAGTGTCTCCTTTAAGGGGGCACGATTAGAAAGGGTTCTGTAGCCCCGCTTGTGGAGCCCTGCTCCACTGGTGTCTATTGTCAGGGTAGCCATATCATTTAAGAGTGCCACCTCAATTCGATATTTGGCAGCGGTTTCTTCAAACCATTCCCGCTTATACTTGGCCTTTAGCTTTTCAACAACAGCCTTTTTTACAATGGCCTGACAGTCTGGCACGCTGGAAAGCTTTGATCGTACCGATTTCCCCTCCACAGGGAATTCCCCATCCTCTGGAATCCATTGCTCCCAGGGCAGGGCCTTGGTCTTTTCAAAGAGTTCATCGAAGGTAAGGGCTTTAAACTCCCCCAGCTTCACCAAAACCCGATCGGCGCTCCTTAACCAGAGATTGCCCCTGCATATGGCAGAAAGGTCGCCCTGAAAGGTAACTTTTCCGTTTTCCACCGCCACCTCCTGGTAGCCCAAAGCCTTTACTTCCCTTGCCACCACAGCCTCTAATCCAAAGGCAGCCGTGGCAATTAATTGTATTTGATTCATGGTTTCCCTCCCATTATTGGCAATTTTAATCTCACCTTATCATATTATTTCTGTCTAAATTCGTCAATTAAAGAATATATCAGCGGCAATCTAAGTTAATCTTTCTGATACTGTCGGGGAATGTCAAGCATTTTTCCTTTGATTTCCACCCAACTTAGGCTATAATGAACTATATCTGCTAAAAGGATGGGAGGCAAAGGATGAAAAGACTACGTATACATATTTTTATTGCTACTTTAATTTTATTATTAGCCATTACCTGCTTCAGTATTTATATTGATCATTTTCAACCCACGGCTGCCATAGAGCTGAACAGTCATACTTAATTGTAACTACCTTGTACACCGAGCCTAATATAACTTTGGTCTTCCTTACTTAATGTTAGAAAAGCCAGCATCACCCGTATATCAATACAGGTTTGCCGGCTTTTCTTTTTGCTTATTGAGTGGCTATCTACTTGTTTCTCATATAAAACACCAACTACATATCCAACCGAAAAAATATTCCCTTGGTTTAACTATCAATGTTGCTAATTGATACTTTTTTTGTAAATCCTTATCTGAAGCCCTTCCTCATAATCAATATCGTCCTCTTCAGTAGATGATTGGTTTAGCAGTTTTTTATCAACCTCCTCCGGCGGGTGGTTCAGGGCGAATTCTAATCGGTGCAACAGCTCACCACTTTCTATATCATCCGGCGTAACATTAATCACATTAATTGCAGTCTCATCACCTCTCAGATACAGGCTATAGCTGGTAAAACCATAGCCTGCCCCGGCCAGCACTTCATGAACCCTGACCAAAATGGCCTCAATTCCTTCCATCGTTTCATCCTCTAGGAAAGCATTCATATAGAGGGTAAAGTCAATGGGTAAGGATTGATCATATTCCATATCTAATTGAACAGCTTCATTCTGTTCTTCGTATTCCCATTTCTCGACCATTGGGCTGACTTCAAGGTCTTGAAGCTCAGGTATTGCTGCCAAAATCGGTGTAATTTCCTGTTCAAGCTCCTTTTCTAAACGAGCTAAGGTATTATACTTCCTCAATACATTGACATCATAATCATCCCGAATAATTTTACCCCTACGATAAGAAATATTAAATCTTGTATCGATGCTGGTTTTAGACCTTGCCCTGACCATATATTCATTAAACTTAAAATTATAGACCGGTCTTTCAAGTACTAAGTCAAGATGAGAATAATGCTCCTCAGCATAGGCTCTTACGGCCCTAGCGGCCAGGGCCGCCGAAACGGGATTGCCTAAAAAGGCATTGGCCAGAGAGCCAATTATTCCAATCAATATCATGGCCAATATAAAGGCTCCAATTTTTAAGCCCATTCTTTTCTTATTCATAGCTTTTCCTCTTTTCTCAAGGCAAATTTAAGTAAAGCGCCAATTACTGCTCCTATCAGGGTAAGAATCGTATAAATACCAGTTAGAATTAAAGGGGCCGATAATATGAGAAGCCCTCCTTCTTCAAGTATATTTCCTTCAAAAATCATTTGCAATAGAATCCAACTATAGGAGGCCAGAAAAACACCGAAGGGCCCATAAATCCATTTTTTTTTCAAAATCAGATAAGATAAGCAGCCTATGACAGGCATTAAAATAAAGTTGTAAAACATACCCTGGGTATTAGACAGAAAAACCCCCAATATTGTACCACATACGAGTAGTGCCATCCCCATTAAAAATAAGCTTCTTTTTACTTTGAAAATGATTTTCTGATCATCAAGCTGATAATTGACTGTTTCATCTGTCTGATCTTCATGAAAGATCCTTTTGCAGTCTTCACAGACCTGAATATGATCATAGACCAGTTTGACACTATCATCACTGGCAACATGATCCTTTACCAGGGGAATTAAATCCATACATACATCGCAGGATATATTGGAATTTTCACTTGTCATAATAGTTCCTCCTTTCTCAGTACGGATCTAAGCCATTTTTTTGTTCTAAAATCAATGACCCTGGCAGAGCTTTCAGTAACGCCTGCCTTTGCCGCTATGACACTGTAGGCGTAGCCCTCTGCCCGCATATAGACAATGGTTCGGGTTCTTTCATCCCGCTGATCTAGAATTTCTTTTATTCTGTTAAGGGTTTCCAGGTTAATCATACTTTCTTCAACAGAATCTAAAACATAAATAGAAAGCAAGTCATTGAATTCTACAGTGGGTCGTTGTCTTTTCAAATGCCTTAACCATCTATTTCTGGCAATACCAAAAAGCCATGTCTTAATGGAGGATTCTCCTTTAAAGGTTGGAAGGGCCCCGATGGCTGTCAAAAAGGTTTCAGAAACCAAGTCCTCTGAAAGGGTCGGATGATGTGTCAGGCTCATTATATAATTAAATAAATCTTGACTATACTGTTGATATAGCTTTTCTATTTGAGACACGAAAATCCCCCTTTCTATAGATTAGTCACCAAAACAGGGCTTTCGTTACAGCTTTTAATTACATTTTTTAATAAAAAACAAAAAAATTCAAAAAACTACTTTATCTGTCGTAGTAATTATGGTAAGATTAGATTACTACGACAGGTGCAGTAAATAGTAAAGGAGGAAAGACTTTGATCAGCAGCGACGTTATTAGAGGCTACAATGATACAATTATCCTCTGCATACTCCTTGAAGGTGAATCCTATGGCTATGAAATTTCTAAAAAAATTAGAGAACACTCAAAGGAAAAATACATTATAAAGGAGACTACCCTTTACTCTGCCTTTAACCGGCTGGAAAAGAACGGCTATATTGAAGCCTTTTATTTAGATGAAACCTTTGGAAAAAGACGTACCTATTATCGTATTACTCCAAAGGGACTGGCCTACTATGAGGAAAAATGTGCTGAATGGAATTTAACGAAGGATGTTATCAATCGATTTATAAAGGAGATGAAGTAAATTGGAAACTATTCAAAATTATCTGGACAATCTTTTTGCCAATCTGCCTAAAACAAAGGAAATACTTCACATTAAACAGGAGCTTTTGTACAGCATGGAGGAAAAATATCTTGAGCTAAAGCATGATGGCAAATCTGAAAATGAAGCCATCGGTATTGTTATCTCAGAATTTGGCAACATTGACGAGCTTATTGATGAATTAGGCATTAAGGTGGAAGATACGCCTCCAGCAGCTCCCACTGTTTCAAAGGATGAAGCAGAGGATTTTTTATTTATTAAAAAGAAATCTGGGAAATGTATTGGCTTAGGTGTATTTTTTTGTATATTAGGCCCGGCCATTTTAATTTTATTGATCGGCCTTACCGGCAGCACGGCCTCAAGCCTGGGTATTACCCTTGGGCTTATTATTCTACTTTCCTTGATTACAGTAGCCGTTGGTCTATTTGTTTATTCTTCCAATAAATTAGAACCCTATCAATACCTGGAAAATGGTGTTTTTCATCTGCCCACCCAGCTTAAAATGGAAATCCAACAGCGGAAAAAAGATTATTTACCTACCCTAACCATCAGTACCATTATAGGTATAGGGCTATGTATTATTTCTCCCATTACTGTTATTGCCGCCTCTTCCCTTGGTGAGAAGGTAACAATCTATGGTGTAGTGGCCCTATTGCTATTAATCGCCACGGCGATTTATATTTTAATTTATTCCAGTACTCAAAAGGAAGGCTACAACATATTACTTCAAGAGGAAGAATTTGATGTTAAAGTGAAAGAAGAAGACAGGGTCATTGGTGTAGTGGCTTCCATTGTATGGCCCGTTGCCTTATGTATTTTCCTTGTAAGCGGCCTAGTTTACGGTAGTTGGCATATCAATTGGGTTATTTTCCCCATTACAGGAATCCTTTTTGGTGCCTTTTGCGGTGTTTATAATAATTTAAAAAAACCTTCTTAAAACCAAAATGATAGGGAGTCCAGCACTGGTATTAAAACTCATGTGCTGGATTTTTCTTTCGCTCTATTTTCTCTTTTTCTTTTTTTTATGGGCTTCATATTCATTCACCTTTCTTTCAATCCATTTGAACATAAACAGACCCCATAAAAGTCCAACAGGGCAAAAAATAATTAGGGCGTAAAGGGTTTCAATAGAGAAAAGACCCTTCAGTAGTTTTTCAATTGAAAAGCCTTGGGTTGTTAATACCAATAATATTCGATAAATGATAGCTGTACTGATCCCCCAGTTTAAAACTCCATGAACCAGTATATAACGCTTTTTTCCCATTTGATAAGCCTTTAAAACCCGTTCCTGCTGCGCTTTATCCTCCATAATGATGTCCCCCTTTTTCCTTCAATTATATCAAACACAAAAATCTTTGACCATTCAATGATATATTATTCCCTTGGGAATCTTTCATGAGAGGTACCCACAGAATAACAACTATTGAAAAAACATCCCAGAAACAAATGAGAGCATGTTCTCTGGGATGTTAATCATCATTTAAACCTCACGGGTATTTTAAGTCTTAATTGAAACGATCCGTTTTCCTGACTGTATTCCCCCAGTTCAAGACTGCCCGTTTCTGAGTCTGGAGCTGTAAAGACAATTTCGTCATCAAAGCTTCCCCACTGGGGCCCCCCGGCTTCAGCCTGTACCACAGCCTCATGAACAATCTTACCGGAGGCATCTATTATTCTTACCACAAAGGACCCCTCAAAGGCAATGATTTTTCCCTTTACCTGAAGGGGGCTTGTTATTTCACTATTTTTTTCGGGCTTTTCCAACCCGGCAAAAATTAATTTTTCTTCCATTTCATATTTTTCCCCATCAATGGTGACCACTTGATACTGAGAGGCTTGGTCTGATTTAACCCTAACCATCACCTCTGGATAGGTAAGGGCCTGGGTGTTTGTATCTTCCGCCCCAGGCGTAACCTCCTCGATGGTAATTCTCCTGGGGTAAGCCTCTTGATCGTAGTCCGTCACCTTGATGGAATAGCCTCCGGTGGGCTTTTCGCCAGCAATTATTTTAATATAGGTACCATCAGGATGCTGATAAACATAGGCCCCCTTTTTCGTTCCAAAACCCTCAAGCCATTCCCTTGCCTCCTCTGGAAGCACCTCTTCTTCTACAATGACAAATTCACTGTGAAAATCCCGGGTAATAAAATCCCGAAGGGCTTTAGATTCTATAACATATTCCATACCCGTGGGCCCAAGGGTCAGCCGCTGATTCTGCTCTGCCAGATAAATCACCAGCTCTTTACTTTCTTCCCTTTCTTCCTTTAAATAAACCACCATTCCCTGTTCTGTGACCACCTCTTCTGAAGCAGCTCCTTCTTCAAGGGGCCTTGTTTCCCGAAGGATATTGGCCACCTCTTTAAATAGGGCTTCATCCTGTAAGACCGGTGTTCTTTCCAGATCATGAATAATTTGAAAGCCTGTAATTTCTTGCGCATTTATTTCATGGTAAGTATACTGCCGAATTTCCCCCTCATCTACCTCAGAGGGAATCTTCTCCTGAGGCTGACATGCGGTCACAATCATCATCAGACATATCTGAAACAGCAGCATATTTAATTTCTTCACCCTTAACCGCCTCCTTTGGATCTGTTAATATCAGTTATCTTTCAATATTTATATCCAAATTCGGCTAAATCATACATAAAAAGGAGGTTAGCTATTTTTCCGAGTCTCTAATTTTTCCTGAAGCAGCTCCTTTGCCATTTGAGGATTGGCCTGGCCCTTAGTGGCCTTCATGACCTGCCCCATTAAATAGCCCAAGGCCTGGGTTTTCCCTGAAAAATAATCCTCAAGGGATTGGGGATTAGCCTCCATCACCTCATCAATTATTTTTTCCAGCACATCGGTACCGCTGATTTGGCTTAGGCCTTTTTCCTCCACAATAGACATGGGGTCCTTGCCAGTCATAAACATTTCTTCAAAGACCTCTTTTCCTATCTTACCGCTGATCTTACCCTCGTCAATCAGCTTCAGCAAGGCTACCAGGTCAGCCTCTTTCAAAGGAATAACATCCTCCTGCTCCTGTTCCTTCAAGAGCCTTAGCAGGTCCCCCAAGACCCAATTGGCAGCAATCTTAGGATTAGCACCGCCCTTTACAACCCCTTCATAGAACTGACTTAAGGCCTTATTGCCTACCAGTATGGCTACTTCCTTTTCAGTCAATTGGTATTGCTCAACAAATCTGACCTCCTTGGCGGCGGGCAGCTCGGGTAGATCTGCTTTGATTGCATCCACCTGGGCCTGCTGAAGCAATATCGGAGTTAAATCAGGTTCGGGGAAATACCGATAATCATGGGCATCCTCTTTGCTTCTCATGGGAATGGTTCTACCCTTACCACTGTCCCACCGGCGGGTTTCCTGAACAACCTTGTGACCTTCCCCAAAGCTATACAGCTCCCTTTGCCGTTTTTCCTCCTTTTCCATGGCCCTTAAAAGCTCTTTAAAGGAGTTCATATTTTTAATTTCCACCTTGGAGTTTAATTCCGTCTGCCCCATTTTTCGGATAGAAATGTTGGCATCACAACGGAGGGAGCCCTGCTCCATTCGACAGTCAGAAACCCCGGCATATTCCAGTACCGCCTTAAGGGCTTTCACATAGGCCACTGCCTCCTGGGGTGAACGCATGTCTGCTTCTGATACAATTTCAATGAGCGGCACCCCTACTCTGTTATAATCCACCAGAGATACGGCTTCTTCTTCAAGATGCACCAATTTTCCCGCATCTTCTTCTATGTGAATCCGATTAATTCTAATGGTTTTTTTGACCCCTTCCACCTCAATCTCTACACTGCCTTCCTTGCAGATGGGCAGATCATACTGAGAAATTTGATAGGCCTTTGGCAGGTCCGGGTAAAAGTAATTTTTACGATCCATTTTGTTCACCAGGTTAATACTACAATTAAGGGCTAGCCCAGCTTTAATGGCTAAATCAACCACCTCTTTATTCAAAACCGGCAGCGTTCCCGGCAAACCCAGGCAAATGGGGCAGGTATGGGCATTGGGAGCGGCCCCAAAGGTGGTCGGACAATTACAAAAGATTTTTGACTGGGTGTGCAGCTCTGCATGTACCTCAATACCAATAATTGTTTCCCAAGCCATTATTTCTCCTCCTTCCATTGGGGTCTTTTTCCTGTAAGATCAAGGCTTTGTTCAAGGGCGTAGGCAGCTTGAAGCAGTTTTTTTTCTGTATAGGCTTTGCCAATCAATTGAAGGCCTATGGGCAGACCACCTTCACTAAAGCCGCAGGGCATTGACAAGGCCGGCAACTTAGCCAGGTTTACATTAATCGTATAGATATCGCCTAAATACATCTCTAAGGGGTTATCCAGCTTCTCACCCAACCGATAGGGTAAGGTGGGGGTGGTGGGGCTTAAAATTATATCATAGGACTGAAAAACCCTTTCAAACTGTTCAATAATTTTTTCTCTTAAAGCCTGGGCCCGATTATAATAGGCATCATAATAGCCAGAGGAAAGAGCATAGGTACCCAGCATAATTCTACGCTTCACCTCGTCTCCGAAGGCCTCGGTTCTGGTTTTTTCCATTAACTCTTCCAGCTTTTCAAATTCCACCGGCCGGTATCCATAGCGTACGCCGTCAAAGCGTGCCAGGTTGGAGCTGGCCTCGGCTGAAGAGATAATGTAGTAGGCTGAAAGCCCCTCCTGGTTAATGGGCAATGAGATTTCTTCTACAACAGCACCCAATTTCTGAAATAATTCTATACTTTTTTGAAGGGATGCTAAAATTTCAGGGTCTAGCCCCTCTTGGAAAAATTCCCTGGCAACAGCTATTTTCAAGCCTGCTGCCCCTTTGTCTAGGTCCCTCAGATAATCCGTCTCGATGGGCTGCTGGACGCTGGTACTGTCCATGGAATCATTTCCCTGCAAAACCTCCAGGCCAAGGGCACAATCTTTAACTTTTTTTCCAATGGGCCCGATTTGATCCAGGGAGGAAGCAAAGGCAATTAGGCCAAAGCGTGAAATTAATCCATAGGTTGGCTTTAACCCCACCACACCGCAGAAGGCGGCCGGTTGCCTGATAGACCCGCCCGTATCTGAGCCCAGGGCCAGGGGTACCATTCCTGCCCCCACCACTGCAGCCGAGCCTCCCGATGATCCTCCTGGCACCCGATCTTGATCCCATGGGTTTTTGGTTCTTTTAAAGGCAGAATTTTCATTGGTTGACCCCATGGCAAACTCATCCATGTTAGTTTTACCTATAATAATGGCATCGGCTTCCTTTAGCCGCTTTACCACAGTAGCATCGTAGGGTGGAATAAAATCTTCCAGCATCTTAGAAGCACAGGTGGTCAAAATCCCATCGGTACAGATATTATCCTTCAATGCAATTGGTACTCCCGCCAGCTTGCCCAAGCTTTCACCCCTGGCAGCCCTTTCATCTATTTTTTTTGCGGCGATTAATGCCTCTTCTTCACAAAGGGTAATAAACCCATCTATTCGAGGCTCTACTTCCTTAATTTGCTTTAATGTTGCCTTCACCACCGCTTCTGCGGTGAAGGTTCTCTCAATAATTCCTGTCCTTATGGCCTCTACGGTCATGGTTTCTATTTGCATACTGCCACCTCCCTATTCAATAATCCTGGGTACTTCAATGTAGCCCTGCCGCACTTTTTTCGCATTTTTAAAGAGTTTTTTCTTATCTTTAAAAATAGTTGCCTGATCCTCCCTTAATACCGTCTGTTGCACCGGTTTCAGATCGACAGCCTTGGAATCATTAAGCTCTAACCTATCAATTGATTGAAAGTGACCCAGTATGGCCTCAAATTCCTTTGCCATTTTTTCCGCTTCAGCCTCTGTCAGCCTTAGCTTTGCCAGCTTAGCAATATATTGAACCTCTTCCCTTGTAATTTCCATCCTTGCTCCCTCCTATGGTGTTATTCTCTTTAAATCCCTTGGTAATAGGGTTGCCTGACGTATGTTATCCAATTCAAGGAGCTTCATGGTGATCCGCTCCAGGCCTATGGCTAAACCTCCATGGGGCGGCATGCCATATTTAAAGCTATCAACATAAAAATCAAAGTCCTCGGGGTTTAAGCCAAATTCCACCATGTTGGCCTTCAGGGCCTCGTAATCATGAATTCTTTGACCCCCTGTGGTGATTTCAAGCCCTTTATAAATCAGGTCAAAGCTCTTGGTCATGCCGGGTAATGCCTCATCAGGCATGGTATAAACGGGCCTTTTAGCCGCCGGATATTTTGTTAAAAATACAAAATCACTTTGGTAAACCTCTTTCACATATTGGGAAAAAAGCATTTCCCCCTCAGCATCAATGTTCCCTACTGGTGACTTCTTTCCGTATTGATCCAGCAAAACCTGCTGTGCCTCGGATAAGGGAATTCTGGGAATAGATTTAATTTCAGGCAGTTCAATTCCAAATAGCTTTAATTCCTTTTCACAGGTCTTATTCAAATGCCCCATTAAATATTTCAAGAAGGCCTCTTCTAAGTCCATAATATCTTCTTCGCTTTCAATAAAACCCATTTCTATATCGAGGCTGACATATTCATTTAAGTGTCGCCAGGTATTATGAAGCTCTGCCCGATAGGCATGGCCTACCTCAAAAACCCGTTCAAAGCCTGCCCCCACCATCATTTGCTTATAAAACTGGGGACTTTGGGCTAAAAAGGCCCTAGTATCAAAGTAATTTACCGTAAACATTTCAGAGCCTCCCTCGGTTCCCGAGGCAATTAGCTTGGGTGTGTGGATTTCAGTAAAGTGTCTGGCCTTTAAAAAACTTCTAAAGGCCTCAACAATTTCCTCCTGAACCTTAAAGGGTGCCCTGACCCTTGGGGACCGAAGGCTGATGCTTCGATGATTCAATTGGGTTTCAAGATTGGCCTTTACGGCTCCGTTGTTAATAGGGAAGGGCAAAGTATCGTAATGGGCATTTCCCACTACAGTAAGGCTGCTTACCTGAATTTCAACACCACCAGGAGCCTTTTCATTTAAATGGCTGACACCCCGGGCTTCAATGGCCATTTCAAGCCTCAGACCCTCCCTTAAGTCCTTTTCCACCACCAGCTGTAAAATGCCGGTTTTGTCTCTTAATTGTACAAAACTGATTTGACCTATGTCATAAATTTTATGAATCCATCCCTTTACCAGTACTTCTTCACCAATTTTCTCGCTAACATCTTGTACATAGCTTCGCTGCATAAAAATTCCCTCCTTCAGCTCTCCTTTAGTCCATTCTTTAATTTAGGGCAATAAAAAAACCCGCTCCTATACCATTGGTATAGGGACGGGATTCTGTTGGCTTCTCGCGGTGCCACCCTAGTTAGCCTTAATAAGGCTCTCTTAATCAGTACGGACACAGTGTATCGATACCTAGCTGATATAACGGTCAGCGACCGACTAAGTCTACTCTCCCACGGGGGATTTCGGTTAGCTGCTCAGGGGTGTTCTTCAGTACAGGCTTTGTATTGGGCTTTCACCATCCCCAACTCGCTTCGACGCCACACTTTGTACTTACTCTCCCCATCAATGCATTTTCATGAATGGCTTTTTATATTTAGAAGTATTATACCCATAATTAAATAGAAATGCAATCTTTTTTTGAAAATTAATTTTTTTATATATATTATTTTCATTGAATAGAGTCAAATTAATCTGCTTTTTTCATCCTCTTTCATCGGGCTTTAGTTAAATGTTTCCTTCTGGCTTAACATTTGTCCTTCAATACAAAGAAGCCCCCAGATCGCTAACTGTAAAGGGTTCTGGTTAAGCTACCCTGCTGCTGATCTAAGGGACCTTTATAATATTTCAATGTTTATTCTTCTAAAGGTTTATCGTCTGACCAATATAAATTTTCCATTACCAAGCTGGCTCTAGGTACAAAACCCTCGGCGAATTCCCCCGGATGCCTTAAAATAAAAACAAAATACCTGTCATGATGCTTTCCTAAATAAGCATAGGCTTCACCGTTATTTCCATGGTACTCTTCAATCGACCAATCCTTCAGGCGATTTTCGGCTTCAACAGCCTCACCGTCGAACCCTTGAAGGGTCAGCATTCCCCCTTCTCCAACCATTTGGGGCTGCTCCTTTATGGTCTCTGGGAAGAAAAATAGCTGCAGGTATACATCGTCTTTTTTCTCATTATTATAATTGGCATAGAACCAATAGACATCTCCTTCGCCAGAGCTGGCATTTTCAACAATTAAATCCTCTGGAACATAGGTTTTAAAAATACCGCCATTGTAATAATAAGATACAACGGTTTCCTCCATTCCTTCTATTTCAATTGTTTGTTCCTTTGATTCGGATAGCCGGGTTTCATTTTCTGGATTTTCCTGCTCCCGATCTTGTTCCTGTTTTATCTGACTTTCTTCAGGAGGCCGAGTGCTGCATCCTGTCAAGGCCCCTGTTGCCACTAGGGATGCTATAATCACCCATGCAACTCTTTTTTTCATATTTTGACCCTCCTTTTAAGTGGTATTCAATCATTAGACGCAAGGATTTAAACTTTGTTCCCCCTTAGATTGATATGGTTCAATAACCTACAATCACCAGGTTTATTGATACCATTATATTACTTAATTGGCAAATGTTCTTTTATCATATATTATAATTATGTGGGAATTAAATGACATGCAAGGGGGAAGTCAAAATGGAGATTCGTACCTTACAGACCTTTTTGGTAGTTGCAGAGGAATTGAACTTGACACGGGCCGCCATCAAGTTGAATTATTCTCAGCCTACCGTAACAAAGCATATTAAAAGCCTTGAGGATGAACTGGGAACAGTATTACTTACAAAGCATAACGGGAAGTATGTATTAACCCATGCAGGAGAGCGTTTATACAAGCATACCATTAATATTATCAGAGAAATAAATATGACCTATGATATTTCCCCTAAACAAGGGGCCAAGCGTACCATTAAGTTTCAGGGCCATGACTATTATGGCTTTCGTTACTTTATTCCTGTAATCAAGGAAATGATTAGACTGGACCCGACAATCACCTTTGAAATTAATGCCTCTAGCAATGAGAGTACCATTAGAAAGCTATTAAAAAAGGAAATTGATTTGGGTATTGTTTCGGGAATAATAACATCCTCTGATTTAATTCATGATTGTATTGGCTACGAAGGGATGTGTATTTGTATTTCTAAAAAGAACTACGCAGCAAACCAGGATTTAAAGTATTATTTAGAAAAATACCCTGTCATTATTGATCAAGCAGAAAAGTTTAACTACCACAATTTTTTTGATAAGTATTTGAATCAACCCACCATTATTCATTGCAGCAGCGATGAAATTACCCAAGAAGCAATTCTTCAAGCAGACATACTGGGGATTGTCAGGTCAGGAAGGCTGCAACAATTTATACAATCAGAGGAAATTGTCATATTAGAAACCCTGACCAAGGAAGAGCCTATCCATGTAGTTCGAAACAAATCCACAGCTTACGATAATCATATAATCAACTGTTATGATTTAATTTTAAAGCAAGCCCAGTTTAATAAAAACAGTAAAGTGCTGATTAATTGGGGATGATTCCGTTACCCTCTACTTTGCCTCCCGCTCTTTTTTTATCATTTTACCATTCCTTAAAGGCCAATCAAATAATCATTAAAGAAAGGAATAATGATCATTCCTTTTCTTTTTACTTTTTGAACTGAAATTAAGCTATAGTATTAGTCAAGAATGTCTGTCAAGCATCTAGGTCAGCCAATCAGATTCTTCATTCCCATCAGGAATGAAGAGCAAGCCCTGCCTAAGGAACCAGAAAAGTACAATGGCCTATGGAAAAAACAAGACACAGCTACCTACAGGCAACGGGAAATCGATTTCATTCATCGAGCAGGGAAGGGTCATTTTAAGAGGCTCTGTAATGATCCGGTACTCGAAATGAAATCTATGGACAAAAATCCAAAGGGAACCATGATATTGTAATGGGCACAAGGGGAGCAGAAAATGACCCCCAAAACAAATTTGTATGAGGAGGCAATATGCATGGAAAATAGTCAACAGCTTGTTGATAATCAACAAAAAGGTATTGGTATAATTGGTTTAGCTGGTCTTGTTGTGGGTTCTGCCATTGGTGGTGGCATTTTTGGTATGATGGCAGATCTATCTGGTTCTGCACCAGGCCCAGCTTTGTTTGCCTGGCTGCTGGTAGGAACTTCAATGTTGGCCTTATCACTATCTATTAATAATATTATTAGAAAAAAGCCTGACTTAGAGGGTGGAATGTTCGGCTATGCTCAAGCAGGGTTCGGTAAGTTTGCAGGATTCGTCAGTGGATGGGGCTATTGGATTACCTGTTGGCTTGGAAACGTGGCCTTCGCTATGCTTTTAATGAGTGCCATTGGTTATTTTATACCCATCTTTGAAGGAGGACAAAATATTCCTTCCGTTATTTTTGCAACAATTGTTTTATGGTTTATGGCATATTTAGTAAATCGAGGTGTAGAAAATGCCAGTATACTCAATGCTATAGCAACCTTTGCTAAATTAGTTCCTCTATTTATTTTTATTGTAGTTTCGATAATCGTTTTTGACAGCAACGTTTTCTTTGAGAACTTCTCTGGCCGCAACCTGGTCAATGAAGCAGGTGTTGCTGTTACCTTTAAAGACCAGGTCTTAAGCTGTATTATGGTTATGCTTTGGGTCTTCGTTGGTATTGAAGGGGCTTCTGTAGTCGGCTCCCGAGCAAAGAAAAAATCAGATGTCGGTAAAGCCACTGTTTTAGGTTTAATTGGCCTGTTGCTGGTTTATATACTTGCTTCTATGCTTCCCTTTGGCGTTTTGAGCCAGGCTGAGCTTCAAGCCATTTCCAGGCAGCCTGCAATGGGCTATGTTTTTGAATTGATTGTAGGAAAATGGGGGGGCATTTTAATTAATGTGGGATTAATTATTTCCCTTCTGGGAGTCTGGCTTTCCTGGACAATTCTGCCCTCTGAAACCATGCAGTCTATGGCCAATAATGGCTTACTCCCTAAAAAATGGGGCAAATTAAACAAGAATGGAGCCCCTACAGGTGCACTAGTCCTGACAACCATTATTACCAACATCTTTATTTTAACCGTATCCTTCACTGATAAGGCCTATCACTTCGCCTATACCCTTGGAACCGTATCAATTTTTATGACCTGGTTATTTCTAGGACTTTATCAAATTAAGATATCCTTTAAAGACAGAAACTTAAGCCAATTGGTCATTGGATTAATTGCCAGTGCATTTCAAATCTGGTCCATTCTTTTCATTGCCCTAAAGGATATGTTCATTATTTTGATGATGTATTTACCTGGCCTTTATTTTTATTACAGAGCAAGGAAAGAAGCAGGAGAAAAGGAAGCGTTCCCAGGAAAAGAAAGGTTCTATGCCATTACTTTGGGAGTCTGCGGTGTATTGGCAATTCTTCTATTCTTCAATGGTACCTTGGGTATTCAATAGGCTGTAAGTAATTTATTTTAACGTGCATGGTTAAATGTGAATCTATGCCGTAAGAGGAAATTTTAAAGGGGCAATGAATTAATCATCCATCGCCCCCTTTAGATCCTCTATGAAAGTGTAATTTCTAATCGATTTTGGGTTTCCGCCAGTCCAACGATCATCATATCATAATCTATTTCTATTTTACCCCTTTTTTCATCATCCTTTAAATCAATTGATAATCCCCTGGTTTTCAATTCCATCTTAAAATCTCCGTAGGGGGTTCTATAATCACCACTAAAGTGTCTGCCCAACTCAAAGACCATGTGGCTGTCTGCGCTGCCATAGCGTTTCATTGAAACACGGTTATTGCCCTCAATTTTCAAGGTGGTGGTGCTGCCTTCCATTCCCGATATTTCACTTTCTTCATAAACTATGTAAACAGCATTATTTTTTTGATAGCGTTTTGCCTCTGTAAATAATTCGATGGCACTTTCTTCGCCCCGAGGATCCCGTTGAATCCCTACAACCTTAATCATTTGCTTATCCATTATCTTCCCAACCTTTTTATTAATCTTTATTTTCAAATATTCAAATTCTATCTTGATGGCGCTCGATGGCCAGTTCAATCAGACGGTCAATTAGTTTTTCGTAGGGAAGTCCGGTGGCCTCCCACATTTTAGGGTACATGCTGATCTTGGTGAAACCGGGCATCGTATTGACTTCATTAAGCAATATCCGATCAGTTCCCCTCTCTACAAAAAAGTCCACCCGGGCTAAACCTGTACAATCCAGTAATTGATATACCTCTACGGCCATTTGCCTGATTTTTTCGATTATCTGGTCTGACAATTGAGCAGGGATAACATATTGGCTGGTACCATCGAAGTATTTATCCTGATAATCATAGAACTCATGGGAAGGAATGATTTCTGCCGGGATAGAGGCAATCGCCTCATCATTTCCTAAAACCGCACATTCTATTTCTCTGCCGTTGATAAATTCTTCAACGATTATCCTTCGATCATATTTCGCAGCCAATTGAAGGGCTTTAATAAGCTGTTCAGGATTTTTGGCCTTTGATATGCCTACACTGGAGCCTAAGTTAGCCGGCTTAACGAATACCGGGTATTGAAACTGAGCTTCAACCTGTTCAACAATAAAATGAGGATTTTTTTGAAAATCCTTTCGCTTAATTAATGAGTAATTTGCCTGGGGAATTCCAGAGGCCTCCAGCAGCTTTTTAGTCATCCCCTTATCCATTGCTACGGCTGATGCCAATACCCCCGCCCCTACATAGGGTAGACCCATCATTTCCAATAGCCCTTGAATGGTACCATCCTCACCAAAGGGCCCATGTAAAACAGGAAAAACCACATCTATATTTTCGATTTGCTGACTTGAAAGCGATAAAGGTCCGCAATTCAATTGAGCAGGCAGCGAGGTATTCTGCTGAGAATTTTGAATCTCTGAAACCAGATTAACACCATTCTCCCAGTGACCAGACTCAATTTCTTCTATCGTACATTCACATTGCTTCCAAATGCCATTCTTCGTTATCCCCACGGGAATAATATTGTATTTTTCAGTATTCATCGCCCGTAATATGGAAGCAGCCGACATTAAAGACACATCATGCTCCCCAGACTTTCCTCCGAATACTACCATTACATTAATTTTCTTCATCTATGCACCCTCTTTCCTATTACTATTAATATTCTACTCTTGTTTGTACTATTATTCAACTCTTGGCGCAGGCTTAATAAACCACCTTTTTTTAAAGTAAATTGATTGTTTTAACACGATATATTGATTATTGGTTAAATATTATATATATTATATTTAGAATTGTTATTAACTTTAAGGGGAGGGGTCATCTTGAATATTTTAAGTCCAGGTGAAAAAATAAAAAAACTCCGTAGGGATATTGGCTTAAAGCAGGATGAAATAACGGATAATCAGGTTACCAGAAGTCTGATCAGTATGATAGAAAATGAAAAACGTGTTCTCAGTCCCCAAACGGCTAAAATAATTGCCCGAAGGCTAAATCAGTACTATAAGCATGTAGGCAAAACCATCACTGCAGAATTTCTGATGGAATCCAAGGAAGACCAAGTAAGAAGAATCATTGACACTCAGTTGCAATCGATAGATAGCATAATCAAAAATAATAAACCTGTTGATCTCAACCATACCTACGAGATGTTTGACCAGCTTATGAATTTAGCCGCTGAGTGGTCTATGAAGGACTATGGGTCTAAGGTTCTTATGAAAAGAGGTGATTTTCATTATCAAACATCAAAATATAATCAAGCACTGATGGATTTCTTCAGTTGCCTAGAATACTATTTAGAATCTAAAAAATATATAGAAGTTTCTCGTATTTACAACCGTATCGGAAATTGTTATTTAATGAAACTTTTTATCGATGAAGCGCTCTTATACTATCACCGGGCCTTTGCCATTGCCGCCGAAAACAATTTACCAAACCTGAAAAGAATTAAAATGCTGACAACCTATAATTCTATCATTTGTCATAGAAAGGGTAAAAGATATGATCTGGTGCTTCAATTTATTCAGAGCTTTAAGGAATTGGAAACCACCGATGAATACGCCAAGGATCAGGTTACTTTAATGGAGGCCAGTACCTACCGGGATTTAGGGAATTTTGAAAGGGCTGAAAGGCTATATGAAAAGCTACTTATGAAGGCGGAGGAAATAGAAATCAACACGTTGGCACTAACTTATAATAATCTTTCGGTTTTATATCGAAAGATGGACAAATATGACCAAGCCCTGAAATACGCTAACAAAACCCATGACTTAATGGATTGCACCGATTCTAGAATTCCCCCTTTTCTATTATGTGAGCTGGCAGAATGCTATCGAGATTTAAAACAGCCGGATTTAGCCATTGAACTTCTGTTTCGTGCCCTTGAGGCAGCCGAAGTATCAGGGCAAATTGAAAATATTATTGATATTTACTTACTCCTTTCCGACATGTACCGAAATTATTATAAGGATTTTGACAAAAGTGAGGCCTACTTAATGAAGGCCAACAACATTGTCAATCAACAGGGAATCCGTTCAAAATTCACAGAAATCAATTGTAAAATCGCCAGCTATTATTTTGAAACGAACCAATTAAGCCAATGCAAAAAGTATTTGGATTTAGTAAGTACTACCGATATTAACACCTTAACTATTCAAGCGTGACATAATTAACACCTCTCGTCCATATATTTTAATTAATAAACCCAATGGGAGGTGTGAATGTGAGCAAATTTAAAGGACTACTATCTTTTTTACTTCTTGGTCAGCTTGTTTATGTGCTAGAAGTCGCCGCTGGCGGTGAGGGAATGCCAATTGTCGATGCCCTTACTTACTGGCTTTAAAAAATTCCCCCTTCTTATCATGAAGGGGGAATTTAGGTTCGTTATCATTTTAGCTAGAAGAAGGCTGCCAGCCTGCTGATTTGATTTTTCGATTTTACGATTAAATCCCAAAGCTTTGACCTTAATTGAAGGGGCAATTCTCTTTCATTAATACCTGATAAGACCAACTGGTATTCATCTTCAGAGAGTACCGCCTTTAGCTCTTGTTTTGTTTTTTCATCTACAAGGCCACTTTTCACATCAATGAAGCAAAGGGGTGGGAACATGACACACCACCAATTTTGCCCTTGACCTTCACCAATAATTACTCGCAGGGCCTCATAATCTCCTGCAGGAAAAATGAGATTTCCATATTTTCTAGTGGGAAAGGTCTGTTTTTCTAAAGCAACTGTTACCGCATAATTTTCCTGATTTTCCGCCACCACTTGGGCGGCCACGGCTTGAATATGATCCAGCTCCTTAGAAATAATTACTCTGCTTTCCTCAATGCTTTTCACATTTTTTAAGGAATCCGACATTTCCTTCATAATTTGATCCCGTACCTTTAGCTTGAGTGCTTGGTCTGCCGGCGAATCGCTATTGGCCAGTACGTGGAAGCGTATCAGGCTTTCTTTATTAAGCTGCCCGCTCTGGCCTGCTTCTGGTAACAGCACTAAAGCCAATAGCCCTATTAGGACAATAAATATTATTTTTTTCTTATTCATAATGTTTCCCCCTGCTTCTCCATTTGTTTGTTCTATTCACAGTATGTACAAGGCGGGGAAATAATATACAGACCCACAGCAAATTTCCTCTACCTAGATAAGCCTACCCTTCTAATTTTTAAGTCTACGTTAACCTCCACCTGTAGATTTGGAAAGATCGTATCCCAATCCTTTTCTATTTCTCGCCAAAGCTTAGGGTAGTGCTTTCTAATATAATCGTCAAAACCAATTACATCTGCCTGAAGCTCACTTTGTAGTTGGCTAATGGTATGATCTAGCATAATCTTAATGGTATTGCCTGCCTCTTTTTGAATTTCTTCAATAAACCGGGGGTCCAATAAATCTGCTTGAGCATTAAAATAAAATTGCTCAACATCTGCTTCTGCCACAACATTGACCTGCATTTTTATTTTATTCTGATCCATTAACATTTTAAAATCTGTATTGGAATTGGTCACATCAAAGGGAACAATTTGCTCCCCTACATAGCTATGCAAGCCGTAGCTTTTCACATGATTATGTAATATGTTGATTGCCAGGGATTCCAGTTCTCCCAGCCAGCCTACAAAGCTCATGTCTTTCATCACAGCTGCCCCTGCCACCTTGATTTCATCCTCTGAATAGGTAATTCTAGGTATCACCGCATTTCCATTTTCCCTTAGACTGGTAAGAATCTTACCAAAATCCATCATGGGGGCCCGGTCTGTTCGTGAAGTTCCTGACAACAAATTTGCTAAAAGATCGCCAATATTGGGCTCCAGTTTAGATTGCACCTGTAAGGCATCCTTGGCCTTGCCCTCTACCACTGCCAGAGCAGCCCGTCGACTTAGCATAGGCTCCTTTTCTCCTGCATCTAAAAATTCCTTAAATAGCTGTTTGTTTTTAACAAATTCTTCACCCAACAGCAATGTTTCAAGGTGCCCTAAAAATAATAGGGCATCGGCCCTAGAGGCAATTTGCTGCCGACTGATATAAACCGATTCACCTACACTGCTCATCACGACATTCAATGCTTCGATTTCACCCGATATTGCGGAGGTGTGTTTAGGAAAAACAAAGGTCGTTTCAATGTTTTTCTCACCTCCACGGATAAGTGCTTCTAATCCTTCATCACCTGTACCTTTACTTAAGGGGGAATCATCGTCCTCTGGCTCAAAACGATCGACCCCCAGGGCCATCACAAAGGCTCTTTCATCTATTTCAACACTATCCCAACAGCCTGTTAAAAGCATCGACAGGATTATAATAATCAATATTTTTGTATGCCCTTTATTAATTATCATGGGAACCCTCCTTTTTCAGCCGTTTTCTGATTAATATGCTAATTAATATTAATAAGGGAAAGCCAAAAGCCACAATGGTGGAGGCATATTGGGTAAACACGTCAAGGATTGCATATGCCTCTCCCAGATTTTCTCCCAGCAATGAAAAAAAATAAACAATGGGTACCAGTGGAAGGGCAAAATAATTGTTTTCTCTACTTTTGAAAAGCTGTTCTAGGATAATAACCTTCCCCATAAATACCGGCGCAATGGACATAAAAACTGTAAACACCCACATGGCCATTACAAATGCCTCGACATTTTCAATGAATAGACCCGGCAGCTCAATGGTTTTAAATAAGCTCAAGGTTGGCCAAATAAGATTTTGTGTCTGTTCATTACCAAAAACCAACAACGTGGTGGTATTTAATCCAATATAAAACATGGTTATGATAATAATCGCTCTGCTTGTTACCTTCGGTATTCTTTCGGGCTTAACGACATAGGCTCCAAATATTAAAATTAAGTCAAAGCCCAGATAACTGAATAGCACCAGGGGAATCGCCTTAACAATTTCCATAAAGCTGATATCTAATATCGGCAACAGATTATTGATACTGCTGTCTTGAAGCAGCAGTAAAAATAGAATAATGGTGGGCAGCAGAATGATCGGCAGTAAAAATTCTGCTAATCGCCCCAGTACCTCAATTCCCTTTCTAGCTAAGAACACCGTTACCAGCAACACACTTAAAATAATAACCTCGATAGGTGTATTAAAAAGCAGAAACATTTTAACTACTTCTGCAAAAATTCTGGTTAAAAACCCATTTAACACAATCAGGTAAATCAGTAGAAAAGTTATATAGATATAGGCCACCGGCTTTGACAGGTTACTGGCTATAATATCTCTATAGCTGGTTAGCGGCATTTTTTTAACGATGTACCCATGGCCGTAGACAACAGCTGTCGTAATGGCACCACCAATCACCAGTATTAACCAGCCACTGGTACCGGCCGCCTCGCTCAGGCTCCTGGGCAAGGTCAAAATACCTGTTCCCACGACAGTTAAAATAATAATGTTGCCTAGCTGGGAGGGAGAAATTTTATCGTTGTTACGGTACATTATTCTTCCTCCTTTTTGTCAAAATCCTCTGGTCTTTTATCATCTAAGCGGTTTCGCTGTTTTTCGTTGACCGTATGGGGCCTGTCATTCATACTAATCCAGGGAAAACGGATAAAAGTGTCCTTCATATCTTCAATGTTGTCGATATAGGTAACGTAGGGGTACAGGTAGGGAATACCAAAGCTTTTTAATCCACACAGATGTATGAGTAATATGAGCATACTCAAGGTTACTCCATACAGCCCCAGAAAGCCTGCTGAAAAAATGAAGGCAAACCTTAGTAATCTGAAGCCAATGGCAAGATTGTAGCTGGGTACTGCAAAGGAGGCAATGGCTGTAATGGCCACAACAATTACCATCAAAGGGGAAACAATTCCTGCCTCTACCGCTGACTGACCAATGACTAGCCCTCCAACGATACCAATGGTGGCACCAATGGGCCCCGGCAGTCTGACCCCAGCTTCCCTTAAAAGCTCTATGGTGGTTTCCATAATTAAGGCCTCTACAATGGCGGGAAAGGGGACCCCCTGGCGACTGCCTGCAAGGGCCAGGGCCAACTGAGACGGAATCATTTGGGGATGGAAGGTACTTACCGATACGTAGAGGGCCGGCAGCAGCAAGGATATAATAGCGGCAAAATACCTTAAAAGCCTTACCGCCGTGGCAATATTCCATCTTTCATAATAATCCTCCGGTGATTGAAGCATGGAATTAATACTAGCCGGCAGTACCAGGGCAAAGGGACTATTATCAACAATAAGCACAACCTTTCCCTCTAACAGGGATGCAGCGGCCACATCGGGCCTTTCGGTATTCCTGATCTGGGGAAAGGGAGAAGCCCAGCTATCTTCAATAAATTGCTCAATATAGCCGCTATCTAGGATGGAATCCAGGTCAATTTTTTCCAAACGGTTTAATACCTCATCCAGAACCTTCTGATTTACAATATCTTCTATATAAAAAACCGCCACGTCGGTTTTAGACCGAAGTCCCACCTGCATTGCCTTTACCTTTAGTCTTGTATCTCTAATTCTTCTTCTTAACAGAGCTGTGTTGACTCGAAGGGTCTCGGTAAAACCGTCCCTGGGCCCCCGTATAACCCCTTCCGTTACTGGCTCTGTAACGCTTCTGGCAGCCCAACCCTTGGCTGCAATGATGATGATCTTATCATAATTATCCAGTAAAAGGAGTGCTTCTCCACTTAACAGGTTCGTAATGGCATCATCAATGGTTTCGACTTCTTTCATCTCACTAACAGCCAGGGCCTGGCTCTTTAGTTGATTCGCCATGTGAACTTTAATTGCTTCTGCCTCGGGGGGAGTCATTCTGACTGTGGTCATCAGATTATTTAAAACGAACTCATTCAGCAGCATTTTATCAGACATGCCGTCAATATAAATCAGCGCAGCCTTAAGGCCATGGTCCTGGCCGACTTCCAATTCTCGATAAATAATATCATCGCAATCCTTAAGCAATGCCTTGATCAAATCTAAATTCTTATTAATCTCCCTATGGGGAACCAGCTTTTCAGCTGATTCCTTTTCCTCTTTATTTCCAAATAGTCTATTCCAAAACCCCATTTTCTAGTCTCCTTATCTAAAGATACTAACTGCAACGTAGCCTAAAACTCCACCAATTAAATAAATATATCCCATATACTTGGCTAATTTATACTCCTTGTCGAATTCTTTCTTTCTCAGCTGGGGGGCATCGATTAACAGCAAAAACAACCCGACAAATACCACGATTAAAATGATATAAATATCATAAACGGTTCTTATTTTCTCTAGCAAATTAGATAAAGAAAATATCTCCAATCCATCACCCTCTTTTTTAATCTTCTTATAATTTTTACAAATTAAAGCCTTTATATGCAATAAATCGAAAATAGCCCATTTGCCAATAAAAAAAGTCATTCTTTGGAAGATTCAAAGGATGACTTTGTTAAATGCTATATCTGGAAAATTTGTTTTAATTTAATTACTAGTCTGTTGAATACCTAGCTTTCTATTTTGATTGCCGTTTTTTTAGGATGCCGGTATTATTCAACCACCATTTAAGTGAGAACTTTCCTGTAGATTATAAAAAATCCAAGGTATGATAACCTCGGATTATACCAAATAGTTTTCAATTTTAACCTTATCTTCGGGATGATCTAAATCGTGACAAATTTCGGGGGAATGACTGATATAGGCCTTGCCCCTTAAATGAAACTTATTGTAAAGGTATGCTTCTAATTCACATAAAGACAGACGCTTCATCAGTAATTTAAAAACAAACCTGATTCCCAGCAGCTTACACATTTTCAACGGGTCTTTACGATGTCTTACAACTGCCCTGGCCATTTTCTCAATTTTTTCTATGGCTCCGGGGGAAACAACAAATAAATTTCCCCCTGTAAAGGTTCCCTCCTTCAGAGTCACGTAGGTACGCTTTAAATCAGGATACATTCCTTCACAAAGTCCCTTTTCAACAATCGGATAAAATATGTCCACCGGCTGCCTTAAGGCAGCCTTAAGGAATCCGCTTACGTTGGTTGCCTTTAACAGCGGAATATCGGCTGTTGCAATTAACAGATGTTCATCTTCAATGAAATATTTAACTGCCTCGAGAACATTATCAATAATGGAACCCCTATCCTGAACCAGCAGATCTACCTGATGGGCTATTAAGGGCTTCAGAGAATCAACATTTCCAATAACCATAATTTTATCAACTTCATCGGCAGCCTTTAGCGCATCAATTACATAATGAATCATAGGCCTGTTTTTTAATTTTACTAACGCCTTACTGGGTTCTTCTTCATTGACCCAGCTGCCTCCAGCTAAAATTACAGTATTCATTAGATTGCCTCCTACATAATTACTCTTTAATATGCAGTACAGATTCCATCATGTGGTTGCTAACATTTTCTATGTGCTTAGTTGCACATTCATATACCTTTTCTGCATCCCGCTGATGCAGTGCTTCTAAGATAGCTTGATGCTCCTCTACCAAAGCCTTGGCCTTATTATATTCAGAAATGTAGTTTACTCTGAAGCGGTAGATTTGCTCACTTAGCCCCTGAGAAATTTGGGTAAGCTTATTATTCCGGGCCGAAGTAAAAATTCTGTCATGAAATTCTACATCTTTTTGAATCATTCCCTCAATATCATCCTTTTGATAGCATTGCTTAAATTGATAAAAGAGCATTTCCAGTTCATCAAGCTCCTCGTCGGTCATTCTTTCAGCTGCCAAGGAAGCGGCCAGACCTTCAATGACAACTCTAATTTCCAATACCTCCATAATATCCTTAATTGATACATCAGCCACATAGGCTCCCTTTCTGGGAATCATCACGACAAGCCCCTCTAATTCCAGCTTCCGAATGGCCTCTCGAACAGGGGTCCGGCTAACTCCAAGCTGCTCAGCCAGTTGTATTTCCATCATTCTTTGGCCTGGCTCCAGCTTCCCCTCAAGAATAGCCTCCCTCAAATTTTCAAAAACGATTTCCCTAAGGGGCTTAAATCCTTCAATTTTTAAATTTTGTAAATTATTCATCCTCATTCCTCCTACAATAGCTTTGTACCATAAATGTTTGCTTATATATAATTGCAAGATTTTCATAGGCAGATTTTGCCCGCTCAAAGCTTTTATAAATGCCAAAGACTGTTGGTCCACTCCCTGTCATCATGCTTCCCAGGGCATTGTACTCCATCATTTTACTCTTAATTTCCTTTATGATTGGGTATTTCGATTCGGTGACGGTTTCCAGAACATTTTTCATGTTTTTTGCCAGGCCCACTACATCACCACATTCAATAAAATTTAATAACATCATCGTATCGGGTCTATCTTTCATTTTAGACAAATTCAGCTGTCCATATACTTCAGCTGTTGAAACAGATATTGCAGGCTTAGCGATGACCATCCACAGATTTTTAAGCCCCTCTATGGGCGTTAATTCTTCACCTATTCCTGTTCCATAGGCAGCTCCTCCCAATACACAAAAAGGAACATCTGCCCCAATTTTCACCCCCATTTTCATCATATCCTCGGTTGTAAGACCCAGCCTCCACAGTCGATTAAGTCCCTTTAAAACAGCGGCAGCATTTGAACTGCCCCCTGCCAGTCCCGCCGCCACAGGGATATTTTTTTCAATATAGATATCAACTCCCTGTTGAATTTCAAATTGTCTGCGAAGGATTTGTGCCGCCTGATAAGCAATATTGCCCGAATCCTTAGGTATATACTCGCAATTGCTTCTAACTGTAATATCATTATCTTTTCTTTCAGTAATGGTGATCGTATCGAATAAATCTATTTGCTGCATAATCATTTGTACCTCATGATATCCATCGGGCCGTTTGCTCAAGACATCAAGGGACAAATTGATTTTAGCTCTAGACTTTAATTGTATCCGCTGCATCCTATTCTCTCCTTCATGTATACCTAACTGTATATATTATATAATAAGACGCCCTTCTCCTGCAAAAGATTTGCTTCTTTTACAATTTTTTTGGAGTTTTCCGTGCTTCCTAAGGAAAGCCACCCAACGGCCTGTACACCCTTATACAGTTTGAAAGGCCGCTTAAAGCGGCCTTCTAAAAGTTAAAATTGTGAACCTTTTCAATTAAAATGTAATCTCCAGTGGTAACATCCTCGGGTGATACTAATTGATTGCTTTCTAAAATTTGCTTCACCGTCGTTTGATACCTTTTAGCCACCTGCCACAGGGTGTCTCCAGGCTGCATAAAGTATACCGTCAGGCTGGGTCGCTTTGCCGGGTCCTGGGACTCCTCCAGCTCTTCAATGGAATGAACTACCTCAATATATTTATGGGTATAGGCCTCGCAGCTTGCCCCCACTGTAACCTTAATGTCTACCTGGGTTCCATTGAGAAGATGATAATCTACCTCCTCCAGCTGCAGGTCAATATTAGCCTCCATTCCTTCAATGAGTCCGACCATATCAACATAGTGCCTGAAGGGAATCTCCTGTTTAAAGCTATAGAGGGGCTGCAAATCCTCCTGGGAAACATAAATTACAGAAGCCTCTAATATACCCTCTATTACTGCTTTTTCATCTACAATGTGATAATCGGTCAACAAGGGCCTTACCTGTACTGAAAAGAGGCGATCAATTTCTGGCTGGGTAGTCGGTACATCCAGGGCTTCACGAAGCATGACGTGGGATCGGTTCATCCCTATATTTTCCTTAAGGCTGACCAGGTTTTTACCCACCTTTAGGCTTTTACTGGGAGAATAGGCGTCAACGATCAGTTCCCTGGTACGGGTATCCAGTACCTTAACGGCCGACTTTGTTACCGCTTCTACCTCAATGATTTTTCTTTCCCCCTGGAGCGTTTCCTTGACATCGGTATATAGCTCTTCAACACTGAGCTTAATCTTATATTTCATACTATCGTCGATGTTGGCGATTTCAGTAAAGTGTGTAAAGGGGATTTCCTTCTTTAAAATATTTAAGCTGTTCATTTCATCATCGGCAATGTACAATAGTTCCACCAATAACGTACCTGCCGCAATTACCTTATCCTCAGATATTTTCGTTTCCTTCTCAACTGCCACAGCGTTCCATTTCAGAATTTCCTTAACTGGGGACTCCTGGTCCTCCAGCTCAAAGGTATCCTTTACCAGGGCTTCTGATACGGCCTCGCCCGCCACCTCTGTGTACTGAAATTCCTCCCTCAACACCTGGATATCCTCTAGACCCGTTACTTCCCTTGCTACCTGCTGTTGAACACCCTCTATGGCAGTACCAAAAAGATTAACCACTGCCTTAACTCCGATCTTTCGCTCATTATTAATGACGTATTCAATGTGCTCCAGGTCGCCCTGTACCTCTGCCTTCATTTTTGAAGTAATGCCTTCAATGGGAATGGCATACTTGAAAACGGTACTGCTATCTATGCTATATAGCGGCTCTTCTCCTCTGTCTGAAACGTATAAAATTTTAAATTTGATGACACCCTCAACATTAATTTTATTTTCCAGTACTTCCTTTTTGGTTACTTCCATTGCCCCATCAACAGAGATAATTCTTGTTATATCAGGCTTAATATCAGGCACTAAGATATCTCCCTCTATGATGGCCTGGGCAGTTTCTTGACCAATAATTTGATCTACAGTAAACATATCCTTCTGCAGCTCTACAGGCATTTTCTTTCCTCCTTCCAGATATTAAAAAGTCTTATTATATTAATATTTAGCTCATCATAAATTATGTTATAAAGTTTGTATAGGCTCTGAGTTCGTCCAATTAAAGCTCTATAATATATATGATGCTGTATAGTAAAAAAGAAGTGAAAAGGAAAGATATTCATCAATATTTTTTTAAAGCTGAATCGATTGAGTCCTTATCCTGATTAAATATAAATGGAAAAAAACAAGTACCTGGAAAAGACTATTCAACAGTAGATTTTCTAACATTTGACATTTAAGTATATTTTTTATACAATTGTATTTGAAAGGATAAACGGATAATGTTTATAAGGAGAAATAATATATGAAAAAGAAAATGTTTACTGCTACCAGTGTCTTGATTGTTTTACTGATGATCATGCTTATGATTAAATTAACCAATGATCGGTACTACAATGAGGTTTCCTTCGATGTTCTTTCATATGAAGCGTCACCGCAATTTGTAAAGGATGAAATTCAAGGTAATATTAGTTCAAACTCCAGCTTTACTATTAAGGGTAGCGATGGTCTATATATTGTCGTTATTCCACCAGAAGACAAATCCGTAGAAGTTTTTTTTGTAGGAGAAGACGAAGATACAGGCTTGGGAATTGCATATAAATACACATATACCGACAAAATAGACGAAGATATATTTAGTAATATTAAAATAATTAAGATTAATCATTATGATGGTGTAGTGAATGGTATTTTCGTCAGTAATGCTTCATCTGATTAAACTCAGAAATAAAATATAGTTAGGTCTGAAGAAGTATGATCGTATTAAAATAGTCTTTTAGTATAAAGTGCTAATGGAAAAGGTGAGGATGTTTTTCCTCACCTTAGCTTATAATCCACTATTCTCCTACAATTATGGTTCCTGTTTTCCCCATCAAACCTTCTCTGGCCTTTTCAAGAGATGTGATTAATGCCCTTCGACCAGGCCTGGATTCTACAAACCTTACAGCTGCCATTATTTTAGGAAGCATCGAACCCGGGGCAAAATGATTCTCCTCAATATATTGCTTAATCTCTTTAACAGTCACCTGGCCTAAATCCCTTTGCTGGGGGGTATTAAAGTAAATGGCGGCCCTTTCAACTGCAGTTAAGATAATCAGTAAATCGGCTTCCAAAAGCTCTGCAATTTTTTCAGAGGCAAAATCCTTATCAATAACGGCCGCCACACCTTGAAGCTGGTTTCCCTTTCTCAATACCGGCACTCCGCCTCCACCGACGGTGATTACCACATGACCTGCTTCCACCATGGATTTGACCACAGGTGCCTCTATTACATCTATGGGAAGGGGCGAGGGGACAACCCGGCGCCAGCCTCGGCCTGAATCTTCCTTCATGGTATACCCCTTTTCTTCAATCAAACGCTTTGCCTCATCTTCGTTAAAGAAGGAGCCCACAGGCTTTGAGGGATGATTAAAGGCGGGGTCCTCTGGATCAACCACCACCTGGGTGACAACACTGGCGATACATTTATTAATATTCCGCTTCATCAGCTCTTCGCCAATTGCCTGTTGAAGATGATAACCAATATAGCCCTGACTCATGGCGCCACATTCAGGAAAAGGCATAACAGAAAAGCCTTGATCATGGTGATTTGCCCCTTCATAGGTGGCGACAATTTGCCCCACCTGAGGGCCATTTCCATGAGCCAATATTACTTCATGGCCCTCTTCAATGAGGTCAACAATTGGTTTTGCCGTTTCCCTTGCGGTTTTAAGCTGGGCTTCTGCCCCAGTATTTTGGGGATCAGCCTGTAATGCATTTCCTCCCAGTGCCAGGACAATTCTGCTTTTTCGCTGTATCATTTTACACTCGCTCCTTTACATAGGATAGGATTAGAGGTTAAAAACGTTTTTGAATTGTATTGATATAATTATGATGCCATGTCAAATCGATATTTTCTTTATTTTGGGCATAGCAAAAAGACATGGAAGACTATCTACTACGCCTTGCATCCTTCCATATCTAGCTGCTCTTTTGTTTCTTTTTCCCTTTTCAGGGCCTAGATTGGTACAGCTGCCTATAAGGTCGCCACCATGACTGCCTTGATTGTATGCATTCTATTTTCTGCCTCGTCAAATACGACAGAGTGCTTGCTTCTGAATACCTCATCGGTTACTTCCATTTCCTTGAGGCCAAAACGATCAAATACTTCCTTGCCCACCTTGGTTTCTAAATCGTGGAAAGAAGGCAGGCAGTGCATAAAGATTACATCCGGGTTTCCTGTCAAATTAATCATATCCATGTTAACCTGATAGGGTTTTAGCTGCTGAATTCTTTCTTCAAATTGATCTTCCTCACCCATAGACACCCATACATCAGTATAGATGACATCGACATCCTTCACTCCCTGACCAATATCTTCAGTTAAGGTAATGGTTGCTCCGGTTTCCTTGGCAACCTCCTTCATCTCTTTAACCAAGGCTTCGGCAGGGAACAAGGTCTTGGGTGCCACTGCTCTGAAATCCATTCCCATTTTAGCCGCCCCAATCATAAGAGAATTGCCCATATTGTTTCTGGCGTCACCAACATAGGCAAATTTCACCTTGTTAAGGGGCTTATTGACGTGCTCGGTAATGGTCAACAGGTCTGCTAAAATTTGGGTTGGGTGATAAAGGTCTGTTAATCCATTCCATACCGGTACGCCGGAATGGGCGGCAAGAATCTCTACGGTTTCCTGCTTAAAGCCTCGAAACTCAATGCCATCGTAAAATCTTCCCAGCACCCTGGCGGTGTCCTCCAATGATTCCTTTTTACCAATTTGGGAATCGTTGGCTCCCAGGAAGGTAACCTGGGCTCCTTCATCAAAGGCAGCTACCTCAAAGGCACACCTTGTTCTTGTGGAGGTTTTTTCAAACAACAGGACAATGTTCTTTCCAGCCAATAAACTCCCCTTAATTCCCATTCTTTTTTTGGCCTTCAAATCCCTTGACAAATCTAACAGATATCGAATTTCCTGAGGTGTAAAATCCTTTAGGGTCAATAGACTTCTTCCCTTCAAATTGACAGGCATCGTGATTCCTCCTTTGTCTTATTATTTAAGGCTGCTACAATAAAACTTCCCTTACCAGGGGCATTGACATACATCTTGGCCCGCCCCGGCCCCTTACCAGCTCAGAGCCTTCAATTTCAATTACTTCTATTCCATGGTTTCTAAGGGTTTCATTGGAAGCCTCATTTCGATTATAAGTAATCACAACTCCCGGCGCAAGGGCCAGTGTATTGGTGCTGTCGTTCCACTGTTCCCTGGCAGCTGTAATTTCGTCACCGCCACCACTTTGTATCAGTTCCACCGCAGGGAGTTTCAGAGCACGCTTCAGGGCCTCTGTCAGATTTTTGGTTAAGGTCACCTTTGGGGTTGTTTTTCCCAGGCTAAGATCGTAGGCAATCAATTGATCCTCGACACCTGGGTATATGGTAAACTTGTCATGATCGATCATGGTAAAAACCGTATCAAGGTGCATATAGGCCCTCGTAAAGGGGATTTGTACCGCCAAGACCCTTTCAAACTCTGTATTTTGTAATATTCTTTGGGTCAGTATTTCTATTCCTCTGGCAGAGGTCCGCTCACTACAGCCAATGGCCAGTACCTTGTCACTTAAAACTAATATGTCGCCCCCTTCAATGCTGTAGGTTTCCTTATAGTCATACCAGCGGGGGGTCAATCGATTATCAAATAATGGATGATATTGATAGATATACTCTAAAAACATCGTTTCTCTATCACGGGCAGGGGTCTTCATTTTATTGATGACCAGACCATTTCCGACAACCGCTCCGGGGTCACGGGTAAAATAAAGATTGGGCAGTGGATTTATATAAAAAGGATAATGCTCTTTAATATAATCTACCAGATGAAACTCCCATTTAAGCTCTGGAGCATCCTTTTTGTGCAGACCTGAGATCGATATTTCTACAATTTCTCTATTGCTTTTAGATAACATATATTCTATGATCAGCAGCTCAAGTTCTTCATGGGCAATATTACAATTTTTTACCACATCATGAACAAAGGATTTTTTAACCGTTTCATCACTGATACATTCCGTCAATAAATCTTCGTAGTAATAAACATCGCACCCCCTTGATTCCATGGCCTTGGCGAACAAATCGTGCTCCCTTTGCATTTCCTTTAGCCATGGTATGTCATCAAATAACAGCTCATGAAGATACTCAGGCGTCAGCCGCTCCAGCTCCTTACCTGGCCGATGGAGCAATACAGCCTTTAGTTTTCCGATTTCTGAGGTTACATTAATGAATGATTTGCGTCCCAATCCCTCCAGCCCCTTTCAGAATTGAATGGCATGATTGAATGTTTTTACTATTTCAAAAATAGTATACCTAAGTTTTATACATAAATCAAGTGGCTATTTTTTAATATTCTTTATATTTTTATACATGAATTGAATATTTATTCGCATAATGTATACATTGATATTCTTTTGTCAATTAAAATCAAAATCAGAGATTCCCTTTCCATCATTTCTGCTGGAGACATCTTGAATTTATTCATTTTATAAAGTCAAAAAAAAACCACCCTACTGGTGGTCCAATTAGCTTACCTTTATTTGTTTATTGTCCTTACAAATTGTAATTTCTACGGTTTCAGTTAAAATATCTGAATAGCTATAGGATACTCTACGTACTGAATCGTATCCCCCATCGATTCTGACAACAAATATATTTGGATATGTGTTCTCTAATACGCCTTCTCTAACGAGGGTCTTTTTTCTGCCCTTATTTGCTTTAAGTGTAACCTTTTGTCCTACAAACACCTCAATATTCTGTCTAATTTCATTTAAGGTAGTTCTGGTTGCCAAAAAATCACCTTCTTTCACTTATTCACATCAAATTATATCATATTATCCACATGGTGTCAAATGGGTAATAAAACATTATATAACCTTACACCCACATTTGTAAAGGGTTTTTTAAAATTTTTTAAAATTTTTTTCTTCTATTGTTAATAGTATTCTGTATACCTGCCCAATAATGCAAAATAATTAAGTATAAGACAGTAATTAATCTGGAATATAATTGAGGCCGGCCTCCTCAAAGATTCCATCAAGGTTTAAATTTGACAATAGTAAACAAAGCCCTAAACCTGACAAGCTTTATTTAAACAACCAGGCAAGAGATAGACATAATCAATTTCAAATTACAAGATAAAACAGCTATAAAATACCTTGGGTTTCAGTTGGCCGGCCCACTGAATACTTTTTTATTCAATCAATTACAGGTTTAATTGGTAATATGACACAATAGAATCAGCTATGGAATTGGCAATATCCTGCCTAAATTTTTCATCCAGTAGTCGTTCTTCTTCAATGGGGTTCGATAAATACCCTACTTCTATGTGCAGCCCACTTACTTTAATATCCCTCAACAGGAAAAAGTCTGCAGTTTTCACTCCTCTGTTTGCCAGATTGAGCTTACTTAAATTATCAATGATGATTTCTGAAAGATTTTTAGCTTCGCTATCTCCACGATAATAGTAAATTTCTGTACCCGATAAATTGGAATTTCTAAGATAGTTTTGATGAATGGATAAAAAGAAATTAGGTTTGACATTATTGGTAAGCATTGCTCTTTCGGTGACAGGCACATAAACATCTTCTCTTCTGGTCATATAAACCGTTGCCCCCAGCTCCAGCAGCCTTTTTTCAAGATTTTTGGCTATATCAAGATTAATATCCCGTTCTCTGGTTCCCTTAGGGCTGACATGATCTTCTCCCATTTCACCGCCATGGGCAGCATCAATTACTAATACCTTGCCCAATAGCGGACTTTTTATACATGGAACAACAATTTTTTCTATTTTTACACCGGTATAGTAGTATGTTAGAATTTCTTCGGCCTTCTTCCCCTCCAGAGCCATCTGATTGGCCCCATACTGGCAAAGACCCAAGCCTTCTCCTTTCCCCTTCGTTAAAAAGCGTATAAACTGAGGCTGCCAGCTAAACCTGGTGGAATCCAGTTCCAGCCTTCTCATTAATTCTATTCCGTCAAATTCTCTGCCCGCAACCTTTAAACTTCTGACTCTACCCGTCTCATCACGATCAATATCATACAACATTCCCTCAATGGCTCTATTTTTTGTAGAATCGCCCTTTGAAAATCGAATCCCTAACCTGGATTCCACCTCTTCTATGGGAATATCCTTATAATTCAATTCGTATGGGCTATTCTGACAATATTGGCAAAGTACTCTTCTTAAATATAGTACAACATTGCCCGTTACGTTTTCGCTGTTTTCTGTTGCCCCTCCACAAACGGCATGATACCTGGCATCAATGGGATTATCATTAAATGTAATAATTTTTCCTGCGGTTTCCTCCACCGCCAGGCTAATCAATTGAACCTGCTCATCGTATTTCGCTCCCCATTGATTACGATATTCCTCTAGGGGCATCCATTCAGGAAAAAGGCTATGGGGAATTCCATTCTTGATATGGGCTGTCTTTATCCTTTCTTTAGAATTTAAATAACGCAGCACAGCAGTACGCATAATAATACTTTGACACTTTAATGCCTCAATATGAAAAGATAGTGGCATACTGTAGGCCACCAGCTCTTTAATGAAACCTTCTATATTTCTTGTAATCACGTTATTTTCTTTGGAATCATATATATTAACAATTAAACTATTGATTTCTCTCACAATCTTTACCTCCTTTAATCTTTTGAACCCGGTTGGCTTTTAACTATCATCAATTTCTTTAATAGAACAAGGTCTTCCTTTGAACGATTGAAAGGACGACTTTAATTATGATAAGTGAAAACTTTCCCAATAGATAAAAAAATAGTCGTTTCGGTTCTTGACCCGTAGACCAATGCTTGATCTAAAGGAGATTCTATTTTTAGTGATTAATGACTAAATTGAATCGAGGCATGGGAATACTCCCGCCTCTAATAAAATTGATGTATTATATCATATGAATAGATGTGATTCCTGGTGCATATTCCATTATCCGTCTTCATATAATTAGTAGGTTACCCTGGATAATATCCCTTACATAATAACAAAGCCCAGTACCATTCTAATAAAATAGAAGGGCCTGGGCTGGTAAGGCTTAAGTATTAATGATTAATATCTACATTTTTTATCTTTAAAAATTTGATTTAAAATAGTAAGTCCTGAATAAACCTCTGCCTGCTTCTGGTGGTCCAATTGATCAATAATTTTTAAAAGGGAAAGCTGAAGCTGTTCCTCAAGCATTTTAATGACAGTATACCCTTTATCGGTAAGCTCCACAAAAACAGTTCTACGATCCCGGGCCGAACTGCTCCTCTTTACAAAGCCATACTCAACCAGTTTATTCAAGGTGGTGGTCATGGTTCCCTTACTGACTTCCATTTCGTCACTTAAATTAGACATACTACAGATCTTCATATCCTTTATCATGTATAGTACTTTAAATTGTGACACTGATAAATGATACTCACAGTTTAATTGGTTTTTAAATTGATATCTTAGCCAGCTGCCAAAGCAAATAAAAAAACCATGAATCAAATTTGAAATTTCTTCATTTGGCAAAACAAATCAACCTTCCTTTCTCCAATACACAATTATATAACTAATATCGGTACAATTTCAATAACGAATAATTTGATTTTCAAAATAATTCTTGTCAAAGAGGCATTTCTCCTATATAATAATATTGACACATCTATATTTTTTTACATCACTATTTTGATTCTCTAAAGGTTTGAAAAATGTATTATATTGGGGGAGGGATTTTTTATGAAATGCCCTATATGTGGTAATGAAGATACAGGTAAGTTAAGTAAATCAAGATATTTTTGCAGCAATTGCTTTATAGAGATTTTTTTTAATAGAAAGGACAAGCTCCAGATTTTAAAAATATTAGAGGATGGCACAACCTGTGCTATGGCCGTTAAGTGATAAAATTAAAAACAGAAATAAGGCTTTTTAATTTATAAAGGTCAGCCAACATTTAATGTTAGGCTGACTTTTTTATTTTGCTCCTTACTAGGGCGTGTCTGAAAACCCACTCAAGGGCATCTTTCACCGCTTTTTTGTCCCACGCAGCGTTGCTTTTCCTTAACGTATTCCTGGTATGCCTTCAAAAAAGTAGCCTTGCTTGGAACAAAAATTCAGTAAAATCTGCACCCTTCGGAGTATTCAGACACACCCTAATCTATTTATATTTCACCAATATTATTAAACAAATAATCTGCTTTCTATAGAGAACAAATTTTTATATGATTATTCATATTTTTTCCTAAACTTTAAACCGCTTACAAAATATAGAAAAAAAATATAATCCCTTAATATGGAGGGGCTGAAAGGAGTTTGGATATGAATTTTTCTTTTGTAAGGATTGAATTTTTATTCTCTTTATTGTATAGTTATATTTGTTCCTCAGCTTCATTTTCTCCTGGCTATTTTCTATTATACAAATAGGTATCTGAACATATATTTCAATTTTCGTTATTAACAGACATTTTTTTCTTGTATTATGAATACGCTTCTACCGAAACCATGCTATTATGTAACTGATATGAATTATTATTTACAATATTCCGAATATATTTGAATTTTTTTAATAGATATGCTATGATATCTTATATGTGTATTTTTATACAATCAATTACTGACTAATCTTTAAAGCACATATATGTATTGTGGCGTTAAGATAAAATTATTTAAAGGAGGAGAATTTATGAGTTTAAGACAGAAGAAGGATCCGACCCTATTCCATGCACTAATTCCGATTTTTATTTTAATGATTACCTTGTCTGTTGGTATTTTAGTCTTTGGGGCAGATCCTCACATTCCCCTGATTTTTGCCACTGTAGTTGCTTCCATTGTTGCGGTTTTTATGCTGGGCTATAGCTGGAACGAGCTGGAAGAAGGCATCATTGACACGATAAAAATGGCCATGCAGGCAGTTTTAATTTTAATGGTTATTGGCAGCATCATTGGTACATGGATTTTAAGTGGTACTGTTCCTACAATGATATACTATGGATTGCAAATTTTATCACCTGGTATCTTCCTCGTGGCCACCACCATTATTTGTTGTATTGTTTCTTTATCAACCGGAAGTTCCTGGACCACAGCTGGAACCGTAGGAATCGCTTTGTTAGGGATTGGTTATGGATTAGATATGCCCGCCGGGCTTGTGGCCGGAGCAATCGTTTCCGGGGCCTATTTTGGTGATAAAATGTCTCCTTTATCAGATACCACCAATCTGGCACCGGCCATGGCAGGCGCTTCACTATTTGATCATATTAGGCATATGATTTATACCACCGCCCCGGCCTTGATTATTTCTTTAATTCTATATGGAATTATCGGTATACGCTACGCTAAAGCCACCCTCGATACCAGCCAAATTGACGGTATATTGTTAACACTGGCTGAAAACTTTACAATTTCTCCCTTGCTGTTGATTCCCCCCATCGTTGTAATCATTTTAGTTGTTTTAAAAATACCAGCCTTGCCGGGATTAATCGCTGGAGTCTTTCTGGGAGGCGGTTTCGCAGCCTTGTTCCAGGGTGCTTCATTGGGTGATATCATTGGGGCTGCCCATTATGGATTTTCCATTGAAACTAGCAATGGTGTCGTCAACGAGCTGCTGAACGGCGGCGGTCTGGACAACATGATGTGGACTGTTTCGCTAATTATTATTGCCCTTTCCTTTGGTGGTGTTATGGAGCGCACGGGAATGCTCCATGCCGTTGCCGAATCGATACTGAACTTCGCACAATCAACCGGCTCACTGATCTTTGCCACCGTTATCACCTGTATTGTAGTCAACCTATTAACCGGAGAGCAATATTTAGCTATTGTTGTCCCCGGCAGAATGTATAAGGATGTCTATGCCGAACGGGGAATTCACCCCAAGGTATTATCCAGAGCCCTGGAGGGTTCAGGTACCGTTACCTCTGCCTTAATTCCATGGAATACCTGTGGAGCCTTTATGGCCACCACCCTAGGGGTTTCTCCTGTGGTTTACCTGCCCTATGCCTTCTTTAACCTGTTAGTACCAATTATCAACGTTATTTACGGATTTTTGGGAATAACCATTCCTACCATTGAAAAGCAGTCTGAGACAGTCGTATCATAATGATAACCATTTGAAACGTTAATCCGATCAAGGTCTATATCCATTGTCAATCTAGTACCCTGCGTCATTTAAATTGACGCAGGGTACTATTATTCGTGATATTGAAAAGAAAACGAATCCCCTTATTCGTCGTTATGTTATTAACCTATTGCGGCGCCTTTAAGATGAAATTTTCATTGATACCAATTCGTTTTTAATATAAAATCTTATTTTTTCATTTAAAATAGTTAAAAATTTATTTAAAATAATAAGGCATTATGATATTATATAAGTGTTGTATACAGATAAAGGCATTAATAAATTTAAAAATTATGGAGGTGCTTTGTTTTGGATAAGAAACAAAAAATGGCAATTGTTATCCTGCCATTGCTGGCCATTGCTTTAGTGGCTGGGGGGATGTTTTTAAAACAGCAGACCGCTTCAACTCCTTCTACCTACGTGGATGGAACCTATGAAGGGGTAGGGCAAGGATTTAATGGGGATATTAAAGTTGCGGTAACGATTGCAAACGGAGAAATTTCCAACATTGAGCTGCTGGAAATTGATGATACTCCTGGTTTGGGTGATAATGCTGCCAATCAGATCATCGAGGCGGCTATTGCCGGAAAAACTGCTGATGTTGAAGTAGTTTCCGGTGCTACCAAGTCAAGTGAAGGTACCATCGAAGCGATTAAGGCGGCCTTAGCCCTTGCCAGTGGCGGCGGTGCCTTTGCCGATGGAACCCATGAAGGGGTTGCCCAAGGCTTTGGCGGCGATATCAAGGTAAGCGTGGTGGTTGAGGGCGGAAAAATCACAAATATTGAAGTCCTTGAAAATAGTGAAACTGCTGGCTTAGGAGATGTTGCCATTGACCAAATTACTGCTGCCATTATCGAAACTCAATCATTAAATGTCGATATGGTTTCTGGGGCGACTAAATCCAGTGAAGGAACCATTGCTGCGGTGAAAAATGCCTTAGGCATGGGAGACTCTGAAGAAGAATCAGAGGATGCCACTGCAGAAATAGTGGATATTGATCTTGGAGCCCTTGAAAATGGTGTCTATACAGCATCTGAGGAAGGCTTCAAGGGTGAAATTGAATTGAGTGTTGAAGTTCAAGACGGAAAAATTGTCAAAATAGATATTTTAAATCAAAGTGAAACTGAAGGCCTTGGTGACGAAGCCATCGATGCAGTAATCGCCCAAGTTATTGACAACCAGGATGTGAATGCCGACGTTGTAACCGGAGCTACTTATTCCAGCGAAGCTGCTAAAAAGGCAATTATTAAAGCCTTAGAAGGAACACCGGCTCCCCTGGAAGCAGCTGAAGCTCCTGAGGAAGTAGAAGAAGATGAGCCTGCTTCTGCTGAACAGCCCGCTCCACCTTCTACACCTGCCGCCAATGAGCCTGCGGCAACTACGCCTGCTTCCGAGCCAGCAGCATCTGGATTCAAGGATGGTACTTACAAGGCTTCCACCAATGATAGCTTCTATGGTGAACCGATTAATGTTACCATCACAATTTCTGGCGGTAAAATTACGAATGTAGCTGTTAGTGAAAATGAAACGCCTGAAATAGGCGGTGAAGGTGCAAAAAAAGTTGCTGCGGAAATTGTAAAAAGACAGTCAGCTGATCTTAAGGGATCTGATGTAGCCAGTGGTGCAACTGTCACTGCTGATGCCGTTATTCAAGCTGCTAAGAGCGCCTTGAGTCAGGCTAAATAATTTATCAATACTATAAAAGCCTCGAGCTAGCTCGAGGCTTTTATATTTGCCATTAATTAATCTCTACATTCTCTCCTGTTACTATATAAATTACTCTTTCCCCGATATTGGTGGCATGGTCAGCAATTCGCTCTAAATATCTTCCAATAAAGATTAAATTAGTTGCCTGGCGGATAATTGAATGTTTTTCAATCATCTTATTAATTAATTCAGTATAGATTTTAAGATACAGCTCATCTACTGCCTCATCGTCAGCGGCCACCTCTCTGGCCTTATTAACGTCTAAATCCATAAAGGCATCTAGACTCTTTTTAACCATCGCCTGGGCCAGCTTTGCCATCTGGGGCAGGTCAATCAACGGCTTAACAAATGGCTCATGGCCGATTTCAAGGGTGGTTTTGGCAATATTAACAGCGTGATCCCCCATGCGTTCTAAATCGGTGATAATCTTAAGTGCCGTTCCAATTAATCGTAAGTCCTTTGCCATGGGCTGCTGTAGGGCAATCAATCTCATACATTCCATTTCGATTTCTAATTCCAAGGCATCAATCTGATCATCCATATCATATATCTTTTTTGCCAGCTCCAAATCTTGATCCATTAGCGCCTTAATTGCTTCTTCAATAATTTCTTGAACCATAGCCCCCATTTTTAATATTTTCAGATTTAAATCCTTTAATTGAGTAATAAATTGATTTCTCATATTTTCTCCTTCCGCAATCCTATTGATCTATTAAAATAAAATCAACCAAATCGCCCTGTAATATAGTCCTCGGTCCGTTGATCCTTTGGATTTGAAAATATTGCTGTGGTATCACCAAATTCAACGACTTCTCCCGAAAGGAAAAAAGCTGTTTTATCAGAGATTCTACCCGCCTGGTGCATAGAATGGGTTACAATAACAATTGTATAGTCCTTCTTTAAGGTTTCAATTAAGCCTTCTATCCTATGGGTCGAGATGGGGTCCAGGGCCGAGGTGGGCTCATCCATTAACAAAACATCGGGCTGTACCGCAAGGCACCTGGCAATACAAAGCCTTTGCTGCTGCCCCCCTGAAAGCCCATAGGCATTATCATGAAGCCGATCCTTTACCTCATCCCATAGCGCCGCACTCTTCAGACTGGCTTCGGCAATTTCCATTAACCTTCTTTTGTCCCGAATACCGTGGATTTTGGGCCCATATACAACATTTTCGTAAATAGACTTAGGAAAGGGGTTAGGCTTTTGAAATACCATACCAACCCTGGTTCTTAGCTCTTCAACCTGAAAGGCTTTATCAAATATATTTTTACCATGGTATAAAATTTCACCTGTAGTTCTGACGGTGGGGATGATCTCTACCATTCGATTTAATGTTTTAATAAAGGTTGATTTACCGCAGCCTGATGGGCCAATAATTGCCGTTACCTCATTTTTTTCTATGGTAAAATCAAGATGTTTAAGGGCCTGTTCATTCCCATACCAAAGATTTAAATCATTCACATCATATATGATTTCTTTTTCCTTTTTATCATGATTTTTAATATTCCCAGTAGTCAAGGTAAGTCCTCCTATTTTAGTATCGTTTTTGAAACTTATTTCTAATTAGAATGGCGACAGAGTTCATCATAAATAATAAGACCAATAAAACAATGATGGTGGCAGCAGCCAGGTTCGCATATTCTGGAGTAAGGACTGTATCTAAGGTCCAATAATAGATTTGAATTGGCAAAGCTGTAAAATCATCCATCACCCCGGTTGGTATTTTTAAGATTAATGTTGGAATTCCCAGTACAACCAGGGGAGCCGTTTCTCCGATGGCCCTAGACAAAGCCAAAATCGATCCGGTTAAGATTCCTGGCATGGCCACAGGCAAGACAACGGTTCTGATGGTGGTCCATTTAGTAGCCCCCAGGGCATAGGAGGCATCCCTTAAAAAGCCTGGTACCGCCCGAATAGCCTCTTGGGCAGCAACAACCACAATGGGCAACACCAATAGAGACATGGTTAATCCCCCGGCCAGAATACTAGAGCCCAAATTAAACAGCCTGCCAAAGACCGTTAAACCCAACAAACCAAAGATTACAGATGGAACACCGGCCAAATTAGAGATATTGGTTTTGATAAAGGCCTGAAGCTTTCCATTGCCGGCATATTCCTCTAGATAGATCGCTGTGGCTACCCCCAGAATGATTGTTACGGGAGCCACAATGGCCATCAGCCAAAGGCTGCCCAGGATAGGCCCTTTAATTCCAGCCTTTTCTGGAAAAATTGAAAGGTTATTTCGCAAAAATTTCAAATTTAGCCAGCCGATACTCTGGCTGATAATTCTATATAGTAATATTCCCAGTACCAGCAGTGCAAACAGGGTGGATAAAATAAAAATCCCCTTAGCCACCTGATCAAGGACAACACGTCTTTTCATTCTGCTCTTAACTGCCCTGCTGTTAAAATATGATTTTTCTTCCTCTTGATGTTGTTGATGTTGAATGATTTCCGCATTCATGATTAGTATTCCTCCCTATATCTACGTGAGATATATTGTGCCAGTAAGTTCATTAAAAGGGTAAAGGCAAACAGTAAAAGTCCCACAGCGTACAGGCTATAGTAGCCCAGGGTTCCGCTTCCAGCATCACCACTGGTAAATTCTACAATATAGGCAGTCATGGTCTGCATTGATTGGGTAAAATCAAAGGTAAAGGCCTTTGAGCTGCCACTGGCAATGGCCACAATCATTGTTTCACCGATAGCCCTTGAAATACCCAACACAAAGGAGGCAATAATTCCTGAAAATGCCGCCGGAATCACTACTTTAATGGCTACCTCCAGCTTTGTAGAGCCCAAAGCCAGTGCTCCTTCCCGCATGGCATTGGGAACGGCGTTCATGGCATCCTCAGAAAGGGAAGCAACCATGGGAATAATCATAATTCCCATCACCAGCCCCGGACTCAGGGCATTTTTAGCCTCTAGGCCGGGAATCAGCTTCATTAGCAGGGGAGTCACAAAGGAATAGGCAAAAAAACCGTAAACAATGGTGGGAATCCCCGCCAGCACCTCCATAATAGGCTTTAAGACCTTTCTCAAGCCCTCTGATGCAAACTCACTTAAGAATAATGCAGCAGTTAACCCGATGGGTATGGCCACAAACATAGCAATTACTGAGGTTATAATGGTACCATTGATCAATGGTAAAATACCAAAGGAGGGGTTCGCACTTAAGGGGGCCAACTGGGTACTAAACACTTCCCTAAGGGGAACCCTACTGAAGAACTTTAGGGCATCGAAAAGTAGGGTAAAGACAATACCGATTGTTGTCACAACAGAAATAGAGGCTGCCAATAAAAAAATAATTGGCATGATTCTTTCTGATCCCCTCTTTTTCTGAGAAAAGCTCTTTTGAATCATTTCTCTAACATTAGTAGTCGTATTCATTTCACCGGTTCCTTTCCAGACTATTCAAAAACTATCTTTAACGCCAGGGTAATTTTACAGGTATTATAAACAGCTTTAAGATGAGAAGCCAAGCCTTCTCATCTTAAAGCCACACTATATAAAAACCATTACTTTAGTGCATCTAATTGTTTTGCATATTCAGCATACTGGGCAGCAGGCAGTGGTGCAAATCCATTTTCACCAGCTAACTTTTGGGCTCCATCGGGTGAAACAACATATTTAGCGAAATCAAGGACCTGTGGCTTTTCCTTTGCATATCTGGCATTCAAATAGGTAAAGACAGGGCGGGTAAAGCCGGCATAGGGCAAATCTTCACCGATGGTTTCCAGTGTAGGCTCAACTGGCCCATTACCAAAGTCAATTTTGACTGCTGTCAGTTTATCCTGATTGTTTACGTAGTAACCGAAGCCAAAGAATGCAATGGCGTTTTTATCCTTTGAAACAAGATCTACCAGGGTGGAATATTCCTGTTGAAGATTGGCAGTCTTAACCATTTCCTGCTTTCCAAGGATCACTTCATAGAAAAATTCGTAGGTTCCATGATTTTCATTGGGTCCGTAAAATTTAATTTCCTCTTGGGGCCAGTCTGGTCGAATATCAGACCAAAGCACCTTGTCATCTTCTTTATGCTTGCCTGAAAGGTACATATCAATTACTTCTTCCTTGGTCATTTCGGTTGCCCAATCATTTTCCTTATTAATCACCATGGTTAAACCATCAAGGGCTACCTTAAATTCTAATACATCTTCTCCCATCTTTAGGCCTTGGGCTTCCAGCTCAGCCACCTCTTCACTCTTGATTTCCCTTGAGGCATCTGCAAAATCCAGTTCTCCCGGTATGAACTTTTTAAAGCCTGCACTGGAACCGGCACGTCCTACTTGAACGCTGACCTTGCTTTGTACGTTAGTCATATATTCCTCTGCAATATGGGCCATTAACGGATATACTGTACCAGATCCATCAATAATTACTGCTCCTTCAAGGGCTGCTCCGTCATCAGTTTCATTTTCCACTTCATTTTGATTTGGTGTATTGTCTGTTAGTTGATCATTTCCTCCACCACATGCAACGACAGACACCATTAAAGCCGCAATGAGTAATAACATAAAGATCTTTTTAAGCATTAAAAAATCCCCCTAACGATATTTTTTATATATCTTACATGTATACTATATCGAATAACCCAACGGGCAGTGTTATCGCCGAGTTAATCATTTGTTAAGAACATGTTATGTCGTTAAAGCTTGAATTTCCTTACCAGCCTTTGTAGCTCCTGAGCCAGGGTATCTAGCCCTTCACTTGAGCTTGATATCTCTTGCATAGAAGCACTTTGTTCCTCAATAGAAGCTGAAATTTCTTCAGTATTACTTGAGTATTGCTCTGATAATTGAGCTAGCTTCAATATTTCCGCCTCCACCTCAGTTCTCATCCCATTCATTCTTTGGCTAGAAACATTCAGTATTTTAACCTTTTCCCCTGAAATTCTAATGGCATCGGCGATTTCCAGATATTTATCCCTGGTTAAATCCACATATCCCCTCTGTTGGCCGGCAATATTGATTAAGCCCTCCATGGTATCCACCACCTCCATGGTACCTCGCCTGAGCCTATGGATAATGCCATTAATAATTTTAGAAGATACCTTAGACTGCTCTGCCAGCTTCCTAATTTCTTCTGCCACAACTGAAAAGCCCTTACCCTGTTCCCCAGCCCGGGCAGCCTCAATGGCAGCATTTAAGGCCAATAAATTGGTTTGATCTGCAATGGCCATAATCAATTTACTGGCCTCTTCAATTTCCTTAGTACCTTCATATGATTTTTGAATACTTGCCTGGGCTTCTTCATTGGCTTTTTTTGCCTCAAGGGTTATATCCGACAGCTGTTTAATCACATTTAGCCCCGACTGTACAACCTCCCCTGCCTCTTTGGCAGCCAGGGTCATTTCATTTAAGTCTTTAAGATTATTTTCTATTATATTGCTTAATTCTTCTGTCTTATTGGCACTTATTTGAGCAATATGGGCCTGATCGGCCGAGCCCAGGGAAATTTCGCTAATTCCCACAGCTACGGTCTCGGCCGCCAGGGAAGCATGTAGTGTGTTACGCTTTAACTCCTCTGATGAGCTGACCACCTGCTGGGCAGAGCTTTCCACAGCAGTAATGATTTTACGAAGATTGTTTTGAATTTTGATAACTGCCCTTTCCAAATCGCCTATTTCGTCTTTCCTTTTAACCTGTTCTAGATTGAGCTCATTTTGTAGTTGATAATTGGCAATATCACTGGTTCGGCCAATTACAGCTTTTATTGGCCCGGTTATGGTTCGGCCCAGCTTGGCCGCAATAACAGTGCAGATGGATATTACTAGAATAGCAATTATTAGTAGTGTGTTTCTTAGATCCTCAATGCTTCGATAAGCTTCGTCCTTATCCACCTCGATGATTAAACCCACAGGGCTGTCTCCAATTTGAACCACTGAAAGGGTACCTATAACATCCTTACCTGTGTATGACCTGTATTCCAGGGTTTTAGTAAAATTAAAATCTTGATTGGCTATGGGTTCCTGAAGAAGGGTTTTTGCCATTGAATCCAATTCTTCTTTCAAAGCCGCCGCCTCATGAAAGGGCTCCTTCATTGTATTGGTTAAAAATAGTCCTTCACCATTAATTAAATAGGAGTCAGCCCCCGGGGCCAATTTATCAACCCCATTTTGTACAATTTCGTTGATTCTCCCCTGGTTTAAAACAATATTGATCGTTCCAATAGGGGCGTTCCCCAGCGTATCCTGGGGGGCATATACCGGAGTAGCTAACACCATCAGATTATCTTTAATAAAGCTGTTCCAAAAAATATTAGACCAATTTTGCTGCCCTGCCATGGCCTTGCTTGAAAAATCCCCTGAAAAGACCAAAGGGGCGATATCGTTTCGGTTATACCGATAACTAAAAATCACTTCGCCATACAGGTTGGTCAGAAAGATATCTGTATATTGGTGCTTTTCAATCACATCACTTAAGTAGTATGTAAATTCCTCCATGATGGCTTCCTTCTCTTCTTCATCGGTATCAAGCAAATTAAGCCTATCGATTCCGTCACTGATGGTTCTGGAGCCGGCCAATATATTGCCATCGCCTTCTCGATTATAAAAGTACTCATTCATCCGATCAATGGTCAGGGTTGTGAACAAATGATTACCCTTTACTATTTCATCCTCGATCTTATTACTAGAGCTTTGAATACTGATGGTACTGATGAGGATCATCGGTAATAGTCCTGTAACCAGGGCCATAAACAATAGCTTTTTTTGAATTTTGAAATCATTTAAATGAAGTGATAAAAACCAGCCCTTTAACTTCTGAAGCCTCGCCTTTCCATTGGGGTTGTTCATTTTTTTCATCAATTTTTTCCTCCAGCTAAATAAGATAGATAATTTCCGCCCCCAGACCCCTCTTTTTTTATCTAAAATTTTCCTCAAGCTAAATATATCGCCCTGGCTTTATTTGATTATTAAGTGGCTGTTAAATTTTAGTTAAAAAAAACATCTATATTAATTGTATAGATGTTTTAAAAGTCATAGGTTTTGAGGTTGATTCACTACATTATCACTATTTTTAAAGGTGTTTTTCACCAGCTCTTTAACAATGGCCCCGGCGGCATCCTGCTTCCTAAGGCCCCTTAGCTGAGCCTTCATGCCCTGGTAATGGAGGGGATTTTTGAATAACAGGTCATCCACTGTAGTGGCTAAATCCTCCAAATCTTCAATATGCTTTGCAATCCCTAAGGCTGATAAGTGCTGGGCATTACCCACCTCTTGCCCTGGAATTGGATGGGTTATTAGAATAGGAAGCTCTTTTTGAATGGCTTCAGACATGGTTATCCCCCCTGCCTTTGAAATTAACAGGTCTGAAATTGTCATCAGCTCATTTATATTTTTATAATAACCATAAAGCTTAACATGATGATTGGATTTTCGACATTGCCCCCGCAGAGATTCTAATAGCTCCTGATTTTTCCCTGTCACTACCAAAAGTTGAAGGGGGGCCTTTACCTTATTTAGTACCTGAATAATCTCATCCAGGGGTCCTAGCCCCAGGCCCCCTCCCATAATCAACAAAGTTGGCAAAGCTGGTGACAAGCCCTGTCCCTTTAATATCCTTTTTTCGTCAAGATACTTATAAAATTCGCTTCGAATGGGGATTCCTGTAACCGAAATGGAATCCTTTCTAATTCCTTTTCTAACTAAATCCTCCATTAGGCTATTGCTGCCTACGAAATAATAATTAACGGTTTGATCCAGCCATACACTATGGGCTGTATAATCAGTTATAACAGTGGCTGTATCTACATTCATGATTCCCTTTCTTTTCATATCAGAGACAAGGATTAATGGAAAGGGATTCGTAAAAAGAATTAAATCTGGCTGTCTCTTTTCAATTAACTGTAATAGCTTCTTTTCATATCGATAAATAAAAATGCTCTTGACTTTACTGTTATTCTTAATTTTCATTGTGTTTTGATAAAGAAGATGATACCAACTTGGAAATAAGTCGATCATTTTTAAGTAGCTGCTCTTAATTAAATGACTGATGGAAGTATTCATCATTTCCATAAAATCAATAATTTCTGTTTCAATTCCTTCCCCCTGCTCTTTAAACTTTTTAGCTAAGGTTTCAGCCGCCTGGTCATGCCCACAGCCTATTGAGGCAGTTAAAATCATCACCCTTTTTCTCATTCTTATAACCTCCAGGTTGCAACATTTATTGCTTTTATTTTTGTCTTTGGTTTTATAATGACCAAATCAATCTTAATTTCATTTTAACAGCCTTCTATTAAAATTTCCTTAAAAAAAAGTTAAAAACTTATAAGGGTATAATAATGGATGGGTAAATTATAATAAATTTGTTATAATAGTGGTAGCCATAATGTTGAAAGGGAGGAGATATGATGAAAATACAATTTTTAGGCCATGCCGCCTTTTATGTTGAAACTAGCCAAATGAGGGCTTTAATTGACCCCTTTTATTCTACTGAAGCCTTTGAACCAATTTTTTCAATAAAGGATATAACTCATATTTTTATAACCCATGGCCATTCTGATCACCTTGGTGATGCAGTTTCAATTGCAAAGGAGACAAATGCACTGGTAATTAGTAACTACGAAATCTGCCACTATCTAAAGTCATTGGGCCTTAATTGCCATCCAATGCATATTGGCGGACGAACCGATTTTCCCTTTGGAAGGGTTAAAATGACCCCTGCCCTACATGGTTCCGCCATTGAAACCCCTGAGGGACTAATCTATGGCGGAAACCCCGGTGGATTTTTAATTGAGGCAGAAGGAAAAAAACTATATCATGCCGGCGATACGGGCCTGACCATGGATATGCAGCTACTGGCCCCCGAAAAAATTGATGTGGCCCTGCTTCCCATCGGTGGAAATTTTACGATGGACGTTCAGGACGCCATCAGAGCTGTCGACTTTATTCAACCGAAGGTAGCTATTCCAATGCATTATAATACCTTCCCTATTATCAATGCACCCCATCAAGATTTTGCAGCGGGGGTTACATCTGCTTTAATCAAGGTATTAGAGATTGGTCAGGTATATGACTTTTAAAAAAGCTACGTAAAATATTGAATATGACCATGGGGAAAATGCTTTAATATTAAGTTACTAATGAATTCCTTGGCCTCCTGGGCCTCATCCTTTGGATAAACATACTTCACTCGACCGTATTTTCCCCATTTTTTAATTCTTTTTTCAGGGTTCATCTCAAGCTTTGTATTGGGAAAGCGCTCCTCGATGATATTTTTAGCATTTATTGTAAATCGGTGCTGAATCAGCTCAAAGGTCATAAACCCCCTGGCACCTTGCCCAAGACTTTCCTTTAGGCCCTGAAAAAGCTCACTGTATTCCTGCTTCCAATTTTCATGAAGTATAATGGGTGCAATAATAAAGCCCAAAGGGTAGCCCGCCCTGGACATTTTCTCTGCTGCCCTGAATCGGTCCCATAGATTAGATACGTTGTGTTCAAAATTTTTAATGACAAAATTTGAATTAATACTGAAACGAAAACGTGTATTGCTGTTATGGGGTATATCTAACAGGGAATCAACATTGGAAAATTTCGTGACAACACGGAGCTTTCCTTTTTTTAAAGTGCCAAAGTGGATAATGGTGTCTCGTAATGTTCCCGTAATATGTTCAACCCCCAGTGGGTCACCGGTGCTGGCTGCTTCAAAAACAGTGGCATGGGGTAATTTTTTTTCTATATAGTGATCAATTGCTCCGTATATTTCTTCAATATTGGCATAAACTCTGACATAGGGCTTCTGCCCTTGAGTTGTGAACAAATAGCAATATTCACAGGTGCCGGGGCAGTTGGTCATTAAGGAAAACTGATAATCGGCTGAAGGCCGACATACCTCTAGCTTTAGGCTTCGCTTGATACCAACAATCAAGGTTTTTTTAGCGGCCGCATATTTTGCCTTCTCATCCTTCCCGGGTAAGTTTCTGACCTGGTTGTGAGAGGTAGTCTCCAGTATTTCTATGCCGTTATCCTTACAATAACCCAATATTCTTTTTCCCACTTCCGTATTTCTGGCTGTGGGCTCAAAATATACACGCTCGGGACTCCACAGGTCCATTTTATCACCTCCCGCTTCCTTTTATTTTTCCCGAAAGGAAGGATTCAATACGATAATGACCATTAGACATAAAAAAGAACTTAAGGAGGAACTTACCATGAGTCAAAGAAATAAGGGAATAATATTAATGATTTTATCTTCCCTCTGCTTTGCTTTAATGGCTACGGCCGTCAAGGCGGCCGGTGATTTTCCCACAATGGAAAAGGTATTTTTTAGAAATATTGTTGGTATGGTGGTCAGTGCCATACTGATCTATCGATCGGGCCATAGCTTTAAAGGAAATAATAAGCCATTTCTGATCTATCGTTCTATTTTAGGGCTTTCGGGAGTCTTTCTTTATTTTTACGCCATTGACAGACTCCCGTTGGCCAATGCCGTTATCTTGAATCAGCTGAATCCATTTTTTGTATTAATATTGGCCACCCTTTTCCTAAAGGAACGAATTGAAAAAATCCAGGGTTTAGCCATTTCTATTGCTGTTGTAGGTATTTTTCTAATTGTAAAGCCACAGCCTGGCTTTATGCCATTACCAGCCTTGGCTGGTCTACTTTCGGCAGTTTTTGCAGCCGGCGGGTATACAACCGTTCGGCACTTAAGGCTGACAGATCATCCTCAAATAATTATATTTTACTTTACTACCCTATCCACCTTAAGTGCCCTTCCATTTTTTAATCAGTTTGTCATGCCTACCTGGCCCCAGCTGGCGGCATTGCTGTCAATTGGTGTTTTTGCCACCGGCGCTCAATTTTTAATGACCTATTCCTACCGCTATGCTGAAGCATCAGACTTATCTATATATTCCTATGGTAATACGCTTTTTTCCATTATTATAGGACTGGTACTATGGCTTGAAATTCCCGATCCCCTTACCTTACTGGGCTTTATTCTCATTCTAACTGGGGCTTATCTAAATTATCGCTATAAACGACCGACCCATCAAATTCAAAAAGAAAAGTAGACTGAAGGTAAAACCTTTAGCCTACTGTTCTTTTATCATAGATAGAAAATGCTATGCTTTTTTAAATTGTATTTCAAGAGGGTTTACTTATCAATCTTTTAAGGGAATACTTTGTTCATTTAGTTTATTTTGAACTCTCAGTTTTTTCCTTTCCAGCTGTCGATCAATAAAGCGGTTAATGACCAATCGAATAATGGCAATCACAGGCACTCCCAGGAACATTCCCAGGACACCGAACAGTTTTCCCCCCACAGTGATGGCCAAAATAATCCAAAAAGGGCTTACCCCTACACTGTCTCCCAGTATTTTAGGACCTAGGATTAATCCGTCAAATTGCTGCAGGGCAAATATGAAAATACTCAGCCAGAAGGCATTGATAGGACTGTAAAACAACGTGATAATTACTGCTGGTACAGCGCCAATAAAGGGGCCGAAGTAAGGAATCATATTGGTAACCATTATAATTACACTAATTAGCAGTGTATATCGAAGCCCCATCAGAGAAAGGCCTATAAAGCATAGACAGCCGATTATAAAGGAGTCTAAGGATTTACCTACAATAAATTTGGCAAAGAGGTCGTCCACTTCCCTTCCGAAGTTTTTTACCCGCTCCACGGTTTCATCCTTTAAAACGACCCTTAACAGCTTTTCAATTCCCAGCTTAAAGCTTTCCTTATCCATCAGCATATAAAAGGAAATAATCAACCCCAACACCACATTTAAGAGTCCCGAGGTGATACTATAGATACTGGAAAATAAATTACTGAGGCTTTTTTCCAATATTGATGTAAAGTCATCAAATAGCAGCCTTATTCTGGAATCAATTTGGGCAGAAATATTATAGCTGCTGAAATTTTCGATGTCTTCAACCATACGATTGATCACATTGGTGGTGGATGTAACATATTCTGGAACACTTCTGATCAAATCTGATATATTGTTGCCAATTTGGGGCGCCACCACCACAATCAGCATGGTAATTGATGTTATCATAATCAAATACACCGTCACCACACTGAGTAAGCGCAATAATCTTTTTCTTTGCTTCAATGAAGCTACCTTAATATAAACCTCACCTTCAAACCAGCGGACGGCAGGATTCAACAGATAAGCTACAAAGGAGCCAATAATAAAGGGGCTTAGAATTCGCCTGATAAACTGAAGAAATATCCTTGCATTCACCATGTAATAACCTAGATTATTTAATAATAGGTAAAAAATAATTGACATGGCAACGGTAAAAAAAGCATAGAGGGAATATTTAAAATACCTTTGATCGAGCTTAAGCTTCATTCATCTCATCCTTATGTTTTTTCCTATAATTATACATGATTTAAAGAAGGATAACCATTAAAATTCTGTAATTTTTAAATTTTTAATCATATAGTACTAATGCTGTATATCAATGCTGCTATTATTTCGCTGGTAGGGATAAATCTGAAGCCCCTGCTGAAGACTATAGGCAGCAAAAAATATGGTATCGATGGCTTCGTAGCCTTGCTCCTTCAACAGCCTTAGAATAAGATTTTTATCCAGGTTTGCTTCTTTGATTCCGACTTCATCCAAACGCCCTTCCAGCACAACGGGAATGGGTATATCATGGGGGGTAACCGAAAGAGACATATCCTTTGGGGTTAGGGGCATCAGCTCTGCTTTTTTCAGAACCGTCAGCTTCCCATTGGGCTCAATAATTCCGTATTGAACATCCTTCAAATCAAATATATCCTTCTCCCTCATCAGCATTAAAATCTCATCAAGGGTATACCTGATTTTTTTCATATTATTCACCAAAAACTGTCCGTTTTCCATGATCAAGGTTGGTTCAAAGGTGACCAGTTTGGAGAATTTGCGACTGTTCAAAATGAACTTATTCATGGTAAATTGAAATATGCCCAAAACCACCAAAGCAAAGGCCGTTGGTAAATGCTCAATATTGGGGTCGGCAATATCGGCCCCCACCAGGGAGCCCATGGTAATAACCACTAAAAAATCAAATATCGGCATTTCTCCCACAAGCCTTTTTCCTGTCAGGAGCAGGTTGACAGTCAACAGCAGTGACATAATGGTTAAAATTCTAAAAAAAACCAGTAAATATGTGTTCAATGGCATCACCTCTTTTTTCATTAGTGTTGCCTTGAAACCATAAAAATAAAACCAGAGAATATCTCTGGCTTCAAGCTAGGGTGTGTCTGAATACTCCGAAGGGTGCAGATTTTACTGAATTTTTGTTCCAAGCAAGGCGCTTTTTTGAAGACATACCAGGAGTACGTCAAGAAAAAGCAACGCTGCGTGGGACAAAAAAGCGGTGAAAGATGCCCTTGAGTGGGTTTTCAGACACGCCCTAATCTAATTGTAATAAACCTCTGTTAAAAATAGCCCCTGGGCTGGTACAGTAATTCCAGCTGCGTCTCTTTTCCCTTCCGAGAAAATGTCATCAATTGCCTCTGGCTTTAGCTTCCCCGATCCTATCTCGATTAAGGTTCCCACCATTATTCTAATCATATTGTATAGAAATCCATCTCCTATAAAGGAAATTTCCAGCAGGCTTCCCTTCCTGCTGAAGCTTATGTCTTTGATGGTTCTAATGGTGGATTTTTTAGTTTTTTTAAGGGATGAAAAGGCAATAAAATCATGGGTTCCCAGGAGTTTTTGAGCCCCAGCCTCCATTGCCGTCATATCCAGGCTTTCCGCCACATGATAGCTGTATTTTCGATAAAAGGCTGAAGGAATCCAATGATTCCATATGTTATAGACATATTTTTTCCCCGTAGCATTGAATCTGCTGTGGAATCCTTCGGAAGCCTCCCTTAATTCCTTTACTACAATATCTTCAGGTAAATAATGATTAAGGTAACTCAACATCTCCTTTTCAGGCATCCTACTTTCGGTGTGAAAGTTAGCCACCTGGGCCAAAGCATGTACGCCCCGGTCGGTTCTTCCGGAGCCGATTACTTCTACATGGCTGTCGGTCATTTTACCGATCACATTCTCCAGCTTACCCTGAATAGTTTGATCTGTATCCTTTAACCGCTGCCACCCCCGATACCGGCTACCATCGTATTCTATGATCATTTTAATATTTCTCAAAGACTTCACTCCTTTAAGGGGCCGGTATTACTAAATAGTAGCTTTTTCTTTAAATAAGTAATTGGGTACTGTAAAGCATTCTACTATGCTGCCAATAATATTCTGGGTACCCGTTCTCGTATAAATTCCCTGTAGCTTCTCATTATACATGAAAAGACCAATAATATAATTGTGGGGAATAAATTCCACATTCTTTTCATCGATCCGGGCCATGGGTAGCTTGGGTACCTGGCAAAATTCCTGTAGCAGATACGACTCCCTTGCCTCCTCTGAAATGATACGCTTCCATTCTTCAAGGGAATAGTCGCTCCCTACCCGAACACCATTGGAGGCATATTTATCCATGGGCTTTAATACCAAACGATCCTTATTTTCTATCGCCTCTTGTACCAGCTGGCTATTTTGATTGTCAAAAATCCTCGTATAGGGTATATGCTGTTTAATGAATTCCCTTTCCTCCTGGTTCAGGAAGGGGGTCTTTTCAGGGTCATGGAGTATGGCGAAGATTTGCTTATTATGAATCACCTGAGACCTCAAAGGCCCCACAACACATACATCACCGGCTAGATAAGCATCTATTAACGGTCTTACCGAATCGGCATTTTCAATAATTTCCCAGGTTACAGCCCTTCGATAGACGCAATCGATTTTAAAATCCTTGAAGTATAGCTTGCCATTGACATAGGTTAACTCTCTGGGGTCGGCAATAACGGTTTTGCAGCCGGCCTTTTCAAAGGATTTCTGAAACTCAAGGAACTCACTGGGTGGGTTAGCCTTCATAAAATCAACAATCGCTACCTGGGGCTTATCTTCAGATTGACTATATTCTTTGTAATTAGTAAGTAATGCCCTTACCCAGGAATCAAATATCTCAAAGCCCTCATAATGATACTGGCCATCAAAACCCTTCAGGGCCGATGAATCAGCCAGAATTTGCTCAAGCTCTCGTTGTTCCACCATGCCGGATGACCCGTCGGCATTGAGCTCACAGAATTGAAATTGATCATTGTAATGATAAAAAATATCAAATCTGCCCATGGGTACCTTCATTTGATAACCCGGGTCTTTCAAAATCAGCCTTTCAAGAAGAGGTGAAAAACCAAAATAGCTTCTAAATTGTTCATTCTCAAGGTATTGGTCTATCACCTTATTTAAAATTTTCATCAGCTTCCCTGTAAGGGCTTCAAATCGTTCCATGTCCTCCTGGGCAAAAAACATTGGCTGATATAAAAATTCCACCGGCTCTCCTTTATACTTTGCCGGCGACTGGGCCACTCTGGCGGTTACCTCCTTAAGGCTTTCTCGAAATTGTTCAGGATTTTGCAGTACCCTCTCCTGGTACTCCTTAAATAACCTCTTTGCTAACATTTTTACTCCCCCCTTTTAAACCACACCAATCCAATCCTTCCATTCCCCTCAGCCGAATGGCTTCCTTCGATACCATGGCTGGGTTTTTTCCAGACTTGATCATCATTTTTAACGCCTTTAAATATTCCCTTTCTTCTTTGTCAAGGCCAGCCTCGGCCATATCAAACAGTTCACCGATAAATTGTCTAAGGGGCTGGCCTGAAAACTCAGCATCAAAGCCCTGTTCAATCATACTATCCTTATATTTTTCAAGGGTCTCGTTATTTACAGCAAGGCTCTTTTCATAGAGGGCCTCCAGAGCCTCGGGCTGATAAAAGATTCCCTTGATTAAAGCTCCATAGGATAAATTCAGGGGATAGGGAAGGGAGTCGCCCATTCTGATTTCAATATATCGTTTTACCCTTACATCGGGAAAAACCATTGTAAAAACATGCTCCAGCTCTTCCTCAGTCAGTTCATGCTCATCTAACACATTACCGATGGTCTTGTCTTCAGTGGGTATATATTGACCCGCCTTGGCAATAAAAATAGGAGGCACCTGTAATAGGTAATTAGCATAGGCTTCATAGCCGAACCTTGTATCCATGACTTCCTTAACAATTCCGCTTCGGTCAGCATCGGTATTTTGCCAGATGACACTTCTCACACTGTTTTTATTATAGAGGGTACCTTCAAATATAGGAGAATTATCAGAAATTAAGGCCAGGGCAGGAGATAAAAAATTTGCAACCCGATATTTTTTGATAAAGTCTGCCTCGTCACGATAATCTATGGCAACCTGAAGCGCCGCTGTCCCCTTCATCATGTTATGGGCATATTGACCGGTCTTTTTAAAATAGTTTGACATATATTCATATCGTTTTTTCGGATTAAAGGGAAGCTCACTGATTTTTGTTTTGGGATGATAGCCAACGGCCATTAAAAGCTGGCCATTTTTCCTTAATAGGGGGAGAATATCGGCTAGAAAGGCCTGGTATAGCTCATCCGCCTGTCGCAGCCCTTCACAGGGAGCTATACTTAGCTCCAGTTGTCCTCCAGGCTCCAGGGTAATGACCCCGTAGTCCATTTCCAGGCCCACTAAATACTCCTTCTCATATTTAGGATCATACCCCTTGGGAAGTAAGGCCTTCAGTATTTCCTGTATTCCATTGTCTTCGTAGTAGTTTACCGTCTCCAGGGTATCCTCCCTGACCACAATATGTTCAAATTCCATACCAATTAGGAGTTTATCATTATGTTTTTCACCTTGTTTAATGATTTTTTGTATTGTTTCAAGCTTACACGCATATTCCATCCACTCATTCACCTCAAATATGAAAATTTTTATACAATGGAGTACATTCCTACATCCCTAAATCCTTTAAGTAATACTTCCATAGTACACCAAAATCATCAAAAATCAAAATCCTTTCATCGTTATTATTCTCACTTGTTTTAAATCAAGAAAAGTCAGCCTAAGCGTAAACTAATCTGCTGACTCCCTTAAACCAATATTTTACAGGCCGAAACCCACTTAAATGTGGGTTTTATGGGCTGAAGCTTTTTATTGTATAGGAGGTTTATATTTTAACTTACCCCATAATTAACTTCCTAAAACATAAATTTATGTAAACCCAAAATTATTTATATTTTTAAGAGATATACTTCCCCAGCCCGGTTGATAATTACCATCGTATTGGTTTCATCATCGAGAAAGACAGAAAAAACCTCCCAGGGAAATTTCATCAATTCCCTTTCTTCCCCCTGGGCATTGAATTCTACGAGGGTTTTATTCCTCACCATATAGGCTTGGTCCTGGTGGGTAATAAAATACATATCCTTACTGTTCAAAATAATGGCATCATCATATTTTCTTCGTTCATTATCTTTAATGCTTACCAGCGCCAAGGGCTCCTTGACTCCCAGGTTTGTACCGTAGATAAAATTGTTAAATACAAAGCCATAAAAATTATAATCCATTGGTTCCAGAATCAGCTTTTCATCTTCCTTTAAATCATATACTAATATTTTATCATAATTTAGTCTTTCAAAATATTCCTCGGTCTTGATAATTTCCCCCTGGGAAATGGCCACTCGACTTCCATCATGGCTCCATTGTATATTTTCGATGGGGTCAATGAAGCCCTCCTCCTCTCTAAAGAGGGTGGTTCTTGTATGGTTCTCTAGGTCAAATAAAATTAGCTCTCTTCCCACAAAGGTATGCCAATCTCCGATGGTAATTTCATTTAAATCCTTATTCCTTGGCATTTTAATAAAGGCTATATGACGGTCATCAGGCGACCATTTGGAAGTGGTTCCATTCAGGGTGGCCACCAGCTTCCCTCGATGATCATAGACCTGCTGATGGTAATAGATAAAATAATGACTATGATTGCTCCATTGGGTTGTGAAATGAAAGGTATTAAAGGCCTCTTCCTCCATTTCATCAATGACTTTCTCCGGTCTTCCCCCTTCCTCAAACATATACCGATAGAGGCTATGCTTTGATTCAACTTTTTTTGTATATAAGACCCCCTTGCCATCGGGAGAAACCAAAACATTTGGACTATTTAAACCCGATATTTCCTCATCCAGCTTAATATTTTCATTATCTCTCCGATAATATAATTGGTTGTCCATATCAACATAGACTGCCCGTTGATGATCAAGGGGGATAAAGGATAGGAACTGTTGTATTTGATCGAAATGAAGACTCAACCTGCCAGTGGCAAAATCAAATGAATAATAGCTTAAATTTCCCTCTGGCATGGCGGTAAAATAAAATTTTCCGCCTTTGGCCTGGTACCCGGTGATTTCTTTAAATTGCTCCAGCGCCTCTGCCCTTTGCAGTTGACTAGTATCTGCCGGGGGTATAGACCGCTTTTGTTGCCCACAGCCATTTAATATGATTAATAGTAGTATCATCACCCAGGTTATTTTTTTCTTCAATGACCTCCACCTCTTCCATGGAATTTATCTTTATTTTTCCCAGGAAATTGTCGATTAGTCATTTCAATAAAAAAATAAAGCCTAAAATGAATTTAAGGCTTTATCCAAACTAGAAAAAAACAAAATGATTAGGGTGTGTCTGAATACTCCGAAGGGTGCAGATTTTACTGAATTTTTGTTCCAAGCAAGGCGCTTTTTTGAAGGCATACCAGGAGTACGTCAAGGAAAAGCAACGCTGCGTGGGACAAAAAAGCGGTGAAAGATGCCCTTGAGTGGGTTTTCAGACACGCCCTAGATTAGTTATGACCTTTAAGGGCGACTAAATCCCACTTTTCGGGTAAATGACTTAAGATTTTCTTAAATCCTTCAACATGGCCGGCTTCCTGCCATTCTAATAAAATTACCGTTGGCCCTGCACCACTTAAAAAAATATTTTCTATTTTATGGCCTGCCGCTTCTTTAAAAATTTTTTCTAATGAAGGCATCAGTTTTAAGCGAAAGGGCTGATGAAGCTGATCCTTAAGGGCACTATTGATTTTGTCCAATTCCCCCGACAATAGGGCGGCCACCAGTAGACTTGCTTTCCCTACATTATGGACTGCATCCTGATGGAAAACCGACTCTGGTAAAACACTTCTGGCTAATTCCGTGCTAAGGCCTTGGTCGGGAACGGCCGTATAAAAGGTCAAACGTGGATCAACAGGAAACCTAATATAATCGGTATGGGCCGCTCCCCTGACAGAAACCACTACGCCCCCCAAAAGGGCCGGGGCTACATTGTCTGGATGCCCCTCAAGTTCAACGGCCATATCTAGCAGCGCCTGCTGATTAAAGTACTTATCCATCAATAAATTGGCAGCCATAAGACCGGCTACTATGCAGGCGGCACTGCTGCCCAGGCCCCTGGAAATGGGAATTTCATTATATTGTTTAATTTTTAAGCCCCTTGGCCGGTAACCTGCTTGATCAAAGCAATATTTCATACTACGGTAGACAAGGTTATGCTCATTTTTTTCAACCCCTTGGCTGTCTCTGCCGCTGACTTCGATTATTAGACCATCAGAAATGAATTCAGCCTCTACGGTATTATACATGGAAAGGGCAATACCCAGACAATCAAAGGCTGGCCCTACATTGGCCGTTGTGGCCGGAATTTGAACCTTAACCATTTTATTCACCCTCCAGGGCACCATGGATTCGGGCCTTGATTTCTTCCAGGCTCACTCCATAGACCTTCAGTTCTTCCTTGGGTAGAACCACAGCAGGGTCCTTTAGACCGTTTCCTGTTAACACACAGGCCACCCGCTGCCCCCTACTGAAGAAGCCTTTTTGGTATAGCTTAATAACCCCCGCCAGGCTGGCAGCAGAGGCAGGTTCTACAAAAATGCCCTCCTGACCTGCCAATTGACTCTGGGCCTGTAAAATTTCTTCATCGGTCACATCATTGATTAATCCCTCTGAATCGTCTCGGGCAGCCACAGCAAGCTCCCAGCTGGCAGGATTCCCAATTCGTATGGCTGTAGCAATGGTTTCAGGATTTTCAACAACCGTTCCCTTCACCAGGGGGGCGGCACCGGCAGCCTGAAACCCCAGCATGGAGGGTAGATTATCTATTTTCCCCTTTAAGTAATAATCTTTAAAGCCCGCCCAATAGGCCGATATGTTACCGGCATTTCCCACCGGAATGGCAAGATAGTCTAAGGCTTTTCCCTCCAGCTGATCACAGATTTCGTAGGCTGCTGTCCGTTGCCCCATTAACCGGTAAGGATTAACGGAATTAACCAGTGTTACCCTGCCTTCCCGGGCAATTTCCCTCACCAGATTAAGGGCTTCATCAAAATTTCCTTCCACCGGAATAATCTCTGCTCCATAGAGGATCGCCTGGGCCAATTTTCCCAGGGCAATTTTATTATTGGGTATCAGTACAAAGCATTTGATTCCCGCCTTGGCCCCGTAGGCAGCCGCTGAAGCCGAAGTATTCCCTGTAGAGGCACAGATAATCGCCCGGCTTCCTTCAGCCATAGCCATGGTAACTGCCATGGTCATCCCCCTGTCCTTAAAGGAGCCCGTAGGGTTTAACCCCTCATATTTTAAATAAAGCTCGATTCCATCAAGGCCTTTTTCAATATTTTCTGCTCTGATTAATGGCGTATTTCCTTCATTTAACGTTATAATTTTTTGGTCGGGCTTTACCCCTAATAAATCCCTGTACTGATGAATCACACCCTGCCACATTTTACCGCCTCCAGACTGTATTTTTTCGTTCCTATTCCCTTGCAACTACGTTAATTTCCTTGACTCCCCTGGTGGCTCCAATTTGCTCTACAAGGACATCCACCTCCTGCAGCATTTCCTTTGTTTCAAAGGATATGGTAACATTTGCCACCCCATGAAGGGGAATATTTTGGTTGATCGTTAGTACACTGCCCCTGGCCTGGGCAATTTGATTTAAAATACCGGAAAGAATTCCCGAAGTATGCTCTACAAGAAGGGAGATTGTCATAATCTTCCCCTTGGTAATTTCATGGAAGGGTCGTATGGCATCCTTATATTTATAGTAGGCGCTTCGACTCATCCCCACTATTTCCACCGCCTCCTGAATTGTACCGGCTTCTCCCCTTGACAAAATTTCTTGAACCTTAAGGGTTTTTAAAAAAACCTCTGGCAATACCGATTCTTCCACAATATAATACTTATTTTTTTCTCCTGTCATAACCATCACCTCCATCAGTGTACATTTGTATCTGTATAGAAAACATATTAGCATAATCCCGGGAATACTTCAACCTGTCATGATAATGAATGGTTTGCAGCAATAAAGGTTTGGCAGCAGCGTCTATATAATCCATACGCCAATACCAAACCTATTGAAAAATCATTTATAAATGCAATTATATCAATCTAAATATACAAAGAGCCAACAATTTGATAGTTTTTGGGAATACCATAGGCTTCATATTCTTTTCTTTTTTCTTTCTTATGCAGGCTCCATTTTGCAACCATGCCTTCCTCGTTAAACATTCTTTCCATATAAAGCATCATGATGCCTGCATCCAGCAACGGATTCCCTTGAGTGGATTCCCTTTCCACCACTAAGATAATTTCATTCTCATTCAATATCAGCTTCCAGGGCTGAGAATTTTTCCACGAGGGGGCCATTCTAATATGATAGAATATTCTGGCCAACCCTCTCATCTCTAATTCTTCAATCCATGGTTTTTGATCCCATCTTCGGTGAAAAACAAATTCGTTTAAGGATACCCTCATGGTTGTGGATTTTGGTGTATAGGGGAACTGCCCCTCTGGATACCCAATGGCGGCCAGGGCCACCACCTGATGCGGGCTGTCGATACCAAGGGCTTCCTTTACTTCTTGGCCTCCAATTGAAACCCAACAGGTTGCCAGATCCAATGAAACTGCCTTTAATAGCAGCTCCTCCATCATATAACCGGCATTTTCCAAATAATGATCTCCCTCTTGACTAAGCAGCGCTATAAAGTAAGGGGCATCAATGGGGTTTCCTCCATAACCGACCTTTCCCTTTAGTAATTGGCTCTTTTCCCACCCCTGATCAATCAACTGGAATTTTGTTTTTACGTCCACCAAACCCTTAATTTGTTGACTATATTCCATTAGCTCCTTAAGTGCTTCCTGGCTAACGGCTGCCTCCTTGAATTGTCTGACGGATTTACGATTTTCTATTAACCAGCGATACCTCATACTCAAACCTCCCTCTCCGTGTTGAATCTTTTATTTTTTTCTATATACCCCATCTTAAAATATATAAAATTAATTTTTTAAAAATTTCTAAAATACCAGCCCCGGCAGTATTGCCAAGGCTGGTGGATTATCCTTCATTTAGGCCTGTTTCCATGGCCTCTAATAGGGCTATATCCCTCTGCTCCATCTTTTCGTACAGTTCCTGTCTAAGTCTGATACATTCTGTGGCCTTGTTGCGCCTGCCCCTTCTTTTATCAATATCAACCCAGGATATTTTTCTGTTTCGATAGTATAGATCAAAATCAACCAGCCGTTCTCCGGCCAGGTTAAATTCCAGGGCCATTAACAGCTTTTTCACTTCATGGGGCGTATAGTAGGTAAAAAGCCTAACCTGGAAGGCAAGCACCGATAACAGGGCCAGGGCATGGTCTTTGGTCCAGGCTTCCCCTAATATCATGCCAATTTCCAGCTTAGACAAAATATAGACCAGTCGATCATAATTTTCCTGATAACGCCCCTTTGAATCATATATATTGATACGAAGCTCATACCATTGTCCGCTTTCAAGACTTTGAGTAATAAAGCGCAGTCCTTCGATTCGGAGTCTCTTTTGAATAATAGTGACGGGATGGGGCAGCAAGAGGTTTGGATGAATAAAATCATTTTCTGATAAAATAGAATTAATTGGCTTTTTTGTTAAGCCCAATAGTGTATTAGCCCGTTCGCCCTTTCGTATTCCTTCTTCCCAATCAACTGTCTCTGCCTGGTATTCCTCCTGAAGCCGCTGAATTATTTTTTTCTCATCCCCCGCAACCCTCATTACCAGTGAGGCCGGCCCCATATCAACACGGTCAATGAGCTCTTCTACATGGCTGTTGATAATACTGGCAAGGCAAAATGACGATACCTCATTAACCAGAATAATCTCATCTGCATCCTCAATTGAGGTGCTAACCTTCCCAGGGGCTGTTAAAAAGCACAGGGTGCTGTCTTCCGAAGCCTCATCATTTCCTCCATGAAAGGAAACACTTTTTCCCCCAAGGGCATGGATTAAAAAGAATTTAACAGCCGGAATATCCATCGTACGAATGAATAAAAACCTGGGTCCCAATCTTAAAAATAACATTAGTTACCCCCCTTTCTCTACAGTCCAATTTTACCCCGTTCCATCCTTCTCAAACGGTTGGTTCCCAGCGGATAATCAAGATGAATGATATCCTGGGTGGTAAGATTAATTATATTAATATTCAGTATGCCGTTCAAGCCGATTTGATGATTACGTTGATGATGACCGGGCACTGGACTGTGCCCATAGAGATAAAAGTCTGCAGGTGGTGCTTCTTCAATAAAATAATGATTAATATAAAAGGAATAATTATCCAGCTGTATGGTACCTTCCTGCAAAATTGTTCCCCTGTTGATTGTTTTTTTCAATAGCTTCTCATCGTCATGATTCCCTATTGCATAGAATAACTGAGCATCGGAGCTGTTTTCAAGGGTCTTTACCACAATCTTAAGACCTCTATGGTACTCATTAATGTGCTTTGGTTGAATCTCTAACTTTATATTGTCTATCATATCCCCAGTATGCACAATATATTGTGGATTAATTTTTTGAATGGCCTTTTTTACATAGGGAAGGGTATCCAGGGGCGTATCGCTGATGTGCATCAGCAGGGTTCCTTCAGCCACCTGAAATTCATCTAGCTTTGATATATAGGGTTCATTAAAAAAGAAACACTTGATTTTTTTTAGTATTTCGAATTTTTCCATTTTACCCACTCCTTAAATTTAAGGTACATGAGTAGACAAAAAAAGTCAATTAAAAATAACCTTTAAATTAAAGGTTATCCTTATTAAAAGTAGCTTTTGGTAACTATATCCTATGGACAAATGACAAAACCCCTTGACCAAAGGCAATCGGCACAGCTGGGCCGACAGCCGTAGCAGTCTTCTTCGGTACCCTTGGGAAATTCACAGCCCTCTGCCAGATCACAATCCATACAGGAAGGATACAGGTTATTGTGTACCACATACCGATATTGCTGATAATCACTGCTATTCCAAATATCCAGCAAGGGTTTGGCCAGTATATTACCAAAGGAATGTTTACTGACCTGCTTCCTTCTTCCAAAAACAAATTCCTCATAATCGTGGGATAGCCGATAGCAGGGCATTACTTCACCTTCAGCACTAATGAAGGTGGTTACGTCATTCATAAAGCTGCATTCCCTTTCGGTTTTAAGGCTGGTATGGGGCAACTTCAGGGTAATACCCTTTCTAAGACCATAGATTCTGGCCCGGTTCCACAGCTCCTTCAGGCTGGGGTTTGGCTCTACCTGGTAGAGTATCTGATCTTTATTATCCATTACCTGGGGAATCAGGCTAGATACAATTACCCTATGGCAGTCTAATTCCTTTGCCAGGTCAATGACCTGAAACAGGCTGTCGATGTTTTTTTCCGAGGATACAAATTGCAGCTGTACCTCAGGCCATGGGCTGCCGGAAATTTTTTTAGCCCTTTGAAGTCTTTCAATGGAATTCACTACCTTAGTCAATGGTATTCCCCTGATTTGGCTGTAATAATGGTCAACTCCATCAACGGAGATTGTGATTTCATTCAGACAATTAACCATGGCCTCCATTAAGGAATCTGTCATAAGGGTGCCATTAGTTGTCATGTGCAAATGGTACCCCTTGAGTCTTTCCAAAACCGCTACTATATCTGGATGACAGGTGGGTTCACCAATTCCTCCCAACACAATTTCCTCCAAGCCTTCAAGGGTTTCCAGCTCCTTATAGATTTGCTGAAGGGTTCTCCGAGTCATATCCTGGAAGGGGCGATTCCAGCTTTTTCGATAACATATTGTACAATCTAAATTACAGCGATCTGTCAGCTCTAGGTATAGTTTTCTAATTGTTTTACTTTTATGATATGTAACATGATACCCTAAGTCCTTCATAAAACTACTCCCTTATAATGTAATGGTAGCAAAGGCCGGCATCCTTACGTATTGCTACGCTTGTTTGCCGGCCTTAATTACCTGCCTATGGGGCTGACTTTTTAACGGCCCCTTTCAATCTATTATTAATTAGGCATTGGCCTTCGCTAAAAGTCCCAGCTGTGCTAGTTTTTCCTCTGTGGGAACACCCTTTTCATCCCAGCCCCTTGCAGCAAAATATCCCGGCAGAAGCTTATCCAGCTGAGCTACATTACCCTTTGAAGGGCCGTCTGCTATTTCTTCCACCAATAACCGCTTTGGCAGGGTGTCGTCGGCTAATGTTAAGCCTGATCCCAGATTAAACAGCTTTTCAAGGTTCCAGATCCGCTCTCCGCCTGCCAATACTGATTCTGCCGTATGGTCTGTTCCGCAGACTGCATTCATCATATCAGCATAGTCCTGGGCCCCCAGGGCAAAGGATGTAAACAGACACACGCCAAGGGAATCAATGGCGGCAGTTAGATCCTGGAATATTTTAACCCATTCAGGCTTACCCTCAAGGCTTAATCGATCCAGCTTTTCGGGAAGCCCTAAAATTTCGGGTGAAATCAAGTAAGCCCGCACATGGCATCCGCCTCTGTTGGAGGTTGCGTAGGCCAAGCCCTGCCCTTGAATTCCCCTGGGATCGTAGGCAGGCAGCTCTTGCTTTTTAACTGACATTGACAATTCAGGAACCCCATACATTTCACATAGACGATAAGAACCCTCCGCCAGCTTATCACCAAAACCTTCTCTTTGACCCATTAGCTTAGTCCACTCAATAATGGCCTCTCCATTTCCCAGCTCCAGGGGAACCCCATTGAGTTCTTCCGGCTTAATAATACCCTTCTGGTACAGCTCCATAGCGGCAGCAATGGTGGCTGAGGCAGAGATGGTATCCAGCCCCATTTCATTACACCAATAATTGGCCTTAATGACTGCCTCTAAATCAGATATACCACAGTCGGCACCAAAGCCCCAAATTGTTTCATATTCAGGACCACCGCTTTCCAGATCCCCCACCTTACAATGACGACCGCAGGCTATTGGGCATCCATAGCACCCAACCCGCTTTACCAGGTACTTTTCAGCCAGGGTTTCTCCGCTAATCTCCTCTGCCAACGAGAAGCTGGATTTTTGGAAATTATTGGTTGGGAATGCTCCGTTCCCATTAATAATGTTCACCAATACTGCCGTTCCATAATTGGGAAGCCCTTGACCGGTAACACCATTTTCACGGATTTTCTTATTGCAATTGGCTACAACTTCCTTTAATTTTACAGCATCATAAACCGCTGCCTTGCCGGTACCACGAACGGTGATGGCCTTCAAATTTTTGGAGCCCATAACAGCTCCTACCCCTGAGCGGCCTGCTGCCCGGTCTGTATCATTCATAACTGCTGCAATTCTTGATAGCTTTTCACCGCCTGGTCCAATGGTGGCCACCTTGACCTTACTGTCACCGATTTCTTTAACCAATTGAGTCGTTACCTCCGAGGTTACCTTGCCCCAAAGATGAGCGGCATCTCGAATACTGATTTCATCATTGTGAATATGAATGTAAACCGGCTCATCTGCCTTTTCTTCAATGATGATCATATCGTAGCCTGCCATTTTCAATTCTGCACCCCAGCGGCCTCCAGAGTTGGAACAGGCAATGGTATCTGTCAAGGGCGATTTGGTAACCACCATATATCTTCCTCCGGTGGGTGTTGGCGTTCCACTGAGGGGCCCGGTGACAAAGATCAGCTTATTCTCTGGACTAAGGGCATCTGCCATGGGATCGACCTCATCGGCCAGATATTTTTCACCCAAACCACGACCTCCGATAAATTTTTTAGCCAATTCCATGTCCAAGGGCTCTACTTGATAGGAGCGTTCCTTTAAATTTACTCGTAATATTTTACCAGTGTATCCGTACATATTCATCCCCCTTAAGATTTTTTCAATCATTCAATCATAATAACTTGCAAATCCCGTGCCATAATAAAAAGGCCGCCCTTTCAGCAGCCTTATCCCTTGATTTACCAAGGTTTTTATTTAAATATAAAAAATTAAGAAGATGAATTATATCCTGTAGCAACAATATTTATGTTCCATATTGAAACACTTTATTCTCCGATACCTGTTCCACATCGTTACGCTGTTCCATTTTAGAACAATCTATTTTATATTTTTTCATCTTTCTATAAAGGGTATTTCTGCCAATCCCCAGGGCCTCTGCGGCCGAGCTGATATTCCCTTTATACTTAATTAACATATTGGTAATATGCCTTTTTTCAACCTGATCCAGGCTTTCCTCCTCCTTACTGCTCCGCTCCATGGGGGCATAGCCCGTTCCTTCCGAAAGCTCCCAGACCAGGCTGTTATTTTCTGCATTAATAATTTGCTCGATTTTATTTTCAAGCTCTCTTACATTACCGGGCCAGGGATATTCCGCCAGTCTTTGAATGACAGCCGGTGGTAAATTCGCCGGATTCTTTCCCAGCTTAAGGGATTTGACCGTCATGAAAAAATCAATCAAGAGGGGAATATCCTCCTTACGCTCCCTTAGGGGCAGCAGCTTCAGCGGAAGCACATTCAGCCGGTAGTACAGATCCTTCCTAAAGGTGCCCTTTTCAACCTCTTTTTTTAAATCCTTATTGGTGGCGGCAATAATTCTAACATCCACCTTGATTTCCTGGCTGCCGCCAATTCTAAAAAGTCTTCCTTCCTCTAAGACCCTCAATAGCCTTATCTGCATGTCCAGCGGCATTTCACCGATTTCATCCAAAAACAGGGTCCCCCCATCGGCCAGTTCAAACTTACCAAATTGTCCGCCCCGCTTTGCCCCTGTAAAGGCCCCTTCATCGTAGCCGAACAGCTCTGATTCAATTAAATTTCTGGGCAACGCCCCGCAGTTCAGCGCAACAAAGGGCTCATCCCTTCTGCTGCTTTGGTTATGAATTGATTGGGCAAATACTTCTTTGCCGGTTCCGCTTTCCCCGGTAATTAAAATTGTTGAGGGACTGTCGGCAATTTTTTTTGCATAGTTTAATACCTTCAAAAAGGGCTCACTGCGGCCAATAATATTGTCAAAGGTATAGTAGGCCTGTTTGCCCACCATCTTATTGGCCACCCGCTTCATTTTCTTTACTTCCCGGATCACACAGACGATTCCTTGAATCTTCCCCTGTTTATCGACAATGGGATAGGCACTCAGGGTGCAATGAAGCTTCTCCTTTTTTCCCTTCAAATAGGCTTCCTCTTCAATGTAATGGATATTATTGGCTACACTGTCCTGTATACCGTTCCACCCCTCTAAAATTCCCCTTACATTTGTGCATATCAGCTCCTCCTGGCTGTAGCCAAGCATTTGAACGGCTGCCTTGTTAACGGTTTTAATGTAGCCCTTTGGCCCTACGGTAAATATCCCTGATGTAATGGAATTAACAATGGTTTCAAAGGATTTTTTGGCTACCAGCAGATTTCGATGGATACTATTGTTTTTTAGCATTTCTTCAATGGCGTTAACTGCCGCCACCACCATGCCCAGGGTATGGGAATAGACCAAATGGCTAAAGCCTGTTAAATCTAGCACCCCTATAATCTTGCCATGGCTGTTGCGTATGGGTGCCGCCGAGCAGGTCCAGCGATGGTAGGCCTGAATAAAATGCTCCCCCTCTGAAACCTGTACCGGTACCCCCTCCGCCAGGGCCGTACCCATGGCATTGGTACCGATGTGCTCCTCATCCATATAGGCACCCGGAACCATTTCTAAGCCAAAGGCTATTTCCAATACATCTTCATCACCAATAATATCCAATATGCAGCCCTCTCCATCGGTTAGAATGGCAAAAAAGCCCGAGCCCTTTACAAAGTTGTATAGCTGCTTCATAAAGGGCCCTGCTGTTACAATCAATTCCTGATTTTCCTCCAGCTTTTGCTGGAGGGCTTGACCCTTTAATATTTTCGTACTATAAACCCGATTTGAGTCTATGCCCATCTTGATACATCTTTCATGGGATCTTTGAATATAGGGCTTTGTATCCATCTCTCACCAACTCCCTTATACTTTTGTAGCAAACCTACACCGAAACAGTATATATGTCAGTAAATTTTGAAAATTTTCCATCAATTCATTTCTATTATCTCATAATATTGTTTCCTGTCAAACCCTATGCCTATTAAATGTCACTTTACGGGCTTCATCAGGCCAAAATCAAAAAAAAAAATAAAAACAGCATTGAACCCACATTTATTTTAGTGGCATGCTGTTTTCCATTCCTTGCTAATCTAATTCTGAAACGGCCTTAAGGGCCTTATCATAGTCGGGGTGAGAGCCGACCTCTGAAACATATTCAATGTAGCGTATTCGGTTATCTCTGTCAATCACCACCACACCCCTTGACAATAGTCGTAATTCTTCCATTAAATATCCGTAGGCTAAACCAAAGGAGGCCTCCCGATGATCTGACAGGGTAATGGCATTGTCTATTCCCTTACTGGCACAATACCGGCTTAATGCAAAGGGTAAATCCATACTAATGGTCACCACAAGGGTGTCCCCTAGAGATGCCGCTTCTTCGTTGAATCGAATGGTTTGTAAATCACAAACCCCCGTATCAATAGACGGCACTACACTAATCAGTTTAATTTGATTACCCATGTCCTTCAGACCAAAGGCCTTTAAATCCTTTGTTAGGGCTGTAAAATCAGGGGCAGTATCCCCTACCTTCAGCTCCCTTCCCAGTAATGTAATGGGGTTACCCTTCATGGTAACTGCATTCCTTCTTCTTTCCACCAGACCCTTCTCCTTCCTCTTCTTAAATTATGATTATTTACTTATCATTCAAGATACCCCCCTAAAGGACGATCAATCATTAAATTAATGATCAAATAATGTCTTCTTTCCCCCCTGGCTCTATGATAAAATATTCTATATTCATATAAATAAGTTGTTGAATCAATACCAGTTTCGGTAAAATGTCGACAATGCTGTTAAATAGAAACGGAAGATTTTATATTCAACAACCAATCAATTGTAAAATACCTAGGAAAGGATCTGTCTAGCCATGAAAACCATTAAGACCGCCTGTTCCTTAGATTGCTGGGATGCCTGCAGTATACAGGTTGAACTTTCGGAGGATCATGAAATTGTTCGAGTGACAGGGGACAAAGACCACCCTGTTACCAGGGGGTTTTTATGTCAGAAGGGGGCCTATCACCTAAAACGCCTTAATAGCCCCCTGCGCCTTACATCCCCCATGAAAAAGGTTAATGGGCAATGGACAAAGCTCACCTGGGCCCAGGCCATTGATGAAATTGCTGCCCTGCTGCAGGATACTTTAAGGCTTTATGGTGCTTCTTCAATTCTTCACTATAGTGAATCGGGCCATGGGGGCCTTTCAAAGGAAATTGACCGGGCTTTTTTTAATGCCCTTGGAAGTGTCACTGTTCCAACGGGCAGCCTTTGCTGGGGGGCGGGAATTGCCGCTCAAAAAGAAGATTTTGGCAAGGTATTGAGCCACACCCCAGAAGATACCCTTCATTCCAGGGTTATTCTGATATGGGGCAGAAATCCTGTCAATACCAACGTTCACCTGGTTCCATTTCTAAAGGCCGCCAAGGAACAGGGCACAAAGCTGATTGTCATTGACCCCATTCAAACCGCCACGGCCCAAATGGCTACCCATTATTACCAGATCAAGCCAGAGTCTGATGGCGCCCTGGCCATGGCAATGGCAAAAATAATACTTCAAAACCAGTGGTATCATAAAAATTTTATTGATAAATATACCTGGGGCTTTGAAACCTATCAAAAAAAGCTTGAAGCCATTTCATTGGAGGAATTAATTAGGGCTACAGGACTATCCGCCGAAGCAGTCCTTCAGCTTACCAGGCTCTATGCCTTAAATTCTCCCGCTTCTATTTTTCTTGGCTATGGCCTGCAGCGATACCCCAATGGCGGACAAAATATACGCTATATTGATGCCCTGGGGGCCCTAACGGGGAATATTGGAATTCCCGGCGGAGGGGTCAACTATGGCAATCAATTTGTTTCCCAGTGGATTGACTGGGATTACGCAAAAAATACTCAGCCCCAGGGGCAGCCCAGCTTTATACGGGCCCACTTTCCCCAATATATCCTGAAGGATCGAAGGGACCAAATCAAGCTAATGTTCATTACCAAGGCTAACCCACTGCTGCAATTGCCCAACACCAATAAGACCATCGAGGCATTTGAGTCAATTCCTGTTAAGGTAACTATTGACCTGTTCATGACAGACACAGCCCAGTATTCTGACTATGTACTGCCCGCTAGCCACATTTTTGAAGAGGAGGATTTTCTCTGTTCCTCCATGTGGCATTCTCATTTCTTTTACACCCAGCAGGTGGTTCCTCCCCGAGAAGGAGTAAAGGAAGAATTTGAAATTTTCAGTCTGTTGGCAAAGGCGCTGGACATGAAGGATTTTCTTCAGCGTTATCCCAATAAAAATGCCTACCTTGAAAGGGCATTGGCTCCACTGATTAACAATACCGGTATGTCGCTGGCTGAGCTACAGGGAAAGGCATTGAAAATAGAAGGAAATGAAGTGCCCTGGGAAACCAAAAAATTTGCTACTCCTACGGGTAAATTTCATTTTGCCGAGCCGAAATATTTCAAAAGACAGGTTGACCCCAACTATCCGTTACAGCTATTAAGCCTTCATCCCAAGCATTCCCTTCATTCACAACACAATGTTGACCTTGAGGCGGACTTTATTCCTGAAGTGTATCTGTCGGAAGATACCATGAAGTATTATGGAATTCAAGCTAACCAGAGGATTTTAATTGAATCTTCCGAGGGAGAAATTGAGGCCAGGGCTGTTGCCAATACAGGAATTCCAAAGGATGTTATGATGATCTACGAGGGCTGGTGGTTCAAGCACCAGGCCGTTAACCGGCTGACCTCTTCAGGGGTTTCCGATATCGGTAATCAAGCTATTTACAACTATTGTTTTTGCAGAATTAAGCTGTTGAAATAAACCAAAGGCCAGAATCTATTTTTTAGATTCTGGCCCTTTAGCTTCTATTGACAATCATCACGTATAATCGTGATATATGTCACAGTTTACCAGGCTATTATATCGTATGATATGAATGTACCCAAAAAGAAAATAGAAGCTTGAAAGGAATTTCACATAAAAATATAAAGGAGGCTATATCATGTTTTGTTATCAATGCGAACAAACGCCAAAGGGCGGATGTACGGGGAAAATTGGGGTCTGCGGTAAAAACGAAGACATTGCCAGTCTTCAGGATACCATTATTTTTGGATTAAAGGGGATTGCTGCCTATTCAACCCATGCAGCACAATTAGGCTACAGAGACCCAGAGGTGGATAAAATCACCCACGAAGCCCTTTACCTAACTCTGACCAATTCAAACTTTAATCTTGAAGAACATATTAATATGGCCATGAAGGTGGGCTCTGCCACTGTAAAGGTGATGGATTTATTAGACAAGGCCCATACCTCTCTGTTAGGTATTCCCCAACCAGTAACAGTATCTGAAGATAAGGTTGAGGGTCATGCTATTTTAGTGACAGGCCACAACTTATTTGCCCTGGAAGAACTGTTAAAGCAAACCGAAGGAAAGGGAATTAATATTTATACCCACTCTGAAATGCTGCCAGCCCATGGTTACCCACAGCTTAAAAAATATTCTCATTTAAAGGGAAATGTAGGTAAAGCATGGTTCGACCAAAGAAAAGTATTTGAAGAATTCCCTGGATGTATTTTAGGTACAACCAACTGCTTAATGCCAATTAAGGGAAGCTATTCAGACCGATTCTGGTCCTATGACGTTGCCGGCCTAGAGGGAGTTCAAAAGATTGAAAATGACGATTTTACACCAATTATTGAAAAGGCCCTTTCACTACCCAAGGCCAACGTTGAATCAGATAAGACTTTAACAACAGGTTTCCACCACGAGACAGTATTAAGCATTGCCCCTGAAATTGTTGACGCAGTAAAGTCCGGTAAAATTAAACGTTTCTTTGTTATCGCCGGTTGTGATGCCCCCGGTAAGGGTGGAGAATATTATCGGGAACTGGCCACCTCACTTCCTAAGGAGTGCGTTATCCTGACAACCTCCTGTGGTAAATTCAGATTTAATGATATAGACTACGGTGTTGTTCCCGGAACCAATATTCCAAGATATATCGACCTGGGTCAATGTAATAATTCTGGCTCTGCTGTTAAAATAGCCCTAGCCCTGGCCAATGCCTTTGATTGCCAAGTTAATGAACTACCTCTTAGCATTGTGCTATCATGGTTTGAGCAAAAAGCTGTGGCCATTTTACTTGGATTATTTAGCCTAGGCATTCAAAATATCTATATCGGACCTAAGCCTCCGGAATTCATAACTCCCGGTGTACTCAGCGTACTACAGGATACCTTTAACCTAAAGCTAATCAGCAACGTTAATGATGATCTTGCTGCCATGATGGGTTAATTAAATCAATCATATATTATTTAATAAAAGGATGTGTCGAGGATACATCCTTTTATTTTTTATTGCCCCTAAAATTTCTTTATCCTTCGTATCTTTTAAATAACCCGGCAGAATCAGGTAAAAGGAGCTTTCAGGCTAATTGTTACGTAAAATTTAAAAAAATATTGTTCGTTATTTATTTATTTATAGTTATTGTTAATGTATAATGGTTCTTGGTTGAATAAAATTATTTGGGAGGATTTATGCAATGCACATGAAAAAACTTCTTCTTACAGCACTTGCTGCGGTGCTGGCACTTAACCTAGCAGCCTGTTCTACTCCATCAGACAATGAACCTGTTGGAAACGATACTGACAACGAACAGGTAGAAGAAACCCTAGGAAAATATTCAAATGGCACCTATACAGGGGTTTCTGATGGTGATGAAAAGGGTTATGCAAAGGCAACCATCACCATTGAAGATGATAAAATTGTTAATGTAGAACTGACTCAAACTAACAGTTTTGGTGACGAAAAGGGTGAAGATTATGCCTACGAGGCATACCATGAGGCGAAGGTAGCCATGGCAGAAAAATTTGTTGAAGCCAATGGTGTTGAAGTAGATTCCTTCACCGGAGCAACTGGTTCAAGTACCCAATGGAAGCAAGCAGTTGAAAGAGCCTTGGCCTTAGCTTCTACTGAAGGTATGGAAGGTAAATACTTTGACGGAACCTTTATGGCAGCTTCAGAGGCTGACGATAAGGGCCGTGGTGTGGCATTAGTTACAATTAAAGATGATGTAATTACAGAGGTAGTTTTAAAGCAAACAACCTTTGCAGATGAAAAAGAAGCATTTAAAGATGAAGACTATGCCTATGAAGCTTTCCACGAAGCTCAAACTGCTATGGCAGAAGCATTTGTGGAAGCCAATGGTACTGATGTTGACTCCTTTACAGGTGCAACCGGTTCATCCAGTCAATGGAAGGAAGCCGTAGAAAACGCCTTAGCTAACGCAGCTATCCAATAGTACTTATTAAACCCCCTGGCTCATTATTTTGACGTCAGGGGGTTTTTTAATCGTTCAACGAACCTTATATTTCATAAATTCCCTTATATTTTGCTTCAATATATTCAACAAAATACTGGGGATTAATTTCTTCGCCTGTCACCTTCTTAACCAGCTCTGAAGGCTCCAACAGGGCCCCATGTCGATGGATGTTTTCCTTGAGCCAGGCTAAAATTGGCTTAAAGTTGCCAGACTCCACCAGCTCATCATAATTGGGAAGATCGGCCTTCAGTTTTTTGGTAAATTGGGCTGCATAAACATTACCCAGGGAATAGGTGGGAAAATAGCCAAACATACCGTCGGCCCAATGGATATCCTGCAACACCCCTTCCCTGTCATTGGGGGGTGTAATTCCCAAATAGGCCTCCATTTTTTCTTTCCATAGCCTTGGTAAATCTGCTACGGTAATTACGCCATCGATTAAATCCCTTTCAAGCTCATACCGTAGAATAATGTGCAGGTTGTAGGTAACCTCATCGGCCTCTACCCGAATGAATGAAGGTTCAATCTTGTTAACCGCCCGATACAGCTCCTCAACGGTAGTATTTTTCAGACTTTGAGGGAAGGTATTTTGAACAATGGGGCCAAAGTAGTTCCAAAAACCTTTGCTTCTTCCTAAAATGTTTTCCCAAAATCTTGATTGGGATTCATGAATGCCAGTTGATGCCGCCTCCGACAGGGAGGTATCAAGAAGGGCCTCATCAATATTTTGCTCGTATAGCCCATGGCCGCCTTCATGAATTGTAGAAAACAGTCCACTGTTTAAGAAATTTTCCTCATAACGGGTGGTAATACGTATATCACCGGAGTTAATTTTAATGGTGAAGGGATGCGTACTGACATCCAGTCTTCCCTTGTTAAAATCATACCCCATGGCCTCCAGAACCTTTAAGCACAGCTCCCTTTGCCCCTGAATAGGATAGTTTCTCTTTACAACTTCTGCATGAGGCCCAGACTTAGCTGCCATAATCTGCCTTAAAAGAGGGATAGTTTTTTCCTTTATGTAGGCAAAAATCTGATCTAAAACTTCTGTAGTCATACCCGGCTCATAATCCTCCAGCAGGTCATTATACCGATCCCCCTGATAACCTCTTAATTCAATGAATTCCCGCTGAAATGCCACAATTCCCTCCAGGTAGGGCTGAAACATTTTAAAATCGTTTTTCTCCCTTGCCTCCTCCCATACGCCCTGGGCCTTTGTCGTAAGGGTCTTGTAGGCCCCATAGCGCTCTGGGGGAATTTTTTTATAGCGGTCCATTTGCTTTTTATCATAAATAATGGCTTTTTGTAAGGTTTCAGACAGCCCTTCAAAATTCTCCTTCTCCATAAGCCGTCCCAACAAAGCCTCCAGCTCATCAGAAACCGTCAGCTTAAATACCTCTGTATAAATTGTTCCAATGGTTTCTGAACGTTCATCCATCGTTTTCTTAGGCGCCTTTGTCAGAAGATCCCATTGCAGCAGGCTTAAAACCTCAATAAATTGCTTTCTTCTTTTTACTAGTCCATTATACTGCTCAACCAAGGCTTTTAATTGATTATTATTCAATACATTTCCCCCTTTTATAGCTTTCTGTAATTGATATGTAAAACAAATTTTATATATATATTTTATAATTAATTGCAGCTCAAGTCAAAATATTTAAAATATTCTTTTCTGCTAAAATAAGGACGTGTATATTCATTTGTCTACTGTTGTCATTTCTGATAAAATTATTAATATGATTTAAAGTGGGTACATATTAAAATAACAAAACCTAAGGAGGTTGAATCAATTGAAAAGAGTTAAAATGTTCACTGCTTTATTAATGGCTCTATTATTAATGCTGCCAGCTATGGCCTATGGAGAGCCGGTAGAGACCGTCAGCCGGCTGGAATTTATCAAGGAAGTGCTAAATACATTAGAGCTAAACATCCCTGCCAACGGGACTTCACCCTTTAACGATATTACCGAGGAAGCAGATATCCCCTATGTGGCAGTTGCCCATGAATTAAACCTTATTTCAGGTAATGGCGGTCTTTTCCGTCCCGATGCCTCAATTACAAAGGAAGAAGCCATCATTATATTGACCAGACTTTTAGGTGAGGTCAACCTTGTGGCTTCTGACGAGGAGCTGAATTTTACTGACAGTAATGAAATTGGTTCCTGGGCCAAGCCCTACGTACTTCATGCTGTTGAGCTGGGTATTTTAGAAAATGGGCCAGAAGCCCTAAATCCCAAGGCAAAGCTTACGGCTCCTGAGCTTGAAAAGTTATTAAATCAATTTCAATCAAGTCAAATCCGTGAAGGCCTTTCAGCCACAGAAATGCTTGTATTGACAGAAAAGAAATTACAGGAAAAGCTAACCTATCAGCAAAAAGGCTATATGATCATGGACATGGAATTGACAGAGCCTTCAGGCCAATCCCAGCAGTTAACCATTGATATGCTGATGAAGGCCCATGTAGAGACACCAGAAACTGTTTACACCATGGTAACGGCCACTACTCAAGAGGGGGATTTAAAGCATACCGAAGAAAGTGAAACCTTCATAAAGGATCGTATCGCCTACATACGTCAAGGGGAGGGTCAGGAATGGATTAAAATGGACATGAATCCCCTTATGGACATGATCGAAGGTTTACAAGGAGGCGTACAGCAAGGAATACCTTCCATCCCATCGGATCAATTGGAGGCCTACGGCCAATATGCCCATTATTCAAGGGATGCCGAAATAAATGGTCAAAAATATTATGTAATTGAAATTAATATAGACCCAGCCTCTTATAAAGAACTATTTACCCAAATATTAAATCAATCAATGGATCTACTCTTTGAAGGCGAGCTATTGGAGCAAATGACCGGCGAGGCTCTGCCTGCCGAGCTTAATCAGGAAGAATTTAAGGCCATGGTTAAGGAAATGATTGCCCAAACCGTAGAAAATACCAATATCCATATGAACATTACCTATTACATCAATCAAGATACCAAGGTCTACGAATATTTTGAAATGAGTCAATTGATGGATATGGACATGATGGGAGTGAAGATGAACTCCTATATGAATGGTTGGTTTGAGATTTTTGGTATTGATGAGCCTGTTTCCTTTCCTCAAATAGAAGAATAATATAAGGTGGATTTTGCAAAGCCAGCAGACAAGGATTTTCCTTTACTGCTGGCCTTTATTTTGCTTTTATATTTTCTTATTTTTCTGAATTGATTATATGACTTAAAATGCTATAATATATTTAGACATACTAAACATTTAAGGAGGTCCTATGAATTACGCCGATAAAAGACAATTGATTTTAAACGGCTCTATGCCCAGGGTGATCATGCTTTTGGCAGGCCCCATTATGCTGAACAATTTAATTCAAACCCTTTATAATTTGGCTGACACCTTTTGGGTAGGCCGACTGGGAACCAATGAGCTGGCAGCCATGGGTCTGGTATTCCCCTTTATTTTTTTAATAATCTCCTTGGGAATGGGTATGAACGTCGCCGGCACTGCCATGATTTCTCAATACACAGGAAATGATGATGCAGAAAGCGCCCGGCTAGTGGCAGGCCAAATCTTCACCTTTGCCCTCATTATTTCTGTAGTTTTGGGAATTCTGGGCTTTTTTGCGGCCCCCCTAATGGTGGGCTTTATTAAGGCCGATGCTGTGGTACTTGAGCTAAGCGCCCAATATTTGAGTATTATGTTTTTAGATATGCCGGTGGTTTTCCTATTTTTCGTCTACAACGCCATTAAACAGGGGCAGGGAGACACCTTTACACCCATGGTACTAAATGTTTGTGGTGTGGTGCTGAACATCATCCTAGACCCAATCTTTATTTTTAATTTTGGCCTGGGAATCAGGGGGGCTGCCATCGCCACCATCATTTCAAGGGCTATTTTCGCCTTCTATGCCATCTATACCCTTTTTGCCCATCGACGGGGCGTTTACTTAACGAAGAAAAACCTAAAGCTAAAAAAAGACCTACTCCTAAGAATTATCAAAATTGGTCTGCCCGCCACCATTGGTCAATCGGGTTCAGCCATGGGCTTTATTGTCTTAAACGCCTTTGTTATTTCCTATGGCAGTGCCACCCTGGCCGCCTTTACCGTGGGAAATCGAATCAATTCACTGGTGCTGATGCCCGCCATGGGCATAGGCAATGCCATGGCCACGATTGTGGGTCAGAATTTAGGGGCTGATCAACAGGAACGGGCCAAGCTAGCCTTTAGAACCAGTGTCTGCCTTTCTACCATATTCATGGTGATTGGGGGAATCGTACTGTTTTTAAGCTCTACCCGGGTAGTGGCACTGTTTGTTAATGACGACCCCGAGGTACTAACCCAGGGAATTGAGTATTTAAAGCTAATTTGCCTTAGCCTGCCCCTCATGGGAATTTTTCAAATACTAATTGGTACCTTCCAGGGCTCAGGCCATACGGGTTACGGTATGACTATGGAAATGGGCCGCCTTTGGTTCTTAAGAATTCCCATGATCGTTTTATTCCGCTATTATACCAATTGGGGCTCCAACGCAGTTTGGTACGCCATGCTGCTAAGCAACCTTTTTATCAGTATGGTGGGAATGTTAATCTACTGGAAGGGCAACTGGCAGGAAAGGGTCATTCATCAGAAGGCCATGGTCTAATATCCCTCGGCCTGCCTTTGATGATTAATTTGGTTTTTCAAAAGATAGGCGGCTTCAATTTCTTCAAGGGTAAAGCCTAAGGCCTGGCCCAGGGCCATGAAGTAATTCCAGAGGGTTTTATAGTTCTTTTCATTCATATGGTTCTTAAAATGGATAATTTCGGTAAATACCTGCTGAAATCCCTGAACCAATGGTACCTTTGGTTCTTCACTGGTCATGGAAAGATCGGTAAAGCCCCCATCCAGCCCAATACTTAGGATAAAATGCAGGCAATCAACATATTCCTCTAAAATTACCTCTTTTTCAGAGGGCTTTTTTTTGCTCCAATACTTAAAGCACCTTGTCTCATTGGCCAGCTCCCCAAGCTCCACCTGTAGGGCCAACAGCTTAGGGGGAATTAAATCCTGGCCCTTAAGCTGGTGTTCCCTTAGTATTTTATCATCTAGTTCCCGCTGTATTGCAAATAGTTCTGTCAGTTTCATATGTACCTCCTTTAATAATTCTCATAATTATTTATTTTATCATACCTGCCATCCCAATGCTACGATCTGGCTATTAATCAAACATGCATATTTATGTATTGACTTGCTGATGTTTTTCATCTATTCTTATTATATATGTGTTTATTCAATTACTGTAGATACTATCGATATGAATTTAATGTATATTTATACAACACAAGGAGGCTTCAACATGAAACAATTTAGTGAAAAGGCCCTATGGAGCGGCCGCTTTTCTGACTCTCCTGCTGAAATTATGCTTCAATTCAGCCAATCACTAGACATGGATTGGCGCTTTTACCACCACGATATTAAGGGCAGCAGAGCCCATGCCAAAATGCTCCATAAGATAGGGATTTTGTCTGAATCTGAGCTGGAAGCCCTGTTGTCCGGCCTGTCTGAAGTTGAGCAGGAAATTGTATCGGGCGCCTTTGTCCCTAAAATCTCCCTTGAGGATGTTCATATGAACATTGAATCGAGATTAATCGAAAAGCTGGGTCCCCTTGGGGCCAAAATTCATACGGGCCGTTCCAGAAATGATCAGGTGGCTGTGGATTATCGGCTTTATATGAAGGAGGTTATTAGGGAGGTACAGGGTAAGCTGTTGAAATTCATGGAGGTGCTGATTGAAAGGGCCCAGGCGGATTTGGATGTAATTATACCAGGCTTTACCCATCTACAGCATGCCCAGCCCATTTCATTGGGCCATTATTGGATGGCTTATTTCTGGAAATTTTCTCGTGATTACAAGCGTTTTGAGGCGTCCTTTCAAACTACCAACGTAAATCCCTTGGGAGCCGGCGCCCTGGCAGGGTCAACCCTTCCTTTAGATCGTGACTACACAAAAAACCTGCTGGGCTTTGAGGCCAACACTGAAAATAGCCTTGATACGGTTTCTGACCGGGACTATTTGATGGAATTTCTGTTTGCTGCCTCTACCCTATTATTAAATACCAGCCGCCTTAGCGAGGATTTAATTATCTGGTGTACCTCTGAATTTGATTTTATTGAGCCTCCTGACGCTTTTTGTACCGGCTCTAGCATGATGCCCAATAAGAAAAACCCTGACGCCCTGGAGCTGACCCGGGGGAAAACCAGTGGGGTAATCAGCGGCCTTTTTGATTTGATGGCCAATATCAAAGGCCTTCCCCTTACCTACAACCGTGATTTACAGGAGGATAAACGGCCGGTATTCCAAGCTATTGAAAGCGTCAGCATGGTTCTTGAGGTTTTAACCCCCCTTATTAAGGGAATTCGACCCAAGGAGGATAAAATCGCCCCCCATCTGGAAAAGGGCTTTCTACTGGCTACCGATGTGGCAGAATATTTGGTCAGTAAGGGGGTTCCCTTCCGGGAAACCCATGAAATTGTAGGGAATATTGTTCAGCATTGTATAAGGGAAGGAAAAACCCTGGAACACTTGACCCTGGAGGAGTGGCGACAATTTCAGCCTGTTTTTGAGGCAGATATACTTGAGATTCTGACCCCCAGGGCCGCCGTCGATCGGCGAGCCACCTTTGGCGGTACCGCCCGCAGTGAGGTTACCAGGCAAATTGAAGCAGGAAAAATGCTGGTGGCAGGCTATCAAAAATAGCTCTGGAGCCATTTCTTTCTTAAAAAATCTTTAAAAAACCAGTACCCTATAGCTTAAAGGTACTGGTTTTTGTATGCACTAAATACTACCGTTTAATGCTTTGATAGCTAGAGGAAGCTGATCAATTAGGTCGCCGGCAATCATTCCAGCCTCACCTAGCCTGTCAGCTGCCAAATCCCCCGCCCTTCCATGGAGCCATACGGCCCCCTGGGCTGCCTCAAGGGCAGTAACCCCCTGGGCAATCAAGCCGACAATCATCCCCGTTAATACGTCGCCGCTGCCGGCAGTGGCCATGCCCGGGTTCCCCGTAGTATTAATGTAAATCTTGCCATCGGGGGCGGCCACTATCGTTCTGGCTCCCTTCAATACCAATATTACCTGCCATTTTTGGACAAAGTCCCTGGCCACGTCAATAGGCTGCCCCTTGATCACCTCCATTGGTAACTGGCTAAGGCGGCTGAATTCCATAGGATGGGGAGTTAAAACAACAGGACAATTGGCTGTCTTCAGCATTGAGACCTTTTTTGCCAGGGCATTAAGGCCATCGGCATCAATCACAACCGGCATCTGACTTTTTTCCAGTACATTTCTCAATAGATCCTGTAGCTCCTCCCTTTGGCCACATCCCGGCCCCAGGGCAACGACTTTACTTTTTTGCATCAGCTCCAGAATTTTATCAATGTCTGCGATTCCCAAAAAACCTTTTTTTGATTCCCTAAGAGGTACCGTAATGGCCTCTGCCACCATAGTGGCTACAATACCACAGAGGCTTTCAGGAACCCCCAGGCGAATCAGACCTGCACCCGTTCGCAGGGCCGATCTGGCTGACAGGGCTGCCGCTCCCGTCATGCCCAGGGAGCCGGCAATAATCAAGCCGCTGCCATAGGTTCCCTTATGGGTATCTGCCTCCCGGGGCCTCGAAAAGATGCTCAGATTACCCATGTCAATTAACTCATGCTGATAGGTAAACTGGTCAATGGCTTCTCTGGGTATGCCTATATCCTTTACCACCAGCCTGCCCCCGAAGGCGGCCCCAGGATACATGATGTTTCCCAGCTTTGGAAGCTGAAAGGTAACGGTTTTTTCTGCTCTGACGGCCACCTCTTGTATTTGTCCATCCGCTGCCCTGACTCCCGAAGGAATGTCTACAGAAACTACAGGCTTTCCCGAAGCATTCATTATCTCAATCAATTGTTTCAGTACTGGCTTAAGGCCCCCCTTTAAGCCTGTCCCCAGGAGGGCATCCACCAGCAGACTGCTCTGTTTCAGTTTATTAATCATTTCAGGCCATTGAGTGTCCTGGCTTATAACGGTAATAGCGATGGGAAGCTGTTTTATTATCTCTAAATGGACCTTGGCATCTCCCTTAATGGTATCCAGTGGAACACTGCAAATCACCTCTACCTTGTAGCCCCGATTATACAGCTCCCTGCCGATGACAAAGCCGTCACCACCGTTGTTGCCACCACCACATAAAATAATAACGGGCCCCTTTTCTTTATGGGTTTTTACTATTTCCTCTACTACTACTAGTCCCGCCCGCTCCATCAATAGTATACCGGGCATTTGATAAACCTCCATGGCAAGTCTGTCCAGCTGCTTCATTTCTTCTTCCTTCAATACATATTGCTTCACTGCCGTCACCCCCGCCTTCTTAATTAAACCCACCATAATTAATTTTACTCTGACTAACAATATTTTACACTTAATCAAGATAAAATAAAACTGTTGAGGCTCCCCCAACAGCTTTCATTTTATCGACCGCAGCATTTTTTATATTTTTTACCGCTTCCACAGGTACAGGGGTCATTTCTTCCTATCTTTTCACCCTTTACCACCGTTTTTGAGCTGCTATATTCCTTTTTAATTTCCCTTCTTCTTTCTTCGGTTAAGATTTCATTCCACTGTGGCAAGGTATATAGCCATTCTGCCTGGGCCGCCAGCATATTGTAATATAGCTTTTCATAATCTATGTTGAGTTCAATGGCTGTATCTTCGGTAAGGGCCTCTAAATCCAGGGGACTTACCAGGCTGTCATTAATTCCGTCAAGGAAGCCCATAAAATAAACTATCGTTACCTCAAATCGCTCCGCCAGTTCCTTTAGGGTTCCTTCGGTTTTAATATCCCGATAGGTTAAAAGGGCCTCGTAAATACCCTTTTCAATATCACAATATTCCTTCCAAAAAGCCTGGGTAGAAGCCTCATCCTTCTCTGTAAAGGCTAATTCTTTCCACTCTTCATGTATACTCATCTTAACGACTCCTCTTCACTGTTATTTTCCCCAATATTATAATATAAACCCTGGTATGATGCAATCCTATTATGTACCTAATCTTTCCTTTTTTATATTAAGTTCACCACTAATAACCCTGCCTTAAATAAGCACAAAATCCTACTGTAGCCGCAAATATTTAAGTCAGGAAAAAAGTTGTTATATTTTTTGTTTTTTGGTTATAAATAGACTTGTAAGCCATTTTGTTATATTATAAAAGGAGGTCTTGTCATGAAAAGCTTAGGCGAATTTTTACAAACTGGTGATTGGAAAGGGGAAAAGCACGTTCCAGTTATTCACGCCCCTGAAAGGGTTCAGGCGGACGAAAAATTTGAATTAAAGGTGTCAATTGGTGATGCCATTGGACACCCCAACACCCTTGAGCATTACATTGCCTGGTTCAAGGTATTTTTCCACCCAGAAGGTGCCAAATTTCCTGTTGAAATTGCCAGCTTCCAATTTTCTGCCCACGGAGAGGGTGACAGCTTTACCGAGCCCGTTGGTTTAACGACTGTGAAATTAAAAAAATCTGGTACCTTCCATGCCGTCAGCTACTGTAATATCCACGGCCTGTGGGAAAATACCAAGGAAATCATTGTAGAATAATTACTAAATAGCAAAAGCCAGCCACCCCAGCTTTATACTGTAGGTGACTGGCTTTTTCATGAGTATTAAAGTATTAATCCCTTTTCAGCTTTGCAGCCAGTCGGTTACCAAAGGATTGTATTCCCTGAATCAATATAATTAAAATGATTACAGTGGTATACATGACGTCAACCTCATAACGAAGGTGCCCAAAGCGGTAGGCCAGATCCCCCAGTCCTCCGGCCCCCACCAGCCCTGCCATGGCGGTGGCACCAATTAAACCAATGACGGCAATGGTTAGGCCTAGAACAATAGAGGGCCTTGCCTCCCTTATCATCACATGCCAGATGATATCCTTGGTCTTGATCCCCATGGCCTCATAGGCCTCTAAAACTCCCTTATCTACCTCTAACAGGGCCGATTCCATCAATCGGGCAATATAGGGAGCCGTATAGACCACCAGGGGCACAATTACCCCCTTTACCCCAATGGAGGTACCTACCAATAGCTTTGTAAAGGGTATAATAAAGAACAGTAATATAATAAAGGGCAGTGAACGTATTACATTAATAACTGTGTTTAAAGTCAGGGCAATAGTCTTGTTTTCCAGCCGTTTCCCCTTTCTGGTAAGCACCAGCAGCACCCCAAGGGGCAGGCCGATCAGCACTGAAAACAACATGGCAATGAGAACCATTTGAAAGGTTTCTACGGTGGCCTTCCCGATCACCGCACCCCATCGATCATAAAACAGTGTAATTTTATCCATGTCAGCGCACCTCCTCTACTTTAATGCCGCCCCTTTTAAGATGGTCGACTGCTTTTCTAACTTCCCCTTCATTTCCCTCTAGCTTGACAATAAGCCTTCCATATTGGGAATCCTTCAATTGAAGAATGTTACCCGACAATATATTGGGAAAGACTTCGTATTGTTTGGCAACCTGGGCCAGAACAGGCTGCTCGGCGGCATTTCCCACAAAGGACAATAATACAGTTAACCCGTCGGCTTGCTCTTGGGCCAGGGCTTCCTTAGACAAAAATTCCGGGAACAGGCTATTGATGAACTTTTTAGTGGTTGGGTGCCTGGGGTCTCCGTAGATATCTAACACCTTTCCTTCCTCCACCACGACACCTTTTTCCATCACCGCCAACCGGTCACAAACCTTCTGTATCACATTCATTTCATGGGTAATCAATAGGATGGTGATACCAAACTGGCGGTTGATTTTTAACAGCAGCTCCAGGATGGATTCTGTGGTTTCGGGATCAAGGGCACTGGTGGCTTCATCACTCAATAATATTTCGGGCTCATGGGAAAGGGCCCGGGCAATGGCTACCCGTTGTTTTTGACCCCCAGAAAGCTGCGACGGGTAAGCATCTTTTTTCCCTTCAAGGCCCACTACTGATAAATACTTCATTACCCGTTTATCGATTTCTTCCCTTGGTACATCGGTCAATCTAAGGGGAATGGCAATGTTATCGTAGACACTGGCGGTCTTTAGCAGGTTAAAGTGCTGAAATATCATTCCTATCTTCCGACGTACCTCCCGGAGCTTCGCCGGAGCCAGGTTGGTAATGGGTACACCCTCTATATAGACCTCACCGGCGGTGGGCTTTTCCAGCAGGTTAACGCATCGAATCAAGGTACTTTTCCCTGCACCACTATGGCCGATAATTCCATAAATTTCCCCTTTTTGAACCTCCAATGACACATGATCCACTGCCTTCAGCTCCCCCCCTGGGGTAGGAAAAGCCTTTACGATATTCTCTAATTTGATCAAGGTGTATCAATCCTTTCCTTTAGGCCATTTACCAGGCAGGTACAACAGAGCCCTCAAACTGAACCTCAATAAATTCCTTTACTTCGTCAGATTGATAATATTGAAGCAGGGTTTTAATCACTTCATCGTCCTTGTTCTCTGTTCTTACAGCAACAATATTCACCCAGGGGGAATCATTTGGCTCAATATAAATCGAATCTGTTGTTGGTACAAAGCCATGTTCAATGGCAAAATTACTATTTATGGCCGCCGCCGCCAGTTCATTTAATTGTCTTGGAATTTGCGAGGCCTCCAGCTCTATAAAATCTAAACCACGGGGGTTTTCTGTAATATCATTGACCGTTGCGGCAACCCCAACACCTTCCTTCAGTTTAATCAGGCCTGCGCTTTCAAATAATATTAAAGCCCTGGCACCATTGGTTGGGTCATTGGGCAGCCCCACCTTGTCGCCTTCCTTTAATTCAGAAACATCCTTTATTTTATCTGAGTAGATTCCCATGGGGAAATTAACGGTATACCCAACCTCAATCAGGTCTAGGCCACGATCTTCCTTAAATTTATCTAAATAGGGCTTATGCTGAAAAATGTTAACATCCAGTTCTCCCTCTGACAGGGCGATATTGGGCATAACATACTCCGTAAATACCTTAAGCTCTATTTTAAGGCCATCTGCGGCGGCCAGCTCCTTAACCTTTTCCATAATCTGCTCGTGGGGGCCAGCGCTTACACCAATAACCAGCTTTTCTGTACTAAGGGGCTTACTATCTGCTGTTTTGCTACCGCAGCCCACCAGGGAAACTAATAAAAAGACCGTTAAACCTAAGATTACCATTTTTTTCATTTCAATCTCTCCTTTACTTTAATTAGCTAATTGATTATTGTTCTAAAGCATTTTAATTGAACTAATATACGATTGTCCTGTCCCCCCTTTTTTGAACAATAAAAAAACTCTCTGAAAAGACAGAGAGACAAAATTAAAATATTGGCTCTCTTATCTTTCGAAACATTTGTTTCGCAGGAATTAGCACCTTTACTTAATTACTTAAGTACGGTTGCCGGGTTTCATCGGGCCAGTCCCTCCACCTCTCTGGATAAGAGTTGTTATTATTCGATTATGATAATTGTATACTTAAAACATATACGTATTGTATTATATTTAATATACTTAGTCAATAACATTTTTATGTTATTTTTCTTTTAACAACCTCCCTTAGCATTAAATTCGTTCTCCGTTGTCATAGATAAAAAACCCCTCAAACCGACATCCCAACAGCTGGGCAATTCGCTGAAGCTCCTTTTCTGAAAAGTTATCACGAGATAATTTGTTTGAAAGATTTTGACTGGAGGTATTCAGTAAGTTTGCCAGCTCGGTTATGGTTATTTTTTCTCTTTTAATTAGTATACGCAATTTCTCTCCCATGGTTAACGACATTAATTTTCACCACCTTACTGCCATTTCTAGCAAACATTCATCTAGCTTACGAAATTTTCTTATTGATTCTACTATATCCTTTTAGATGAAAGGCTACAATAGGCGCATGAAACCATTTCGTTTAGTTTCGACAAAATAATCCTTGACAACCATCGAGGAATGGATTAAGTGCCCCCTGGTGAAGCCTTTGTCCGCTAAAAATACAGAAGGTGATTATTAAGTTTTAGGGTTAGAAAGGGTATGTTTCAAGGTGCGAGAAGCTCTGTTAATAAGAATACTTTTCGCTAACAGAAATACGCTGCCACTTTTTGGTTCGGTATTCTGCATAGGAAATAATCAAGTTTACGAGCCAACCAACAGGAACTGCATACCACACCATGGCGATACCAAAACGGGGTGCCATGATCACTGCAACGCTAACACGAACAGTCAGGTTCGCCAAGTTGGCAATAGTGAACATTTTCATGTCGCCGGCACCTCGCAATATGCCATCGGTAACCATCTTTAGCCCAATTAAAATAAAAAACCAACCCATAAATTTTAGAAAATTTGTTCCTGTCTGAAGGGCAAGCTGAGTACCGTCACTTCCTAAAAACAGAGAGATAATGGGACGATAAAAGCTTTCTAGGATAATGCAAATTAAAACTGCAAAAAACGCAACGATGCAGCTCCCCATTTGAAGGCCTTGATGCACCCGTTTATCGTTTCCTGCCCCCATGTTTTGCGCTGTATAGGCTGAAATAGCATTTCCCATTGCCGCCATTGGTACAATACAGATGCTTTCTACACGCATGGCAGCTGAAAAGCCTGCCAGCATTTCCTTACCAAAGCTATTGACAACAGACTGAACAAGCATCATACCAATGGAAACCGTTGACTGCTGCAAAATTGAAGGAAATGCGATATTCGTCATGTTTTTTAATTCTTTCCAGTTTAAAAGCTGCAATTTTTTGATGGGATACGCCTTCATTTCCCTACTGAATAATACAAAGGAGATGATTGCAGATATGCCTTGGGCTATTAAGGTTGCCCAGGCCACACCCGCTACCCCCATATGCATAGAACGTACCATGTAAACGTCCAGAACAACGTTCAATACAGATGAAAAAATCAGCAGGTATAGAGGAATACGGGAGCGGCCAATGGCATTGAACATGGCGGAAAGTACATTATACATAAACAGGAAGGGAAGCCCCAGGAAATAGATGGCCAGATATTCCGTTGCCATATCTAAAATGCTTTCCGGCGTATTTAGAAGCCGCATAATCTGTTCTCCGGCAAAAAATCCAATAATACCCAAAATAATACTCATGACGAGGAAGGAAAGTAGGGCGGTGTAGACCGATTCCTTCATTCGCTTGTATTCCCTTGCTCCGAAATAACGGCTGACTATTACCGAAGCCCCTACACCGCCTCCGATGGCAATACATATAAACACGTTTGTTAAAGAGTAAGAAGCCCCTACGGCGGCCAGGGCATCTTCGCTGACAAAACGGCCTACTAATACAGAGTCAGCCATCGTATAGAATTGTTGAAATAGATTACCAATAATCATTGGAATTGCAAAAACTAATAAAGCCTTCAGTGGTTTTTCATTTATTAAGTATTCTTTGTTCATGATAATCCTCTTTTCGATGCTAGTCCCCATCGCAAAATTCCAGTTATCCCCAGTTAGATTTCCACAGGAAATAACTCAACGCATCACTGCGATAAGGTAGTAGTAGTTTAGTAATAATAAAAATGTATATATGCTATACATTATGGATAAAAAATTATCCTCCCTTCAAGGATGCTTGAAAGCGAAGAAGAAAATGGTGTAAAAACTCTAGTTGTTCTTCCCTCGCCTCAGTCAGAATCTTAGAGATTAAGGCAGTAAACTCTTCATGGGCATTTTTATGGTTGTATGAAGCAACCTTTCCCTTTTCGGTTAACCGCAAGACAACCTTTCGATCATTACCAAGACAGGCTTCCTTGACAATCATTTCCTTTCGTTCCAGCCGCTTTGCCGTTTGAGAGGCGGCCCCTCGGGTGACACCCATCATTCGGGCAATTCCAGAAATATGCATACCAGGATTTTCTTCGATACATTGTAGCATATGGATTTCTGAATGATAAAGTTCAACGTCGGTGCCAAAGTTCCGTGCCTGGCTGTCTTTTTCATAAAATTCGCTAATTACATTGATCAAAAGTTCACAGATTTTTATCATATTCTTTTCCATAAGGATATTGTATAGCTAATATACATTATTGTCAATCAATGGCTATCTGTTAAGAAGCCCGTTGCTGAGAATCAGGCTTTTTTCATATAATTTTAAAGTAATTATTTTTAATCTGATAATAAATACCCCTATCGTTGTTAATAATAAATGTACTATCTGTACAATTTGTACATATTATGTTAATATGGAGGTGAAAGGAGAATGTCTATGTTAATTGAACGAAATTTATCAGATGCAAGAAAAACTTTTTCATCTTTGTATGATGAAGTTTTTAATGCTTTTAAGCCTACTATTATTAATCGTAAGAAAACCGAGGAAGTTCTTTTACTACGACTAGATATGCAAAAAATAATACTCTCTCATTTTTCATTAAAACCCGAGATTATTGTTGAGGACGATGGTTCCACTACCTTAATTATTGATAAACTAGAAATCTATGCAAATGCCAATACCCAGGAAGAAGCTATTAATGAGCTAATTATTGATTTAAAGCAGTATGCAGAGGATTACTTTCAGCGATCTCAGCTATTTTTTCATTCGCCTAACCGCCGTGATCATTTTCCTTTTGTTTTGAGAGTCATGCTATGCGATAATGATGATGAGATCAGGGAATTACTGGAGCTATAGCTTTGCCGCCTAAATTCAAAGACCTAAAAAAGTACTGTGATAAAAACGGTTGGGTAATGATTCGTAATTCAGACCATTGGTATTATGAAAAAGTGTTAATGGATGGCACCGTTCTTCAAACAAAGATCAGCCATGCCACCCATAAGGAAATACCAATTAATGTATGGCGTTTTATATTAAAAAATCAATTAAAAATTACTGAAAAGGAATTTTGGAACAGTTTATAAGCTGATACAGTGCTATGTTACCTGCATTTTATAAAAAAAGGAAACACCTGTGTTTTAAGTACACAGATGTTTCCTTTTAAAAATTAATTATATCATTACTGCCCAATTCGATGATTCCTAAAATATAAATAAAAACATTGACTTCCTACTCCTAAGTTTTATATCTGCCGAGTTATTCAGTTGTAGGGTTAGGGTCAGAAAGTGTAGTTATGGGATTATTACTACTCCCCGTAAAACCCATCGTATATTCGCCTGACACAAAGGCTTGAGTAATTGCCAACTGTCCACAAATAACTAAACAGCAGATTAATACCGTAAGTTTTTTTATCAAAATAATTTCCCCTTTTCTATCGTTTTTAATTTTATTTATCTACCTATTGTTAGAGGTTCCCTAACTCTAGTACAATTCATCTATAGAATATATTAAAAGGTAAATATATAGGTTTCGTATTAAAATCCTAATGAATTATATTTAATCAATCATTGGATTTGGATCAGAATAAGTGGTTACAGGATTAGATATAGCAAATAATGGCGACTCAAAGGTAGTGCTATTACTAGGCGAAATTCTACTTTCTACTAACATCAATTGACTTAAAAACAATGTAAATATTATAAACGTAATAAGTTTCTTTCCTATTTTCACTTAACCTTCCCCCTTATAAAATATATTTACTTTTTTGCTGTAGTGAGCTATCTATATATCCTAAACACTTTTCATAATCCTGCTCTTTACAATAAATTTTCATATAGTACAAATGTATTTCGTCCATCTTTTCTTTCATACCATGTTGCTCTATATATTCCTTTAATAAACCCAGCTTCCTTTCTGCCGCACCATAATTATTAGCACTTATCTCCATTTGAACCTGTAATACAGTTAAATCTATTATTACATCAATTTTAGACACTTTCACTGCCATTTTTAGTCCTTCATCAATTAAATCATTAGCTTCTTTCATTCTTCCTAGTTTCCAGTATGCTCTTGCCCTTTTTACATAAAGATACGTTCCATCATTCGGGTCAGCTTCGTTAATGTAATTAAAAGCAGAATTAATATAATCTAGACTCTGTTGATACTTTCCACATCTTTGAGCAAGGTCTGCATAGTTTTCATATAATAAAAATAATAAAGCAGGTGTCAGTTTATCTGATTTTTTTAGTAGTTTGTCGTAAAGTTTTTGGGCTTTCTCGTAATTTTGAATATCTAGGTATGTATTAGCTTCCATTAAGAGAACTTCATATAAGTACCGGTCTTCACTTTTATAAAATGCTTTGAAATCAGTTATAACTCTTAAAGCCTTAGTATATCTTTTCAGTTTTCGATAGCATAATATTTTATTTCCATGAACAAATGTATTAATTTTATTAAAATTACTGACTTTATGTGCTTTAATGATTTTGTCAACTATCTCATAATATATTAACGCTTGCTCTGGTAAGTTTAACTGATAGTGGCAACTACCAATCATGTTATAAATTGAAGTTATTTTGTCGAAATTACTTCTGTGTAAATGATAGCCAACAGAATCAAAATAATCTGCTAATGCCTTATTATATTCATAAGTCCTATAGTAAAATCCTCCCCTTGCCTCATGTAGCTCGGCTATCATTTCTTCCAGCTTCCATTCCTTCGCAAAATCTATTAGTTTTTGGAAACTTTGATAAACCTGGCCCTCTGTACCCGGTGTAGGATTTTCCAGCAATTGCTGCATTTCATCCAGTTTTTCTCGAATAATTCGCTGGGCCTGTTGAACCTCTGATTCCATCAATAAATCTGGTGTAATTTCCGCTCCCAGGTTGACGTAATATTTGTTTAACTCTGTGGCAATGATTTTAGCTGTTCTATAGGTCAGGTTTCTCTTATTGTTTTCAATCATGCTGATTAAGCTTCTGGTGATTTCATCGTTTGAAATATCATCTTGCTTTAAGCCGATGTCGGTTCGTAGCTTTTTGATTTTTTCCCCCGTGCTGACTATATTCATTGGTTTACCCTTCCCCCCTTAGATATTATCAGAAAAGTAAAAATATTACTTCTAAGGCTAGTTTAACCATATTTATACAATTTGTCAATATATATTGTGACTGTATGATATTCCTTGATACGAGTAAATACCTTTAAATATCTAGTTTTGATTAACTTAATATGAAATGTCAGGGTAATATATTTTTAGCTGTTGGCTTCACCGTTTCACGTATGTAACAATATTAATTATATTTTAACTTCAATTTTACTATTCAGGAAAATGTCAGCCCAAACAGAGGGGTTCATACAACAAATCAAAGAAAAATAATAAGGTAAAGCTCCCAATCTTATAAAATAATAGATGGGAGCTTTTGATTATATTGATGAAACTTTGCTATAGAATTGGTGAAAACAGCCTTGCCAGGGATTCTTTAAAGCGATCCAGGGTAGGCCTTTTTTTGTAGGCCTCTAGGGTTACTTCGGTGCTATCATTAAAATCACGCTGAAAATCCTTTACTAGTCTTTGATTCACTTCTTTATCATAGATAAAGGCGTTGACCTCGAAATTTAAATGAAAGCTTCTAATATCCAGGTTGGCGGTTCCAATACTGGCAAAGTAATCGTCTGCCACCATCACCTTACCATGCACAAAGCCCTTCTGATATTGATGAATCTTGACCCCTGCCTCTAAAAGCTCGGTAAAGTGCGATTTAGAGGCCCAAAATACCGTATTGTGGTCGGGAATACTGGGTAACAGCAGCCTTACCTCTACCCCCCTGATGGCGGCTGTTTTTAGGGCCATTAAAATGCCCTCATCGGGAATTAGATAGGGGGTCATCATATAAACCCTGTTGGTAGCGGAATTAATCGCTGTAAAATAGGCCTGATGAATTGATTCCCATTGGGAATCGGGCCCACTGGAAGCAATTTGAATCAGCTGCTCGCCGCAATGACCCTGCTTGGGGAAATAGATGGGGTCGTCCAGCTCCTCCCCAGAAACAAAGTACCAATCCATTAAAAAAATGGCTTGTAGCACATAGACCGCCTCGCCCTGTATTTTTAAATGGGTATCTCGCCAAAAGCCCAGCCTTCGATTTTTTCCCAAATATTCATCGCCAATATTAAGGCCACCTAAAAAGCCGACCTTACCATCGATAATGATAATTTTTCGGTGGTTTCGATAGTTTAAACGGTGACCAAATAAGGGAATCGAAACGGGCAGAAAGGGATAAAGCTGTACGCCCGCCTCCCTTAAGGGGCCCAGGAAGCTTTCTCTTAACCGCCAGCATCCCACTGCATCGTAAATTAACCGTACCGTCAGGCCAGCCCGGGCCTGTTCAATCAAGGCCCCTTGAATTTGCCGACCAATTACACTGTCTTTAATAATAAAATACTCAATATGAATTGACTCCTTGGCGGCATAGATGGCCTCTATTATGGTACTAAAGGTTTCTTCTCCATTTTGTAAAATGGTGGCACTATTATTGACAGTAATGGGGGAATGGGTATTTTTCATCAATAGGGGAATCAGCTTCCCTCTGATATCATCAAAGGCCTCATGAAATAGATTGGAATAGGCGGTAAAGGATGCCTGCTCCTTTAGCAGGTTATCCATAATTTTATAGTCCTTCTTGGATTTTTTGATAAAGGTCTTCTTTTTCTTATGATTCTGACCTATATATAAATATATAAAGATTCCAACCCCCGGTAATAGAATCAGTACCATTAACCAGGCCACGGTTCTGGATGGACTTCTATTTTCCAACAGTATAACTATACTGATTAAAATTGTCATTATGCCGATAACGGCCGTTAAAGTATTGATCAGCGTCATCCTTTGTTTTCCTCCCCTTGGAACTCATCTTAAAGATTGATAAACTGCCCATGGCCTAACAATATTTTGATAACTTCCTTCAGCTGCTTTTCTTTATCTAATCTTAATAGAATTTCATTTAATATAAAGTTATTTTTAGGCCCCGACGACGATACGCCCTCTTGAAAGCTTGCCTTGGTAACCTTTTCGTTTAATTCCTCTGGCGTGTAAATGGTATAGGGATCAACTTTAAGCTGGCTTGCCATAGCCTCTAAAATTCCTTCCATTATTTCGCCATAGGTAGCCCCCTTTCCTGCATCTGTTAAATGGGCCAGCCGGGGGATCAATTCTTCCATTTTTAAACGACTTAAGGGCATCCACTGGGGTAGCCCCAGCAGGGTAGCCAGATCCATTATACAGTTTTCCTTCAGACCTAAAAAATACTGAAAGGCCTGTTCCTCATCAATGACGCCGTCAAGGTAATATTCTTTTCCTCGAAGGCTCCGCATTGCCTTCATGGTATCTAAATATCCGAGCTTTAAGTTTTGTCTTGCCCTTTCGGTGGTGAAATCAATCATACTTCCCAGGGGTTCCCTGGGGGTTATGTAAATAACCTCTAAATCGGGAAAGTCTATTTTTTTCACCCTGCCCCTGGCCAAAAGGCGAACTGCAACCACCTTTCGATAGCCCCGCTGGTAAAGCATATCAATGGGCAGATTATTATAAAAGCCCCCATCGAGGAACAGCTTTCCGTCAAGCTTTTTAGATTTAAAGATGGGAAGATAGGATGATGCAATAAGGTAATCACCCATTTTTCCCATGGGAACCTCTTCTTTAAAAATTTCCAATGGTTTTTTATCGCTTAAACAAACGGTTACAAAGCCAAAATCAAGCTTCGACTGACGCAGCCTTTCTTCCTTTACGTGCTTGTAGACCAGCTCCTTTAGGGGTCTGGTATCTAATCCATGGCCCTTTATAGCTCTTTTCAGCTCATCCAATAAAAGCTGGAGGTTGTTTGAATTAAGCTCGTAATCTGCAATGATCTCATAGATTCTGTCATCAATATCTAAAACATGGTTTGGGGTCATTTCATACCAGAGGTCATAGGCCAAATCAAAGTCATCCTGAATCATTAAGGCCCCGTTCAAGGCCCCCACAGAGGTTCCCGTAATGCCCTGAAACTCTATATTAAGCTCTCGAAAGGCCCGCCAGGCACCGATCTGATAGGCCCCCTTGGCACCGCCCCCCTCAAGGGTTAGTCCCAGCATTCTGCTCCCTCATTTCATAATTGTTTTCTTTATATTATACACGTCAATCCATTTTTTAGGCATCAATCTGATAAAAGTCCTAAATAAAAACCTTGCTTTGATAGAAATGAGCCTCGAAATCATCTCGAGGCTCAAGCTTTTGTTACCTGTATATCAATCATAGCATAATTATATAAGCGGTTCAATGACCTCGTTCCCTAATGACCAGGCTGCCCCATTTAGCTGGCGGTAAGGGCCTGCCCAATGTCCTCTATAATATCCTCCGTTGCCTCTAAGCCCAGGGAAACCCGAATTAAATCATTGGTAATTCCCAGCCTTCGTCTTTTTTCAGGGGGCATGGCTCCATGGGACATCTTAACTGGATACGATACAATGGTTTCGACTCCCCCCAGGCTGACAGCCACTGCCGCAATTTTCAGGCTCCGCAGAAACTTTCTAACATCTTTAGTGGATTTCAGCCTGAAGGACAATACCGCCCCAGGCCCATGGGCCTGGGAAAAATGAATTTCTCTGTCCTGGTGATGCTTAAGCCCAGGGTAATAGACCCTTTCCACATCAGGGTGATTTTCCAGCCATTGGGCCAGTTTCTGGGCACTTTGCTGTTGATAGTCCATTCGAACCTTGAGGGTTTTGATCCCCCTTAGCAGCAGCCAGCTGTCCTGGGGCCCCAGAATGGCACCAAAGCCCCCCTGTATTCGCTTTATTTCTCTGGCCAGGGCTACATCCTTCACCGTCGCCAAGCCCCCCACCACATCGCTGTGGCCCCCAATAAATTTTGTTGCGCTATGCACTACAATATCGGCCCCCAGCTTTAAGGGCTGTTGCAGATAGGGTGACAAAAAGGTGTTGTCTACTATTACCAATAGTCCATGGGCCTTCGCCAGCCTTGAGGCCGCCTTTAGATCAGTTATTTTCAGCAATGGGTTAGAGGGGGTTTCTAAATAAAGGGCCCTGGTATTTGGCTGAATACTGCCTTCTATTTCCTCAAGCCGCTGGGCATCAATAAAGGTGACTTCAATACCATGGTTTTTTAAAAAGGTGGTACAGGCCCGATAGGTGCCCCCATAAACATCCTGACATACCAGTAGGTGGTCCCCCTGATTGAAAATTGAAAGGACCGACGATATGGCCGCCATGCCCGATGCAAAGGCAAAGCCAAAGGCCCCTCCCTCCAATTGAGCGATGGTTTCTTCAAGGGCTGTACGGGTGGGGTTTTCAACCCTTGAATATTCAAACCTGCCAAAGTGTTCAATATCCTCTTGATGAAAGGTAGATACCTGGTAAATGGGAACCCCCAGGGCCCCTGTGGCAGCATCTTTACTATACTGGTTATGGATTAGTTTTGTTTCAAATTTCATCTTCTCACCCCATTACCCTTTCCAGCTCTCGAATTAAATCCTCTGGTGCTTCGATCCCCACCGACAGCCGCAGCAATTTGTCGGTAATTCCCTGGGCCTCTAAAATATCCCTTGGTATGGCGGCATGGGTTTGGGTTAAGGGGTAGGTAATCAGACTTTCTACACCCCCAAGGCTTTCTGCAAAGGCGATGAGCCTCACTCCATTCAGTATTTTCTTTACATGATCGACTGATTTAACCGAGAAGGAAAGCATGGCACCAAAGCCTGTGGCTTGCTTTTTTGAAATTTCATAGCCGGGATGGCTTTCCAGGCCTGGGTAATAGACCCTTTCCACATTTTTATGGTGAAGCAGCCATTGGGCAATTTTCATGGCATTGTGCTGCTGCCTTTCCATTCTGATTCCCAGGGTCTTGATTCCCCGTAAAAGAAGCCAGCTATCGAAGGGGGCCAGCACCCCACCGGTGGTCTTTTGTACCTCCCTTAACCGATCGGCCAGGGGGCCTCCTTCCTTTATGACAATAAAGCCGGCCAGGGTATCGTTATGGCCCCCTAAAAATTTAGTACCGCTGTGAAGTACAATGTCGGCCCCCAGGCTAAGGGGCTGCTGACAATAGGGGGTTAGAAAGGTGTTATCTACAATCATTAGCAGTCTATTGGCCCTGGCAATTTCAGCAATGCTGTTGATATCCGAAATCTTCATCATAGGGTTGGTAGGGGTTTCTATAAAGATGGCCCGGGTTTTCTCTGTCACCGCCCCTTCTACTTTTTTCAAACAGCTTGTATCAGCGTAGGTAAAGCTCAAACCCCTTTTTACGCCTAATTCCTTAAACAATCTGTAGGTGCCTCCATATAGGTCGTCTGAAACAATTAAATGATCACCTGGCTCAAAAACCTCCATTAAGGCCGCTACAGCCGCCATTCCTGTAGAAAAGCCATAGCCCTCTTGGCCTCCCTCTAGAACTGCAACTGCCTTTTCAGCCTGATGGCGAGTGGGGTTTTTTTCACGGGAATAATCAAAGCCTGTGGAATCGTTAAAGCCCCGATGTCTGAAGGTGGCACTCTGGTAAATGGGAAAGCTGATGGCACCGGTTTGTAAATCATAGCTTTCGTCACCATGGACAATTTTGGTATCTAAGCTGTAATTCATTTTTTCACCATTCCTTTCTTTTTTCAAAATAAAAAAAACCCCTTTAAGATTAAAGAGGTTTCGGTTCCTCTCTTATCTTTTGGCCTTCGCCACAGGAATTAGCACCGGGCGTATATTCATACGCTGGTTGCCGGGTTTCATCGGGCCAGTCCCTCCACCGCTCTTGATAAGAGTATTGATATCATGTTATTTTTATAAATTATAGAATATTTTGACATGGGTGTCAATAAATTTTATACAGAATATAGCAGCCCCACCAGAATCGGAAGGGCAGCTATTATATGGCTAATATTTTTTATTCCTGATATAAGGCTGTAGATAGGTATCTTTCACCTGTATCAGGTAATATGACAACAATTACCTTTCCTTTGTTTTCAGGCCTTTTGGCAATTTCTGTGGCTGCGTAAAGGGCTGCACCAGAGGAAATACCCACCAGCAGACCCTCTGACCTTGCCACCCTTCTAGCGGCCTCAAAGGCTTCTTCATTTTTCACCTGGAAAATCTCATCGATTATGGATGTGTTTAAGATATCAGGTACAAATCCTGCACCAATTCCTTGAATTTTATGGGGCCCGGGATTCCCACCAGATAAAACCGGTGAATCAACTGGCTCAACGGCCACTACCTTTACTTCGGGATTTCTGGATTTTAAGATTTCTCCAACCCCGGTAATGGTTCCGCCAGTACCGACTCCACCAATAAAAATATCTACCTTACCGTCGGTATCCTTCCAGATTTCTTCGGCGGTGGTTTTTCGATGGATTTCAGGGTTCGCTAAATTTTTAAACTGTTGGGGTACAAAGGTAGGCTCCTTTAATTCCTTCGCCAGCTCTTCAGCCTTTTGAATGGCACCCTTCATTCCTTCTGCCCCAGGTGTCAATACCAATTCAGCCCCCAGGGCCTTTAATAGGTTTCTTCGCTCAATACTCATGGTATCGGGCATGGTTAAAATTAATCGGTATCCTTTAGCGGCAGCCACATAGGCCAATGCAATACCTGTGTTACCACTGGTTGGCTCAATAATAACGGTATCCTGTTTAATCAGTCCTTTTTCCTCTGCATCCTTAATCATGGCATAGCCAATTCTGTCCTTTACGCTGCCTGCCGGATTAAAGCTCTCGAGCTTGGCAACGATCTTTGCCTCAATCTTTTCCTGTTGATTGTAGTTAGCCAGCTCCAGCAAAGGTGTATTACCAATTAATTCAGTTAAGTTTTGTGCAATCTTTGCCATTAAACGATTCCCCCTTTTCATAATGCCTACTTTTCCTACTAAATTTATCGGATTTATTAATATTATTATATTTCATTTACGAATTTTGTCAATAATTTTTTATCAATTTTACCAATTTACTGTTATGATAGAGTTAGAAGATTTTTTTCAGCGAATTTGTTTATAGCAACTTAGGGTTATTTGTCCATTACTCGTTGACAAATGATGCCTATTCCATTAGTATATTGACTAAAGTTGATAAATATTAATAAAGGAGTGGAGAAAACTGAAAATATCTACAAAGGGTAAATATGGTCTGGTGGCAATGGTTGACCTTGCTCTGGAATGGGAAAAGGGCCATGTTCCACTCAACGTGATAGCTGATAGACAGGGAATTTCGGTTAACTACCTGGAGCATCTCTTCTCTAGCTTAAAAAAGCAGGGAATCGTAAAAAGTGTTAAGGGGGCACAGGGGGGCTACTCTTTAGCCGATCATCCTTCTAAAATTACAGTAGGTGATGTGCTCAGGGTCCTTGAAGGGGAATTGGTGGTGGCCGAGGAAACCCTGGAGGACAACCCCATTGAGCGTTGCCTGACTACAAATCTGTGGAATAAAATAAATCAATCTATCAATGATCTGGTTGATCAAATCACCCTGGAGGACATGAAAAATTATTATTTAAAGCAGCAGGATTATTTAATGTATTATATATAGGCCCATTAATGAAATAAGGAATAGTTGGCATCGTACCATTTACCTTTAAAGTATCCGCATGATGTGGGTACTTTTTTATTTTCCCAGAATCAATAGAAAAACAGCATTGCCTCGGCAATGCTGTTTTTCTATAATATTATCATTCTATTGAAAGCTACCGTTTTTTAGATCGTTAAAAACAGTCACCAATTATTGAGCAAGCTTTTTGTAGCCGGCATATCTTTCTTCTGCTTCTTTTTGAGCTTTATCAAACAGCTCTTCGGCTTGCTCTGGGAAGGCCTTCATTAGGGAAGCATATCGTACCTCTCCCATTAGGAACTCTTTAAAGGAAGTCTTAGGCTCTTTTGAATCAAGAATAAATGGATTTTTACCTTGCTCCTTAAGCTCTGGATTGAATCTGTATAGATGCCAGTATCCAGATTCTACAGCCTTTTTAGCCTGTTCCTGGGTCTTACCCATACCAGCCTTAATACCATGGGCAATACAAGGTGAGTAGGCGATAACGATAGAAGGACCATTATAGGCTTCTGCCTCTTTCATAGCCTTGATTAATTGGTTTTTGTCTGCTCCCATGGCAACCTGCGCTACATAAACATAACCATAGCTCATGGCAATCATACCAAGGTCTTTCTTCTTAGTCTTTTTACCTGAGGCTGCAAACTTGGCAATTGAAGCCGTTGGAGTGGCTTTGGAGGATTGTCCGCCTGTATTGGAGTATACCTCTGTATCCATTACCAGAATATTGATGTCTTCTCCTGAGGCTATGACATGATCCAGACCGCCAAAGCCGATATCGTAGGCCCAACCGTCTCCACCAAGAATCCATTGAGATTGCTTGATTAAATATTGTTGCTTTTCAAGGATTTCATCAACTATGGCATTACCCTTGGCAGCTTCCAGCAATGGAAGAAGCTTAAAGGTTGCTTCTTTAGATGCTTTTCCTTGGTCTTTATTTTCCAACCAGAATTTAAAGGCATCCTTTAATTCTGCTGAGAAATCTGCTTCCAGACCAGCCTTCATCAGATCTGCCAGTCTTTCTCTCATTTGCTGTGCAGCCAGGAACATACCATAACCATATTCGGCATTATCTTCGAATAAGGAGTTAGCCCAGGCTGGCCCTCTGCCGTCAGCATTCTTGCAATAAGGTACAGATGGCGCACTACCGCCGTAAATTGAGGAGCATCCTGTGGCATTGGCGATCATCATTCGATCTCCAAATAATTGAGTAATCAATTTAACATAGGGTGTTTCTCCACAACCGGCACAAGCTCCTGAGAATTGGAACAATGGTTGAGAGAACTGGCTTCCCTTAACGCTTTCAATATTTGTTAGGTGAGATTTATCAGTAACGGTTACCGCATAATCCCAGTTTTCCTTTTCTGCAACGATTTGTGGTTCGATTGGCTCCATTACCAATGCTTTTTGTTTAGCAGGACAAATATCTGCACAGTTTCCACAGCCTGTACAATCCAATGGGCTTACCTGAATTTTATATTGCAGCCCTTCAAATTCCTTACCCATTGCCTTTAAGGTCTTGAAGCCTTCTGGTGCATTGGCCACTTCCTTTTCGTCTAACAGAACCGGTCTAATGGCAGCATGGGGACAAACAAAGGAACATTGATTACATTGAATACAATTTTCTGAAATCCATTCAGGTACATGAACGGCAATACCACGTTTTTCATAGGCTGATGTACCTAATGGGAAGGTTCCGTCCTCTGCACCGATAAAGGCACTTACAGGCAGGTCATCTCCTGCTTGGGCATTCATTGGTCTTAAAATATTTTTAATGAAATCAGGCTCTTCCTTGGCAGCAGCAGCTTCTCCCTCAACAACACCGGCCCAGTCTGCTGGTACATCGATCTTAGTTAAGGCGTTTACACCTCTTTCAACTGCCTCGTAGTTCATGTTAACTACCTTTTCACCCTTCTTGCCATAGGAATCTACAATGGCCTTTTTCAGGTACTTAACTGCATCTTCAACAGGAATTACGTCTGCCAGCTTAAAGAAGGCTGCTTGACAAATCATGTTGATTCTTCCGCCTAATCCGATTTCACTGGCGATATCGGTGGCATTAATTGTATAGAAATTAATGTTATTTTGAGCAATATACTTTTTCATTGAAGCAGGCAGCTTGTCGCTTAGCTCTTCTGGAGACCAAATACAGTTCAATAGGAAGGTTCCGCCCTTTTTAAGGCCCTTCAGAAGATCGTATTGGTTTACATAGGCTTGATTATGGCAAGCAACAAAGTCAGCCTCATCAATTAAATAGGTTGACTTGATTGGCTTATGACCAAAACGTAAATGGGAAATAGTTACCCCGCCAGACTTTTTAGAGTCATAGGAGAAATAGGCTTGAGCGTACATATCGGTGTTATCACCAATGATTTTAATGGCACTCTTATTGGCTCCGACAGTACCATCTGAACCTAATCCCCAGAACTTACATCGAATAGTTCCTTTAGGGGCCACGTTAATATTTTCAGCTACAGGCAATGAAGTATGGGTTACATCATCAACAATACCGATGGTGAAACGATCCTTAGGCTTATCTGCCTTAAGGTTGTTGTATACCTCAATAATTTGTGATGGTGTGGTGTCCTTAGAGCCTAAGCCATATCTTCCGCCTACGATTAAAGGAGCATTTTCCTTTCCGTAGAACATTGATTTAACGTCTAGGTGCAATGGTTCAGCAAGGGCACCTGGCTCCTTGGTTCTATCTAAAACTGCAATTCTCTTCACTGTTTTTGGTAATACATCGAAGAAGTATTTTTCTGAGAAAGGTCTGTATAGGTGTACTTTAACAACCCCCACCTTTTCACCCTTTTCCAGTAAATAGTCAACGGTTTCTTCAATGGCATCGGTAACAGAGCCCATAGCAACTATAATATTTTCTGCATCGGGTGCGCCATAGTAGTTGAATGGTGCGTAGTGTCTACCGGTTAATTTGGAAATCTCTTTCATGTAATCATTTACAATGTCGGGTATTGCGTCATAGAACTTGTTAGATGCTTCCTTTGCCTGGAAGAAGATATCAGGATTTTGAGCTGTTCCCCTTAATACAGGGTTATTTGGATTTAAAGCGTTATTTCTAAAGGCCTTTAGTGCCTCCCAATCAAGAAGCTTTTCCAGCTCATCGTAGCCCAGCACTTCAATTTTTTGTACCTCATGGGAGGTTCTAAATCCATCAAAGAAGTGTACAAAGGGAACTCTACCCTTGATTGCTGATAAATGGGCAATACTTCCTAAATCCATAACCTCTTGAACACTACCAGAGGCCAGCATTGCACATCCGGTTTGTCTTGCAGCCATTACGTCGGAATGATCACCGAAAATTGAAAGGGCATGTCCTGCTATGGCACGAGCACTTACATGGAATACACCGGGTAATAATTCCCCTGCAATTTTATACATATTGGGAATCATTAATAAAAGCCCCTGAGAAGCTGTAAAGGTGGTTGTTAATGCACCGGCCGCTAAAGAACCATGTACGGCACCGGCTGCACCAGCCTCTGACTGCATTTCAGTTACTTTAACTGTTTGACCAAAAATATTTTTTTGACCAAAGGAGCTCCATTCATCTACATTTTCTGCCATGTTTGATGAAGGAGTAATAGGGTAAATTGCTGCAACATCAGTAAATGCGTAAGCACAATAGGCAGCAGCAGCATTACCATCCATGGTTTTCATCTTTCTTGCCATTTTGTTTCCTCCTTTAATTTTAATTATGCCAAAAAACATTGGATTAAATAGTAAAAAATTATTAAATAATTTTTGACGTGTATGTTGTCAGACCAGTAAAGGCTGTTTGTTGTCTTAACATTGCATCAAAAATTAAATAATGTGTATCTTGTATACCTCTTCTATTATATAAAAAAATTTGAATGATTTATAGTGAAATTTTTGGAACAGTTCTATATTTTTTTACGGAAAACGTTTTCCTTCCCATTCCGACAACAAATTTTCTTTTTCTTCCAGAAAAATTATTATTAGTAATTACTCTGGAATACAGTATTTTAAATTTACTGGTCGATTTTACTTTTTCTCTTTCATTGTATCAAATATATAAATATATTCAAGCCCAGATGTAAAAATTTTGTCAGCCCCTGGCAATTAGGTACTAGGGCCGATAAAACAATACAATATAAAGACGATCTAATTTACTCATTAATTTCTTCATATTCTTTAATATTCCTGCTTAATTCTTTATTTATATGAAGTAATTATTCCATTAATGGTCAAAAAGACTTAGAAGACCTGTTAAAGCAGGCCTTCTATTACCAGGGATAACCTAGAATTTAATTAATATGGTGTTCTAATAATTATTTAATCTAATTTCAGAAGGGTGATGGTTGCCCCGACACCGCTTTGTAAAATGGCTACTCCCAGTATACCGAATATCTCTAGGGATATGCTGCTTTCTTCTGTTAATTCCAGCATCACCTCGGCCCTGAAGGTGTTCATAGCGTTAATTGGTTCGATGGTTGAGGCCTTAACAGCCTCCCCATTAACCATTAGTCTTGCTCCTAACATTTGTGCTTCAACCAGGTTAATGCTATAGCTAATATAGTATCTTCCGGTTGACTGAACACTGAATACAGTATTATCTTGGTTAATGGTAATATCGTGGGAAAAGCTCTGGGAATCGGGGAAGGGTACGGCGGTTCCGGTTAAAATTACAGCGATGGTTGCTCCATTACTATTGGCAGCAAAGCCAGCAGTTTTTTCTAATGAAGCAGCTGTAGGCTGTGCTGATTCCAACGAGGCCTTTGGTACAGACTCCTCTACTGTTTCGGGAGGCTTCGCCGATTCTGTAAGTTTCATTGATCCCTGTCCCTTAAAAATCATTATTCCGTAGCCCTTCATCTTGTCTAGCTCCACCTGTTCTGTATTCCACCAGGGTTTAGAATATTTACTGTATAAGGTACTGCTTCTCTTAATTTCTCTACGGCGGGAGCCTCCAAAATAATCACGATCATTTTTAAACTCAATATCCATCACACGCATGTATCCTTCCTCTCCTTTAATAAACTTTATCATTAATCAATTTCTTACTTTTTTATTGAATTCAAAGGCATTGAAAGGTATCCTATTAGTATAGAAATAAACGTCATACTTGAGGTTATTTTATGCTGATGAAAACAAAAATGTACCATCGTCAGGATTGAAAAACAACTACAACAAAGAATAATATCGTTATATCAGTAATACAACATATTTTGGGGTATTAGAAATAGCCATTCAATCTTTATGATCAATGGCTACCCTTTTTTCTGTTATTGCTATATGGTTTCATTTTTTTTCTGTTAAATAATTGATTATTCCCTGGGCCATGGCACGGGCCATTTGATATTGATATTCTTCACTTTGAATTAGCTCTCGATCTAAACTATTGGTAATAAAGCCTATTTCTACAATTACCCCTGGAATCTTTGACTCCCTTAATACATAATAGTCTGCTCCACTGATTTGAACTTTAATTTGATCAGTTTTTAGATACTGATTAACAACCTGCTCCTCAATGGAAACCTGGATTGCTTCAGCCAATTGTCTGCTGGCTGTAGCATTAGGATAATGAAAAATATAGATTCCCCTTGAATTGGAATTTTTATGGGCATTCACGTGGATACTGACAAAAAGTGCGCCGTCGTTATCTATTATTTCCTTTCTGGCATGCAAATCTCTTTTATATCGAGAGGCCCTAAGCTCACTTTTCGATTCCAGGGAAATATCTTCATCCCTAGTCATAACCGTTTCTACATTAATCTCCTTCAATATGGCCTCAAGCTTTAACGCAACTTCAAGATTAATATCCTTTTCCAACAGGTCACCATGGCTAGAACCTCCGTCAATCCCTCCATGTCCAGGATCAATGACTACGGCCCCTGTTGAAGTATTATTAAAAATCGGCCAATATTGTGAAGTTTTGCTAAACAATATCGCTATTGCTGCCATCAGAAAAATAATAATCGTAGAAATAACTCCAATTCTCTTCCAATGTAACTTCATAACAATAAAAATATTTTTATGATACAAGCTCCCAACCCCTTTTCAAATCTATAATGTAGTCTATTCACACAGACCTCGTTATATAATTGAAAAGATAGCTTTAGCCCTATATATTTTACTACCTTCTTTATTTTATTTTCTTCCTATTACTATTTAATTTAAAGTCAGGGAAGAAAGAGAATTTTATTATAATACGTATTATGAGAAATGAACAAAGGGTAGTGTACCCAAGAATTTATATCGAACTGTATTTCACTAAAAGGCTTATTTTTTTGCAGACTTTTTGATGTATTCCATCAGCAGGTCATCCAATGTCTGACTTAATTTAATAATCTCTTCATTAAATGCATGCTTGTCGTTGCCCCTGATCATTTGATTTAGCTCAGCCCTTACCTCCTCTATTTTTATCTTGAGCATTTTTATTTCATCATTTACATTTTCCATTAAAGCTTACCCTCATTTCCAATTATTAAAAATTTTATCTAGTATATTATAGTAAATTTTTTCCTGTATTACCAACATTATATTTGCATATTAATACTATAGCATAAACAACTTTTATTCTCACCCTTTATCTTTATAATTGTTTTAATTTTGAATTTCACTCTTTTAGGGCATTAATACCAATAATCAAAAATTATGCTGTCATTTAAATTTTCTAAAGGAATACTTCGTTCTTTTCTATTTAATATTATACGCAGTTTACCTATTCTATTGCCGAGCCCTATTTCCCTCTAAATTTTTAGCATAATACTAAGCTTTTTTGCATAAATTGTTGGTTTAATCGGCCCAAACAGAACAAGCATATACCCCCATTTTAAAAACATAAAAAAGCCGGCAACCTTTAGTTTAATTAACATTTGGGTTGACCGGCCTTTCTGACTCCTTTAATTTAGGTGCATACAGCGAAATTATTCCCTTAGCTTTAAGAGCAGTTCTCCTGCCTGCACCTGCTGGTTCTCTTTAACAATCACCGAATCTACGATCCCGCCTATAGTGGACTGAACGTTGGTTTCCATTTTCATGGCTTCAATGATCATCAGGCTTTGACCTTCCTTAACGGTATCGCCTTCCTTTACCAATATCTTTAGTACGGTTCCGGGTATGCTGGCCCCGACTTCAAGCTTGTTTTCCGGGTCTGCCAATTGAATAAAGCTCTGTTGCTTTTCAACTCCACTGGCCTTATCGTGGATCTTAATTTCTCTGCGGTTTCCGTTTACCTCAAAGACCAGCCTGCGGTATCCATCCAGGTCTACCTTTCCGATCTCCTGCAGTTTAATAATGAGTATTTTCCCTTCTGCAATCTCTACTTCACAGGTTTCACCCTCATGGAGACCATGAAAAAATACATCGCTTCCCATCCGGCTTAAATCTCCATACTCTTTTCTATAGTTTAGATAATCTTCAAATACCTTTGGATAAAGGGCGTAGCTTAAAATATCCTTCATATCAGGTGTCATGTCAAAGTTATTTTTAAGATGCTGATTAATCCCTTCAAAATCCTCAGGCTCAAGCAGCTCACCAGGCCGACAGGTTATGGGTGTTTCCCCCTTTAATACCAATTGCTGAAGCTCACTTGGGAAGCCTCCCATTGGCTGGCCCATCATTCCTTTGAAATAGGCCACAGCAGAATCGGGGAAGGGTAAGTCCTTTGCCTTTTCTAAAATATTGTCGGGGGTTAGATCATTTTGAACCATGAAAATGGCCATGTCTCCCACCATTTTGGAGGAAGGGGTAACCTTGACAATATCGCCCACCATTTCATTGACTGTTTTGTACATTTCCTTCACTTCTTTAAAGCGATGACCCAGCCCGAAGCTCTCAACCTGGGGCTTCAGGTTAGAATATTGCCCCCCGGGAATTTCATATTTATACACTTCGGTGGTACCCGATTTTAGCTCTGATTCAAATTGACTATAGACTGGCCTTACTGCACTCCAATAGTTGGATATTTCCTCTACGGCTTCCAGATTAATCAGGGTGTCTCTGGAGGTATTTTCCAGGGCAGCCACAATGGAATTGAGGGCTGGCTGGCTGGTTAGGCCCGACATGCTGTTAAAGGCGGTGTCAACTATATCCACCCCAGCTTCGGCAGCCATTAACAGAGTTGCCACACCGTTGCCGCTGGTATCGTGGGTATGAAGGTGAATTGGAATACTGATTTCCTGCTTCAGGGCCTTAATGAGCTTTTGGGCTGCGTAGGGCTTAAGCAGGGCAGCCATGTCCTTAATTCCTAAAATGTGGGCTCCTGTTTTTTCAATTTCCTTAGCCATATCTACATAATATTTTAATGAATATTTATCTCGGGTGTTATCTAAAATGTCTCCTGTATAACAAATACAGGCCTCTGCAACCTTCCCGTTTTGAATAACCTCCTCAATGGCTACCTCCATTCCCTTTAACCAGTTGAGGGAATCAAAAATTCTAAAGATATCTATGCCTGAATTGGCAGATTGCTTGATAAATTCACGGATTACATTATCAGGATAGTTCTTATAGCCAACCCCATTGCTGCCCCTCAGGAGCATTTGAAATAGTATGTTGGGAATCTTTCTTCTTAGCTCCTCCAATCGCTCCCAAGGAGATTCCTTTAAAAAGCGGTAGGCCACATCAAAGGTGGCACCTCCCCACATTTCAATGGAGAAAAGCTCCTTAGCCAATACCGAGGTGGCCTTGGCAATTTTAATCATATCTCTGCTTCTTACCCTGGTGGCCATTAAAGACTGATGGGCATCCCTCATGGTGGTATCGGTCAATAACAGGCTTTCCTGCTGTTTAATCCATTCAATCAATCCCTGGGGCCCTTCTTCATCCAGAATCTGCTTGGTTCCCCTTAAATCTTCCGGCCGAACCACCCTGGGTACCACAGGCACATCAAATTCCCTTTTTACACCAAGGGTTTCATTGACAATTTTATTGCCCAAATATTTTAATACCTTCAGTTCTTTATCAGATTTAGCTGCTATATCAAACAACGAGGGATTTTCTGCTATAAAATTTGTATGACATGCTCCTCTCAAAAAATCCTCATGATTTAGTACATTAATTAAGAATCCGGTATTGGTTTTTACTCCTGAAATCGATAATTCCTTGATGGAACGGGTTGATTTTCTGACGGCATCTTCAAAGGTTCTTGCCCAGGAGGTTACCTTTACCAGCAGACTGTCATAATAGGGACTAATAACAGCTCCGGTGAAGCCATTCCCCCCATCAAGTCTAATACCAAAGCCTGAGCCGCTTCGGTATACATCTATTTTTCCAGTATCAGGGGCAAACTGGTTCATTGGGTCTTCCGTGGTAACACGACACTGAATGGCATAGCCCCTGGGCTGAACTGCGGCCTGGGAGTCAATTCCCACCTCATTGGAATGTAGAGGGTATCCCTGGGCAATTAAAATTTGACTCTGAACCAGGTCAATGCCTGTAACCATTTCGGTCACGGTATGCTCCACCTGAATTCTGGGGTTCATTTCGATGAAATAGTGGTTTCCATGTTTATCTACCAGGAACTCCACTGTTCCAGCGTTGCTATAGTTAACAGCCTTTGCAATTTTGATTGCATCCTGGCAGATTTCTTCTCGTTTTTGGTCTGTCAAGGTAATGGCCGGGGTAAATTCGATGACTTTTTGATGTCTTCGTTGAATTGAACAGTCTCTTTCATAAAGGTGTACAATATTGCCATACTGGTCACCTAAAATTTGAACCTCAATGTGCTTGGGCTTTTCTAAATATTTTTCGATAAAAATATCTTCTACACCAAAGGCCTTTTTAGCCTCATTTCGTGCGCTATAGAAGGCCTCAATCAAACTTTCCTCCCGATGAACGATTCTCATTCCTCGACCGCCACCCCCGGCAGCCGCCTTAATCATGACAGGATAGCCGCAAAAAGCTGCAAATTCCCTGGCCTCCCTTTCAGTAGTGATGGGCCTTTCTACTCCCGGTATAACAGGAACCCTGGCTTCCTTAGCCACCAGCTTAGACTGAATTTTATCTCCCAGCTTTTCAATCATGCCATAATCCGGGCCAATAAAAACAATTCCTGCTTCCTTACACTTCCTTGCAAATTCAGGATTTTCCGCCAAAAAACCGTAGCCCGGATGAATGGCGTCAACTCCCTTCTTTAACGCCAGGTTAATGATTTCGTCAATGCTTAAATAGGCCTCCACCGGGCCTTTGTTTTTTCCAATCAGGTAAGATTCATCAGCCTTGGTCCTGAAAAGGGAAGTCTTGTCTTCATTTGAATAAATTGCAACAGTACGAATACTCAACTCTTTGCAGGCTCTAAATATACGTATGGCAATTTCGCCACGATTGGCAACCAGCACTCGCTTAAATTTTTGAATAGCCATGACTCCTAACACTCCTAATCCTTCAAATTTTTAAATTTTATAATACTATAATGTATTTTTATTCGCTTGTATTCATATTTATCTGAACTAATATTAAGATAAATTATATAATAAAATTCCTATTGTTTCAATCATATTTTATCAATTCAACATTGGCGTCTTCCACTTTTTTCATTATTAAAAATTCACATTAAATCTTTTTCCCTTTGCAATTTTTTTAATCATATGAAATATTTTATTTTTATCCTTCAATTTTCATTTATTGATGGCAGTTTTTTACACTGCTATTATACCACGGTTAATAGATTAAGATTCCCTTAATAGCATATTGTTCCGATTAAAAAGCCAGCCCTTCAGGTATACCGAAGGGCTGGCTTTTTAAATAGGGGCTTTTATATAAGAGCTAGCTCAGCTTCCTGGACAAGCTCCCTAAGCAGCTCCTTTACCTTTACTATTTTCTTTAGTCGATAGGCATTACTGCCTGTAAAAATCAACCCATTATCTGTATCTCCTTCAACGGCCTTAATTAACGCCGTTGAAATACAATAGAGGCTTTCAGCGGGCTTACAGGGACGTAAGCATTGATAGCATTTATTGATAGGCTCCTTATCCACCGACACTCGTTTGATAAATTCGTTTTGAATAGCCCTTCCTGGCATACCAACAGGGCTCTTCACCAGCTGAATGTTTTCCTTTTCTGCCCTTAAATAGCAGTCCTTATAGGCCTGGCTGGCATCACATTCCTCGGTGGCAACAAAGCGGGTTCCCATCTGTACACCGGCTGCCCCTAACCTCAGGTATTGTGCTACATCACTCCCGCTGTAAATTCCACCGGCAGCAATCACAGGAATTTCCTTACCACTGCCTTCCCGATAGGGCCTTAAGGCCTCTATGACATCCTTAATTATTTCTGTAAGGCTTTGATGCTCCTTATTCTTAAGGGACTCCATGGTAAAGCCTAAATGGCCCCCCGCCTCTGGCCCCTCTACAATCACTAAATCTGGAATATAATCAAACCTCTTTTCCCAGAGCTTAGTAATGAGGGCTGTAGCCTTGCCCGATGAAACAATGGGGGCAATTTTTGTTTTAGAACCCCTGACCAGGGCAGGTAGATCTGTTGGCAAGCCTGCACCTGAAATAATTAGATCTATTTTTTCCTCAACAGCAGCCTTAACCATCTCTTTGTAGTTGTTAAGTGCCACCATTAGATTTACCCCCAGAATTCCCTCAGGACTCAATTCCCTTGCCCTTTGAATTTCTTTTTTTAGTCCCCGTATATTGGCTTCATTGCAATTGCTTTCAAAATCAGGCTCCCGAAAGCCTATCTGAACCCCCGATATAATTCCGACAGCCCCCTCGTTGGCAACGGCCGAAGCCAGCCTGGATAGGGAAACACCAATGCCCATTCCCCCTTGCAGAATAGGAACACTTGCTATTAGCTCACCAATTCGTAATGCCGGTAGTTTCATTCAATCTTCTCCTCACTAAGAATATTTTTTAGCAGGTCTGTCTTTACTGTCCCATTAATTTTGTCTTGTATCAAGTATATCGACTTCTATCTGTCACGTCAAGAAAATATACTGAAACTGTCAACGATTAATGTCTTGTATGCAGCTTATTTCAATGCACATAGCATTATTATCTGATATTATTACTTGATCATAATAACAATTCATATTTTCTTATTTTGTATCATTAACTTCCCAGGGTAAATTAATACCTTCATAGTTATTTTTTTAGGCGCCTACTTTCAATATCGCAAGGAAATTGAATGCAGAGGGCCTTTATTGGTTTATGTTATTTTACACGACGGGCTTTTTTTGATATGATGGCATAGAAATCTATTAAAAAGGAGCGTTATTAATGGAAAAAAACCAGGTACTGGCCACAGTCGGCGGAAGGAAAATTACCCAGGCAGACGTAGAAAGGGTATTGAGGAGTCTTGATTCCCAAAGGGCCTTGCAGTTCTCTTCAGAAGAGGGGAAAAAGAAGTTAGTTGATGAATTAATTTGCCAGGAGTTGTTTTATCTTGATGCCAAGGCCAATCAGCTTGATGAGCAGGAGGACTTTTTAAAGGAAGTTGAGGCTTTGAAGGAAAACTTTTTGAAGCAATATGCCCTTAATCTGATTTTAAAGGATGTCAGCATTAGCCAGGATGAAGTTCGAGCCTACTATGAGGAGAATACTGAGCGATTTGTTAATCCTGAATCAGTTCGAGCAAGTCATATTCTTGTGGCCGATGATGCCGCTGCCGAAGCCGTAATTGCAGAAATAAACGAAGGGCTGTCCTTTGAGGAGGCTGCTAAAAAATATTCTAAGTGTCCTTCTAATGCCAAGGGCGGTGACCTTGGTTTTTTCACCAGGGGCAAAATGGTTCCAGAATTTGAGGAGGCGGCTTTTTCAATGGCTCCCGGTGAAATGACGGGGGCTGTTAAAACCCAGTTCGGTAGCCATATCATTAAGGTACTGGAAAAGAAACCCGCTGAAACAACACCCTTTGATGCCGTTGAACCCCAGTTGAATCAGCATTTGTTGGCCCTAAAGCAGCAACAGGTTTATTATGACCGGGTAGAGGAGCTCAAAAACCAATATCAGGTGGAAATGAATCCTTCATAATTAATATAGGTCTTCTTGACCCCACTGAACATTCAAATGTTCAGTGGGGTTTTTATGTTTAAAGTCCTATTTTTTTCTGGTGCTGTAGAAACATGTTTGTTTAGGTCGAAATATGGTATATGATTAAAAACAATTGTTTAATTGAACGTTCAAATTAAAATGTCATTACAAAAATAGAAGGTAGCAAAATATTTTGCCCTCAGCTGGTTATTCTTCACAATACATATGGTAATTCCATTCAATCATGATTAATTTTTCCATAATTTCTAACTGCTTTATCCCTTGAAAACGTTGCAATAAAATATAAAATCAAAAGGAGTGACTTATCATGAAATCCATTAAAAATAAATTGATTATAACCTTTACGGTACTACTTGGTATTACATCGCTGGTTTTAGGATTTGTTTCTATTGGCTATGGGTCAAAGGCCGTAAGGGCCGAGGCAGAGCGAGGCATCGAATTGGGAATTGCGAGCGCTGCCAGGCTGCTCCGCTCTCAATTAGATGAACAGCTTTTTTACATGGAGGCCATAGCTGCACAGGATATTATATTAGATAATAATATGGCCTGGGAGGACAAGGTTGCCTACTTTGAAAGGGAAGCTAATCGAAGCGGCTATATTAGCTTTGCCTTTGCCGATCAGAATGGCCAATCAATCAACTTTGATACTGAAGGTACTAAAGCTGATGTTAGCGACCGCCCCTATTTTATTGAAGCGATATCTGGGAAGCCTGCTGTTTCAGATTTGCTGGTCAGTCGTATTTCTGGCGAGGTTATCGTAGTCTTTGCTGTTCCCGTCAGGCAAAACGGCAATATTGTCGGTGTACTTTACGGCCGAAGGGATGGAAATTCCATCAGTGAGTTTGCTTCGGAAATAAGCTACGGTGAAACGGGCTACGCTTATGTTTTAAACAGTGATGGTACGATTGAGGGCCACCCCGATTATAATCTGGTTATTGAACAAACCAATATGCTGGAGGCAAACCGTGACAATCCTGATCATGCAGCCTTTGTCGACCTGCTGGAAAATAAAATCCTCAAGGGAGAGCTGGGCATTGGCGAATACACCTATAATGAAGTGCAGCGTTTTGTGGGCTATGCCCCTATTGAAGGAAGCAACTGGATGGTTGTTTTAAGTGTAGAAAGCAGCGAAGTGCTGGGAAGAATTAATCAACTAATTATAATTCTATTAGTCAGTGTAACCCTTATCATTATATTAGGGATTACGATTACCTATTTTGCCAGTAGCAGTATCAGTCGTCCTATTGTTTTATTAACCAAGCATATAGAGAAGCTTTCTGACTTTGATTTAACCGCTGATGAAAGCCAGGCTGACAAGGCTTATTTAAGCCGTAAGGATGAAATTGGAAGGGTCACCAGAGCCCTGGATATTATGCAGCGAAATTTTGTGGATCTGATACAAAATGTGGAACGGGTTTCAAAGGAGGTTTCTGTAGCTTCCCAGGAATTGACCGCAACCAGCCAGCAATCGGCAATGGCTGCAAATGAAGTTGCTACAACGATTGAGGAGATCGCCAGGGGAGCATCTGACCAGGCCAGAGATACTGAAAATGGGGCGACGGCCATGCTGGAAATGGGCCAGTCCTTAGAACAAAATCAAAGCTATATGATGGATTTAAATGCTTCATCGGATCAGGTTATTCAGCTCAAGAATGAGGGAATGGAAACCATCAGAGTATTGGTGGAAAAGACCGATGAAAGCAATCAAGCTGTAGCCGAAATCTACGGGGTCATTACCGATACTGACGAAGGGGCCCAACAAATTGTGGCAGCAAGTCAAATGATTCAAAGTATTGCTGATCAGACTAACCTATTGGCACTAAATGCCGCCATTGAAGCCGCCCGGGCAGGCGAAGCCGGCAGGGGCTTTGCGGTGGTAGCTGATGAAATAAGAAAGCTGGCCGAGCAATCAAGCAAATTTACCGATGAAATTAAACAAATCGTTTCAGATTTAATTCTGAAAACAAACAATGCTGTTTCCACCATGCAGCAGCTTAAAACAGATATCATGCACACTCAGTCGGTCAGCGTTAAGGAGGCCAAGGAAAAATTTGAGGGAATTACTGAAGCTGTAGAAGTCACCAAGGATATTATCAATAAGCTAAACCTTTCGAGTGAAGGTATGAATGACATGAAGGATCAAATGCTACAGGTTATACAAAGCCTGTCTGCCATTGCAGAGGAAAATGCCGCAGGAACAGAGGAAGCCTCAGCTTCTACCGAAGAACAAACGGCAGCCATTGAAGAGGTGGCCAATGCCAGCCAAGAGCTTGCCCAGATGGCCCAGGATCTTAATGGGCTGATCAGTAAATTTAAACTATAAGAAGCCATCCTTATCCTTAGCAGAATTGTATAGAGCTTTACCAGATCGGTACGCCTAACATGTAATCGGTGTACTGATCTTTTTTGATTCAGTAGTAAGGTACCAATGAAAAGTATATCATTACGTATCACATAAAAATGACTGCTACATAAAATGATTAGAAAGAAAATTTTGAGTAGGTGACAGGAATGGTCTATAAAAAGGAAAATCTGCCTTATCAGCACCTGGTTTTAGGTAATGAAACAATGGTTCCCCTAAGAAATGGTCAATATGTAAAGGCAGTCAATTTTGATAATGCCGCCACAACACCACCCTTTTTAAGGGTAATGGAGGAAATTATCAGTCTTGCTCCATGGTATGCCTCTGTTCACCGGGGATCTGGCTATAAGTCTCAATTTGTTTCTCGATATTATGAGTCTGTCAGAGAAACAGTAGGCCACTTTATTAAGGCTGATTTAAAGCGAGATACGATTTTATTTGTTAAAAATACCACCGAGGCCATTAACAAGGCTGCCTATTTGCTAGCTTCAGATAATCAAAGGAAGGTGGTATTAACCTCGGCCATGGAGCATCACTCTAATGATTTGCCCTGGCGTCGATTCTTTCAGGTGGATCATATTGCTACCGATGCCAAGGGAAGATTATCAATGGATGATTTGGAGCTGAAGCTGAAAAAGTATAACACCAGCCTAAGGCTAGTGGCCATAACAGGAGCCTCCAATGTAAGCGGCTATAAGAACCCCATACATAGGATTGCCGCCCTTGCCCATCAATATGGTGCAGAGATTTTCGTCGATGGCGCACAATTGATTCCCCACTCGCCATTTGACATGAAACCCCATCATACTCCAGAACACATAGACTATTTGGCCTTCTCCGCCCATAAAATGTATGCTCCCTTCGGAACGGGAGTCTTGGTGGGCCCTAAGCACCAACTGTCAAATAAGGCCCCCCATATGCCCGGTGGCGGCACGGTTTCTTTGGTGACTCCCCACAGTGTTTACTGGAGCGAGCTTCCCCAGCGGGAGGAGGCCGGAACCCCCAATTTAATGGGGGTGGCCGCCCTTAAGGCAGCCATTACCTGTCTTAGGGAAATGGGGCTGGAAAATATTGATTCCCATGAAAAACGTCTAATGGCCTATGCTATGGAAGGCCTCAAGGATATTCCGGGCCTGAGACTCTATGGTGATGTGGAGAATCTTGATCAGCGGGTTTCAATTATCCCCTTTAATCTTGAGGGCTTTCCCCATGATCTATTGGCTAAAATCCTCTCAATGGAGGGAGGAATTGCCCTGCGAAACGGCTGTTTCTGTGCCCAGCCCTATATACAGACCCTTATGGGAATTAGCCAGGAGGAAATTGATTTAAGAATTAAAGATCCTACTCTGTATCATCCAGGCATGGTTCGTATTAGCTTCGGCTGCTACAATACCTATGAAGAAATAGACCGGCTCGTCTATTTGCTAAAACATATTTCCACCTTTTCATCCTATTATTTTGCCCATTACCAGGGTATTCCCGACTATTTTTAGAATTTTTCCCGCCAGAACCCTGCATTATTTAAATATTTTTAAGCTCCTGGGGCACACTAGATTTAAATAAATACAGGTGGCCCATAGGTTATTTAGCCTCAATGGGTTATACCAGTTGAAGGAGGAGCTGTTTATTTTGTCACAGAAGATGAATTTAATCATGTTCAGTGGGGATTATGATAAGGCCATGGCTGCATTAATTTTGGCAAATACCGCCCGTGAAATGGGGGTTGAGGTTACCATGTTCTTTGCCTTCTGGGGCCTTTTTCTGGTAAGGGACCCTGAAAAATATACCCTGGAGGACAAAAGCACCTTTGAAAAACTCTTTGGTATGATGACACCCAAGGGGCCTGAAGAACTGCCTCTATCAAAGATGAACTTTGCTGGAATCGGCAAGGAAATGCTCAAGGAGATGATGGATGAGGATGATGCCCCCAGTTTGTCGGCCTTTTTAAAGGGTGCCCGAAAAAAAGAGGTAAAATTCTACGGGTGTAAACTTTCCGTTGAAATAATGGGGTTAAAGGAGGATGAGTTTATTCCTGAATTACAGATCGTTGATGCCAAGGAATATTTAAAGGATGCGCTACAGTCTAATATGCAGCTATTCATTTAAAAAATGAGCTTCTGGAAATGGCCCTGCCATACAGAAGCTCATCTTCTATTACTTTCCCTTTTCCCACGGGAATTCCTGCCCTAGCCTAACGTCTGCTTGAAAAATAGCTGAAGCATAACCAGTCACTGTACCCCTGTGGTTTATTATTGGAGAATAAGCCCATTCCCTTAAGCCATTTACCGTGGCTTCATCCAGTACATTTAATTTCTTTAACAGCCCCACCACGGCAGGATACAGGGCCCGTTCGTTGCCATCGGCCACCTTGATGGCAATTCCCAGTCCAGATTCCGGCAAGGCAACGGCATAAACTCCTTCGCCGCCTATTTTTCCCAACACCCTTCCCTTTCCATGTTTCATCAGCTCGGTACAGAATTCCCCTTCACCGCTAACCATTTCCGGATGAGTCAGCATAGCTCTTCTAATCAGCCTTAAACCCGAACCATACCGATCTGTACTTTGCTCATCGGCCAGTCTGGCATAGAGAAAGGCCAGCTGCCGCAGGGTCATGACAAAGGCAGGAACACCGCAGCCATCAATCCCCACGGGAATTGTTTCTTTTTGAACCATCAGCAAATCAGCCAGGGTTTCATGAATAAGCTGCTGAACGGGATGCTGCGCCTCAATATAGCCCTTTGTAGGAAAGTCATAATACTTGCACAGGGCCAGCATGGCTGCATGCTTTCCCGAACAGCAATTGTGTATTGGTAAAGGGTCTTTTCCCTGCTCGATCAGGGCCTTTTCTTCCTGTTCATTGTAGGGCTGGGCACTGCCGCAGTCCAGGTCATCCTCTGTAAGGGAAAGTTTTTTAAGAAATAACCGAACTGTTTCGCAATGAAAGGGCTGACCGCTATGGGAACCACAGGCTATAGCCAGCTCCTTTAGGGTAACGTCGTATTTATCCATTGCCCCCGACATGGCCAGGGGCAGGGCTTGAAAGGGCTTTGCGGTTGAACGGATATAGATTAGGGTTTCAGGGTTGCCCAAATGAAACTTTAAATTTTTATCCTGGTCTAAAACACAAATCATACCCCTGTGGATACTCTCAATTAATTGATTTCGGGTCACAGCAACCAATGGTTCCATAAATCACCTCATTATACAGGATAGAGCTTTTATTTTTCCCTCTTTTTAACTTTTTATAAACGGACCTGCTGCTGCATTTTTAAGATTGAATATTACAATTTTATGACAATTCCAACTTTTGGTTGTATTATTTCCTATTTTAGAATATAATACCTTTGTAGGTAAAAACCCACAAATTATTCTTTAAGAAAAGGAGGTCGTGTGAAATGATTAAAAATGCAGGCACTGTTATAGAAAAAAATTCAATGTTTATTTTTACACGGCCTATGTCTCAGTTTAAATAGGTTTTTAAAACTATTTATTACGTTTGATGAGCCATAGGTTGTGTAAGCTTCCTATGGCTATTATTATGTACAAATACAGGATGCAGTATGTCTTTTTTTGCTGACTCCATGTTTTTTTCATGCCATAGGGAAATCTCTGTGGTTTTTTTGTGTCAAAAATAAAAAGGAGGGCATATTATGCTTTGGTGGGAATATCATATCTAGGGAGTATAATTTTGAATTTTTTACCAAATACTAAAGAGGAGGTTATTAGCATGAATGTATATTTAAGGTTAAAGGAAATTTTTGAGGATTGTTATTTATGAATTAACAAATTCAGGAGGTTATTATAAGAATGTCAATATTTAATTTTTCGGTAAAACTGAGTCATTTTAATATAAATGTTAGTATCGACAAGGTGAAGCACCGTATGGAAAACAGGGAAAAAGCCTACCGTCGAGAAGAAAGGCTAGAGCATGCCCGTATTCATCGGGAAATGCTTCAGGCCCAATTTCACAACATGAATTTATTTAATTAAAAATAGCTTCAGGCGGCAGACCTTTATCTGTCGCCTGAAGCTTTTTACTCAACATCTATAATTATTTCATCCACCTTTATTCCTAGAAATCTGGCAATGGTAACGACCTTGTCGAGGGAAGGATTTAACTTATCGCCCCTTTCCAGCTCTTCTATATAGCTCTTGGATATTTTAGTAAAACGAGCCATATCGCCGGCGGTATATCCCTTAGAATTTCTCATCTCCCTAATTTTCAATCCATTTAACATTGACAGCCCTCCATTATCAAAAATGTAATGACCTTTATTTAATCTTATCTCATTTAAAATAATAGCATGATTATCATTATGTTAAAAATCAGTTAAAAATGATCTTTCAATGGCAGTTAAAGCTTGGGTTGTTTCTGATTCCAAAAGTCATATAAAATATCTTTAATTTCCTTGGGCCTGCTAATCAGACGATAGTGGTACCATTCCCTGGGTAAAATTTTCTGGTAGCTTTCACTGGTATACCGGTCATCAATCAACAATACAATTCCTTGATCCGTCTCTGTTCTGATAACTCTACCAGCTGCCTGCAAAACCTTGTTCATACCGGGGTACTGATAGGCATAGCCATAGCCGTTATTGTTTTTATCTTGAAAATAATCCTTAATCACGTCCACCTCGGGACATATTTGGGGTAAACCAACACCAACGATGATGGCCCCTATGAGGCTCTTCCCCGGCAAATCAATTCCTTCTGAGAAAATTCCCCCTAAAACCACAAATCCCACCAAAGTTTCTTCCCTTTGACTGGTGAATTCATTAATAAAGGCTTCCCGTTCTTCTTCCATCATAAGGGGTGCCTGCTTAAGGGTTCTAATCTGTTGATACTTTTCTCCAAAGCACTGATATACTGCATCCATATATTGATAGGAGGGAAAAAAGACAAAATAATTTCCCGCCCTGGCTTGAATGACCTGATAAAGATAGTCTGCTATGATTTCATAGCTTTTCTGGCGTTGTTTATATTTTGTCGATACTCGATTGGCTATTAGTACCTGTAAATTTTCTTTTTTGTAGGGGGAGCCCAGAGTGACGACATAGTCTGATTCTTCACCCCCCAATAGGTTCCTATAAAAGTCTATTGGGGTCAAGGTTCCGGAAAAATAAACCGCTGCGCTTCCTCGATTGACTGCTTCCCTTAACAGAAAGGACGGATCAACACAATAAAGCTTAACATTGAGATCCCGCCCTGATTGCTCCACAAGGGTTACATATCGTTCATCATAGAGCTCTGATATTTTTAAAAAGCTAACTACATTAAAATATAGCTCCAACAGGGCTTCATGCCCTTGGTTTCTGTCATGCTCCAACAGCCATGCTTCAGCTACCTCAATAAATTGATAGAGACTGCTGTAGATTTCCTCCGGAGCCCTTTTATCGACAACGAGAGCTTCTTCACCGCAATGCTTTTTTAGCTTCAGCATTTGAGAATTCACCCGATTAGCAGCCTTTGCTACGGCTTGTCCCTGTTCTTTCATTATATTTTTCATATCAAGAAAGGCCTGCTTCGTTAAAGCGGCAGAAAACATTTCCCTGCCCCGGTCTACCAAGTTATGGGCTTCATCGATCAGAAAGGTGAAGGGCTCTTTGTTTTCCCAGAAAAATCGTTTTAAATACACCCTTGGATCAAATACATAATTATAATCACAGATCACGCAATCAACCCACAGGGCTATTTCCAGGGAAAATTCAAAGGGGCACAACTGATGCTTTTGGGCATACAGCTCAACAACTTCTCTGGTATAGCAATCTGTAGCCTGGAACAGGTCTTGAAGGCCCTGATTAAGCCGATCAAAATGCCCCTTTGCATAAACACATTCTTCAGGGTTGCACCGGGCATCCTTTTCAAAGCAGATTTTATCCTTGGCCGTCAAGGTAATGGTCTTTAGTCTTAACCCCTTGGAAAGCAGCTTTTCTATCGCCTCTTCAGCCACTGTGCGGGCAATTGTCTTAGCCGTCAGATAAAAGATTTTGGTAGAGTGCCCTTCACCCATGGCCTTAATGGCAGGAAAGAGGGTTGACATGGTCTTTCCTATTCCTGTAGGAGCCTTGGCAAAGAGCCGTTTCTTCTCCTTTATGGTTCGATAAACTCCAATAGCCAGGTTTCGCTGACCCCTTCGATAGCTTGTAAAGGGAAAATCTAATTGGCTGATACTTTGGTCTCTGACCTGACGCCATTGAATAATCTGTTCTCCCCATCTGATATAGGCATCAAGTAAATCGTAAAAAAAGGCTTCCAGTTCTGGGAGCTGATACACCCTTCTGGCCCTCTTGGTTTCCTCTGTTGCAATATGATAATAGGTCAACTGTAGGGTAATTTCCTGATATTCCTTCTGCTGGCCATAAATAAAGCCATATACCATTACCTGCCCCCAGTGAAGCTGGTTATCCATTTCTTCATGCCCCTCCAATGGCTTGGTAACAGTTTTAATCTCATCAATAATAGCTTGACCCTCTTCGATTAAAATTCCGTCTGCTCGGCCCTTAACCTCTATTTCACAGTCCCTTAGAGTTGTGGAATAGGTCAGCGTCACCTCGGCTTGATCCTGGGGGCCATAACCCTTTTGTACAGCTTGATGTCCCCGGGTCCCTTCAAGGGCTCGATCACTCCCCATTAAACGACTATCTAAATCGCCACCCCTCATAACAAATTCCACCAGCTGTCTGACGGAGACCTTTATTGTTTTTATCTGGGTTTTCTGCATATTTTCCCCCCTGCCCTATCATCAATTTCAAAACCAGTAAGCCACTTATCTATATTCTAGCATAATCATGCTAAAATACATAAGCCACCTAAAACAGGTGGCTGTCATCAAGTTTTGTAACCGCTGGAGCTTCGACGGTTCTGGGCAATATATCAAACCGATAGCCCGATTCCTTTAAATCCTGTATGATTTCCGGCAATGTTTCAACGGTGGTGGTTTTTGAATGGGAATCATGCATTAGTATAACCATGGCTCCAGAATCCTTTCGGGTGGCCTTGTAACGTGTCATCAGATATTTGATTGTAGGGGTAACGACTTCACCATCACCATTCAATACATTCCAATCAATGTGTACGTAGTCTGCCTCCCTCAGGGCCTCACGAAAGGGAGCCTTCCCCTTTCCAAAGGAGCCACCGGGAAATCTTGTTAGCCTTAGATCATAGTCATGACCCAATATATTCTTAAGAATAACCTCACTTCGTTTTAAATCCTCCATATAGGCCTCTATACTGCTGTAAATTTGCTTATATCGATGGGAATAGGTATGGTTTCCAATTACATGGCCCTTTGAATGGATTTCTTTAACCAATTCGGGAAACATTTCTGCCTGTTTTCCTAAAACAAAGAAGGTGGCTTGTATTCCCTCCTCCTCAAGAATCTCCAAAATCCTGGGGGTATTATTGGGGGAAGGCCCATCGTCAAAGGTTAAATAAGCCACTCGTTCCTCTCTTTGTTGGAATATTTGATCCAAATCATCCTGGGTAACCTTTACCATTCTTCGGGCTTCTTCCTGTTCTATGGCTGCTTCAGGATCATGCTGCTTCTTATCCTCTATTTCTTCTATTTCATTGGGGCTTGCCTCTACAGCGGCAGCCGACAGGATAATTTCTTGTCTTCTTTGAAAAAATTCTGCCATGATAATGGCATTTACAGTTACAACCAGGGCAGCAATCATCAATAGGTGCTTTACCTTAACCCGTTTCATTGTTTTCCCCCTTATCAATTCTGTAGACAAGTTATATTTAAAATATATTCATCAAATATAAAAATAGTAGTAAAATCCCTTCCTTATCTTTAAAGCATAGGGGCAATCCCGGTATATGTCAACAGGCAGTTTGATGATAGGCCCCAGGTACTATTTTCTTAAAGGGGAAAGATCATCTTCCACTGGCAGGTCTTATGACATATGCTCTAAAATCGTGTTAGAACAAAGGCAGAAAAGGGAGGTTTTTCCAATGGATCAATTTTCAAAGAGTGGGGTTACGCCGTAGCTTGACACCCCCTGGACAATTCTTTAATATTAAATAGAGAACATTATAGGAGGGGTATATTATGTACAGCTATACCACGACTGCAGTCTGTAGTAAAAAGATTACCTTTCACATTGATCAAAACAGAGTCAAAAACGTGGTTTTTCATGGAGGGTGCCCTGGCAACCTACTGGCCCTTACCCGACTAATTGAAAACATGGAGGTAGATGAAGCCATTGAAAAACTAAGGGGAATTCCTTGTGGCAATAAGGATACCTCCTGTGCCGATCAATTGTCTAAGGCCCTGGAGGAAACAGTAAAACTGAAAAAGGTTGATGGGATTTGATACCATCAACCTTTTCTTTTTTAGCCTTCAAGGGATAAATTCTGCTGGTGGGGTTCCGTTCCCCTATGATTACCAGCCTGGCGGTATTTTTTCACCAGCAGAGTTATAAACCAAGTGGTTAGAATCATTCCCTTAAAAACACTGGTCTTACTGATGCTCCACCATACCCCATTTAAACCCAGGTATTTTGAAAGTATCAAGGCTGAAGGAATTCTTAAGGCATTCATTACAATTCCTACAATCGATGGGGGAACCGTTCTTCCAAGGCCATTAAAGGCTCCGGTAGTGGCAATTTCCATGCACATAAATAGCTGTGAAAGCCCTAAGATCCGTAAATAGGCAATGCCTGCTTCTTCACCGGGAATAAAGAAGAAGAAAACCGGTCTGGCCCCCAATACCAGAAGCAAGGTAGCGCCAATGCCTATACCGCCAACAATGGCCAAACCAATAAAATAGCCCTTATAAATTCGTTCCCATTTTTTCACCCCAAAATTTTGCCCCACAAAGGTACCCAATGCCGTAGAAAAGCCCCCCGCCGTCATCCAGGAGATGGCTTCTACCTGGGAACCCACCTTTTGAACAGCAATGGCAGTATCACCCCATTGGGATACAATTCTGGCAATCACCATGGCAAAAATGGTAAATAATCCACTTTGAAGTCCTGCCGGCAGCCCTAACCGAATAATTGCCCTTAAGAATCCCCAATCTGGCATTTTAAATAGATCCAGGTCCTTTGACAATATTCCCTTTTTAAAAAGAGAGCTGATAAAGAACAGACTTACAACTAATTGCGAAAAAACAGTGGCAAAGGCAGCCCCCCTGACCCCCATGGCGGGAATGGGCCCAAGGCCAAAGATCAGCACCGGGTCTAATAGGATGTTCATTACCAGACCTATTACATTAATTTTAAAGGGACTTTTGCTATCCCCCTGACCATTCAGTATACCTGTAAATACAGGGTTGACAAAATAAAAAATAAGGCCAGCTGTAATGATTGTAAAATAATCCCTTGCCTGGGTAACAGCCTCCGGGTCCTCCAGATTAAAAAATCCAATCAGTCGGTCACGAAAAAGGATAAGTACAAGGCTGTAGACCAGGGCTAAAAAGACTATCAGCTGTATGGTGTGGCGAACATAACGCTTTACACCCTTTTTATCGCCCTTCCCAAGGGATTGTGAAACCCCTATCTCTGCACCTATCTTGGGCAGCATAATAAAGGCCATGGCCAGCCAGGTAAAAAAGCCTACAACCCCTACGGCAGCCACAGAAATGCTTCCTAGTCTTCCTATCCATATCATATCAATCATATTATAGGCCATTTGAATGAAAGAGGTGCCCATGATGGGCAGCGCCAGGGCAATTAGGGCCTTTGAAATACTTCCTTCTGTTAAATTTCTTTCATGCTTCATTTTTGAAAGTCCTTTCAATGGATTGTTGGTTAGCAATAAAAATTATAATCCATTTTCAAGGAAAAGTCATTATAATTTAAGGCCTCTTAAGTTAATTTTTCTTAAAGACAATTACTGATATAACCAAAGGTAGGTATAGTAGCTGTTAAGTACCTTGGTAATATATTGCTGGGTCTCTAAAAAGGTAATGGCCGTAGGGAAATCCTGGGGGTGAGTACCCAAATCGCTTTTTTCCCATTTTCTAACATTCCCCTGACCTCCGTTATAGGCCGCCAGGGCCTTATCCAGATCCCCCGAGAACATATTTATCATTCGGCTTATATAGTAGGTGCCAAATCGAATATTAATTTCAGGCTTCAATAAATCTTCGTCCTTCACCGTTACCCCCAGGCGCCCTGCAATCTCCTGCCCTGTGGCAGGCATGATCTGCATGAGCCCCCTGGCGCCAACCCATGAGTTGGCCTGGGCATGATAATGACTCTCTTCACGCATGATTGCCCAGATTAAATAAGGGTCCACCTGAAACTCCTGGGCGGCCCCCAGTACTAAATCCTCATAGGGCCGTTGATAGGTCAGGTAATAGGCCCCCTTTCCAGGGGTATCCCTTAGGGCACGAATTCCCCATTTTACCGCTTCACTATAGTTATTTTGGGCTAGAAACCACTCTCCTATGGAAAGCTTTGTTTGATAATCGCCATGACCTTCTGCAATGGCCAGCTCTATCGCTGCCAGGTCTTCCCTTCCAATACGGTGATATGCCTCAATCTTGGCTACAATACCGGAATGATCATCCTCTACTACTTCTTCAAGGGGCCATTCAGCTTCTCGGCCCAGGCGCATCATCCAGGCAGGCTGATCCTTAAGCAGGGCTACCATCTCTTCAGCCTTCTCTGCCTGTCCATTTCGGTTGAGCAGAATATAGGCACGATAGGCAGCATCTTTTTGATAGTTTCCTGGAGTTTGGGTTAATTCCCGGTAGACTTCAACAGCCTTCTCCCATTCTCCCAGCTGATCCCAAAGCCTTGCTCCTCTCCAAAGGCTGTTTCGTTCCTTACTCTTTGTAAAGGTATGGGCGGCCTGAATGGGTTCTTCTCCTTTTTCAAGCAACAGCCCTAACCGATAGGCACCTCGTTCTCCCAGGGCCCGATACTGCTTGATGGCACCGGCTTCGTCTCCCTGGGCCTCCAGCGCTCTGCCATACCACCAGCTTAATTCTTCATCAAGGCCCCCCTGGGCTTGCTGTGCTTCCAATATCAACAGCGCTTCCTCATAGCGCCCCAGCCCTGCCAGGGCCATGGCCTTTTGCAAATCCCTGGCTTCCCATTGATTTTCATTTAGCTTTTCTGCTTCTTCGATATAATTCAGCAAAGCCTTCCAAAGGCCTTTGTCCTTTAAATACCCAGCGATTTGTTGAGAAGCCACTCCCATGTCCTCAAGGGCCTTTAGGGCATCGTGATCCGGCAGCAGGGCAACATAGTGCTCCTCTGCGGCTTCTCTTCTTCCCTGGGCCAAAATTTCACCGGCCAGCCTCAGTTTAATTTCCCGGGTACTGTAAAGGGCAAGGGCCTGCTCATAATATTGACTGGCATCCTTCCCTTCACCGGCGGCATACTGCCCCAGAGATAAATTAGCCAAATAACCAATGGCATCCTTCCGTTTACCCAGGGCCATTAAAATATCCAATTCCCTGGACTTCGGGGTACCTCCGATGGCCTCAAGCTCCTTTAGGGCCCCTATGGCATCCATATCCATCAACGCCGCCGTATCCACCTTACCCTGGTATTCATCGGCGACAACCCGAAAGGGCTGCTTCCACAGAAAAAAAACTGCCACCAGGCCAATAATAATTAGCAGGATTGATCTAATAACTTTCTTTTGCTTTTTGAATTTTTTCATTCGATTACTTCTCATCCTTCTCTCCCTTTTTGTCTATATTTCTACATTTAACGCTGGTTTAATCCTTATATTCCTATATTTCTACATTTACTAGGGAATCCCTTGTAATTTTTTGGTTTTTGTATTTTTGATGGTAAGGTATCTCTCGTTGGGGTATATTATGGGAAGCTAATAAAAAGAGAGGGTGAAAAAGCATGAAGGAAATTGTATTTGCGGGGGGCTGTTTTTGGGGCGTAGAGGCATACCTTTCCCGAATCAAAGGGGTGCTTGAAACGAAGGTGGGCTATGCCAACGGCCATGTGGAAAGTCCCACCTATGAACAGGTATGCAACAGCCATACAGGCCATGCTGAGGCATGCTTTGTGATGTATGATGAATCAACCATTGGCCTTGAAGCCCTTCTAAACCGTTTCTGGGGGATTATTGACCCTACAGCCGTTAACCGTCAGGGCCCCGATATTGGTCATCAATACCGAACAGGTATTTACTATATCGACCCAGCCGACCGGGAAACTATTGAAAAAACCCGTAATGAACAGCAGAATAAATATAGCTACCCCATCGTGACTGAAATAGAGCCACTGATTTGTTTTTATGATGCTGAGGAATATCATCAAAAATACCTGGTTAAAAACCCCAAGGGCTATTGCCATATTAAATTAGATGATAATTAATTATCACAAAAATTGCCCTTCAACATATGATAAAATTGAAGATAGGGCCTATCATCATTCCTTCCCTATATTTTAACTTTACCTTAGGTAAAAGGCATTTTGCTTTTAATTAAAAAAGACACAGGCGTGGTAAGGATCCTGCCTGTGTCTTTTCAACTTTTTAACTATTGAGTCCATCTTCCATATGGGTAAATTCATAGATCAGCTTTGCCGCCACTCCCCGCTCAATAACCTTTTTTTCATTGGTTTTATAGTTTAAGATAACCTCTTTGTACTGGGGAAATTTCTTCATCCACCGAAGCAAATCGTCAAACCTTGCCTCCTCATCAGGTTCAAAGCTGCGATTTTCATCCTTGGTAAGGAGCCCCTGGGCCTGGGCTGCCTCGATATAGGGTTGAGCATAGTGTTCATCATCCCCTGTTTCATCAGCATTGTCTAGCCAATGGAAGGCTCTGCCCAGCATGGTAATGAGCTCACCCTTTAAAATTGGTCTTTCTGGATAATATCTTCCATCTACTGCCTCTTTTAAAACATCTTCCTCAAACAGGGCAACAATTTCTTCCTTAGCCCAATAGTCTTCTATATCTACATAGTGGATCATTTGATTCCTTTCAAATTCTTCATTTACCTCCCGCACCAGGTTATTATGCAGTACGTAATTTGAAAGGTTAATTTCCTGTAGGGCCCGCTCATAGCCTTCCCGACAGCTTTTTACATCCACCGGTTCATGGGTATGAACATTCCAGGCCCTGCTGTTTTCAAAAACGCCATCCCTTGACATCTCAAATATAGTTTGATTGTCAATGAATGAACCCTTTATCATATAGGTTTGACTCGCCACAAAGCCTTCGATTCCATTTACCAGGTCCTGGCCCATTAGAAATAATCCTTGGCTTTGTACCCCCAATAGATTAAGCATAGTTGGGTAAAAATCAATTTGCCCGCCGGCGATCTCATAGGTTTCTGCCTTTCCAAGTCCCGGTATATGAAGCAGCAGCCCTACCTTTAAAAACTCATCATAATCATAATCTTTCCCAAGAAGCTCGGAGGCCATTGCCTTTAGTTCATCATTTCTTATATCAATACCGAAATGATCACCATAGATGGCGATAATGGTATTGTCATAGATTCCCCTCTCCTTCAAGCCTTCAATAAATTCTCCCAGCATCCTGTCAAAATAATTAATTGACTGAAGGTAATCTGCCAGCAGGGTGTCCTTAATAGGGCCCTCAAAGCTTAGGGCCTGTAATTCTTGGGGTATTTTAAAGGGCCCATGGCTGGTTAGGGTGACATACAGGCTGTAAAAGGGCTCATTCATTTCCTCTAAATAGTCTAGGGATTGCCTGAATACTGAGCCGTCACTGATTCCCATGCTAATTACTTCGTCTGATTCCAGCTCGGCACTGCTGATAAAGGTATCAATGCCCAATTGAGGGTACATTCCCTCCCGATTATAGTAATCCGGCGTGTTACCATGGAAGCCTATGGTTTCATAGCCCCTATCCTTCAGCAAAATAGGCAAAGAATAGAGGTCATGTCCTTCATATTCCTTAAAGGAGTAGGTATGCATTGATGGATACAGGCTATTTTGACTGACAAATTCGGCATCTGATGTATTTCCCCTCCCCAATTGCTGGTAATAGTGGGGAAAATATAGACTGTCACCAGCAATCATGCTATTCATCACAGGAGTAATGGCCTGTCCTTCTACCTCCAGATTTAATACAAAATTTTGCATCGATTCCACCTGAATGACAATAACATTCCGCTCAGCGGCGACACCAAAGTGTTTTTGGTTTTGGCTTGTCTTTGCTATTTTATCCAGGTAAGCCTGAAGGCTGCCTTCTTCCTGGGAGGCCTGACCTCCTATATATTGTTGTAGGTCATAGAAATGATAATTCAATATTCCAAGCCGCTCCGGCGTATGGAATCCAATAGAAAGGCCGCTGTTAACAGCCACTAATAAAATCAGACCTGCCAGGGCCAAAGCCCCTTGCCTCAACCGTTGACTCCTATTGAGGACATGGGCCTCATTACCTCTTTTTATCATTAAAAATACCAGCACAATCAGGTCAACAGCCAAAAGTAAGTCCTTAAAATGAACCAGCTGCAGAATACTCCCCTTTACCGAGCCTACTGCACTGGCCAGCTGAAAGGAATAAACTGAAATCGGCATCTGAAAATATCGAAAATGTACTAAATCTGCATATAGCAGAAGGGTAATCAGACTGTAAAATCCCAAGAGACCATAGGGCCTGAGCCTGTTGGGGGACATGGCAGCAATGATATGATACAATATGACAATTAGCAGGAGATTTAGAGCGGAAGCTCCCAAGCCAGGCCAAGGTATACCCATCATCGATTCAACCATTAATTGCTTTACCAGTGTTAATATAATAAAGAGCAGTACCCAACCAAATCCTCTGGAAAGTCGCTCCTTTAAAGTATCAATCATATTGGTCACCCTTTCTTTTTTACAACTAAATAGACCATAAGCTGGTTGGCTATGACACCATTATGCTTAACCTCTATTTTATTGAATTAACAAAAATTTTACAAGGGCTCTGTTGAAATTTATCATTTATTAATCTTTTCCAACAATGATTGAATGATAAAAATATATAATACTGTATATACTCTATAATATTTAAAATTTTACGAATATAGTGGTTTACAGCTAATTTTAATTGATTTTATGAAATTTATGCTATAATAAATGTATAAAGTAGTGAATAGGGTTATGAAAACCTTTTCATTCCCCTGGTTGCAGCTTTTTAGAATTTTATTAGTGGAGGGATTCGATGAAAACTGTTAGCATTGATTGGAGCAAATTAGGATTCGGCTACATGAAGACTGATTTACGCTACGTTTCAAAATGGAAGGATGGGCAATGGGATGAGGGCTCCCTTGTGGAGGACAACACCCTTACAATTAGTGAGGCCTCAACAGCATTACATTATGGACAACAATGCTTTGAAGGTTTGAAGGCCTATCGCCGTCAGGACGGAAAAATTCAGTTATTTAGACCTGATCAAAATGCCAAGCGTTTAAATAATAGCTGTAGACGAATCATGATGCCTGAAGTACCAGAAGATAAATTTATTGATGCCTGTATTCAAGTTGTAAAGGCAAACGAAGCCTATGTTCCTCCCTATGGTACCGGCGCAACATTGTATTTAAGACCCTTTGTGATTGGGGTAGGGGACAATCTTGGTGTAAAGCCAGCGCCTGAGTTTCTATTCTGTATATTCTGCGTACCCGTAGGTCCTTACTTTAAGGGCGGTATGGCTCCTGTAAACTTTATTATTTCTGACTATGACCGGGCAGCACCATTCGGTACCGGAGCGGCCAAGGTGGGAGGAAACTACGCCGGCAGCCTGTATCCCCATGAGCTGGCTGTGAAAAAGGGCTTTGCTGATTGTATTTACCTTGACCCTATGACCCATACTAAAATTGAAGAGGTGGGAGCAGCTAATTTCTTTGGTATTACCCATGATAATAAATTTGTTACCCCTAAATCTCCTTCAATTCTGCCAAGTATTACAAAGTATTCTCTTATGCACCTGGCAAAGGAATACATGGGCATGGAGGTCGAAGAAAGGGATGTGTACGTCGACAAGCTGGACGAATTTAAAGAAGCCGGTGCCTGCGGCACAGCGGCAGTAATTACTCCCATTGGTGGTATTGAATACAAGGGCAAACTTCATGTATTCCATAGTGAAACAGAGGTAGGGCCTATTACCAAAAAGCTTTACGATACTCTTTGCGGTATTCAATTCGGTGAGGTTGAAGCCCCAGAGGGATGGATTGTGGAATTTTAATTAAATTTAGCCAATTTAAACCCCGGTCTGGCCGTTAGCCTTAGACCGGGGTATTATTTTATTCAAAAATCGGCAGGGTATTTCCTCCATAGGGCATTAGTGAAATTTTAGGGTTGGGCGGACTAAACCGATATGCCAGGTCAAGGGCCTCATTAAGGTCTTGGGCCGGAATCATTCCCAGTTCCTTGACGGTATCTTTTGGCAGGGAGGAAATTAGAATGACTTTCCGATACTTGGCGGCATAGGCCGTTTTATAGGCAGCGTAACCTGGTACTGTAAAATGCTTTTTTAAGGCAGATTCCATTTCATCGAGGGTTTGGTATTGAAACCACTCCATAAATTCGGCTGCCCCCAGGCCGTCTCTGCATTCTGAAAGCAGTATCATCACACTGTTTTCTTTACCGCCGTAAATACAGTTATCCATGGTCTTGACGGTTTGGTATAAATTAATATCCTTCGGATACCCCCCGGCAGAGGCAATAATGATATCTGCCTTCTCCTTTATATTGATTCCGTAGAGCTGCCGAATGGTTTCACAGCCCTTCAGCCATGCCTGTTCAAAATCCCCCACAGCAAAATCAATGAAGCGGCCGTTGGCATCTAATACCGCATTAAAGAGGAAATCCGGGGCCACCCTCCGGCATATTTCCGTAATATCTTCACGCATGGGATTTCCTTCAATTTTATTGGAGCAAGCATTGGAGTTCAGCCCGGTTCCTTCCCCAGGCAGGAAGGTCAGTCTATGGTTTTGCTGAATTGTTTGTATTCCCGCCACACCGGGGACGATACCCTTAGCACCGCCGCCAAAGCCAGCGAAGAGATGAAAGACAATCCCCCCTGTTAAAATTACCCGATCGGCCTTTACGACTTTTTTATTAATATAAATAGGGGTGCCTCGGCTCGATTCCCCTAAATAGCATAGTTGGTCTTCATCATTACAATTATGATCAATGATTTCAATTCTTTCATAGATGCCATCACCCACAATGGCCCTTTTTTCTTCCTCAGTTGAGGGTCTATGGGAACCTAGGGCAATGATGACGGTGATATCCTCATCTTCTATTCCCAATTCATTGAGATATGCCACAATAACCGGCAGGAATACGGCGGTTTTAATCCAAAGCCGAGTAATATCGCTGACAATAATTACTATTTTATCCTTAGCCTTGACAAGCTCCCTAAGGGGGCCGGTTCCTATTGGCCGATCAAGCCTTTCTCTAATCTTTTCTTCTATCTTATCTATGGGGCTAGAGTCCTTTGGAGTCAAGATATTAATAATGTTTTCCTCCTTAAGGGCAACCTCCCACTGACGACTTCCGTACTTGAAATGATACTGCCGCATATTAAATCACCTCCTGATTACGATACTTAAGCCCTGCCTTTTCCCTTAACAGCTTCAGACGTTCAATGGCCGCCAGTAGGGTCTCATTTTTTTTAGCATAATGAAACCGAATTAAATGACGTATATCCTCCTTGAAGAAGCTGGAGCCCGGTACAGCCGCAACCCCCACCTCCCGGGCCATCCATTCACAAAATTCCACATCATCATCCTGGGTAAACTCTGAAATGTCCACCATCACATAATAGGCCCCCTGGGGCGTGGTGTAGCGAAGGCCCGCTTCATCTAGCCCCTTTAGAAAAAGATCCCGTTTTTCTTTGTAGCTTGCCCGTAGTGATGCATAGTACTCATCGGGGAGCCTCAGCCCTGCCAGGGCTGCCTGCTGTAGAGGAGCCGAGGCCCCTACCGTGAGAAAATCGTGAACCTTCCTTGCCCCCTCGGTAATGTGATCGGGAGCAATCAAATACCCCAGCCGCCAGCCGGTAATAGAATAGGTTTTAGAAAGTGAGCTACAGGACACCGTTCTTTCATACATACCCGGCAGTGCTGCAAAATAGATATGTCGGTGGGGCTCCATGACAATATGCTCATAAACTTCATCAACAATTACAAAGGTATCGAATTCTTCTGCCAGGCTGGCTATATACTCCAATTCTTCAAGGGTGAAGACCTTACCCGTGGGGTTAGAGGGATTACAAAGGATAAGGGCCTTAACCCCCTGTTGAAAGGCATTTCTCAGCTCATTTCGATCAAAGGTAAAGTGGGGTGGCTTTAAAGGAACATAGATGGGCTCTGCCCCGCATAAAATTGCATCGGCAGCATAGTTTTCGTAAAATGGTGAAAAAACGATGACCTTGTCATTGGGGTTACACAGGGTCATTACGGCCACCATCATGGCCTCGGTGCTGCCACAGGTAACTACGATATCTGTTTGGGGATTAATTTCAATCCCCATCAGCTTAGATTGTTTCTGTGCCAACGCCTCCCGAAAGGCCTGGGAGCCCCAGGTAATTTCGTATTGATGGGGCCCCTTCTCAGCAGCCTCTTTCAGGGCCTCTATCAATTCACGGGGCGGATCAAAGTCAGGAAACCCCTGGGAAAGATTAATTGCTCCGTAGGAATTGGCGATTCTGGTCATTCTTCTGATAATTGAATCTGTGAAATAGCTTAAGCGACTGCTGATTTCAGCCATGTCAATCTTCCTTTCTTGATATATATTTGATCTATAAGAAAAAAAGCCCCTTAAAAGATCAAGGGGCTTAAAAATAATTAGGCCTCTTATCTTTCAGTCTCAACGACTGCAGGAATTAGCACCTGGCACTGGCTGTGCTGGTTGCTGGGCTTCATCGGGCCTTTCCCTCCACCTCTCTTGATAAGAGCTATTTAATTGTGTTTTCAAGAAATACTTTTATACTTTAATAAAATAAAGCCCCTTATAAAAGAGGCCTGTTAACAGTTTCCTCCCTTATCTTTCAGCCATTATGACTGCAGGAATTAGCACCTGGTACGATACCGGTTGCTGGGTTTCATTGGGCCCTTCCCTCCACCTCTCTTGATAAGAGTTATTCGATTTATTTGATAATTATATTTGATTCACCCATTGATGTCAATAGAAAAATTTAAAAATAAATTTTAATTGATAATGATTATTATTATAAACCAAGGGTATATTACCAGTAGATTCAAATACGGAAAAGATTTTAAGGAGGAATTTCAATGACTTATAAATTACCACAATTAGATTATGCCTATGATAGCCTGGAGCCCCACATTGATGCGGCCACCATGGAAATTCACCATACTAAGCATCATCAGGCCTATATTAACAACTTAAATGCCGCCCTTGAGCCTTACCCCGAGCTTCAGGGAAAGGACATCGAGGAACTGCTTCAATCCCTTGATCAGCTTCCCAAGGAAATTCAGCAGGCCGTAAGGAATAACGGCGGTGGCTATTATAACCATAACCTTTTCTGGAAGGTGATGGGCCCCCATGGAGGCGGCTTACCAAAGGGCCAGCTGTTGGAAGAAATTAATCAGACCTTTGGCAGCTTTGATCAGTTTAAGGAGCTTTTCAACAAGGCAGCAGCCACCCGTTTCGGCAGCGGCTGGGCCTGGCTGATTATCAATGCTTCTGGAAAATTAGAGGTGGTTTCCAGCCCCAATCAAGATAGCCCGATAATGGAAGGAAAGCGCATTTTACTAGGCCTTGATGTTTGGGAGCATGCTTATTACCTTAACTACCAAAACCGAAGACCCGACTACATTAGCGCCTGGTGGAATGTGGTTAACTGGAATTATGTCAACGAAAGGTATCAGCAATTAAAATAGATGCTTTTGCTCCTTATAGTTTTACCTCATCACTTAAAATTGAAGGACTCGATAGTCCTTCAATTTTTTTATTAATACCTAATCAGCAATACCAAACTCTTCTTTAAAAATATGCTCAAATTCTTCATTAACTTGAATTTCCTCTAATTGAAAATCTTTCCCGTTTCTGCTAAAATAAACAATCCAATAAGCCTTGTTTACATCTATTAAATTCCATGTATTTTTTTCTTTTACTATAATTCTGTCAATAACAAACTCTTCCTTTGTTTCTCCTACTTTTTTTAGATCTATGTAATTCACGTCTCCATCTGTTGATTTTTCTATGATGAATCCTGAAGTAATGATGCTACTATAGGAAGCCTGGCGATAAAAGTATATTAAAAATACGATCATCATTATTGCACTAATATAGATAAAAATTTTTTTCATCATTTGTTTTTTCTCCTAATAAACCCTCTATTATTTCCTGCACTATGGAAATATTGTATTATATAATTATTAATAGCTCAACTTCCACATCATAAATTTCATATGCTATAATAAAAAAGTGTTTTTATAAATGTTATTGGAGGAGATGTGAAGCTTGCTGGTTTTAAGAAATAAGGATTCAAAGTTGTACACCATATTAGATAAAGTTTTTTTAATGGGTACCATCATTTTTAATTTTCTATATCTTGTTTACAGAGACATAGATATTTTTTTTAACCTAGGCTTTATTTTTTTAATTCTAATTTTATTCCTAATAGCGACTAAAGAAGTAATAGCGAAGGGTAATAAAAAAGGTTATCTCATTTATATTTTAGGAAGCATAGGATTATTATCGCTTATACTTAAAGCTATTAATTCTACCCTTTAGCCCGTTGGCTCTTCCATTGTCATTTCCTTTTTAAACCCTTATACTAAATGTATATTAAACATAATATGGAGGCATTTTAAAATGAAAAAAAAGGTTTTAGTTTTATTGGTTGTCATGCTGGTGGCCTTGCCCCAGATGGTCTTTTCTCAGGAAAGCAATACCTATCAAGCTCCCCTTGTTCCTGAACCTCAGCCCCTGGTGGCTCATGCCGGAGGCGCAATCTACGGCTTTCGTTACACCAATTCTCTGGAGGCCCTGGATACTGCCTACAAAAATGGATTTCGGTTAATTGAGCTGGATTTTAATTGGACAAGGGATGGACAGCCCGTTTTGATTCATGACTGGGGACAAATGGTCAGTCGTATTTTCCCCGGCGCCAGAGGCGTTCTTTCGCTGGAGGAATTTAAAACCATGCCTACCCTTTTTGGCCTTACTCCCATGAGCTTAGCTGATTTATCGGCATGGCTTGAAAGGCACCCCGATGCATTTATTATTACAGATGTTAAGGAAGATAATGCCCGTACCCTGGCTTGGATAAAACATTATTACCCTGAAATGGCTAAGCAGGTGATTCCTCAGATTTATAGCTTTGATGAGTATAGCAGGGTGAAAAACTTTGGCTATGAAAATATCATTTTAACCTTGTACCGTATGAATACCACTGAAGAAGAGGTTATCAGCTTCGCAGTGAACAATCCCCTTTTTGCTCTGACCATTCCCCTAGAGCGGGATCTTTCTACGCTGCCCCAGGCCCTTAATGAACTGGGAATTCCCACCTATGTTCATACAGTTAACGACCTATGGGCTTATGAATCCCTAAGGGACTTGGGGGTTTACGGAATTTATACCGACTACTTTCAACCTAAATATTGGATTGCACAGTAATGCTTTCTTTACTTACATATAAAAGCATTACAAAAAATTAATGATTTTTGAGAAGATTGGTGTATGAAAGCTATTGAATATTTATGCATTTAGTATTAAAATTAATATCATTGCATAAATATTACACAATGCCCTGCGTCAACTAAATTAACGGATTATCTCTGATCATTTAAATGACGCAGGATACTAGTATAAGGAGTGTTTTCATGACCAAAAATAATATTTCATCGGGTGGATTACTGAAATTTATACTCCCCTCTTTAATCGGGGTCATGTTATTTATGGTGCCTATCTCTATTAATGGTGAGATCACTATTCCTATTGCACTACTATCTAACTTTATTTTAGATAATTTTTCTGAGGTGCTTCCCACCCTTACAGTGGTATTAATCACCATTACTTTAGTAGGAACGGTGCTGACAAAGTTATTTAAGCCGGCCTTTATAATAAATAGCAGCTTTTTTAGTACGCTGTTTAACGTGGGCCCCCTTTGGTTTATCTCGAGGCTAATTGGTGGTATATTTGCCATTTCAACCCTTTTGCAGATTGGGCCAGAGTGGATATGGTCTGGTGATACCGGTGGTATGCTGCTGTTTGATTTATTGCCGGTTTTGTTTTCAGTATTTTTATTTGCAGGATTATTTTTGCCCTTGCTTCTGAATTTCGGTCTATTGGAATTTGTCGGTACCCTATTAACCAAGTTCATGCGACCTATCTTTAAGCTCCCAGGCCGGTCATCAATTGACTGTATTGCCTCCTGGCTTGGAGATGGTACCATTGGGGTACTGTTAACCAGCAAGCAATACGAAGAGGGATACTATACCAAGAGGGAAGCGGCTGTTATTGGTACCACCTTTTCAGCTGTATCAATTACCTTTAGTCTTGTGGTCATTTCACAGGTGAATTTAGGGCATTTATTCCTTCCCTTTTATTTAACCGTTACCTTTGCAGGCTTTGTGGCCGCCATTATTACTCCCCGAATTCCTCCCCTTTCTAAAAAGCCTGATACCTATTTTCAGGAGGCTGCCAAAGGAACCAATGAGGAAATACCCAAGGGTTATTCCACCCTTGGATGGGGATTAAATCAAGCTGTTGCCAGGGCTGAACAAAATAATGACTACACAAAATTCTTTAAGGATGGCTTCAAAAACGTATTGGATATGTGGCTTGGTGTTACACCCATTGTTATGGCCTTTGGTACCCTGGCTTTGATTATTGCAGAATTTACCCCAGTCTTTCAATGGCTTGGACTTCCCTTTATTCCATTATTAAAGGCCCTTCAGGTGCCCCAGGCCGCCGAGGCCGCCCAAACCCTTGTGGTGGGCTTTGCGGATATGTTTTTACCCTCTGTTATTGGAAGCAGAATTGAAAGTGAACTGACCCGTTTTGTCATTGCCTGTGTTTCTGTTACCCAATTAATCTATATGTCAGAGGTAGGGGGACTACTGCTGGGCTCTAAGGTACCTGTTTCCCTGAAGGATTTAATCATTATTTTTATCGAACGGACACTAATTACCTTGCCGATTGTGGTATTCATTGCCCATATTATATTTTAGAGTAATATAAAACACCTGCTGCCAGTTAGGCAACAGGTGTTTTTTTATGGAATATTCAATTCAATCAATCGTTAAGTGAATCAATCATTTGATCTCGATATGCACTAATCTCGTCGTTTATGGTAAACTGGTTCCTTTCCAATACCTTTAAATAGTCCACGAAGAGGGTTTTTAAAGTACCTTCTTCACCGTCGGCAAGGTTCTGGTAAATCTCTTCTAATTCCGGCTCAAGCTTTTTATTGTCATAGGAAAAGGCCGGGGTATTATTGGCTCCATAAACCAACAGATTGGCGTATTGATCAAAGAGTAGTGAAATCTCCTTAGCCCTGTCTGACTCTCCATGAAGGGCTAAAAATTCCTGCTGTTTCAAGGCTCTGTCGGCCACCTCTGACCATTCAATGATAATTGCAGCGTCCTTCACTGCTACATTGTCTGATTCTGTCTTCATTAATTCCAAATAATCCTTAATGTCCTGCTTCAAATAATCTCCAAATTGGGCAGTGATGCCATAATCAATGATCGGGAAAAAGGTTCCTTCAGCAGTTTCAACCTTATACCCCTGATTGATGGTGTCTGTCAAAAGCGTCTTTAAATCTTCATCTTCAACTTTTTCTAAATCTAAGGACCACTGATTTTTTTCATAGACTTCCATTAGTTTTCCCTGCATGGTTCCATCTGAAAAATATCGTTCCTCAAGGGCGGATAATTGTTCTTTTTGTACGTTTTCCAGCTCAAGAACCATCTCAGTGGCATCTTCCTCTGTAAGGGAGTCGATATGCTCCTGTAAATGTTCAATCATCCCTGCCAGATCTTGATTTTTTACCAGGGCATCAAATTCTTCCATGATGGCTGCCTCGTTGTTTTTTTGCTCCGGGGGGTTTTCTTCATTGGGTGTTTTGTTGCCGGTACACCCCAATAGCATCGCCCCTGTCAGGCTAAGTATTGTCATTCCGACGATTAGCTTTCGTTTCATAAAAATCTACCTCCTTTTTCTTTATAGGCAGCTTCTATTGCATTCAATAGAAAGGTGAATTCCACCTTATTAATTAGACGGCCTATAGTGATAAATGTTCCAGATTATTATAAAGTTTTTTTGAATAGCAGACAATGAAAAAAACAGGTTTGTCCACCTGCTTTTTCCATTGCTTCTAACTATCCCTTTGCTCCAACCAATTCCTTTACCTCGTTGGAATGGAGCACCCAAAATTCTTCCTCTTTAGTTTTCGAAGGTAATTCCTGAAGCAGCCCCTTTTCCCGGAGCATTTTATGGAAATAACGAATTACATCACTTCGTTTGATAATCCCAATAAAAATTCCCTGATCATCCACCACCGGTACAAAATTCTGATAAGTGGTTGCCATAATTAAATCCTCAACATTGGAATTGATCGATACAGATTTATTCATTCTATGCCTAGGCACATCCTTTAAGTTAATTTGTTCCAGCTTCCTTACATCCAGATCAGCAGTTTTCTTTAGCTGCCAAAGAAGATCTCCTTCTGTAATGGCACCTGCATATTTACCTTCTTCATCGATTAACGGTATGGCTGTATAACGATGATATTCCATTTTCTCTAATATTTGTCTCATTGTTGAATTAACTGAAGCATAAACAACGTCTTTTTTTGGTGTCAGAAAAAAAGAGATATTCATTATCGTACTCCTCTCGCGGTTTTACATTCCCTTATTTCTTTTACCACAAATTAACTAATATTAATCTAGATTTTCACGAATAAATTTATCTCTGCATTCCCAGCTGCAAAAATAATGGGGCTCCTCACCCTTCATAATAATATACGCCTTTTCTTTTTGAAGATGGGTACCGCATATTTTATCCTCTACCATTGTAATGGGTTCTTTTTTTACTTCAGCTTCTTCTCTAGCCTCTATCAAGGCCCTTCGTTGAGCCTCTTCCATTTGTTCCTTAATAATGGCTCTGTGCTTGATATTCAGAAAGATGTTCAATACCATCCGAATGATCAGGAAAATATAAAAAAATCTAAACAAGCCTGTAACCAGCTCCATTAAGCTTCCCCTCCTTGGTTGATTGTTCAACTGGTGGAATGATTGATACACTTATATTATATCCTATGATAAGGGGCATCACAATAGCTCTAATTCTTAACAATCTATTAATTTTCAATGATTGTAGACCTTTTGCAGGAAAATTTACGTTCCCTTTGTCCTCATCTGATGATACAATGATAATAAATATTAGCAATTTTGATGATAAGGGAGGAATGAACTTGCTGTGGTGGACAAAAGATTTAGCCATTGGTGTAGACTCCATCGATCAAGAGCATCAGGCAATTTTTGAAAAGGCAGATGAGATTTTTAATTTTGAAGACGATACACCTGCATCAAAGGTTAAGGAGGCCTTTTCCTTTCTCGTTCAATATGTGAATAAGCATTTTAGCGAAGAGGAAAAGCTAATGCTTCAATACCACTACCCCGAGGTTGAAAAGCATCGTAAGCATCACCGGTATTTGGTGGACGAGCTACATACAATTACTAAGGAAATAGGTCTAGGAGGCATTGACCAACAGCTAATAGACCGACTAAAGCTTTTAATTGTGGAATGGCTAGTGAGCCATATCAATGAGGAGGACAAAAAAATGGTGTCCCATATTAAGGGGCAGGGAGCTACGCTATAAACAGGAAGGAGGAATTTCATGAATCATTTTGAGTTCTATTCTCCCACTAAGGTTATATTTGGAAAGGGAGTAGAAGATCGAGCGGGACAAGAGATTCGTACCTGGGGCGGTACCAAGGTGCTGCTTCACTACGGAGGAAACAGCGCCAAGGCATCGGGCCTTTTAGGCAGGGTTGAGGAAAGTCTTCGGGCGTGCGGCATCGATTACATTACTTTAGGTGGTGTTGTTCCTAATCCAAGGCTTTCTTTAGTTCGGCAGGCCACAGAGCTATGCCGCCGGGAAAAGGTAGACTTTCTTTTGGCTGTTGGCGGAGGCAGCGTGATTGATTCAGCCAAGGCTATTGCATTGGCCCTGGCCAACCCTGAAATTGATATTTGGGATATCTATGATGGCAAGGCTGTTCCCACTGCCTGTTTGCCTGTGGGGGCCATTTTAACCATTGCAGCTGCTGGCAGCGAAACCAGTAGTTCCAGTGTGATTACCAATGAAGAAGGATGGTTTAAAAAGGGCTTTAACAGCCATTTAATCAGACCCAAATTTGCTCTGATGAATCCTGAGCTGACCTATACACTACCTCCCTACCAGACAGCCTGTGGTATTGTTGATATTATGATGCACACCATTGAACGCTATTTCTGTACCAATAAGGGAAATGAGCTTACAGACCGTATTGCAGAGCAGGTACTTCGCAATACCATCAAATATGGGAAAATTGCTTTAGCCGACCCCAAAAGCTACAAAGCCAGATCTGAAGTAATGTGGTCCGGCAGTATTTCCCATAACCATTTAACAGGTCTGGGGGCCAATGCCGATTTTTCTTGCCATGCCATTGAGCATGAACTGAGCGGTATGTTTGATGTAGCCCACGGTGCTGGTTTGGCTGCCGTATGGTGCTGGTGGGCCCGCTATGTCATGAAGTCTGACATAAACCGCTTTGTACAATACGCCATTAATGTATGGGACTGCTTGCTTGATCCCGTTGATCCTGAAATAACAGCCCTGGAAGGAATTCAAAAAACTGAGAATTTCTTTGCTGCAATAGGAATGCCCGTTAACTTGGCGCAATTGGGCGTTGGCAAGCTCAGCCAGGCCCAGATTGAGGAAATGGCCCAGAAATGCTGCCGTTACGGAAAACGGGTTGTAGGAACCCTAAAACCCCTTTATTTGGAGGATATTATTAAAATTTACCAGATGGCAAATGAGCAATAGTAAAAAGGTCATTGGACGAGCTCGCCCAATGACCTTGCTTATTTATACTTCATTCTGATCTGCCATTAAATCCTGCCAGGTAAAGCGAAAGCTTCTGTTCCACAATATATAAGTAGAAAGCAGGATCAGGGCCATATAGATACTCAAGGGGTATCCCTTGTCGATGAAAAACCAATGGATTGCTGCCGACAAGCCGCAAAAAGGCATTATCATCAGAAAAACAGTAGCACCACTGTGCTTGATATATTCAAAATCGTTGCTGAAGGGAAGGCTTTTATGACTGCGGTTAAAGATAATCATCAGCAGTAATACCAGGTTTAAAAGCAGCACCATTAGCTGGGGGATAACCGGCAATCCGTAAAAAACCGTATATAAAAGGCATATCAATAAAAATGGCGGTAACAGCATTTTAATGAAGAAGGCCTCTAGGGCTCCCTTGACAACATCCCCCGGTTTTTCAACGGGCAAAACCTGATAAAGCCAGGCCCCCTGGGGTCTTTCACTGGTATGAAGCAGCGCAAGACAGCTGCCCAGGAGCATGATTGAAACATAGGCAAACAGATAATACCTTCCATTGGTAATTTCCTGCTTTAGTTGGGAAAAGGAGCTGCTTTCAGTTAATGGTCTTATGAAAATAATCAGGGGTGCCATCACTGAAAAGGCCAGATTAGGGTATAGCTTTAGCTTCAGACTCCGTTCACTTTTCAGAACTGCTTTGGAAAAACCATAGCTGCTTCTCTCGACAGGATTTCGAATTATCTTGGCAATACCCCATTTTTGATTAATTTTCTTGTTAGGCTTTTTTCCGCCATGGTTATTTAGTTTTTGAAGATTTCTTTCAAAATAGGGAGCAATTCCCTTAAGATAACAGACTAAAAGAACCAGGGGAACCACCAGGGCCATAAGGGACATGGCGATAAAATGAGGCTCCTGCTGACCCTCGATGAAAATCATGAAGGGGGCCGCAAACCAGGTGGAAGGCAATAGGTAGCTCCACCATTTAGGTATGAAGGTTACATCAAAGCTAACAAATTCAAAAACCCTGCCAATCAATTGATAAACCAGCATCATGGCCACAGCAAGGATTATTTGAAAGAAGTTGATCATATCCTTTAGCCGTTCACCATCAAAGAACTGAAGTACAAAAAAATACAGTATGGCTGTGAGAAAAATAACCAGTCCCAGAATTAACATCAGCTCTATCAAATAAATCAGGCCGAAGGCCAGGCCATAGCGAATACTGCCAAATACCAAACTGGGGCCTGCCATTACCATTAAGATGGTAGAAAGATAAAAGATGATATGGGTTACCTTGGCGGCGTTAATGGTCTTTAAATTCACCGGTTTGGGCAGTAAGATGTTCTTCTCTTGTATATCTAATAGTACCGAGGAATAGTCAGACACCATAACTGACATCACCATAAAAATTAACATACCAAAGACTAGATTCATCTTATAGAATAACGGAAAGGGCAAGGGAATAAAGATGGCTAGAAACAAGCCCGTAATCCCATACACCAGAAGGGATTTTTTAAACAGGTTTCCCTGAGCCTTATTATTGTTTTGTTTTAATATGGTAGGAACACGCCGTTCATCCATCAGCAGCTTTAGCTTTAATATTTTTCGCATGACGGGATAATCTACACCAAGGCTCCGATAAAGCCCCTGAATTAAATCTAACAGCCTCAGGATCTTAAATTCATTCATAGCCTAGCCCCCTTGTATGGTTGAGACAAATTCCTCTGCAATTTGCCGATGCTGGTTAAAGCCGGTCAGCTGATTAAAGATTTCCTCTAAAGAACCTTCCATACTCATGGCCTTCAGCTCTTCAAAGGTTCCGTCTGCAGCAATTTTTCCATTGTTGATAAGTATAATTCGACTGCTGATTTTTTCAACAACTTCCATGATATGCGAGGAATAAAAGATTGTCTTACCCTGGGCAGCCAGGGCAGTCAGAATTTCCTTGAATATCATAACGCTATTGGCATCAAGACCACTTAAGGGCTCATCTAAAAACAAAATATCAGGATTATGCAGCATACTGGCAATAATTAGCAGCTTTTGCTTCATTCCCTTTGAATAGGAGCTGATTCTGGCCTGATATACCCCTTCTATACCAAACAAGCTCATCATTTTTATGGCCCTTTTATCGATCTCGTGGGTTGTAAGGCCATACAGCTCCCCTACAAAATGCAAATATTCCTGGGCCGTTAGACTGTCATAGATTTCTGTGGTCTCTGGTACATAACCAATTTTATACTTATACTCGGTTGGTTCCTGGGCTATGTCCTTTTGAAATATTTTAATCTGCCCGCCATAGCCCGTTACCATGCCCAGCATAATTTTAACCGTTGTACTTTTTCCTGCGCCGTTGGGGCCAATATAGCCAATAATCTGCCCCCGATAAATTTCTAAATCAATCCCCTTTAATACTTCCTTGCTGCCATAGCTCATGGTGAGCCCCTTAATTTCAATAATGGGTTCCGCCTGTTGCATTTTATCAGCTCCTTAGACGATATATGGCTATATTATAGCACTTACACCTGTATAAAGCAAAAGAGCCCCATTAAGGGACTCCATTATAGTTATACTTCAAATCGATAGCCTACCCCCCAGATGGTTTCAATATACTGAGGGTTAGAGGGGTCAACTTCAATTTTTTCCCGCAGCTTTCGAATATGCACCGTTACAGTTGTAATATTTCCCAGGGAATCTAGTCCCCAAATCTTCTCAAACAGCTCCTCCTTGGTATACACGTGGTTGGGATTAGAAGCCAAAAATAGTAGGAGATCAAACTCCTTGGAGGTCAGGGTGACCTCTGTTCCATTAATATACACTCTTCGGGCCGACTTATCCACCGTAAGGCCTCTTATTTCAATAATATCATTGGCTGACTCTTTTTTTCCCGTCAAACGATCATATCTCATTAAATGGGCCTTTACCCTGGCCACCAGCTCGCTGGGGCTAAAGGGTTTTGTCATATAGTCATCGGCTCCCAGCCCCAGGCCTCGAATTTTATCGACATCCTCTTTTTTCGCCGAAACCATTAATATAGGGGTATTTTTGTTGCTTCTAATTTGACGACAGATTTCAAAGCCATCTACCCTGGGCAGCATTAAATCTAATATGATCAGATCGTAATCCTCCTCTTGGGCCCGTTTTAGGCCCTTCTCGCCATCGGTTTCTATTGTAACCTCAAAGCCGCTAATGTCTAAATAATCCCTTTGTAGCTCAGCAATGCTGATATCATCCTCTATAATCAGTATCTTTTTCATAGCCACACCACCTATCGTTTTTTAAGGGTAAAGTAGATTGTTGTTCCTTCACCTAAGACGCTTTCAGCCTTCATTTGGCCTCCATGCTCTTCAATAATCCGTTTGGCAATGGCCAACCCCAAGCCACTTCCACCGGTTTGTTTGTTTCTTGAGGGATCGGTTCGGTAAAATCGATCAAATATAAAGGGTAGGGCATCCTCTGGAATACCCATTCCGTTGTCCTTTACTGCCACAATCACCTCATCACCCTCAACATCAAGTCTGACCATGACCCTGCCATTTGGTTTATCCATATACTTTACGGCATTTTCTATAATGTTGACCATAACCCGTTTTAACTGCTTACCATCGGCCATTACTTCAACACTTTCCTCTGGGTGTATATAATCAATAAGCAGCTGCTGTTTTTCCAGATCAAAGCGCAGCTCCTCAATAATATCGTCTAAATACTTCCCTAGAGAAATCGGGGTTAGATTCAGGGGCAGCCGGTTTAAATCAAGCTTAGAATATAGAAATAGCTCGTCAATTAAACGATCAATATCTACTGCCTTATTGTAAATGGTATTAATATATTTTTCCATTTTTTCGGGAGTATCGGCCACACCATCCCGAATACCTTCAATATAGCCCTTGATGCTGGTAATAGGGGTCTTTAAATCATGGGATATATTAGAAATCAATTCTTTTCGATTATTCTCATATTGTATTTGTTTGTCAAGGGAGTGCTTTAGCCTGGCCCGCATCTCTTCAAAGGCCCGATTCAGCTCTCCAATTTCATCCTTAGAATCATCCTTTATCTGGAAATCCAGGTTTCCCTCCTTAATTTCATAGGCCGAGGCCTTCAGTCTGTTGAGGGGGCGGATGATGCTTCCAGATACTAAATAGGTCAGGGCTACATTGGTTAAAAACAGTATTCCCATCACAAAGATGGTCATGGTGGCTGTAATCTGCTGAAAGGCCCTTTTTAGAGGTTTAATGTTCATTACCCAAAAAAGAGTGCCCTTGGTGTGGTCAGAAAAATAGAAGTCGTGTTGGTTAATGAGTAATTCCTTGTGTTTTCCATGGAGGGGAACCATGATGTCTTCCATGTATTCTCCGAATTTAGGAAGATACTCCTCATAATTGAAGCCCTCCAGCATGGGACTGGAATAAATAATTTCCTTTTCCCGTCGAATAATTACTCCTGAATCAAAGATAATAAACCGCTCTTCCAGGCGGCTAAGAAAATCCTTGTCTACCAATTTTTCAGGATTCAACAGTGAGGTCTGTTTGATTTCCGCAAATAGTCTGTTTCTCTCGGTGAGGGCATCATTTAGAGGATTAATAGGATATTCTCCACCTAAAGACTTAAGCATGTCACCGGTATAATATCGGCCTGCCAAACCACTAACTACAAGGGTTAAAATAATTGGTATCACCAGCATTGCCAAATACGATAATCTTAACCTATCTTTAATAGACATAATTGCCTCCTAGCTCTTATTCGATGTTCGCATCCCTGGGCTGATCTCCCATAAGAAAACTGTGATATACCAATTATATCGTAAATAAAGCATTGATAAAATCCTTTTCCCGCCGATTCAACCGTCACTGTTATTTGTATTTAGTTTAATTTTACAGAGGGATTCTATACTCCCTATAAACAAATTCTTAAATATTTCTTAAATCATAGGAATACCTAAATAAAAACAAGCATAGAAGCCAATCACTATGGCTTCTATGCTTGAATAGGCAGAAGTATTTTAATTTTAGTTCCCACCTGGAGCTTACTCTCCACCGATATTTTCCCTCCATGATGGTGAATAATCCATTTAGCTATGGATAATCCAAGACCCTGGCCCCCCATTTCCTTTGTTCGGGATTTGTCTGCCCGATAAAATCTTTCAAATATATGGGGCAGGTCTTCCTGGGCAATACCAATTCCCGTATCAATAATTTCAATAACTGCCTGTTTTCTGCTTTTTATAAGATTAATAGTGATCCTGCCCCCCGGAGGGGTAAATTTCAAGCTATTATCAATTAAAATACGCAGCAGCTGCTTAATGGATTTTCGGTCGCCATTAAGGGTCGCCGGGTCATTCACTTCACATAAAATTTGATGCTTCGATGAATCGATAAGGCGGGTATCCCTGATGACCTCATCAATTAACCCATCCAATGAAAAGTCTTCCTTGACCAAAATCTCAAGGTTTTTATCGGCCCTGGCCAAAAAAAGCAGCTTTTCAATCAGATCCTTCATGGCCTCTGATTCGCTTTTAATTGCCTCAATAGACTCTGACAATACCTTTGGGTCCTCCTTTCCCCATCGGTCCAGCATATTACTATAGCCTTGAATAACTGCAATGGGGGTTCTCAGTTCGTGGGAAGCATCTGAAACAAATTGATTTTGAAGGCGATAGGAGGCTTCAATTCGATCCAGCATTTCATTAAAGGTCTCTGCCAGCTCCTTCAGCTCATCCTGGGCACCGCTGACATCCAGCCTTGTATCCAGGGCATTAACTGATATATGCTGGGCTGTTTTGGTCATTTTTTCAATCGGCTTCAGCATTTTTTTACTGGCCCTGGCCCCCATCATTAGGGTAATAACCAAAGCAATACCATTACTGACAATAAGCAATGACATTAAAATACCGATATAGATTCGTTCATTCGATACATCCCTTATTCCCTGAAGGAAATGGGGCTGGTTTTCGATTATAATTTCCTCTGAATAGGCCAAAAATGGGGCAAACCGTTGCGGCTTTCCCTGATACAGGGTTTTGTACTGAGGATTAGTGGTGAAAATCAATTTTTTCTTTTTATCAAAGAGATTTACGGTAAAGTCGCTTGATTCCACTAGCTTTGTTAAGGCAGCTTCATAATTATGGGGCCGCTCCTCTATTATTCTGGCAAATTCATGATAGCTTTTTTGCAGATCCTGCCGGGCCTGCTGCATTAAAAAATAGGCCGAACCCGTTATTACGCTGAAGGAAATTAAAAACAACAGGGTAGTAAATAGAAAGGCATAAACCACCGTAATTTTAAAGGTTATTGAAAATCGAAAACGTTTCTTGATTCCCTTCAATATACCAATTATACCGCTGAAAAAAGTTTTAACCAATAGAAAAAGAATGTAGCCTGCCTTCTTAATGATAATCTTAATACCGGTTCGTAGCTTCATCTTTTACTAAATATCCCACCCCTCTGACGGTATGAATTAATTTGATGTGGTATTGCTCGTCAATTTTACTCCTTAGATAGCGTATATAGACATCTACTACATTGGTATCACCTAAATAATCGTAGCCCCATACCGTTTCTAAAATCTGGTCCCGTGACAATACAATATTGACATTTTCCATCAGATAGGTTAATAAATCAAATTCCCTTTTGGTAAGCTCAATCCTATCTCCTTCATAGGTTACAACATGCTGCTTACGATCAATGGTCAGCCCATTTAACTTTAAGACATCAGTATTTTTACCATAGGATCTTCGTTTTAAAATCACTCTAATTCTTGCGAGTAATTCTTCAATGGCAAAGGGCTTAGTAATATAATCGTCGGCACCGCTGTCTAATCCAATGACCTTGTCCATCGTTTGATCCTTAGCAGTAAGCATCATAATAGGTACCTCTGAGGCGGCTCGAATTCTACGGCAAACCTCCATTCCACTTAGCCCTGGCAGCATCAGGTCAAGTAAAATCAAGTCACAGTCGCCCCTCAAGGCGGCCTCCAGGCCTGAAGGGCCGTCATGGGCTACTATTACTTCGTATCCCTCATGCTCCAGCTCCAATTGCAGAAATCTTGCAATTTTAACTTCATCCTCTATGACCAAAATTTTTACCATGCCCTTGCCTCCCTTAGATTTTCTCCTTTTATTATAGCTTACAATTGTATTTTCTCATACCCGAAATGTTAATTATCAATAGTAGCGTATAAAAAAAGCGGCAGGCCAACCTTCCCTGTCGCTTTTTTACTTTATTCTACCTCAACTTCTTTTGTAAGGGAAACCACCTTGTCTGAAACCTTTTCGATCATTCGATTCACTCCGGCTTCTTCCCCGTTAGGCTTCATAATTTTTATCCGATGATTGGTGATTAAAGCCAGGGGAATTCCCACCATGGGAATTACCGGTGCGACAATAGAAGCAATGACTGTAACGGTTACTGATAGGTTAATTATTTCCTCGTCCTTTTTTCTAATGATAAATCGGCTTCGGTTCCCTTTTTTTACCCACCTTTTAATAGTTACCAAGCCTTGGTCAATGACTCCTGCTCCCTGTACTGTTGCCTCTGATTTTATTTTGTTTTGCTTTTCTAAATAAACTAATGCGTCTACCAAGCTTCCCTGGGCCTGTTCCAGGGCCTGCTTGGCTTCTTCATAGCCAACATTGGCCCGTTTTCTTAATAGATCAATTTGTTCCAATTGGTTAGTCATTTTAACTTCCTCCTTTTTATTATTTATTTTATGTCATGATTATATCCAGCCGGTATTAAAGTTACCTTAGAGAAAAATTAGAATTAGATTAGAAATTTTGACCGATTGATTTGAAATTTCCTTTTCCCCTTTTTAATCTAGCCATAAAAATATGTTATAGTCGATAAAAAAGTCTAATTATTAATCATCCGTAGGCTATTATATAATTGATATAGGGATTGTTAATGTTATGTCATAGTTATCATTTTACTACTAATAATCCTACCAATTATATTGTTAAGGGGTGGATATCATGTCAACTAAATTAAGTGATCAAACCATCAGTCGTAAGGCCTTTATTAAAGGAGTGGGCACCACCATTGCAGGGGCCGCCGTATTAGGGGGCGTCGGTGGATTATTAACTGCCTGTGGTCAAACAAGCCCGGCCGCCAATGTGGCAACGGTGGAAAAGCCTCAATGGCCCTTTCCCTATATAAAGCTTGACCCTGATAAGGTGGCCAAGCGGGCCTATGATGCTTATCAAACGGGAGCAGGATGTGGTTACGGAGTTTACGAAGGAATTATCGGTGAATTGGCTGAACTGGAGGGATACCCCTATAATCAGATTCCTACAGAATCTATGACCCTGGCGGCTGGGGGGTATGCAGGATTAGGCACCCTTTGCGGAGCCCTTGGCGGAGCCGCAGTGGCCATCGGCGTTTTAACCGATGCCGATACCGGTAAAAAAATTGTTGCTGATTTATGGAAGTGGTACAAGGATTTCCCCTTCCCGGAATTTACACCGAACGATATGGAATTACCTACCACCCTGGCAGGCTCTGTTCTTTGCGCTGATTCAGTGGGTAATTTCATGGAGGTGCAGGGCTGTGCCTATACTGACCCTGAAAGAAAGGAACGCTGTGGCCGCCTGACCGGTGACGTTGCCAAAAAGGTCGTTACCATGCTTAATGAGCTGGTATAGTAAAAACATTACAACTATTTTCCTTAAGAGAGGCTTCCATTGATACCTCTCTTTTTTATCAGCTCTTTACAGGATGGAAAATTAGGTTATTCTTGTTTATAATATAAATATAGCTAATAATTTAACAAAATGTACTGATTATAATTTCCAGGAGCGATGTCGATGCCTTCTGAAAAAATTGAACAAATCAAGAGACAACGTCTAAAGCAGCAGGCACCAAGACCCAGTCAGATTCCCTATGGTATTGCCTTTTCATTGGGTATCCTCATAATCTACCTGGGGCTTCACCATTACCTTGACCGAGGTACCTACTGGATTATTGGAATTTTAATAGGCTTCACCCTACAGCGCTCCCGTTTCTGTTTTACTGCCAGCTTTCGTGACCCCATTATGGTGGGAAGCACATCGGTATTAAGGGCCGTCATCATTGCCTTGATGATTTCCAGCCTGGGCTTCTACTGGCTTCAGTATCCTGCTGTTATGGCAGGCAGCTACGACCCCCTTATGCTGCCGGGACAAATCTACCCAGTAGGGCTTCACACTATCATTGGAGCAGTTTTTTTTGGGGCTGCCATGGTGGTGGCAGGGGGCTGTGCCTCGGGCACCTTAATGCGTGTTGGCGAAGGGTATATTATGCAGCTGTTGGTTTTAATTGGCTTTATTATAGGTGCCCTGCTGGGAGGATGGCACTTCTCTTTTTGGGATACCCATCTTATCGCCAGGTCTCCTGTAATTTATTTTCCCCAATACATTGGCTTAAAGGCCAGTCTTTTACTGCAATTGATTTTATTAGCACTGTTATATTGCCTGGCCTGTTGGTTTGATAAAAAGTACAGCATGATGACTCAATAGGAGGAAGTTGAATGGCGGAATATTATTTGGATTGTATGCATGAGGCCTGCCCCATTCCCCTGCTGAAGGCCCTAAAGCGGCTAAATCACATGGAGGTTGGGGACGTTTTAATTATGGAAACAGATCATAATTGCTCTATTACCAATGTGATTGAATGGGTTAAAAAGCAGGGCCATTTGTATGACTATGTTGAATTGGGTGAGGGTCAATGGGAGATTTACATTGAAAAGAGGAAATAAAAGGAGCTGGAAAACTTGAAGCTATACTACCGAATTTTTAAGCGTCCCTGGCCCTATTGGCTGGGGGGATGCCTGCTGGCCCTGTTAAATATTGCACTTTTAGCCCTTACCGGCTCTAGCTGGCGCATTACCTCGGGCTTTTTATATTGGGGCGCCTATTTATTAGAAAGGGTAGGGCTTCACCCAAGGGAATGGTACTATTTTTCAGTCTACAACAATGGGCCTAAAATGGGAGAAGGACTGCTTAATAATGATGCTTCTATATTAAACCTGGCTGTTATTGCAGGCTCTCTTTTGGCTGTTTTATTGGCCTCTGAGCTGAAATTAAAACCATTAAAAAATAAAAAGCAGGCCTTTTTTGCCCTGGGGGGCGGCCTGGTAATGGGTTATGCTTCTAGAATCAGCTTTGGTTGTAATATTGGGGCCTATTTTAGTGCTATACCCTCATTTTCGCTGCATGGATGGGTTTTTGGCGCCTTTATGTTCGTAGGCGCCTGGATCGGTTGTAAAATTCTGTATAGGTATCTTTTATAAGGCTAGCAAAAACCACGATTGCTCGACTTAATGAAGTGAATAAATTGATTTTCTTCGGAATTTAAGCAATGATCTTTTCGATAGGCTACGTAATAGTGGGTATAAAAATCAATGTTTTCTATTTTAATTTCTTTTAGTATCCCATCCTTGAGCTCTCTTTTAATTGTCAGCTCTGGAATAAAGGAAATCCCCTTGCCTGAGATGACAGAAGCCTTAATGGCCTCCATGGAATTTAACTCGTAGATTACATTTAAATCTTCCAGATCAATTCCCCTGGTGGTTAAAATTTGTTGAATAGCTTGTCTGGCTCCTGAGCCTGGCTCCCTGAAGATGAGGGGCAGATTCTTTAACTCATTCAGTGAAATTTCTTCCCTCTGTGAAGGGATCGATGCCACCAATAACAGCCTGTCACAGGTGATATTTTCTGTATACAGAGCTTCATCCATGGGGTTGCCTTGAATGATCCCCAGGTTAATGGTACGATTTTTGATTTTATTAATAATCTCATCTGTATTGGAGATATCGAACTGAATATTTACTCGAGGATGCTCCTGCTTAAATATATACAGGCTACAGGGCAGGGCAAACTCTCCAATGGCCTTGCAGGAGCCCAGCAGCAGGCCCTTTTTGTTATCCTTTAGATTTTGCAGATCCCGCTCAATGTTTTCTTTCATGGAAAGAATCGTCTCTGCGTAGTCAAAAACAATCTCCCCCGCCTCGGTTAGCTCAACCCCCTTATTGCTTCGGGTCAACAGTGTTACCCCCAGGTCCTTTTCAAGGGATTGAATTTGAATACTTAAGCCCGGCTGAGTAAGATGCAGGCTCCTGGCCGCCTTTGAAATACTATTTAATTTTACTGTCACATAAAACGACCGCAAATATTGTAGGTTCATACTTGTCCCCCTAAAAGCATCATCATGGTTCCCACCATCTATTATACCATAAGGGAAGTATATATTGTTAAGCATGTAACAACTTCCTGAAGCTACAGCTCCAAACGATTCCATCAGCCTATAAACCTGTTATTTCCAGGAGCTCTTTAACTCTACAATTCGATTAAATACTAGTTGTCCCGGTGTAGAATCCTGGGAATCTACAATAAAATAACCATGTCGCATAAATTGAAACCTTGACTCTGGCCCTGACTTCTTCATTGCAGGCTCTACATAACAGTTCTTTAGAATTTGCAGAGAGTCTGGATTTAAACGATCCTTCCAATTCTGCTGGCCCTCTGCCTCAAGCAACAGGGGCCCATATAGTCTTACCTCTGCTCTTTGGGCCATCGTTGCCGATACCCAATGAATTGTACCCTTCACCTTTCTACCAGTAAAGCCTGTACCACTTTTGGTCTCTGGATCATAGGTACAGTGAAGCTCAAGGACCCTTCCTGTGGCCGGTTCCTTGATGACCTCATTGCATTTAATAAAGTAGCCATGCTTTAATCGAACTTCATTACCCGGAAACAGCCTAAAGTACTTTTTGGGTGGGTTCTCTATGAAATCTGCTTCCTCAATATACAGCTCTCTGGTAAAGGGTATTTTTCTCTTTCCCAGTTCTGGATTTTCAGGATGGTTTTCCACCTCTAACCACTCCACCTGACCCTCGGGGTAGTTGGTGATGACCACCTTTAAAGGCCTTAGTACAGCCATTGTTACCGGTACCTTGAGCTTTAAATCCTCCCGTAGGCTATGCTCCAGCATGGCAGGGTCCACCACACTTTCCGCCCTGGATACACCTATTTCTGAAAGAAAGCCTTTAATCGCTTCCGGCGTATAGCCTCTCCGACGAAGCCCCCGAAGGGTTGGCATTCGAGGGTCATCCCATCCTGTAACAAAGCCCTCCTCAACCTGCTGCCTTAAATATCGTTTACTGGTGATAACCCCCTTAAGGTTCATCCTGCCGAATTCCCTTTGCTTTGGTGGATTAGAGATTTCCAGTTCCTTCAGTACCCACTCATAAAGGGGCCTGTGATCCTTAAATTCTATAGAGCAAAGGGAATGGGTAATTCCCTCTATGGCATCCTGCAAAGGATGGGCAAAGTCATACATGGGATAAATACACCATTGATCTCCTGTACGATAATGGCTTATATATTGAATTCGATACAGAACCGGGTCTCTTAAATTAATATTGGGGGAGGCCATATCTATTTTCGCCCGAAGTACCCGGCTACCCTCAGGAAATTTTCCTTCCTTCATAGCTTCAAATAGCATTAGGTTTTCTTCGATGCTCCTATCTCGATGGGGACTGTTCTTGCCCGGTGTAGTTAATGTGCCACGATATTCTCTCATTTCGTCGGGGCTTAGATCGCAAACATAGGCACTACCCTTTTTAATGAGCCTGACAGCAGCCTCATAGATTGCTTGGAAGTAATCTGACCCAAAAAATAACCGATCCTTCCAGTCGAAGCCCATCCATTGCATATCTTCCATAATGGCCTTGACAAATTCCTGGTCTTCTTTGGCCGGGTTGGTATCGTCAAACCTGAGATTAAATTTACCTTGGTACCTTTCAGCCACCCCATAGCTTACATTAATGGCATAGGCACTGCCGATATGTAAATAGCCATTGGGCTCAGGAGGAAATCGTGTACAGATCTGCCGCTGGTAAACTCCTTCCTCGATATCCTGTTCAACAATTCGGTAAATATAATTCGATACCACTTCTTCAGTCGTTGATGAATTTGTTTCCTTTGACATGTATTTCCCTCCTTAGCAATATGAACAAAGTCTTCCTCTGAAAAATCTATAGGTAGACTTTTTTAAAATACAGTACGGAAATTAAACTGATCCGCAATTTATAAAAGTATATAATATAAAAACCCTGGGGAATCACTCAAAAGTGACTCCGCAGGGGCAACTGCGTGTAGGATGTGTTCCCTGTACCGCTCAGCCTGTATAAAGCCTTAGGTACACTCACTTGTTTTTAGTTATTTTATAGTATTTGACAGCGGTTGTCAATTTATTCCCTCTAAAATTCCTTTTTCACCATTGGCCAGGTTAATCCAGTGAAGATTGGTAGACTCCCGGTAGAGCAAATAGTCATTGATTAAATGCAGATTACTGATTTGATTACGAGTTTCGTGCAAAAGCTCGAGATCTTCCTGGGGTGCCGCTCTGTATAGCCTCCATCCGCCGGCCGCCACATCTCTAACACTAAAATAAACGATTTCATCCTTTACCGCCATGCTCGTTACAATGGCTTCAAAATTGTCCTGTACGACCTCCTTTCCACTGCCATCGTCTTTGATCCGATAAAGGGCTCCATCGGTACTGTAATATATCCACTCACCCTCCATTACCATAAAGGTGGCAGCCTCCTGGGTTAATTGATGGGGTTTTAAGGTATCCAGGGGGAATCGATAAATTCTACCCTCATCGGCTGCATTACTGTAAAAGAGTTGATTTTGATAGAAACTTAAAAATTGTGCATCATCCTCTGACAGCTTTTCAATGTCTCGGGTCTCAACATTTAATTGATATATGCCATCATGAACAAAATAAAGGTTTTCACCTGTCTTGTTAAGGTAAGCTCCAGGTATATCTGAAAGCTGTTCAAGGTTAGTACCGTCTTTTTTTAATATGTATATCCCCCTGCTATGACCGGAATTTATCCTGCTAATGATCCAGTCACCATCCAAAACCAGTGTTACGAAACCTTCCGCTGTCACTGTATCTTGGCTTTGAAGATTTTTATCAAATCGATAAATACCATTGAGGGCTATATACAGATTTTGCCCGTCGGTGTCAAACATTGCTCCGTTTGCAGTATTGGAGCTATTATATTGTATATCGTTGGCGGCTTCTCTGGAACACCCTGTTAACCCTGTTAACGCCAGAATCATGATTAAAACCACAATTATCCTTGTCTTTTTCATAGAATCCCTCCTGATGTAGTTTCTTAAGACTGGTTATTTCCAATCAAAAAGCCTAATAGGCTAACAAAAAAGCCGGTTGTCATGAGGTACATTGATGCCCCATAAATCCCTACATAGAAATTAAAGGGCCCCCCAATATAAAAAACTGCCCCTAAAATGGTACACTCTATCCCCAACAGGAGTATTTTAATTGAGTTGACCTTTTTTAGCTGCCCCTTAAAAAAGACTCCAGCCATTGCTACGAAAAGAAGTGGAATAATAATTACCTCCATATTGATTAGCTCCTTGTCCTATACCCAAATATAGTTAAATATTCCCTTATAATATCATATCATTTTCCAGGTACTTCCACAAGGAGCAAAATATTTATGCTATTTTTGCGCTCTTAAGACTATAGGAGATAAATGAATAATTTTAAATTTGATATTCTATTAGGATAATACTATGATAAAATATAATTAAAGGGGGGTTGATCGTATGGATGAAAAAGTCTTTAATTCACTGGAAAAAATGTATGTAGATTTAAGCGGAAAAATTGATAATATCAATGGTGAAATAAAGGAAATAAGAATAGACATAAACGGAGTAAAACAAGAAGTAAACGGACTAAAGCAAGGCGTTAATGAGGTAAGGCAAGATATTGTAGAAATTAAGCAAGATATTATAAGAATTGAGCATAAAATGGATGATAACCATAAGGCCTTATATGATGGCTATAAGCAAAATGCTGAAGGAATTCAAGAATTAAATATTAAGGTCGACAACCTCACCGGGGGAGTAGAGCATCAGGAAATTAAACTTCAAGGTCAAAATAATTATCTAATATAGTAAGACTTCTATCTAACAGGATTTATAATAATTTCTGTGTTAATAAGAAGTCTTTTTATTATATAAAACATTATTACAGTTAGTAGATATGATTAACCAATATTTAGACAGGAGGGATTTTAATGTATTCAGCCAGAAGAGCCGCCCTATTGGAAAAAATGAGGCACCATCACGTCGCCCACATGGTTGTAGCCGACCCATCGAATATTTTTTATTTTACCGGAAAATGGTTTCATCCTCAGGAACGCTTAATTGTTCTATTATTAAGTGCTGATGGCGGCCACCATTTTTTAATTAATTCCTTATTTCCCGCCCCTGAGGATTTAGGCGTGGAAAAAATCTGGTATCGAGACGGTGAAGATGCCATTGAGCTGCTAAGTAAGCTTCTTACCGGCGAGGGACAGGTGGGAATTGATAAAAGCTGGTCGGCGGGATTCTTGTTGGCCCTGATGGAAAAAAGGCCCCTTTGCTATGTTAATGGTTCTCCCTTAATTGATGGAGTAAGGATGATAAAGGATTCTTCAGAAATTATACTGATGAAGGAGGCTTCAAGGCTGAACGACCGTGCCATGGAGGAGCTGATTGCCGCCTTGACTGCCGAGCGGGACGAGAAATCCATGACTGAAATGCTAACGAACATCTATCATTCCCTTGGGGCCGAAGGCCATTCCTTCTCGCCCATTGTTGCCTATGGCCCCAACGGTTCAGACCCACATCATGAAACTGATGACAGCCTGCTGAAGGAGGGAGACAGCATAGTTATTGATATTGGCTGCAAAAAAAATTCCTACTGCTCTGATATGACCCGAACTGTTTTTTATCGGTCTGTATCTGCCAAGGCCAGAGAGGTCTATGAAATTGTACGGGAGGCCAATGAAAGGGCCATTGCTGCCGTAAAACCCGGTGCAACCTTTGCCGAGGTGGATCGTGGGGCTCGGAGCTTTATTGAAGCAAGGGGCTATGGCCAATATTTTACCCACCGAACAGGTCATTCCATCGGTATTGATGTTCATGAATACGGAGATGTATCTTCTGTTAATGAGGAAAAATTAGCCCCTGGCATGATTTTCTCCATTGAACCCGGTATTTATCTGCCTGGGGAATTTGGTGTTCGTATAGAGGATTTGGTCTTGGTAACGGAGGAAGGCTGCGAGGTATTAAATCATTTTACCAAGGATTTAATTGTTGTTAAATAATATACCATAAAATTGAACCCCTGGAGGCCTATCCTTTCCAGGGGTTTTGTAATTATTCATTTAAAACATCAATATATTCCGAAACCCTGGAAATTAAAATCTCTATCAATTCTTCATCCATATAGACGTATTCATCCGGTATATTTAGGCAGATTATTTGTTTGTTCTGTAATTTGATTGGAAATTGATTCTTTAGTCTTCTCAAATGCTTTTTTTCCATCACAAAGATTAGGTCAGCCCAACCAATATGTCCTTCGGTTACCTTTATTCTAGCCTTAGCTTCCGTTCCTGCTGATCGTACCTCATATCCGTATTCACTAAAGACCCTTTCTGCCGTCAGACTACGCCATTTATTGCGGCTGCAGATAAATAATAATTTTATACTTATCACCTTCTTATTTGTTATTAGTTACCTTCAAAAGTGCATTTATTCATACAATTGCCTGACTAATTTTCTTATCTCTTCATAATCTGGTATGTAATAGCTTACACCATTTATCGTTTTTCCTTCTCCCCCTATGGTGTGGGTAATGAAGTCTTCTTCATTCATGCTTAAAAATATGGGAGTTAATTTAAGCATTTCTGATATTTCAATGCTGGTTTCGGTATACTCCTTAGCCACCTCTGCAATTTTAGGAATTTTAGTAAGGGACATTGAATTTTTAATCACCTTTAAAACGAAGTCCTGCTGCCGCTGTATTCTTCCGATATCGGCTAACAAAGGGTCACGGTACCTTAAATATTCTACTGCCTTTTTTCCATTTAGCCGATGAATTCCTGGCTTAAAATCAATGAGTAGCGGGGGTGTATCCTTAGGATCACGATAATACATTCTTTCTGTTACCTCTACCTCAATCGGCCCTACCACATCAACTATTTTCTCTACTGCTGTATAGTCTAGCTTAACATACCCGTGAACCGGCATATTCATCAGCTTCGACACGGCATCCATGGAAGATTGGCCTTTATTTTCCCTGACTGTATGGGCGGCATTGATTTTTTTCTGCTGGGCACTATTGTACCCTTCCCTATGGAAATAAGTATCCCGGGGAATGCTGATTAAATCTACCTGCTTCTTTACCGGGCAGTAGCTGGCCAAAATAATGGTATCAGAGAGGGAATATTCCGCCACCCCTAGAAACAAGATATTTAGCCGTTCCGTGTTTTGATTGCCGTCATCGGAAATGAATTCAAAATCATCCGGCATGGCCACCTCTACCTCTACCTTGATGGCATCGTATATATTATAGAAATAGCCCCCCAGAATGAAAAAAATCACTGTAAAAACAGCAAATGCACAGCAGAATATTCTTAGAAAGAGCTTCATAGGCCTCCTCCGTTCTCCTTGAATTCCATTTCTTCAGGCCCATTTTATCATAATGATTGGCAAACTGATGTCGTAATTTGTAGATTAATGCCCCTTGTCTATCATTTTTTCTATATTATTTACCCCTTAAATTTTGGCAGCGTTGGCAGGGTTTTACCCTAAAGTTATCGACCTATGTTGGCCGCATATATTCAAACCCCTGGAGATGTATTCTTTCCAGGGGTTTTTCTCTAATATTCAAAATTATTGATTTGTAAATAGTGGATATATCATATCAAATTTAATCTCTAAGATGTTATTTCCGGAAATATCGATAACACCCCATTTTTCACCTTCAGATGTAGACTCACACACAATACCAAATTCTTTATAAAAACTACCAACAAAGTCATATATAGGATCTATAGTGAATTCACCTTGCTTATTGATAAATCCCCATTTTATCTCATTTGTAGATACTTCTATTGAAGCACCATAATATCCATCTGAATTAATATTCGCGTCACAAAAATTTGCTTCTGTAATTTTATTACCGTCTTTATCAATAAGCCCCCATTTAATTATCCCATCAATACCCTTAACGCCATAAAATGCTACTCCATCTTTATAATTTGTCACTACATCAAGGTCCTCATAGATTGATTTAAAATTTTCATCAATTATTTTCCATCTAATCTCTCCATTAATATTGGGATATTTTATAATTGACCTTGATTCATTAAAATCACTAGCAGCAACATTTGAATTAAGAGAGATCAATTCTTCACCATTTGAATCAATAAAACTTGTTATAAGTGTTTTATCATCCTGTACAAAGGCTTTTCCTTCTGAAAAGTTTCTTGCATATGCATAAACCTTGTCAAATAATACATTACCTTCCTTATCAATGAATAAATGTTTGTTATCTAGTGCTACCACAGCAATGCCATTCCTAAAAGGAGAAACATAATCATAGATAGGTTGAATAACCATTTCTCCTTTATTATTAATAAATCCCCATTTATTTTCCTGCTTAATTGCTGCATAACCCTCTGAAAAGCTCAAAACATAATCATATTTAATAGGTATTTTAATTTTTCCTTTTGAATCAATAAATCCCCATTTAGAAAAATGCATTACTCTAGAGTATTCTTCATAGTTACTATCAATGAAATGATAATAAGGCTTTAATATATATTTACCAGCTTCATCAATAATACCAAAACTATTATCTATATTGACTACAAATAAGTTTCCCTCTATATTTTTGCAATTTATGATATAAATTCCACCCAATAATACAATTAAAATAAATGCAGTAACCACTATTATGTATATTTTTCTTTTCATCGTATCTTTCCTTTTCTATCGGTAATATATGCAATTGCAAAACAAAAAGAAAAAAATAGTGACGCTATATACATATTTATATAGAAACCTATTATTCCATGCTCCAATAATGAAAATCTCCATTGAGACATAATGGCAATTCCGATAAGAATTAATGCATACCCCCACCAAACACCCGTTGACTTCTTAATTGTTTTTTTAATCCAATTCTTTAGTAACAATATAATAATTAAATAATTTATTACTGTAAAAATTGCAAGTACAAGCAGTCCCTTAACTCCCATCTTTTCTGCCTCCTGTTTTTGTAGTTTTTAAATCTAAAATATAGTGCTTTTATGCACTATATTTTAGATTTAAAATTACGTCTTATCTAGACAAATATAGAATGCTCTACTACAGATTCAATATATCTAGTATAATCTTCAAAGAAATAAAAATCTCTTTTAATTCTCTGGGCTAATGATCCTAAATATTCATGGTTCCATTTATGTTCAATATAGTATAATGCAGAAGAATCTTGTAAAGAAGCATCAAGCCCTGTAATAACGAGCGTCGCAATAAGGTTAGCAAGTCCTTTTACCTTTAAGACCGTCAACAATGTAGCTACTATAACAGCTTTAGTTAATGCAATTAGTACGTTATTGAAACGTAGATTCTTGTAAGAAGCGCCTAAATATTTCGTAAATTCACTTGCATCATAAAAGGAATCCTCCTCAGCAATATAATCTCGCCTCATTGGTCTAATTTCAGTATTTTTTTCTATTTTTCCTTCTTCAATTGTAGCACTTTCTATTCCATTTACTTTTACTATATTAGATTCATCTTGAGTATAAGAAACTAAATCAAATGAATTCATTGCCTCAAGATTTATGATTTTATTCCAGTCTTGACTATGATGATATATGGATGTTTCACCCATTACATTTATTATATGTACCTGGCTTCCACTTTCAATTGAATAGTTGTCTGATGAAGCTGCATATAAAGGCATGATGGTTAACATAACAAACAAAACTACTAATGCTGTAACTTTTTTCATAAAATTTCCTCCCTTGTTTAATTTTCTCTTCTTTAATATAATACTTGGTTTTTAATTAACAATAAATATCACACTCCTTTTATATTGGTGTTTTGTTATATAAATCTATAATTTTAAATTTTTTCCATACATTATTAAAAAAGGAATAAATGGTATTGATTGTTTAATTTAATTGATTATAACAAAATAATAATATATAACTCAATCCTTCTCGGCTTTTATAAGAATAAATTACCCTGAAATAACTCATAAATTCTTTTAAATTCATAACTATTCTAATATTTCTGATAATATTAAATTGATATAGTTATTGCTAGAATTCTTATTGCTCTGACATTATCTGAACTGTTTTTGATCTGTCTGTATCTACTAAGGAGAATGAAAGGGTAATTGATACCGTGAAACGCAGTGCCACCTTTACTAAGGTAGCTCGGATTGTCCGGATCTTTATTAAAGTGAGGAACTATGATTTCATTTTATCCAAAAAAAGTCATTTCATAGGTATTCATGAGTACGGAGACGTTTATTCTGTAATAAAGAAAGGGCCCCTGGCATGATTTCCTCCATTGACTGGATTTTGTACTTGAGGGCGACAAAGCTCTAAATAATCCAAGTATTTAATTTTTGTTAAGTATACATAAAATTTGACCGCTAAAATTTATCTTTACCAGGGGTTTTAAAATAAATTATTTGCTTGTTCTGAACTATCAATAAGAATTCTTACTGGTATCGAACCTCTTATTCATTATTTTTGTTGACTAAATGATTGTATTTTTCTTCGTTCATGCTCCATTTTCCCAAGGCCCCAATGGCTCCACCAACCAGTCCACCTAAAAAATAAGGTCCATTGACATAAAGTAGATTCTCAATAAAGTATGGACCTTTGTTTAAGAGGCTACCAAGAACAGAGCCTGTAAAGATCCCCAATGCCATTAATATGCTCCAAATTAATACATATCTCATTTGTCCCTTTTTTCGGGTTTTACCCCATTGTTGAATAAATTTTTCACTCCCTTTCAACTTGATTCCCCCTTTTAGTTCCATATTCTTCAGGCCCATTTTATCATAATGATTGGCAAACTTGATGTCGTAATTTGTAAATATATAGGAAACTTCATATTTAAAAAAGGAGAGCCCTACGGCCCTCCCTATATCAAAATTCTTTTAACTTGTCTGACATACATATACTTTGCAAAGAAATAATAAAGGGTTTGAAGCCCCAAATAAATACCTGCAATGGTTAAATAATAGAATGTTAAGTTTGTAAATAGTAAATCGCTTAAGGTTTTAATGGCAAAGGCAGAATGGATAAAGCTTACCAGGAAGGGAAGAAAGAAAATAATAAAGGTTTGATTAGATATAATTTTCTTTGTTTCGCCATTGGTAATTCCAATTCGCCTCAATGAAATAAACTGCTGCCGATCTTGATAGAGCTCATTAAACATTTTAAAATAGATAATACTGCCTGTGGCAATAAAGAATAAAATTGAAATAAAGCTTCCTATAAAGAGCAGAATAGCAGCACCTTGCATGATGGCTACGAAATCGGTTATTTGCTGCTGGAAGCTATTTGATCCCTCAGATACCATAGAGGCAATTTCAACTACAGCTGCCTCAGCCCGCTGCCAGTTTTTAATATTATAGCCGTAATACACCAGTCTTTCCTGCTGAGGGATTTGACTGATAAGCCGGTCAAAATCCTGGTCACTGATAACAGCTACATTGGTATTGCTCAAATCGGCATTTAATACACTGCCATTGATCTGCCCTGCCAGCCTGAAGGGTATTTCCTCTTCCTTTACCCTCAATGTCAATTCTTCCTCCTGAAAGGTTTCTACATATTCGCCAATTACAAAATGATAGGAATTGACAAATACTTCTCCTGCCTGAAGCTCAACCTGCTTTCTTCCATATTTTTCAGCCAGCCTGTTGTATTCACTATTTGAAATTAAATAAAAATCGTTAAAGTTGGAAAGGGCATATTGCTGATTGGCTTCTGTCATCTCTTCCTGACTCATTTCTCGAGCATTTTGGGCCGGAATCATTAGTGTACGATTATAAAAATCTAGCTCATGACCATGGGCTTCCAATACCCTTTCAACGGTTCCTGCCGGCAGCACTTCGTGGGTATCTTCCCCCACCTCAACATAGCTTATATTCTGGGGATAATTCTTCTCTAATCCGACCTTTAGGCTCTGTTGGTAAGAATATACCGTTGCCGAGGCCGTCAGGGTAACTGCCCCCAGTACAGCGACTATAAAAAGGATGGTAGCATTATCCTTAATTTTATAAATGATTTGGGAAAGGGTTAGCATATTAATCCCATTATAGTAAAGACCTTCATTTTTCTTCAGTCTTTTAGAGAAAAAAACGCTAAACTGGGAGAATAAAAAATAGGTACCCGTTACCGTAAAAAAAAGGATGGGAAACATGGTGAAAAATATGGCAACTCCTGAAAAAAAGGCCATACCATAGCCTATGGCAATAAACAATATCGCAAGGATTGCCTTAAAAACTGAAAAATTAGGTTCCTTCTTGGGTACCCTGGCTCCCTTTAAAAGACCGGCAATATTACTGTTTTTGATTCTAAGGGCAGCAATAAAGCTTACTCCCTGAAACAGGACTAAAAAGGCTACTGCTGTTACCACGATGGCCTTGGTTGAAATAATAAAAGGCGTGGCAGAGTCAAAATATAAAATAGCAGAAACAGCCATAAAAAACAGTCTTGAAAAAAGAATCCCCAAAAGAAGCCCTGAAACAATGGATATAGATGAAATAATCAGGTTTTCATAGATCACAAAGCTTCTGATTTGCCCCTTGGTTAAGCCAAAGAGGGACAATAGCCCAAATTCCTTTTCCCTTGATTTTAAAAAGCTGGAAATGGAATAGGAAGTAAAGAAAAGGCTAAAAATGATGATGACATATTCACATAAAAGCATGGCCCTTGCAGCCAACGCCCCCCTGGTTCCCATACTTTCAACCGATGCAATTTCAGGATTAAAGATGAAGTTGGCAAAGATGAAAAACACCATCACCACCAGGGTATTACTCAATAAATACATCAGGTATTTATTAAAGTTCCCTTTAATATTTTTAAAGGCAATCTCACGCAAGGTCATTGTAATTACCTCCTAACAGTGAAAGGGAATCAATAATTTCCTGGAAAAAGGCCTGACGGTTCTGCCCCTTGACTATTTCCAAAAAGAAGCTACCGTCTTTAATCATGACGATACGATGACAAAAGCTGGCGGCAAAGGGATCGTGGGTTACCATCATAATAGTCGCCTGCCTTTCCTCATTTAAGCTCCTTAAAGATTCCATCACATCGTGGGAGGCCTTTGAGTCTAAATTACCCGTTGGTTCATCGGCTAAGATTATTGATGGCTGGTGAATTAAGGCTCTGCCGCAGGCAGCCCGCTGCTGCTGTCCTCCCGATATCTCGTAGGGCCGCTTGTGAAGTATATCCTTAATATTAAGCAGGTCAGCAATATCGTCCAGTGCCCTTTCTATATCCTTTTTCTTCCTTTTTTCCAATACCAGGGGAAGGATAATGTTCTCCTTCACCGATAAGGTATCCAACAAATTAAAGTCCTGAAAAATAAATCCCAGCTCTCTTCTTCTGAAAAGGGCCGTATCCCTTTCGCCCAGCTCCATGGGATTGGTTCCGTTGATAAAGATGTCTCCTGACGAGGGACTGTCTATGGTGGCCAATATATTCAGCAAGGTGGTTTTTCCGCTGCCTGATGGCCCCATGACGCCAACAAACTCCCCATTTTCTATGGAAATATTAAACTTATTCAAGGCCTTAACTGCCTGGCCGCTTTTGGTATTACCATAAATCTTAGATATATTTTGCGCTTTTAATATAGGCATCCTGTAGTTCCTCCTTTATAAAAGTGATTTCTTATTTATTATAAAAAAAAATAGAGAAATCATCCTATCGATTTCCCTTTCATTATTCAATCATAATCTTACAAATTTGTCAGATTAAAAAGATTTTTTCCCCTGTAAAATAGGATTGAAAAGCTGGTACCCATCCCTTCTCTGGATTCAACAAAGAGCTTATGGCCCAGCTCATCGCAGACCCGCTTTGATAAATACATGCCCATTCCCGTTGATTCTGCCGTCCTTCTACCATTTTTCCCCGTAAAGAAAGGTTCAAATACCCTAGAAAGATCTTCTTTCGGAATACCGATTCCCTCATCACTGACGGTCAGAATAGCTCGATTGGGCTCCCTCTTAATGGTTATTGTAATATACTGATTAATCTTTTCTGCTGCCTTAGAATATTTAATGGCATTGACAAAGATTTGATTGATGACAAAGCGAATCCATTTTTTATCGGTTTCCACTACTTCCTGGGCTTCTGCTACAACTCTAGGAAAAAGGGAGTATTTAATCAGGGCGGTTTTATGCTCATTGACCACACTACGGCTTAAAGCAACCAAGTCTACCGGCTCAACATAAAAATCTAAACTAAATTGATTAAGGCGAGCATGAAATAGCATAATCTCTAACCCATGGGATATTCGCTGGGTCTCCTCTAATATACTCTCCCGTATTTCGTGATGATCACCGTGATCATCCTCAAGCAGCAATTGGATCACAGAAATGGGGGTTTTCATCTGGTGAACCCATTGGTTAATTAATATAGTATACATTTTATGATTATCTTGATATTTTGAAAGGGAATCTTCATACAGCCGATAGGAACTTAAAAAGGCTTGTTTGTAAAGCAGATGTTCCTGGCTGGTTACTTCTGAAAGACTCAATAAAGCCTTTAGGTCATTGGAGCCAGCCACCTTATTTAAAGCCCTGTAGAAGGGCCTTGATCTAAAATATTCAAAGGCTAAATATATACATAGGAGTACCCCCGATAGGATAAAGGCATACCCTATATTTTCCCGTGGCAATTCCCTATCATGTAATATCAGGGTCAGGTTCATTACCAAAATAATCAACAGGGTATTAAACAAATACATGATTCCATAGCCCATACGATCCTTTAAAAAGGCCTTAAAATTCATTTTTTTGCCCCCTTGCACCATTCCATACCTTCAAAAGCTGATAGCCCTGCCCCCGCTTGGTTTCGATGGCATCCTGAATTCCCAGCTCCTCTAACCGTTTCCGGAGCCTGGTAATATTCACTGACAGCGTATTGTCATCGACAAAATCGGTATCGCTCCAAAGGATCTGAAGCAGCTTTTCCCTTGATACAATTTGGTTTACCTGCTGTAATAAGGTGTATAACAGTAAAAATTCCTTATTGCTTAACTCTATTTCCTTTCCCTGGAAGCTGACCTTATTGAAATTTTTATACAGGTATAGGCCTTCTACCTCAAAAACATCCAGTTGATCATTTTCTGCGTACTCTCCATAGACCCTGCGGAGTACGCCCTTCACCTTTGCCAGCAGCAAATCATGGGAAAAGGGCTTGGTAATATAGTCATCTGCTCCATTTTCTATGGCCATCACCTGATCCATGTCTGAGTCCCGGGCAGATATAAAAATAATCGGTACCTTGGAATGAACCCGAATATCTCGGCACCAATAGAAGCCGTCGTAATAGGGCAGGTTAATATCCATTAAAACCAGATGGGGCTTAATTTGAAGAAAGGCCTTGCCCACCTCTGCAAACTCCTTGACCAAAATGGGTTCGTAGCCATATTTTCTTAGGGATTTATCAATTATGGCCGCCAGCTTTTGATCATCCTCTACAATCATAATTCGATACAACGGGACTCACCTCCTCTTATTTGTAATGTTTACCTTATTTTATCAATCATACACCCTTCCATTTAAAATTTCAATTCCTCACTCAGTGCTGTCCTGGGGAATAGACTGGTGTATAGGAGGGAGTATAATGTCTTTTAAAGGATTATTAGCACGCTTTCAATATAGACCACCCCAAAATGATTCCATTCAGGTGGAATTGCCCGGACTACTCATTAAAATGACCCGAATTACCGATCCCGAAATTCCCCACGAGGTCACGGTGGTAGTACCCAGGGCAGAAATCAGAGAAAAGTTTGATGAAAATAACCGTGTGATTGAAAGAGAGGTACTGCTTAACAGTATTACGGTGGTTCATGCCCCCCGCCATCCCTTGGCAGGTCCCCCGTCACCGCCGCCGGAAATTCCAGCCCAGAAGGCCACCGATTCCAAAAAAAGACAAAGATAATGGATGCCAAAGGCATCCATTATTGGGTTATTGCCGTATTAAATTACAGCCACCTCTATTTTCAAATTGATCATCTCCCTTCCTGATTATTGACCGGTCAAGTTTATTTTGCCACACTTAAAACAAAATTGATAGGAAGGATTTAATTATAATTGATTTTTCCCATAAACAATTTTCTTGACAGATTCTACACTTAAATGAACCTGTGCTGCCAATTTTTCAACATCGTGACCCTTTTGAAAAAGGGCCCTAATTTCTTCATTACGCTTCTTGATGGCTTCCCTGGAGCCGTTTAAACGGCCCCAGCCTGCCCTTTTGCCAGCCCTGGGAATATAGATTAAAGCTCCATTAATGTATTTTTGTACCTCTCGTAAGAGGTGGGCCGGCAATACATCTTCGCCCTTTTTGTAGCTCAAATGGCATTACCTCCTGTACCTTCTTAATGATTTGCTTTGCTGACTTTTTAGTTTTCAACATGCCCACCTCCTATAAGTAATATATTTCCAACTTAATTATATATCAATTTTTCCATTGCTTCAAGTCTATTGCCTTACAACATAAAAAATGATACCGTGCTCTAATTTTAACTACTCCTTAATTTTAATCCCCATCATCCTGGATAATTCCAATGCCTGTAGATGAGAAACCATAAGACCCTTCAGGTCCTCCAGCCTAACCCCAAGGCCGGCAATTTCACAGCTGCTTAGGTCCATTCCCTCCAGGGGTACGAAGGAAAACTGGGCCTGGGTTAAATCGCAATTTTCAAAGATGACCTTTGAAAGGGTGGCCCTTTGAAAATCTGACTGTTTAAGCTGACATTCCCGAAATCCAACGGCCTTGGCCCTTAGAAAGCGAAAAAAACCATACTCGCCCCTTATGGCTTGAAACAGGCCATTATGAATTGTGGCCTCGCTAAGGCTGGTACCCACCATCCGACAATTAACGAATTCTACCCGATGAATAATGGCACCCGATAGATCAACATTTGACAGGTCGCAGCCCTCAAAGCGTACATCGGTTATATCGGCCATTTTTAAGGATACGTCCTTGAATACTACATTCTTAAAGATCATCTGATTAAAGGTAACCCCCTCAGCCGTGATGGACGCCATCTCACAATCGGCGATTAGGCCCCCTTCCAGTACATCATGGCTTTGAAGAACACCAGGGCATAGCATGAGGGGAATATTGGGAGGAAGAATGGGTGATTGGAGTTTTGAAGTATTTTTTCTTTTATTCAATGAATGGTGCCTCCTTCTTCATCGGTATATTTCAGGTGATACTTCTATCTCTACCCCTGCCAGCTTCATCAGGTATAGGGCATTTCGGGTAGTCGACACCCCTGGTCTAAGTCGATAATCAAACTTGATTTCATTACCTTGATAGGTTTCTTGAAAGTGATAGTTTTTTACCTTACCACTGCTTTCCTGCTCTAGGTCAGCCAGCTCTAGGTCGTGGGTTGAGACCAGGCCCAGACCATTGTATTGAATGAGCTGCTTAATTAGAAGTCTGGCCCCCAGGTGTCGGTCATGGGAGTTGGTTCCTTTAAAAATCTCGTCAAGCATAAACAGTACTTGTCCCTGCCCCTTGGCGGCTTCAACGATTTCTCTAATTCTCATTAGCTCAGCGTAAAAGGAGGATATGCTTTTTTCCAGATTATCACTGACCCGCATACAGGTATAGAGCCTGAAGCCTGATGAGGTGAGGGCCTTGCCGCAAATGGGGGCCCCTGCATAGGCCAAAACCAGATTCACACCGATGGTTCGTAGAAGGGTGCTTTTTCCCGACATATTGGAGCCTGTAATTAAAAGCACCTGGGCAGGCGCATCGAAAGCCACATCATTAACAACCTGCCGGTTGGTCAAAAGGGGATGCCCCAGGCTCTGGGCAGAAAATACCGAAGGCTCACCGACAATATTGGGTATGGCCCATTGAGGGTAATCATGGGGAATGGTGGCAAGGCTTGAAAGGGCCTCAACCTCACCAATCACCGACAGCCACTGGCCTATGGATTCCCCTGACTGCTGCCTCCATTTTTCAAGGGCTACAGTACACTGGTAATCCCAGAGGGTAAGCAGGTTAATAGGAAAAAAAGCCATATTGTTGCGATTGGCAACCTGATCTACTATTTTTTCCAGTCTTGTCAGTTGCCCCCGGGCTGTAATGCCCATTTGATTTTTTAAGCTACCTTTTAGTTCATTGATATGATCAGAGGAAAAAGTACTGCCTTCAAAATGATCTAAAATTTTTCTGTAAATTCTAATTTGAACCTTGAACCTGTAGGCCAGACTTAAGGTACGATTTCGTTTGGATATATCAGCCATTAATAGTATCAAATGCAGCAGCAATAAAAGGATGAAGATCCCGGGGCTAATCACCTGTACTAGCGCTAAAGCCCCACTGGCAATGGTGATGATGGGTAAGGCCTTAACAAAAAATTGAACATCTTTCCGACAATAAAACTGATTCCTTTCTCTTCCCCATTGAATCAGCTCATTTAATTCCGGCTCATTTTGAATATATTTCCCTTCAAGTTGCAGCCGCTGGCGCCACCATCGCCTTTTCGCCAGCTCTTGAATGGCCTGCTGCCTTTCCTTTATCATCTCGTGGTTCGGAGAATCCTCTGTAAAAAACCGAGCCAATCGCCTTTTTCCAGCCTGGGTACCACAGCTATTGATCCACTGGAATAAGGAGCCCTGACCAAAAACATCCAGGTCGTTACTGTAGGGGTGAATAGCCTCAAGGAACTCATCGCCCCTCTGGGGAAACTGCTGCCAGCCTCCTTGAATTCTTTTCAGATGACATTCATTGATTTCCTTTAGATACTTGCTTTTCTCAAGCCTTTTCTTATTCTTCTGGTGTTGATAAATCAGTACAATAAAAGCAATTAAAGCAACGATCAACATTCCCCACAGAGGATAGCTTGTTCTTCTATTCTCCAGCAAAATTGCCAGGGCTACGGTGATGAGACCCACCACCAACCTCAACCGGACAATTTGATTAATGAGCCTGGCCTGTCTTTTAGCTCTGACTTCATATCTATTGACTCTTTTGACGTAAATTTCTTCGGATTTTTTCATCTTTTCTATCCTGCCCTTCGGAACTTTATTAAAATGATTAGGCTGCCTTTATACTTCTCTAATTAAGGAATATTTTCCTGCCCTGATATTTTAAATTTTAGTGACACCTCTTTAGCTGCCTCATATAGTATAGTGAAAAAATATATCTTCCGGCATCTATAAAATGTATTAAGATGGAGCGTGAATGGTATGTCTAAGGAAATCAAAGGCTCGACCAGGGCTAGTGAATTAACTAGGCCTCGAATCAAGGTTGATCCTGCTAATCCCGATACAATTCCGAAATTTGTTGATGAACTAACGATTCCCCCCGTCTTGAAGCCCAGGGCAAGGGTGCATAGCAGGTCTTATTATCAAATTGAAATGAAGGCAGCCATGCACAGATTTCACCGGTGCTTTCCCAAAACCTTCATTTGGGGCTATGGGGGAATTAGCCCAGGGCCCACCATTTCGACTATGCGGGATGAAGAGGTTGTCGTCAGATGGGTGAATCAGCTTCCCCTCAGACATTTTTTGCCTATCGACCGAACCCTCCACAGTACTATGGATACCCCTGAGGTCAGAACAGTGGTACATCTACATGGCGCCTATATTGATTCAGACAGTGACGGCCACCCTGATGCATGGTTTACCAGGGATTTACGAACAACAGGACATAAATTTGTCAGTAATATTTATCGATATACAAATCATCAACAGGCGGCAACGTTATGGTACCACGACCATACCATGGGGATTACTCGATTAAATGTTTATGCAGGTTTAGCAGGCTTCTATTTAATTCGTGATCGATTAGAGCCCAGGTTAAAGCTGCCTTCAGGGGAATATGAAATTCCATTGATGATTCAAGACAAGTCCTTTAACAGTGATGGCTCGCTATTTTATCCTTCACAGCCTCCCTTTCCCACCCCTGTCAATCCTTCGGTGGTTCCTGCCTTTCTGGGAAATACCATTGTGGTTAACGGAAAGGTATGGCCTCGTCTAAAGGTGGAGCCCAGAAGGTATCGCTTCAGACTGTTGAATGCCTCCAACACCAGGTCCTATACCCTTAAGCTTTCCAATGACCAGGACTTTTATCAAATCGGTACCGACGGCGGCCTGATGAGTCAGCCGGTTTCATTAAAGACCCTTAATCTTGACCCAGCTGAACGAGCCGACATTATCATTGACTTTTCAAGGTTCAGGGGACAGTCTATTAGGCTGATAAATGATATTGATGATCCCCACACATCCCAGGTGATGGAATTCAAAGTACTGCTGCCCCTTAAGGGTAAAGATACCAGTGAAATTCCAAATGAATTATACCATATAGACCCGATCATGCCCCAGATGGCCACCAAAGAGAGATTTCTGACATTAAGCGGCTCCACCGACCGCTTCGGACGCCCGATGCTGCTTTTGAATAATCACATGTGGCATGACCCGGCTACGGAAAAGCCCTTCTTAGATTCCATAGAAATATGGAGCTTTGTAAACCTGACTGCCTTTCCCCATCCCATGCATTTACATCTGGTTCAATTTCAAATTTTAGACCGTATTCCCTTTGATGTAGACCATTATAATTCCACAGGGGAAATCAAATATACAGGGGCCCCCATTGCACCCTTGGAAAGTGAAAGGGGCTGGAAGGATGTGGTCAGGGCCACAGCAGGTCAGGTTACTCGAATTATTGCCCACTTTAGTCAAGCAGGGGATTATGTGTGGCATTGCCACATCCTGGAGCATGAAGATCACGATATGATGCGGCCCCTTCAGGTGGTTCCATGTCATTGTCATGACCCCCACCAGGAAAAGCCAGCTAATGGCCATGACCATTCTAAGGTAAATAATCGTAAAAAAATAACCCAGAAGAACCATAAAAAATACAGTACTCAATTAAGGCCTTCCACATAATATGTAGTGGGAGTAAACCTAAACCCTAATTTATCCTAGGAGGTGTAAATGTGAATCTGGATGATATTATGAAAGAAATAGAAAAAGATGATATCTATTCTGACAAATATGATGATGAAAAATGGGATAAAAACTGTGGCTGTCATGATGACAAATATGAAGAAGAGGATTCCTATTGCAAAGATCGTGACAAAAAGCGTGAAAAGGACGACAGAGATAAAAAAGAAGACGACTTTTACTACGACGAAGACTATGATGAGTATGAAAAGGTCTCTGACTGGGAAGATGCCATTGATGATATAGTTAAGGATTATGACTGGGAAGATGAAAAAGACGATAAATGGGATGGCAAGGATTATGACTTTGAGCATGATTCAAAGTGCGGCCCAGAAGACTTTGGAAAAAAGGTTAACTTCGTTGAAGTATTGGCTGATGCCATTAAATTTAAAGATAAACAAATCGACAAGGACATTCAAACTATTAAGGTTCGAGCCAATGTTAAAAAGGTTCTATGCTGTGATGCTAAATTAATTGATGCTAAGGCCTTCGCATTTCCAAAGAAAAAGGGTTGGATCGTTGTTGTTAGATATCATATAACCATTGAATTTATTAATGGCTATAAGGAAAAGAGCTTCTTGAAGCGTGTGCTTGAATTCAAGAAATTCGTTTCATTCCCCCATAAAAAACATTGTAAAGATGTCGACTTTGATTCATTAAAGGCTAAGGTAGTTGTCAAGAAAATTAAATGCGTTGATGTATTGATTAAAGAAGCCTGCCATTGCGATATAGTATGCCTAAAACCAGTGGTTCTGCTTGAAATTCTGACAATTGCCACTAAGAAAACACCGATTAAAACTGTTAACGTGAAGAGAAGACTAAAAAGAAAATACTAGTTATTAAAAATATGGTAGACTAGAATCTTCTAGTCTACCATATTTTGTATAAAGCTGATTATATAACTGATATCGCCATTGGCTTGAATGTCTTCACGGGTAGAAGTGATATTCCATATGCCCTCTATTCCCGATTCCTTAAGGGTCATTTCCAGATGACACATGGCAATTCCCACGTCAATTTTTTGTATAGAAAAACCCAGTCCCTTTCCATAACCCTTGGCGGCCTGTAAATAGAAGTGAAGCTTCCCCTCCTCCATGACAATTCGCCAGGGCTGTTTATTGGAAGCTGATGGCCCCAACCTGACCATTTCAAGGGCCTCTGAAAATATGCCGGCCTGCTGCTTATCTAAGGGCTCTGTAAGGTTCTTAAAGAAAAAAAGCTCCTCCCAGGCCTTCCGTTGACTTGATCCTGCTGCTGCACGAATCAGTCTGTCTACTACCCCTTTTCTTCCGGTTGAATAGCCAACGGGAGTTACTGCTGGCAATATTTCATTTTCCTTTAAGCCCGCCGCCTGGGCAAAGCCGCTCCGCTTAAAGGTACCTCCAAGCCAGCAGGTACCCAGTCCTAGCGACGTACAGTAAAGAATTACCTTTTCCATTACATATCCTAAATCCACCAGGGCATCTTCTTTTTTCTCTACTGCCGCACCAATATAGGTGGTGGCTCCTTTAATGACACCGTATGTACCGATTTTCCCCCCTGTTTTTTCTATGATTTCTTGATTATCTAAAAGAAATAACCTTACCTGGTTCCCCAGGGGACCTTGTTGGTTTTCCTTTAAAAAATTATTAATCTTTATCTTTAGCTCATCTGAAACTGGTTTTTTTTGATAGTTTCTAACAGAACTGCGCCGTGTAATGACAGATACAACAGGCTCCTGAAAATATTGTTGTTTTTCCAAGGCAATGTCCCCCTTCCCTTTGCCTGCATAATTTAATTTGATTTTCAAAATAATTTTATCTCTCAATCCAATTTTTGTCAATACATTAAGAATATTAAGGGCATAGCACAAGCTATGCCCTCTTAAGGACTTGATTTGTTATATAATTCCCCCAGCTCCTTGTCCAATTGAATAAACTGCAAATAGCTGCCGATATTTCTTTCCCAGATTTCTACATAGGGGCCCGTAGCCCATTCAGCCATGATTATTGTTTCGTTTTCCCTTAATGGAATTCGCTCCAGGGGTTCCTTCTGCAATCGGCCGGCGACGATTCCGTAGACCAGCAGCTCGTTCTTGGTTACCACCAGGGCAAGCTCTTCGTTGGGTGAGGTGTAGACATCAATGGCACTGGGTACCTTGTCCTTTACATGGGTCCAGGTAATACTTAGATCATCATAGACAACAAGCTTTGGGGGAGGAATTAGATTAATGTTGTAGTCCTTTGAATAATACTCTCCATTAATTTCATAATTTAATCTTCCCTTGAAAAACCAGTGCCCCAGCCTTCTTTCCAGACCAAAATTGGTGTACCCAGAATCCAATGAGACATTTGCCTCCTGAGGGATTCCTTCCATCGCCTGCTGTAGTCCCTCCTCCAAGGCCTCGATACCAGCTTTCCCCAATAGATCTTCTATGCTGACAGCCTTATTATTATAAAGGCTGTCTATGGGAATCAGCTTCAATCTTGAATCAACCCTAGTATTCTGCTGGGTTGTGGTGAAGGTAACCTCCTCTTCTATAGAAACATAATCATTCCCAATATAATTAATTTTCCTTTCAATAAGCCAATCCTTCCTTGTGTCCTGCTCAGGCTCTATGGCTCCAGCCACTTGAATTTTAGGAACCTCTCTAGTTAAAATTTGATTGGCGGAAAAATAGTCCTCCCGATAATTATATTTTTCAATAAGATCAACACTTAATCTCCAAAACCCGCTTCTTCTGGGAAAAAGCAGCTCTTCCATTTCTATTGGAGGATTTAAGTCCCGGTTTTGTGAGTTAATCCAAAGGGTTCGGTAGTCATACTCGATTTGATCCTGTGACTTTTCCTTCTCCTGCCGAAGACCAATTATAACGCCGGTACGGATTAACCCTTCCGTCTCCTCCGGTTCATCCGTTGAAGCTAAAGACTCCACCGGCCCTTTCAATAGATTTTCGTCTACAGTTTCAGATACTTTTTCCAGCAAAAAGCTATCATTGTAAATTTTAAGCACCAGTTTATCGGTATCCTCCTGAATGACTTCACAATAAAAGAGCTCCTGATCAATAATGGTAATAACCTCTATTTCTTTGTTTTTAAATCTAAAATCCGCCGGAAAGGCCTTATAATGGTACAATAGATACTCCCTTTGATTCACTTGCTTCACCTGATAGCGGGGGTTTCGGATCAGCTCTTCACCAATGGCCACTGCCTGGTTATCAAATTGAACCTCTTTGCCAACCCATTCTTCTACCCCTTCTGGATCAATAGATTGTTGCTGATGGTTTAAGACCTCTGTAATCTCCCAGGTACCTTTGATGGAAATAGCGGCATTATTGGGGGGTACAATTTGCTGGGAAAGGTCATTGGCTGTGGCGGCACAACCAACTAACAGATTAATCATAATTAGTAAAAGCAATAGTATTTTTAGTTTCTTCACCTAAACAACCTCCTGTAGGGGCAGTGTCACCGTTACCCTGGTGCCCTGCTCCACTTCACTTTGTATGTCTAAGCTCCCCTTCATGGTATGAATGATTTCATCTGTAATGGAAAGTCCAATACCATTTTTAGATTTACTGGTTTTACCTTTATAAAATTTCTCCTTTACCTTTGGAAGCTCCTCTGGCGGAATTCCACAGCCTGTATCGCTTATTTCAATCACCAGGTTGTTCGACCGCCATCTGGCCTCCATAATAACGGTTCCCCCGGGGGGAGTGAATTTAAAGGCATTGTCTAATATGTTGATCAATACCTGCTTGAGCCTGTTTTCATCTGTATAGACCGATGGAAAGGAATCTACACTTACCTTAAATTCCACCTGCTCCCTGTGGGCCCTGGGGGTTAACTGCTTCTCAATATGGGTGAAAATTTGAGCTAAATTCACCGGCTTTATTTCTAGGGTCACCTTCCCAGAGACAAATCTTGAAAAATCCAGCAGCTCCTCCACCATCAGGGTCAGCCGATCACTTTCTTTTTCGATGATTTCCAGGCCATCTGCTAAGATTTGGCCATCTTTATGGTCTTGCTTTAGGGTAACGGCCCATCCCTTAATGGAGGTAAGGGGGGTTCTTAATTCATGGGATACAGAGGATATAAACTCATTTTTGAGCTGATCCTTCTTTACGATCTCCTTGGCCATATAATTTAATGTGTCTGACAGCTTTCCGATTTCATCATCACTTTTTTTGCGACTTTGAACCTGGTAATCTCCCCGGGCCATTTTTTCGGCTGTATCGGTAACCTCCTTCAGAGGGCCCACAATGGTGTTGGCCAAAACCACACTCACCAGGCCGGTTAATAAGATGACCACCCCCCCAAAGGCAATGAATACATAGGCTATTTTCTCAATGTCTCTGTTTACTTCCCTAAGGGAGGCAATAAAGCGCAAAACCCCCACCTGTTTATCTCCTGAAATCAGTGGATACGAAACAGCCATCACCCCTTCTGTGTCATATGACACCTGTCCGATCCATCTTCCCTTTTCCCCCTTAAGGGCCCTTTTCACATCCTCCGCCTGATCCACCACATTGGGTATAACTCCGATGGAATCCATCAATACCCTTCCCTCTAAATCAATGATTTGTACCTGGGCAGTGGTCTGCTTCCAAAAGGTGTCAACATTGTTCAGTATGTTTTCCTCCAGGCTGGCATCTGAAAAATACCGGTGGTACAGGTCTGCTGATACTTGAATTTGATTAAACAGTGCCCCCTCCAAATTTTTATAATAATATTGCCTGATGCTGGTAATTAAAAACACTTCTAATATAACCACTGTAATAACAATAATAAAAACAAAATTGACAACCAGCCTTCTCTTAATGCTTTTCATTGATGTTCGCCCCCTCGAAGGCGATAACCGTAGCCCCAAACCGTCTCTACGAATTGAGGAATGGAGGGATTATACTCAATTTTCTCCCGAATTCTTCTGACATGGACATCGACGGTCTTCATGTCTCCAAAATAGTTCTCTCCCCACACCAGGTTTAATATCTCATCCCGGCTAAAGGCCTTTCCAGGGCTCTCCATCAACACCTTCATAATGGCAAACTCTGTTGGGGTCAGCTCGATTTCTGTGGTGCCGCGAAAAAATCGCTGACCCTTTAAATCCATTTTGATTTCCTTAAACTGAATATAATCCCCGGTGGAGGTCTTAGGCCTGTTTATTTTCCTTAAATTTGCATTAATTCGGGCAACCAGCTCCAGGGGATTAAAGGGCTTGACCATATAATCGTCGGCCCCCAGCTCAAGGCCCATAATTTTGTCCATATCCTGTCCCTTGGCCGTAAGCATGATAATGACAGCCTCTGGTATCAGGCTTCTCATTCTCTGGCATACCTCGAATCCATCAATACCAGGGAGCATCACATCTAAGATTGCCACTTCCGGGGCCTGCCTTACCGCCTCTTCAAGGCCCTCTTCTCCGCTTTCACACTCTATGACATGAAAACCACTTCTATTTAAATTAATTGCCAGGAACTTTCTAATGGAAGCTTCATCCTCCACTATCAGCACCCTTCTTTGCTCTGATGCCATCTTAATCACCTCATTTTGCTTTCAAGGCTATTGTACTATAGTTTTTTTGCTGCCACCAGTTTTAATTATGCCCATTGGCAAACCTTAATATTTTCGTAATCTATTTTAATTGATTTGTAAATTAATTCGTGTACAAAAGCGTTAAGATTGGATTATAAAGACAAGAAATGAGGAGATGAAACATGAAACGTTATTTAAGGCTAATTTTCAGCATCATTCTACTAACAATAATCTTTACGGGCTTAATTGGTCTTCGAACAATGCTTCCCCTTACTAAGGAAATTGTCGTTGAGGCCGAAACGTCACAATCATCAAATATCGACCCAGAACCAGCTGATGAAGATGTGGATCATGACTCTGAGGTAGTGGTGGTAGATACAGAGAAGCCCCCTGTACAAGAGGAACCTAAAGCTCCCATAGTGGTTGACGAAAATCAAAAGGTGGCATACCTTACCTTTGATGATGGCCCTTCACCACGGGTAACACCCCGTATTTTAGACACTTTGAAGGAATACAATATTCAAGCAACCTTTTTCGTTATCGGCAACCTGGCAGAGGCTCAACCGGAGCTGCTGCGGAGGATTCAAGAGGAGGGTCATCTAATTTGCAATCACACCTACACCCATGACTACAAAAAAGTCTATGCTGACCCCCAGAGCTTTTTAGATGAGCTTCGACAGGCCGACGAAACATTGAGCAGTATACTGGTTGATGGGTATCAATCCAACATTATTCGATTTCCAGGGGGTTCCTTCGGAGAGAGCCGAAAACCCTTTAGAGAGGCTGCAACAGCAGCAGGCTACAATATCATTGATTGGAATGTAGTAAATGGCGATGCAGAAGCCCAAAAGGTTTCCCCCCAAAGGCTACTGCAAAGGGTGAAGGAAACCCTGCAAAACAAAAAGCAGGCTGTCATTTTAATGCATGACGCCAATGCTAAGAAAACAACGGCCGACGCCTTACCGGCAATCATAGAATATCTTCAGGATCAGGGCTATGTTTTTAAAACCCTTTCCCATTATAATTTTTAGGAGGCCAGGTATGAAGAAAAGGCTAATTGCAGTTTTAATTATATTGTCGCTTCCCCTGGCCACCTTCCTTCTTCACCAGCCTAGTGAGGGAAGTGAGTCAAAGAAAGCAGGGTCAGAGGATTTTTCTGCTGAAACCTTCCAGGAATCATCCTTGGAAACCACTAACATTCTTCTGTTCGGAATTGACTCCGGCAGGGAAAAGTATGAAGCCATTCGATCTGATGCGATTATGATTTTGACAATTGACCCCGCCCACCAAAAGCTAAAGCTGTCCTCCATTATGCGGGACACCTATGTAGAGGTGGCGGACAAGGGAAAGATGAAAATCAACGAAGCCTACGCCTATGGTGGCCCCGAGCTGGCCATGAGGGCTGTTAACGATAACTTTGATATGTCCATTGACAGCTATGTTACTGTTGATTTCGTAGGCTTATCTAATATCGTAGATGCCTTGGGGGGAGTTGAACTAACCATTAAGAAAAAAGAGATTAACGAAATTAATAAGTATATGGAGGAGGTGGCCGAGATTAAGAAGGAGGTACCTACTCCCCTTAAAAAGGAAGGACTACAGCTTTTAAATGGCAACCAGGCAGTGGCCTATGCCCGGATTCGACAAGTGGGAGAAGGGGATTTTGAAAGGGCTGAGCGGCAAAATAATGTTATGTCGGCCCTCTTTTCCAAGATTCAGGATTTGGAGCCAAGTCAGTATCCTTCCCTGGCAGTAAGGCTGCTTCCCTATGTGAAAACAAATTTATCGATTGTAGAAATGGTTCAAACCACTTTAGCGGTATATAAGCTAACTGACTTCGAATTGGATTGGTACCGCTTTCCTCTCTACGGCTATTGTGAAGGCAAGGTGATTGACAGAAAATGGGTATTGTCAACGGACCTTTCGGTGACCACCGACCATCTTCATCAATTTATCTATGATGATGTCAAGGTCACGCCCTTAAAGGACTCCTTCTAGTAAATCAACCCTTGGTTGGCTGTATTTCTTTTGACTTTTATGGTATAATAGCCAAAGCTTTATGAATATTTAGTAGAGGAAGGTAATGGCGTGATTAATGTTACAAATTTAAGCTTAAGATATGGAGAGCGAAAGCTTTTCGAGGATGTAAACCTAAAATTCACTCCCGGAAACTGCTATGGCGTGATTGGTGCCAACGGTGCCGGAAAAAGCACCTTTTTAAAAATTCTTTCGGGGGAGCTAGAGGCCAATACTGGGGAGGTACATATTCCCCCGGATGTTAGAGTATCGGTATTAAAGCAGGATCACTATCAATTTGATGATTGTGTGGTTTTAGATACGGTTATCATGGGAAATATGAGATTGTTTGAAATTATGAAGGAAAAGGATGCAATCTATGCCAAGGCTGATTTCACCGATGAGGATGGCATGAAGGCGGCTGAGCTGGAGGCCGAATTTAGCGAGCTTAACGGTTGGGAAGCCGAAGCTGACGCCTCTGCTTTACTTCAGGGACTGGGAATTGGCACTGAGCTTCATGATAAAAAAATGGCCGATTTACAGGGTTCAGAAAAGGTGAAGGTGTTATTGGCCCAGGCCCTCTTCGGAAAGCCTGGCGTTCTTATTCTTGATGAGCCGACTAACCATTTAGATATTAAGTCAATCAGCTGGCTTGAGGAGTTTTTAATTGAGTTTGAGGGAACTGTTATTGTGGTATCCCATGACCGTCACTTTTTAAACAAGGTTTGTACCCACATGGCCGATGTAGATTACGGAAAAATTAAGCTCTATGTCGGCAACTATGACTTCTGGTACGAATCAAGCCAATTGGCCCTGCAAATGGTCAAGGATCAAAACAGAAAAAAGGAAGAAAAGATCAAACAACTGCAGGAGTTTATTGCTCGATTCAGTGCCAATGCCTCTAAGTCGAAGCAGGCTACCTCTCGTAAAAAAATGCTTGAAAAAATTTCGATTGATGATATTGAACCCTCCACAAGACGATACCCCTATGTTGGCTTTAAACCCTCTCGAGAGGTAGGAAATGATATTCTTATTGTAGAGGGCCTTTCAAAAACTGTCGATGGCGAGCCGCTGTTAAAGGATATTAGCTTCACCGTCGGCAAGGGGGATAAAATTGCCCTGGTGGGAGACAACGAACTGGCAAATACTACCCTTTTAAAGATTCTAGCCGGAGAGCTGGAGCCCGACAGTGGCCACTATAAGTGGGGGGTTACCATTACCACTGCCTATTTTCCAAAGGATAATTCGTCATATTTTAATGATATGGAATTGAATTTAGTAGACTGGCTAAGACAGTTTTCTGATGAAAAGTCTGAAACCTATATACGGGGCTTTCTAGGCAAAATGCTCTTTTCAGGAGAAGAGGCCCTAAAACAGCTTAGGGTGCTGTCAGGGGGAGAGCGGGTGCGTTGTATGCTGGCCAAAATGATGCTTGCCAATGCCAATGTACTAATGCTGGACCAACCCACCAATCACCTTGACCTGGAGTCTATTACGGCCCTGAATAATGGTTTGAGGGATTATAAGAGTAATGTCATCTTTACCTCCCATGACCATCAGCTTGTACAGACCATTGCCAACAGAATCATTGAAATTACCCCTGAAGGCATGGTTGATGTGAAAATGACCTATGATGAATATTTGGAAGCCTACAAGGCTTAGGTTTTTACAATGGCCCCGGAAGATCCGGGGCTGATTTTATTTAACTCGACTCCAGGGCAGCTACGATCCTTTGCAGCTCCTCTGCCGAAAAGCTCTGTTGAAACTTGCTTTTAATCTTCTGCCAATAGCTTAAGGGTAAAATAGAGCAGGCTTCCAACCTTTTAAGGTAGTCTTTAGTAAAAAGGCCTTGGTTATGGGAGATGGCCTCTAAAACCATCATTTTACAGCTTTCCTTCATAATTTCCTTCAGCCTGAGGGCCGCCTGGCTTGTAAAGAGATTGGAAGCCCCTAGGGCTTCTTCAATAAACCAAAATAGCTTATTGACCAAATGATCCAGGGGAAAGGCCCCTGCCACTTGTGAAAAGAGGGTCATATGGCCCTGTTTTTGGTCTGTCATGACATCCTGCAAATCGTCAATTAGCTGTAAAAAAACACCATAATTGAAGAAAAATTTAGCTTCTTCCTCTGTTAAGCTGCCCTTTACCAGGTATCCGTCGGCTAAAACAGAGGTTCCTCCCTTTTTAAGGGTAATGTCAAGGATATTGCTCTCATAGGGAATTGTTTTGCCCCTTTGCTGCTTAAGGCTTTTTTCCTGGGCCCGATGAATGGCCAAAAGACCTTCATGTACGCCGGGGTAAGTATGCCTGGGATACTGGCCTTCTATCCTTCTAACCAGTTGCAGAATTTTTACCTCCAGCCGGCAGGCCGGCTCTGGTGTCTGCCCCTGGAGCCAGGCCCCAAGGCGTTGGTTAAATTGATGCTTTTGCTCCAGAGGAACGGCGATATCGTCAAGGTAATTGTCGCTATAGGGATAAAGCATACTATAGGAGAAAATTGCAGGGCTTAATGCTGCCTTATTGCCCCATAAAATCTGCATGCTATTCATAATCCAAACATTTCTGATGGCTTGGAAAATATCATATAGATCTATATCTGAATCAAAGCTTCTGGCTTCCTTAATAAAGGCTTCGGTTACCTCTGGATAGCCCCATTCTGAAAAAAAGTCGATACAGCTCTGATGGTAGCCGATTATATTAGCTTCTAAGGCTCTAATTAAATTCATAATTTTATGCTCCAACTCCGTACTATTGTTTTGCCTTAGGGCGGTAGTCAGCTCTTTTCTAAAGGCCTCCACCTGACGTCGATTGTATCTTCTATGGCTGGGGTCTGTTTCCTCTCGAAGGGGAAAATCCGACCTGGCCTGCCACCATAGCCGCAGACTATTCGAAAGGAGAAGAGCAATGTCGATTTCTATGTAATTATGCTCCATGTCTTTCCTCCTGTCTGAATGAATATTTGTATTATCTATTATTCTACAGAGAAATTTATTTTCCTTTAATACCAGATATGGGGGTTTTTCAATGGTTGTTTAAATTAGTATGGTTTATCCAATTAATAACTATTTACTACTGACAATATATATGTTAATTTTATAATAGTTTCCTTAAACCAATTGGATTGTCAACTTTAAATTGTAAATACAGAAGGAGTGGAATAATAAATTATGCAAGACCAATATATTTATCTGGTTTTTACAAAAACCGGTACCTGGTTATCCAGGTTAATTAATCTTTTTTCGGATACAAAATACGTGCATGCATCCATTAGCTTTGATCCTACCTTTCGTGAAATGTATTCCTTCGGCAGAACTAATCCCAACAATCCCTTTTCAGGGGGACTGGTGGAGGAAAATTTACATGATGGTGTCTATAAAAAATTCAGCCATAGTGAATGTTTAATTTACCGAGTAAAGGTATCTGGAAAACAGATGACCTTCCTTAAGAAAGAAATTGAAATCTTTCTTGCCCAGAAGGAGAAATACCGATACAATTTTTTAGGCCTGTTTGGTGTTTTATTGAATAAACCATTAAAAAGAAGACATCATTATTTCTGCTCGCAATTTGTATATGAAATACTGATTAAAAGTAATATCTTCAAACTGAATAAGGCGCCAGAGCTGGTGAAGACCACTGATTTATTTCTCATTGAAAATAAGGAATTAATTTATAAAGGCTATATTCGGCAATATCATCGCTTAGAAGATGTGATCATGACTCAGGGCGCTTAAATTACTTATTTTTTAAGATTACTGCCATTATTTAATTAGATATTTTAATTCATGAAATTTAAGCCGCCACGGAATATATCCATGGCGGCTTTTATATTAGGCCTTTTTTCTCCTTCTAATGCAGATAAACAACCCTGTTAAAAGGCATAGAATTAACAAAGATGGTTCATCCATTTGAACAAAATCGTTGATATCAAGGGCCTTATTGGTGGCCAACAGATCTTTTTGCCTTTGCAGCATGGCCTTTTCCTGAGCTTCGGTTTCAAGTACAATAAAGGAGGTCATCGGGCCCATTACTTCATTGGCAATACTGTTTTTCACCATGGCCAGATTAATTTGGGTCCCTTCTTCCGGCTTAAGCATGTGGGCCATATGCATGGCCTTAAGTATTACTCCTGCATTCCATTTTGATTCCCTGATTACCTCCTGTCCTAAGGGCGGTTCACTTAGCAGCAGCAGGGTATCCTGTTGATTGTCGGGCAGGTAATAGCTTTTACCATCTGGCGAACGCCAGTGTAAAACTAAAGGGGTTTCAATTTTATCCTGTCTGTCCATGGGCAGCCGTGAATCTAATAGGGAATGTCGATATAGGTTACCTGATAAATCCAGGTGGTAATAGCTTGAGCCCTCTGGTGCGGTAAATTGAAAAAATTGAAAGTTTTCAGGCTTAATGGCCCGATGAAAATAATTGCTGACGACAATGACCACAGGATAATAATCACTGTTTTCCATATAATGCTGATAATAGATTTTCTTAATGCTGTAATCCAGATTGAATCCTCCTTGAAGGGGCAGCTCATTTTTTAAAGTCCCTTCATGATGATTAATATCCAGTACCTTCTCTTGATAATTTACAGCAATTATTTGAAGCGACGTATTTTCCAGCCGGTTATCTTTGATATATTCCTCCACACGCTGATGATAATCTTGAATCAACCCTTCACCGGCCTTGGAGTAATCAATTAAAAAATAATAGGCAGGCTGCCGTTTCACGGCCCTTAAACCTTCCTTTTCCTCCCTGGTAATATAGGCAAGCCAGGGATATTCCTGAAGCGGGGCGATATTGAGTCGGTTCTCCCCCTCCTGGGGCTGACCCAGTTGAAGGGTCTTGCCGTCAATATACAGCTCCATTGGTGCCCGGTGGATAATTTCAATTCCTGTCTCTCTTGTTTCCATAGGGGCAAAGGGAAATACTTTAAATTCTACTAAATCACTGCTGGTATAGGTTAACAGACCTGGGTCCTTTCTGATATTCCTTACCTGCTGATAGGCCCAATTGGCCGCCCTTTTGTCTGCTAGGAGTCCATATTTCTTGTGGGGCCCCACATACAGATAATAATCGCTGATATAGCTTCCCTCGGGAAGGCGAAGGGTGGTAATGTATTCCTCCTGGGCATAGCTATTATTCTTTAAGGTCAAATGGATCCAGCTTCGATAATGACCTGTTGCTTCATCAATACTGGTTTCTGATCTGGCTTCAGTCAGCCGCACCCGCCTGGTAATTGAACTATTTTGATTTTCCGTATTTAATTCTTCCTGTTCACCATAAAAAATAGCCTCCAACCGGTTGATCTTTTCCCTTGAAATGGTCAGATTATCTAAGACAAAATACCGGTAAAGGGCAGAAAGATAAGGGATATTGTTATTTCTGGTTAAACCATCGAAGCCTGCCAAATCGGTGGATGCTGAATACTTAATATTGTCTATGGCCCGCTTCATGGCTGATGGATTTAGCTTCTGTTTTAGGGGTTCCTGGTAGCTTCTACGATAAACATAGTTCAGCCCTCGATCAAGGTGATATTGATCCTGGTAAACGGTAACTGTCAGGACTAAAGGAATCACCATAAGGCCTGCCACAAAGACAATTGTAAGCCTTTTGCTTTTGTAGGTCTCCTTTAAGTATTCAAAGTCCAGCCATAGAGATTGAATATGCATAAATAAAAGCACTAATGGAATTAACAGCAGTCCCCCCAAACCAACGAAAATAATGCCCAAAATTGAAAGGGGCAGATAGGGAAGAAATACAATTGCAAAATATAGGGTATAAGCAAGGGTAATGGCCTTGGCAATAAATAGTGCCAAACGGATTCGGGGCTGCTCTGCCTTAGGTAACCATAATAAAATGATGATGAGCAGATTCAATATATAAAATATTGGGTGAGAAAAGTTACCAAACATATTGGATAGTGTTTGATTCAATGCCAGCCCTGTCAATGACCCAATTGATACAACAACCAATAGGTATTTCCGCCACATGTCTGATTTTCTGATTAATATGCCATAGAGAATACGTATAAAAAGAAAAAAGAACATCAGTATACTTACCACAAATATAATTAAAACCAATGATTGAATTAGCTTGGGTATCGAATGAACAGACAGGATGCCAAAAACTACATTGGCCCCCATGTACCAAATCAAAGGGATTGCCATCATCATAGCGGTGTCTTTAGACAGACTGCCTGCTCCATATCTTTCTACATGTAAATGAACCAACAGCAGCATGCCATGACCCAGGGCCGGCATGATTAGGGTTAAAACTACCACCGAGGGGGATATTCCCATTAGCATCCAGCTATCGATGCTGACAGGAATCATACTGGTTTCTCCGAAGAAATAAAAGCTTACCAGAAATACATAGCCCATAAGCTCGGCGGCCCAAAGCGGGGGAATTTTTTTCTTTTTAATCACAAGCCATATGGCATGAAGGGTAATGACAATCAAGCCAATCATAAGGGCTGTAAAGAAAATTTTCCATTTATGTAAAGCCTCCTTTGAAAGCTCCGTATTGATAATGTGATACACCCTGCTGAACAGAACCAACAATAAAAGCTGCGGCAGCGTAACTGTAAAAAACAGCAAATAAGGCCTATAGAGTCGTTCCATGATCAACCCTCCTTTTTTTCAATATCTTGTTAACAAGTACATAGGCAATTACCAAATAACTAAAGTAAAAAACGATTCCGATAAGTTGGTGAATAGCCGATTGATACCGGCCAACCAAAAGTCCCAGCCTCATTAGCAGCAAGGTGCTGATAATCCTTGAACTATTGGCCACTATGGTTAACCCGTAGGCCGATAAAAGGAACAGGAACCATGCCTTTAGCTGCTTTTGTTTACCTTTAATGACAGGAATAAAGCTAAAAACCAGCATGGCAAACAGCAGAGAAAAGAAGTTGCCCCCGGCACAGGCCTTGCCAATCACTACTTGAAGCCCTTCATTTACAAAGCCTGCCCCTTCTACAAAATGAAACTCAGTAGTCGTAAACAATGATACCAGCAGGGTAACGGGCTTTAAAATGAACAGTATACGATCTATCTCTTTTACCCGGGTTAAAAGCTGTATTAAAGCTACCACAAGAATCGTTGCAAAATAGACGGTTTTTTTCATATCCTAGGCTCCGTTTCTACAAATTAACCATGTACCCTACTATCATACTATAATTTTTTTCGGTTAAAAAGACCAATCCATGGGATTGATCTTAACATATAAAAAAATTTATTGGAGCTTTAAGAGAAGGCTATGGGGTTAAAAGGGCCTCAACAAAGTCTTGAATATGCCTTTGATAACCCTGGGTATCTTTCCAGTAGGCGTTTCCATGACCTGCATCCTCTACTAGAAATTTTCTCTTTTGCTCTGTTTTTACGGCCCCAAAGAGCTCATGTACCATCCAGGTAGGAACAAATTTGTCGTCGGTTCCGTGTATAAAAAGAATCGGAAGATTTGTTTTAGCCACCTGCCTGACTGCCGAAGCCTCCTTGAAGAAATAGCCTGCCCTCAGCTTGCATATTAAACTGGTGATAGGCAATAATGGTATGGCAGGAATCCTATACATTTTCTTCAGCTGATGGGTTAAAATATCCTGGGCCGAGGTATAGGCACAATCAGAAATAATACCCACCACATTGTCAGGAAGCCTTTCACCACTGGTCATCAATACTGTGGCACCGCCCATGGAAATGCCATGAAGAATAATTTTTCCCGCCCCGTGATTTAAGTCAATGATCCGTTGAATCCATTGAAGAAGATCCAACCGATCATGCCAGCCAAAGCCAATGTAGTTCCCCTGACTTTCACCATGACCCCTTAAATCTGGCATTAATACATTGAAACCTAACTTCTCGCAGTAATATTGGGCCAAAAAAGCCATCGACTGCCCCCGACCGGCATATCCATGTACTAAAATAACCGTATTTTCACTGGGCCCTTGGGCGGTTAAATAAATGGCCTTAAGGGTTAATCCGTCCTTTGATACAATATGCAGCTTTGTTTGACTTTGGGCTGCCAGCCATGCCTTACCTGCACCCCAAGTTTCATCCACCGATTCCCTGGGTATGTCTGGATTGTTTTGAATAAAGTCCTTTTTTCTTCTTTGTACACCAACACGATAGAAATACCACGCTGCTGCCAAAAGAACAGCCAGTAAAACCAAGAGAAAATAAATTAAAAGTATGAAGGAATGTTTCAATTTTTTCACCTCTAAAACTTTTTATAAAATATTTTTAAAACTGGTTGACTTTTATTCCACTTATTCTATTTTATATATTGTGGGCATTAACCTAATACCCTGTATCACCTAAACTCAGGTTTTTCTAGGCTAATTTATATAATCCTAATATATACCATCATTTTACATATGTAAACCATATATTCAATTGATAAAAAAACACCGCCTCGCTTTATGAAAACGAGGCGGTGTCATTCTTTATTTTAAGATAAAAAGGGGGAGTTGTAGACTTTACTGTATTGCGGCTTGCATCTCATCAATCATAATTTTGGTTCCCTTAAGGCCTCCTGTAGCCACATACCAAATTTGCGAATCTAAGTATATGATTTTGTCATTTTGGTACGCCTGGGTCATTTTAATTAGATCGTTGTCTAAGGTTTGCATGGCTGTAACGCTTCCGCCGACGGTGGCGGCTCTATCAATGACAAAAATATATTCGGGGTCCTTCTCTACAATATATTCAAAGGATACGCTTTGACCATGGTTGGCAATTTCAATTTCTTTATCTACTGCAGGGAAGGCAAATTCATTATGAATTACACCAAATCTTGATCCTTCTCCGTAGGCGCTTAAAGAACCATCGTTAGCCATGATAATCAGAGAGTCGGTAACCTTACCTGCCACTGCCTCCTTCAGACTGCCAATACGGCTTTCAATTTGACTGATCTCTGCTTCAACAAAGTCTGATTGATTAAAGATATTACCTAGAGTTCTTAGGTTTTCACTGAAGGAGCCAATGTAATCATCGGTATCTATGACAAGATATACTGTAGGTGCAATTTTTTCTAATTCTTCATATACACTTGCCTGTCTTCCCGAGATAAAGATGACATCAGGATTTAATTCATAAATCTTTTCATAGTCAGGCTCAAATAGTGTTCCGATATCCTCATATTGATCTGAATTGAACTTTTCTAAATAGGTGGGGATATTGGATTTTGGTAAGCCTAAGACCTCTACCCCCATCTCATCAAGGGAATCCAGGGTGGCATAGTCAAACACCAATACCCTTTCAGGATTGACCTTTACAGTAGCTTTACCAAGCTCATGGGTTATTTCAATCTCTGTTGGTGTGGTATCTCCAGCCTCGGTATCGTTCTCGGGTGCGATTGCCGGTTCAGCAGGGGGCGCCTGGGTGGAGCAAGCTGTCAGGGCCAATGCACTAATCAATAAAATTAAGAGCGTTAACATTCTTTTCTTCTTCATATTTTCACCTCATGTTTTTTTTAAAAATAGATACAGATTCGATTGCTTTCTATTTCTTGAATTTTGAAATCCATCTCATAAATTTCCTTTAGAACCCCTTGGTCAATGATCTCGTCGGTAAAACCTGTTTTAACTACCTTGCCCTGCTTCATGGCCACAATATAGTCGGAATAGCAGGAGGCGAAATTAATATCATGCATCACCAATACGATGGTCTTTCCCAAATCCTTTACCATGGCCCTTAGTATTTTCATAATTTCCACCGCATGCTTCATATCCAGGTTGTTTAAGGGCTCATCCAGTAAGATGTAATCTGTGTTTTGGGCCAATACCATGGCAATATAGGCTCGCTGTCTTTGGCCTCCGCTTAACTCATCCAGATACTGATGCTGAATATCTTCAAGCTTTAGGTAAGCAATGGCTCTATCAATATACCCTTGATCCTCCTCTGTCGGGTTCCCCTGGGAATAGGGAAACCTGCCAAAGCTCACAAGCTCCCGGATTGTCAGCCTGATATTGATATGGTTTGCCTGCTTTAGAATAGACAGCTTCTTAGCCAGCTCTCTGGTGTTCCATTGGCCAATATCCCTGCCCTCCAGGCATATTTGCCCGGCATCCTTGTCGATTAGTCGGCTGATCAGGCCAAGGAGTGTACTTTTTCCTGCCCCATTGGCACCAATAAAGGAGGTAATTTTCCCTGTAGGAACCTGAATGGACACGGAATCCAGTACTGTTTTGGCGCCATATCGTTTACTTACTTCCTTTACTTCAATCATCCCTGACTCTCCTTTAACAGTAAATAGATAAAATAGGTGCCCCCAATCAGGTTAATAACAACACTTATGGGAGTTTGGAATCTTAAGGCCCGTTCTATAATGAATTGTCCGCCTACCAGGGCGACTCCACTTATCAGCATAGAGCCTGCTACCAGGTACTTATGCTGATAGGTTTTTAAAGATTCCCGGGCAAGATTTGCCACTAAAATACCCAGAAAGGTAATGGGCCCCACCAGGGCCGTGGAAACCGACACCATCATCGCCACTACAACCAGCATCCTTTTAACTATCCGGTCGTAGGGCACCCCCAGGTTAATGGCCTGCTCTCTTCCTAAAGAAACCACATCTAGTAGGTGAACGTGCAGATACGCATAAAGGATACAGGCTACGATCAGTACTGCGGCCAGCTTCAAAATATCGGTGTTGACTTGATTAAAGCTGGCGAACATTTTGCTCTGTATAACGAGGAACTCATTGGGATCAATCAGTAGCTGCATAAAGCTTGACATACTTTGAAAAAGACTCCCCAATATGACCCCTACCAAGAGAAGAAAGAAAATATTTTGTGATTTTCTTTTAAACAGCCAATAGTATAAAAGGGCTGAAAACCCCATCATCAGGCCCACTGACAGTAAAAAGTTAGTGTGACTGCTAATGATAGCCATACCTGATGAGCCTAAAAAGAATACCACGGTGGTTTGAAGAAACATGTAAAGTGAATCTAACCCTAGGATGCTGGGGGTTAAAATACGATTGTTGGTAATGGTCTGGAATATGATGGTGGAAAGAGCAATGGCCCCACCGGTGAATACAATGGCGATAACCTTGGGAATCCTCCTAGAAAGGGCATATTGCCAGCTATTGGGATTCAGCCCAAAGCATAAAAACAGTACTATCAGCCCAATAAAGGCTGCAATTAAAAGGCCCAGCCGACCCCTGATCTTCATGCTTCATTCCTCCTTACCAGTAGATAGAGGAATATTACACTTCCAATGACACCTACCATCAGACTGATGGGTATTTCATAGGGAAAAATAATAATCCTTCCAAGTATGTCACAAAACAAGAGGAACACAGCCCCCAGTAAGGCGGTTGGCATCAAATTCTTCTTTAAGTTGTCTCCTCCATAGAGGGAAACGATATTTGGAATAATGAGTCCTAAAAAGGGAATTTGCCCTACTGTAATCACCACCAGGGAGCTTATCAATGCAATAATGACAACCCCCACGTTCACCACACGGTTATAATTTAGACCTAAGTTTTTAGCGAAGGCTTCTCCCATTCCCACAACGGTAAACTGATTGGCATAGACAAAGGCAATTACGGTGAGGGGAATGCTTAAATACAATAGCTCGTATCTTCCTTTAATTACCATTGCAAAATTACCCTGGAGCAATGCATTCATACTTTGTATCAGATCGTACTTATAAGCAAAGAAGGTCGTAACTGAATCGATAATGCTCCCCAGCATAATACCAATCAGTGGAACAAAAATCATATTTTTAAACTTGATTTTTCTCAATATGGTCATAAATAAAAAGGTTCCCCCCAGAGCAAAAATAAAGGCAATTACCATCTTGTTGAAGGTTGAGGCGGAATAAAACCATATTAATGAAACCAAAAACCCTAATTTAGCTGAATCTACAGTGGTGGCTGTGGTAGGGGAAACAAATTTATTTCTGGTAATCTGCTGCATAATCAGGCCTGAAAGGGCCATACCCATGCCTGAAACAATAATACTGATCAGTCTGGGAAAACGACTTATAAACAAAATTTGGAGACTTTCGTAATTTAACTTCAAAATATCTGCAAGCTGAATGTTTTTAGCTCCAATCAAAATAGAAGCCACTGATAATATCACCAGTGCCAAAATTAAATATCTTTTCTTCATGCTTCCTCCTTACATCATTTTGTATGACAGTTTGACACCTCCCTAAGTTAATTGTTATAATAAATGATAATGATTATGATTTTCTTTCTCAACTAAATATAGCACTATTTTTTAGATTATAATTAATTATATTTTGATTTTTATAACTAAATTTAGGTATTTTGAAAGGGAGCTGCTGGTATGATCAATTACTGTTATTTTGAAAAGCATATTATCAAAATGCTTAAAGATTTTTATCTTTGTACCCATATCCCCATCAGAACCTATAATTTTGATGGCAGTATTATACATACCGAGGGGTATGCTTCCCGCTATGATGAATTATTTCGTCAATTTGACCTCTACGAACAGATAAAAGAAAAAATGCTTGAAGAGGACGGCGATCACCTGGTCACCCTCACCTGTCGGGAAGATTTTTATTTTACTGCCTGCCGGATATGTCCTAAGACAGTTCACCGGGGAATTCATATTATTGGCCCCTACACCTGTAAGCCTGAAAATTCCAATGATCTTTTATATAAACCAAAAAATTGTATTCCCCATTTGGTTACACTGCTTAGAAACATCGGTTCTGAAAGCCCCTATTTGAGGCATCTGCAGATTAAGGAGGAGCAAATACATAGCCTGCACGTAAAAAGGGCTTTAGATTATATTACCGCTCATTATCATGAGCCTGTAACCCTGACCAGTATTACAAGGTACCTAAAAATCAGCCGCAGTTATTTTTGTACGATCCTCAAAAAAGAAACGGGTAAAACCTTTTCGCAAATATTAAATGAAATACGGGTAGAAAAAAGTAAACGCCTGCTTCTTGAAACTGATTTACCCTTGCTGGAGGTGGCCCTGGCAGTAGGCTTCAATAATCAAAATTATTACAATATGGCCTTCAAGAGACTGACTAAAGAGACCCCTTCTTCCTTCAGAAATACTGCTTTCGACGTGCAATCTGAGATATTGCCCTCTGACAGCCTAAATAAAGGGATCACCTGACCAAATAGTACAATTGGTCAGGTGATCCCCTTTATTTGAGATATTTTAATATTACGGCCTTTATGGCCATATAATCAATTTCCTCTGGAAGGGCCTCCTTAACAGGTTTAAGCTTTTCGTACCCTACCTGTTGAATAGTCTTGAGAATTAATGCTTCATGCTCTTTGGGGATAAAATCATCCAGGGATACATCAAGCCCTTCATCATAGCATCTAAAGATATGCTCCTGTACCGTCAGGGGCTTGAGATTCCGCTTCCGGGCTATATCAGTGATTGACATTCCCCCTTGGTACATTTCATGGGTAATCTGATGACTTGGGGACTCCTGCTTGTTTGGCATCCTTTCTTTTATGGCTTCCCTGCCCTTAGGGAGCGCAAGCCTATGCTCCTTCATGTAGGCATCAATCAGCTGTAAAAAGGCTTCTCCGTACTTTTCTAGCTTGGCTTGGCCAACCCCTTTTATTCTGCCAAACTGACTCTGGCTTACGGGAAGGACCTCACTCATTTCCCTCAGGGTACTGTCATGGAAGATCACATAGGGGGGCACCTGCTCCCTTGCAGAAATATCTTTACGCAGTTTCCTAAGCTGTTCTAATAAGCCCTGGTCTGCTTCCACCACCGATGGCCTGTAATGGATTTTTTGATAGACCTTTTCTTGATTTTTCAATACCCCTACAGCCCTTTGCTGTAATTTTACCACAGGGTATTCATCCTCCGTCAGCCCCAGGTAGCCCTCTGCAATTAATAGGTTAGTCATATCCTTTATCTGCTTCAGGGTATAGTCTGCCATAATACCATAGGTCGTTAATTGATTCAGGCCCAGCTGTGTCAGCCTTTTCACCCGGGAACCCTTCAGCACCTGCGCAATCATCGAAACCCCGTAACGCTCCTTCATTCGATAGATACAAGAGAATATTTTCTGGGCTTCTATGGTGATATCCTCAAGCTCAGATTCGTCGGTACAGGTGCTACAGTTTTGGCATTGTTCTGCCAATCCCACCTCACCAAAATATTCAAGTATGTACTTTCTCAGACATTGGGAGCTATGGCAATAATCAACCATGACCTGTAGCTTTTTATATTCATATTGCTTTCTTTCGTCGCTTAACTGGTTTACCTGGATCATATAGCGCTGAAGCAGTACGTCGGCCTGGGAAAAGAGCAAAATACATTCACCGGGCTCTCCGTCCCGCCCGGCCCGGCCTGCCTCTTGATAATAGGCCTCAATATTTTTAGGCATATTGTAATGAATAACATAACGTACATTGGATTTATCAATCCCCATGCCAAAGGCATTGGTGGCAACAATCACCTTTACATCGTCAAATATGAAGGCCTCCTGGGCCTGGCTACGGGCTGTATCCTCCATTCCACCATGATAGGCTGCTACGGAATAGCCCCTGGCCTTTAGTTTCGTAAAAAGCTTTTCTACCTCCTTGCGGGTGGCTGCATAGATTATTCCAGACTGGTGCTGATGACCTTCAAGATAATTAAATAAAAAGGCTTCTTTATCGACTCCCCGCTGTACCGATAAATATAAATTTTTTCGGTCATACCCCGTAATAAAGGTATTGGGATTTTTTAGTTTTAGTAGATTAACCACATCATATTTTACCTCGTCAGTAGCAGTTGCTGTGAAGGCGGCCACCACCGGGCGCTTCTGAAGGCCTTTAATAAAAGAGCCTATCAGTTGATAGCTGGGCCTGAAATCGTGGCCCCATTGAGATACACAATGGGCTTCGTCAATGGCTATGAAGCTGATGTCAAGCTGCTGGATGAGACCTTTAAATTCCTCAGAGGCCAATCTTTCCGGTGCCACATATATCAGCCGGTACCTTCCCTGGCGTAGGCCTTCTATCCGTTCCCTTACAGCACCGACCTCCAGGGAACTGTTAATAAAGGTCGAGGTAATGCCCAATTGGGCCAGGGTTTCGTTTTGATCCTTCATTAGGGATATTAAGGGTGAAATTACCAGGGTAATCCCTGAAAACATCAGAGCGGGAATTTGATAGCATATGGATTTTCCTCCGCCGGTGGGCATGATGCCGAAGGTATCGTGGCTATTCAGGATTGATTGTATAATTTGCTCCTGTCCCCTTCGAAAGGAGTCATACCCATAATATTTTTTTAATAGTTGTCGAGCCTGTGCTAGCATATTTTTTACCTTCTCCTTGATGGTTCAAACCATCTGGTTTTTACTGATCTATATACTATCATATTATATATTTATTTTTGATACAAGGAAGCTGCTGACTTCTTTTTCTGCCCAAGACAAAAACCAGGAGGAAATCTCCCTGCCTGGTTTTCATCTTGGCTACCTTTTATTATATTATCTTTATACTTTTTGAAGCTACCCGAAGATGGCATTCACCACCAACAGACTCACCAATCCCACCGCCCAGGCAATGGTTGTGGTTACAGACCAGACTCTGATCTGCTCCTTCACATTTTTAATTCCCAGCATACGGTTAACAACCCAGAAATAGCTATCGTTAAAATATGAGAATATTAAAGATCCTGTGCAGGCAGCCAGGGCTGCAAATACCGGGTTCACATCTAATCCTGCGATCATGGGAGCCGTAATAGAGGCGGCCGTAACCATGGCAACGGTACCGCTCCCCTGAATTAATCGAACGGCTGAGGCTACAATAAATGGAATTAGTATCACCGGCAAAGAGGTACTGGCAATTAATTGGGCCAAATAGTCCCCTGTTCCGCTGTCTCTTAATACGGTTCCCAGGGCTCCGCCACCACCTGTTACCAGTATAATAATACCTGCAGACCGAATACCCTGTTCCATTTTTTCAAGGGTTTCTTCCCGGGTCAGGTTTTTCGTTAATCCCAATATGGCGATTAGAAGGCCGATTGCCACTGCAATAACGGGGGTACCCAGAAAGTTAATAATCGATACAGCCTGACCAGTTAAGCCCAATACAGCAGAAATTGTTTGAAGTAAAATCAAAATTACCGGTACAATAATGGGTGCAAAGGCCATCATGGTGGAGGGCAGGTTTTCATGATCTGACCCTTGTTCTAGGCTGTCATAAACCGGCTCTTGATACTGAGGCCGAAGCCATGAGTCCCCCTCGCCAGGAAGCTGATAAATTTTCTTGCCCAGCCAACGGCCATACATCATCCCTGACAGGGTCATAGGTATGGCCAGTAAAAGCCCCCAAAGCAAGACACTGCCGACACTGACACCAAAAATTCCGGCAACACCTACCGGGCCGGGGGTTGGAGGCACTAAAGAGTGGGTAATCACAAGTCCCAATGCCAGGGAGATACCCAAAGATATAACTGATTTTTTGGTCTTTCGGGAAATGGCCTTGACCAAAGGAGATAAAATAACAAAGCCTGAATCACAGAAGATGGGGATTGACACAATAAAGCCGGTTATGGCCAGGGCCAGCTCCTCTCGCTTTTTCCCCAACAGTTTAATAAAGGTCTGAGCCATCCTTTCGGCTGCCCCAGAGGCTTCAAAGAGCTGACCCATCATGACACCAAATCCAATGATAATTCCGATACTGCCAAGGGTACTTCCAAACCCGCTTGTAATGGAGGTGATAACGTTATTGGCGGGCATCCCGCCGATTAAACCAGTGACTGAAGCAGCAATAATAAGTGCTAGGAAAGCATGTACCTTTGTTTTTAAAATTAATATCAATAGTAGAATGATACCAAGGGCCAAGCCCAATATCATTTGTCCGCCAGATACGGCTGCATCCATATTTGATTTCTCCTTTCATAATCCTTTTAAGGTATTGTTAAATATTTATCGAAACGTTTTCATATTGCTTCCAATAAAGCTTTAAAGCCTTAGGCTTTAAAGCTTTTATTGGCTATTCTTATTTTTTAAAGCTGGGGCCATATTTTGCTGCAATTTTAATGGCTTCGATCATACTGACAGGGCTGGCCATTCCTGTACCGGCAATATCGAAGGCTGTACCGTGGTCTACCGAGGTTCTTAAAAAGGGCATATTGTTGGTTAGGGAGATGGTTCTTTCAAAGTCTACCATTTTTGTCGCTATATGGCCTTGGTCATGATACAGTGACAAAATGGCATCAAACTTGCCCTTCAACCCAAAATAGAATACTGAATCTGCTGGTACCGGCCCCACCACATTGATTCCTTCCCTTTGGGCGGCTTCTATGGCTGGTACAATCTCATCAACCTCTTCTCGACCAAAGAGGCCGTTTTCACCGCTATGGGGGTTAAGTCCTGCAACGGCCAGGCTGCCATCCTTAATACCCAGCCTTTCAAGGGCCCTGTAGGACCTTTGAATATAATCAAGCACCCGCTCCTTTTTTACTAAATCGCAGGCCTTGCTGAGGGATACGTGGCGGGATAGGAAGAACACCCTCAATTTATCCACCTCAAACATGGTCAGGGGATCAGCGGTATTGGTTAGATCTGCCAAAATTTCGGTATGGCCGATATAGTCAATTTTTGCTGCCTTTAGGGCTTCCTTGTTGATGGGTGTAGTGGCTAAAACATCAATTTCGCCTGACATGGCCATTTCCACCGATCTTTTAATATAGTCAAAGGCCGCCTGTCCTGCCATCGCCTGAACTTTGCCAAACTCCAGCCTTTTAACATCTACATTATTTAGGTCAATTAAGTTGAGTATGCCCTTCCTGTAGTCACCTTCTGAAGCCTCTTGAACCACATTGATGCTCAATTTTACTTTGCAAATTTCCATTGCCTGGGTCAGGGTATTTTTATCACCAATAACCAGCGATCTGCTTACTTCATGTATAGCAGGCTCTGCCAGGGCCTTTACGACAATTTCAGGGCCGATTCCTGCCGGATCTCCCATTGGTATACCGATAACCGGTCTTTCCATATTAAACAGCTCCCTTCTCTATAAATCGTAATAATATTCATTTGATATTTTTGTCAAAAGGTACTCTATACCTTCTACCATAGCCATGTCATCTCCCACCAGGCCTCCCTTGGTAATAATAGGGGTGTGGTTATATTCACCGTCAATGATTCGACCATAGGCAGCCAGTGGTAACACCTCATCCTTTACTTCAATACCCGAGGAGGAAAGCCATCGACAGACCTCAACGGTAACATCTCCGCCGCTGGTATAAAGTCCTCCTATCAAGCCTTTGCTAACCTTCATCATGGTTGCAGTGATTCTTCCAAGCCCCATGGCTATTCGCTGGGCTACTTCGTCCTCTGAAATTTTCAGTTCGCCGGCAACAGCCCTTAAATTCAGCACCTTACCACCGTTTGTGGTGATTCCCAGCACCTGATACCTACCGATACCTTCCATTAAGGCTGATACCACCCGATCGATCTCCAGGGCTGCCGATCGATCATCAAGTAAGGCCTCAGGATCAACCTTGACAATTAACGGATTATACTTTAGCTTTAGCTCCTCAAGCTGTCGTTTAGTCTGCTGGGTCACACTGCCCACTGCAAAAAAGGCTTTTTTTCCAGGAACAGCGGCATGTTCCCTTCCTAGAAGGGCTTTGGCAAGATGGGCAGTAAAGGGACCCGGGTCCACCGCCACAACTGAAAGTTCTGTTTTTGCCAAGACGCTGGCAATGGCATTAATTTCATCATCGGTGGTGGCATCAATAATAATGATCCTTTTACCCTTTTCCTTTTCTGCCAGGATGGCCTTTTTTAAATCGGCTTCAGCCGCCAATACGCTTTTCAAGGGAATATACCCCACCTGATACTTAGTTTGACTCTGAACCAGATCAATAATACAGGAGGTATGAACCGGCGTTTTGGGGTCATTTGCCACATCGGTTTTCTCAAGGGGTATTCCGTTAACCAGTAAATAACCCCCTACTGAAATTCTTCCCGAAGAAGGGAAGGATGCCACTACTACAGCCACTTCATCCCCAGTCAGAGAATCCAGTACTGCATCAATTTCAGCCCCTACGTTTCCCCTGAGGGTGGTATCAATTCGTTTACTAAAGAGCCTTACACCATTATGGCTAAAATATTTTACCGTATTGGCAACCGTTTCATAGGCCTCTTGGCTTGCCATGCCACGACTGTTGGTACTGATGGAAATGGCATCGAAGCTCTTTTTTTCCTGCGCCGCTGCATCTAAGTTTAAATAGGTGGCTGCCTGGAAGCCCTTCCTGGAAAGCAGCACCCCGGTAGCATTGGCACCTGTTAAATCATCTGCGATTACTACAATACTCGACATTGGTCTTCCTCCCTTACTGCTGGTTGAGGGGTACAGCTGCTGTAAAAATTAGGCTTGGTCAATGATATCTATGTTTAGCTTTTTTTCCTTAAATAATTCAACAAGCTCCTTTTCCATAGATGAATCAGTAATGATTAAATCAAGGGAATCGATTTCACAAACCTTGGCAAAGCTTTTTCTGCCAAATTTGGAGCTGTCACTGACCAAAACTTTTTTCTCTGCGGCCCTCATCATCATTTGCTTAAGCTTTGCCTTTTCAATGCTGGGCGTGGTAACACCAAAATCAATATCCACTGCGCCGGCCCCCATAAATATAATATCTGCAAAAATCTCGTTGAAAAATTCCTTTGCATGGCTGCCCATCATGGTGCCGGTACTCCTTTGTATCATTCCGCCACAGCAGTAAACTGTAACGTTTTCAAAGGGATATAGAAAGGCTGCAATCATGACATCATTGGTAATTACCTTTAAATCATCCAAATGGGCGATTTGCCTGGCAATTTCCATATTGGTGGTGCCTGCATCCAGTATGATGGTATAACCATCCTCCACCAGGGTGCTGGCGTATTCAGCAAGGCTCTTTTTGGCTTCAATGTTGGTGGTGGCCTTTTCTTGATAGGAAACCTCTTTAATTAAGTGCTCCTTCAGGATGGCCCCTCCATAGGTTCTGGTAACGTAGCCCTCCTCCTCAAGGAATTGAAGGTCTCTTCTAATGGTCATTGCCGATACCTTTAAGGCCTCTGCCAATTCCTCTACCACAACCTTCCCATTTTCTTTTAAATATTCCGTTATTCTAGCCCTTCTTTCAACAGGCAGCATAGATCAAAACACCCCTTATGTTTGTTTCAAAATGTTTGTTTCAAACAAGGTAAGCGCTATTTTTTGTTTGATTATGTTCATTATAAACAAAAACGAACACAAGAACAATAGCTTTATTAAATTTATTTTTTAACATTCTTGTCTATTTAATAACGTTTTCTAAATAAAAGTAAATGGCGCCAGGATTTCCTGGCGCCATTTACTTTTATTTTATTGATTCAGCCATTTTAATTAACGATTCCCTTGAAACCATTCCTCTACCTGAGAAGGAATACAGTACACCATCAGCCTCCCACTCCAATGAGCCTTCATCAATTAATAGGGCATCTACGCCATTGATTGTTCTTAGCTTCTTTAATATCGAAAAATAACGCCAATAATTCCACCAGCCACAATATAGAGTATCGGGTGCTTCTTGTAGCGATAAATTAGAAACAGCATGACGGTAAATAAGGCCAGAGCCTTATAATTTAATAGTGTAGCAAAATTATAGGTTTCGAGAAACTGCTCTGCATTTAAAAGGGAGATTTTTACAACCTCGAAGCCTGCTGCAGCGATTAGTCCCACCACCGCCGGCCTGACTCCGTTGAACCCGGCCCTTACTGTGGGCTGTTCGCTGAATTTCATAAAATAATGGGCGATTAGTATAATAATGATAATGGACGGTGTCACGATTCCTAACGTAGCTACGACCCCTCCTAAAACACCGCCTGTCTGAAAGCCGACAAAGGTGGCGGTATTGATGCCGATAGGGCCTGGGGTTGACTCGGCTACCGCAATCATATTCAACAGATCCTCTGAGGTGATCCAGCCATATTGCTCAGCTAAATGATAAAGAAAGGGCAGCGTGGCCAAGCCTCCACCGATAGAAAATAGTCCTATTTTAAAGAATTCAATCAATACTTGAATATAAATCATTGTAGCTCTGCCTCCTTTTTGCCCATGGTTACAATACCCACTACAGCAGAAAAAATAATTACATAGATTGGAGATAGGCTGGTAAAGGCAATTACCAGAAACGACACACCGAATAGCACAATTCCGATCCAGTTTTTAATAGATTGCTTCCACATTTTGATAATAGTTTGTATAATCAATGCCACCACCACAATTCTTACGCCGGAAAAGGCATGCTGTACCACGGCATAATCTTGAAAATGTGTGAAAAAGGCCGCAATAATGGTAATTATCAAAACAGATGGAAAGACCATTCCCAGGGTAGACACAATCGCCCCGGGTATCCCCCTTCTTCGGTAGCCAATAAATGTAGCCACATTAATGGCTATAATGCCCGGGGTACATTGACCTATAGCATAATAGTCAATAACCTCATCATCCGTGGCCCATTTTTTCTTCTCAACAATTTCCCTTTGGATGATGGGCAGCATGGCATAACCACCGCCAAAGGTGAATGCTCCCATACGGGCAAAAACAAGAAATAATGCCAATAATTCCTTCATTACTTCATCTCCTTATACAGATATGTAGGGCTGATTTGCAGCTAAACCAACTACCCTGTTCTATCATAATAGTATAATTCAATAGGCTTGTTAACGCAAGGACTGTAAAGTAAGAAAATATGAAACAAAATAATGGTTGACAACCTGTAATTAAATCAATAGAATGAATGTGGAAATCAATGCTTAATATAAGTTATTAGCTTTAGGAAGGACTCATTACAGCGTAGGAAGGATGGAGAAATGTGAGTACAGTAAAAAGCAGCGTATCAATTAAGCAAGAAAAAATAAGGTCTTTAAAGAAGGAAATTGGTCTTGGTGAGGCTATCACCATGGTAGTGGGGGTTGTTATTGGCTCTGGAATCTTTTTTAAATCTTCTGCTGTCTTTGCCAATGCCGGTACCCCTTTTTTGGGAGTTTTAGCATGGGCTCTGGGTGGGTTGGTTACAATTGCTTCTGCCCTGACCATTACTGAAATTGCCACTGCTATTCCCAAGACCGGGGGCATTTTTATTTATTTAAAGGAATTATATGGTGAACGTTGGGCATTTTTATTTGGCTGGGTACAGTCACTGATTTATGTTCCAGGGGTTACCGCCGCCCTTTCGATTGTTTTTGTAACCCAGGCCACCTTTTTTATTCCATTATCAGACTTCAGTCAAAAAATCCTGGCCATCGCACTTATCTACCTGCTCATTTTAGTTAATATTTTATCAACAAAGCTGGGAAGCAAGGTACAGTTTATTTCTACCATTGCAAAGCTGATCCCCATTGTTATTATCATTGGCTTTGGATTGGTCAAGGGCACTGCAGGTGGCTTTGGGGCGGTCACCTCGGCCACCGGCAGTACTACTGGCTTGGCGGGCTTTGGCGCTGCCCTTCTGGGAACTCTGTGGGCCTACGATGGCTGGGTCGGTGTCGGTAATATGTCTGGCGAGCTTAAAAACCCCAATCGAGACTTGCCAAGATCTATTATTTTAGGATTATCTCTGACGATTTTAGTTTATGTATTGATTAATCTTGCCATTATTAATATTATCCCTGTTGATAAAGTAATTGCCTCCAGTACGCCTGCTTCAGATGCAGCCATTGTACTATTTGGTAATGGCGGGGCAGGTTTCATTGCTGCAGGAATTATGATTTCAATCTTTGGTGCCCTGAACGGTTATTTACTGACAGGGGTTAGAATTCCCTTCGCCATGGCCCAGGATCAGCTTTTTCCCTTTTCAAAGACCTTTGGGAAAATTGATCAACGATTCGAAACACCCCTCAATTCCTTTGTACTGGTGGGTGTGCTAGCCTCTATTTATGTGCTTAGTGGTTCCTTTGAAATCTTAACGAACCTGGCAATGTTTGTAAGCTGGCTGTTTTTTATTATGGCTGTTTCTGGTATTTTTGTTTTAAGGAAACGATTCAACCACCTTCCTCGAAGCTATAGGGTACCGCTGTATCCCTTTATCCCTTGCCTTGGAATTATTGGCGGTACCTACATTATTTTAAGCACCCTTCTAACCGATACTACCTATGCCCTATATGGCTTTGGTATTACCCTGGTGGGGCTTCCGGTTTATCGATTGATTAAAAAAAGTAATCCCATATAATATTCGGTACTCCCATATGACCGTCAGCATATTTTAAAGGCTGATGGTCTTTTTTCTTTTCTTAAGGCTTATTCTACGCATTTTTTAAGGGTAAAATAAAACTTAACGCCCTTGACAGTATTCATAACGCCAAATTCACTATTATGCAGCTCTAATATATTTTTTACAATAGATAACCCAAGGCCCGTTCCCCCAGCCTGTCGATTTCTGGACGCTTCGACCCGGTAGAAGCGATCCCATATATGCTTTAGCTTATCATGCGGAATGGGTTTGCCTTCATTTTCAATTTCAAGTAAAATATTAGCCCCTTCCTCTTTAATAACAATGTCTATTGATCTTTTATAGTCGGTATGCCTGAGGGCATTGGTAAGTATGTTAACAATGACCTGCTCAATTCTTCGTTTATCGGCCATTACCCAATAGCAATGGCTATCATTAATATGCAGCTTGATACTTTTATCTTCCAGCTGTTGTTTAAACCGATTCACGATTGTATCAATTAAAGCTAAAATATCAAATTCCTCGGTAAATAGCTCATATGCCTTTGATTCCAGCTTTGATAAATCCAGCATATCCAGTACCAGGGCATCCATCTTCTCTATTTCATCTAATAGCACATCAAAATAATAGTCTCGTTTTTCCATGGCTACACCATCCTTTAACCCCTCGGTAAAACCCCTCATTATTCCCAATGGGGTCTTCAGCTCATGGGATACACTAGAAACAAACTCTTTTCTCATCCGTTCCAGGCTCCGCTCCTTTTCAATTTCAATTTTTAATCTTTCGTTTGTATCCTTAAGGGTTTCCATATTATTCTTTAGGTTTGTTGATAATACGTTGAGACTACTGGCCAGATTGCCAATTTCATCATCAGACATAACATCACATTGTACTGAAAAGTCTAGTTCTGCCATTTTAATGGCTACGTCATTAATTTTAATTAAAGGATGGGCAATTAATCGGGAATAAATGTAGGATAATAGTAATATAATCAGCAGGGCTCCAATGAATCCGTATATATAATAGGCCTTCATGGCCTTCATGGCTTCTCCAACGGGCTGAAGGGATGACAGGGCAAAGATCATTTCCTTTAGCACACCATTTTCAAAGATTGGCTTAACCAGTACAATGTTTTCAATACCATTTAGTGGATTAACATATTGATAACTGATAATCTGATCCTGCTCCAATGAAAAATCACTGGTTTTTGAAAGCCAGAACCAGTTGTCAATAGCTGACCAAAGCATGTTTTCTCTAAATGGAAGCAGATAATCCTTATGCTCCGGCAGATTTAATTCAATGATAGTTCCCTTTATTTCCTGCATATTAATCCGCAGGATCTCAGTTTTCATCTCAACAGCCTCAGCGGCTTCAACAACTTTTTGTGTCGGCTCCGGCTTCACACCTCTTATTAGAGCAACCCTGTCAATCGGGTCATCATTTAATGTAACACTATTAGCGGCCACAACTAATGAATCTCGTTGATTATTGCTGGATATGCTGTAGGGATATAACAAGTTATTTTTTCCAACACCATATACACCCCTTATGGCAACTGTATCGCCCGGTTTAAGATTTGATTGTTGTATTAATTCCAGCATATTCATATTGTTAATTAGTACGGTTATGACTTCATGCTCTTCTGTTTCCAGCACCAGATTGAAGGAGGCCATATGCTTTGCAGCACCATTTTCATTCAAAATAACCACCTGTGCATTGTTTTCATTAATAAATTGATTAATATTTTTGGTGACGGTAGCTTGATCCCAGGCCTCTTTACGATATTTCTGACTGAATTCCATCACATTTTTTTCAAGCTGGCTAATTTTATGACGTATGTAAAAGCCCTCGAAGAACATGGATTGACTAAAGGCCTGCATCAATAAAAATAAGATGAAGAAAAAAGTCGTAATAATAAATAGCTTAAAGGTAATACTCTTTCTTCTCATTTATTCACCTCAAATTTATAACCTATCCGATTAATTGTATTAATGTGTTTAGCCTTATCCTTTAACTTGCTACGGAGCTTTTTTATATGGGTATCGATGGTACGTAGATCACCAAAATAGTCGTATCCCCATATATGGTTAATGATACTTTCTCTAGTTAGCACCATTTCCTTATTTTCAATCATATACACCAGCAGATCAAATTCCTTTGGTGTCAGCTCAAGCAATTCATCTTCAATTTTAACAGTGCGGGAAGACCTGTTGACTTCGATCCCGGCACAAATCAATGTATTATCTTCCTTGCCGATATTACCCTCTACCCGCTTTAACAGGGTTTTACACTTTGCCACCAATACCTTTGGGCTAAAGGGCTTTGTTATATAGTCATCGGCCCCCAGCTCGTAGCCCATTAGCTTATCATCCTCATCAGATCGGGCCGTCAACATAATAATCGGTATATCAGATTCTTTTCTGATTCTTTTACAAACCGCCCACCCATCTATTTCAGGTATCATGATATCTAATATCACTAAATGTATACTGTTTTCCCCAAACATTTCCAGGGCCTCTCTTCCGTTGGCGGCTTCAAAGATATGGTAGTTTTCCTTAGCAAAATAATCTACCATGATTTCCCGCATTCTTCTTTCGTCCTCAATCAAAAGCAGATTTCTGTTCATCAAATCCCTCCAAGCCAAAAACCAAATGCCAATACCTGCTTAGGCTGTTGGCCCATAGCAGGCATTGGCTGATCTATATAATAACCTACTCTATTTCTTTTGCTTCTATTGCAGTTGCTGGCCTTACTTGCTGTGGCAATGTAATGGTGACACCATTGATAGTCATTTCATTGGCAAAGAATAGATTGCCATCCAGGGTGATTGTCATGGCTACGACACAATCACCATCAGTCATTAATAGTTCGTCTCCCTCTTCTTGTCTAGTTTCCCTTAGCCGTTCAATTCTTTCACCAGTTTCCAGCTTAGCGGCTTCATCGGAGGCCAGATCCTTTATGTCTACTACCCCGTCTCGAATCTTAACGGTGATTGTTCCAGCTGCTTTTTCTGCCAGAGTAAGGATTTTGCCTTCTTCCAGCTCCAATACCTCAATTCTTTCTTTTATATCTTCAAGATTTGTTGCTTCTCCCCTTTTAAATGCCAGCGTACCCCCTTTGCTTTCACCGATTAATCCTTGTCTCTCACTGGCTTCAAAGCCCTTTAGTTCAATTTGGTTTCCAACCTGTACATTGGCATCTTGATATGCCTTCAGCTCCTTAAAGGCGGCAATGGGTACTATGTACTCATTGTCCTCTGCGTCCACCACCACAAGGCTTAGGTCGTTAATCTCCTTAACGGTACCCATAAGGCTTTGAACCTCAATCTCGCCATTGATGGCTATACGCTCAACTTGAACTTCCTCAGCCGGCTGCTCATGGGCCGAAACCGGTACCGCAAATATGGATGTTGTCAGCACCAAGGCTAATGCAGTTGATAATACTCTTTTCATAATTCATTCCTCCTCAATATTATTTTTTTATCTTGCAATTATAGTTTAAGCTTTATTTGTGTCTATTCTGTGAACAAATCTCGAACTTTTTATGTTTATATCAAATCAGGAATGATCAATTATGATTATTATAAGATGCCAAAAAGACAAGGAGGATTTTGACGCTGGAAGTGTATTTATTAAAAAGTCAATTTAAAAAAATGATATCACCTCCAAAATAACTGGAGGTGACTTAATTTTTAATGACAGTTGGTTTACGCTGGCATCTTTTTTCCAATATAGTTAGCTTTGAGTGATGTTTTCCTCTGCCTCGCTTCATCTAGGTGCTATCTGTATCTTCCCCGGTAAAGGCTTGTAATAATTTTAGCCAGAAAATTTTGTCTTTTTAAATTAACTGCCTGGTGCATACACAGTTCATGACAGCACATACATTCTATACAGGCTTGATAATTTATTTGTTTTGTGGATTGACTAATGGCCTCGACTGGGCAGCTTTCTACACAAACATTGCAATTCTTACATTTCCGAATATCTACCTCCGGTTGGGTTTTTAGAAAATCAATAACCTTTACTACCATTCGGTCGTTATGCCTTTTAGTGCTTCTAAAACGTTTTGGCAGCTTAAAATCTTTGAGCCGGGGTATTTCTTCATAATCACCCAAAAGAGTAATATCCTTAAGCTTGCCTTTCCCCAGGCCACGTTCCTGGGCAGCCGATAAAATAGGTACATCCGTCAAATCCATTCCAATCATTTTGGCGGCTACGACATCCAATGCCAGGGGGTCCGGACTGATTAATATCTTATTTGCCTGATAGACCTCTCCCGCTGTGGGCCCTTCCCCCTGCATAGCTTGAATACCATCCATAATATGTAGACTGATTTTAATAGCCTGGTGAATATCTGCAATGATCTCACCAAAATCTCGAGGATCAGGAGCCATTTTATGATATCGTGCCTTTCTTAACCCTGGTATACAACCAAAGACATTTTTAACAGCTCCAGTAAAAATGGCCGCTGAATGGGTTTTAAGCTTAGGTAGATTAATCACCACATCTGCTTCAAATATGGGCTTTGCAAGGTACATTTTTTCCTCACTGCCGCTTTGAGGGGTTACCGCCACAACCCCTTCGGTATCAAGGTTTTTAATTTCAGCACCCTCTTCCCTGGCCACTGCCTCATAGCCAGAGACCCTAAAGCTTTGGGCCGTCGGTGCAATTCCTGCGATGGCACCGCCAGAGCTGTCGCCAATCCACACAGTACAGCCCTGCTCCTTTAAAATTCTACTTACTGCCCGAACAAGCTGGTAATGGGTTATGGCACCAGAATCCGGCGGCTTGGGCCCAATTAAGTTGGGCTTGAGTAATACTGTATCTCCCGGCTTACAAAACTGCTCCCATCCCCCCAGGGCCGCTATGCCATTGTTAAGCTTTTCAATCAGGCCTTCTAAAGTATAATTTGAATACTCGTGAACGACAACCTTACTCAACTCCATCTACCCCTTCCCGTGGTTCAGATTTTTTCTTTATGCAGACATTCTACAGGCTTGAAAAATTTTCCTTCTTTCCGGCTTCACTTTTATTTATTTCTCATAGATAGTTTGGCCTGGTGGGAAAATATTAAAATATTTTGCGGCTTCACCAATATTTAACCGAAGCTTAAAATGTTCTTAATGCCATGAAGATGGAAAAGGTGAACCAAAGGGGTATAATATCAATATGATGGATAACAAAAGTTCTTGGAGGTGTATAGAATGAAAAGTATGACCTATGGAGAGCTGACGCTTCAAGAGGTATGTGAAAAAATTAAGGAATACACTGGCAAGGATTTAAATGGAAGCTATGTTGTTTCAATTGGAACCGACTCCCAAAGCTACGAGGGACTGACCAAAATGGTCTCTGTTATTACCCTGGTACGAAAGTCTAAGGGCGGCATTTTTTTCTATGATATAAAAAAGCTGAAGTTAATCAAGGATTTACGACAAAAGATATTTGCCGAGACCCAGTATAGCCTTGAATTGGCTGGAAAGGTCTCTAGCTTTATTGAAAAAAACAATATTCATGCCACCCTTGAGGTCCATGTAGATATCGGTGAAGGTGGCGACACCAGATATTTAATTAAGGAAATTGCCGGTTGGGTAACTGCCATGGGTTTTAAATGCTGTATTAAGCCCGATTCCTATACCTCCTCTGGTATTGCCGATAAGCTGACTAAACGGGGGAATCGAGTCGGGTAATTCCCCATAAGCACACTAAATGAATCAGAAGGGCCATTACGATTGATTGGGTACTAAAGCTGACAATCAATCTGGTTACCCAATAAAATGGTGTTATTGCAGCTATCATACTGAGCCACTTCACTTCAAAAATATCCGCCAGGGCTAGTATATTAAAAATACCAAATCCCTTGGAATAGGTTAATCCTTGAACCTTATCGGCCGCCAGGGTATATAAGAGATAGGCAATTATGATTCCCTGTAAGCCTGTTAAAATACAAATCAATAACAATCGCAGCAGCTCCATTTTATAAATGCCTAAAATTGAGTAAGCTGCCAATGGGTAGACCAAGCTGGCAATGAAGGGCAGCAGCAATCTATTTAGAAGATAGCCCCGATAGCCAATGGGTGTTATTTTTATCAGCTCCTGAATTTTTGAATCCCTTTCATCTATCATCAGAAAGCCTGAAACAGTCCCCAGCATCAGGGGGGTCACCAGTATACTAAGGGCTAATATATATCCATAGTATTGCGTTAAATCTAAGCCGAAGGACACATTAAGGATAGGTGTTAGAAAAACAGTGAGCAATTTAAAGGTGATGGCTACTATTAAGGGCAATATAAAGAAAAGGATTAGAATTGGGTCCCTGACAATCATTTTTAGATCAGCCTTTAAAGAAGTAGTGTTCAACATATTGCGCCTCCTATATATTTTTAATGAAGTGCTTCTCTACCTTAAAAAAGGTAAAGAGGTTAATTGCTGCTAAATAGATAATATCGGCCATTAAACCAAGCCGTGATATTCCATTAAAGGCCCCGTAGATTAAATTGAAGCCCCCTACACTGGGAAGCAGCCTTAGCATCCATAGATTGGGGAAGGTATAGTAAATTAATGTTGGAATGATTAAAGCCAACATATAGGGCATCATTTTGATCAGGTATTGATTGATACTATGGCAGCCCTTTGTAACGATAAACCCATATAATGTAAAGAAGGCAGATGTAAGACTAACACCCAAAAACAATAACGGCCAATTGAAGGATGTGCCGTAGGTCACAAGTGCAATGGCAAAGCTGGCCGCCTCCGCCAGAAGGGCAAGGGAAATGATCTTTGAGACCAAATATTCCCCAGGCCTGAGGGGCGTTACCGTTAAATATTGTAAAACACCCTGTACCTTTTCCAGCATCACAATGCCCCCAATGAAAAAGAAGCCTACAAAGGATGGATCAGTGAATATTACAATGGGAACGGCATAGGAAATCAATCGATTGGGGATTTGCCTCATCATGATCATGTATAGTAATGTTAATACAACATATACAAAGTAAAAGCCCTGCTTAAACTGAAACTTCATATCGGCCTTTAGTGCATTTACGATTCTCATACAAGCTGCCTCCCTGTGAGCTTTATGAAAATATCCTCCAATGTTGCCTCTTGACTGTGGATTGTCTTTATATCCCTTGTCTTTAATATATCGAAGACCCGCTGATTTTCCTTCAATCCCATCATAGGAAACTCCTCTGTTCTGATGCCGTCTCCCCTATAGTACTCGATTTTTACAGTATGGGTACCGTGCTTTATCTTAAGCTCCTTTGGACTGTCGATTACAGGGATTGAGCCTTCCACAATGAAAGCTACCCGGTCGCAAAGCTGCTCGGCCACAGTCATATTGTGGGTCGTCAGGAAGATTGTTTTCCCCTGGGCCTTCATCTCTAAAATCATATTTTTAATAACTTTAGCATTCAATGGGTCTAACCCCGAGGTGGGCTCATCGAAAAAAAGCAATTCTGGATCATGGAGCAGAGAACGTATAAAATTTAAGCGCATTTTCATTCCCTTGGAAAACCCATCTACTTTCTTGTCTTTGTCTGGAAGCAACCCCACCCTTTCTAGCAATTCATCGATCTTCTGGGTACCCTTTTGATAATAGCCTCCTATTAACTGCAAATTTTCTGCTGCCGTCAGCTTTAAATAAAGATTGGGAAAATCAAAGGCCACCCCAATTTTCTCATAGAATTCCTGTCCCCAGTCCTTCCGCTCCTTTCCCATTAATTGTACACTACCCCTGTAGTCCCTTAATAGACCTATCAAAATCCGTTGAGTAGTTGTTTTGCCTGCCCCGCTGGGGCCCAAAAACCCTAGAATTTCCCCCTTTTCGATATGAAAGTCAATTCCCTTTATTACCTTATCAGTGCTTTTATCGTATGAAAATTCCAATCCTGCTACCTTAATCAAGGGCTACACCTCCAAATTTTTTATTACCCCTTAAGAATATCTCGGCCAAGAGGTTCAAGGGGGTTTTTTATCTAATATTAAGCCATTATAGGGTTTTTAGATAAGGATTTTTAGATAATTCCCGAAGCTGGCCCTCGTTTAATATATAGATCGTTTTATTCTGACATTTAATAATCGATTTTGATTCAAGCTCTTTAAATGTTCGATTTAAATGTCTGTAGCTTGTTCCTAAAAATTGTGCAATTTCGTTAAAGGTTGAATTTAGAATAATGTAATCTTGATCTGTCATATGCTCAACTAAATAAGTAGACAGTCTATTGATTAGGGGATAAACAAAGTTGTATGAGCTGTTATTGATGGTGGCATAAAGCTTTTCACTTAAGGATTCTATTAAATGGTGTAAAAAATTTATATTGTCTAAATATTGCTCCCTAATCACTGCCGTGGGAATGGCAATTAAAAAGGTATCTTCTACAGCATCAATGTTACAGCGTACAGGATTATTTTTCAAGAGTTCTATGTCTCCTATTACATTAAAATCTTGATAAAACTTCAACAGCATTGATTTACCGTTTTCAAAAAGATAAAAAACTCTAACCTTCCCCTCCACCAGAAAATAATAATATTCCAGTTTTGTCTCTGCTTTTAAAATTGATTCTTCCCTCTCATAAAAATGAAGCTGTGCATGTTGTAATATATTATTCTCTCCAAATTTTTCTTCTATTTTATGTTTTTCTATATAATTACCTAAAAGGGCTTTGTTAAAAATTTTTTTCATTATTCTTCTCCTAACCTGACATATGTCATATTTAACTTTATAAAAATATCATATTTTATTTATAAAGCATTGTAAAGCACAGGAGGGTTTTCTATGTATAAAAGCTTAGGTTTTATCAATGGTATGATCCTTGCCGTCATGGTTTTTCTAAATGGTATGCTGACCAGTATAACAGGCCCTTATTTGAGTACCCTGATATTTCATATATCAGGTTTGATATTAATTATAATGATATCTGTATTGAAAAAAAATAAGCTTTCTAATTTCAAGGATATACCCCTTATGTTTTTTCTACCAGGTATTCTAGGGGTAATTACAATTCTTTTAAACAATATCGTAATTCCTCAAATAGGAATCACCCTTGTTACTGGAATTAGCTTATTTAGTCAGCTGGTTATGTCTAGCCTGGTGGAGTGCTTTGGATTGTTTGGAACGCCCCAGGCTGGATTTAAGAAAGAAAAAATGCTAGGCTTCACCATTATTTCGCTTGGAGTAATGCTGATGATTATTTTATAAGGAGGGAAAAAATGATTTATCTATTTCTTTCGTGTTTAATTGGCGTTTCAATTGTTATTAATATGATGTTAAACGGTAAGCTGGCCCAAAGGATTGGTATGATTAATGGGGTGATCATTAACTTTTTAATGGCTACAATCACTTCTGCTTTTTTGTGCGGCATAATGATAAAATCTATGCCGTCTTACTCAACCTTAAGAGCTGTTCCTCTACCCTATTTTTTGGGAGGTTTTATAGGGGTTTTAACCACCTATCTGTTTAACCTAATTGTACCTAAAATTCCTGCGGTATATGTGGTGATACTTCGCTTTATTGGTCAAATGCTTGCAAGTGCAACGATAGATTATTTTTATTTAAATGTTTTTTCTAAGGGTAAGGTAATCGGCTCCCTGTTATTTCTTTTAGGCCTTGTCTTAAATGCGAGGGTTGACAATGCAGCTAAGAAAGGATACCAAGCTGTATTAGATCATTAAGGTTTATGATGTCTTTCAATATAAGACCACCATAAAAAATATGCTATAATTAGTAAAACAGCTAATATGGGAGGATCACTATGAAGTACGAAATTGTAATATTTGATGCCGATGAGACTCTTTTTGATTTTAAAAAATCTGAAAGGGATGCATTGGAAAAAACCATGCTTGAATTCAATATTGATTATGATGAATCCCGCCATTTGACTATTTATCAGGGAATCAACAGCGTCATTTGGCGGGAGCTTGAAAACGGCCTGATCACCCAGGAGGAGCTAAAGATAGAAAGATTTAAACGATTGGCCCTAAGCCTGGGGGCCAATTTTAATGTGGCTCAGTTTGCCGCCGCTTATCTAAGGCATTTATCCAGAGCCTCTTTTTTATATGAGGACGCCGTCAGGCTGATTGAAGAGCTGCATGGAAAGTTTAGGCTTGGAATTATTACCAATGGCTTGAAGGATGTTCAGCACCATAGAATCCGGCAATCGATCATTGGTAAATACTTTGAAGACATTGTTATCTCTGAAGAGGTTCAGCTATCGAAGCCAGACCCTGGAATTTTCCAATTGTTTTTTAACAGGATTCGCTACATCGATAAGGAACGGGTATTGATGGTAGGTGACAGCCTGACCTCTGATATCCAGGGGGGAATTAACTTCGGCATTGACACCTGCTGGTTTAATCAAGACAGAAAGATTAATCAAACCAAAATACGACCCACCTATGAAATTTCAAGCTTAATGCAGTTAAGGGATATCCTTGGGGGATAGCCGCCGGTTATTTAAAGGGATACTTCATGTTCTACAAGCTTCTGCTTTCATCCATTATTTCCATCACAACCATTGACATGAGAGGATATCGGCTGAAATTCAAGCTATTCATGCTTTCACCCTCCAACCAATTATTTTTGGTATAATCTATCAAATAAGTATAACTTTACTACTGTTTATGATAACATTATACTAATAAGTTTTATTTTCAATAGACCTTACTATAATGAAGGGGGTATTTCTATGAGGTTTAACTATCATATACCAACAAAAATTTTATTCGGGCCCGGTAAGCTCAATTCCCTTGCTAAGGAAAATCTTCCGGGAAACAAGGCATTGATTGTCATTTCAGCAGGGGGTTCAATGAAAAGGAACGGCTATTTAAACCGTGTGGTAGAGATTTTAAACACCAAGAAAATAGACCATGTAGTATTTGATAAAATACTGCCTAACCCAATTAAATCCCATGTGATGGAGGGTGCGGCCCTTGCCAAGGCCCAGGGCTGCGATTTCGTTATTGGTTTAGGCGGGGGCAGCAGCATTGACTCGGCAAAGAGCATTGCAGTCATGGCCAAAAACCCTGGGGACTATTGGGATTATATTAGTGGTGGAACAGGAAAGGGACAACCCCTTGTGAATTCTCCCCTGCCCATTGTGGCCATAACCACCACTGCCGGTACGGGTACAGAAGCAGACCCATGGACTGTTATTACCAAGGAAGAAACCAATGAAAAAATTGGTTTTGGTACTGAAGATACATTTCCTGTGTTGTCGGTGGTTGACCCGGAGCTAATGCTGACAGTTCCACCCCAGCTTACGGCCTTTCAAGGCTTTGATGCCCTTTTCCATGCAACAGAGGGCTATATTGCCAACATTGCTACTCCTATCAGCGATGCCTATGCTCTAAAGAGCATTGAGCTAATTGCCAAATATCTACCAGCCTGTGTTAAGGACGGCAGCAATATCGAAGCCCGTACCCAGGTGGCCCTGGCCAATACCCTTTCAGGTCTTGTAGAATCTACATCAAGCTGTACCTCTGAGCATTCCATGGAGCATGCCCTTAGTGCCCATTACCCCAAGCTACCCCATGGTGCAGGATTAATTATGCTTTCAGAGGCATACTATACATTTTTTGCAGACAAGGTACCTGACCGATTAACCCACATGGCCAGAGCAATGGGGGTAGATGTCGCTTCAATGGACGAAGCTGAAAGACCCATGGCCTTTGTCAAGGCTCTGGTACAGCTTCAAAGGGATTGCGGTGTGGCGGCGCTTAAAATGTCTGATTACGGGATTCAAAGAGATGATATTCCCGCCTTGGCAGAAAATGCCCACCGAACCATGGGCGGTTTATTTAAGCTGGACCGATATACCCTATCCCTAGAAGAAACCATTGAAATTATGAACCGTGCCTACCAATAAATAAAGCTAAATAGACAACAATAGACAGAAACAGGGGGCCCTAGTAGGGAATCCCCTGTTTTATTTATATCCTTGTCATGGTCGATTGAAACCCGCCGCCCTCGTAGTTAAAAACCCAGTGGCCTCTGGATGTCTCAAACCCCTTTTATATCTATATAGGGCATCCTTTAAAAATTGAAGTCCCTCTTTCAAATGAATCTTTGCACCTAGTAACTACTACCAGCTGCATTTTTATAGCAAGATTCTAAAGATTTTTACTTTACCTGCTTTAAGGTGCTATTTTGGCTTATTAACCTAATCTAGTTCTATCATCATTCCTGTTACAATACCATTGGCATCTATAGACAACTGAATGGCTTTTCGCTTGTTATCATTTTCCTCTACAGCCACAATTTTTGATGTTTTCCCATCCTCAAATAATGTATCAATATTCATGGCGATTCGAGCGCCTTCATACTCGTAAATTGCCCGGCCACTGTTATCGTAGGTTACCTCCTTAATTGATTCGGGTATCACCTTTCCACTGGCTGCTTCCCCTTCCCAATCTATTAATTCTTCTTCCCTGGAAGAGCGCTCTTCAGGCTCTTTTAATAAATTCTTTAGGTAGGCCTCTGCCTTTTCATGGTCAGCCTTTTTAGAGTCCAGGGGTAAGTCAAAGATGACATTGGCCCCTTCATAGTCAGCCTTTGGCGTAATTTCACCTGTTGCTTCGTTATAGTCGAAGGCATTAATATCGTAAAAGCTACTGGTGCTGATTGCAAGGTACAGCCCCCTGTCAGCAAACATTTCAATATCATCACACTCTATCAGGCGATACATAATACCATCGGCAACAAATTCACTGTAGCCCCCATTCATGCTGGCTATATTTACCTGCCATGGTTTTTGGCCCTTGATTAACGGAGAAACGAAAAAGGGTACCTCTCCATAGGCTTCGTCCTGGCTGCCAGGCATTTGGCGGCCATCCTGCCGGGCAATGGAAACAACGGCATAGGTTCTTTCGGGGTTAATTCCCTCGGACGTCATTTGAAAATCACTTAGTCCTTCCCCCGAGACAATGCCCATCAAGGTAAAGATGTATTCTCCTGAGGTAGCCGATTGATTAACTTTAATGGCCCCTTCTTCTTGAAAGGCTTGGGCCAAAGTAACATTCTCCAGCTGTTCGGCAACCTCCACCGGACTAAGCAATTGCCAGGCTGCAAAGGCGGTTACCGACATCGTTAAGGCAACTGTAGCTGCAATTAATGGTATAGACAATCTTTTTTTATGTACAGACTTCATTTTTTCATTCTCCTTTAACTGATTTAATATTTTTTCATTTAACTCTATGCTTGGCTCTAGGTTGGAATAAAGGGCTTGCCTTAGGCGTTGGTCAAATCTATTAAAATCTTTCATATTTCCCAGCCTCCATTTCTAACTTTTTCTTTAAGGCCTTACGGGCCCTGTGGAGTCTACTTTTTACGGTTCCTACGGGTATTTTCAGGGCCGAGGCAATTTCTTCGCTGCTCATTTCTGCCGTATAGTACATATACAGCGGTATTCTTAGTTTTTGATCCAGCTGATGGGCTGCATTTTGAATCAAGGCTTTATCTTCATTGGAAACAGCAATATCCTCTGGTCCCGGCTGATTTTTAAAGTGGTCATTGTGGCTTGCCTCACCCTGAAGCGCTTCCATTGGTGCAATTCTTTGCCTTCGGGCATATTTTCGACGGTTATTTTTCCAAAGGCCCGCTGCAATGGCAATTAAAAAACCCTTGGGATTATGATTTTTATCGATTTTATGACAAAGCTCCATGGCCTTAAGGAATGTTTCTTGATACAGATCATCGGTATCGGCCTGGCTTCCAGTTAACCTGTAGCAAAATCCATAAACGGCCTTACCATAAAGCTCCACCAGCTCCCTTATCTCTACAGCATCCAACTGACACCTCTCCTTTCAGCATAAAAGTCCTCCCTTCTTATTTGTCTTCACTTATATATTGTCATATCTCTTTAAATGGTTCCCCTAAAAGCAAATAAAAAGTCTGCGGCATATTTTCAAGTGAAGATAGAAACATGCTACAGACTATTATGCGATATAGGTTGTTGAATCAATTTTTTCAGCCTTACACCCTTTTGATCAATTCCTGTTTAACTCTTAATGCCTCTTTATAATCAGGCGATATGGCTAAAAGCTGATTGGCTGTTGCCAGGGCCTCCCTGTACTGTTTTTTATCCCTTAAAATTTTCACCTTCAGCTCCAGCAGGTATGTCTCATTTGGAGCGATTTCAAGGCCGCTATGGCAGAAGCGTTCTGCCTCTTCAAGGTTATTCAGCTTGTAATAGGCCCAAGCCTTGTTACAATGGGCAAGCATGTAATCAGCCTTGATAGCCATTGCCCTATCACATTCCTCTATACACCCTTGGTATTGGTCAAGATTATAAAGGGCGTAGCTTTTATTGATGTAGGCTGTGACGAATTTAGGATCAAGCTCAATAGCCTTATCAAAGTAGGCCAGGGCCTCTTTATAGGCATTTAATTCATTTAATTCGTAGCCGGCCATATTATAGTAGGGCCCATAGGTGGGGTCATATTCAATTGCTTTTTTATAGGCCTCAAGGGCTTCCTGGTGACGCCTCATTTTTGCCAATATATCGCCCTTATTCTGATATAATACATCCAGCTCGCCACGCATCAATTTAATCTCTTCCTCAACCTCCCGCAAGGCTTCTTTATATCTTTTTGATTCCTTTAAAATTCTGTATTTAAGCTGAATGAGATTAATGTAACTACTATCAACGGCAAGGCCCTCCCGGCAGACCCTTTCAGATTCCTCCTTGTGGTTTAACAGGTATAAATCCCAGGCCTTATTTCGATAGGCATCCATGTAGGTTGGGTTGATTTTTAAGGCTTTATTACATACTTCAATTGCCTCTTCATGCCTTTTCAGATTACGCAGGGCCAAGCTTTTGCTAACATAGGCCCTCACCATTTCCGGCTCTAGCTCAATTGCCTGATTGTAGTATTCTATTGCCTGCTCATATTGCTCCAGCTTTAACAGGGCTTGCCCCGCATCATAATAATGGGAAGCACAATCACCGTCTAGCTTAATGGCCTGCTTAATTTCCCTCAGAGCTTCTCGATACAGCCCTTGATCCAATAAGACATAAGTCAGCAGGCTCCATAGGCTTATGTCTCTTCTGTTTATATCAAGCCCTTGACGACAGACCTCTTCTGCTTCCTCCAATTGAGAAAGGCGTCGAAGGGCCTGGGCTTTATTATAATAGGCCCCCATCCGATTGGGCTCTATGACAATTACTTCGTCACAGGTCTTAATACACTCAGTATATTCGCCCAATTGAAATAGACTGTGGGATTTATCGATATAGGTACCCACCATGGAAGGGTCGAGGTTCAAGGCTTGATTGAAATAATCCAGCGCTTCTTTGAATTCACCTATTTCATTCAATTCGCAGCCAACAGCGGCATAGTACGGAGGATGCTTAGGATTCAATTGAATGGCCTTTCGATAAGCCGCAATGGCATGCTGAGGCTTATTTAACCGAGAGAGAATGTCTCCCTTTAGGCAATAAAGCCTGTCACTTTCACCGCCCTGTAAAGCAATGGCCTCTTCAGCAACCTCCAGGGCCTTTTTCCGTTCATCTGCCTCTGACAAACAAACTGCTTTATAATAATAAGCCATTTCATAATGTTGATGGCAGGCAATGGCCTGCTCAAAGCTCTCGATGGCCTCATTATAGTTTCGTTGATAATAATGACACAATCCTCTGTAATAGTAGGCCTCATGATTTTTTTCATCCAGCTCCAGAGCTTCATTACAAAGCTGAATAGCCTCTGGATATTGCCCCTTCAATCTGAGTACATTAGCCCTTTCATTGACTAGCCGACTATCCCGCAAATCGTATTCCATGGCGCTTCGATAGGTGGAAAGGGCCTCATCGTATTGCCCCACTGCAATAAACAGCTTCATTTTAATTACATAAACCTCTTCTAAATATGGATTTTTACTTCTTGCCTCCTCACAGGCTTCAAAGGCTTCCTGATACAACCTTAGCCCCAGCAGGGTTTCTGCTTTATTTTTATAGGCATGGGCACTGGCTGGGTTTAAGGCGATGGCTTGGTTAATCCATTCCAGGGCTTCGGCATGTCTATTCAGCTTATTTAAAAGATAGGCTTTATTGTTATAGGAGACTTCATCCTTTGGATTCAATTCAATGGCTTGATCATAATATTGAATGGCCTCCTCTAACCTTCCTAATTGATCTAAGATGTATGCATAATAAAATGCGATATTATAGTCATGGGGGAAGAGTTTTTTACCCATCATGACCTTTGAATAGGCCAGCTCTTTTTTGCCCAGGCCCAGCAATACTCTTAGCAGCAGCACATAGTTCCGGCTGTTTAGCAGCCCCTGGGAATCCAGACTTTTTAATAATTCGTAGGCTTCCTCCAGACGGTTGTTATCTAAATAGGCCTCTGCCAGCCTTCCCTTTAATTCAATATCATCTTGATTGATGACCGCCTGCTCAATCAGGTATTCTAAATGAAAGGCATTGGCTGAATGATACAGTACCCAGATATCTCTTCTGTAGGGCAGCTTATTTCTTAAAATACTAAGGTACTCCAGTGCCTCCTCATATTTCTCAAGATAAGTGCAGCACTTCCCCAGCGAGATCAATAGATCCGTATAGTCGGGTTGTATGGTAAGGGCCTCTTTATAATCTTCATAGGCCTTCGTTAAGCTGCCGATTCTTACATATAGGTTCCCCCTCATAATATAGCCAAAAAAGTTACCGGGGTCTGCCTCTAGCTGATTTGTCAGAAGACGACAGGCTTCTTCAACTTTTCCGCACTCCATTACATACCTTGCCTGTAATAGCTGTAAATCTGGGTGACCCGGGCAAATTTCCTCTGCATCCTTCAAGGCCTTTCCTGCATGATAAAGATCCACCTCATCTAAGGAACGCCTGGCATAATGGTATGCTTCGATAAATTCATCCGCCCGTTCTGACGAACTTAACAGCGACTCGTAATGGAAGAAGTCATCGTTTGAGGCCTTATATATGATAAAGTCAATAAAGTTCTTTGGATACCCTTCAAAGAGCTTATCTCGTTTACTGTTCCAGGAGAAATGGTCGTCAAGGAGCTTCCATATCTGATGGGGTAGCTGGTAATGATCCATTAGAAAGGAGAGTATTTTGTGCATAGCCTCCTGACCGGTATCGATATTGTAGCAAACATCACGCTCCAGCAGGGCTTCCCAGTGCTGGACATTAATTCTTTTTTCAAAGTTTAAATAGGTATCCTCGACATCCTTCATAAATTGGTCAACTGGCGACAGGGGAGCCTCTAAAGGGGCTTCCTCCTTTGCCCGTTTTATGGCCTCCTCATAGGCCGCCCTAAGGGCTTGAAAGCCATCGGGGTCCTTTTCTGGGGAATATACCTTTAGCATTTTAGCATAGGCCCCCTTTATTGCTCTTATATCCTTAGTCGGCTCAATGCCCAGCCTTTGAAAGGAATCCATTTAAAAGTCTCCCCTTTCCTCTATTGTATCCAGTAAATCCTTTAGCTTTTTTCTGGTTTCCTGAATCAGCTTTGAATCCTGTTTATTCAGCACATCTTCAAACTCCCTTAGACCCCGGCCGATTTCATACCGAATCTGCCCGATATTTTCTTCATATAATCGCTCACCTCTGGCCAAAATCAGGGTATTTTCATGTTTATCTCTGGGATGTATTTTCAAATGGGCCAAGGCCTCCATTGATTTAGTGATTTCTTCCTGGGTCATGCTGTTGGGCTCTTTTTCTATAATGATGCTTTTGGATAATCCGGTCGAAACCACCTTCACCTCTACTTCAAGTATACCGTTTATATTATAGGTGAATCTCACATCAACTGCCTCTTTTCCCCCGGGCTGGGCGGGCACGGGGATATTTAGCTCGCCAAGGTAGATGTTGTCCTTCGATAATCGGGATTCCCCCTGTAAAATATCGATATTAATACTCTTTTGATAATCGTGTATGGTATAAAGGCGTTCAACCTTACTGACGGGAATGGTGGTATTTCTCTCTATAATGGGAAGAAAATGCCCTGGTTCATGATAGCCCTGGGCCCTTCTGACCGAAATACTGGTACCCAGGGTATAGGGGCAAACATCGGTTAAAATGACCTCGTCAATCTGGGCATTTTGACCCTTTAAAGCCGCCTGAATACCTGCCCCAAGGCCTACCACCTCATCGGGATTAATGTTAATGTAAGCCAGCTTGCCGAATAGCTTGCTTACAAAGGAACGTATCAATGTCAGCTTGGTGGCCCCTCCTACCAAAAGAATCGCCTCAATGTCTGTAAGTTTAAGGGAAGCATCATGCAATGCCCGCTCAACCGGAGTCCTTAATCTTTGAAATAATGTTTTGGAAGCCCTCTCATATTCATCCAGGCTAATATCAAGCGATAGCATCTCTCCCTTTATGGACGAAGTAATGCTAACCACCTTATTCTGGTTAAAGGCCCTTTTGGCCACCTCTGCCTGCTTTTTCAGCATGGCATGCTCTTTACGGCTCAACTGACCAAGGGTGAGCTGATGATGCTTTAGAAATAAGTTTACCAATATTTCTGTAAAGTCTTCTCCCCCTAAGTAGTTATCGCCGGCTACGGCCCTTACCTCCATGACATTGTCAAAGAGCTCCAGAATCGAAACGTCGAAGGTGCCGCCCCCCAGGTCAAATACAAGAAACTTTGTATCGGCGTTTTCCAGGTGGAGGCCATAGGCAATGGCCGCAGCTGTTGGCTCTGTCACCAACCGTTCCACCCGCAGGCCTGCCAGCTCACCTGCTCTTTTGGTTGCCTTTCTCTGTACATCACTAAAATATGCCGGTACGCTGATTACCGCCTCATCAACAGGTACACCCAGGTAATGCTCGGCATCCTCCTTTAAGGCCTTAATAATCAATGCCGATAGTTCCTCGGGTAAAAACTCCCTTGTGCCCAGCTTGTATAGCTTTTTGGTACCCATACTTCTTTTAAAAACAGAAGCACTTTGTTCGGGATGGGTAATTTGTCGTTCCTTAGCAATTTGTCCTACTAAAATTTCACCTTGATCATCTATACTTACAACCGAGGGTGTAAGATTTTCTCCTAAGGAATTTGGTACGATTTTAGAAACGCCGTCGGCCCAGTAGGAGACCAGACTGTTGGTGGTTCCCAAATCAATTCCTATAATTGCCATATATGTCCCTCCTAAAATGATAGTACTATTATGTATTGTGTATGTATTGAAATATTAATTATAAATCTTAACCTGACTGCCTGGGCCTTAGAATTTAAGGTATTAAATTATTCTATACGATGTAGTATGCTCCCTTTAAATATGCTAAAAGAATACAAAATAGTATTATAGCCCTATAAAGGGTACCCGACAGTATGGCAGCCCCGACAGTAGAATCACGGTATTATTCCAGTTCTTTTGTATCCTGCATGATGTCATAGATTTTTCGAGTCGTATTGACATTTCGAATGGTCATTTTTTTATACAGGTTTGTCCCTACCAGCTTTGATAGGCCGCTTCTGGTAACATTCCTTTTATCAACAGACCATAGAATGGCCCCTGGAGTATAGAGAACCGTGTCAATTTCAGGCTTGATTGTCAACTCATTTAGTATCGCCCCTTGATCAATTTCTTCCCATAAAAACAATACATCGCATTTCATTTCCTTATCATTTTTCCAGGTTGTTGGCAGTATTTTTATCATATCTTTAAAATCGTCTATACTTCGTATCAATACCATTATTTCCAACTGAAAGTAATGTAATATAACCTCCTCAAGTATGCCGGCTATCTCTGCTTTAGTCCGCTGATTATCTATGAAAATTACATTTCCTGAATTAATGTATGTGCTGACAGACTTCATTCCAGCCTCCATAAAGGCTTCCTTTAGCCGCTTCATGTCAACCTTGTTCTTTCCCCCTACATTGATTCCCCGCAGTAAAGCAACATAGATCATTGGTTTTCCTCCCTTAACCTGATTAATATCCGTTTTATTTCCTCTAATACCTATCAACAACCTTAACCCTAGAATATCATTCGCTGCTTTAGTGTCGAAACCCTCCTTCGGGGGAATGACCGATATTTGGCTCTAAAAAAGCTCCCACCATAGGAAGGATGGGAGTTTTGGGACTTAATTCTATACCGACATATCGAAGGTAGATATCTTTCTCATTGTTTTATGGCTGTTAAAGGCTTCTCTTTGCTCTTTACGCCTTTTGGCTTCTTCCTTTCGATCTTCCTTTATATCATTGGGCAAGGCTTGATATTCCCTGGTCTTCTTAAATTCTCTAGTTACATTGTCATAGGCCTTGACCAATAACTGCTTATCGGGATCCTTTGAATGAATCATCGATGTGGCTTGATGATAGGCTTCTTCTACTTCCTTTTTCGATCTACATTGCTTTAGTCTGGTTTCCAGTAATTCCCTCTGCACTTGAACCCTTTTAACGCGAAAGTACATTATAGGGTTTGTTCTTTGAAGGTAGCTCATCTCTCGCTCTGATAATTTGTCCCCCCGTTTGATCTTTTCATTTAGCTTAGCTTCATAGGCCATTTTTTCTTCTTCCGACTTAAAATTTGTTCCCTCCATGGCCTCTCTGAACATTTCCAGAGTTGATTTTTCTTGATCCTTTGAACTTTGCTCGGTTTTATTTGGAGTCTCCTTGTAATATAGGTTGTTTAATGCATTCTTTAAAGTAATCATCTGCATACCATTCACCTCGAATTCGTTCTGTTTTTTTTAATAATGGTTGTATATAAAATATATCGGTCAAAATCCTCGATTGTTCAACCCCAAATCTGAATTTAAGAGATTGCCTGTTGAATATAAGAGCCTTGCATAGCCTTCTTATCTCCATTTTAGTTTTACAGCCTTAAGCTGCTCTCTGAGGATTTAAACAAAATCAGGCTGATCGGCATATGCTTAATGATCACAGGCATTGTTACCCTCAGCCTGGCATAAATAATACAGCAGGCAGCCCTTGGTTTTGACAAGGCCTGCCTGCTGTTCCTATCATCATAGTTCCTTTATAATATCGTCTAAAAAACGATAAATGACATCTAGCTCCTGCTTATCATATTTACTAAAAATTTTTACTAGCCTTTCCTCTTCTATTTCATGTAGTTTTCGATGTACCTCAAATGCTTCCTTTCCAATGGGCGTTAAGGAATAGTAGATTTCTTTTTTATTATTTTCCAATCGGTTTCCTTTAATTAGATTTTTTTCCATCAGCTTAGCCGTAAGCTTTGAAATGGCACCCTTGGTCATATTTAATTCCTTGGCTATAAATGTAGCATTCGGTAATGAGTGCTTACCGATACAGTCTATTATATGAAACTCTGAAAGCAACAGGTTCTTTTCGTATATATGCTTATAATCATATTGAATTAATAATTCTTTAAAGGATTGCTCATGTAGCGCTTCAAAACTTCTTAAATAGTCAATGACTGATGCCATTTTATTAATCATTTTGTTTTTTTCTAGTTCAGTGAATTTTTTCTTCATAACACTTACTCCTTGCCTTTAGTTTCCTGGGAAATATCTATATTATAGCATTTTTAATCTCAAAATATCAATCATTCGACAAATGGTTTACAAGGAAACAATAAAGTGATATGATAACGGTAATAATTGTTTCCTCGGAAACAAAATTTGAATGGAGGTATAAATTTATGAAAATTGAATTAAGCTATGAGGTAAAAAAAGCCGTAATTGATGATTTGGCAGGGTCAATTTCACAGGTCGGTTCTTCCCTTGATAAGTCTGGCCATATAGGAACCCATTTTGATGTTATGAATGGTGAATTTCCTATTGAAAGCGTAATTACTATGGGGAGAGTATTTGATATCAGCCATATCGCAACGGGAGAGGTAAAGCTTAAGGATGTAGACTTAAGCTCCGTACAGAAAAACGATTTTGTCATGTTTTATTCTGGTATCTTAAAACAGTATGATTATGGCACCATTCCGTATTTTTCTAGCTATATAGAATTGTCTGATGAGTTAGTTGACTATTTGATTCACAAGGAAGTCAGCTTTATTGGAGTCGATATGGCCGGGGCTAAAAAACCTGATAATCACCCCCGTATAGATCAATATTGTGCCGACAGGGGTGTGTTTATTATTGAAAATCTGGACAACTTAGATGTGCTATTAAAAAAAGTACCAGATCAGCCCTTCAAGGTCTATACCTTTCCTGTCAATTGGAAGGGTTTTTCTGGACTTCCCTGCAGGGTCATTGCTGAAATTTAGTTTTAAAGGGGCTCCTTGAAGCGCCCTCTTTCTAAATAGCACCTATTTTAACTTTTTTTAACACTGTAAAGTACATGTCTATATAATTCGCTATTCTTTTCCAGGCGCGGATGATTAAAGTCCTTCACATACCCCATTCCGATCTTTTTCATTACATTTTGTGAGGGTATATTTATTTTTGCAGTGAAGCTGTAAATTTCTTCAAAGCCCAGCTCTTTAAAACCATATTCCAGGCACGCCTTGGCTCCTTCTGTTGCGTACCCCTTGCCCCATGCTTCTTTTTTTAAGCGCCAACCAATCTCTATACAGGGCGTAAAGTCAGCATCAAAGGTTGCCCTGTGGAAGCCGATAAAGCCGATAAATTCTTTATTCTCTTTTACCTCAACGACATACAGCCCAAATTTGTATTCTTGAAATTCCTTGTTAATAGCTTCGTAGAAGGTGTCTGTTTCTTGGGCTGTAAGTGTTTTAGGAAAATATTTCATTACTTTTTGATCTGCATTTAGCCTTCTAAAGGCCTCTAAATCTGATTTTTCCCAATCTCTTAAAACTAATCTGGGGGTTTCAATGTATATCATCCTGTACCTCCTGAACAATTTAATCATTATTTAAAGCTGTACTTTTATTATACTATATTGGCCAAAGGCTTACATCAGCCACTGACTAACCGGGATCTGACAAATATTGATATATTATAAACTATCTTCTTTTTCTTATATTAGTTTTTCAGCAAAATATACTAGGTTAATTTCGGGGAAATAGATAATAACTAACGTATCATTATATTTTACAAACTCTTGCCATATATAATACCTATGAAACTGAGGTCTTTTATTTTCGGGTATACCTAATTCCATTACGATAGTATTAACAAATTGCTCAAGCTCATTATTTCTTACATTTTTAGAATCCCCACTAAGTATTTGTATTTCCCTCGTCCCTTTAGTAGAGCTTGGAATGGAAGATTGTTCCATATTTTTTACTTCAAAAATCGTATATCTTATTCCATCACCTCGAAAACCACGTTTATCTGAAACATGATACATTTCTTTAAAATCTGAAGGTATATCAATTTCCCAAATTAATTCATATATTTTTTCGTGTGAATAATAGATTTTTCCAACATTATAGATGAAAATTGGAGTTAGAATGATTATAATTAATATTACTAAAACTATTATTTTAGACTTCATATACAAGTATTCCCCCTATTTTTTATCAAAGTATCACTAAAATATTTATGTTAATAGCCTAATTTGGACATAAACAAAAATTCAAAAAAGATTTTAACTCTAATAAAAACATTATCAGACCTTCTTACACATTTAGTATATTTCTTTGATTTGGAAATGTAAAGAATCTAATGAATTTTATGGAAGCCAACTGCGTGATAATAGATACAAACCTAAACCTGAATGATTCATAATAATCCATCGATCGTGCTTTTCACCTCATTGTCACTATGTTTTGATTACCTTTACTTTTACCTAAAAGTGAATCTCTAACAATGTAAAAGAGTTCCAACCTTGTTAAAATGAAGTCACTTCTAAAGACCTCTAAATCTAATCTTTTAAAACTAATCTGGGGGTTTCAATGTATATCATCTTGTACCTCCTGAACAATTTAATCATTATTTAAAGCTGTACTTTTATATTAGCATATAGATAAACCTTCATTTCTGATAATAAGCAACATTCCACAGGCCAAAGACCTTTCCCTTACTTTCGCACCACGCAGGGAAGGATAGGCGGGTTTGTTCTCGGTTATATGCTTCCCATGCTTCAATCAGACTGTCGTAATATTGGCATGTTTCAGCTATATTATCTTTACGTGGCCCTTCTCTTAGGCTTTTTATTAGCTTAAATACCTTTCTTAAGGAGTCTTTGGCCTTTTCTATTTCACCGATAAATAAACTCTCAGATAAATGATGGATTTGATAAAATGTTACAATTTATTAAATTTCACCAGCATATCTAGCCATGAGAAAGTCTATTGTACGCTCAACATTTTTTAGATTCAGCCATATTTGATGGTTCTATTGATTATTATTTAACAACCTTATTATGTGAAAACAAGTGAAATTTTCATTTATGGTTAATAAATTCCAGTGTATTTCAACCCTTACCAGCTCCTCAATATATCTTTCCACCGGAATAACAATCTACCATGCTATAACTTTCAGCATAGTGTAGAAGTCATGGAAGCTTAAGTGAAATGGCATTGGTCATTGAAAACCCCATAGTATATTGAGGCTATATGACTTAAAGGTATTGCTGTTTTAACATTTTTAAACTGTAGTAATTCTATATTTCTCCAATGCCTTCTTTAAAGGTAACCATATGATTAATCATGTGACATGCTGCTTCAATAATTGGAAAGACCAGGGCCGCCCCAGAGCCTTCTCCCAAACATAAATCCATGTAGATCATCGGCTGAAGACCTAATAACTGGGAGGCTTTTTTACCACCTATTTCTGCTGATGCATGGGATGGTATCAAATAGTCCTTTACTTTTGGGGCAATTGCTGTGGCTATTAGTGCTGCTGCACTTGAGATATAACCATCCACCACAACCGGTATTCTATTGGCCGCTGCTGCCAGCATGACCCCCGCCATTCCTCCAATTTCAAGACCGCCAACCTTAGCCAGTACATCAATACCATCCGATGGATCAGGTCGGTTTAAAGCAATGGCCTTTTCTATTACTTTGGCCTTGTGCTCAACTCCACCTTCACCAGTTCCAGATCCTCTTCCTGTAATCTCGGTAGGGTTAATTCCTCCAAAGACTGCTACAATTGCAGTACTGGCAGTAGTATTACCGATGCCCATTTCACCGGTTCCCAATAGATTAACTCCCTTTTTAATTTCATCAGTAGCGATTTCAATTCCCACTTCCAAGGATTTTATGGCTTCTTTCCGGGTCATGGCAGGCCCCTTGGTCATATTATCTGTTCCATATTTTATTTTTCTCGCAATTAAACCACTGTTTCGTTCCAGATCTGCCTTTACCCCTACATCTACAGCAACTATTTTGGCCCCTGAAGCCTTTCCCAAGGCGCATACGCCAGTAACTCCTTTGGTAAAGTTCATCGTTTGTATAGCTGTAATTACCTGGGGATTACCAGCCACCCCTTCTTCATACACCCCATGATCCGCCGCCATTACGATAATTGCTTTGTTATCCACTATAGGGTGGATATTTTTGGTAATACCTGCCAGCTGCACCGCTAAATCTTCTAATCGCCCCAGACTCTTTGGCGGTTTAATTAGGTTGTCCACCCTTGTTCTAGCCTTTTCCATCATTTCTTTGTCCAGCGATTCAATCATACCAATGGTCTTTTGCAACAGATTCATAAAATCCTCTCCCTTGTTGAAATTTTATATGGAGTTCTCTTTAATTTAATTATTATAAGTGAGAACTTTTCTATCAATTTAAAAAATAAAAGTCTACAGCTTATTGAAATCACAATAAACTGTAGACTTTTCCATCATCCACGTTTCATAAAGTATATAGGCAGGTCTCCTGACTCTGGTTCTTTGCTCACTGAGCCTTCCCAGATAAATATCCGGTGGCGTTTTTCAGTAAAGCTCCCCATCACAGTGGTGGGTCCGTTGAAGATTTACACTTCATTCCCTATTCTCCTCAAAAGAGGCACCTATTACTTTCTTTTTATTTTTCATCTATATCATATAACATATGGAATTTATCGTCAATGGATATTGATATCAGCTGTAATAGATCATCTAGTCGTTCTCCTGGGCTGATCCCTTTGAGCAATTATCCATTTCAAGATTTGTGGTTGTATTATATTTGAAGTGATAGCGTCCTGAGCCTACCTCTAAGGGCCTTGCCTTTTCTGGAAGGACTATTTCTGCGGTTGTATTTGGCGGAATAATAATATCAATTGTAATTTTTCCATTGCAACATTCCCAAGAAACACTGATGAGTCCATACATTGTTTCCAGGGTCCCCTTTGCAGAAGTAAGGCCCTTTATAAAGGTCGGCGCTATTCTTATTCTCTTGTATCCAACATCTAGCAGCTGAATTCCTGCAACCCTTTGATATAACCAGTCACCTATGACACCATATGCATAATGGTTAAAGGAATTCATACCCGATTCTTCAAAGCTGCCATCGGGCAGCATGGAATTCCATCGTTCCCATATGGTTGTGGCGCCTTTCTTTACTGCATATAGCCACGATGGATAGTCATCCTTAAGAAGCAGCTCTCCCGCTATTTCATGAAGGCCATTTTCTGATAATGTATGACACAAATAGGATGTGCCTATGAAACCGGTAACAAGGTGATTTTTATGGTCAGCCAGGTTATTTTTTAAGGATGTAATGATTCTGTTTCTGTATTCCTTTTTAGCCAGGTTAAAATATAAGGCTAGGACACAGGCTGTCTGTGTTTCACTCACTAAACGTCCTGTTTTCGTAATGTATTCATCATTAAAGGCATTTAAAATATTATTGTACAGCTCGTAATACTTTTTATAATCCCCTTCCTTTCCAAGCAATTTTGCCGCTTTAAATACAATCTCTGTTGAATAGGCGTAAAAGGCAGAAGCTACCAGGTATATGTCCGTTACCCCTGTTCTGTTACTCCCTTCCTCTTTATCGAGTCCTAACCAGTCTCCATACTGGAATCCTGTCTGCCATAAATAGCCTTCTGACCTGGATTGAATATAATCAACCCAGCCCTTCATGCTCTCGTACTGATCCTCTAAGAATTTTAGATCTCCATACACCTGATACATTGTCCAGGGGATAATTGTAGCAGCATCTCCCCATCCAGCTGCCCCTTCATGCTTCCCCATAATATTGGGCACAATGGAAGGTACACCGAACTCCTTTGTTTGATCTGCGTCTAAATCCCTAAGCCATTTTGAAAAGAACAAGGCAACATTCATATTATATGCAGCTGTTCGTGCAAAGATCTGTGCGTCTCCTGTCCACCCCAAGCGTTCATCTCTTTGGGGACAATCGGTGGGTATGTCAAGAAAATTACTTCTTTGCCCCCATTCAATATTTTGCTGTAATCTGTTGATGAATTGATTTGAACATTCAAAACCTCCTGTTATTTCCATATCCGTATGTAATACGCAGGCAGTAAAGTTATCAAGGTTAAGGGATTCTCCCAGACCTTCCACCAAAATGTAGCGGAATCCATGGAATGTAAAGTGCGGCAGAAAAACCTCTTCTCCGCCCTTACAAACATATACTTCTGTCGCCTTAGCACCCCGTAAATTCTCTGTATAAAAATTGCCGTCTTTGTCTAAAACTTCCCCATGCCTTATGATTATCTTATTACCCTTTTTACAATTTACCTTTACCTCCACAATGCCGGCCATGTTTTGTCCAAAGTCCAGCACAATTTCATTTTTAGGAGTTTTAATTAGGCCGATTGGTTTAAGTCTTTTGGTTATTCTTACGGGCTCGCTTTCCTGCCCTACAAGGACCTCCTTTTTATAGTTATATGTTTCTGTCGGTTTAAGCTCTGTATCAATAAAATTTGAATCAATTACTTCACCGTTATATATCTCGCTGTACCTAATGACCCCGGTTATGCACCTCCATGTTGTGTCTGTTCCAATAATATCCTCATTACCATCTTTATATTTTATTCTTACTTCCGCTAAGGCAGCTACCTTATCTCCATAATGATTCGATTTGTTCTCGAAACCAAATCTCCCCTTATACCAGCCGTTAGCCACTGTCATCTTTAAAACATTGCTTTTCATGATCATATTGGTAATATCATATGTCTGATACTGTAGTCTATGATGGTAGCTGGTCCATCCTGGTGTAAAGTAGAAATCCCCTACCCGCTGGCCATTTAGCTGAAGCTCATAAAGCCCCAGGGCGGTGGCATAAATTCTAGCTGATTCAATGGGTTTTTCTACTTTAAATGCCTTTACAAAAATTGGGCAGGCATCAATATTACCCAGGGTATGGGTAATCCAGTCTGCTGTAAAATTGCCACCTGATATTTTGCCCGTTTCAAATTTTCCCTCTATATGCCCCTTTTCTTGATGGTTATCCCATACATCAACAAGTACTTTGTATTCTGTCATTGGTTTTAAAGGCTCACCTGAGTAAGGGATATGTATTGAGGTATCACCATTAATCTGATTGGTATTCCAAACGACTGTTTCGCCTTCCTTTACAATAATTTGATAGGCCACCTGCTTGGTATTATTTTTCTCAGATTTAATTTGCCATGAAAATCTTGGTTTTTTACAATCTATTCCCAACGGGTTTTGCTGATATTCGATTCGCAGCTTTTCTAATCTCATTACTTCTAACCTCCCTTTTATTTTATAAGTATTTTCAAATGGCCATTTTGAATTTACTAAAGCTGACTCCTTCCCCATAATTACCTATGTTTTAAATCATTATGCTATGATTCCTATTAGTATTTTTGGAATAATAATTTTCAAAGAAAAAAAGCCTCCTTGGCTTTCACTCAAAGAGGCTTTTCAAGAGAATTCAATTTAATTGTTTATTGGTTAAGGTATTCAAGGGCAGATGCTGCTGCAATTCGACCAAAGACTACGATATCGGCCACAGCATTACCGCCAATTCGATTGGCACCATGGATGCCTCCGGTTACTTCACCTGCTGCAAACAGGCCGGGTATTACATCTCCTGTGGTGGAGATTACCTCTGCCCTGGTGTTAATTTCTACTCCGCCCATGGTATGGTGTACCCCAGGAGCTACTTTGATTGCATAATAGGGCCCTTGGGTAATATTATTTTCCATACCGGTGCTTCTTCCGAATTCGGCATCCTTTTGGGCTGCTACAGCTTCATTCCAGGTACTCAAGGTTTCAGACAGTGTGGCTGGATCAACATTGATTAGTGCAGCCAATTCCTCAATGGAATCTGCCTGTTGGGTAATATTATTTTCAACATATTTTTCTATGGCACTTAGGTTATCCCTTAACAGTTGGTCAAATATGATGTATGCGTAGTTTCCTTCCTGTTCAACAATTGCCTTGGAAACCACGTCACGGGTCTTTAATTCGTCAATAAATCGCTTACCCTCTTGATTCACCAAAATGGCTCCGCCGCCCCGAACAGACTCTGTAATCATTATACTGGTAGTCTGCTCTACAGTGGGATGGGTTTGTATTTCTCCAATATCCACCAGATTGGCCCCCACTGCCTCTGCCATAACAATGCCGTCTCCCGTAGCACCTGGCGTGTTTGTGGTTACATAGCCCTTTAATTCTGGCTTGTACTTAGTGTATAGATCCTCGTTGGCTCCGAAGCCTCCTGTTGTCAAAATAACTGACTTGGCGTTAATGGTGTAATTGGCATCCTTACCCTCTGCCTTTATTCCCACTGCTTTGCCGTTTTCCATCAGTATTTCTGTTGCTGTAGTATTTAGTAAGACTTCAATTCCCAAAGCATCCAGGTTATCTGAGAATTTCTCTACCAGGTAAGCCCCTACTCCGGCTCCCTCTGCAGGACGGTGAATTCGTTTGTTGGTGGCTCCCCCTGAAAAGGATAGCTCTGGCAGCGGCGCACCGATGGAAGTCAGCCAATCAATGGCATCGGAAGAATTTTTGGCCATGATCGTAACCAGTTCCCGATTATTCACCTGATAACCGCCGGTCATGGTATCTTCAATAAAGGTTTCAACGGTATCTTCTACACCTAATTCTTTTTGAAGGGCTGTTTCTGCCGCATTCATTCCTCCAGTGGCCTTAATGGTATTTCCACCCACCATAGGCATTTTTTCCACTATTACAACATTGGCCCCGGCATTTTTTAATTCAATGGCAGCTGTCATACCAGCTCCGCCGGCCCCAATCACTACGACATCGACATCCAGGGTCTCTTCCTTTTTAATCCCTTCACCGACCTCCAGGGGCGTTAAAGAATCAACATCAACCCCTGCACTCTTTAAAGCATTGGTGACGGCTTCAATCACCGCCAGACTGGTAACGGTGGCACTGGTAACGGTATCGACCTGAACACTTTGTTTTTCCAGCATTAATGCTGGCAGCGTTTCAATTGGTGCTGATCCAATTCCCGGTGTTTCATGATCTCCTACCACCGTGATTGTCTCAATTTTTTCCTCTGACAATTGGACTGTTGCAACAATTTCGCCTCCAAAGCCCTTTGCCGTTCCTTCATAGGTTCCGGCTTTAAATTTGGCTCCCTCTGTTATGGCCTCCTTTGGACCTCCACAGGCAGCCAATGAAAAAATTAATAGAAAGGTGATTAATAATGCCAGTATTCTTTTCATAGCTGTCTCCTTTTCTCTATACTTCATCCAGCTGTACTAGGGCGCATCTGAGCCAGTTTGCAGGTTGAAGTATTGGTTTGATATATTATTATCATATACAAACAATTGTAATGAAAAAATCTGGCTATTCTCTGACTGATTTCTTAATTTCCTGTCAGAATTATATTTTGAATAGGAAACATGATGCTGCCGCTGCTATTTTGAGTTCATTAGCTTCGTAACCCTTTCAAGGAGTTCATTGATGGTAATGGGCTTTAATATATATGAATCAATAACCCGCTGCCTTAGATATGCCTCCAGATCCTCGTCTATATAACCTGTCATTAATATTATTTTTGCCTTAGGATTAATGCTCCTGATCACCTTTGCAAATTCAAAACCGTTCATATTTGGCATGGCTGCATCTGTTAATAAAATATCGAAGTTCTCAGGCTCCTCCTTATATTTGCCATAGGCCAGACCAGGGTTTGTATAGCCTGCTATCTTCCAGTTGGTAACCCCCAGCCCCCGCTTAAGGGATTTAATGATCTCTGGCTTGTCATCTAAAATTAGAATTTTTAAGGGTTTATTTTTTATCTCGTCATCAGAGGAACGATTATTAAGATTGACGCTGGAGGAGCCTTCAATAATGGGGAAGTTAATGATAAAGGTAGTTCCTTCTCCTAGGGTACTTTCCGCCCTTATACTTCCACCCTGCTTTGTCACTAATCTATGAACAACTGATAAGCCAAGGCCGGTTCCTTCATTGGAAGGCTTGGTGGTGAAAAATGCATCGTACATGTTGTCCATGGTTTCTTGATCCATTCCGTAGCCTGTATCTTTGACGATGAGCTGGGCCTGTCCCTTGCCATTCCTCAGGAAGGTCACCTTGAGTTTGCCCCCCCTTCCCTTCATGGCCTGATAGGCATTGGTACAAAGATTGATCAGAATCTGATTTAATTCACCGGGACTTATCGAAATAATCAATGGCTCATGGCTAATTTTATAGCTAAGTTCTATTTCTGGGGGTGTTAGCTTCTCAATCATTTTCATGGAGTTTTTTGCTGCTATGGCCCCATCACAGTTATCTATTGGGGCTGATACCGCCTCTGTTCTTCCATAGGCCAGCAGCTGCTTCGATAAATCAGCACACCTCATGGCCGCTATGGCTATTTCATTGAGGTCTTCCTTAACCTGCGGCAGGTGATTTAGCTTTTGAATCAAGAGATCGCAGTAAATGGTAATAGGAGTCATTAAATTATTAAATTCATGGGCAATGGTTCCTGTCAATATACCCAGGGTTTGCAGTCGATCATATTGTTGCACCTTTTCCTCCTGCTGCTTTAGCAGATGGGCAGCTTCATACAGTTCCGCCTGATAGTGCCATTCAAGCTGAAGCCGTTGTATATTTTTTAATTCCCTGGTAATATAAAATACCACATAGCTAAAGAAAAGAACCAACACGATACCTACCAATATACTCATGCGCAGGGTTTGCTGCAGGGGCCCTTCGATTTCAGAATAATCCATTATGACACTCACTACCCAAAAATCCTTTAATACATAAACCGGGGTGTAGCCAATAATTTTTTCTACCTTGCCCAATTCCACCTGATCCCACCAGTAAGACAATACTAAATCACTTCCTGACTCTCCTCGAATCTGATTTTCTATTAATCGGTCTACTCCTACAGGGTCCAGGTCAGGGTAGTTAGCCTTACGGTCTGTTCTGGAATTAATACCAATTTGACTTTTAGTGCCATGCATGAGAATGATTCCGGCTCTGTCTTTAACTGTACAATAGCCGTGCTGGCCTATTTGTATTGGGTATAGAATTTCGTCGTATACTGCGTTTAAATTGATTCCTGCCTTTACGTATCCCACCAGTGCTTCATTAATATAAAGGGGCTTATACAGGGTCAGCACAAAGAAGCCTTCTTTTTCAAGGGTATACTCCCCCAATACAGCTTTCGTTTGACCTGTGAGCAGTAGTTTTTCTCCTGGAGTCAAGGCTGATGGAGATAAAAAGGTGACCTCCTGCAAATACTGGGCTTCGCTTTCCTCATAAGGGGCAAGCATTTCATTTAATTGTTGGTAAAGGTCATCCGCAGCCTGTACATGACCCAGCACACCGTCAAAATATAAATCCATGGTCTTTACTCTTTCTTTAAAAAAGACCCCCAGGCTTCTGGATGCGGTTTCTGCGGTGGTGATAATTTGCTCTTTTTGCTGATTGACAATTGACTGTTTATGGGTGTTATAGATCATAAAAATAGAAACACTAATAACGACCAGTCCCACCAGTACAATAATGATTAATCCAATGATTTTTCTCTTTGAAAGCCGGCTTCTCATAAAATCCCCCATTGCAATTCATGTTATTTAATAGTATAGCATAGGGAGAAGGTATAGCAAGGGTATAAGCCAGACATAGGATTGCCAGGGGTGGGGGATGACAAAGGAGGTTATTTTCATTATAATAGAGTTGTTAGAAGTTTAACTAAAGAGGTCTTTTACAATCTTTTAAATAAAAATCATTAATGTAAATTAGATAAATATATGGAAAATCTCCTGTATGATGCTTAGAAAATGGAGGGAGGGAATGGGTCAGGCTGTATTTACCCAAGGAAGCTACGGAAATACAGATGATCATGACGATATGCCAGGTGAACAAATATTGGTAGTGGATGATGAGAAAATGATTCAAAGAGCCATTTACGCTGCTTACCAGGGGGAAAATATGGAGGTAACCCTGGCCTCGGGAGGCAGGGAAGCCCTGAACCTAATAAAACATCATTCGTATGACTTAATTCTATTGGATATTTTGATGCCCGATATGGATGGATTTGAAGTCATTCGTACCATCCGAAGCCAACAAATTCATACCCCCATCATTTTACTTAGTGGAAAGCTTGAGGAGCATAACAAGGTATTGGGCCTGGGGCTGGGGGCAGATGATTATATAACCAAGCCCTTTAGTGCTGCCCTTTTAATTTCCAAATCGAAGGCCCTCATCAGACGAAGCAAGGAATACAATGATAAAAAAACAAATGATCTCCACGTGGGGCCCTTTACCTTTCGACAGGCCCATTATCGTGTCTATAAGGATGGGCAGGAAATAACCCTGACTGCAAAGGAGCTGGCTCTTTTTAAGTTTTTCATGGAAAACCCCGGGCAGGTCTTTACTAAGGAACAGCTTTACAGACAGGTATGGCAATACAGTGCCATTGATGACAACACCATCATGGTTTACATTAAACGAATTAGGAGTAAAATTGAGGAGAATCCTAGGGAGCCAAAATACCTAAAGACCATATGGGGCATCGGCTATCAGTTTAATTGTTAGACTTATTCTCCTGTGGTCTTAACTCCCGCTTTGCCATTTTCCTTTCGGAAAGGCTCTACCTATTATTTAACCATAGCTTGGCGACCTACTGAATTTAGATTAAATACCATTCTCGCCAAGCAACTTAATCTTTTAGCTGTATACCTAATCTGTTTATATAAACCTGTCTTTTATCTAAGATTATAAAACTGTCATGCTCCAATACTTTTCCTCTCTCTCATTATCCTAAACCCTTAACTAGATTTTATGACCATTAGTCCTATGTCTACCACAACATGACATGACTAATTCTATTTGTCAATAGTTTTTTAGGAATGGATTCTTATGGCCCTGTAGACTTTTTCTTTAGAATTGGGGTAATATAAAAGATAGCAGCCACCATTGGTGCCGCCATCTTTTCTTAGAAAAATTATATAATAATTTGGGTTAGCTTATAGCTAATGAATTGATTAGGGGAGGATATATCATGCCCTTTAAGATAAAGAGAATTTACGAAGCTGCTTCATTGGAGGATGGGAAAAGGGTCTTAGTAGATCGCCTATGGCCCAGGGGTGTTTCAAAGGATCAAGCAATGCTGGATTTATGGTTAAAGGATATTGCTCCCAGCCCAGAGCTTCGCAAGGCTTATAATCATAAGCCGGAAAGGCACGAAGAATTTCGCAAAATGTATGAGCACGAGCTTTCTACCAGCCCCGTGTGCAAAGAAGCCGTTAAGCTGTTAAAGCCCATGGGTTTGAACGAAACCGTCACCCTGCTGTATGGTGCAAGGGACCCGGTTTATAATCATGCCATTGTCTTGCTTAATTGGTTAAAGAATAATTAGGTACTTAATAATTCATCCCCTGGTTTGTTAGACCTATCTACCTTAGCCGTCTGATCATCTCTGCAATATCACTTGCCCTAGGGGGACACCCCTTTGCATAGGTGCTACACCCTGACGTACAATTGCCTATGCCGATTCCCTCTAGCTGTATTCCTTGAAAACCCTGCCCAATCTTGAATTTCTGCCCCTCGACTCCACCTGCCTTATCAAGGGCATAAATAAGAGCAGCATAGCAGGCGGAACAAGCACTGTCGGCTTCTATATAACGGCTAAGGCGTTTTACTGTATTGCTATGCTGCCTACAAACCTGGGGCTTGTTGTGGGCATTCAGTTCAAGAATTTCCGTATCAGCCCCTGCGTAGCTGCCTACACCATCAATTTTAGCAAGTCGCAAATGTTCAATTTCATCTGGCTGGTATCCCATTAGCTGGGCTCCAAAGGAATCTAAAAGCACCGGATCAAAGCCCAGCATAATTCGATTGGCCGTCACCGGATTTCCCCCTTCTTCAAAGGATAGGTCACCACATACAGAATCAACGATATGTAATGCCGGCTTTAGAACACTTCCCAGGGCTGCAATGGGTTTATTCAATCCCATTGTATGAAAACGCCTTTTTTCACTGTCGGGTATACAGCCCTTGAGATTTTTAATACAGCAGGTCATTCCGGTTTGACAATGCCCCTTGAGTACGGGCACATTAATCAAATAATCCACCTTAAGGGGACTTTCACAGACGTTCAAGGCCATCCCCTGGTGGTTTATCTTGATTACCTTATCCTGCTTGGTATCTATCAATCGAACACCATATTTTTCTGCTAGGGCAGCATAGCCACAGTTAACGAAAGCCCGTTTTGTACTATCTCCCACCCATGAGCCTTCCAAAATGCTAATATCCTTAACCCCTGCCGCCTGCACATATTGAATGATTCCCTCTACAATTTCTGGATGGGTGGTGGCGCCTTCATCGGCTGGCCTTGAAACAACCAAGTTTGGCTTAATACCAACCTTTATATTTGGTTTTAATTTTTGTCCAATCTCCGCAGCCTCCATCAGCTTAAAGGTCATTTCCTGTAAATTTGTACCATAGTTTATATAGATATCTGCCATTATCCCACATCCTTTCTAAAAACTATTATATAATACGCTTCTGTTTTTATTGATTGAAATCCTGCCTTGATATTTTTTTTCTTCTGGTAGAATTTTATAGAGTTTTATGGTATTAGGGCATACCCATTTGTATTGTATCTCTACAGACCAGGATATGGAGGCCACTGTCTTTAGCAGTATCTTAAGACTATATTTCCCTGTGTTTTTTACGAAACAGCGGCAGCAATAAAGCTCCTGTTACTGCCCCTGCAATATGGGGGTAATGCCCTACGGATAATTGTAATGAGCTTTTAGTTCACTGATCACAATATTATATCAGTTTCAATATAGTTATAAAAACAGGATCATAGATTGACAAAGGAGAAAAAGGAGAGTTACCAAGTCGAGTCGATTTGAAAATAAAAAGATGTGTCTTATGACCTAGGTAGAAGCCCAATAGGAAAAGGAGATTTAATATATTATTACTGTCTATCAGGAAATAAGGGCATCTAGCAGGATACCATCAAAACAAGTAAGAATAAATTAAGACCCTATGTTAAAATCTAGACTCAAGCTATTGTTTCTCCAATAGTTTGAATACAAACAATAAAAAGCTCTTTGAGAAACTGGAAGTGAAGTGATCCTTCCATCTAGGTCATATTTTTGATGGAGACATAATTACCTCCTTAGATAACATTTTTAATCTAAGGAGATTATCCCACAAATAGATATCAGATAACTATGGATTTAAGAGATGCCTACATGATATAATACCCAAATAGTCTAAGATAAATGATTGTGAAGTAAAATTTCATTATTCTGCATACCATCATTCAACTGAATAATTTTTTTACATGAGTTTGCAATATCCTTATCATGAGTCGCTATAATAATAGTAATACCTTGTTCATTTAGCTTTTTAAATATCTCCAATATATGTAAACTTGTTTTTTCATCCAAAGCTCCTGTTGGTTCATCTGCAAGTAATACTACTGGATTACAGGCTAATGCTCTTGCAATTGCTACACGTTGACATTGTCCACCTGAAAGTTGTGGTGGATATAAGTTCATTTTATCGCTAATTTCCATTTTTTCTAGTATTTCCTTAACAACTTCTTTAATTTTTGTACTTGATAGTCTATTGTATCTTAAAGGTAATGCAACATTATCAAATATCGTCATATCATCTATCAATGCAAAATGCTGAACAATAAAACCAATGTTTTGGCGACGAAATTCTGCTAATGCATTTGGTTTTAATCCGCTAATCTCCTTACCTTCGAACAAATATTGTCCACTATTAGGGATGTCTAGCCCGCCTATAATATTTAATAGTGTGGATTTACCAGAGCCACTTTTCCCAACAATTGCTATCATTTCACCTGCTTCAATTGAAAGGGAGATGTTTTTTAATGCATAAATCTTAGCTTGATCCTTACCATAATGTTTATTTATTTCATTTAGCCTTATAATCGTCATTATTCTTTCCTCCTAATCAAATGATTTATATCTAGCCTATTTATTATAATAGTAGGTATAATACTTGCTAATATAAATACAATCATTGCTACAAATATAACCATGATTAATTGCAAGCCAAATCCAGTTAAAATAATAGAAATTATTAAAGAAGTAAAAAGAGCACAACCAATTATAAATAATATTATCCCTACCATTTGATATATAATGTCAGGTAAAGTAGCGCCGCTTATTAAGTGTACACCATATCTATAATAATTTTCTCGTACCCGACCTAAAATACTTGTTGATAGCCCTACCACAGTAAAAATTATCAATATAATAGCTATTAATAAAATTTTTTTAACGATTTCATCTGATAATGTTATTGTATTAAAGACCTCTGTTTTTCCTATTTCAAACACTCTAAATCGTAAGGTATTATATTTATCAGATAAATCATTTACAAGCCTTGGTACATCAAGATTTGTTTTTGAAGTAACTATCTGCCCATTAGCTTGCTGCAACAATGCAATTTGAGCAAGGTCTTGATATCTATCAATATCTATTTCTGAAAATGCTGGTATTATTATATATCTATCCACATATAATAGTCTACCATTCCTTGGTATATAAGTATCAGGCGGTAAAAATCCAATTACTTCAAAACTCATTTTTTCAAATAAATAGATACATTCAAAACTATCTCCTATACCATAATAATCCTTATATTGATTTCCAAGAATCACTTTTCCACGACCATCGTTTCCCAATACAAAGTCTTGTTCTAAAAAACTTCTACCTTCATCTACAGAAATATCAAACTCAGAAAATACATTTTTAGATACTTGGACACTTTTTACACCAATTAAAAATTCATTATCCAGTATAAAGGGCTCTTCTATTATCCCCTCTTCATATCCATACCGAAATTTTTCTGGAATGTCCTTTCCAAAAAGTTCTACAGGTTGGATAATAGTACTGATAAATGAAAAGTCTTTGTTATTCCTTAATTCGTCTACAAATTTATAGAGTTTAAAATATTCTAACTCAGAATTTATATATTTTTGATAACTACCATCATCATCAGCATCATCATGCAGGGAATAGTACGATTTATTGCCTATATACTCTTTGAGGTGGTTTACGCTAGAAGATGCAGTTAATGTATTTGCTATTACTAGTGCAATAAGAGTAAAACATACAGTACATTGTAATATTAATATTAAAGTTATAATAATGTTCTTTTTAACATTTCTTTTAATTTCATTACATGTTATCTCCCAGTTTAATTTTCCTATAGCCATCACCTCATCACCTCTGTTACTGATATTTTTAGCATTTTTTTAATGGGTGGTACTGTTATTAACCATCCCAATATTATATTAATTATAGATATAATAATAATAGATATCATATTTGTAATTTTAATATCTGAAAGTGTGATAAATATTAGACCCATTCCTACACCTAAAATAGCAAAGAAAAGATAATGTTTATAAATATACAGTTTCAGTTTCCTATCATTCCATCCGATTAACCGCATAACTGCGATTTTATTTCGTTGCTTGCTTATCCACTCAATAGATATGGAGATACTACAGAGGATAAAAGAAATCATCAAAAGCGCATACACAATTGTATTGCTTATTAAATTCTTAAATAATCTATCTACACCAATAGGGTCAATATCTATTTGTCTTATTGGTGTTAAGTTATCTACTGTACACATCTCTTTTAGTCCATTATATATGTCTAAACTTGAATACTTCATATTTCCTGAATAAACATCTAAAATATAGATATTATTTCTTCCCTTCTGAAAAATTGCATCTGCATTTACAATTATCCTATCATCAAGTAAGGTGGCTATATGATAACCCATTACGCCTATAACCTCGAACAACTTATCTTCAACCTTTATCCACTGTTTTCCGTTCTTTTTTATTACTTCTTGTAGCCGATTTTGGCCAATTACAGCAACTGACTGTCCATTATTAAAGTCATTTGAAGAAAAATAACGACCTGTTATTATAGGTGGTGAGTCACTTCTACCCTTTATGTAAATTTGTCTTAGATTTTTTTCATAATCATCATAAATGAGAGTAAAATCATTAAAGTTACTGTATTGAGCTATATCAACTAGGTTTTTATAACTCCAACTTTCTTGATCTATGGAAAAATGTATTGCATCCTTACCATAGTCTCCTCGACTAATTCTAGAAAGTAATATATTTTCTTCAATTGTAGTAACTAGAGAGATTGACGATACACAAATAGCAGTGAATATACTAATAAGAAAAAAAGCCATGGTGTTCATTTTTAAATTCATATAATTAAGTTTTCCCCCTTTATAAGGATATCGCCTATAAGGAAGGTATATTTACCTTATAGGCGATTATTATTTAAATTAGTAATTAGCTTTCTAAAGTCCCATCAATTTTAATTATAACCGTACTTTGCATAAAATCTTCAAAGTCTAATTCGGCTATTTTTATTGTAATTCTTTCAGGAAATCTCATAGGGGCCAGGGAGGAAGCTCAGCAGAAAATGGCAACTGATGACAACATAGCTATATGGTTTATATTTTATACTGTTTTTAGCAATATCTTAAGACTATATTTCCCTGTGTTTTTTACGAAACAGCGGCAGCAATAAAGCTCCTGTTACTGCTCCTGCAATATGGGGGTAATGCCCTACAGAGGGAAGCCATTGAAAAACAATTGCCAAGACTGAAATTACAAGTAAAGAAACAGGTAAAATGATATTAGGCAAATTAAAGGGAAGTTCCCTTTCCCATGGGAAAGCCAGATGGTAATAGGTTAGAATTCCAAAGCCTGCAGCGCTAAAGCCAATACCACTGGTGTTCAGTGCGATTAGAGAAACGCCTCCGGCTAAAGTGCAAAGTATAATTAAAATGAAAAACCTTTTTTGTCCCAGCAGCTTTTCTACCCAGGAGCCAACGAATATCAAGACAGCCATATTTAATAGGATATGATACCACTCTATATGAACAACAGCATAAGAAATAATGGTATACCATCTTTGAGAAAACTCATGATAGATTAAGGCTAAAAATCTTATATTTTCAGGATCTGTTATTCGGGCTACAAGAAATACAAGGGATGATATGATAAAAATCCCCCATGTAATCGGTAACTCCTTTATTTTTTCAATATACCTCATTTAAGATTCCCCCTTTTTGCTCTTAATTAATGCTATTGTTTCATTGGCCCACTCTATTTCAGCAATAATACTTTTTCTTGCCCTATTAATGGTTAAAGTCCAATAAAATAGCGATTCCTCCAATCCATCCTCTATGGAAGACTCCTTAGCCGATTTTTCAACCACAGATAAAATTTCAAGCTCCTCCTCCTGTTGCTTTTTAAACCTCTGAATTTCAAACAACAAGTTTTCTAACCCGATTGTTTCACCAAAAAAGATACGCATAATGAATTCATCTCTAATAGGAGCTAGCAGATCCTGGGGAAACTTTTTAACCCATTCCTCGAAGGCCTTTTTTCCCAATGGGGTTATGGAGTAAACCTTTCGATCAAACTTTTTATCCTGTATTTCAATTTGTGAGGTTACTAATTTTTCATCCTGCATTTTTAAAAGCTCCCTATATATTTGACTGGCTTTAGCATTCCACATAAACTGCAATGATGTTTCAAAGGTTTTGTTTAATTCATATCCTGTCATCCTTTGATAGCATAATAGCCCCAATAATCCATACCTTAAGCTCATAGATTATATCCCTCCTTCTTGTATTAAATATGTTATATTTAATTAATTATATTTAACTTGTTGAATATAAAATATCATCTTTGTTAAATTAAGTCAATACAATTTAATGAAAATAAAAACCTCAGGTTAGTCTGAGGTTATGTGAATACTTTAAAATTATTGCGTTTCAATATGGATCATATACTTCATTATATTTTACCTAATCTTCTTTATAATAAAACAATACTGTCTCTTGGTTATTAAAAAGAAAACTGAAATAATCATCTCCATCGTCTCAATTATTGGGGTTGCTATGATTATTGCTGCACTGCTCTTCCTCAATTTTTAAACATCCTTTCTTACTAACTGGAAGATTCCTATAGCAGAAGTAATCCCAATCCACAGAAGTAATAGAAGAATACTGGTACCATTCCCCAGCAATTCATATGGGTTTTCAGAAACAATTCCTGATAAGCTGTGTAAAGATGACTGGGGTAAAATTGGTAAAATTAGCCCTTGGATGTTCTTTGAGAACATTTTAATTAGGGCAGGAATAAACATGACAGCCAGGGAAAAGGTAATTCCCCCTGCACTACTTCTAAAGATAAAGGTTGCTGCTACAGTCAATAAGCAATAGAAAACCGGCATCACTGCACTTCCAATTATAAGCTTTACTAAGGAATTATCCTTAAGAGAAGCCATGGGGACCCCGTTGGAAACTAGTACCAATTGCCCTGCAATAAATGTTAAAAAGGTGACAAGTAGACTTATTACTACGGCCAATAAACCATAGGTAAGAAACTTACTATAGTAAAATCTTTTTCGGTTTGGCGTTACTGCTAATGAAACATGAATTAATTTTGTTGAGAATTCACTTGATATGGAAAGGGCAGTAAAAATGATTAACATAATGGCGGCAACGTCTATCCCCAACATACTGGCAGATATTATATTTGTGGGAGACATCTGTGCTATTGATTTCCCCTGGGTCACATTGGTTGTAAGGGAAAAAATCAAACCCATGGCTAGGCTGGTAAGCACTAAAATACCTAGAAAGGTCTTTGAGAATTTTAGAAACATAACTTTCTGATACTCTGCTTTAATTAAATTCTTAAAGGAAACCTTCTTTAATTTAACGGTCATCTATCCTCACCCCTTCTTTGTATTGGTTTTTTTCAGAGATATAATCAACTTTACCATCTGTGAGCTCTGTAAAAAGCTGTTCCAGGGAAGGCTGCACCTTTGTAAGCTCAAATATTGCAAGATTGCCTTCCTTTGCCGCAGTACCTACCTCTTCCATCTCCAGATTTCTAACAATTAATTGATCCTGCTCTATTTGCTGAATGAATGCTCCCTTCTTTCTGAGCAATTCTTGCAATTTAAGATTATTTTCGCTTCTAACGCTTAAATAGCTGCTAAAGCTCTTTTTAGACATTTCCTCTATAGTCATATCTGCAATGAGCTTGCCTTGGGCCAGAACGATGACTCTTTCAGCTATTGCCTGAATCTCACCCATTAAATGGCTTGATATTAAGACAGCCTTTCCTGCCCTGGCTAAATCTCTAGTCAAATTACGGAGCCACTTTATACCATCAACATCTAAGCCATTAAAGGGTTCGTCTAATATAACCGTCGCTGGATTTCCAAGGAGTGCTGCTGCAATCCCTAAACGTTGCTTCATTCCCAGGGAGTATTCACCTATTTGTTTACGCCTTACCTTTTCTAATCCTGCTCTTTGAAGGATTTCATCAACCCTTGAAGCTGAAATTTCACTTGCTGTGGCTATTAATTGCAGATGCTGCTCTGCGGTTAGCTTAGGATTGACTGCATCGGCATCAATTAATGCTCCAATTTTTGAAATGGGCTGCTCCAGTTCTATATAGTGCTTTCCATCAATCCTTACCTCTCCATTGGAGGGCCTGATCAAATTTAAAATCATCTTCATTGTTGTTGATTTTCCAGCCCCATTCGGTCCCAAAAAACCCGTCACTACCCCGGGCATAATATCAAAGGATAGATTCTCTACTGCAATCTTATCTTGATATTTTTTACTAAGATTTTTTATTTCAATCATTCTGCTTCTCTCCCTTCTCATCGATTGTCAGATAGGCTTCTAGGGCCTTGTCAATAAATTCATCCGTAAACTCCATTAATCGGCGATCTTCCTCTGGCCATTGGTCACGATTATTGTAGGCTACTTTATGGGCATTCAGTAAATCCAGTTTACCCTTTGTAATATTGGCAACCATCTCTATCCACTTTTTTGCAAAGGACTGCCCCTCTTCTCCTTTAGGGTCAACTCCGTTAAAAATATGTGTAGTTGCTTCTAATATAAGGGCTTTCCAGCACCAATAGGTTTCTATTACTTCCTCAGTATCTTCATAGTATTTCATAAAAATACCTTCTGTTTTATCATCATATTGAATTTCTTTATATTCAAGGATTGTATCCCTATTCAGGGAAATCATCAATTGAATCAATTCACCGGAAAATACACCTTTTTTATTTTCTAAATTTTTAATACTAGCCTCGATTAACGATATATTCATCTTCATATCCATTAATTTTCGATAGAAAGCCTGCCGCTGTTTCTTGAGAACAGAAGCAATTTGATCGGCTGTAACTGCTTCAATAACAAGGTCTTTAATTTCCTTAATGGGAAGCCCTAAGGATTTATAGAATAAAACCTGCTGAAGTTTAGCCAAATCTAACTCATCATAAAACCTGCGTCCATTCGTAACCTCTTTATTTAATGGTACAAGCCCAATATTGTCGTAATATTGCAGGGTTCTGATGGACACACCGGTTAATTTTGCTATTTCGCCAATGGAAAACCGCTTCTTTTCCTTCATTCCCATCACTCCTCATTTTAATTAAATCATATTACGTAACGTTATATGCAATAGTTTTTTATCTATTTTTTGATATATACCTAAATCGCTGAACAATTTTCGTATATGAAAATTTCCCGCAATCCAGGTTGGGGGAAATGTGGTATTTATCCAGTCAATTGTTTTTGTCATGGGGTATCAAATAACCCTTAAGGTCTATCATTGATTTCTTTATCTATAAAAACAAACCCGATGCTTTGAGCTTCGGGTTTGTTTTTATATTACTCATTATATGGATAGTGAAAGGTCAGGAATTTACTACATTAAAACTGGAGCTTTATAGGTATGCAGGTTATTCAATTGCTGGAGGCTCTAAGCCATCAATCACCCCTACCCCAGCGTACTGTAATACTAAATCTCTAGCCTCTTCTGCCGAATGTAGCACACTACTATAATTGTATGGAATATTCATTGTTGTTGTGGATTCGTATTCACTAACCGGACAGTTAATAAACACATTTCCACTTACATGCCAGTAACCTGTACTTGGACTACCATAAAACCACCCTAAAGGCCCTTTCCTTTGCCCTGTGGCAGAGTCAATTGTTCCTGCCCCAACATTATCAAAATAATTATTTTCTACTCTTACTTTAGCCCCTACTCTAGCATTTATTCCAGTATCGACAATATCTTTAGAGTAGTTATTAAACATATGAACTTCAGCATATCTGATTAATGGTACCCTTGAGTTAAGATTAAAAAAGTAATTATGATGATATGTTATTTTATCTGGCTTTAAACCTTCATTATCTGTATGCCCTACTAACATTGTTTTATTATGATTGTAAAATCTGTTCCAAGAAACCGTAATATATTCTGCATTTCTTTTTATATCGACCAAGCCATCGTAATAATCTTTGCCTACATCTAATTCACTATAAAAATCATTGTGATCAATCCATATATTATGGCTAGATTCTGTTATTTCTATCGCAGTAGATGAACCCCCTCGAACATGATGTATAGATAGGTTTCTAATTATAATATTATTAGCTCGACTTATGGTTATTCCTATACCATCAAATTCTCCTCTGTCGGCCACACCAATAATAGATAAATTTTCAACTTCCTTAACATCAATTTTACTACTGCGTGAATTGTCATGGGTAACGGGGCCGTCAATATAAATAATCATAGGGGGATCAACCCAAACCTCGCCAGTCTCCTTATTGATTGTACCTCTGTCTTGATATTTCTTAGCATCTCTTTTATATTTTAAAAATCCTTCTAATTCTTCTCCAGTAGTTGCCGTAACAATTACAGGTTCTTCTCCATTGGCTGGTACAAACCCGCCTGTTGTACCACCATTTAACGTAGCATAGCCTGTCAAAGCAAAGATTCCTTCTGGTAAATCTATTGGATTCTCTGGGTCAGTGGGCCTTCCAGGGTCTACTGGATCCTCAGGGTCTTCTGGATACGGGGGTTCTTCAGGATCTTCGATTTCAACTAATCTTTGTATTATTACTTCGTCTATTTTAATATTACCTCCACTTTCGGTTCGTAGTTGAATAAATGAAGTCTGTGTTCCTACAGTTGGTTGTATTGTCAGCTCACCCAGTTCTAACTCACTAAGTTTTTGCTGAAAAACCTTTGAACTGCCTCCATGAATTGAATTTCCTTGAGAGGTTGTATTATTATCTACATATACCTGAAAGTTTTTACCAGTATCTCTACCCACTTCAGCAATTTTTATAATTATTTTATATGGCTGGCTCAGGTCTAATACTCCCCCTGGCGTGCTGCTTGAAGTTGTATTTGTATCAGATAAAGCACCTATTGTCAATCTTCCACCACTACTGGGACCTAAAACTAATAGCTCATCTTCAACAGTTATAGTTCCGCCTTTCCTAATATACATTGGTTTTGAAGAATCATTAGGTATAGATCTATAGGATGCTGTAAATACATTTCCCGTTGTTGCTTCCTGGAAGTCTTCAGTGAATATGGTGTCTTCAGATGGTAGTATTTGGTCTTGCGCAAAACCCGTTAAGAACATCGTTGAAAGTATTAAAAACAACGATATCATCATTGACATTAACCTTTTGCGTTTCAATTGAAATACCCCCTTGATTATTTTCTTATTTTTTGCAAAGTGATCTTAAGAAGTTAGTCTCTATTCCCTCCCTTCTTATGCTTTAGTGATTATGCATATATAAAAAACTAGATCCGATTATTGATGATGACCTATTGCAAACGTTAACATTTTATAATAAAAAATAACATTTATAATATAGTATTATTTGGATTTGCAAACGTTAACATAGTTAATAAAAAAAATTTGTTATTCCTTAAATATATTTATTAATTGCAAAAGTATAACCTTATTATATTACTTATTTTTCCAAAAATCAAACCCCTAATTAAGAATATTCATTTTTTTATAATTTTTATAATGAAAATATATAAAAAATATTAAAATGTTAAAGCGGAAATGATCATTTGACGAGGGCCCAGAGAGAGGTAAAGTGACTTTTTCATAAAAGCTAAAAAGCGACTGCTAAAGTCGGGCAACTTCCTGTGGTAAGGACATTTCTTCCAAGGTCTATTCTAACGCCCATTTGTAATCTACACCACATATCATTAGTTGATGGATTTTATCCTGAATATGAAGCTCATATTCTAAAAGTATATTCTCAATTTCCGTTATATTCTATGTGCCAAAGAAGTGCGAAGACTTTGGAGATACCGAGCTTTCTTATCCATTAAGGTTGTCATCGTTAATCATTTTAACAAAACCATTCCATTCTTTTGTCTTCTGCCTTAATACTTTATGACCATCTACTGTTAATCTATAATACGTTCTTGCTGGCCCTTTACCCTGCTCCTTTAAATAGGATGTTATATAGCCCTTTTTTTCTAATTTATGTAAGGCCGGATATAGAGTCCCTTGTTCTATATAATTTCTACTTAAGTCTCCATTTAGTGGCAGTGGAATACGGCTGTAATCCGATACTATAGTAAAACTGCTGTGATGAACCTCCCTGAAACAGAACACGGTCTTAAAGGCACTTTACAACATCATATGATTCGTTGGTTTATCTATTTGGATCTAGGTCAATAGTTTGGACACAAAAAGTGTGATATTTTAAGCAGCAAGTTTCTCAAATTCATTCGGAGTTAGATATCCAATGCTGCTATGAATTCTCTTGTTGTTGTACCAAGACTCGATAAATTGAAATAAAGCCAAATTAGCCTCCTCATAGGTTCTATAGGTACTACGATAAACTTCTTCTTTTTTCAAGATAGCATGAAAAGACTCGATTACTGCATTATCATATGGATTCCCTTTTGCACTATAGGATCGTTTGGCCTCATAACTTTCCATGGTCTGGATGTAATTTTTACTGAGATACTGACTTCCACGGTCGGTATGTATAATGACATTTTTAGGGTTCCCTTGTCTTAGCATTGCTTTCTGTAAAGCTTTTAGAACAATAGATTCATCCATCCGTTTGCTGAATTCATAGCCAACTATTTTCTGACTATGTAGGTCAAGAATAGAAGATAAGTAGCACCAACCATCATGAATAGTATGAATATAAGTGATATCAGCAACCCACTTCTGGTTCAGCCCAGTTGTTGTGAAATCTTGTTTTAGTAGGTTTGGCAATTCTTCATTGGTTGACTTCGTATTCTTGTATTTGAATCGCTTACTGACCACAGCAAATAAACCCATGTTCCTCATGAGTCGTTGAACCCTTTTGAGGCTTGGTATCGTTTCAAATAGCTTCTCCTTTTTCATCTGTTTATGGATTTTGAGAGATCCATATCTGCCCTTACTTTCCATATAGATTCGAAGGATATGCTCTTTAATTAGTTTGTTTTCAATGATTCTAGGAGATTCCTTAGGCTTTTGAAAATCGTAATAAGAACTACGAGGAACACCTAAGGTTTCACAGACTGATTTTATAGGATATTTGCTAGATATAATATCTATTGTCTCGAAGATGCTACTTTTATCTATTTTTTCGCTAATATGGCCATAGCCTTTTTTAAGATTTCATTTTCCTGTTCTATCTGTGCAATTTTCTTCTTGAGTTCAGCAATTTCACGAGGACTTAGAGAATTTTCATCGGTAGGATCAGTAGGGGTTAGATCCTTAACCCATCTTTGTATTGTTGTAGCTGTTACGCCATATTCGCTTTCGAGACTCTTGAAAGTATGATTAGTTGTATTGTAGAGATCAACTAGCATTCTTTTAAAATCATCATCATATCGTTTACCGTTTTGTTTCATTTGGACACTTCCTTTCAGATATAAATATTATATCCTACTTTTCGTGTCCATGCTTTTATACTAACACCAATCTATATTATAAGTTATTATAAAACTATATCTCTATATAAATCTTTCCACTTGAAAAAAGTGTCCTACTACTTATGATACGGTTCACCCCTCATAATCCTAAACCCCCTATAAATCTGCTCTAAAAGGATTACCTTCATTAACTGATGGGGAAAGGTCATGGGAGAAAAGGACAGCTTGAAGTCTGCACGGGATAGAACTGATTTTGCCAAACCTAGGGAGCCCCCAATAATAAAGCATACCTGGCTATTGCCCGATAGCGCTAATCGCTGGAGCTGCTCTGAAAGGCCCTCAGATGAGAGGCTTTTCCCTTGTATTTCCAGGGCAATGACATAACTGCCCTCCTTTACATTTTTAAGCAGCGCTTCCCCCTCCCTATCCTTAATTATTTCCATTTCAGCATCAATTAAATTTTCTGGGGCCTTTTCGTCTGGTACCTCTATTAGTTGTAATTTACAATATCGAGATAATCTTTTTGAGTATTCATCAATGGCCTGTCTATAAAACTTTTCCTTTATCTTACCAACGCTTAAAATTGTTATATTCACGTATTTCCACTCCTTAAAAGGTCAATAAAAAAGCCGAGGTAATTCCCGGCTAGACAACTAGATATTTAGGCTCGTTTTCGCAAAAATGACAGGAGGTTGGTGCTGTCCAGTCTGAAAAGGAAAGGGTATCTAGCTCATATACATCAGGCGGCTGCTCATATAGCTCAACAAACTCATCTATCGCTTCCTCTAAATGCTTATTACAAACCACGTACATTTTTTTCACTCCAATACACTTGGATTATTGTTATTAAATTTATTATCTGTAATTTTAAAGGCTTCATTCCATCAGGCATCAATTACTTTATGGTAATCATTATATAGTAATTTTCCTGTTTTTACAAATCAAAAAAACCAGGCACAAAGGCCTGATTTTTCTACATATTATTCAAAGGTAATCTGTAAAACCTCTTCTCGCCCATTTCTTAAGACCGTTATCGAGGTTTGATCGCCAGGTCTGTACTGATAAAGCTCCCGTTGAAGCGAGCCCATGGTACCGACCTCTTTATCACCAAGCTTAATAATTATGTCACCTGCCATCATTCCGGCCCGGTCTGCTGCTGTATCGGCTATAACCTCTGCTACATAAACCCCTGTGTCAGCTTGAAGCTTAGTGCCGGTTAAGCTTTCAAATACATCGACATTAATACCCGAAATACCCACTACAACCCTTGTAAATTCACCTTTTTCAATGATTTCTTCCACAATGGGTCTCGCTGTATTAATAGGGATGGCAAAGCCAAGGCCTTCACCGCTTTGAATTTTAGCAGTGTTAATTCCAATTACCTGGCCCTTTGCATTTAGCAAAGGTCCACCGCTGTTACCCGGGTTAATAGAGGCATCGGTTTGAATTAAGTTTTCAATGGTATTACCATTATCAACAGGAATATTTCGATTGAGTCCGCTAATAACCCCTTGAGTCAGGGTTCTTTCAAAGTTCAAACCCAGGGGGTTTCCAATGGCCACTGCAATTTCTCCTACCTCCAGTGAATCGCTGTCTCCCAGCTCAGCCACGGGCAGATCCACGCCTTCTACTTTAATCACCGCCAGGTCAATGTCACTATCCTGCCATACCACCTTGGCACCGATTTTTTCCCCATCATGCAGTACCACGGTCAGCTCTTGTGCATTCCCATCGCCAACCACGTGGGAATTTGTGAGAATGTAGCCTCTGGCATCTACAATTACGCCGGTCCCCACACTGGGTACCCTTCTAGTACCAAAGAAATCACGTTGTAATGTAATTGTGGTAATACCTACTACTGAAGGCATGGCTTTTTTAGCCACAGCAGAATACACCGACATGTCTGCGCTGGGATTAATCGTAATGGGCTGCTGTAATCCGCCCAGGGGAACTCCCCGTGAATTTAATATTTGCGGTAAATAATAATACCCAACCGACATGGTAATCCCGCTACCCAGCAGGGCCCCCACCAAAATCAATATTAAGTACCTGATACCAGACTTTTTCTTGACAGGTCTGTCGTTTGGCTTTTCCAATGTGATCGGAGCAGTATGCTCTATTGCCGTCGGTTCCTTCATCGGTTCCGGTTCTTGCAGTATTTCTTGTGGTTCATTGTAAAGCTCCTTTGTATGCTGTTGGTCATCCTCTTCCATATCCATGGGTTTATGATTATTCATGTCCATGGTAAAGCACCTCCTAATGTATTAAAAATAAATCAAATTAATTTACACCTTTAGTAGCTATTATTACCAATTACAGTCATTGTGAACAGCGAAATACTCATGAATAATAAAGGTAGCTTTTGGTAAATTGCTGACTATAATTACCCTGCTGTCTTAATATTAAACACTCCTTTAAACAGTTTCTCTGTAAGTCTTCATATATACAGTATATAGGGAAATTGTGTCAGTATTGTGACAAGATGAGTAATTTTAATAAATTACATAAAAAATACTGAAATGATGTTCATTTCAGTAATATGTAAAGGATTATTCAGTTAATCTTAAAACTCGTACAAATTACTAACCCTGTCTCTTAAGGCTAAATCCAGCTTAATATCACTGCCCACTGCAATTTGATTTACCTTTAATATGCCTTGTATGGTTGCCATGGCAAGCTCGGGAAAATTATTTTCCTGACTTAAATGGGCCAGCATAATTAATTTCACATTTTTTTTAACTAAATCAACTATGGCATTGCCGGCAGCTTCGTTGGAAAGGTGCCCACGGTTTGATAGAATTCTGCGCTTTAAATAGTAGGGGTAGCTCCCTGCCTTCAGCATTTCTTCATCATGGTTCGATTCTAAAACCACGAGATCTGAATCCCTTACCTGATTTTGAATGTCCTCTGTCATATAGCCTAAATCGGTGGTAATGCTAATCTTTACCCCTCGATTGATAAAGGAAAAACCCACCGGGTCATTGGCATCATGGGAAATGCTGTAGGGCATTACGGTAAAGCCTCCCAGCTCAAAGGGGTTGTTGGTTTTAAAAATCCGAATATTTTCTGGGCTGATTTTTCCCAGCTTATGCTCCATCCCCACCCAGGTACCTTCATTGGCATAGATGGGAATATTGAATCGACGGGAGAGGATTCCTGCTCCATGAATATGGTCTGCATGCTCATGGGTCACCAGCAGACCGGATAATCTACTGGGGTCTACTCCCACCTCCTGGAGCTTTCCCTGAATTTGTTTTCCGCTTAGGCCCGCATCAACCAATAGATAGCTGCGTTCATCGGTAATCATATGACAATTACCGCTGCTGCCACTGGCCAATGAACAAAAACGCACTGTCATTATTTAGCCTCCAGTTCTTATATCTCAATGCTCAACAAGAGAGATACATTTTTATACCTAGATTCGCCTCAAACGGCCTCCTAAGCTTATGAGCTTTTCTTCAAATTTGTCATAGCCCCTCTCAATGAAATGAACATTTTCAATTTCAGTTTCACCCTCTGCCATCAGGCCTGCCACCAATAGGGCGGCACCAGCCCTTAAATCACTGGCACAAACCTTAGCGCCCATTAATTTTTTAACCCCTTGAATAACAGCGACCCTACCTTCAACCTTGATGTCGGCTCCCATTCTCTTTAGCTCATCAACGTGCTTAAACCGCCCTTCAAAAATGGTCTCTGTCACCATACCCGTTCCCTTTGCAACGGTCAACAGACTTGACATAGGCTGCTGCAAATCGGTGGGAAAGCCGGGATAAACCAGGGTTTTAACATTGATATTTCTTAAGGGGCGATTGGCTACTACCCTGAGGGAATCACCATTTTCTATAATTTCTACTCCCATTTCCTTCAGCTTGGCCGTAATAGCCTCTAAATGCTTCGGAATGACATTGGTTAGTGTGACATCTCCGCCGGTGGCGGCAGCCGCAATCATATAGGTTCCCGCTTCAATTTGGTCGGGGATAACCATATGGTGACAGCCCTTCAGGGCCTTTACACCCTTTATTCTGATCACATCTGTACCTGCCCCCCGAATGTCGGCACCCATACAGTTTAAGAAGTTTGCCACATCCACAATATGGGGCTCCTTGGCGGCATTTTCTATTACGGTATAGCCCTCGGCCATGGTGGCAGCCAGCATAATATTAATGGTTGCCCCAACACTGACTACATCTAAGAAAATTTCAGTCCCAACTAAACGATCCGCCTCAACAGAAATAATGCCATGCTCAATAGAGACCTTTGCTCCAAGGGCCTCAAAGCCTTTTATATGTTGGTCGATTGGTCTTGTACCAATGGAACAGCCTCCGGGGTACACTACCCTGGCCCGTTTAAATCTGCCCAGCCCTGCCCCTAAAAGATAATAGGAGGCCCGAAGCTCCTTGGCAATCTCGTAATCTGCAAAGCATCGCTCCATATTGGTTGTATCAATCTCCAGTGTATTTAAATCCCTTTGAACCACGTTGGCCCCAAGGTTTATCAATATTTTGCTCAAAGTGCCTACATCACTGATTTTAGGCAGGTTTTCAATAATACATTTATCACCTGCTAAAACTGCGGCGGGTATAATGGCCACTGCGGCGTTTTTAAAGCCTCCGATTTCAACCTTACCCTGCAACTTTCTACCGCCCTCGATAAGTATCTTGCTCATATATTCACTGACCTAAGTCAGCTATCCACCACCCTCTAGTTTATTTTTCCCTGGTGTCTTTCCTGGTTGAATCAATTATCTGAAATTTAAATATTCCTTATTTTACATAATTTCACTTCGATTTTTATTGTATCATTTTGATTACAATTTGTTAATGGTAATAATATCTAATGCTAAATGAAATTAAAAACATCTAAATAATACAGGACCCTTAAAAATCATAACAAAAAAAGTAGAAAGAGTCCATTATACTTTTTCTACTTTATATTCAAAAATCCTTTATTTTTTTATCATTAGCCTAATTCTTTAACGCATCAACATAATAGCTTTTACCATTTTTTAATGTTATTTTCCATGCGGGAAAGGCTGTAGCCCATTCGATTTGCTGCCATGTGGAAAACTGTACATCGTTGGGGTTAAAATAATAGCCTATTTCAATATCACTAATCACAACATCCTCCTTGTGATCATTAACAATGTGACTCATTTTTCTTAGCAGGGCCTCTGTGGCAGGAATCGTTCTTTCCTTTTGGTTCTGGGTCTTATCGGGCTTTAAAAGCATGGCTTCCATCCCCACAACCCCCTTATGGTTTACATAAACATTAATATAGCTTTCGCCTAGAAATTTTCCTTTATAGGTTTGATTGTAAACCAGCTTATAGAGAGGAGTATCCCCATAGGCCTTTTCAGTACCCAAATATACTTGCTTCAAAGTGATATCATTTCGGTATAGATTGTGCTCCTTTAAAAACTCATTACTAATTTCTACTGCCTTTTCATCATCAATACGGTAGTCAACAACAGTGTTATCGGTCAAGCTGTATTTCAGCCGTTTATTGCTTTCAATGATCAATTGAGCATGATCATTTTCATAGATGTTTTCATCAACCCTTCTATAGCCTTCTCCCAAAAGCTGTAATGCCGTGGCTTCATGGTCAAAGAGTTCATATTTTACAACCAGTACCGGCATCGTAAAGATTTCCTTAGGAATTTCATCCTTAACCGTAATACCATGCCGAGTCAGCTCATTTTCCACATAATCAATATATTCATCACTGATCAGACGCAGCTCATCGCTATAGAAAATATCCATTCCGATGTGGTAAATTAAAAAGATGTTGGTTATGATAAAAGCCAGAATTAAAATATTTTTTGCCTTAGACCAATCCATGTTTACCCACCACCATCTAATTTAAACGACTACTATGGAGTAGTTTTCCGCTATAGCTGTCAAAATAGTACACTCTCCCATTGATTTCAAAAGTCCAGCAAGGAATCAATGACTGTATCTTTACTTCCTCAGTTTTATCAAAATAAACCAATCGTAATGCTTCAATTTTTTCTAATATTTCGTTATCCTCTATTAAATTGGCTTCCTTTGGATGATCTTGAAGATAATGTTCCTTAAATAAATCAATATTCCTTTCAATAATTCGTGGGGGTATCAGGATTCCTTCACTAGCATAAACCGGGGCCAAGCTCATTTTTTTTCTAACAAAGCGTCTATAGGATTTAACGCTGTTTCCATAAACCTCCACCTCAATAGGGTGTTTCATATTATTGCCGGTAAAGACCAGGGGATATCCCTCCAGGTCGTACCCAAAGCCAAAGTAATAGCTCTTATCAAGCTGTCTGATTTCCTTTAGGTAGGCTCCCTCTGGAAAGCCTCCCTGATCGAGCACAAAGTTAACTGCTACATCTAGGGATTCCAGCACATTATTACTGGAAACACTGCCAACCTCTGCATTGTACTCAAGTCTTCCTCTGCTGTTGATTCGCACACTTCTTTCTCCATAGCCGTATAAATAAACCACGGCACCACTGGTTTCTCGAATCGTCTTAACGAAATCCAGATTGCCATTAAAAAACTTTTTAGTTCGTTCAATGATTGCCTGCTCGTTTTTCACATCAATTTCACTTTCCACAAAATATTGAGGTATTGAACGATTATAATTTAGTGGCATGGGGGTCAGGTTATTGACAGAATTACTAAACAGGGTATAATACCTAACAAAGCTTTTTTCATTGTTATATTCATCTATAAATGCCTCTAAATTTGTATTGTCATAATCTGGTAATGTTACCTCATAAACATGATCATCCTTTCCGAGGATGAAAATGGTTCCCTTGTTGCGGGCAGGAATTAATATTTTCTTAATTTCCCGTATATTCCGTACAATATTGCTGTCATAGGCATCAAATACCGTTGAAACCAAAACCGATGGAATATTATCACCAAATTCCAGCTCAACAAACTTAGCCCCCTGACTATTTTGCAGGTATTTCTCATAGGTTGATATTTTAATATCAGATTCTCCTGTAAAAAAATCGAGAAGAAGATTTTTGGCCTCCTGCCAAGCTACCTTCATCTCTTGATCATTAAGTACTGTATAATCATTGTTCCTTGAACCAGAACCAAAGCTATCGCCGCCGAAGGCCAAAATAATTTGCTGTGGTGAAATTAGATCATTTCTAACAGATTTAATATGATGCTGTCTTTCCTTTTCATTACTGGCTTCAGACTGGAGAATAGACAGGGATGAATCAAACCAAATCCTTTGAGTCAACATAAAGCTTAAAATTACCAGGACCAATAATATTAGACTTTTTATTTTTTCCCTACTCATCTTTTCTCACTCCAGCGCCAGTTACTTTCTCCCTGTGATGGTTTTTATCAATTTGTTTGAGTCGGTAATATTTTCCTCCATCAACTTTTTCTTTACTTCCTCAAGCTCTTCCACATCAACATACCGGGTAACGGTCTCCGTTGAGCCATCTTCATAGGTTGCTGTAACAACAATTTTATTTTTTCCCTTCTTAAGCTCAACCTCAGCCCAGCCCCGTTTTAAGGCGCCTATTTCCATACTAATTGGGTCATAAGCCAACACATATTTTTGCTTATCTAGTTCCAGACTTGCATTATAATATACTTCAACCGTAATATCTATTCCCTCCTGGGCTGTTAATTCCACTACCATGGTCTTTTTACTAATAGTCAGGTTTCGCTCAGGAGTAATTACCTGCAGACCTTCCTCTGCCAATTGGGCTGTTTCAGCCATGGTAAGCTCCTCTATCGGTTCCCCTACAGTTGTTTCAGGGTTTGCAAAGACACTTGCTGTTCCTAATATAAAAAGTACAATCGTACATGATATAACCTTTTTGATCATACTCATTCCTCCTGAACACATTTTATGGTTTTAGCATACTATCATTATACAAAAATAATATTACAACCATATTACAAGGAAATTAAGAATCAATTACACATATTTTCCTCGATCAGGGGCAGTTTAATGGTAACACAGGTGCCCTGCTCCTCCATACTGGTAATTTCAATTGAACCCTGATGAGCATCAATAATCTCTTTAGCAATTGCAAGCCCCAGGCCGGTTCCGCCCATCTCCCGGGAACGGGCCTTGTCTACACGATAAAAACGTTCAAAAAGCCTGGGTAAATCCTCCTTGGGAATCCCTATACCCGTATCACTAATTACAACTACACCATGGGTTCCGGAATTTTCTAAGGTAATGTTAATCTGGCCCCCGTTGGGAGTATATTTTATTGAATTGCTGATGATGTTTAAAAGCACCTGCTCAATTCGATCCTCATCGGCATATAGGGGTATGGAAGAACTTTTTAATTCGAAATCTAGTATTTGATTTTTATTTTTGGCAGCAACCTCTAATTTTACAACTGCCTTTTTCAGGATTTTATTTAAATCAATGGTACGCTTATGCCATTTATTTTTTTGATAATCTATATTGCTTAGCTGCAGCAAATCCCTTACCAGCCTGCTCATTCTGTCGGCTTCATTATCAATTACCTGCAAAAACTGAGTAGTCAATTGAAGATTTTCAACAGCACCATCAAGCAATGTTTCAGTATAGCTTTTAATGGTTGTCAGCGGGGTCTTCAGCTCATGAGACACATTAGCAACAAATTCCTTCCTCATCTTTTCCAGCTTTTCATGCTTAGTAACATCCTGAAGCAATAGTATAATTCCGCCGAAAGCACCCTTTTCATTATTAAAGGGAGCATAATTGGCCCGTAAAATGACATTGTTGTTTAACACCATCATTTCACTGCCAGAAAGGTTTCCTTCTCCCTGCTTTAGCCGATCAATAGACAATCGCTCGTTATAGGCGGTAAAGATTGAATCGTAGGAAATACGATTTAACTCCTCCTCCTTTATATTGAGCATCTCTAGGGCCCTTGGATTGGCATGCAGGATTTTACCCTCTTCAGTAACCGCCACCAGTCCATCGGCCATATAGGTAATAATCGTATCCATTTTTTGCTTTTCATTGGACATTTCCTGTAGTACCGACTTTAAACGGGCCGTTAAATAGTTAAACATCGATGCCAGCTGCCCAATCTCGTCACTGGACTTAATTTCAACCACCTGATCAAAATCACCCTTGGCCATTTTTTCTGCCTTTATGGTTACATCATTGATAGGTGTGGTAATACTTTTAGCAATTAAATATCCCAGTATAACAGTAATAAAAAGAGCTAAAACGGTAGCTCGAATTAATATCCAGGTAGATTCTCGTAGGGTTTTATAGATAACATCTAAGTTTTTTCTAAGGTATATGGCACCAATCACACGGCTGTGGTCATCATGCACCGGGTAAACAAGGTTCTTGGTGCTGACGCCCTCTCCCCTCGACACATCCATTTCCCGATATTCTCCATTAAAGGCCGACATGATTAGATCCGGCTCTAAAATTTCCATTGCATTATGATTCAGATAGGTTAAATTGGTACCGGCTATAATGGTAAAATTGCTGTCCCTTTCAACAACATAAATCTCCATCCCCACTGCTGCGGTTTCTTCGTATCTGAGGATATTCTCTTGAATGTCCTCACGATTGTTAACCCAGTCGATATCTTCCAGGGTTAGTCTGACATTGTTGGCAATTCCCCTAAGATTACTGCTGACTTCGCTTAAATGATACTCTTGAAATTGCTGCAGCAAGAAAACCCCAATAATCACCATGGCAATAAATACAAGGAGGAAATAAATCGTGATAAATTTCCACCTTATGCTTTTAAACATACTTATGCCCTCCTAAAATAATAGCCGACTCCCCTTTTGGTCATTATATATTTGGGACTACTTGAATTATCTTCAATTTTTTCCCTCAGCCTTCGAATGGTTACATCAACAGTACGAATATCACCATAATATTCATAGCCCCAAACCTCTTTTAAAAGCTGTTCCCGGGTAAAGACCAGCTCTGCCTGGGTGGATAAAAATCGAAGCAGCTCAAATTCCCTCGAGGTTAGTTCTACAACATGATGATCCTTTTTTACCTCATACTTATTAAAATCAATTACAAGATCACCCGAAGTCATCACTCCGCCCTTTTTATCACCATCAACAATGTTGTTTCTTCTAAGGTGGGCCTTTACCCTGGCTAAAAGCTCCCTCATTCCAAAGGGTTTCGTAATATAGTCATCAGCTCCCATTTCAAGGCCTAAAACCTTATCGAGCTCCTCTTCCTTTGCAGTCAGCATTAAGATTGGCATGGAAAAGCTCTCCCGAATTTTCCGACATACCTGAAAGCCATCCAGCTTAGGCAGCATTAAATCCAAGAGTACTAAATCAGGATTAAATTTTGCAACCTTATGTAATGCTTCTTCCCCGTCAAAGGCTGTCTCAACCAAATAGCCTTCCTTCTCTAGATTAAACTTAACGATCTCAGATATGGGCTTCTCATCTTCCACAATTAGAATTTTTCTCTCCATCACTTAAATCACCTCATAAGGATTTCATCATTTTATCATTCTACTAATCTACATGATTTTCCTGCTGGTAAAATATTTAATTATTGCTTTGAATAATTTACCCAGTAAAAATACCTGTGGACCATATTCAAGGGCCCGAGGCCCCGTAAAGATACCTGGAGGCACTTGAGCCCTTTAAGGTTCAAGGTAGTATACTGACCCTTCTAATTAAATTATTCAGAAATCGGAAAATAGTGCTCAAGTCTGGCTCCCCTGCCAAGGGAGTTAATAATCTCTAAAAGGGCTTTTTCTCCATTTTCCTCTACATAGCCTTTGACAATACGAAAGGCCTTGGTATAGGCCTGGTACTGGTCAAGCTGGTTAAAGGAGTGATATAACTTCTTTAGGGTATAATCCTTCGGAACAATTACTTCTTTACCCCACTCATAGCCATCTAAAGCATACTCATAATAGAGGCTTACCCCTTCAGTAAACCAGAGGGGAAAGTTCCCTCCACCAAGATGATCGGTAAAGAGGTGCACCAGCTCATGAAGCACCGGCCCCTGGCTTTCAAATATTATTTTCATATTTTGCTGATCACTAATCCAATGGCTTGGATCTAAAATATGAAGGCTATTACCAAAATAAACCCCCATTGGAGGATTGTCTTTGTTTAAAAAATTTACCTTTAGCATTTCTTCTGGATCATCATAAATGATCAAGGTAATTTTGCCATCAGGCTTATATTGAAAGGCTTCACTGACGGCCCAGTATTTTTTTTCTGCCGTTTCTGCTATTAAATCAAGGGTTTCTCCATTAATATTTTGATATTTAATTTGATAGTGGTCTGTCTCTATCTGTTTATAATTCCTTACTTGAATAGCTACAAGCTGCTGTTCCAAGCCCCTGACCAGGGGTCTGGCAGATGCAAGTACTACCTGGGTTCTCAGGCCGGCAAGCAAAATGAATAACACAATTGTCAAGAGGATAATTAGATAGAAATTTGATGAAGGCATCCTTCTCTTTCCCATAATAATCCCCCTTTCTAAAGGGTATGACAGTTAATACTAAACCATTATAACACATAATTATGTAAACTTCCACCGAGGAAAAATTTACATGATTTCGTTGAAATATTCATCTTTTTTATCACTTTTTCTCTGCCATGGCATACCTTATATTAGAATGTTAATAAAGGAGGGCCCGCTGTGTTTGGATATAGAAATATCATTGATGATTTAGTGGTGGAACGATTAATGGAGGCTGAAGGAGAGGATATACCCGTTATTATAACCGCCAAGGATTGTGAATGTGAAGACCTGGAGGCCTTTGTCAAAAGCCTGGGGGGTACAATCAAGCATAAGTTAAATATCATTAATGCCGTTGCCGTTCAGCTCCCCTCGGTGGGTGTCAGAAGCGTTGCCAGGGAGAATATCATAGAAAAGATATTTTTTGATGATATGGCTTTTAAATTAATGGATATTGCCACCGTTACCGTCGGTTCAGATTATGCCAACGAAACAGGATTGACGGGAAAAAATGTAGGGGTGGCTGTTATTGATACGGGGGTATATCCCCATTATGATTTAACCACACCGGTTAACCGTATTGTGGCTTTCCATGACCTCATCAATAAAAAGTCTGAACCCTATGATGATGATGGCCACGGAACCCACGTAGCCGGAATTATTGCCGGAAACGGTTTTTCTTCCAGGGGAAAATATATGGGTGTGGCTCCAGACGCCAACATCATCGGTGTAAAGGTCTTAAATCAAGATGGCGGCGGCAGTATTTCAGATGTTATTGCCGGGATTCAATGGACAATAGAAAATCGTGAGCGCTATAATATTAAGGTTATGACCATGTCTTTAGGTACAAAGGCTAAAACCTCTTATCGACAGGATCCCCTTTGTCAAGCGGTTTCTGCGGCTGTTTCAGCAGGCATTACCGTTGTTACGGCAGCAGGGAACAATGGTCCGAAGGAGGCAACCATTAATTCACCCGCCATAAGCCCCAGTGTAATTGCCGTAGGTGCCTGCGATGACCGAAAGGCAAAGGAGGCCGGCAAAGTAACGATTGCTGAATTTTCCAGCAGGGGACCAACGGTTGACGGAATTACCAAACCCGACATATTAGCTCCAGGGGTAAGCATACATTCTTTAAGCCACGAGGGTAGCGGCTATACCAGCCTTTCCGGTACCTCAATGGCTACCCCCATTGTAGCGGGCTGTGCGGCTCTGCTATATGAAAAAAATCCCCAGGCATTACCGAATCAGGTGAAGGATACCATTGTCGGAAATGCCCTGCAGCTTGGCTTGAGTCCTGATGTTCAGGGAGCAGGACTCTTAGATATTAAAAAGATTGTTGGCACCATGAAGCCTTCACCTTCACCGAAACCTCCCTCCAGTCCCGTCGGCGGCAGCCCCTTTGGTTCATTCTCAGGCTTTGGTAGTTGGTTCTGGGTACTATTGGTGGTTTTATTGATTTTAATTTTATAAGTCACTTTTGTTTTGTTTAGCGATATCGGGGTATAAATAAAGCGTGACCAGAAATTGGTCACGCTAAGCTATTTTACTTAATATTTTACATAGCCCAAGGGGTTAATCGGTGTTCCATTTTTTCTTACTTCAAAGTGTAGGTGAGGGCCTGTGCTTCTACCGGTATTTCCTACATTGGCAATATGCTGACCCTTATAAACCCGATCACCTTTACTTACCAGCAGCTTGCTGCAATGGGCATAATAGGTCTGGTATCCATTTTCATGATCAATAATGACCAGGTTACCATAGGCACCATTGGAGCCTGAAAAGGAAACCTTGCCCCCATCGGCGGCATATATTGGCGTACCTGTTTTATTGGCAATATCAATCCCTGTATGCATTGAGCCCCATCTGGAGCCAAAGCGGGAGGTTAAGGTCCCCCGGGAAGGATTTGCAAAAACACCAGTAGCCATGGTTTTAGGACGAGCCTTTGTTCCCTCGGCAACAACCCTTATCTGAGGCTCCGCTAATACCTTTTCTTCTAATATTTCCCGGTCCACCTCAACACCATTTTCTTTAATTAGATAACCCTTTATTTCCCTTGAACCTTCTTCACCCTGGGCAATAATCTTTTTATCGCCTTCATAGAGGGAGTCAGTTTCTTCATAGACAGTTTCATAGGGTACCGTTTCAACCATTTCTACATATTCTTTAGTTAGTACCGTAACATAAGGCTTTGGTACCACCAAGCTGATTTCCTGCCCTATTTTTAATTTTTCAGGATTTAAATCAGGATTAGCCTTTTGTATATCTTCAACCGTAAGATCATGGTTTCTGGCAATGACCCAGGTATTTTCGCCGTTTTGTACCTCATGGATCTTTACCTCATCGGTGCCATTAGTAATTAAATTGATGGCATCCTCTTTATCTCTAATGACACCACTGCTGCTCATGACACCTACCAATTCAACAGACTCTTTAAAGTCAACCGCCTCATAGTCTTGATCTGCATTTATGTAGGGTTCCTTCAGGGCCGCTAAAACAGCCTCTGCAGTTTCCATATCCTTTACTAAAGTAACTTCCTCGCCGTTTACCATAATGGCTACAGCCTTAATCTGTATGTTCATGAGTCTTTTGATATTATTAATAATATAGGCTTCCTTTGTTAAGGCCTCATCATCAGCCTTAGTAGATTTCAGCACAACATCTTCAGATAGGTCTATTTCCTGATGATAAATGGTTTTAATTTCATCCTGTGCAATCTCAACAGCCTGCCAAAAATCTTCCTCTTCCCTTACAACTCCTATAACCTGGCCATCTACAATAACCTCGTAGGCCCGAAGGGTATTGTTCATCCACTGATTGGTTAATAGGGCAATCATTAGAATAGATACAATTGAAGCAGCTATGATTGTATATTTTTTCCTATTTTGAGGACTCAGCTTGTAATAAGCTCTCTTTGCATTGTAAAGGGCTTGCTGTAATAACAGCTTTATATTTTTTGTCTTAAGGCTTGCTTTTCTTATGTACAAATTAAATTTTATATGAAGATGCTTCATAAACCTTTGGTTCATCCATATTATCTCCTCTCAAAGCCGGGATAAAAGCACCAGCTTGAAAATTTTGAAGAGTGTTCGGTTGTCGTGCAGTTCATCAATCCTATTTTTTAAAAATTCCTAGGACTTTTGTAATATTTTCGTAATAATCACCCTATAATTATATAATATTCAATTTGTCATATTCAACCCCAAACTAGTGTTCTATTCCGGAATTATTATTCCCTAATTCCCTCCATTTATTCAAATTCAACCTTTAACCACTCCTGAAAAAGATAATCAAGTATTTTTTCTGTATTACTTTGGCAGATTTCAAAAAAATCCTTCGTGGTGGCATTTTTGAATTGATATGCTGAATAATACTCCCTCAGGCTCTTTAAAAAGGCCTCATCCCCCATTTCTGACCTTAGGGCCTCAACAAAAAGGGCTCCTTTGCTATAAACAATGCTGCTGTACTCATGGGAGCTGTCAAATTCCTTCAGACTTCTTAAAATCCCCTCTCCCTTGTCTGGCTCAAGGGCAATAAAGCCTTCATACTGGGCCTTCATCATTTTTTCCATAATTTGTTCCTTTATATGTTCCCCATACTTCTCTTCAAAATACATTAAAGTTGAATATTCTGTCAAAGCCTCATCCAACCAGGGCTCCTTTACCTGATTATTGCCTACGATTCCATACCACCATTGATGAGCAATTTCATGGGCAATAACATATTCCAGAGGAAAATCCTCCTTCATTTGATACAAATCTTTGCTGATCATCACCAAATTGGGATATTCCATTCCCCCCAGGTGAAAATCACTGGCCACGACAGAAAGCTTTTGGTAAGGATATTTTCCAAATAGACGATTAAAAATTTCAATTGAATCTATGCTGAATTGAAGGGCTGCCTTACTTTTATACTCATCCAGGGTATAGGAGTTTACTTCAATTCCATCTACCTGCCCACTGGCTACTAAAAAATTTCTACTAATAACAATGGAAAAATCCCTTACATTTTCGGCCCTCAGATGATAAATTTTCTTTCCTCTTTGCTGCTGCTCCTTCACCAATTCCCCGGTGGCTGCCACGATATAATCATCGGGTATACTGAGCTTTACTTCATAGGCCGCCACTTCACTGTAAAAGGGATCGCCTATGGGATAATAGGGGTCTAAATGCCAACCCAGCTCATTATAGACTGCTAAAATTGGATACCAGTTGTTGATATTAACCGTATCATCACCATAGCCCATCCTGCCAACGGCATTGGGTAGCTGAACATCAAATTTAATTTCAATGACCGTTTCTTCCCCCGGTGCCAAAGGCCTTGCCAGGGTAGCTCTGAGTATTGTATTGGTATCACCTATTACTCTATAATCAATATTCCGGCTTTGCTCCTTCATCCCTTTAATTTCAATCCAGCCCGGACTGAAGCCATTGGGGTAGGCAAAGCTTAATTCACTGTTTTCAAAGGGGGCCAAATCCTTTTCTTTAAACACATTGGGGTAAATATGAAAATATATTTGATCAAGGGTTGCTTCAAATTCGTTTCTAAAGGTAATACGTTGAGTAGCCTGTATTGTTTTGGTTTCAGACTGGTATTCTGCTTCAATGGCATAAAAAGCCCTGATATTAATGGCATCGGGATTAGAGACCCACTCAATGGGTTGTTTATGACTGATAAGTTGTATAATAAGGGCTAAAATAAGCATACTCCCGGCGATACCCATTGTTATCAGCTTTCTTCTCATATTAAGTACTAAATTCACTGAAATCCCCCTTTCTAGAATACTGCTATTAAAATATTATTTCTATTTGCTAATTTTATTCCATAATTAGCTTGTAGCCTGTCTATTACATGGTGTAAGGGGAATTGTGCCTTAATTAAATTTAAACTTTACCACAGGATTCCCCCCGGGTTCTATGTTATAATAAACAATAAGACTGTAATAATGGAGTGATTTAACAATGGGTTTTATACGAAAAGCACCTTCTATTGATCTGGGGGATACGGCCATAGAAAATATCTTTATTGATGTCTATATGCCTATGGCCAACGGTACCCACGTGAAGGTCTATTTATTAGCCTATAAATATGCCCTAGACCCCGAAAAATGTACGGCGGTAAATAATACAACCATTGCCAAAAACCTCAACATTCCCCTAGAAGACGTTCTGTCGGCATGGGATTTTTGGGAAAGTAAGGAGATCATCAAAAAGCACCATATTGATGATGAAAATGACCCGAATTATACTGTAGAATTTATCAACCTGAAGCAATTATATATCGATAAAAACTATAAACCCCAGCAAGCTACCAGGGTTCAAGAGCAAAGCCAAGATCAGGGTCTTTCCACAAAGGATTTGGTAGAGGCCAATCAGGTTCCCCTGATTAAGGAGATGTTTCTGGACATTAACAAAATCATTAACCGGCCCCTGGTGCCCAATGAAAAGCGCATTATACTGGAATGGTTCCATAGCTATAATATCGATACAGCCCTTATTGTAAAGGCCTTTAGCTATTGTAAGCATAAAAAAAACATTAAAAGTGTCAACTATGTTGGGGGCGTCATCAGAAACTGGTACGACCAGGGTATAACTTCCCTAGATCAGCTTCAGGAGTACTTAACAAGGCAGGGTGAGCGTTTTGCCCTGTATGACCGGGTTTATAAAGCCCTGGGCTTTCACTTCAGAGAGCCCGCCGAATCAGATATGAAATTTATGGATCAATGGGCTGACACCTACCAATTTTCAATTGATGTCATTTTAAAGGCTTGCGAAAGCGCTAGCAAAACCTCTAATCCCAATATTAGCTACATTCATCGCATATTAACCGACTGGTATCAAAAGGGTATCAAAACAGTGGAAGATATAGCAGTTTTAGACAAGAAGCCAGTAAAGGCAGCCCCAGAGAACACTTCGGTCAAGCCAAATCGATTTAAAACGAAATTTCATCTTTCTGAAAGCCGTTTTGACCAATATACGGCCGAGGAACTGGAATCAATTATTCTTAAAAAGCAGAGAAATAAAAACAAGGGCTAGGAGGAAGTCACATGCTTTCTGAACATTTGCAGAATATATTAAGAGAATACGAGAAAAAGAGAAACCAAGCCAAGGAACAAAGAGAAAAAAGAGTTCAGGAAATATACCTAAAGATTCCCCGTGTCGCCGAAATAGATCAGGAAATTAAACAGGCGGGCCTTTCAATATCCCGGGCCATTTTAAATCAGGTGGGAGACCCTGATGCAAGGCTTTTAGAGCTAAGAGCAAGGCTGGAGTCACTTCGGCAGGAAAGGGCCTTTTTATTAACGGAAAACAATATACCCCTTCAATACTTAGAAATACAGTATCAATGCAGTCATTGCCAGGACCAAGGCTTCACTGCATCTGGTGAAAAATGCCGTTGTCTGAAGCAGCAGCTAATAAACCGGGCCTATGCCATGTCCAATCTTTCATTGATACTAGAAAAAGAGAATTTTCAAACCTTTGACATTAATCTTTTCTCCAATGAGCCCTTTGAAGGCCAGGAAGTCAGCCCCAGGGAAAACATGCTGGAAATTTTAAATACCTGTGAGGGCTTTGTTATCAACTTTGATAAGGATAACGGAGAAAACCTTTTATTTTACGGCCCTACAGGACTTGGAAAGACCTTTTTAGCAAACTGTATCGCTAAGGCTCTGTTAGATAAGGGAAAAATCGTGGTTTACCAAACCGCTTTTAAAATATTTGAAATTCTGGAGGAGATTCGCTTCCACAATCAACAGAATAAGGGAAAATACCAATTATTATTCGATGCCGACCTCTTGATCATAGATGATTTGGGAACCGAAATTACCAATACCTTCACCAACAGCGAGCTATTTAACATTATTAACAGCAGGCTATTGGCCAATAGAAAGACCATTATCTCTACGAATCTAAATCCAAAGGATTTTGGCTCAAGATATGATGACCGTATCGGATCTCGCTTGTTCTCAAGATACAGCGTTTTAAAATTCTATGGAAACGACCTGCGCTGGCAGGTTTAATTTTCATTAAAAAAAGCCTTACTCCCATTGAGTAAGGCTTTTTTACTGTAGGCTGGTGACCCCTAGGGGAATCGAACCCCTGTTACCGCCGTGAAAGGGCGGTGTCTTAACCGCTTGACCAAGGGGCCAGGTTTCAACAGCCCTTGGTCTCCCTTACCAAGAACCGCCGAAATAAATATGTAGTGGTGATCCATCCGCGACTCGAACGCGGGACACCCTGATTAAAAGTCAGGTGCTCTACCGACTGAGCTAATGGATCAAGTCATTGCCCACAGTTATATATAATAAGACAGATTATATCGTAAGTCAACACTTTTTTGTCGAAAAATTTGATTTTATATAATATGATAACCTGCTTCCCTAGCGTTCCATAAAAATATAATCCTAATCAGCAGTTGGTTTTTCAACATTTTTTAAAGATATGCTTTTTTAAAACACCCTGGATTTTACAATACTACGATAACTGCTAATAATCATGCTATTGTTTAATTATTGATATTAAGATAAAAAATACAGGTATTCTTTAAAAAGAACACCTGTATGAAAGGCAGCATTTAAAAAATCGCTTCACGAATGATGGTCTGACTTCTCTTGGGGCCCACCGAAACAATTTTAACAGGAACCCCTACATAGGCTTCGATAGCCTCTATATATTTTTTAGCATTATTAGGCAAGTCTTCAAAGCGCTCAACCTGAGAAATATCTTCATGCCATCCATCAAGCTCCTTATAAATCGGCTTGCACTGGGATAAAATCTTTAAATTAGCCGGAAAGTTCTCAATGACCGCTCCGTTATATTCGTACCCAACACACATATTAATTTTGTCAAAGCCGCTCAATACATCCATCAGCATTAGAGATATTGATGTTAACCCGTTAACTCTGGCAGTATAACGCACCATTACCCCATCAAACCAGCCGCAGCGTCGAGGCCTGCCGGTGGTGGTACCAAATTCCCTGCCCTTTGTTCTAATTAAATCCCCCACCTCGTTTTCCAGCTCTGTGGGGAAGGGACCCTTTCCCACCCGGGTAGTATAGGCCTTGACAACTCCAATCACCTCACCGATCATTTTGGGCCCGACTCCGGCCCCAATACAAAATCCTCCTGAGGTGGGATGTGAAGAGGTGACATAGGGATAGGTACCCAGGTCTATATCCAAAAGAGTACCCTGGGCCCCTTCAAACAATACCTTGTCTCCTTTGGTTAAGGCCTCATGAACATAGCCGGTGGTATCTTTAACATATTTACGGATTTTGTCGGCATATTGACAGTAGGTATTATATATTTCCTGGGCATCAAAGCCCTTTTCATCATAAATCTTTTCTATAATTTTATTTTTTCTTTCCACCTGATGAAATAATCTTTCTTTAAAATGCTCCTTGTCCATCATTTCACCAAGGCGAATACCCGAACGTTCTATTTTATCCATATAACAGGGGCCAATGCCTTTTTTTGTCGTACCGATCAAATCATTTCCTCTGGCTTCTTCCTCCAGGGTATCTATTTTTTTATGATAGGGAAAGATGATATGCACCCTTTCATCAATCATCAGGTTTGAGGTATCAACCCCTTGGGCTTCTAATACTTCAATTTCCTTTAAAAAACCCTCTGGATCAAATACAACACCGTTACCGATGACATTTTGCTTATCCTTATACAAAACTCCCGAAGGAAGTAAATGAAAGGTATATTTTTTATCTTCTACGATTACAGTATGGCCTGCATTGTTACCGCCCTGGGCACGAACAACCATATCGGCTTCGCCGGCAAGATAATCAATAACCTTACCCTTGCCCTCGTCACCCCATTGGGCACCAATAATTACCACTGATGGCATAAATTCCACCCCTTATTCGTAATTTTATCTTTGTCCATTAACTCCTCCATAATACTATCACAAATACCCGCCCTGGTCAATCAATAGTCGAATATTATTTAGAAAATACAAAATAATATTCGATAATTATCAGCTTATCGTCAACAAATATGGGCTTATTTATGAAATTTTTCAGGAATATAGTGATTCTTACAGTACAGGTTCCGAACAATCAAAAAACAGAAAAAGGGTCAAAGCTAAAACGCCCCGACCCTTTTCTTATCTTACCTATTTGCCTTCAAAATACGCATTTAAGTCAGCAACTAAGTTTGTAACATCAATACCATGAACCCTTCCAGCGTCTCCAATACTTTCCATTGTCGCACCTGGGCACCCAAGACAATGTAATCCATATCGCATAAAGATAGCCGCTGTTTCACGATCCATTCTTAGCACATCCATAATGGTCATTTCTTCAGTTATTTTAGCCATTCATACTACCTCCTTTATTAAAAGTGTCGTCTTAATTTTATCATTTATGAAAAAAATTATCAACAAAACCCTCATCCAACAGGACTAAATTTATCCACAGCTTCTACAGACTTTTTCACAGTCTTATTCTTAAGCTCCCCATTTCGTGTCTAATTTATCTACACGGCTATACTTATTGGTACTACACAATTTATTATGATAATACGATCTAAAATAGAAAGATTTTTAATTTTTATCCACATATGCCACAGAACTATGCACAGGTGTTCGGTGGATATTGTGGATAATTATCCTTGTTTTTCATATACATTTCCTTTGAAATATACATATGGATAAACCGACATTTTAGCCTTCTATTTTCCATCTTAAAATACCTTCGATATTCCATTAGACTGGGATCTTTAAATACAGCAAGGCCCTGATCTTCAAATTCGTTATATTCCAGGCCCTTCATTACAAAACCACTGTTAAGATAGCATTGCTGGGCTCTGTAATTAAATTCTGCTACCCTTAGGTCTAGCCGGCTCATTTTCAGCTTTTCAAAGTAAAATGGAATGAAAGCCCTTAAACAATCTGTACCATAGCCCTGGTTCAAGTTCCCAGGATCAAAGACAATTCCCAGCTCACTGGTTCTTCGAAACAGCTTGATATTTCTAAGGGATAAATAGCCCACCATTTTATGATCTTCATTAAAAACAGCATAGCTCTTTTTAGACAGGGAATAGGTTTTTTTATGATACCAATAGTCCCTTTCGGCATGATTCATTTTGGGAAACGTATAGGAACGAAACAACGGGTCAGTATGGGCTTCCCAGTCCTGCATTATATCCACATGACCTCTTTGAAGCTTAACAATATAGGTAAAATTCCCCCTTGCAACAACCATTGATACCCCCCATTATCTAATATTCTATTTTACCTCTGATTTGATCCTAATAAAATCACTATCAATATTAAACATCTGAATTAAATTTCTTTATATTACTATTTTACCCCTTTTAGTGGCTAAAAAAATATTTATTAACCCTCTCTAAATTTTTCATAATCAAGGAATTTTTGAAAGTTACCCAGCCAGATTAGCTCGACAGAACCAGTTTCACCATGCCGATGCTTTGCAATGATTACCTCTGCCAGATTCTTTTTGTCGCTTTCCGGATTATAATATTCATCACGATACAAAAACATGACAAGGTCAGCATCCTGCTCTATGGCTCCTGATTCCCGCAGGTCTGATAAAATAGGCTTATGATCGGCCCTTAGTTCGGGGGCCCGGGAAAGCTGTGACAGAGCTATTACAGGACAATCCAATTCCTTGGCCATAATCTTAAGATTTCTTGAGATTGCAGAGATTTCCTGCTGTCGATTTTCTGAACGTCTGTCTCCCTGCATTAGCTGAAGGTAATCTACCAGTACAAGGTCCAGTCCCTTTTCCAGCTTGAGCCGGCGGCACTTTGACCTCATTTCCATAACCGAAATACCCGGTGTATCATCAAAGTAAATTTGTGCCTGAGACAACGGAATCATGGCCTGGGCGATCTTCCCCCATTCCTCCTCATTGAGGTTACCTGTCTGAATCTTATTTAAATCTACCATGGCTTCAGAAGCCAGCATTCTTAGCATAAGCTGTTCCTTTGACATTTCCAGACTGAAAACCGCCACTGAAGCCCCGGCCTTAACAGCAGCATTTTGGGCCAAATTCAGAGAAAAGGCTGATTTTCCCATGGCAGGCCGGGCAGCTACCAAAATCAAATCTGTCTTATGAAGCCCGCTTAGCTTACGATCTAAGTCAATAAAACCGGAAGACAGACCAGTAATTCCTTTTTTATTTTCATATAGCTGTTCAATTTGATCAAAGGTTTTGGAAAGCAGTTCCTTAATAGGTGTAAAGCCCTCTTGAAAACGATTTTGCGATAAATCATAAATATTCTTCTGGGCCTGTTCAATAATATCTTCTACCTCAAGGTCTTCGGAACCATAGCCAAGGTTAATAATTTCCTCTGAGGAATGAATCAATCTCCTTAAAATTGATTTTTCCTCTACGATTTCGGCATAATATCGTACATTTGAAGTTAATGGCACCGCCGAGGCCAGACTAGTAAGATAGAGAATACCTCCTATGGCATCCAGGGTTCCCCTGTTTTTTAATTCCACCGTTAGGGTGGTTAAATCCACCGGTTCATTTTTATTGAAGAGATTATAGATGGCCTCAAATATTTCCTCATGGGCCTTTTTATAAAAGTCCTTCGGTCCTAATATTTCTAATGCAACTAAAATTGCCTCCCGGTCTAAAAGCATTGAGCCCAGTACTGACTGCTCTGCCTCAATACTGTGGGGCGGAATCTTATTAAACTGATTTAGTCCCTCCATAAAGCTCCTCCTATTTAACGAAGGGCTGGAGTATTCCTCCAACCCTCAAATCTATTCTTCGACCACGTGTACCTTTAATTTTCCTGAAACGTTAGGATAAACCTTAACCTCCACCTCTGTAACACCTAATACCCTAATGGGCTCGGGTAAAACCAGCTTACGCTTGTCTACTTTAATTCCATGGGTCTTATTCAACGCTTCAACAACTTCCTTTCCTGTGACAGAGCCAAAAAGTCTTCCTCCTTCACCGGATTTTGCCTTTATTTCAACAGTAAGACTGTCAATTTTCTTAGCCAGCTCCTTTGCTTCCTCCAGCTCCTTATCCTTTTTCATCTTCTGGGATTGCTTTTGTTCATTTAAGGTCTTCATATTCCCTTCTGTTGCTTCCATAGCAAGGTTCTTGGGAAATAAAAAGTTTCTTGCATAACCATCACTGGCATTAATGACATCACCTTTTTTTCCTTGACCTTTCACATCCTGTAGTAAAATCACCTTCATTTATCTTCACCTTCCTCAAAGTATTCTTCAATTCCCTTTACCACCTGTTTAATGGCTTCATCCATGGTGTAACCCTCCAGCTGGGCCCCTGCTACGGTTAAATGTCCACCGCCTCCCAGCTTTTCTAAGATTACCTGTACATTAATGTCACCCATGGATCGACCGCTGATAAAGATGATCCCATCCTCCTTTTTCCCTAAGACAAAGGAAGCGGTAATCCCTCGAATATTTAATAATTCATCAGCCGCCTGGGCTGCGATAAGCTGAATGTTTTTAACATTTTCACAGGTGGCAATTGCCACGGTTTCCCGAATAATCTTGGCAGACCGAACCACTTCACCCCTGGCTAAAACAGTTTCTAAGTCATCTTGAAAAAGCTGTTTCACAATAACGGTATCGGCCCCTGCCCGCCTAAGTAAAGAGGCAGCTTCAAAGGTTCTAACCCCCGTTTTAAAGGTAAAATTCTTTGTATCCACAGCAATTCCTGCCAGCAGGGCTTCAGCCTCTATTTGATTTACATTTACCTTATCCTCCATATAATATAAAAGCTCGGTAACCAGTTCACTGGTGGAGGATACATAGGTTTCATGGTAATTTAATACGGTATTTTCTATAAATTCAGTTCCCCTTCGATGATGGTCTATTACAACAATGTTATCGGTCATCTTTAAAAGCTCAGGACACTCGGTAAAGCTGGGCCGATGGGTATCTACCACCACCAGCAGGGTATTGTTGCCTGCCCGTGCCCTGGCCTCTTCATTGGAGATAATAGCCTTTCGATATTCTTCCATTTGAAGAATATGGTCCATTAAAACCTTAATGGCAGGATTAGGCCCATTCAATACGATAAAGGCTTCCTTATTCAGGTTTCGGGCAGCTCGATAAACCCCTATGGCAGATCCAAAGGCATCTAAATCTGAATTCTTGTGCCCCATCACCATGACATGATCACACTGTTCAATAAGCTGCTTCAGGGCGTGGGATATTACCCTGGCCTTCACCTTGGTTCTCTTTTCAACGGCCTTGGTTTTTCCTCCGTAAAAGCTAATTTTTTCATTTTTCTTCACTACTGCCTGGTCACCGCCACGACCCAAAGCAAGGTCTTTAGCCGCATTGGCCAGTTCACAGGATTTTAAGGGGGTATCACCCTCAAGACCTACCCCAATGCTTAAGGTTAAGGGTAGTCTATTACCTAAGCTAATTTCACGTATTTCATCTAATATTTCAAATTTTTTACTTTCAAGGGCAGCTAAATACTGCTTCTCAAAGATAACAATAAATTTGTCGGTGGTGTACTTCCTTACCAAACCATTTATTTGACTTGCCCAAACATTAACCCGATGATCAATTTCTGCCACCAGCTTAGGTCTAACTGCTTCATCGGTGGTCTGCATCACCTCATCGTAATTATCGACCTGAATTAATGCAACCACAGGTCTTGTATCTTCAAACTTCTTCTTGAGCTGATGATATTCGGTTTTCTCTACCCAGTAAAGCATAATAATATAATTTGAGGCATGCTCCTTCGACAGCTTAATTATATTATACAATACTGAAAAATATCGTTCATTAATTTTTATTTCACTGATTTTATCCTTTTTATTTTGCAATACATTCTTTAGGTTAAAATCAGAAACAATGTCCTGAATATCCTTTTCAAGTATATCCTTTCGATCAATTACTTCAAGAAATTTAGAATTGTACCAGGTAATGGTACCATCAAATTCGATGATGGTCAGGGGAATGGGCAGATTTAAAATAGCCTGCTTTGTAGCAGAATCAATATCTGATGAAAGGCCTTCAATATAGCGGGTCCATTCCTCTCTTCTAATATTGCTGATTTTTAAATTATAATAGATTAGATAGGCCAACACAAAAATACCTGCAATTCCAATTACAATATTGTAAAAGGAAATTAAGGCTATGAACACAGAAATAATAATTAAGTAAATTTTGGTGTCGGGTATAAGCAATTTAAAAAACCGATTATTTCTCATAGAGTTTCCTCCTAAATAACTACTGCCTGACCCTGCCTATCTGGTTCTTAGTCGCCGCATGTCAAATACTGAATCAATTAAACCCATTAATGAAATCAATGTCATTAGGGGGCTAACAATAACCATCCCAATTAAAATAGCGATACGAAGGGGTTTTATAATCTTCATTTTCTTAAGTAAATAACTGATAAAGGCCAGCCCCTGGGTAAAAAATATAAAGGTAAAGATCACCAGCACATTGGCCAGTAATGTATTGGTATAGATACCTTCAAAAAAACCTGTTAAATAGGTTAATAAAATAATGATAAAGGAGCCCATCACAATATTGTTTGGCAGTTTAAAGTTACTGAATTCAGAAAGGGATAATTCCCTGTTATCCAGCTTTTTTAGTATGGCTCCGGATACAAAGTAATTAATAAAGGACACCAAAATACCATGTACTACAATGACTGCCGGAAATACCATCATAAAGGTATCTACCATTTCCTTTATATTATTTACCTGTAGGTTCATACTCATGAGCATTTCCGTCTGATTCTCGATAGCATCTTGTAATATGAGACTGATTTCATTGATCACACTGATATTTAAAGCTACGGAAAAAATTTGTATTAGAAGAAAAATGGTTAAAACCGTAATGGCTGTACCAATTCCAATTATACTGAATTCCTCATATCCTTTTTTAATTAGATCTCCCATAACAAGGGCCATGGGTATAAATATCAGTAAATTAATCACAGCCAAAACAGGTCCAATGATTATACTCATCAAAACGCTCGAAATCACTAATGAAATCAAGCTATAAACCATTGAATGCCTAGACACCAGTACAATGAAAGGAGCCGGTAAAAGCATCGCCAGTAAAAGTAATGGGGGTATTAGTATAAAGGCAACTGCCAAGAAGGCTGCAACAATACCAACAATAGCAGCCTCAGCCAATCCCCGCTTATTTAGTGTATTACTCAATTTTAAATCACTCCCACATCATTATTTTTCGTGGTTCTTTAAATGCTGGCTCAGGCTCGACAGGTCTCCGTACCATTTTTCCAGATGGTGTTCCTCTATCATATGCAGTTTCGCCATCTCTTGAACCTTTTTATCTACTCGATAATAATCAATTCCTAGCCTTTTTCCCAGGGAATAGGTCACCAGTATCATATTAGCCAGAATCTCCAGCAGTGCCTCCTGGCTGTCCTTTACACCCTTTGTCAACACCTCAAATAGCATGGATATGCTGCTGAGCAGCTCACATTTTAAGAACTCGATCATCTTTAAGTTTCTTCCTATGTCAATATTACCCTTTTCGTTTGACATAATATCACCCCTGTTAATTGCAATATTTTATCTATTCCCCAAATCAGTGTTTTTCTTGCCTCCCTTTTATGAATTATTCGATTCAAGTCAGGGTTTTCCTTCCTTTTTTTAATTTCATTTCATGTTTATTATAAACCTCCTGAAAAAAAATCGAATAATATAAATAAGCACGAATGAACGTGCTTAAAAACTGAGGATAATATTCAGCTTAGATAAGGCCTCTTCTAAATTATACACCACAACAAGCAATTTCACCACATCATCAGTAGCATACTGATGAACTTCCTTAGAATACTTCAATTGCTTCTTAACCTTACGTATGACATCAATTAACGGCTGTAAATCGATACGGTTCTGTCGGCTTAATATTTGTATATCAAGCTCCCGATAATCATTATAGGTTTTATTGAGTGCATTTACATCATCAGCAATCAGGGTTAGTATTTCACTATTAATTCCCTTTTCAAATATTCCTTCAATATTTAATAGATGTTGATAAACTTCCTTGATCAGTTTGTTTGTAAGCACGATTTCATGAAATTGATTTGCTTCATAGAGCCTTAATTTTTCTTGCTTATGCTGCAATTGTATAAAGTTATCTGAAGCCAACAGCTCCTTTTCTACACTTGTTTTTTCACCCTCTGATAATAAGCTTTTTTCCTCTGTCTGCTGATCCAGACTTAATAGCCTATCCATAGCCCTTACATGGAAGCTCCATATCACCTTCGTGACCTTTTTCAGCTCTTCCAGTGCTTTGTTATCATAGGTGGGCGGGTAAATTAGGTAATTTACAGCAACGGCGACGGCTATTCCTAAAAAGGTATCCTGTAATCGATGTATGGCATAGCTAACGTGACCCTCGCTAAGATTTAAAAAAACTGCCATAAAAACAACCCCAGCGATATTAATTGACTCATTCCAATGGAGCTTATTCATTATATATATCAAAAGTATCATTCCCAGGCCGCCAAAGACAAAATTTCCCGGCACCAGTACCACAAAAACGAGCCCAATGGCAGCTCCAATAAAGGTCCCCAGCATTCTGTTTAATCCGACCCTCCAGGAATCCGATACAGTTGGCTGAATGGCAATAAAAGCAGCGATCATGGCAAAGAAGGGGTATTCTATTTTTAGCAGCTTAGCCATCAGCATGGTTAATCCTATAGCAATCCCTGTTTTTATGGTCCTAAGACCAATTTTCATAATTTCACCCCAATCAAAAAATATCATTATCTAATACATTATATAATATTTTTTCAAAAGGGAATATCCTTTTTACTACAAAAAAAAGATCGCTGGCGATCTTAAAGCAAAGCGAAGTTATCTCTTTAAATAAAGCCTTCTCTATTTATTATAGCAATCTACCCATTAACAGCAAAAGTACCAGCCCCGGTATTCCTAAAAAACCCACCACTAAAGCATTGACTGGGTTAATGACCAACGAAATATTAAAAAAGCCACCTATCAAATTAAAAAGAAGTAATATTATCCCGCCAATGATACCATTCCAAAGGAATCTAAGGATCAGCTTTAAGGGAACCAATAAAATCCATCCAAGAATATACAATAATATTAACCCTAGCCCGTAGGCTAATATAATATTCAGCTCTATTCCCATGTTCATTCCTTCACCCCAATCAAATAAAAGAAAAATAAACGGCTGGTCTACTCCCTATATTATATTATTGAACCCGGGGAATATGACAGGCCTAGTGAAAATTCACCTTAGCCCCCTCCTTTTTAGCCAGCTTCAATAAGTAAATATACCTGCTTTTTGCTGCCTCCAGCCTATAAATTGCATGATCAATCAAGTCTGGATCAGTGATGCTGTTAAAAAATTTTTCTGCATCCTGCCATTCCTCATGGGCTTTTTGAACCATACCCACTAGAGCTTCTGAATCATCTAGCCTATCTTCACGCAAATGAAACCGATCATACAACTCCCCTAAGAAGCTGTTTAACTCGTTTACAATGGTTGTTTTGATTCCGCCAATTTTCTCTTCATTCATAATGGCAACACCCCTTTTTTAGTCTACTTACCACTAAGCATAACCATTTTTTTATGATTCCATTCTATGGTCGACCGGAAAATTAATTGCCATGTTTCTCTTAAGAAAAAAGCGAGGCCGCTGGCAAAAATGCCAGCAGCCTAATTAATCAATTATGATCAATTCAAAAGGTTTTAAGGCTTATTAGGTTGCAGATTTTTTTGCAGACTTCTCTTTAATATAGTATTTCGATCGCTTAAGCTTTAATTGATGAATGACATATTGATGGGCTTTCAAAGAGCTATCAATTATCTCTTGATCAATGAATTTTTGATGTCCTAAGAAATCCTCAAAGTCAAAAATATTGATTACGCTACACTTAGAATCATTAAAACAAAGATTCATGCTCCTTTGCCAATCTAAAAAACTTGACTTTGAGGTTTCCTTTATCAACTGCTTGGCCTCAATAAACCAGGTTACACCACTATAACCATTATTTAAAGCATCTGTCAATGTCCTATCAACATTATTTTCTATCGCATTCTCTCTAGCATGTACAGTATAAGTAATGGGATTTTCCATAATCAATTCTGGATTCTTATGAATTTCTGGCATCCAGTGGTGGTTCAGACTTTGTTTAAGGTCATCACCCAAGAAAAATAAAATAAGCTTATTATTCTTTGTTTCCTGTTGAACAAGATGTTTTAAGTTAATATTCAAATGATCTATACCATAATAGTATAAGGCTATAAATGTACACAAAGCCTCCTTGTACCCCATGCATATTGCCCCTTTCTGTTTTCGAGCACTATCGCCTGCCTTTCCCTTTGTAAAAATCTACAAGCGCCTTCAAATAATGTTCTTCGCTTCGCTGGTAATTCCATTTACTTGATTATATATGGTTTGTTACACTACTCTCATAATTTATTTAAGATTGCTTTACTTTTCCTACTCCTTCTAAAAAAACAATAGAATATAATAAATATATTATAAAAGTGAACTATTTCAGATAAGTTTTATATTAACTTTGCCTGTAACATGATTTTACAATAAATCGTTTCCATAATCAAATTTTCTAATATTTTGTCATTCAACCTACAAACTTCTACTGGTTCCTTAAATTCTAAGTGTATACTAAAATAAGAATTTAAATTGTAATTTCATTGTAATAAATGTTGGTTTTATTGTCAAATAAATCCATTTAAAACCAATAATTTTATTTTGATTATTCCCCTCTCTATTGCTTAAAAATTTGAAATAGCAACGAAGGTTTTTTCTATTGCTGCAATTTTGATTCCTGCTATACAATCTAACCATATCCATTCAAAAAAGATTGGATAGGCCATGGCAAGCCAAATGTGATAAAATATAGATGATATTATTTTTGTATTCTTCTAATCAGAAAAAAATCTGTGGAAATTTATTACTATCAATGGGTATAACGTTTTCATAGGCAATGATGCTTTCTATAGAGTTCAGTATTGGAGGAAATTATGAAGCATTTTAAAAAATATCTGGCCTTTGCCCTGGCTGTAGCAATCTTTGGTGAAATTAATTTTTACCCCTTTAATAGTACGCTGCGGTTTTCGGCGGCGATTATTGCACTGAATTTAATTTTATTGGTGGAGGAGGAGATTTCCCCCTTTTTTACTTGTATCTTCTCAGGGATCGCTGTGTTCTTACAAAGAAGCCTATTGGGAATCATATTCTCTTCACTAACACCCTACGACGTTTTACTTTTACATGGCCCTTCAATCGGCTACTATGTTGTCTATGGAATACTGGTATCTTTATTAAAAGTACAAGAAAATAAACAGAGGCTCCTTCAAACGATGTTCTTTTTAGCCTTTAATGATATAATAAGTAATATTACAGAGATATTCTTAAGAGGGGACAATTTATCTGCTCCATTTATGCAAATGGTAATTTTAGTTGGGGTTACCAGAAGTGTAAGTGCCTATTTGATTTTTCTCTTTTATAAAAGGCAGGAGCTCTTCTTAATTACTCGGGAGCACAGGAAGAAGTATGCACAGCTAAATCTATTGGTGTCAAATATACAGGCAGAAATGTTCTACTTAAAAAAATCCACTCGGGATATTGAAAACGTTATGAAAAAAAGCTATGCCCTTTACGAGGATACCAAAGGAGATAGCGCACTAAAGGAAAAATCTCTGGAAATTGCCCTGGAAATCCATGAGATTAAAAAGGATTATTGCAGGGTTTTAAAGGGCTTTGAGAGCTTTTTGGATAACTACGAAGATAATGGTAGAATGATGCTGGCCGATATGTTTGCAATTATTCGTGAAAACACCCTACGATATTTAAGGGAAAATAAGCTAAATATCGTTATTACCTTTAACAACAGGGATAATTTTCAAATTCAAAGATATTACCATCTATTTACCATCTTAAATAACCTGATTAGCAATGCCATAGATGCCTGTGGCGATGACGGAGAAATTAAAGTATTGCAAGAGAGCAATCAAGATCATATTCTATTCCAGGTGATTGACAACGGTGAAGGGATAGAAGAAGAAATTCTTCCCTATATTTTTAATCCGGGCTTTACCACTAAATTTAATGAAAAGTGGGGTACCCTTTCAACCGGAATAGGCCTGTCTCATGTGAAAAGTATGGTGGATGAATTAACGGGTCAAATCCATGTAGCCTGCGACATAGAAGAAGGAACGACATTTGAAATTGTAATACCAAAACAAATTTTGATTGGGTGATATTGGATGACAAGTACTTACTTAATTATTGATGATGATATCAATGTTAGGAAAATGTTAGGATATTTAATTATGAAAAATAACCTGGGTAAGGTTATGGAGGAACTGGATACCGGCGAGAATGCACCGGAAGAGATTATGTTTTATCAGCCTGATATTGTTCTGATTGACTTTCTCCTTCCCCAAAGGGACGGTATTGAAATCATACAATCCTGCCGTTCTCTGGGGTATAAAGGTAAATTTATCATGATCTCTCAAGTAGATAATGAAGGAATGATATCAAAGGCCTATGAGAATGGTATCTTATTCTTCATACACAAACCCATTAATTATATTGAAGTAATTAATGTTATAAAGGGCGTTTGTCAAAACCTTCAATTGGAAAGGTCTGTAGCAATGATAAAAAATGCAGTCTTTCACATTGAACAAGAAAAACATTCCGATACCAAGGAAAAGTGGAAAGAACAGATTGATTATATTTTTACAGATATAGGAATTATTAGCGAATCAGGTTGTAAGGATTTGATCAGGTTTATTGAGGAGGTTATTTTTTTAAAAAGGAAAAAGCCACCTGTCAACTATCAGCTGCAGGATATTTACCGGCAACTGGCCAAGGAGGAAGGCCTCCTCTATAATACCGTGATTCATACAAGAACCATTGAGCAACGAATTAGAAGAACCATCTTGAAGGCCCTGGAAAATATCGCTGTACTGGGGAATGACGATTACTATAATAGTAAGTTTTTAGAATATAGTGGTCTATTATTTGATTTTAAACAGGTAAAACAAGAGATTAATCATATGAATGATCCGAAAAAGGATCGGGGAAAAATATGCGTGAAAAAATTTGTAGAGGGGATTATTTCAAAATTGAATATTTAAAAATATGAAGGATATTTTTCATACTTAGTAAATAGATTAAATTTTTATAAAATTTATCCTTCATTTTTGGTCGCATCCTGTTACAACTGGTCGTATACAGTAGGATACCCCTTATAATTAATTGAAAACGTTATCAACTAATTATAGGAGGTAGACATATGTTATTACATCTAGATGCTGTTCAATCAGTAGCTTTGGCAGTAATCGTTCTACTACTGGGGCAAGCAATTCGAGGAAAAGTAAAGCTATTGGAGAAGTTCTGTATTCCTGCCCCCGTTATAGGCGGTATTATTTTTGCAATAATTGCATTATGCTTAAGGCAAGCTGATATTTTAAAATTTGAATTTGATACAACCCTTCAAAACATACTGATGACAGCTTTTTTTACAACGGTAGGCTTTACCGCCAGCTTAAAGCTATTAAAGAAAGGCGGTATTCAGGTCGTACTATTTTTATTACTAGCAATCATATTAGTTTGTTTGCAAAATGTTGTTGGTGTTGCCCTTGCAAAGGCCTTCGATCTAAATCCATTAATCGGGCTTTCTACAGGATCTGTACCTATGACAGGGGGCCATGGAACCTCTGGTGCCTTTGGTCCTTTATTTGAAGATAAAGGAGCCGTAGGTGCTTCAACCGTAGCCATGGCTTCTGCTACCTTTGGTTTAATCTGTGGAAGTATGTTAGGCGGCCCAATTGCCAAGCGATTAATTGAAAAGAACAATTTGTTTAAGGATAAAACGATAGCGGCTTCCTATGAAGTAAAGGAAGAAGCAGCAGCAACAACAGAGGCTTTAGTTCCTAAACATTTTTCTTCAGCAGCATTTCAAATTATTATCGCCATGGGACTTGGTACAATTGTTTCAATGTTGATCGAAAAGACAGGGATCACCTTTCCACCTTACATAGGTGCCATGCTTGTGGCTGTAATTATTAGAAATATATCAGATTTATCCCATATCTATAAGGTACCCAGTACTGAAATAGATATTTTAGGAAATGTCGCTTTATCGATCTTTCTATCTATGGCCCTAATGGGATTAAGATTGTGGGAACTGGCTGCCTTGGCTGGCCCAATGGTTGTCATGTTATTTGTTCAAGCACTTCTTATGGGATTATTTGCATACTTTGTCACCTTTAATGTAATGGGAAGAAATTATGATGCAGCTGTTTTAGCAGGAGGCCATTGCGGATTTGGAATGGGTGCAACCCCTAATGCCATCGCAAATATGGAATCTATTGCAAGCAATTATGGCCCAGCTCCCGCAGCATTTTTTATCATCCCGTTGGTGGGAAGCTTGTTTATTGACTTCTTTAATGCTGGTATTATTACTACATTCTTAAATTTCTTTACTTAAAATAATCAATTAAAAAAGCTGCTACCCATAACCTTGTGGGCAGCAGCTTTTTTTAATTTGATCTGATTAAGTTATTGACTCCTTCTATAATCTCTTGAAGGATATGACTTTTTTTTCTCATACATACCCTGGCATCTTCATTACAAAGAATACACCGCCTGCTTTCCAGCCCTAAGAATCCCCTGCTTATTGGGCTGCCATCCTGGTGATAGACATCTATGTCAAAGATTCTGCCCAGGGGATGATTATCTTCTAAATCCAACGCTATTTTTTTAGCCTCCAGCGGTGTCATCGTCACCACCATTAATAGGCTCCTGCCGTCTTCCCCCGAAAGGACTTTGGTAAAGGTGCTATAGCGGCCATAGCCGGAAATGACTAACTGCTCCAATGCCTGAAAGGCCTTCAGGGCCTCAGGGGTATTTTTATGACTGCCGGGATAATTAATTTTACTGCAAACTACAGGTAATTGATACTGATTGATTAGCTCCAGCACGGTATTGTATCTATTTTCTCTGTCCTTCAAAATATCATCAATCAATGGGGCGTGTCACTCCTTTTAATTGCCTCTATAATGGGCATTGCCTCCTCTGACAGTAAAAAATTATAGGTTGTATAAGGAACTAGACCTATGATACTACTCCAATCTTCCATTTTAATCAGCCTTCTTACTTCAGAGGCACTTATGGCCCTATCGTGACTATTCAGTCTAGGTACTTCTACAACCTCGATTCCCTGGCCAGGTAATATTTGTTGCAGCGCCCGGTTATATTGGCTTGTAACCCTACAGTAGGGTTCTGTTCCTACATATCGCTTTTCAATATTAAAGACAGGCCCAATATACCTCCCAAAGATACCTGCATCCAGCTTAGTGTAAGCTTCAAGCCGCTCCCCTTCTTGTCTTAAAAAATACGAAGGGAAGGTGGCAGCGGAAATAATGTAGCTTCCCCCGGGCACAACATAAACATTTTTTAAATCTGCTACGCCTTTTCTGACAAGCTCAAGCCTCACCTCAAAGGGGAAAAGGGAGCGGTTTTCCTCCACGATAAACACCACTACCTCATTATTTTCTTGGGCAGCCCTTTCGATTAGGTACCGATGGCCAAGGGTAAAGGGATTACAGTTCATCACAAGGGCAGCCTTTTTCCCTGGGGAAAGGCCGCTACGCTGATACATTTTCTCCGTATATGCTTTCACATTGGCCATGCCGCCCTCCAGCAGAGATACCTCTTCTACCCTATGAACCTCCTTAAAATTAAGTCCTTTAAATATTGAAAGATTTTTAGGCTGGGTGAATACAAAGGTCTCATATACGCCCCTGTCAAAAAGCTGATTGGTAATATGAGTTACCAGCTTTGAGGCAATCCCCTCTCCCTGTAGCCCTTCCTGTACTGCAAAGCACTTTAAAACATTCCCGCTATAGGAGCAGGTTCCTATGATTTTATTTCCGGCCCTTGCCACCACCGTATAGGCTATATCTTGATCAAAAAACAGGTTAAAAGTTGAAAGAAAACCTTCAACTTCTATCCTTTGATCAGTATTTAAATCTATCTTCTCTATGCTGATATCCTGCATAAGATCAATCCCTTATCCTTTTAACCACATCAATTACAGTACCGTCTCGATATTCCACAACGGCCACTACTTCCTGATCACGCTCAATTTTTTCTGGTATGCCCGTCATTTCTTCTGCCATTTCCTTCAGGGCTTCTATCGTCATGACCGGTAGATTGGTTGCCTTTAGCTTTTCAATTAAATCCTGCCGTCTAGGGTTAACAGCAATTCCTCTTTCTGTTACCAGCACATCAACAGTTTCGCCGGGGGTGGTAACTGTGGTCACGCTATCTACCACAATGGGAAGCCTGCCTTTAACAAGCTGAGTTACCACAATGGCCAGCTTTGATCCTGCTGCCGTATCGCTATGTCCTCCTGACCCCCCCATAATCATACCACTGGATCCCGTAGTAACATTGACATTAAAGCTTGTATCTATTTCCGTTGCCCCTAAGATCATGACATCCAGATTATTTACCACAGCACCCTTATTATGGGGATTTCCATACATAGAGGCTGACATTCCCTGATGCCTCAGGTTATTTCGATAAGACTCAACTGCCTTTAAATCGAAGCATTGAACATCAAAGAGAGATTCAAATAGTCCGGCCTCAAACATTTCCACCATATATCCGGTAATGCCTCCTGCTGCAAAGCTGCCTTTGATTTGCTTCCTCTCCATCAATTCCTTTACATAGGCAGCCACAGCCAATGAGGTTCCCCCAGCCCCTGTTTGGAAGGAAAAACCATCTTTTAACAGTCCCGATACTTCAATTAATGCTGCGGTCATCCTGGCAATTTTCAGCCCCACAGGGTCCCTGGTGATCTGGGTGGTACCAGACACAATGCCCTTTGGGTCTCCAATACAGTCTACCTTGACCACATAATCTATAAATTCCTGGGTAATTTCAATGGGGCAAGCGGGATAAGCCACAAGGTTATCGGTTATAGCAACTGTTTTATTGGCATATAACGCATCTGGAATGGCATACCCCAGGGAGCCGCAGGCGGCTGGCCCGTCTACACCATTGATATTGCCATAGGTATCGCAGGTGGGGGCGGCAATAAATGCAATATCAATGGAAAGGTCTCCGGCTTCAATGGCTCTGGCCCTTCCTCCATGGGTATGCATGACTGCGGGGTTTTTTAATTCTCCCTTTGAAATAGCCTCTGCCACAGGTCCTGACATATAATTGGCATAGATGCCGGTTACAACACCATTTTTCATATGCTGAACCAGAGGAGCATGTACCGGGAATATGGAGCTGGCAGCCACCGTTATGTTCTTCACTCCCATTTTGGCAATTTCCTCTAAAACCATATTTAATACGAAATCACCATTTCGCAGGTGATGATGAAAGGAAATCGTCATACCGTCCTGTATATTGCATTTTTTGATGGCTTCTTCAACCGTGGCCAATACCTTATCTTCCCCCGGTACTTGAGATGTTAGCTTCACAGATTTCTTTTCTATCTCTCCCAGGCTTGCAAAGGCTCCCTTAAATGGTCTGACGGTTCCGTAGCCTTGGATAGATTCAGGAATTTCTCTTCCAAGTATGTTTTTCATATCTACCACTCCTTTATCAAGCCAGCAAGCCTTGCTTTTTTAATTATACCTTCAGCCCTTGCAATGATCGGTGCATCTACCATTTTTCCATCCAAAGAGAATACTCCCTTTCCTTCCTTTTCAGCCTCTTTCATGGCATGAATGACTCTTTGGGCATAGTCTATTTCATCCTCTGAAGGTGCAAAAATTTCATGAATGGTATCTACCTGTCTCGGGTTTATTGCGGCCTTTCCTGTCATCCCCAGGGATTTGCAGCGTCGAATATCCCTGGCAAAGCCTTCGCAATCATTCATATCGGCAAAAGGGGTATCAATGGCGTCTATTTTATGGGCTCTACAGGCAGCGGCCACTTTACTTCTTGCGTAGAAAATTTCTTCTCCTTCTCTGGTTCTTTTCATTCCCAGGTCAGCCGTTAAATCCTCTGCCCCCAGCAATATTCCAATTACTCGATTAGATGCTTCGATAATACTGTGTATATTTTCAAGACCGTAGGCGGTTTCGATTAAGGGAAAAAGCTTAATGCTCCCTGGCTCAAAGCCTTCCTCCTGCTCAATTTTTGTTAGAATTTGGCATACAGCCGACACGTCCTCCTCGGTGGCCTTTGTCACCATGATAGCATCGGGCTTCACCCTTGCCATTTCCTCTGCATCCTTTACGCCAAAGCCCGATGAAAGGGGATTAATTCTTACCACAACCTCGGTACCATAAAAATTAACTTCCTTGATGGCATTTCTGACTAAAATTCTGGCGGCATCCTTTTCTGTTATACTGACTGCATCTTCAAGGTCCAGTATGATACTGTCGGCCCCAAGAATGCCAGCACTTTGCAGCATGCTGGGGTTGTTTCCCGGCATAAACAGCATGGTTCTTCTTAATCTCTCCATGAAATCACCCCTTTACATCGCCCTTTTCACGGCGGTTTCTACCCTTGCTTTTATGGTGTAATCCAGAGCGCCTCTGTCCTTGGCAACAACATGGATATGCTTAATTCCCATGTTTTCTAAGGTTTCCAAAATCACCTTTTTAATTTGCTTTCCGAACTGCTTCATCACAATACTTTCGAGGTCAATGGTAATCCCCGCCTCATCATTGGGCTGAACCATAATATATATGTCATTGGATTCCATCGTACCTGCCTTTGCTGGGGCTTTAATCTTCATTGCCGACACCTACCTTTGTGTTTCTAAATATTCCTGCTGTCCTATTTTATAATAGTTATTTCCCTTTGCATCGATTACCACAACCAGTGGGAGATCTTCAACATACAGCCTTCTGATGGCCTCTGCCCCCAGGTCTTCATAGGCAATGACTTCTGCCGATTTAACACATTTAGCCGTTAAGGCAGCGGCACCCCCTATGGCACCGAAGTAAACAGCCCCATGTTTTTTCATGGCTTCAATGACTTCCTCATTCCGCATTCCCTTACCAATCATGGCTTTTAACCCCTTTTCTAAAAGCTGGGGTGTATAGGCATCCATTCGATAGCTGGTGGTGGGGCCGGCAGAGCCAATTGGCTGTCCCTCCTTGGCTGGAGTGGGCCCCACATAGTAGATTCCCTGGCCTTCTATATCAAAGGGAAGCTCCTTACCTGCTTCTAAAAGCTCCACAAGCCTTTTATGGGCAGCATCTCTTGCAGTATAGATGGTTCCTGTAAGTAAAACACTGTCTCCTGCCTTCAGGTCTTCAATCTTCTCCCTGGTGAGGGGCATTGTTATTCTTTTACTCATTTTACAAACCTCCTATAAATGGGCTTCCCCATGTCTTGTTGCATGACAGTTGATATTTACTGCAACAGGTAATCCTGCAATATGGGTTCCGTAGGTTTCTATATTTACCGCCAGGGCTGTTGTTCTGCCGCCAAAGCCCTGGGGCCCTATTCCCAGGCTGTTGATGGCCTCAAGCAGCTCTTTTTCCAGTTCTCTATAAAAGGGTTTAGAATTTCTTTCATCTGTAGATCTTAACAGGGCTTTTTTAGCAAGGAAGGCCGCCTTATCAAAGGTTCCTCCAATTCCAATTCCTACAACAATAGGAGGACAGGGGTTTGGCCCTGCCTCCTTGACTACCTTGAGAACGAAATCCTTTACTCCTTCAATACCATCCGATGGCTTCAGCATTTTGATCTGACTCATATTTTCGCTGCCAAAACCCTTTGGTGCAACGATCACCTTGAAGGTGTCACCCGGAACAATGTCATAATAGATAATAGCAGGGGTATTATCCTTGGTATTGATTCTTTCAATAGGGTCGCCCACCACAGATTTTCTTAAGTATCCCTCTGTATAGCCCTGTCTTACGCCTTCATTGATGGCATCCTCCAGGCTGCCTCCAACGACATGTACCTCTTGACCAATTTCTAAAAATACCACTGCCATCCCTGTATCTTGGCACATGGGTCTTGCTTCATTTTTAGCGATATCTGCGTTTTCCATCAATACGTCCAGGATATTTTGTGCAATAGCAAAGTCTTCATTGGTCCTGGCTTCCTCTAGTCTTGCCCTGATGTCCTCAGTCAGATAATAATTGGCATCAATGCATAGTTTTTTTACGGTTTTGGTAATTTCAGAGACGTGGATTTCTCTCATTTTACAGCACTCCCATTAATTTATTCTTCTTTATGCCAGTGCAGGTTCTCTTCTTTTTGCCAACGCCAGCACTCTATTCATTTCGTTATTGACAATCATAAATCCTTCATCAACACCCATTCCCGGTTTTGCCAGAATTTGATCTGCGCCGCAGGCAATGGCAACATTAGTACAAACTTGAGCAGATCTGTCGGTTTCATTACAGGTTCCACCACTGTAGGCCCCTACACCCTTTTCCTTACAATATAGGATCGATTCTACAATATTGTTGATTCCGCCAAGGTCTGGGGTCTTAATTTGAATCATATCTGCTGCTTCCTCGTCTACAAACAGCTTGATGTCTTCCCAGGTATTACACCATTCATCGGCCACCAGCTCAACCCCGATACCCTTAGATTTTAAGGCCACTCTCAGGGCCTTCATGGCTTTTACCTGTCCTTCTCTGTTCTCAACATCCATAGGTCCTTCGATTCGAAGCTTAAAGGGAGCTGCTGCCTTTTCCAGTTCGCCAAGGTAATTGGCCATTTTTTCGGTATCATTGTCAAAGGCCTGGCCGATGGTGCCATAAACATCAATATGCATGATAAAGTTATCTTCTTTACTGGCCCTTAGGGTTTCTATCCTGTTTTTTAACCAGCCAACATACTCTTTAAGCTTTTCTCCATTTTTACCTAATTTGGTTTCCACATGATTAATCAAGGCGTGGGGCAGCACATCTGCTCCTTTAATAATCATTTTATCGACATTGTTATATCTGTCATCTCCTGATTGGGTAAAGATTGGAATTCTTTTAAATTCAACATTTGTATCATACTCTTCTCTAATTACTTCTGCCATGGTTACCTTTTTGGCTTTAGAAACTGCATCAAGAATTCCCTGGGTAATACCATAACGAATGGCTGTATGAAGTCTCTTTCCTGCTACGGTCATATTATCAACCTCTTCAGCCAGCTCCTTAAAGCTGGTAAGCTCCCTTCCAACCAGTTTAGGAACAATATGTGCCTCTATAATCGGAATAAATTCATCTGCCAGGAATAGCGGGTCCCTTCCACCTGCCCCTGAGTATTGAACTGCGGCACAGTCACCATAAGCCACTTGTCCATCTTCTAAAATGAACATAACGGAAATTGCCTCGCCCGCCTGCCTAATACTTGTAAAACCCTCGGTAACAGGTTTTCCCACATAGGTAAAGCCTTCATGCTTTGCACCTTGCTTAATGGCCCTTTGATCGTCAAAGTAAAAGCCAGTTCTTCCTGTTGAACATATTATGTCAATAATTTTCATTTTAACGTTCCTCCAAAATTTTTATTTGTTTTCTGGTCTACCTACCAGGGTACCTTTACCTACAGCATATATATCATCAACAACCATTTGGAAGCTGACATTTCTTCCTTCTGTTTTAGCCCTTGCCTCTAATAATTGTCTGTTGAAATCTTTAATTTCCTTTGACATAGGTATATTGCCAAACTCCAGGTAGCGAACAGCTCCGTTGTCATCCCTTGCAGGCAGAATTTTACCTGCATTGTACTTGCTTGGTGCAAAGGGTATATCCATTACCCCTGTTTCAAAGGCCTTCACTGTACCTACAGCCAGGTCTCCTTTACCCAATTCAAATACCTTGTCTAAAATACATTTAGTTTCTGCTTTGATTAGCTCTATTTCCATTTGAAGCTCTTTTGACATTGGTAATCTTTGGCCCTTCAATAGGTTTAATGTTTGCTTTGTCGCCTTGATTCCCTGGGCATTGGCTTCCATTGTAGGAATCCCAATGGCCTCGTGGGGTGTTTTGACGATTACCTTTGTTGCACCGGCCAGGGCTGCAGTGGCTGCCCCCCAGGAAATTACACCAAATGCCTTTGATTCATCAGCCGGGAAGCCTCCCATCCATTGATGGAATACTGTTGTCAGCTCTACTTGATAACCATAGGTTCTGAAATATTCCTCTGCCTGTTCTATCAGGGCTCTAATGGCACCTACATCCTGTATCAGGTTTCCGCATTGTCCATACCCTAGTGTTAGATTTTTAACCCCCTGCTCGGCCGCCAGTAGGCCTTCAATAATGGCAACGGCATTTGACATACTGGGCGGTACCAGGGTTCCTGTTAAGGGGCCAAAGGGCTCTCTATTGATTTCAATGCCCATCTCTTCATACATACCAACCAGCCGGTCACAATATTGCCAGTCATGGATTGTTTTTTGCAGGCTAACGCTTTTTGCATAGGGAATATTGTAGGAGATTCCACCACCTTCATTGGAGGTCCAGCCCCCTGCATGGATAATCTCAGACAATAATCTTGCATCGGGAGTACCATGTCTTGCTTGTAGGGGCAGTTCTACTGCATCTAGTATTTTTCGGCAATTCCCTACCCCATGATTGACTACAGGAAACCCATTTAACATGGATCGATTTTCCTTAATGCTCTCTTGAATTCCGATCTCACACTCATTATATCGATTTTGTCTTGTATAGCTATCAATTGTATTGGGCAGAAGGTCTGCTCCCCCTTCATTTTGAAGGTATTGTAAAAGCTTGATATGCTCCTCCACCAGGGCAACCCCTGCCCTTGGCTGAGCCAATGTTACGCCTTCTTCCTTTGCCTTTCTAAGCTTCTCAGCAAAGTTTTTATGCTTGGGGACTTTTTTTAAATAATCTACAGCCTCTTTAAGATCTACGTCCTTACCCGTAGGCCAATGGGTCAATACTTCTTCCCTTTGTTTCATAAATTCTTCTTCACTTAGCCTTTTGTTTTTAAGTTCCATTATTATCCTCCCACTATGCCTTTGCAAGATATTTTTTTAATATTCTAATTGCTTGATTAGGATACTTCACTGCCATTAAGCCCATCGAAGAAAGAATATAGGCTTTGTCAATCAACAGCTTTGGATTGACTGGTTTTAAGTATTTAGGATTTTCTTCACTGTATAAGGCGGCCTTTAATATCTTTCCTGGATTCTTACTATGGATCAATACACCACCTGTACCAATTACATATTTAGTTTCGGATAAGTCCTTTCCAGTCAGGGAATAGACCTTTCCCATGGGTGTATAGACATCTTCTATGACACCGACGTGCCTTTCCATGGCTACTTCTGTTGCTGCCATACTCATGGCCTCATCAAAGGCTATCTCCTCAGGGGTTTTAGGGATTTCATTGACGTGCTGGGCAAGATAGTTGCATCTTTCCTGAACATTGTAGGGCAAATTTGGCGCAAATTTTTTAATTTTTTTTGTAGCCACCGTATGCCAAAGAGATTCAGCACTGACCCTCATCCCTAGGTCCCCTTCTACGGTTCGCTTGGCATAGGGCTCCTGTAACCCGGTTTTCATAACGCCGGGCTTTGTTGGTTCTCCGTCGGCTATGGAATGAATATCTGTGGTGGCTCCTCCAATATCTACGACAATTAAATCACCGATTCCCTCTTCTTCATCGGTTCCATTGGCCAATATTTTTGCCGCATTTAAAACTGCCGCTGGGGTTGGCATCAAAATACCATTGATAAAGGACTCTACACCCTTCATTCCCTTTGCCTCTACAATCTTTTTCATGAAGATGTCACGAATGGCCTCCCTGGCAGGCTCAACATTTAATACATTGAGCTTTGGCATAACATTATCGGTTATGATATAATCAATCCCCTGCTGGATAAAGATTTCTTCGATCTCATCATTGGCCTTCTTATTACCTGCAACCACCACGGGCACATCCTTAATATTCATGGCAATCATCTTTGCATTATGTAGGATGCAGTCTTTGTTACCCCCATCGGTACCGCCGGCTAACAAAATAATATCGGGCTTCTTTTGAATCATATCCCTTATTTCTCTTAACGTCAGCTCATGACTATATACTTCTAATATCCTTGAGCCTGCCCCCAGGGCAGCTCTCTTTGCTGCCTCAGCCGTAAGGTCTGGAACCAGCCCAACAGCAATCATCTTTAATCCCCCTGCAGCACTACTACATGCCAGCATTTCATTAAATTGAATGCTCTTGTCCTTACACTTTTCATTCAATATACTGTATGCATTTTGAAAACCAATCATAATGTCGCTTTGTACGGTAGTCAATGCCTTCGAGCTGGCGATAACCTCTTCGTTATCCATATCAACTGCAGTAAGCTTTGTATAGGTACTGCCAAAGTCTATCAGTAATAGCGCATTCATGTTATCACCCTTATATTAGATAATTTTTAAATCTTCCCTTAAATCCCTTATGCCCGCTTCTGGCGAAGTTCCCGGAGCATATACTCGATTAAAGCCCATATCCTTAAATCGCTTTTGAACGGGTTCCCATTCCTGCTTTCCAACCACAAGATTTCCCCCGGCATATAATAATATATCCTTTAACCCTGCCTCTTCGCATTTCTCCCTTAATCCTCTGCAGTCAATTTCGCCATGACCGTAAAGAGATGATACTAAAATGGCACATGCATTGGTTTCAATAGCCGCATTGATAAAATCCTCTTGGGAGCTAAGAACGCCTATATTCGTTACTTCAAAGCCAGCTTCCGTAAAGGCATGATCTAATACCTTATTTCCAACTGCATGACAATCCGCTCCGATAACACCCAGTACAATATTTTTTTTCATCGCTTTTTCTCTCCTCTTTATAGATGATTTTTTATTTCCATAATCCTGTTTAGGATTGCCTTAACTGAACCTTGATCTAAGACATAATCAAATTGTATAACGTCTTTTTCTTTGCCAACCAGCCGCCTGATCTCTTCTCCCCTTCCAGGTGAAACGATAATTACATCGGAACTATCAATTATCTTCAGTACTTCCTTTTCGTCCCTACTGGTGGTACCATCCATCGTAAGGATTTCTAGGCCGGCGGATTTTATTGCAAATTGAACCTTAAAGTAAAATTCCCTTGAAAGGGTAATCTGCCCAAACCTTGTTCCTTTAGGATATTTAGCAATTTTTACAATGGTTTCCAGATTAGGATTGCTGGCAACACCGTACACTTCCTTTTTTAAATCCCCGATTAAACCCTTTACTTCATTCACATGATTAAAGGCAGTAATGATAATCTGGGATTGATTAATGACCTTTTCATTGGCTTCGTTTCCGTCTTTTATTTCTGCCACCGTCATGGGCAGTACATTAAGGCCTGTCACTCGACTTAACTCATCTGCAAAGAATTTCGCCTGTTCTATATTACATTCCACAAATACTGCAGTTATATTTTTAATCAGCAGCTCCTTCTCCTTTACTCTTTCCTGTACCAGGGCGATAAACTCCTTTGCATTTAAGTCCGTCTCCATGGCTTCTTCCAAGGCCATATCAATTAACCTAACAATTTTGTTTTTTGTCGTATGCTGCTTCCATGTCTTCCCTTCTTCTGCAACAAAGGTTCCCCTGCCCTGGTAGGATATCAATACCCCTTCCTGCTCTAACAGGTTATAGGCAGCAGAGATGGTATTTCTGCTTACTTTCAGTTTCTGGGACAATTCCCTTTCGGTGGGCAGCCTTTCACCAATTTTTAACCTGCCATTTTCAATATCATCTATGATACAGTTTTTTACTTGTGTATAAATTGGTACGCCGCTTTTTCTTTCAATTTTCATCCAGTCATTCACCACCTCGTTTCCAACCTTTGTTTGCATATTGGACTAGTCCAATTTACTACTCCAATTTACTTCATAATCTATCATTTTCAAAAATTTGTCGATACCTATATTTCGTTATATACTTGAATTTTTAATAAATAAAACGGTTTCAAGCAAATCCAATCTGTTAATTCTCAATTTTGCTGTCATTTAAACCGTATTTCTCCTGTTTTTAATAAATGAAACATTGTAATTTCAATCTTTCATCCTCCCTTTTTTCTGTTATTTGCAAGTGGAATGATAGAAATATCCATAATAAATAGGTCCAATTTTAACAAATTGGACCTATTGGTATTATTTATATTTTTTTATTAAGGCGAAAATATGTGAAAACATTTACCTGGCCCATTGGTCGTTACACTGATCTTCACCCTTAGTTGAATAATGACATTGGATCATTGGCAATTTTTACAAATTCCTTTCCTCTTTTAGAATGAAGGTAGCTTTAATGAGCCTCTCATTTTTTTGAATATCAGGCCCATTATTTTTCATTGGGATGAGCCTGGTTTGTATACAAAATTTTTTAAAAAAAATTTTAAAAGCGAGTTATTGATTAATCGCAATAATAAAAAAAAGCCCAGGGGCCGCAAAAACCCTGGCTTTTTCTCTTATTCCTATAGTATGCTTTACAGCAATTTTTCCATGATGGTAATATTAATAAATGCACCATCTAATTTCCCCTGCTTCATATAGGTACCGACCTCCCTGAATCCTACAGAATGGTAGAGGGCTTTACCGGCTTGATTGTTCTCGAAGGTACTCAGAACTATTTTATGAAAGTTCCGCTGGGCGGCGGTCTTTAATAAATAATTTAGTAAAGGCTTACCAAATCCCCTACCCCTGAATGCTCTTTCAATATAAATCGATAAATCACCGACTCCATCATAACAGCATCGGGAATTGAATACATTAATTGAGGCCCAGCCCCTTACAATTCCCTGGGCATCGGTAATGACCACCACCCTGTATCTTTCACTCCGGGTAAGGAACCAGTCTTTCATTTCATTCTCGCTTCTAAGCCTGGTTTCAAGGGTAGCTGTACGATCTTCTATTCCTTCATTATATATTTTGGTTATGGCGGCTATATCCCCTAAGCCAGCCTCCCTTAATTGATAATCCATTGGCTGCCTCCTATTTACACGCCTTGATGAGGGCCCCGGCAAAGGCACCATCCAACAGGTCTGGATCTATACCCTTATAAACATCGCTTAAGTTTTTGCTTCTGGCCAGCTCTTCAAGAACCTCCCTGGAATAGATATTAGCAGGAGTAATTTCAATGTCTTTAAAGCCTACTGCTTTAAGAATATTTTGGTACAGCTCTATATGAAGGGCCCCGGCAATACAGCCCACCCACATTTCTGCACTTTTTTTAACGGCTTCGGGTATGTCCTTCAGCACCACCACATCGGCTATGGCCAGCCTGCCCCCCTCCTTCAAAACCCGATAGGCCTCTTGAAGGGCTTTTTCCTTGCTTTCACATAAATTGATTACACAATTGGAAATGATAATATCTACGGTACAGTCAGGCAAGGGAATGGCTTCTATATAGCCCTTTATAAACTCAACATTTTTGACACCCATCTTTTCTTTGTTTTGATTGGCCAGCGCCAGCATCTCATCCGTCATGTCCAGCCCATAGACCTTGCCGCCTTCACCTACATATTTAGAGGCAATAAACACATCAATCCCGCCGCCACTGCCTAAATCAAGTACAGTGTCACCCCTTTTAATGGCTGCCATGCCCATTGGATTAGCGCAGCCCAGCGACACCTCCATGGCTTCCTCTGGAAGCCCCTCCAGAAAGCTTGCATCATATAGAAAAGACGGTTCTGTAGCATCAACGTAGCAGTCGGTTCCACAGCCGCAGCTATTATCTTTACCTTTCCCAGCATTTTTGGCAATGCTACCGTAGTAGGCCTTGACCTGTTCCTTCATTCCATTTTCCATAGTTCTTTACCCCCTTCTTATTCACAGCATTTATTTTGCTCTACAGCAGTAATTAACAGCTTTAGGCTTTCCAAAACAACATCTCGTTTTTCCGTAGGTATAGAGGCAAAAACCCTTTGATAATATTCCTCCATAGATGCTTCAATTTGCTGAAAAACTGCCAACCCCTCTTCCGTCAGCTTAATACTGACATACCTGCGGTCTTCAGGGTTAAGCTCCCGCTCCACCAGGCCCCTGTCAACCAAATTATTGATTGTACGGCTCATGGTGCTTTTATCCAAGGCTAAAAGCTCTGCTAACTCATTTAAAGTGATATGCTGGCTTCTACCCAGCTCAACAATGGCATGACATTGGGCAACGGTAATGCCACAGCAGCCCCCCTCAACCTTTTCCAAAATTCCCAGTCTTCTAACCAACAGCCTGGTTAACTCCCTTAGAAAATGAGCCTCTTGATTATTCATTGTATCACCTCATAATAATTGTAATGTAAAACTGTTGTGTTTTGCAACTATTTTTTATGCTAATTATTGCTTGTATCCATTTATCATTCCCAACTGATGTTAATCCTCGTTTCATTCTGATCAAAAGTTTTTAATAGGCTTTTCTTTTAGATTATATTATATCAAGGCTCAAGGGCTGGTGAATAATATCTACCATCAAAATCTATATTTTTTATAAACTCATCAGAGTATGTAACTTTTACTTTAAATAATCCACTTCCAACCTCAGCGCTACTACTGAATGCTCGGGTTTTATATACATCTCCATATACACCATAATAAAATGAATTTCCACTTTCTAAGCGATAAAATATATTTCCAGTGAATATACATTTTGCTCCTTTTAAAGTCTGAACATGCGGCTCATCAAGGGAAATAATCCTATCTGGCTCTGAATCTGAAGTATAATATAGCCCTACATAAAAAATTGGTGTCAATACATATCTGGTGAGTCCGTTATTAAACCTGTAATCATCCATTTTAAGCTTGACGTATCTAACTATTCCATTTGAACTAACATGATAATTTCCATTAGAATGTTGGCTTTTTAGTTCAGCCATTTCTTCCTTTGTAATGATTCCATTGATATATTTATCCTCTAGAATATCTTCGTAATTATATGTTTGGTCAATTGGCAGGGTTGCCAGTTCTTCATAGGTTATTAGCCTCATTCCTGCTTTGTGGGGATTGGGCTCAGATACAGCATAGCCACTTAGCCCAAAACCTAGAAGTATTACAAAAGTAAGGAATATTGGAATACTTTTTTTCATTTTTTTATACTCCCTTTTGAAAAAATATGTATGATCTGCTTTTCAAATTAACATCGGTAATTAATATTCTATTATGATTATAACAAAAAATTTGTTTAAATTTAATTTAGGAATTAAACAATAGTACTGTGGAATGATTATAATATAATTTCTAATTATGGTATTATATGTTATAATTTGAGTAGCAAGTTTTGTAAGCTCTGGTTTGTTAAGGCAATTAGAACAGCCAACATCATTACTTACTAGATGGAAGTGACTGTTTATGTTCTATCGAATCAACAAACAAAACTTTTTCAAACTGTTAAAAAACAACTAATTATTGAAAAGAGATATGATGATGAAGAAAAGAGATAAAGTACTAATGATTTGTTTAATTTCAATAATTTTATTTAATTGTTTTTTTATGATTATGTTAATTTACTACAATGATATTATAATTGTAGCAAATAATTTCTTTAAGAGCGTAAGCAAGGAATATTATTTATGGTATTTAGAAAGACCTATTGTAGACAATGAATTAATCATAATCGGCGTAACCAAGATTCTAAACATAGTATTTTCAGTAATTTTTTTATTAGAATTTTTCTATATAGTATTTAGCAAGAAATACATAAATGAAATTGAGAAAAAGAATGTTATTCTATCTTTATTAATTGGCTTTATTATTTACTGTTTAAGTTTTATTTTAATAAAATATAGAGCTGAACATTATAAATTATTTATGATTCTTATTCCAACCGAAATATTTTCAATAATATTGCTAAATTTAATTTTAAAAGTTAAAAGAGTAGCCACTTTACAATTAAATTGATATTGTAAAATAATTTAGAAGCATTTGTTTTTAGTTAGTTAAATCCCTTATACACTGACTTGTTTCCCTCTATAAAAAGAACTATAAGTCAACATGCCAGGATCTGTAACTGTAAGCGATCATTGCTATAATTTTAGTAGCTAGTTTTGTAAGCTCCTTCGGCAAATTATTTTATTACTGAGGTGTGTATAATGCTTAATATAAAAAGAACCAAATTAATATTGGCTGTAATTCTCTGTTTACTAGTTACAATAATAAACAGTGCCGATTTTCACAATCCTTCAAGGGGCAATCGCAGGCCTGCAATTTCAGCAGATAGGGTTCATATTCATTATGGTATCGATAGTTCAGTAACCATTTTAACCAAGAAAGAAGATGTTTCTCAAATGGTGGATTTATATAACCGCATGGAAATAGGGCCCATTAGTAGACAGATGAATCCTTCAGACTTTTATACCGTCTATTATTTTCAAGATGAAAAAAATGTGGCCTTTTTAAATATTTACAACAAGGGCTTAACTAAAACCGGCTTTAAGGAATTATATGATGAATATGGTGATGTTAAAGCCTATGCCCTTGCACGTAAAATGTATTATCGTTTAAATGATGAAGAATTACCCCGAGCCAGAATTAAAAGTTATTTAGCATTATTAAATTTTTGACTCTTCCATATTATACTAAAATTTATTTTTAACGATTTTCTTTCAAGTTAAAGTTAAGGTTAAGGTGCGTTAATTGGGGGCTAAACCTTACATTATTAAAAATGTATTGATTACATCATCATTTCTCGAAAAGGATATATATATGAGTAATGTGAAATTTTTTCTTTTTCATTTATCAGTATTTTATTTGCTATTACTTAGTGTCTCGAAACACATCTTATATATTGACATTATAGTAAAAATTTGCTATATTGTAATTAATCTTCCAGTAAAACATCTAAAATTTACTGTATTTATACCTATATAAAATCTTATATTATTTATAGCAATTTTACTTGTTGAGATATCAATATGATTTAATTAAAAAGGGGGGGGTTTAGTTAAAAATAATATTATGATGAGGTGTAAAAAGAATCCACAAATTTATTTTTAAATTTAGGAGGGTAAAAATGAGAAAAACTTTAATACTCACACTATTATTAATAATTATGACCAGTACACAAGTTTTAGCTACCAATTCAAGCGTCTTTTCTTTAGTAGATATATATGAAGACCGCATTCCCATTGAGGAATACGATTTTAGACCAATGTATGATGAACACCATACTTGTGGATATGGAGGAACTTCTTGCAGACCTTGCGAATATTATTATACCTACAAAAACTATTGTGGATGTGCAAGTATACATTATAAATGTTGTTGTGGCAATACAATTGTAACTGATTTTTTACCATGTAATAGTCATAAGAGATAATCAAGTTTATATTTGATACAGTATTAAATTTTAAGGAGGAAATTAAAATGCTGAAAACAAAACTCGCTATTTTATTAGTGCTAATGATTTTCTTCTCTTCATCATTTACTTATGCGTACGAATCAAATACTATTGAGCACCTTAATGAATTAGATAATATTATTAATTGTAAAGATTATAGTCCTACTGAAATTCTACATCATACTTGTGGAAGAGGTGGGTCAAGTTGTGATGATTGTTTTGACCAGTTTTTATTAAAATCATGTGGCTGCCAAATTGTTACATACAAATGTTGCTGTGGTAAAGTAATGAATCAAATAAAATATTGGTGTCAAACCCATAGAAATTAAAGGAGGAAATAAGATGAAAAAGATTGTATTAGTGATAGTAATATTAATCTTGACAATGAGTCTACAAGTTACTGCAATCAGTGAAATACATAATATTGATAGCCCTAAAAACTGTTCTCATATAGAGCCAATGATTATAGAGCATCACACCTGTGGATATGGAGGAGATTCCTGTAGAATGTGTTACACAGAATCAAAAACAGGTTGGTGTGGTTGTACAATGTATTGGTATAAATGCTGTTGTGGTACTACTATAGCTACAAGAGAATATTATTGTTCTCAGCATCCTTAGCCATACTTAACAATTTCAATTAAATCATATTCATACCAAAGAAAGGAAAATCCAAATGAACATAAGCGCTAAGTTTAAAAGTGTGTTACTAATTTTATTTATTATTTCCGTGTTTGTACCATCTTCTTATGGGGATAAATCCAATATCAATGAACCAATTAATAATTCTCAGTATGCCAATTCAGAAAGTAAACTCCATAAAAATGATTATCACAATATAGATAATTTAAACAAAGAACTTGAAAGAATTGAATTTAATTATAAAAATGTTAAAACGCAATTAAAGCCTTATAATGAAAGTGAATCCTCTGAAGAATTAGCTGCTACTTTAGAAAAGCATAAGACCGAAGCAGAAAGAGTAGCCAACTTGTTAAATAAGAATTAAAAGTAAGTTAGAATTTACCATACTAGAACAGGTTTTCCATTACCAGTATAAAAAAGCCTCTTTCCAATTTATATTTGGAAGAAGGCTTTTTCTTTTTTTAATATTTCTTCCCCAGCTCCCGGGCCTTGTCAAGCTCGAAAAGACATTGAATTAAATACAGAGCACCCTTAAAGCCCACAAAGGGGGTATAGGGGTAAATGGTATGCTTTAGCAGATTGGGATTGGCGATTTGCATCGTCAGCCTGCTTTGATGCTTAAATTCCAGTGAGGCCCCGTCGGCCATTAAAAGATACAGAGGGGTTTCCTTAAGATACCCCTCAATTTCGGCCTCACTCCACTGGCTTACCAAGAAGGGCTGCCATTTTTCAGGAACCTGGTCCTTAATTTCAGCAGATAGCTTGTGCTTTACAATAATCCTGTTAACCCGAAGCCCCAGCTCCTCCATAAAATCCGCCAGGCCAATTACTGTATCGTAATCCCCTACCAGAGCAACATCTTTAATGTCCTTTTCTCTAAGCATAAACTGGTAACTCATCAGGTGCCTTTTAATTCTACTAATCCATTGGTTTAGGTAGCCTTCGTCCACCCGCTTTTTAAAGGCTCCTTCAATAGCCCTGATCCAAGAAACGGTACCGGCTAACCCATAGGGCCTGCCATGATGATAGGGAATGCCGTGGTTATCCTGCAATTCCTTGGCTGCCTTTATTCCCTCTGCCCTCAGGACCAGATTAAATTCTGCCTGGCCGGCGGCTTCGATTTCACTAAGGGTAGTGTAGGCTGTAAAGAGGGTGCTGCAATGGGCCCCAAAGCCATCCTCCATGATGGCCTTAATTTCTTCTGCATCTGAGAGAAAGTTAAACTGATCCACATTAGTGCCAATCAAGCCATAATGATTTTTTCTTGTCGGTTGATTTTTAGGAACAAGCTGCTGACAAAGGAGCTTTAGGGTTTTTTCGATGCCCAGGGTATGGTCTCCGTGGTAGCCACCGGTGGTAATCGGAACTAACCGTGCCTTTACCCTTGGCTGCATTTCATAGCATACGCTTTCAATGTCGGTACCAATCACTGCCGAGATGGAGGAGGCCATAATGAAAATATATTTAGGGTGATGATTTTCGTCAATTTCAATTATTGCCTTTTCAAGTCTTTCATGGGTGCCAAAGGAAATGTCGGTCTCGTCGATATGGGTTGTATAGACATTGGCCTTATGGCTGCCATTTAACTGCATCATTCCCTCCTGGGCAAAATGGGTGGTGCCTGCCGGGCCGAATTCAATAATGAAAATATCTGCTATGGTGCTGAGGGTCCATAGGGTACCCATTCGATCAGAGGGAATAGGAAAAAATTTATATAGCTCCATGTCGCATACCTCCCTTTGAAGCCATGGCCATCATTTTTGCTTTCATTTCCTCCTGTTGACCATAGCTTAACATAATCTTTTTAATAGCATAGAGGGGAATTTCAAAGCCCAGCTTTTTGGTTGCATCATCCAGCGTGATCTGTACGATGTTTCGTTTTATTAAATTCATTGGGTTTTCATGACCGATATAAAAATCTGGCTTCAGCTGGTCATAGATTGACTGCATGGGGGCAATGTTGGCAATTCTGCTGATGTAGGGGTTTTGACCCTTTTCCTTGATTTCATCCATATAGATGCCGTCATTCTCATAAAGCTCCCTGACCTGTACTAAAAGGGGGGTCATGTCCAAATCACACAAAAAGCTGGCTACCTCCAGCGCCATCATGGGGGTGTTGCCATAGATAAAGGTTTTATCCTTTAACATGGCCCTGGCTTCCTCCATCAGGTTCCTTAATTGTGCCTCTTGCCCTTGGAGCTTATCCAGCAGCTTGATTTCAAGGGCTGATTCCAGCCTGGCATAACAGGCTTTTATCCGGTGGATGGAAAGATGCCTGTCGAAGTAAATATAATCTATATCAAAATCCCGCTTCATAGCTTTGGCCAAGGGCAGGGCAACAAAATCCGTTACAATATTCAGTTGAGCCCCTGGAACCTGACTAAGCTCAGCAATGGTACAGCTTGAAGGTACAACGGAATGAATGTCAACCCCTTCTTCCCTTAGCAGCTTAATTAGCTCGGTTTCTTCAATGCCATGCTGACGATGGCCTAAAATATTGACGGTTTTAGGCCTTTTTTCCTGGGGCTCCATCAGAGTCACCAGCTTTTCGAGGCACCTTTCCATTCCAGGTATATGGCTGTTGCATTTAAAATGCTCGGTGGGTACCACCAATAGCTTTGCCGCCACCTCATGGGACATGGCCTGCCCCATGGCTTCAAAATCCTCACCAATCAGCTCCATCACACAGGTAGTTACAATCATAATTGCTTTGGGCTTGATTTTCTGATCAATATCAATAATGATTTCCTTAATTTTTTCCTCACAGCCAAAGGTAATGTCATGCTTACTGGCTACAGCCGAATAAAAATTATCCCTTCCCTTTTGCCTTAGATGAGCAAAGTCCTTGGCATAATAGGTACACTCCTGGGTGCCCACCACCAAAACCACCAAATCCTCAATAAAGGAAGCAATCATGGCCACCCCAAAGAGGGGGCAATGGGTCCCTGGGAAAATGGCATGGGAAAGGGATTGAATGTCTTCATTGGCCTGAATGTCTGCTAAACGTGCCAGGCCCGTCAAATCATATTTTTTCATGTTCGCACCTCTCTTCACAGCCTTTACAAACGCCAATGGGGTGGATAATAAATTCATCCTTTAATAAATCCCTGCGGATACACACCTCAACGTTGTAGACCGATTCAATTAAATCCTCAGTTAATACTTCAACGGGGCTTCCCTCTGCGATGAGGGCCCCCTCCTTCATGACTACCACCCTGTGGCTGTACTTGGCAGCCTGGCTTAGGTCATGGAGTACCATAATCACCGTCAGCTTCAGCTCCTTGTTCAGATTCCGCAGAAGCTCCATCACCTCCAGCTGATGACAAATATCCAGGTAGGTGGTGGGCTCATCCAATAACAAAACCTGGGGCCTTTGAGCCAGGGCCATGGCGATCCATACCCGCTGCCTTTCTCCTCCTGAAAGGGACATTACTCGCTTATCCTCAAAGCCCTGTAGGGAGGTATGGTTGATGGCCCAGCGGATAATTTCCTCATCTTCGTGATTTTTAGGTTGAAACCACCTTTTATGGGGCATTCTCCCGTAATAGATCAATTCCTTTACGGTAATATCCTCAGGGCTTTTATTGTGCTGAGATAGGGTAGATATTTTACGGGCAATGCTTTTGACATTCATACTACCCATATCTTCCTTATCAAGATACACAAAGCCCGATTTTTGCTTTAAAAATCGTGAAACTGTTTTCAACAGGGTTGACTTTCCCGAGCCATTGGGGCCGATGATGGAAACCATTTGCCCCGGCTCAACCTTAAAGGAGAAATCCTGTACAATTACCTTTTCTGAATAGGCAATACACAAATTTTTAGCTTCTATCATCAAGCATGCCCCCTTCTTAAAAGATACAGGAAAAAGGGCCCCCCAATGACCGCCATAATCACCCCAACCGGAAGCTCAATGGGATTCATAACGGTTCTGGCAAAGGTGTCCCCCAATAGCAGCAGGCTGCTGCCCAATATCACGCTAAAGGGAAGCAGGTGCTTGTAATCTGACCCAATTAACAGCCTGGCAATATGGGGAACAATTAAACCAACAAAGCCGATTACCCCCACCAGGGCGGTTGAAATGGCTGCAATAAATACAGCAACCAGAGAAATCAGCACCCTGTACCGGTTAATGTCTACCCCAAGGTTGCTGGACATTTCGTCTCCCAGCTGCAAAATATTGGCCTTTCTAATACATAGCATGGCCAATGTTAGCCCAATGAGGCTATAAATGGCCAAAACCCGTACATCATACCAGGTTTTTCCCGTTACGCTGCCATTGACCCACAGTAAAACACCTTGAATTTTATCACTATGCAAAATGGATAACAGGGAGGTTCCTCCCCCTAAAATGGCATTGACCGCCACCCCCGCCAGGATAATCCTTACGGGCTTGATGCCGTCCTTCCAGGCCAGGCTATAGACCAGCCCACAGGCGATGGCCCCACCTATGAAGGACACTAGGGGAACCAGGTAGCTGTATTGGGGTAAAAGCAGCATGATAATAATGGCCATCAGGCTTGCCCCGGAAGAAACCCCGGTTAAACCGGGGTCAGCCAAAGGGTTCTGCATAACAGCCTGAAGCAAGGCCCCTGCCACAGCCAAATTGGCACCCACCATCATGGCAATAAAAATTCTGGGCAGCCTGATATTCATGATGATATTTCTGTCAGCAGACATTTCACTGCTGAAAATAGCACTAAATATACGGTCATAGCTGTATTCTACACTGCCCATTCTGATTGAAAAGAAGGCAATCAGTATAAGCAGCAGAAAAGAAACGGCAATGGTAAGGGGCTTTTTCCCCTTCTTCAGCTCTATCATTTCTTTAGTCTCCTACTGATATAGTATTTCTGCCATTTTTTCCAGGGCCTCAATAGCTCTGATATTGGCCGTTACCCCAAAGTATTCCGGATCTAAATCGTAAACACGATGATTTTTAACCGCCTCCAGGTTCACCCAGAAGCCCTTTTCAAATTCCTTTTCAAAGGCAGCCCTGCTGACCTCAGGAGCAGCATGGGTTAACCTTAATATCATATCAGGGTTTAGGTCTGCAATGGTTTCAAGGCTAAAGGGCAGATAGGGCATGGGTCTGGCCTCTCCTAATGAATCGGTTACATTGATGCCGCCCAGCATTTCTACCAGCCCCCCCGCATAGGAGTGCTTTGTCGCCAGCATAAAGCTTTCAGGGGTACCAAAGATCACCAGTACCCTTGGGGCCTCTTTCCCCTCAATTGAATTTAATACCTGCTGCTCCCTTTCCTTCATTTCATCCAATACTGCCTTAGCCTTTTCTTCCTTACCAAAATACTGACCTAGGCTTTCAATATTTTCTAAAATGTTCTGATAGGAGTTGTTGGAAAGAAACATGGTTTCGATATTCTGTCCTTCAAAAAGGGCTTCGATGCTTTCCTTCAGACTTGCATCGGTAATATACAGCTCCGGGTTTAGGGAAACCACCTTTTCTAAATCAGGGTTCATGGGCATACCAATTTCTGTGATACCATTAAATCTTTCGGGCAATGCCTTTTCGGTTGACACTACCCCCACCACATCCACATCAATCAAATCTAAAATCTCTGCCGCTGCAACGGTGCCTGCAATAACCCTTAATTCCTGCTGCTGGGCCTCCGCCTGGGGCCCTTGGGGTACTGCTGTTCCTGGCTCGGTGTTGGTGGTTTTGCCACAGCCTATCATCAGTACCGCTGCCAGCAAGCCCATTAGTATAATTTTTTTCATTCCTCTGATCCCTCCATTATTTTTTTAGCCAGCTGGAAATAGATTTGGCTCATTTCGCTGTCAGGGAAGGCTTCTATCACTGTTTTACCTGCATTTTCTGCCTCCTGCACCAGGCTGTTTCTAGGGATATAATGATAGATGCTGGTGTCAATTTCCTGACATAGCTTTTCTACCAGCTCCTGTTCGTTCTCAACATTTTTTGCATTCAAAATTAATCCCTCAAGCCTTGCGTAGCCCCGGGCCTTAAACTGCCTGACTGCGTTGGAAATATTGGATGCTGCATACATCGACATCATTTCACCCGAGGTAACAATATAGACTTCCTTGGCATACTGGTTCCTGATGGGCATGGCAAAGCCGCCGCAAACCACGTCTCCTAAAACATCATAAATGACAATGTCTGGTTGGTAGGTTTCAAAGGCATTCAGTTCCTCCAGCTTTTCAAAGGCGGTAATAATCCCCCGGCCTGCACAGCCAATCCCGGGGGTAGGGCCTCCGGCCTCTACACACAATACACCATTGTAGCCTGCAAATACCATATCCTTTAGATCAACATCATCATTTTTTTCCTTTAAAACATCTAATACAGTGGGAATAAAGGCACCCCGCATCAAATTCTTCGTTGAATCAGCCTTGGGGTCGCAGCCTATTTGCATCACCCTGTAGCCTAAATGACTTAGGGCGGCCGACAGATTTGAAACGGTGGTGGATTTTCCTATTCCCCCTTTACCGTATATGGCTATTTTCTTCATGACTGCTTCACCTCAGAAAGCTGGCTTAATATTTCCCTGATGAAATTTCTGGCTGCCTCAAAATCTTCTTCATTGGGATGCTTTGCTGCCTCCTGATGCCTTTTTAATCTTTCCTCCGTCATTTGGTGGGGCCCGCTGGCACCGGCTTTTTTAAACATTTCTGTTATTTTAGGATTAATTTTTCCCTGGCAGAGAAAATCTCCCAACAGGATATTATCCTTCTCAAGGATTTCAGTAACATTTTTCAGGGTGGCCTGGGCATGCTCTGAATCCGGGTAGGCACCCAGAGTGCCAAAGGTGGCTACATGTTTATTTTTTAATCCTTCCATAAAGGCCAGCATTTCTTTATTAGGCTTGGCCCGGTCTACCCAGTAGCCCAAAACTAAAAAATCTGCATCTATTTCTTGACTTACTTCCTTCAAATCATATATTTTAGTTGTATCGGGCATGGCCTTTAATATTTCGTAGGCAATCTTTTTGGTATTGCCCGTGGCAGAAGAAAACACTATGGCTTTTTTCATTTGAAACATCTCCTTAAATGATAATTTCTATCAAATACTTCACCCATACATCTTATCCTATTCATTCTACAAACTTTTTTAATATATTTTGATTTTTTATAATTTATTTTTCAGTTTCTTTTTTTTAGAAAATAGCGTATGATATTATTATATAAGAATAATTATCATTATTGGAGTGTTGATCATGATTACGGATATTTGTTTCCCCAAGCCAAATATCAATGAGATTTATGAGCATTATGAGCTTGAACTCTCCTTGATTGATAAGGTCGTAAACGGTGAGGTAAAGGAGGCCCTGGGGCTATTTGATGAGTTATTTGATAACAGGCATTTATATGCACTGGATGAAAGGTGTGCTTTTCGTTCTCAAAAAAACCATTTGATTTCACTGTCGGCTCTACTATGTCATAATGTTATTAAGAAGGGTGTACCGCCCTACACTGCAAAGGCAAAAAACCAATCCTTTGTTAAGCTCATAGAAAATGCTGGTACCATGGCGACCCTTATGAATTTAGGTAGAATATTAATAAGGGGCTATTGTACACAGGTGACCTCAAGATTAACCCGGGCCAGCGATGCCCACATCATTAAAGCCATCAATTATATACATAATAATCTGGGGGAAGACCTGACCCTTGAACGGGTTGCAGAACATGTCAACCTGAGTCGCTGCTATTTTTGTACGCAATTTAAAAAGGAAACCCGGCTTTCCTTTTCAAATTATTTGGCCCACGCCCGAATTGAAAAAAGTAAGTTTTTACTTACTCATTCTGATAAATCTATATTAGACATTGCTATTTTACTGGGCTTTAACAGTCAAAACTATTTTACAACCCAGTTTAAGAAGTTTACCGGTATGACTCCGAAAAAGTTTAGAATAGCGGGTTCGGCACAAAAAAAAGACCAGGCCCCGGGGCAATTACCCTAGGGTCTGGTGCTTTATATGAGGGTTTTTATCTAATTAGCTTAAATAGGCTCTAAACATCCAAAGTGTCTTTTCAAGATTTTCCAAAGCACCTACAAATAGGTCAACAGACACTTGATCGTTGTGTTCATCGGCTACATTTAAAGCGCCTCTTAATTCACCAATTAATTGTTGGAAATCCTCTTTCAGGGCACTTATAACCGCCTCCCCTGCGATGGCTTCACTTTGAGCTTCTTTAAGGGTGGCCAATTCTAAATAGTCCTTCATGGTTGCCGCTGGTCTAAAGCCAAGGGTTAAGATTCTTTCTGCAACAGCATCTAATTCCTCGGCTGTATGATCATACAGCTCCTCTAGCTTTGAATGTAGTTGGAAGAAACTCTTGCCCTCTACATTCCAATGGTAATTGTGCAGCTTGGTGTATAGTACATGCAGGTTAGCTAAATACTGATTTAATACCTTTGATACTTCTTCTCTTCCCTTTGCCTCTAATCCAATTTGTACGTTCATAATTGTAATTCCTCCTTAATTTTTTTGATTTTTATTTGACAGGCATTCATGACAAATGCCTTTATAATAAACACTTTTTTCACTGATTTTAAAATCCCTTAAAGCTTCAATCTCCTCTGAGATCATTGAGACCTTAAAGTCATAGATTTTTCCACACTCATTGCACTTAAAATGCCCGTGGCTGCCAATATCGGCATCATACCTGGCCTCATTTTCTTCAATTGTTATGACTCTTGCAACATTGGCCTCAATAAAAAGCTTAAGGGTGTTATATACTGTGGTTTTTGATAGAGTTGGAATTTCCTTCACCAAGGCCCGGTATATTTCCTCTGCCGTTGGGTGGGAATCCTTTTCAACCAAGTATTCCAGTATTTTAATTCGAGCATAGGATGGCTTGATATGATTCTTTTGTAAATATTCACTTATATTTTCGATTGAAACCCTCATGCCATCAGCTCCTATGACAATAATTTTTGTAATTGATTCAAATTTGTAATTGATTTAAATTTGCAATCATTACAATTTATATCTGTTTTATATATACCTTTGCATTTGAACCTTAAACATATTATTTGAAATTTTTTTGTTTTTATTTGATTTATTTAAATTAATGAGATTTCTTAACTATAAAAAAGCCCCTCTCTTTTAGTATCAGACTTTAAAAGAGAGGAGCAATATCTATTAGTATAAATACTTTTCTGGTTCATTTAACAAACACTGTAATGTTTCAAAATACTGTCCTACATGGGCACCATCTGCCAGAGCATGATGGGCCTGAAGGGAAAAGGGAAGCTTGATTATTCCGTTTTCTTCAAAATATTTTCCCCAGGTAATTCGAGGTACGCTATCGGTTGGCTTCATATGAATGGGGTGAGTAACACTGGTAAAGGACACCCATGGCAAGCTGGTGATATAAAGTACATCATCTTCCAAGGGTCGGTCTTCAATATTAATATATCCCTTCGCTGCTTCTATGGCATTTGCAGTATTTTCTTTAAATACCGCAAATGCCTCAGTATATCTTGAGGAACAAAAGCTAAAGACACCATGGTCAGTCATCATAGTAAAGGCCGGATGAACCCGTTCATGCTCAATTACCGTTTTTTCTTTAATTCTATAGCGCAGCACCTCTACAGAATTGGCGGCCTTTGTGGCAACATAGAGCAATGAGATGAAAAAAGGCCTTTTTTCGGTTTTTATATATTGAAGAAACCTGCTTATGTCTACATTGGTACAAACATTGAAATGCGGGTAATCTAGCTGGCTGAAATATTCAAAATGCTGCTTTCTGTTCCACTTGTTTATATCGATAATTCTCATTGGTATCCCCCTGATGATCTAGATTTTTACAATTCCTATTATATCAGAAGGGGAAAGGGAAACTCAATTCTATCAAATATTTATTTCATTATCTCTTATACAGAGAATTGCCTTGTTCTTTGATGGTTTTCCTTATAAACCATTGAAGTTTAACTTTATTGGCTAGATCCCCGAAGCTCATTTTGTTATTTATCAACTGCCATGCCCATTACCATTCTGCAATGGTACCATCATAGTTCTTCCATTTGGGGTTGGTCCACACCAGGCCCTCTAACGCTATCTTTTCTACAAATTCTTCATCGATGTCAATGCCCAGGCCTGGCTTTGTAGGAATCTTGACATAACCATCCTTGTATTGAAAAATCTCTTTATTCTTGATGAAGTCTAAAAGATCAAAGCCCTTGTTGTAGTGTATGCCCAGGCTTTGCTCCTGAATAAATACATTGGGAGTACATACATCCATCTGCAGGGTTGCTGCCAAGGCAATAGGTCCGTAGGGAGCATGGGGGGCCACTGCCACATCGAAGGCCTCAGCCATGGCGGCTATTTTTCGCCCTTCTAATATTCCTCCTGTCAAGGCCAGATCAGGCTGAATGATATCGATTACGCCATCCTTTAAAATATTTTTAAATTCCCATCGAGTATAGAGCCTTTCTCCTGTTGCTAGAGGAGTGGATGTATACTTGGCCACCTCCCGGAAGGCTTCTTCATTTTCTGGTAGCACCACCTCTTCCAGGAACATTAGCTTATAGGGCTCCAGCTCCTTGGCCAATACCTTGGCCATGGCCTTATGTACCCTTCCATGGAAATCTACCCCTATATTTAAATCATAGCCTACAGCCTCTCTAATAGATGCTACTCGCTCAACAACGGCCTGTATTTTTTTAAAGGAATCGATATAATGCAGCTCCTCTGTGGCATTCATTTTAATTGCCTGAAAGCCTCTGTTTTTTCTGTCTAAGGCCTCCTTTACCACCTCAGCGGGTCGGTCTCCGCCAATCCATGAATAGACCATGATTCGATCCCGGGCAGCCCCTCCTAAAAATTCGTAAACAGGTATATTGTAGAATTTCCCCTTAATATCCCATAGGGCCATTTCAATTCCTGAAAGGACTGTCATGTGAATGGGGCCGCCCCTAAAGAAGGAACGATACAGCTCCTGCCATAAGCGCTCTATCTCAAAGGGATTTCTTCCAATCAAGGTATTGCCCATTTCGTAGGCCCCGGCCACAACGGTTTCTGTCTTGGTTCCTGAGATCATCTCGCCCCATCCGTCTATACCTTCATCTGTACTAATTTTAATAAAAATCCACCTAGGCTTGATTTTATATACCTTTATTCCTGTAATCTTCATTTCTATCCTCCCCCTATTCTGCTGAAATTACTGCTGCCTGCTTTTTCTTCCTCTTGCCCTCGATATATACCCATACCCCTATAAAGGCAAGGAAAAAGACCGGTACGGTGATAATTAAATTACCTGTAAATACTTTATACACGATGAAGCTTAAGGTTAAGCTGGTGGCTGCAAAGGATGAAATCATTGCTCCTGCTGCCATAGATAAATCAATTCCCGATGCCTTGGCCAAATCAGTCAATACCGGTGCTGTATTGGTTCCTGCCAAAAGAATAGCACCTGTACAAACCAAGCCAATTATAATATTTTTTAGAAGGTTTCCTTGGGTTAGAGCCACCACCATAGCCACCCGGAAGGGCACCACCGCCAGGTCAGCAAAGGGGAGCACGCGATTTCCCGGAAGAATAACAGCCAACGCTATGGTGAGGGGAATCACAATCAGGGATGTGGTAATCACATCGGGGTTCCCCACCACAACGGCTGCATCTAAACCGATCAGAAACTTTCTTCCCTTAAACTTATCCTTGGTAAATTTCTTTGCAGCTTCTGATATAGGCATCAAGCCCTCCATAAAAAGGGAGGTCATTTTGGGGATTAGTACCATTACCGCCGCCATATTAACTGCCACATTCAAAATCTTAGTAATATCATATTTTGCCAGGGCTCCTATAACACCGCCCAGCAGCATTCCTGTAATCATGGGTTCACCAAAGAAGCCCAGATATTTTTTGGCATCCTTCACTGTAAAATTCACTTTATTTATTCCAGGTATTTTATCCAGCAGCATATTCAAAGGTGCTGCAATGACCATAGAAGAAAGGGCAGAGACCGTTGGAAGGGAGACCCCGGAAAGTCCGAAGAAATCGCTGACAAGGTCCTCTGTCCAGTCTGACATTTTAAAGGTGACAATGGCCATGGTCAGGGTGGCTGCGATGCCTAGGGGAACACTTTTAGTGACATAATAAGTCATGATTCCTACAATGGCCATATGGTGATAATTCCAAATATCTACATCAAGGGTATTGGTTTTCTTTAATATCAGCATGACGATGTTTGTAGCCAGAATACCAAAGATTAAAATTGGAATAATGGGTGACGACCAGGTTACTGCCGCAATGGCCCCCCATCCCACATCTAAAATATCCAGCTTAATACCGAAATTCTCTACCATTCCCTGGGCAGCAGGGCCGAGGTTTGAGGAGAGTAGGTTAATAACCAACCGAATTCCGGCAAAGCCAATCCCCACTGTCATACCAGATCGAAAGGCTCTTGCAGGCTTTACTCTAAAAATAAGTCCGATGGCAAAGATAATGATTGGAAGCATAACCGTTGGTCCGGCATTGAGTAAAATGTTAAACGCATTATACATTTATAACCCTCCCATAATAAATTAATTGTTCATTTATTTTAAATGTCCTATAATTTCTTCCAAAACAGACTCTTCCTCAAAGCCCGTTAAAAGGGCAATGGCGCCTACCACCGGGATACTAACCTCAGAACCTTCAAATTTCCCAGTGGTAACAAGCAGATCAAAATCTGCCACCTTAGAGGGAACTTCCATCAGCTTACATTGAGTAACCGACACATTGATACCGTTATCTTCACAGGCTTCTTTTATTTTACTGGCCACTACTGTTGAGGTTGCAATACCATTTCCACACGCAACTAGTACTCTTTTCATCATTTACGCCTCCTAGAATTTAGTTTCCGCTACGTTATAGCAAATAAGGTTTTAGCTTTTCCATTACTTCTTCGCTGCTTGCTGCTTTACAAATCCCTTTTAAAACTTCTTGATCCTTAACAAGGTTAATAATTTTTTGTAGCATATTTAAATGCCCATGGGGCTGATCCAGGGCCAGCATCATAATAATATGAACTTCCAGCTCCCGTTCTGGATCATCCATTGAACGAAAAATGACCGGCTCCTTAAGAATGCCTATGGCAATGGCTGCCCTGTTAACCAGCTTATAATCACAGTGGGGTATGGCAATTTTGATATCTACCGACGGAAGCCCGGTGGGATAGTTCATTTCCCTTTCTACAATAGCTTCTTGATAAGACTCCTTTACATACCCCCCTTGATAAAGCTTGTCAGATAAAAATCTTAAGGCTTCAAGATTTTCACTAAAGGTTAAGTCTCTAAAAATTAAATCCTTTTCAAAATACAATTCTGTGCCCATCATTTTTGCCTCCTAGCCTATTTCTGCTTCAAATGCTTTGAGAGACCCCCTTAACCCCTTCAGGTTCCCATTGATTATGTCCTCTCTATTGAAGATTCCCGAACCAATTCCCAGGTAATCTGCCCCAAGATTTAAAAATTCTTTTGCATTGTTCTTTGTGATTCCTCCCACAGCCATGAGGGGAATGTTACCAAGGGGTGCCTTCACATCCTTAAAAAACCTAGCACCGCAGCTAATCGCCGGAAATACCTTTACAATGTCTGCCCCTGCCTCCAAGCCTTGGTATATTTCTGTGGGAGTCATGGCCCCTGATACAGAAATTACTGAATTGGCCTTGCACAGATTTATTACCGCCTTGGGCAGCACAATGGGAGATAAAATAAATCTAGCTCCTGCCTGAATAGCCGCCTCTGCCTGCTGCAGGGTATTGACTGTGCCTGCCCCAATTAAGATTTGGTCTTTAAACTCTCTTTGAAAGGTTTCAATCATTTCCAGGGCCCCGGGGGTATTCATGGTGATTTCTACTGCTTTAATGGTACTTTCTGTCAAAATCTCTATTACATTTCTAATCTGCCTTTTTTCGTATCCACGCAAAATAATAGTGATCTTAGGAAAGGCTGCTGCATTCATCTACTCACCTCCTTAATCTCACTATTATCCTTGAGCAAATATTGTGCCAGACTACTTGTCTGGTATTGTATTTTTAAATAGTACCGCCATGATTTCTTCCTGACTTTTTGCTGATCGAACCCTCTGAAGGGCTTCCTGACTGGCAATAATACGATACAGCTGTTCAAAATATTCCTTTGAGTCATCCTTAAGGGCGATTAAAAAAATAATATCTACTTGGTTAACACCATCCCAGTCTATGGGGTTGGCCAGTTTTGTAACGGCTATGGCTGGTTTTGTAACGTACTGGCTTTCTCCATGGGGTATGGCGATTCCACCCTTTAAGTAGGTGGTACCCATGGCTTCTCTTTTGTACAAGCTAAGGAGAAATCCATCCTCCACCAGCTCCCTTTCCAAAAGCTGTTGGCCCATAGCATCCAACACCTCATTTTTATAGCGATGTTTTGCCTCTGGCTGAATTAATTCCGAGGTAATGACCTCTGGCAGGGTGTTTTTAAAATGGTTTTCCCTTCGGGTAATTTTTTTTAATCTTTTTACGGCCTTCCCCATAATTAAATCTTCCATTGAAATAAAGGGAACCTCCCGCCATCCCGGGTTAATGGTTCCGATAACAGCCAGGATTTGATAATTTCTGGCGATTCGATCCAGGGTCACCAAAATATCCTCCTGATTCATATAGCCTAAGGGAATCAGCTCTATATTCTTTTCTGTATTTAAAATTGAGCTTTCAATGTACTCCTTTACCTTGAGGGCCGAGCCCTCTCCTGTGATGCAGAGGGTAATAATTGCCCTTGTCAAATTTTTTTCCTGTACGCCATTGCCCCTTACCACACCTCTTTTATTGTCGATTTCATCGGCAATTCGATCCAGGGTATCCTCCCTCAATAGAGCCCTCCTGGCACATTCCAGTACCATAAGGGTATCGACCCTGCCGATCACTCTTGTGGGAATTCCCGTTCTGGCCGTAATGATATCACCAAAGGTTGTTAATGAACCCATGTCCACCAATAAAATACAGCCTCGTCCCTGATTAACCCGTTGCACCAGCTTAATGGCCTTTTCCAGCATCATATCAGGAGAATCGCTTAACTCCATATCCAGGCCAACGGCAAAATCCACCCCTAAAAGCCGGTTAACCACCTCGGCCATTCCGGTGGCTACCCTTCCGTGGGAAAGGACGATTACCCCCACCCTTCCCTCCGTAGGCTTAAGCTGCTGCTGGAAGTTTTTAAGGTACATGGCTATAAATCCCGTCTCTTCTTCTGGAAAATCTACCATAAGCCGGTCCTTCAATAGCATGGATATTTTCTTTGCCACTTTAAATTCCACTTCATAGCTGCCCTTTACCATATCTAAATTAGGATTAACAATTTCTCTGCCATTTAAAATACGATCATAGGAAGAGCTGAGATGAATAGCCAGGGGATATAAGATTTCTTTTTGAATAGCTGGTATATGCTTTTTGGTAAGCTGATAAATTTCCTGGGTAATGTCTAAAATTTTCTCACCAATAATATTGATCAGCTCCTGCTGATTTGTAGAGGAAAGATTCACCATAGATGCAAACCGAATCAGCTGCCGCTCTACCTGCTGACCAATTACCTTGTTAATCTCTTCATCGCTGTATCCATCTGACTTCAATTCCTTGAACCGTTCTTCTATAAATTGGTAAATGTTGTCTCTTCCAACATTGCTGTAATCCTCCGTTTGATTTTCGACTCCCTTAGCTGAAACCACCAGGTCTTCTCTGGTATATTTGTCTAGCTCAGTATCCTTTTGGTTAAAGCTCAGGGCTTGGTCCTTCACATGGTCGGGAATATGTTGAAAGCGTATTTTAATACGATTCAAATTGGTTAAGGTAGACTGAAGAAAGGCTCTGGCACAGCATACCTGAATATCACTTTTAAGCTGCCCAATATTGCCGGGGCAATCATAGGACATAAAGCACCTTATAACATCTGCTCCCACCAAAATATCCTTTTTAAGTCGTATGTATTCCTGTAAAAAAAAGTTCTTAATCATATAATATCGCTCAGAATAGGGTCGCTGGCTGATCGCAGGCAGTTCAATCACCATTGGAATTCTTCTTCTGAAGGTAAGTAATAAAGAGCTTTCAGGATTTTCAGTGGTGGCACCAATAATCATTACCCTGCTTTCTCTGACAATTTCGGTTTCCCCTAACCTTCGATATTGCCCTTTATCCAGTAAATAAAACAGAATTTCCTGGCCCTCGGGAGGAAGCCGATGTATTTCATCCAGAAATAATAGCCCGCCATGGCAAAGCTCTACGATTCCTTTTTTGCTCTCTGTTGCCCCCGTAAAGGCCCCCTTGCTATGGCCAAATAGCTGAGATAATAAAAGCTGAGGGTTATCGGCATAGTCAGCGCAGTTAAATATCATGAAGGGGGCATCCTTTGAAAAATTTTGGGTGGTCTTGGCAAATTGATGCATTAATTCCGCCATCAAGCTCTTTCCTACCCCAGAAGGCCCTAGTAATAGGGTATGAAGGCCTGACGGAGGATATAAAATAGCCGCCTTGGCTTGATTGATCTGCAGCCGCAAACTTTTTTCATATCCTATTAAGGCCCTAAAGGGGTCTTCTTCATCTATTACTTTTTCTACTGCTGTTTTTGGTGCCTTCGGAGCATTTACCTTATTTCCCTGCTGCAAGGCTTCCAAGGCTTCGGCCTTTATTTTAGCCGCGGCATACCGTGCGATACGGTAGCCCCTTTCATTTAAGATTTTTGTAAAGTTCCGATCCGATATATTTGGGTGGATATAAAGTATTTCTTCTGCTTCCCTCAGTAAAAGCCCCCTTCTTCTTTCTCTGGAGCTGGGAATTTCATGATTTTTTCTGAATTCTGTAACTATCTCCCTAAATATCCCCAACTGCTTGGCAATCTCCTCGTCGGTATAGGGGTTTTTAGGGTCCTCTGAATCGATCATTGCCTTAATCCTTGCCTCCATCTCTGTCTCCCCCTTCTTCCTTACTTGAATCAATTTACAATCAGCCTACTATAATTAAAACTTGCAGCTTCTTATTAATAATTTGCCTTTAATCAATTTGATTTTACTATATTTTTAATAAATTGGCCATTGACTATAAAAGGACCAGCACTTTTGCTATTTGACTATAAAAGTTATAGAAAGTAAATATCTAAAAGCCTTCTACAATACTAAATTCCTTTGTAGAAGGCCTTTTTGTCTAAGTTAGTTTAACATATCAGATTTCACCGGCCCATCAACAGCTCTTTAAGCTGATTGAGTATATTTCCGCCACCTACAGAGATGTTCCCTACCTTATCGCAAATCCTTTCCAGATATTCCAACTCCTTTAGTTTATAAAGGGTGGTGTTTTCTTCCATCAGCTTGGCCGTATTTAATAGGCTTCGTGTGGAGGCCACTTCCTCACGCCTGGTAATGACATTGGCCTGGGCCTTTTTCTCAGCCACCAAAACCGTATTCATAATCTCTCGAATTTCCCCGGGCAGAATAATATCCTTCAGACCACTGCTTAAAAAGGATACATATAAATTCGTTTCTTGGGCCTTCAGCTTTTCCAGAACAAAACTGGAGATATTTTCTTTTTGCTCTAAAAGTTCATCAAAGCGATACTTCCCCACATATTCCCGAAGGATTAGCTGTGTCAGTCCATAAATCTGGGTTCTGTAGTCATTAATTTCTGTTATTATCTTGATTGAGTCGGTTATTTTATAGGTACAGACAAAGTTAATGCGAAGGCTGACTCGATCGGCCGTCAAGATTTCCTGACCAACAATATCAAGCTGCTGAGTACGTAAGTCTACCAGCTCCCAGTTTACCCTGACACTACCATTCCAAAAGAAATAGGTACCACAGTCCAGTTTTTTCTGAAAGACGCTGTCAAAGTATAAAAGTCCTTCGTAGCCATTGGGCACTTCAATCCTTATGTATTCCTTTGGGGAAAGGGCCGAGAGGGTTTTAGCATCAATTTCTGTCATTTTAGGCTTCGTTTTATCTACCAGCAGAAAGGTATGTTTACTGAAAATGTTCCAAAAACAATAGCTGCCGGTAGGCAACGTACCGACCATTTTCCCTTCCTCCAGGTGAATAGCCATGTAGCCATTGGGTACATCTATGTGTACTGTACTTTCTTTAAAGTCTTTATCTCGAAGAAAAATAGAGTTATCCAAATCTGCCAGCTTGATTAAACCATCAGCCTTTAATACCTGTAAACTTTCACCAAGCAGCTTCCAGATATGATGTTTTCCTGGTGTTAACATTCTGACAAATATACCATTTTTAAATAAAAAACCTCGCTCATTGTCCTTAATTATTACCTTCAAACAAATCAGCTCCTTTTCCATTTTGAATGGCTTTGAAAAAGCCCGCAACCTTTATTACGCAACAGGAATTAAGCAATGTTGTAACCTGATCGGCTATTACCCTTTAGTAATCATGGAACAGGTTCAGTCAAGGCGGTATCCTCCCTATTACTGGTAACTTCAGGCACCGCCCTTTGGCTGCTATCGCCATCAGGCAGGGCTTTTCTTTCCATTCTCCTGTGAATGATTGGGTGGATTCGAACCACAGCCTAAATGGCCTTACCATTTCCTCGGCGGAGCAATCTAGTTGCTCTACCAACTGAGCTGCACGCCTTACCCCTTGGCTACTCACGACTGAGGGAGGAATCGAACCTCCGTATATGCAGATATACTGCTTTTTCTTAATCCGGTACATGACAGGTAACGCCTCCATGCCGCAAGGGCCTTTGAACCCTACGCATCAGGATTAAGAAATCTATATTTTATGAATTATCCTTTAACAACGCCAATTGTTTTAAGCCGCTTTAAAGGTTTCACCAAATCTCTTTGGTTTTCCATTACCTCATCAATGTCCTTATAGGCAAAACGGCTTTCTTCAGGTACATCCTTTTTACTGTGCTTTCCTAAAATAACACCTTGGCTTTTTAAGTCAACCATCACCTGTTCCACAGTAAACTCCTTCATAGCGGCAGTGCGGGAAAATTGTCTACCGGCTCCATGGGAAGACGTATGAAAGCTCATTTCATTTCCCAGGCCTTCTACTACGTAGCTATAGGAGCCCATGGCACCGGGGATAACTGCCGGCTCTCCCTGCCTTGCCCTGGTGGCTCCCTTTCGATGTACCCATACATTCTTTTCATAATGATGTTCCAGGGAGGCATAGTTATGATGACAGTTAATCTCTTGGGTGTAAGAAAAATTTATTTTAGTAAATTTTTTAATATATTTCTCAAGAATCCCTTTGACAGTATCCATAATATGGGCTCGATTTTCCATAGCAAAATCTAAGGCCAGCTCCATCCAATGAATATATTGCTTGCCATCCTCTGTATCAACGGGCAAAAAGGCAAGCTGATGGTGATCTGGCACCATGGAATACCACTTTTTATTTAATTCCCTTGCTCTGTTATGAAAGTATTCGCAAATTTGCTTTCCAAGGTTACGGCTCCCCGTATGGACCATGATGCCGAGAAACCCCTCATCATCCACCTGAAGCTCAATAAAATGATTTCCTCCGCCCAAGGTCCCTACTTGAAAATAACCTCTTTCAATATGCTCTATCAGCCCAGGATTGACCTGATATTTGTCTAATTCCTGCTTGGCTTGATCCAGGGTTCTACATAACTGTGCTTTTTTGTGATGGTTGAAACCCACTGGAACGTTTCTAAGAATATCTCCTATCATGGCCTGAATCAGACCTCCGTTTCCAGTATGTATATCCTTAATGTCATCTACCAAAAGATCGGTACCGATAAATCCCATGCCACAGCCAATGTCTACCCCTACAGCATTGGGAATAATCACATTCTCAGTTGCAATCACGCCGCCAATAGGCATGCCTTTTCCCGTATGGGTATCGGGCATTAGTATTACCCATTTATGTAAAAATGGCAAATTGGCCAGGTTATATGCCTGTTCAAGGCATCCTTCTTCTAAATTACTTTCATCGGGCAGCCATATTTTAATAGGTACTTTTGTTTTTTCATTAGAAATGACAAACATATAATCCTCTCCTTTTGTGCCTATGTATTTGCTTGCATTTAGAATAGCATAGGTCGAATGATTGAATCATTTAAAAAAGTTTGCGAACATAATTAAACTAGATTAAAATGAAAATAATGGGAGGGCTTAATTATGGCAGGATTTAGTGAACTGATAAGAAATTTTGATAAAATAAGGGACTATATGAGGGATTTTTACATCTATGGTTTCAAGTCTCGCTCCCAGTTTAAAAGAAAATCATCGAGAAGTTATGACAATGAAAAACGTAGAATTGAGAGCTATTTAGGTGATTATATGAGGTGGGGATATAACCGCAATGGAAAAAATACTGTTATCTCCCTTGATTCATCTCAAATTAAAACGAACCCCCTTTATGCTGCTTGGAAGTCAAAAAGCTTTACTAATAACGATATAATACTCCATTTTTATCTGCTGGATGCTTTTCAAGGTAAGGGCTCCTTTTCTGTCAATGAATTGACTGAATCAATCAGTAAGAAGAGTGGTGTAACCTTTGATGCCCAGACTGTTCGCAATAAATGTGTAGAATACCACAGGGCAGGACTACTTTTAAGGGGGCAGAGGGGAAAAATTGTTTTTTACAGTCTGTCTCCGCTTTATTTTAAAGACCTGGTAGCGGATATGTCTCTATTAGGGGTTGGAGTGAAGTTTTTCCATGAGGCAGCTTTATTCTGGATAATGAAGTGGATGGCAATGAGCTTTTCACATTTCAACATCACTACATTGTCCACACCCTAGAAGATGGAATGCTGTTTGAAATTTTAAAAGCGATGCATGAAAATAGGAAAATCTGTTTTCAAAACTTTAGTGAAAAAGTGGAACGCTTAACTACCCATGAGGGGATTCCCTTAAAAATATTTATTAGTGCAGCAACGGGAAGAAGGTATGTCTGTTTGTATATGGTTAAGCGCGGGCGTTTTTCCTGCTTCAGGTTAGATTATATCAAATCAGTTCAATTGCTTGAGGTCTATTCCGAGGCAAAGGATATGAAGAAAAAGCTTGATAACAACCTTGACCAAATATGGGGTGTCAGTTTCGGAGGTAGGAATCGATGTGATCAGCTGATTATGAAGTTGTGGATTGATGAAAGGAAGGAGACCTACGTAATTGATCGAATCAATCGAGAGGGCAGGGGCGGCAGTCTTGAAAGGATAGGCCCCAACACCTTTTTATATACAAAGAAATGCTTTGATGCAACGGAAATGACCCCCTGGATCAAAACCTTTACGGGCCGAATACTAAAACTGGAATCTAACAATCAAGAGGTAATTGATCGATTTAACCAGGATATGACCTCTTTATATCAAATGTATTGGGGAAGTGAATAAGATGGAGTTGTTTTCTGAAATATACAGCTGTTATTTTAAAGCCATGAGAAGAGTTTTAGAAGAGGCTGGAAAAAAAGCCTTTATGACCTATCAAGAAATATCAGCTATTATTAACGAAACTGCTTTTTCTGACAGTGGCTTTTTTATGATGCCCCTTTTAGAAAAGGAATGGCATTTCTTTGAGAAGCAGGAGGATTACTTTTTCTCTAAATTGGGTTCCAACAGCTTTTTACTTCCTATGACACGTCTACAACAGGCTTGGCTTAAGGCGTTACTTGAGGATAAAAGGGTTAAGCTGTTTTTAGATCAGAATGAAATCACTCTGTTAACGAAGGCTCTGGCTGATGTACCTCCTCTTTTTACCTCAAAGGATATTTATATCTTTGACCAGGCCACTGATGGAGATCCCTATGATGATCCCTGCTATATTCATATTTTCCGTGGGCTTGTAGATGGAATCAGAAGCCAATCTATACTTAAGCTGAAATATAACAGCGGCAAAGGTAATCGAAGCTGTCATCATTATTTACCCCAGCAGTTAAACTATTCTTCAAAGGATGATAAATTCCGAATGCTTGGCCTCCAAGTGAAAAAAGGTCAATATGAGCCTGTCATATTAAATGTGGCTCGAATTGAGGCGCTTTACCCTACAAATATCCCTTACAACCCCAATTGGTACCATAGAAAGAAAAGGGCCCTCAGTCCTCTGGTTCTAAGAATTTATAAAGGGCGCAATGCCCTGGAGCGGTGCATGCTTCAATTCGCTTCAATGGAAAAGGAAACGGAATATGAAGAGGAAACAGATACTTATCTATGCAGGATTTATTACGATATTCAGGATGAAATGGAACTTTTAATTAGGGTCTTGAGCTTTGGCCCTGTAGTTCAGGTTTTGGGGCCGGAAAAATTTTTAAACCAAATGAAAGAAAAAATCAAATTGCAGATGACGCTGACTGATGGGTGATGGGGTAATGTTTAGTGGAATTTTAAACAAACTCTTACTTCAAGAAAGTCACAACCAGTAATATTATTTTTCTCTATTTCCTCCTTTACTTTTTCAGATACAAAGATAGCCATTTGACTTTTCTCTACTCTAAATATTTGTAGCTCTTTGATTGCATTTTGTTTTAGTGCGTACTTCCTAACAGAAAGCACTTTTTCATTTTCATCAGGCTCGAACTCGCTGTAATCAGAGTGCTCTAGGTCTAACGCATCAATTAACGAGCAAATATTTGCAACAGAATATCCCTCAATCACATTATAACATTTTTCAAACATGCCCAGGTTACGATCACCAATAATTAATCGTACGCCACATAGCCCTCGTTCTTTTAGACTTACAAAGAAGGAAAGCTCTGTTTATCCTCTTTCATATCTTTCGGCAGCACCGATGATTTCACGGCATCCGTCTTTTGCAACGCTAATGGCAGTCAGGATAGAGACGTTTTGGATTAGGTTAAATATTATACATTATACATTTACTTTTAAGATATTCAATTGCATTATCCCTATTTATTAAAATAGGTCTTTCATTAGTTCCAATATTTATTTCTTTAATGAGCTTTATTAAATCTAAATCTTTCTTCTTTGAAGAAAACTTCAAATTTTCAACAATGCATTGCCAAAATTCTGTAGAACAGCAGGTTAAAGGCAGATTCATAGGGTGTCTGTAAAGGTGTACCTTTATTTTTAAATAGCGTAGTTATGTCAAATCTACAGATTCGACTTGAGCTTTTGTATCAACCCAGATAGGATGGTTTGGTCTGTAGTATATTTAAACTTCATGTTATGCTCTTCATGGCTTCCACCAATTTGTCCTGCCATGGATATGTGTCCTGATTTATCCATCTCAAGGTTGATATATGCATCTGAATCACTATCACTTATTTTAGAGCATCCAGAAAGTGTCTCATGCATCTTTGATAATGCTTCGACAATTACCAATATATTTTCTTTTGAAATGCAAAAATGCGATGCTCCTGTAAATTCTCCTGATTCCACCTTGATATTAAATGTAAAGTAATTCTCAACTGTATATAAGTGTTCTATAGCTAACTTTTTGCCATTCGAATCAAATATTATATTATCTTCGTTCATTATTTTACCTCGCTTTTTTTACTTGAATTTGAAATTAACAAATGTGCCTGCCTTAGTGTTATATACATAGTGGACTTCTACACCATTAACGTTTTTACTCATCTTGACCCAACCATCGTTTGCAGGCCATCTCGGATCAGACATTTTCACAGAAGTTAATTCCTTTGCCCCCTCTAAAGGATTAGATTTAACTTCTTTCATGGCAAGCTGCTCCGTTAGGTTATTTTCCGTTGTACGGCCAGTTGATCCTTTTCCTAAAATCTTAACTTCAGATGCCGCGCTCTCAATTTCTTCCTTAGTAGCTTCACTCTCCCCATCCTCCTAGCTACCTCTACCATTACCACCATCATTCCCACCGTTAGCAGCAGCCATTAGAGCCAATCCTTGGGTAGCCTGGCCATAGGATAAGTCACAGCATTAGCATCATAGATTAGATTAGTTACAATTACCCCTTCCGGGGTTACAGCCTCGATTACCTTTAATCCGTTCGGGCTTATTTTAATACTGTTTGTGAATTTCTCCATGCCCATCATCATAAGGGCAGTTTGATAGGTCTTTCATTGTAGGCCACCAGCTCATCATAGGGAGTATTGGGTCCAGATAGACCTCACCATTTTGAACCAGATAATAGAAGGACAGAAAAAAAGAACAGAAAAGGGAGTTACAGAAAGAGTATTTTTATCCTCTGTAACCCCCGGCAGCACCATTTTACCATAGAAACAGTTTCCTGTAAATTCATGGTTCACCATGAACCATGGGGTAGAAAATGATGCAGGTTAAAGAGCCGGGATCAAAGACCTCCCCCGGCTCGGGTTACATCAAGAGGCCGCAAAGCAGACTGTAAGGACTTTTTCATCGGGGTCGGATTCTTGCCATTGGGGTCGTAACCGGAGTCGCACTTACAGGGAATGCCCATTTATGCGAAAGAGTTACGGGGTTATGAACGACTCCAGTAAAATTTGTACCAGTTAATCAGGAAAACAGGAAACCCATAAACCTGATGGATTTAATTTTCCAAATCTCCAAAGGTTCATTATAATTCTCTTCTAAGGTATTGTTACCTGATAGGCGGAGAATTATTTCCACTTTTATACTTCTTTACATAATTATTTATACCAGAAAAAAGTACATCACGCATAACTTCTTTATAGTCACTATAAATGCCCTCTTTTTCAATTATAATATCAAGCATATCTTTTAATTTTCCATCAATTATAATTGTAATACCTTCGACTTTTTCTCCTGTTTTTTCATTTTCAAACTTCTCTGATATAATGCTTAATTTATTATCGCTCATGAATTAGATGCTCCTTTACTATAATCTAAAATAGGTATTCCATTTTCTTTAATTTTAACTAGTGGCTGGCTTGACTGATTTGGAGCAGTACCTTCACTACCTTGGACTCTCCTGTATTGTTTCATTAATGCAAGATTATTAGGTAATATGGCCCTGCAAGCCTCCTGATGGGTGCAGTTTTTACCTTTTAGATTCAATCATCAGAGCATCAGCATACATCGCCATAGAAGGGACACAGTCAAAGCTGTTGTACTTTAACAGTGGATTAGTAGAATATGTCAGCATCACCTGATAATTGTTCAACCTCTGTTTATAGTTAACGAAGAGATCCATTATGTTAAACAGGAATTACTGGTGGAACAAAGGTTATGTTGGTAATGATGAATTAAAGCAATTCACTTGGTACTGGGTAGTCCCCACCAAGATAACATGAGAAGCATGATTTACTCGTTTAGAAAATCAATATTTATTCTGTCAACTCTAATTTGGACATAGCATCCGTCAAAATATGCAAGACCGTCAACCATTTCTTCCTCGAGTTCAACTATAAGCCCTGCATTGATAGTACGTTTGTCAAAATCAAAGTAACCCCTGATAAAATAAGCAAAGCTGTTATCAATACGGTAGAACCCCATGTCTAATTGTTCTATTTTTTGCATTTCAATATCATCAAGCACGACAAACCCCAATGATACTAAGTATTCTTGTTTTTCTTCTGGCTGAAAGGAGATTCCAAAGGGCATGAAACCAGTTATTTCAACCCCCCCGATTTCCACTATCACCTCTTCCTCAACATGCTCATTGAATCCCTTAACAATTGCATTATATTCCACATAATCACCTCTTTATTTAAGGAATTGGGTTAATAACCTTCTCTTTGTTCCCATTTAACATTTTCCAAAAATCTTTTCCGCTTTCAACATGGTAAGTGGTTATCTGTCCTAGATTATTAGTACCAACAAATTTAAACTTGACTTCGCCTTTTCTCGAATGCTCATAAACCTTACGTATCCTGTTCACGTTTCTATTGTTCCGTCCTTGAGTTTATATTTGTAAGAAAAAAATTGATTCATTTACACTGCTGTCTCTATTGACAGGCTCATTTGTTTATAAAATGTTCGCCATTTATGTGTTTCAATATCTGCAAACCTAGTAGGAATAGGAATATAACTACCTTTTACAACTAGCTTTTTTACTATTTCTGTTGTAGCATCTAAATCAATATAATTGCCTATGGAAATAAAAATAGGTTTTACATCTTTACAAGTTCTCAATGCACGGCCATATACTTCACCATGCACTATGATATCCGTATATGCCTCATTATAGTTTTCAGGCATTGTAAATTCATTATTATCTATTTTATAATAACTTTTAGCAACACCTATTGTTGGTTTTTTTAGATATATTGATGCATGTGTAGCAACCCCCATATGTCTAGGATGTAAATATCCATTGCCATCAAAAAAATATACATCTGGCGCATGTTGTAACTTTTTAACTGACTCTAAAAATTAATGGCAGTTCTCTAAATGCAAGGCATCCTGAAATATATGGAAAGTTAATTTGTCCCACTACATGTACTTTCTCTAAAACCTCATTTGTGTTATAATTAATTACTACAATACAACATACAGCATACTCTTTAATTGGTTCTTTCCAATATGCTATATCAACCCTCTACTTTTTTGTAATTCTTTATAATCTAGACGACTATTTAACATAATAAATTTATTCAATTTTTTTTGATTCCAATTGCTTCACTTTCATCTTGTATTTCTTTATACATCGCTATCATTTCTATTCTGACCTTTCATATAATTTCTTATATTTTTCCAATAAAGTCTTTTCGACATTATTAGGTTCTATTTTTCTATCAATCATATTTCCTTGTTCATCAAATTTTTCATAAGAACATACTATCCCATACTTGCTATATTCTATTAATTTAATATTACCATTTTTATACCATACAATATTTTTTCCCAAAATTTGTCCTCTTCGCATAATACAGTATCTTTTTGGCTCCCCTGTCTCATAAAAGTTAACACACTCACCATCTTGAATACCATTTTTATAGTAGCTATAATAATTTATATTACCATTAATATATCTCTCAAAAACTAACCCAGTTATTGGATTCCCTCCTTCTTCCATAGGAAAATTATATATCTGTTGACCATACTCTCCGGAATAACAAACATCTCCCGTAAATTCTATTCCTTCTTTTAAAACTTCTTCTTTTGATAGAATATTTATATTATTGATAATAACCCCTCTTTTCTATTCAATATCCGAAAGTATGTTGAAGCCACTTAATATATACTCGCAATGAGGAACAATTCCCTCATAATTTACCGGTTTGTATATATTTGAATCTAGCTGCCCCGAACCCTCAATTTCTTCCTTAGTAGCTTCACTCTCCCATCCTCCTGGCTACCGCTACCATTACCACCATCATTCCCACCGTTAGCAGCAGCCATCAGAGCCATTCCTTGGGTAGCCTGGCCATAGGATATAGTCACAGCATTAGCATCATAGATTAGATTAGTTACAATTACCCCTTCCGAGGTTGAGGCTTCCATTACCTTTAATCCATTCGGGCTTATTTTAATACTGTTTGAGAATTTCTCCATACCCATCATCATCAGGGCAGTTTGATAGGCCTTTCATTGTAGACCACCAGCTCATCATAGGGAGTATTGGGTTCAGATAGACCTCACCATTTTGAGCCAGATAATAGAAGGACAGAAAAAAAGAACAGAAAAGGGAGCTACAGAAAGAGTATTTTTACCCCCTGTAACCCCCGGCAGCACCATTTTACCATAGAAACAGGTTCCTGTAAATTCATGGTTCACCATGAACCATGGGGTAGACGGGTCTGGTTAAGTTTCTGGTGAATCAAATTCAATATACCACTTTCACTTTGCCCTGTGTCGCAAAATATTGCCCCTGTGTGACCTTTGAAACTGATGGCGGGACATCTATGCCATTCAGGCATTACTAAGCTTTGTTGGCATATTTAAAAAGAATCGTGTTTTTCATTTTATCTGATAAATGTTTGGATTGATGCTACTGGCTGTTCTTCTTCCTGTTGCTTTATCAGGGAAATGTCGCATATATGCCAATTTTCGCAATGCTTTAGGTCGCACATCTGCAACTAATGGTATCGGAAAATTTCCGCTCATTTCTTACGCTAAAACAGGGGTAAGCCATGGGGTTGAAAAAGATGCAGGTTAAAGAGCCGGGGTCAAAAACTTCCCCGACTCGGCTAACATCAGCCCGCAATGTGGGCTGAGAGGACTTTTTCACCGGGGTAGGATTCTTGGCATTGGGGTATTAACTGGGGTCACACTTGCAGAAAATCCCATTTATCCATATGAGATAAAATATATATTAAATTAAAAGCTACAATAATAAATTATAAAGGATTTTCTTTTAAAATCTCATCGATTTCTATTTCACCTGCTTTTTTATAATTAGTACCAATTCTTTCAAGAAGTATTAAGCGTTGTTCAAAAATATATTTTCTTTGATTTTCACCTTTTTTAATATTTTTTTTCATTAGCTCAAAAGCAATAGAACCAACTAAAGAATTTATAGTCCAAAAAGTAATCTCAAATAAATTATCAGTTACTTTATGTTTCGTTTCATTGCCTCTTTCACTATAAACAAAATGGTATCCCTGTTGATCTGAAAAAATATAAGTCCCTTCTTCACTACCTGAGCTATTTTTAGTAAAATGAAGTTCTTTTAAATTTATTAATTCTTGAATCGGTTTTATTTCTTTTAAAATATGAGCCTCCAAGTCTTTAGTATCTAATCTGAACACTTATATCACCACCTTAATTTTTAATAATTAATTCAATATATCCACCATCTATTAAATCTTTAATTGAAGCAGGCAATTTGAACTGCGTTCCTCCTCCTGGCATATCAAACCATCCAGCAACTTCTGCCTGTTGAACTCCAGGTATGTCTTTAATAACTCTATATTCATTATATACTGATGTATCTGTACCTGGTTTAAGTGCTAGTTTCTCTGGTGATGTGTTAGGTGGAGCTACATAACTTCGCCATCACCACCTATTCTTCCAAATTCTGTACCTCTTTGTAACGCCACAGTCTTCTCTGTACCTGGAACAGCCCCATCATTTGGTGGCCACCAGGTCGTACCATCAGGTTTCATCCAATTGGCTGCCCTTGCAGCATCAACTTCTTTAAGCGGCCCCATAAAATTGGGGTCACCTGGTTTTGGTATCTTACCAGTCCCCTCTTTAGCGATTTCATATGACCTCTCAATTATCTCATTCCCATTATCCAATAACTCTTTAAAATCACCAAATTCATGACCCCTATAACCCTGATTATTATTTAACCCTGGTAGTTTGGGTAAATCAAGCCCATTTAAGCCATAATGACTAGGGACTGGCAATTGTCCATTCAATGCCGGATTATTAAGCAGCAACAATTCTGCTGGTGGCAAACCCCCCATTATATTAGGGTCATACATAGCAGGCACACCACCAGTTCCTATGCTTGGCAGGTTATTCCATCCGAGGCTGGGTATTTGCTTGAAATCGTAATTTCCGTAAAGAACACCATACTTTCCTAACCCGATGCTATGATGGTTTATACCTTGATTACTTAGGCTAGTCTTTAAATCACCAATATTTCCTCCTACTACAAAGTTTACCTTTCCCCCTGGTGGTTTGGCTGCAACTCCCCTTATATCATATAATCTAAAGTGGGTTACATTATATTCCATTGTTTTACTCATCAGCAATCCATCGGCATATAAAGCCATGGGCAAGGCCGCTCTATATACGTATTGGCTGAAAAATATCATTCCCAAGCCAGACATCATTAATTGGTTCGATGCTTCATAATAAGCATCTGCTGCCACCTGATCTCCATTAAAATAGTCATCACGAACATAGTTCCATGCCTTTTTATCTGAACCCTTCAGGCCTAAAATAGTTAGCTTTAATCCTATTCATCTTTTATGAGATCGTCATAATCTATATCATTAATTAATTCTTCGACCAAATCATTATCTACAGATTTGTTATCATAAATCCACATTGGATAGCATTTATACTCTAACTTTATAGCTATTTTTTTCGAGCTATCAATATGTTATGTAATCCTCTAGTGATGCATAAAAAGTGTCTTTAGCAGTGTAAATTGGCTCTTTTGTATAGACTGTCAAATGAATCTTGCATATATTCTATAATTTCAATAAGTTAAATCCATTTCTTATTTCCCCCTTCACATTTCTAATCCTTAGTAATAATATTTAACTTAATATTAGGAAACTTTCTTCTAAACTCAAAAATAATATTAGTACAACTTTGGATTGAGAATTACATAGACTTTTTCACACACCGGTTTGCCTTAGAAGAAGTTTTCTATACCCTGAATGGATTTATGGATGGGGGTGAAGGTTCTAAAACATATAGACAAATTATAACCATTGGACTTGTATCTTCGATACAAGTCCAACTAAAAATAACAACATACAATTATTTTATTCGACTAATATTTCCGAATAATGATTCTAAAGCCTGTTTTTCATTGAAAGTAAGATTTTTTAAATATTTTTCTGTAAATACTTTATTATCTTGAAAAATATTTATTATCTCCGATTTTATAATGATTTGAGTTTTCAGGATAAAGCTGAGAACGTCCAAGTTTCTTGCGTACTTCTTTACGATATGCATAGAAATCATTAAACATATTATAAATTCCTCTATTCTGAATATTCTTTAGCTAAACTAATTATTGAATCTAAGTTTAGGTTGGGAAATTTATTCTTAAGATTTTCAAGTTCAATTATGTATCTATTACTTTTTAGGTTATACGCAACATCTTCAAAAACAGCAGATAAAAACTCAATTTCCTTTTCATTACATCCATTAAATAATTAATAGTATTTTCTAAATTCAACACTAAGTAAATGTGTTAATTCATCCCAAATATCAACGATTGATGGATCGTTTATGTCTAATAACATACCTTCACAAATTAAATCTGTCACTTTTTCATTCAGCACAAATTCTTTCCTTTCTATGGTTGAATAGAATTAGGAATATGGTTGCAGGTTTACCATTAGTGTATATCACTCCAACTTCAACACCATCGTACATTCCATATATCGGAACACCATCAATAATGGTTCGCCTTATGCAAATTAACTACGTAATCCCCTGCATTATTAATTTTTGTTGTATCCCAAGTTTCTGGGAACCATGACTGGCCTGTTCCTGTTCTTTTTAAAGGATTTTTATGATCTGGAATATTTCCAATTCAAACACCGTTATCGTAAGTTTTTTTCAATATTATATGGAATTACATTTTTCTCTAAAAAGTCAATATCGCTTGACCATGTCCTTCACCTTTTACTTTTGATACAGCACCTGTTTTAGGATTGTATGTGGAATCTCCGACGTTCGCATGATCTAAGGATTTTCCACTGACTACATGCACCTTACTTATATTTTGAGGTACGGCTTCACCCGTCCCCTCAGGTGGAATACTGAGATATGCGACGAACCGTAATGTCTTTGTTCAATTAAAAAAATTATAGCACGTCTTCGACCTCTTCGTGCTGTTTTTAAATAGAAAAATTACTGTTCTTCTTCTCGAATCGGTTCCCGATACTCTGTCTTATTTTTCATCATTCCGTACTTGATGTTTACCAACCGGTGCCCTAAATGGGCCCCTTCCGCTCACCCGCAGTGGCGTTTTCGTGGCTAGTGTAGGTGCTGTAAGTCAGCTTGAGTGTATCTGCGTTCTTAAAATATTTCTTAAATCATATATTTTCTAGCATATCATTAATTCTATCTTTTAGATATGCCTCAAAATTATCATATGCCTCAGTATACCTGCTATTAACCTGCGACCACATTACAATCTTCTCATCAATAGAATTAATACAATATACCCACTCATCACAATTTTCAATTACTATCAATTCACTTGGCAATCCATACATACGATATTTTAAGGTTTCTTTTACAAAGGCTAAAGTTTTATTTTTTCCAATTCCTATGACTTCAATGCCACCAATACCTCCATGTCCAAACTTTTGTAAAAACCAAACGTATTCCTTTGGCATCTTTAATTTTAATTCCTTTTCTGCCTCATTTAACATGTCATTTGTTACTTCAACGTAAGTAAAATCGCCTTTGCTCTCGTTATTCTTTATTATATTATATAGTTCGTCCAACATATTAGTTACCTCCTGTTATTTGTCTGGCTCTCCATTTCCAATATTTATACCTAAAGTTATTATACTGTTTATCTAAGATTGGATTGTTTCTAAAGCTTGCACCATTCTCAATTAAACCATGCAATTGCGAATAATACTGTTGATGGGTAACCTCCCGTATTTCAACCATGGGACCTGCCTCTTTTTGTAGTACATGATGTAACTGTATAGGGTTTCCATCTGAACCTATTGGTGGTTTTCCTGCTTGCATTCTTTCTAAATTTGTCAAACCTGTTGTTTCATCCAAATAGCTTATATCTATATCATTTCTTTGATATACCCTTCTACTTACATCTCGTATTTCTCCATTCACCTTAACAGTTCCCTCATAATTTACCGGTTTGTATATATTTGAATCTAGCTGCCCCGAACCCTCAATTTCTTCCTTAGTAGCTTCGCTCTCCCCATCCTCCTGGCTACCGCTACCATTACCACCATCATTCCCACCGTTAGCAGCAGCCATCAGAGCCATTCCTTGGGTAGCCTGGCCATAGGATATAGTCACAGCATTAGCATCATAGATTAGATTAGTTACAATTACCCCTTCCGGGGTTAAGGCTTCCATTACCTTTAATCCGTTCGGGCTTATTTTAATGCTGTTTGAGAATTTCTCCATACCCATCATCATCAGGGCAGTTTGATAGGCCTTTTCATTATAGGCCACCAGCTCATCATAGGGAGTATTGGGGTCCAGATAGACCTCACCATTTTGAATCAGATAATAGAAGGGAGCTGTAATCGGATTCTTCTCCTTATCCCAAAAGTTATCGATAGTGTAATCTATTCCCTGTCGAAAACCCTTTGTTTGATCGGCCAAATAAATCATATTTTGTTCAAATTGTTCCTGGTCAAAGGGAGCAACAGCAGCATTAATCAACATACCCCAACCATATAAAGAAGTCTTAACCACGTCAGGTATGGCCTTTACATTATTTTTAATCATATTAAGGCCACCGTGACCCAAGGCTTTCGTTCGATCCCATAGATACACGACCCCTGCCTGGAGTCCCTTATCCTCTTTTTCTAAGGCAGGCTTCATTAATGCAAGATTATTAGGTAATATGGCCCTGCAAACCTCTTGAAGGATGTAGTCTTTACCTTTAGATTCAGCCATCAGAGCATCAGCATACATCGCCATAGAAGGGATACAGTCAAAGCTGTTGTACTTTAACAGTGGATTAGTAGAATATGTCAGCATCACCTGATAATTACCCTCGTCTTTGATTTCCTCCAGTGCTAGAGCTTCATCCGTTTCCTCTTGGCTTTCATGTTCCCTGCCCAGCACCCCGGCTATAATTAGTCCCCCTATCAAAAAATGACCTGTAGCCTTAATAACAGGCAACATCTTACCTAATAAAGCACTCCCCTTAGCCAGCAGGGGTGCTGCTTTGGCAATAACAGGTACAGCAGCTAAAGCTACCTTCCCCAACGCCAATAAAGCAGGCCCAACACCAAAAACAATAACAGCAGCAGCAGCAACCACAACCAGAGCTATGCCAACACCAACCAGCATCTTTTTTAACCGGCTCTTCCTCTCTGGATTTTTCCTTACAGCAGTACAAAAAGCAGGCCGGGGCTCCTCCTCAAAAGGAAAGCTCAGTCTTTCATAGCCCGAAAAAAAATGATCTCGCCCCTTAATCGATATATCCGTAGGAGTCAGCATAATTCCCTTGGCCAGCAGTGGCACCACGCCCTGTCGAGCCTTGGGCCAGGCCATGAGGTTAACAGCCTCCTTAGCCTGAATAGAAATAGACCTGGCCTTAAGATGAACAGCCCCGTCACCACCAATCAATATAGGTTTATGACTAACTACCTTAATTCCCAGGCTGTCATTCAAATTTATTACAATCTTCCTATTGTTAATTGTATCATTTATAACCTTGAATTCAAGGCCACCTGGACTAAATTCAATCCTTCTGCCCTGGGGATTAGCCCAATACCGAATGTCGGGGTTTAGATTAGCAGTGCTTTTAGGATAACTTCCCCGGGCGAAGGCCTCCTCATCGTCATCAGAAGGAAAATATATTTGTACCGTATCCCCCACCAGGGGCATACTATATAACCCGTTACTGCTTTCAGTTATGTAAGAATACCAGTTTTGAATTTCCCGGTCTTCATCAATATCCAGCTGTACCCTTACCTTCGTTCCCTGAACATCCTTTACTTGACCCGTTAGACTACAGCCCTTAATCTTTACATTCTTCCCTTTCCGTTGCCCCAGCCCTGCCACAGGCGTTAAAGAATAAGTATGAGAAAGCTGTCCTCCAATCACCTGGGTATGAATCCGAGTCACAACCCGCTTATACCCATTGAACCGAACAGAATCACCCAGTTTGAGCACCTCTCCCGAAGTAAACTGAAAGCAGGTGAAGGCACTTTCTGATGCCTGTTTATTGTAATTAAAACGAGACTCTAGGTAGGCAGAAAAATTTTTATTTAGCCCATAGCCATCTTCCGTTAATACAATTTCATCCCGTTGAGGAATACCAAAAAAGAACCGAGGCCTGTTAAAAAGATCCTCTGGAATGACCACCGCCCCCAACTGAGAAGCCAGCCGGTTAACAAATTCAAAGTCAGATTCCTCATATTGTACCAAAAGGCGATCAAGGGGAGGATTTTCAGGTAAAATTTCAATAAAATCCCCCTTATGATAATCAGCCTTAATTGCTTTAAGAATATCAGTGCAAGTAGCCTCCCTGGGAAAGGAGCGGCTTTTCCTGACAACATCCATCAGATGAGAGCCTGAAATAGCCTCGATAGAAGCATAAAAAACCCCTTGAATACCATGAACCTCAATCCGGCTGACAGCCCCACAAAAGAGCCTATTTTCCTTCCCCTCAGAAGTATAATAAACCAGGCCAATTTCATCCTCCTGAGTCACCTGCTGAATGTAAGTATCCTTCACATCCTCATTAATAATACCAACAATAGTAGCCCGGGTATGCTGATTAATCTCCCGGTGAATAGTAACGTCAATCAGTTCCTCCAGCTTAAGGCTTCCAATTACCCTGAGCTGGCTAAAATTGATGTAGCTTTTGTCCCCCATGGTTTATACTCCTTTGTACTAAGTTATTCATGCTGTTCATGGTGTTCTATGGTAATGGTTCCTCCAAAATAGCAGTTATTAATGCAATTTGTGGTGAGGGCTGGAGCCCCATCTATCAGATCATTATCCTGGCCACCTACCCATGGCCCTGTTATTTCTGGAAAGCACAGACAAACAACATTGCCTTGATCATCCAGACCGGTTTCCCGGTCGAAGGGTATTTTACTATGACAAAATCCGAAGTGAGATATATTTAGCCCAACCTGATAGTCGTTTATATTTAATTGGGGTTTTCCGCCAATATAGACACCATGACATAGGGGAATCATTAGCCTGCAGGTCATACTCCCCAGGCTGCATTTGGCCCTGGCTCCCCTCACTACATAAATTTTTTCATCCTTCTCTGCTGACATAGGCCTCCTCCTGTTCTACTGCAACTGTTTCATAGGTAATACCTGCAATTCCCCTTCTTAAAATACTTTCTGCTACGGCAAGATTAACTAGGGTTCTTATTCTGCTATACTGTCTGGCAGAGCTGTCTATGGTAAAGATTGCCCTGTCTTTTATCAGTTCTTCATCAATCACCAGGCGCTTGATAGTGCCATCAGGATAAAATTCCGTCTTTTTCGAAAGACACTGAAGCTGTGGTACCTCCATAAGCCAGTATTGATTTCTTTCCCTACTATTCTGATTGATTATAAAAATCAGTTTAAAGAGAATTTCATTTTCATATTGCTTTAATAGCTTCATCAGCCGATCTGAAACCAGAGTATGTCTGCCAAGGGTGATATAATCCATTTGACCGTACTCCCTTGAATCATAGTACAGTACCAGGGCTTCATCTTGATGTTGGGCTGATTCAAGCATTTTCTTATATTCTCTGTTTAATGTAATGCTGCCCTTAAGCTTCTCATTTTGTTGAATCTGATAATATTCCATAGTAACCACCCTAATTCAGTGTAATCTTTTCTAATTGATCAGTTGTAAGGCCTAAGGCATCAAGCTGACTTCGATCAAATATGCAATGATCCAGTATAGCTCCCGTAAAATCCACCTCTTCAAGTCTCGACATTGAAAAATCACAATATTGTAAATCACAGTTCTTAAATTCGACTCTAGTTAATGTTGCCCCTGAAAATTTGGCGCCCACCAGAATAGCGCCGGTAAAGCTGGTATCACTAATTTGGGAATTTTTAAAGCTGACCCCAAAGCAGCCAGTTGGGATAGTAAATTGTGGTGCAAACCTGACATCTGCAAAGGTTTTTTCAAATGTACAATCTAATATTTCTGCCCCCTCAAAGCTACTATCATGGAGGATTGCAGCTGATAAATTACAATCCTTTAAACGGCTTTGTTTAAAGTTAGTGCCCAGTAAAATGGCGCCTATCAGTTGACTACTGGTCAGCCAACTGCCTTTAAAGGAGCTGTAGCTTAAATTTCCATAGGTAAATTTTTGATGGGTTAGATTAAGCCCTCTATGATATTCATGGATAAAGACCCTTTCAGCCTTCTGAAAGTGATTACCTATTTCCTTGGCTTCAGGCTGTACCAGGGTGTTTTCATTACAATAAATGATGTCGCTGGCATCTCTATACTCCCCGGCCAATATATAATAGACGGGTTCTTTTTCCATGGTTTTAAATTCAGCGGTTTCTATAGCCTTTTCAATACTATGTCGAGCCAATGATACTAAAAACGTAATAAAGTGGTGGGAATTTTCCAATAAAATTGCCTCTACATCATGGCTTTTAAGGGTACCGCCATACCTTTTCATCTCTTTTTCCAAATTTTCATGGTAGCTCCAAAGGGGTTCTAAAAGCCAGGAGCCATCGTAGGCCACCCTAAGTCTCTTAGTATCATAAAACCAATTTTCGTCGTAAGCCTCCATAATCAAGCTAGGACATCGGTTAATTATCCCAATTCTTAGAAAGGAAATGTTAATATACTTGATTTTTCCCTTTTTCTTTGTTTTCTGTTTTTGAATAACCTCCTGACAGAGCTGCTGAAAGGCCTTCACAAAGCTGCTCTGAAGGGCAGTCTGCTGGGTGAATAGTAGCTGCTTCAACCCTTTAAGCCTTTCCAGCAAGTAAGGGTATCCATATTTTTCGTTAAAATGTCTGATTGCCTCTATTTGGTTCATTTTCGCCCCCTTAATTTTGCTCGTTTACCTTTACAAGCTTTCCAGAGATGTTGATATTTTCGTTAATTTCAATTGTTCCACCCTCATCAAGACCGGTACCAATATTAATCTCCCCTGCCGTAATATCAATTGTTTTTTCAGATACAATTTTAATTTCTTCCTGGGATTCGATGAGTATAGCTTTATCGGCACTAATCTCGATTCCATCCTCCTCATTCAGCTTAATAAACAGAGCCCCTTTTTTTCCCGTGATATAGATTCCATCTGGGGCCAGCCTAATCTCCTTCCCATACTTGGTATGAATATATCTCACGTTGGTATTTTTTTGTGATGGTGAAATGGCTGTGGCATTAACTACAACCGCCTTTTCCTCCTGATGGTCGGGAAAGTAGAGCCTGACACGATCATTTATTTCGGGCATAAAATACCAGCCTGTATTATTGCTGGAGCTGTAAACACTGGTAAAGGGGAACCAATAGGCTTCATTTTTACTCTGCTCCTGATCAATATCTAACTTCACCATTACATCATGCTTTGAAACGCCAATCACGCTGCCTCCAAGGGATAAGCCTGTCAAATGCCGGGCTTGTATCTTTTTCTGGCTCAAGCCCTTTCTTTGACACAGCTCATAGTGATAGGTTATTATGGCATTATTAACGAGGATTTCGAAAGAACGAACATAGAATTTTTTCTTTTGAAAGATTACCTGATTACCAATTTCAAAAAGCTGAATGCACTGTACATGATATATAATGTAATCCTCCTCTGTAAGATCCTGCTTTTGATTTTCTGCCATTAGCTTGTAGGTTTCCAAATCCTTTGAGACGTGGTGGTTTATTACTAATTCGTCTATATGGCCGAAATTCCTTAAGGCATTAAATCCAAAATAAAATTTAATATTTCTCTGGGTCGCGGCTGGTACCAGACCAATATTACGATCAGAGGCCAATCGCTTTAAAAAGTCCCAATCTGTTTCTTGATATTGTACATAGGGCTTTCCGGTAACCTCGTTTTCAATGGTGGAATCGGGGAACATGGTATAGGCATGGTCATAGTGCTGTAACACCCTTTTTGCCAGTTGACCATAGGTGAGGCTAGCATTTTGAAAAGATCGGCTCTTACGGGTAATATCTAGTAGGTAGCTATAGGTCAGGGCCGTCAGGCTAATGTAACCCACCTGATGTACGGTTTTAACATCAAGGGCCGTAATGATACCGATAAATAGCGTTGTATTTTCTTCATCTTCAATATGTACTTTAATTTCTGAATTGGCTGATACCTGATAAAGATAAGGAATGCTTTTATCATTCTCCTGTAAAATCGCTGCAAGGGTTAGCTTTCCATGCTGATTAATCTGTGCTTCAATTTTTAAATCCTCAATTGTCGCCAGCGATAAAGCCTCACCATTAATTGAAATTTTCAACCTTGAATAGTCCTGTAATTGCTGCATTATTCTGCTTCACCTCTTTTCCTTGATAATTAGTTATTGATTTTCAATGAATTCATAATTCCTTTTCCTACAGGGTGCCAATCCTCAACGATTTTTCCGGTACAATTATAATTCACCACCAGGGCTTGATCTGCTATTTTGGTAAAGAAGACAAAATTATAGCAAATGTCGGCCTCCACCGGGGTTGTAAAGGCTGTATAGGTTATTTTAAGGCCGTTCAGCATCATAAAACCCTCTTCAACCCACTTGATCAATGCCTTTAATTCTTGATGGAGCATTGCCTCCATCTGGCTTTTATAGGAGGGTATGGTTAAATCCTCTGCGAAGCCCTCGCCCAGGGTAAAAATTATGTTGATATCATTGGCTTGACTATGAAACATCCGATAGCTTCCATCTAATTCCTTATAGGAAAAAGTCTTGGGAATGGCAATTGATATCAGCCCATCAAATAGCTTTCTTTCTTCAAATTCTACTTCTTTATCTGCCACCGTTGCCTTTCCACATTTAATCGATTCTTGAATTTTCTTTTCCTCTTTCTGCTTCTCTATTAAATTTTGTAGCTGCGAGGCCTCTCTTTTTTTTTCTAGTATCAGTTCATCAAAATACTTTTTGTTTTCCATAGAATTTCCTCTCTCTTCTGGCTCCCTTACAATACATTTTGGGCAGTTTAATTTAAAATGCCCCAGTACCTTAGCCTTAATTTTAGGACATTTAATCAGTAATAAAATAGGAAAAACAACTGCTTGATTTTTGATGACATTAAGGTTCTGAGCCTGTTAATTAAAGGTCTTTGATGTTATTGTAATTGGAAATCATTCTACCATATGTTAATATATAAAAGAATAGTAAAATAGTAACAAATTTAAAAAGCCAGGCCATGGCTTTGGGTTTTTTCTTACCCCTACCAATGGTCTGGCTTTTTTAGTTTTTCTTTTTCTCTGGCTTTCTAACGTGCGTTATTTTGCTTCCAGTTTAATATATGATTAAATAACAGGGGCTGTATCTCAGGATAGGTTAAATGATCCGGCAGTCCATCAAAAAACCTTACCTCCTCTATTTCCATATCGGGCAGTGGCCCCAGCCCTTCGATTTGGCTGTAAAATATCCGGCCGTAGGACCAATTATCCTGACGATTAACAGAATAGTCGCAAATCGCCTGCAATTGGAAGGCGGTTGCCCCGGTTTCTTCATATAGTTCTCTTTTGGCCGTATCATAAATTGTCTCATCAAGCTCCCTGCGGCCTCCAGGTATCTCCCAGGTGCTTCTTTCCCTGTGCCTGACGAATATCCACTTATTTTGAAATGAGGCGACTATCACTGCATATTTAAGTACTTCTTCCCTTACTTCATCTAGTGCTAATATTTTAACCTGCACTCTCTGATTCCCCTTTTTGAATAATGTGATCTATAGAAATTCGGCCTTATCTTGTTGAAATCCTCCTGGTATCTAAAATATCTTTGCACATATGAAACTTATTATATAATCCTAAGTAAGATAGTCGCCCCGGGCTATTGCTCTTAAAATAAAGATAATTTGCTATCATTTGCTGTAGGCCTTCCATACTAAACTAGCTCTAAGCATTGGCTATCCATGGCTAAAATTACACTTTTATCTACCTGTGCCATTCCCTCCTGGCTTACCTTGCCTAGATTTCGTAAGGTTTCCTCCAGGGTAGCCGCTACAATTCCATTACCTGCTGGAACCTTTATTCCCTCTCGAGCTAAAAGGGCCCCTTGCCAAGCCATACTGGCGCTGGCAGAAAGCTTTAAAGCACAGCCTACCTTCCCCCCATCACAAATCATCCCCGCTAAGCTGGATATAATATTAACAATAGCCCTATCGATATCCTCCATTCCTCCCCCTAAAAGATAAGTAAGCCCAGCACTGGCCCCAGCACCGGCGGCTACGCTACATCCACATATTGGAGATAATCTTCCGGTAAACTCTTTTATATAAATATTTACTAAATGACTTATGGCTAAGGCCTTCATTACTCTTTCATGGGGAACCTTCAGACGCTCCGCCGCCCTGGCGATAGGAATAATCGTTACTAACCCATGATTACCACTTCCAGCACTGCTCATAACAGGTAATTGAACACCATCCATTCGAGCATCGCAGGCTGCTGCCGTATAGCATGAGATATCGTTGTTTAAATCAGTGCCTAAAAGGCCTCTTTCTGTTAGGCTTTTCCAGCAGCTTCCTATCTTCATTCCCCTGTTCATCTTTAACCCGGCTTCAGCCATAGCCATATTTAATTCAATCCCTTTTTGCAGAAACTCCAGAGAAGAAGTGGGTATGCTTAAAACCTTTTCTATTAATTCTCTTAATGTATGGTTAGTTAGTCCAACGATTTCTTTACAGATGTTTTCTTGATCTCTCTTATCAAGCAGGATCTCCTCTCCTCTCTGAAGCAGTACCAGGCTAGTATGCCGACCTGAGGTTATGGCCCTGCTAATGCCTTTATCAGTATTGATCTTCACATCAATATAAACCTTTGGTGAATCATACAACACCTCTACTTCAACAGGGGTCTTCTTCTGTAATTGCAGTGCGCTCTCTAAATCAGCCTTCGTCAGTGAAGATAAAATATTCAGATCATAGGTTGGTTTGCTGATGGAAACCCCTAAGGCCGCAGCCATTTCTACCCCCGTATGCACTGTTCCAGGGATACCAACAGCCTTAGCATTTTTATAAATATTACAGCTTACATTTAATTTTATATTTTCTACTTTTCCCTGCACCAATTTAAAGGCGTGGGCAGCAGTAAGGGCAATTGCAACGGGCTCTGTGCAGCCCATGGCCTGAACAACTTCCTCCTTTAACCTATTTAAAATCTCACTTGGATCCATAGTTTCTTACCTCCTTTTTTAATTGTTAAAGTACACTGAAAACTATGAGCAATTTTTATGCCAATTAATTGTCACTTGCCATCGTTGGTAATTTACCCTCTTTATTTAGATTTGGGAGCATATCATTTCATTTTTAGGTCTCAAAAAAGAGAAAAACCATCTCATTTTTGAGATAGCTTTCTGTATAATGTTGCCCGGCTTATTCCTAAAACCTTGGCTACACTTTCTTTTCCTTCATCACTCCACCCGAAGCGATCCAGGTATTTTGCAATGATTTCCCTTTCATAATCATTGACCATTTCCTTTAAGGTCTTAGTTCTGGTGTCTAAAAACGGTCTGAAGCGATCCTTTATGTCCTCTAGGGTAATATAACTACCCTGTGCAAAATTGATGCCATATTCAACGATATTTTCCAGTTCCCTTACGTTCCCTGGCCAGGAATAACTTAGTAAAAACTCCATTGCATCTTCAGTAAAGCCCCGGATGCTTTTTTGGAATTTTTTATTATAGGTATTTAAAAAATGCTCAGCAATTACGGGAATATCTTCCTGTCTTTCTCGAAGGGGCGGCAAATAGATGGGAATAACATTTAAACGATAGTATAGATCTTCTCTAAACATCTTTTTTTCAATTAACTCCTCCAAATTTCTATTGGTTGCCGCCATGATTCGTACATCCAACTCGATGGGCTTTACGCCTCCTATCTTTGTTACCCTTCTGTCCTGCAAAACCCTTAATAATTTCGCCTGTAAAAATAATGGCATGTCTCCTATTTCATCTAGGAAAAAGGTTCCCTTGTTGGCCAATTCAATTTTTCCTGGCTTTCCCTTACTATTGGCCCCTGTGAAGGCCCCTGTTTCATAGCCAAAAAGCTCACTTTCCAACAACGTTTCTGGAATAGCACTACAGTTAATACCGATAAAGGCATGATCAGCCCTAGGGCTGGCATTGTGAATTGCCCTTGCAAAAATTTCTTTTCCTGTTCCACTTTCTCCCACAATAAGTGTTGTGGAATCAAAATTAGCCACTTGTCTGGCTCTTTTCTTTATTTCATGAAGCTTAGAACTGACTCCAATGATATTGTCAAAATTGAAATCTCTGTTTTTCTCCCTTGCTCGAAAGGCAAATTTCTGAATGTTTTCCAGATCGGTGAAGGTACATACAGCCCTTGAAATATTACCCTCCTGATAGATTAGCTTTACCGTTGTTAAAAAACCGCTTTCTTTAAGATACTCTTCCTTGTCCAATATATCCTGGTTTTTTTCTATCGCCTTTAACATTAAGGATCCAGGCCAAATATCTTGAATATACATTTCCGTTAACTCTATTGTGGATTGAGTAAGCCCCAATAAATTAATGGCTTTAGGATTAATGTTTTTGATTTTACCTTTGGCATTAACACAGATAACACCTTGATTCACATTTTGAATAACAGCATCCAGCTCCTTATTATTAGCTGCTATTTCCTCATAAAGAACCGCCTCTCCTACTTTGCTGGCCAAAAGCTCCGACATTTTCTTTAAAAAGATTAGGAAGTTCTCCTGTCTTTCCTGCAGGTATTTCTTTTGTTTCTCGTTAAAGGCAAAAATACCAATAACACCAATAGCTTGATCCTGCCAGATTATTGGTGTACAGATTTGAAAGGTTTCTATACAATTATCCCTTGAAGTGCAATTTAAACAAACATTTCCTTTTCCCGGATTTTCAATAAGAATAGTTTCTTTGCTGGTAAGTACTTTGATAAAGGCAGATCCATGGGGAATATAATTTTGGATCTTTTTTTGATAAGGACCTGTCCCTGCTACCCGAACTAGATTTGAATCTACAATAGTAACATTACTATTAACAGTAGCCGCAATAGCTTCCGCTATCTGTTGAACCCCTTGGGCGACTTTTTGAAGTAACATAGACAATCCCCTCATTTCACTATCTAGTGTATATGTTAATCTGTTGTTAGGCAATTTAATAAAAGTGTTATCTTCTATCATAGCAGTCACGTAGGTTTTTCCTTATGAATAAGATAACACTTCACCAAAGGATTTGCAAGAAACCCCTTAGCAAATTAAAAATCACACCCTATAAAGTGTGATTTCTAGTGAAATTATGTATTCTTTTTTTAAACTACACCTTCTTTTCAATCACTTAGCCAGTCTATCATTTTTTATTACTCTTATCTCAACACTTTGACCATCCACTCTATCAGACAATTTATCAACCTTATCCTCTAATACAGTTATTTTCTCGTATAGGGTAGTATATCCATCCATTAAAGTTGCTTTTGTATCCTTCAGCTCAAATTCTAAGGTTGTTACCTTCCCCTCAATTTTATCAAATCTTTTGTCTACTTCATCAAATCTTTTGTCTACTTCATTAAATCTTTTATCTACTCCATCAAACCTTTTATCTACTTCGTCAAATCTTTTATCAATTTGGTCAAATTTTAATTGCATTTCACCATACATTTTTGATAACAATTCAAATACCTTATCATCAGCCATACAAACTCCCCCTTCCCCCTTATTTATGTATATCATTTCAAATAAATCCTATTATTATTGTACACTAAATTTTCTTTACAATAAACTAGCAGATATTAAAAAATATTTTATTACTATTTCATCATTAGAATGCAGACCTTACATGACACTATCTCCATCCCGCTTTAATATTCAGAGGATAGAAACGAGTCCTATAAATTTTAGCTTTGGGTAACCGCCATATATATTTTACTAAAGCCTTTTCTATATCTTTATCTAATATAAAAACATGGCTTAACGGAGATGTCTTATTCCGCTTGAGCCATGTTCCTAGCAGTACTTCATTTTCTTGTTTCAGACATTTTGCTTTTTAAAAGAAATTTATTGTAAATTCAAGTCTTCAATTAAATTACTACAGCTCACGACGCCCCTCCAGGGCCTTGGTTAAGGTCACCTCATCGGCATACTCCAGGTCTCCCCCCACAGGTATACCGTGGGCAATACGAGTTACCTTTATGCCCATAGGCTTTAGCAGCCTGGCTATGTACATAGCAGTGGCTTCTCCCTCTATATTGGGGTTTGTTGCTAAAATTACCTCTTCAACGGGATCTGCTCCAATTCGGCTTAACAGCTCCTTTATTTTAATATCCTCCGGGCCGATTCCATCAAGGGGAGAAATGGCCCCATGCAATACATGATAATAGCCCCGAAACTCCTTTGTTTTTTCCATGGCCACCACGTCTCGAGGGTCTTCAACCACACAGATCAATTCCTTATGGCGAGATTGATCACTGCAAATAGAACAGACCTCTTGATCCGTCAGGTTTGTACAAATATTACAATACCTTACGCTTCGCTTTGCATTAATTATTGCATCCGACAACCTTTCAACAGAATCCTGGGGTTGGCTGATAACATGGAAGGCTAATCGTTGAGCAGTTTTTCTACCAATTCCGGGTAATTTACTGAACTCTTCAATCAGGGCGGCAATGGGTGCTGAATAATAATTCATTTAGTCCACCAGGCCTTCAATTAAAATAAACCGGGTAAACTGATATTACCTGTAATCTTTGACATTTCCTTTGTTACCACTTCTTCAGCCGTTCTAATGGCCTCATTGACTGCTGCCATCACCAAATCCTGCAGCATTTCCACATCCTCTGGGTCAACTACCTCTGGTTTAATCTCAATTGCTAAAACTTCTTTTTTACCATTAATTTTAACGGTTACGGCTCCGCCACCTGCACTGGTTTCAAACTCACGATTGTTTAATTCCTCCTGGGTTTGCTCCATCTTCTTTTGCATTTGTTGAACCTGCTTCATCATATTATTCATATTAGGCATTCCACCCATTCCTTGAAATCCTCTTTTTGCCATGTAAACTCCTCCTATCATTATATTAATTCTTCCCCTGAAATATTTTAGCTCACTTTCAAGGAGTATTATATCATAAATTTTTCCAACCTTGCTACTCCTCTATAATTTCCAACATTCCCCTGGGCAGCATTTCCTTCAGCTCATCAATGGGGTCAGCCTCCTGGGGCTGAAAATTACCCAGCTGATTTTCCATAACAAAGGACAGGCTCACCCGTTGGCCGGTAATTTCCATGATTTCACTACATATGATCTCTTTGTTTTTATCCTTGTCAAGGGCCTCGCGATGAAAGCCAAAGCCATCTCGAAAGCTAATCACCAAACGGTCTCCCTGCAGGTCTACGGGCTGCCCCTCCATTAAAAAGGCCTTTATTTGTGCCTTCTTCTTCAATCTTAGAGATTCAAGAATATCATTCCACCTTCCCTGTATTACCTTTAAATCAGGCGGGCTTGTTGAAACAGGGGCATCCTTTGCCTCTGGCGGCTGGGCCTTTATTTCATTATTATTAACAACTGCTTCAGAACTATTCTTTTCAGCGGCCTTAACAGCCCTTTGTGTTAGCTGCTGTCTTGTCTTATGAATATCCTCATTGACGGCAGCCGCTGTCTTTATATTTCCATTCTTAATGGCAGCCTCAAGGGCATCTATTCTAAGGCTTAAGGCCTCTAGGGAATTTTCCGTTTCTGGTCGGCATAGGGTCACAATCACAACCTCCAGTATAATTTGGGGCTGTGCTGCATATTTTGCCTTTCCTTCTGCATCAGAAAGCTGATAAATACATCTTGTCAGCTCCTCCTCAGTAAACTGTCCGCTCTGTTCAGTCAGCATTTCCTGAATCTCCCCGGTACAGAAAAAGCTATCTGATTCCACCTTTAGCTTCAGCATCAGAAGCTGTCTAAAATGAGTAATCAAATCCTTAATTAGCAATTGAACATCCTTACCCTCTGCAATTAGGCTCTGAATCATCTCCAGGGCCCCACCAGGATTCCTTTGCTTTATGGCCTGGGCCAGCTGATACAGAACCTCTTCATCGGTAAGTCCCAGGGTGTTGATTACTTCATTATAGGTTAAATTCCCTTTACTAAAGCCCATACATTGCTCCAAAATGCTTAAAGAGTCCCGCAGGCTTCCCTTTCCATTCTGTGCAATAACCCTCAACGCCTTTTCTTCAAAGGAAATTTCTGTGGCCTGACAAATACGGGTTAAGAGTCCAACAATTTCCGGCAGCTTCACAGGCTTAAAATCAAAACGCTGACACCGTGACAAAATGGTGGCCGGCAGCTTGTGGGGCTCAGTGGTGGCTAATATAAAGATCACATGGGAGGGAGGCTCTTCAAGGGTTTTTAACAGTGCATTGAAGGCACCTCCACTTAGCATATGAACCTCGTCAATGATGTAGACCTTATATTTCCCCTTTGAAGGTGGGTACTTAACATTCTCACGTATTTCTCGAATATGGTCGACTCCATTGTTTGAGGCGGCATCTATTTCCAATACATCCATTATATTTTCTGTCATAATGCCCCTGCAAACCTCACATTTATTACAGGGGTTTTCATCAACAGGACTCAAGCAATTTACCGCTCTGGCAAAAATCTTCGCTGTGGAGGTTTTTCCGGTTCCTCTGGTGCCGGAAAAAAGATAGGCATGGGAAATTTTAGAGGTTTTGATTTGATTTTTTAAGGTAGTCACAATGCTGCCTTGTCCCACCACATCTTCAAAAACAACTGGCCTAAATCTTCTATATAGAGCTTGATATGCCAAATTTATCACCTACAGTCTATTTCAATATTTTTTATTATATCATAGTGGGCCGTTGAAATACATCTTAATGGCTGAAATTACCCATTATTTTCTTTGCAAAAGGCCCCTAGTATCTCTCATTATTTTTCAAAATTAAAACAGACCCTCAGATGTTTTTGGGGGCGTTTTCGGTCATATACTGTATGGCACACCAGTAGTATAATCGATACCTGTTTAATCCTCCATTTGGTCATCTAAGCGCTGTTTACCCCATTCAGCCATAAGCTCAAGAATAGGGATCAGTGTTTTTCCTTCTTCTGTAAGTGAATACTCTACTCTGGGCGGTACTTCGTTATATTGTTCTCGATGAACCAAATTGTCAGCCTCTAGTTCCTTGAGTTGTTTGCTCAAGGTTCTATGGGCTATGGGCTGTAGTTCCTCCCGTAGTCTATTGTAACGTATGACCTTGAATTGGTAAATCTTATACAGAATAACCCATTTCCATTTACCTTCCACTATAGAAATCGTATAGTATATCGGGCATTTTCCGTACTTGCTTTCAAAATCCATAACAACACCTCCATACTAACCAAAAGTATAGTTTATAACAAAAATGTTCATACTTGAATAATTGAATATAACCATATACACTTTACCTAGTACCCCGTCGCAATTAAATTCTAGGTTATCCCTGGTTAAATTTCTATACAGCCTCGTTGTCATCGGTCGCCATATGGCTCGATATTGCTCCTCCTCCGCCTGGCTTATGAAAATTTCATTAGGGAATAATTCAAGTTTTAACTGCGTAGTAATTATCAATTATAAGCTAACAAGGAGGTAATAATATGGATTTTTTAGAATTGGCCAAAAATCGCTATTCTGTCAGGAAATTTAGCGATGTCAAGGTGGAAAAGGAAAAACTAAATATGATATTAGAGGCCGGCCGAGTGGCTCCTACTGCTGTGAATTATCAACCACAGCGAATTCTCGTTCTAAACAGTGACGAAGATTTATCTAAATTAGAACATTGCACTCCCTATCGTTTTCAGCAAACCCTGGCCCTGCTGGTCTGTTATGATGAAAATGTAAGTTGGAAAAGGAAATATGACAACAAAGACAGCGGCGATATTGACGCCAGCATTGTTGCAACACACATGATGCTAGAGGCAGCGAATTTAGGGATAGGTTCCACTTGGGTAGGACATTTTGACCCCCAGGCTATACGAGAAACCTTTAATATTCCTGCTAATATCATCCCTGTTGTATTGCTATTACTCGGTTATCCCAGTGACGACGCTTCGCCCCATCCTTATCACAGCAAGCGTCTTGATCTATCGAAAACCACCTTCTATGGCTCTTTTTCTGATGAAGCGAACAGAACATAAGCATATACACTATCGGGCAATATCCTTATTCCCCTGGTTAATGACTGAAAGGTTATTTAAGATAGCTGAAAATGCACTCTGCAAGGGTCTTTCAACTGCGATTATGTAGTTGAAGGCCTTTTTTTCTTCCATCAGCCCGGTGAATTATATCCTATTTAAATGACTTCAGATTAATAATTAAAAAAGGATAGCCTTCCAATGGAAAAAGCTATCCTATCTCTATTGATTTTTGGCATTCCTAATAACAATAGTGTACCAAAAAAGTTGTAATCTGGCAAGTATTAATTTGAATTAGAGAGAAAAAAACACCTTTCTCAATTTCGACCACTTAAAAGCCTCTAGCCCCCCCTAAGAGGAATTTGTCTTTCATGATGGAATCACATACAATATTTTTACATGTTCAAGAACACAACTTTTTAAAGGAGGGATAATATGCCGGCCAGCCAGCACCCTAATTATTTAAGTGAATGTCAGCATCTGGAGAAAACAATTGATTGGGTAAAAAAAGAAAAGGTACGTTTGCTAGCCCATGAGGAGATATTGAAAAAAGAAGTTCTTGAGATTCGGAAAACCGTCAGCCACCTTCAGGATGAAAGACTTGTAGCAAAGCAGCAGCTTCATCAATATACCGCTAAGGATTTAAAGATCATGGACTATGCCCAATCAACACCTTATTTCGGACGAATTGATTTTCAGGAAAATGGAAGGGACGAGCAAGAGGTAATCTATATTGGAAAGCACGGCCTTCATGACCAGCAAAGGGAAGTTCCTATTGTTGTCGATTGGCGGGCCCCCATTGCTGATATCTATTACAGCGGCCATAGTCAAGAGGTATTTTACAAGGCCCCCAGGGGTGAAATTCGGGGTAAATTGTTCTTAAAAAGAAGATACGAAATATCCTCTGGATGCCTTCAAGAGATCTACGACGAGCAGACCTCGGAAAGTAAAATCGAAGACAGCCTAAAGGGTAGAGGGGATTTTTTAATCGAGGCCCTCAGCCGTTCTAACCAAGGGCGTTTAAAGGAAATTGTAGCGACCATACAGGATCAGCAGAACAAGGTAATTCGTAGCGACATGTTAAAGCCCCTGGTGGTTCAAGGGGTAGCCGGCGGAGGTAAAACCACCATAGCCCTGCACCGAATGGCTTATTTGATCTATAATAACCGCAGAAGCATACACAACCCAAACTATATGGTAGTGGCCCCCAATAGGCTGTTTCTGAACTATATTTCTGAAATTTTACCCGATTTAGGGGTGGAGGATGTCTTCCAAACAACCTTCGAGGATTGGGCTATGACCATTATTCAGAAAAAAATGAAACTAACCCATCGGATCGACCAATTGAAAGATTTAATGAAGTGTCGTGACGAATCAGGTCGAATTATGGCTACTGCAGCCAAAATAAAGGGCTCTATATTATTTAAAAAGGTAATTGATAATCTGATTAGGCAGCTGGAGCATAGTATAATTCCTAACCATAGTCTATCGATTGAAGGGGTTGAGGTGTTGGAGGCTAAGGCAATTTATCAGGTCTTTATTACCAGTAATCTGCATTTAGCACTGAAGGAGAGGATTTTAAAGCTCAAGGAGTATTTGAAAAATAAAATTAAGAGCGATATTAAAGAATATTACGAGAGAATCGAACAAATTTATGAGGAAAGGCTCCAGTCCATCAGGCAAACCAGTACGAATATTGAGGCCTTAAGACCCCAATTGATACAAATTTACGATGAGCGGGATGAAAAAATGAAGCATTTTAAAAAATCCATTGCCAAGGGAGTAGATGCCTATATTGCTTCCCTTCCCCCATTAGATGTATTCACCTTTTACAAGGAAGCCTTTCAAAGCCAGGAAATAATCAAAGCCTTTGGGTCCCCTGTAGGAGAAGATTTATTGAACCGTGCAATTGAAAAGATTACATTACAATTAAAGGATAACCTCTATGACAATGAAGACCTGGCCCCCCTGGCCTATATTAAAATGAAGCTCTTTGGCCTGGATGACAAAAATAAGTATAACCATATTGTCGTTGATGAAGCTCAGGATATGGACGAGTTTAAGCTGGCTGCCCTAAGGGAGGTTTGCATCAACGATTCCTTTACCTTTGTGGGAGACCTTTCCCAGGGCATCTATTCCTATAAGGGCATACAAAACTGGGAGAAGTCTATGAAACGGGTTTTTAAAGATCGAGACTACCATTATCATATACTAACCACAAGCTACCGCTCCACCGTAGAGATTGTCAATTTTGCCAATGAGATTATTAAAAAATGTGATGACCTTAAGCCGGTTTTAGCCGAGCCTGTATTTAGAAATGGTGACCTACCCAGCTTGATTCAGTGTAGCGACGAGGCCCATATGGTTCTAACGGTAATCAAAACCATTCACCACCTAAAGGAGGAGCAGTACCAGTCAGTGGCCGTTATATGCAAGGATTTGACCACGACAGAAAAGGTATATGGGCTGCTCAACAAAAAAATAAAAGAGGTGTATTTACTAACAGATCAAACCACCGATTTTAAAGAAGGGGTGGTGATCATTCCTTCCTATCTTGCCAAGGGGTTAGAGTTTGATTCCGTTATACTGTGGGATGTTAATGAAGCCACCTATCAGTTAAACCCCATTGACGTAAAGCTACTATATATCGGTGCTACACGGGCATTACACAAGCTGGTTCTTTTATATCAGAATAACCTGTCGAAGGTTTTAGGTCATCTGAGTGAAGGTCTAATACAACATCAATAATAGTTAAAAAAAGAACTGCCTGTCAGATCATATAGGCAGTTCTTTTAGATTTTATTAAATAATAAAAGGCATAGCGTACTTAAAGAACATCTGTACCGACACCGATTTCTCAATTAGTCCAGCTGCCCAGCCTTCGGGTGAAGCCATGGCCATTGCAACAAATATTGTAAAGGTAATCACCACCAGTAATAAACCTTTAACAGCACCTATTAAAAGACCGCCGACCTTGTTAAAGGTACTTAATATCGGCAGTTTAAACAGCTGATTGCATATTCTGGCCACAAAGCTCATAATTACCTTTATGGCAATAAAAAGAAACAGCAAGCAAAGAATATTTAAAATACTAGTTGCTATATTCATTATGATTTCTTCTTTTAAAAATTCCACCCCTTGATGGGCAATTCCTCCCAGGCTTGCCTCTTGAACAAAGTGCTGGTCCATCCATTGCCAAAGGCCTGAGCTTGGCTGATTGTTTTCTAGGCTGCTGATAAAAAACTGCTCCAAAAATCCCTCTGACCTGCCATCCACAAAGGTTCTGATTTTATCTAATATGCCTGTATTAGCCTGAATCCAGACAGACAAATTCAAGTGATACCATTTTGCCCCTAAAAAGGCAATTATATAGCTTGTCAGGCCAAATAAGGTCCATACAAGTCCCTTTTGATAGCCTTGAAATAGATTAAATAATAAAATAACACCTATAATGATATCTAATAAGCTCATAATATTCGCTCCTACTACTGAATTTTATAAAAAGCCAATTTTTCCTTGGTGATAACTGCCATATTCCCCTGGGGAAGCATAAACACCTGCTCTATATCACCATTGTATTTAAAATTCATTTTAAGCTCTGCCCGATCATTAAAAAGATAAATACTACGATCTGAATAGCTGACAATTTCCCCTTCCAACAGATCCAATCCCTTCATCTGATCCTCTAAAACAGTTTCACCCATTAAATCACCTTGAAAATCATAAATTCTTAATTTATCTTCAGACTTCTTAAAAAAGCCAATTCCTCCTGCCTTTTTAAAGTATAGGACCATTAGCTTTCCTTCCTCTGCAATCGATTGAAGCCCCTCTTCATCCAACGTCCATTTAACCTCATCTTTACCACCATACATAACCCTATCGGTATAGACTATTTTTCGATTTCCATTATCATCAAAATTAACATTTAAGGGAATCCCCGGCCCCATACTTTCTATTGCCAGCAGATTACCCTTCAGGTCAAATTCCATAAGACTGCCTTCAATATTCCCCTTAGCCACCTGGGTAGTATATATTAGAACCTTTTTTTCTTTTCCTGATATGGTACTGTTAATAACCTCGCCTTCACTAACGGTAATTTCTCCATACCGATTTCCTTTACTATCAAAAATCTCAAAGCTTCTAAGGGGACCTCCCTGTGGTGTATAATACACTAGAACATACCCTTCATTACAGAGCTTAATATCAGCGATTGACTCATTTGCCAGAATAGAATAGATCAACTGACCTTGATTGTTCACCTTTATTATTTCCTTTTTACTGCTGTCAACTAATATAACCTCATTATGGCTGGTAATCATTTCAGGGTTACTTGCTCCTAGTGAAACGCTCCAGTTTTGATTGCCTTCCATGTCATAGGAATATAAAATGCCATCCCAATATTGAATTAATTGTTGCCCTAGTCTGGCATATTTTATTTGACTGCTATGGGGAAGCTCCAGTTCCTTCAGCAAGGTTAGCTGCTGATCGGGATTACCAAATTTACTTTCAAAGTATGCCAGGGTTCTAGGGTTTATAATGAACAATATTACTAATACAACCGTCATGATAAAAAGAATTCTCTTTTTTGAATTCATCTTTTACCTCCTGTTTCACGTGAAACATTTTTCTCTATTGTTAGGTTGTTGAATATATTAATTACTTATGAGGAAATGCACCATTTCACAATGGGACAATGGGCCCTTCTATTTTACATGATTGCGGTTTTTTTACTTACTGGTATTTATTTCAACAATCCTTAATATATATATTCATCATTAACCACCCAAAATCCTTCAATCCAATAGGAAAACGTCCTAATTATATCCTTATTTTTCCTTTCAAGCCCAACACCATTAATAACAATATCCCTAAGTATCCAAAAAAAGGGTAAAAGATCATAATTAATTTTTTAAATCCAAATAGAGCAAAGGGAATTCCCAATAAAACCACCACTGTTCGGGTTAAGCCCTTGGGCAAATGAAATATCAGTGTGAAATTTTGAATAGCACCGAAGCCGGTGGCAATGGCTGTGGTATACATCGAAATCCAAAGAAATAGACTATAGGTCTTTTTAAATCCCCCCCCTAACCGTTGAGCTACTGCCATCATCGGAACCTCCAACTGATAAACAGCAGAATAATCACTCATTAAGCATAGTAATATGGCCATGGCCATCAATCCGAGGCCAAGGCCCCCTAAGATTCCTCCCAGCCTGGCAGCCTTTTTGTCATATATAAATGGTCGTAATCCTGCCATCATTACCATTGCAGACAAACTATTAAAGCCAACATATAATATTGCTGACCATGCCCATCCGGCTACATTATAAATTTTTTCCCATGACCATTTACCTTTTAGAAGATTCTCTTTGAGGCCTACTGGTTCCTTCAGCAATTCTCTAAAATAATAGGTGTTTTGGTTAAGGGTTAATATAAAAAACAAAATCACCAATATAATTAATATGGGCACAATAAACCGATTGGCCTTAGCTATGCCATTCATCCCATAACAAAAGGTAAAATAACAAAGTGCTGTCATCAATAAAACTCCATAGATATTAGAAACACTAAAGTAGGCTTCTATAATAGCCCCTCCCCCTGCCACCATCACATAATAGCTAATGAGTAAAACCACTGCCAATAGCAGGTTCATTCCAAGGCTTTTATTATTTCCCAGGTGAAGATCAATTAAATGTGCAAAATCCTTGACTCTTTTGTCGTAGACCATTGTCAAAATCCATAGGCCCAAGAGCATAAATAAAATTGTTGCCAAAAACATTCCTAGAATGCCTAATTTCTGGTGCTTTCCAAAAAACTGTATAATCTCCTGCCCTGAGGCAAATCCTGCCCCAATCACCGTACCTATGTAAACGCTGGCCAACGTGTATATTGATTTTTTCCTGGTCAAATCGTTCTCCCCCCATCTATTAGTACAATATGAGTTCTGTATATAAATATATTCCAAGCCTTTGCCTGAATATGAAAATTGTCTTGTAGGTCTTCCTGTCATCAAACCCTATATTTTACAGTATCAAAAGCTATTTTTCGGGAAAACTGTTTGAGTAGAAATCATATTTTTTGCTTATTCTTAATATGATTTTACATATGCTGAAGACTGAGTAGGGTACAAGCTCATAACACATATACTGGGGAGGAAACAAAATGTCTATGCTTCAACCTGAATTAAAGGACTCGATCGATGTTAATATTCCCATGGCTCATATAGATTTTAGTATGCTGTTGATTGATTATATTGCCCATTATTATCGGCTTCCCTTTAAGGAGCTTGTGATCCTGTGTATTGGTACAGATCGTTCAACCGGTGACGCCTTAGGTCCGTTAATTGGTTATAAGCTTCAGGATTCCCTAAGGCGTTATCAAGATGTCTATTTATGGGGAACCTTAGATGAGCCTGTACATGCAAAAAATCTGCATGATAAGATTTCCGAAATAAAGGAAACCTATCAAAACCCCTTTATTGTCGCCATCGACGCTTGCCTCGGAAGGATGGAACGTATCGGATTCATTAAGATCGGCCATGGGCCCCTTAAACCAGGGGCCGGTGTAAATAAGGATCTGCCCAGCGTTGGCGATATCCATATTACCGGTATTGTTAATCTGAGCGGCTACATGGAATATCTTGTTCTTCAAAATACCCGCCTTAGCCTGGTAATGAAAATGGCAGAGACCATCGCTGAAGGCATAAAATTTGCACTATGGAAGTTAAATTCAAAGCAACTGGCTGAGGTTTCAATACAGGAAACATAGCCTTAAATCAGAATGCAGATAAAAAATCCCCCCTCTGCTGTATTATGGGAATATACAACAGAGGGGGGATGCCTGTATTAAGCCTGTTCAAATTCTCAGCTAAACAGGCTTCCATATCTTCTTTTTTCTATAATGTAGATGATTTCATCAATCCCCTTGTTCTTTCCATTAATTAAAACCGCCCCCATTTCGTTACTGTTTACCCCATTGTTGATGTTTTCAAGGCCTCCGTGCTGATCTGTATAAATAACAGCATCAACAGGACCTGTAAAATCAAAGGAAACTACATGATAGCCCCTTTTGATTAAGCTTCCTCGGATCGATTCCAAATTATCCTGTACAGCTACCCTTTTCATAACAACACCTCCTTACTATATTTTTCCTAGTAAAGGGCTGTTTCATACCTTCAATGACGTTAAATTTAAATACCATACCATTTTATGTTGAAGTAATCGTGGGAGTACCAATTCTTGTTGAAATTTCTCTATACTGTATTGATTCAATTATCTATATTTAAATAAAAAAAACAGTAGTCAATTTAATACTGATCTACTGTACTTTCATTCTTTTAGCATATTATTTTAAATTTTAAAGCTATAAGTTGAAAGGTTGCATCGAAGATATTAATAATTTCTCCATCTAAATTTAATTTTACCAGTTCTTTTCCTTTAATGGTCATACTTTTTGTTCGGTAAATCTTGACTTCCTTAAAGGCTTCATGCCTTCCCTTAAAAACACTGGGGAATAATACCAAAAGCTTAAGCTTGGCCATTTTTTCTACAATACAAACATCAAAATAACCATCAGACAGGATTGCATTAGGAGCAATTTTAGCTCCTCCTCCATAGTAGCTTCCATTACATATGGCCACCAGCATAACCTGTTTAGAATAAACCCTTTGTCCCTCTTTAAATTGAACCTCTAAAGGCTTAAAACAAAAAAGGACCTTAATAAAGGCAATGATATAGGCATAGGCCCCATTAAAAAAAGCTTTTATCCGATTGGTATAATCTGCTATTTCAGCATCTAGTCCAATTGATGCAATATTGATAAACCAATGATTATTTACCTTTCCTATATCAATTAACCTGGGTGTTCCGTTGATAATCTGACTCAATGCTTCCAGTGGGTCCTTTGGTATGCCCAATGACTTTGCAAAGTCATTTCCAGTACCACAAGGGATAATACCCATTATTTTATCACTCTCTACAATTCCATTAACCACTTCATTAACCGTTCCATCACCGCCTACTGCTATATAGATATCGTAATATTCTTTAATATATTGCTTTATTATTGCTGTAGCTCCACCAATTTCCTCAGTTTTAACAATTTTAAATGTTATAGCTTTTTCCCGGCAATAGTCTTCTATGATAGGAATTAGTTTACTTCCTCTATTTTTTCCGGCAACAGGATTTACAATAAATAGATACGACAAATTAGCCATTTAACTTACCTCTCGATTACTTCTTGACCCCTTTACCTCAATGTGATCCAAAACATTTTCCTTAGCCCTATCTAAGGCTTGTAACTCCTCTACTGATAGAGGATAAGTAGATACTCCGCCTTTAACGGGCTTAGCATAAGAAATAGTCTCCGTTCTGCCATGAATTCCCGATATGATGACACCGTCATTATTAGCATTTAAGAGGGCAATTGAATAGCTTAAGTCACTTCCGGTGTCCTGAAAAGCATTATATCGAATAATTCCTACCTTTTGTACACAAAAACTCATTCTATTTTCTAAAATATCCAGTTTTCGATATAATCGCTCCTGTTCTTCTTTAGCAGCCTCAACCCTTTCCATGTGCTCCATTAAGATTCCCTCAATATTTTTACCATTGGTGCCCTTTACTAATTTTTTATACTTATCTCTTAAACTGGCAGTAATACCATAATTAATGCTTAGCAGCAAAACAAGTAATATGTTCATTAAGCAGCAAGCAATGATAATAGGTATACTATATTGTTCAATAAAGGTAACTAACCCCTGCATATCATTTCTCCCTTCTCTCAACTGCATGGTGAAACATTTAAGGCTTATTTGAAATCGGTTGGATAGTTGGATAACTATTATAATTCTACTATGTTTTTGTATTTTCCTTCAAGCTAAATTATATAAATAATCGTAGAGTAACATAAAAGGTCGTGCCACTGACCTAAGCCCCCCATAAAAAAACTCCCACTTAAGCTGTAAGACAATTGAATTGCCTACAGCTTTAAATGGGAGAATATGAATCATTAAACCAATTGATTACAAATTTCTTTGATGGCAATAATCGTCTGCTCAAGCTCTTCTCTCTTTGTAAAATATCCAAAGCTAAAGCGTACAGTTCCCTGTTCAAAGGTTCCTATCGTTTTGTGGGCATAGGGGGCACAATGTAACCCCGGTCTAACGGCAATATTGTATACCCGATCTAAAATGTATGCAATTTCAGAGGAATCCTCGTTCCTAATATTAATTGACACGACTGCGGCTTGTTCTTTACTGTTCTGAGGACCATATATTTTGACTCCATCAATTTTTTTTAGCTCATCAATAAAGTATTGAGTGATGGCTTCCTCATGCTTCCTGATGGAATCCAGGCCTTCAGATAAAATAAACTCTACCCCCTTGGATAGACCTGCAATTCCAGGGGAATTTGGAGTGCCGCTTTCATACCGGTCAGGCATTATTTCTGGCTGAATTAATTCTTCAGACCTGCTTCCAGTCCCTCCCTCTTTAAAATGCATAACCTCTACCCCTTCTCTGATATAGAGTATGCCAGTTCCCTGGGGTCCCATCAAGCCCTTATGGCCTGGTAAGGCAAGTAAATCTATGTTGAAGCGCTGAACATCTATTTCATAGACTCCTGCTGTTTGAGCACCATCCACCAGAAAAAGAATATTATTTTCTCTGGCAATTTGACCCACCTCCTCAAGGGGCATCAAGGTACCTGTTATATTTGAAGCATGGGTCATAACAATAAGCCTGGTGTTTTTTTTAATGGCATTTTTTATGTCCTTAGCCTCTAATTTTCCCATTGAATCACATTGAACAATCGTGTTTTCCACTCCAAGGCTTTCTAGGGTCTTGATTGGACGTAACACTGAATTATGCTCCATACTGGTGGTAATGACATGGTCATTTGCCTTTAAAACTCCTTTAATAGCCAAATTCAGTGATTCGGTGGCATTTCCCGTAAAGACTATCTGCATGGGATTTTCAATATTAAATAATTTAGCAATGTTTTCCCTGGCAGTAAAAATTTGTCTCCCTGCCTCAAGGGCCATCTTATGCCCTGATCGGCCGGGATTTGCCCCGGCTTCCTTCATTTGCCCTATTATAGCATTATAAACAGCTTCCGGCTTTGGGTAACTGGTGGCGGCATTGTCTAAATAAATCACCCATTTTCCCCTCTCTTTCAACGGATCTCTTATTACTTTTATACTATATTCATCATTTTTTTGTATTGTCACTAATTAAATGGCGGCCTCTGTTTTGTGTGTTTCACGTGAAACAAGCCCTATTAAAATTATTAAGAAATATACTTAAACCTATCTTTTATCTAATATCTCAATAATTCTCTCCAAATCATCCTCATTATAGTATTCAATCTCTATTTTTCCTTTTTTAGCTCCCTTAGAAATGGTTACTTTGGTTCCGAATAGCTTTTTAAGATTATCCTCCAGTTCCATCAGCTCATAGGATTTTTGCTTTTTTTCCTTCTTCTTAACGGTATTTTTCTGGGAAGCAATCAATTCCTCCACCTGTCTGACATTTAACCCGGCCTTTTCAATATAAAGGGCCAGTTGATATTGCTTTTCTTGATTATTTACCCTCAATAAAACCCGTCCATGACCACTGGTAATTTGGTTATTTTTGATCATTTCAATGACCCTTTGATCTAGATGAAGCAGTCTTAATGTGTTGGCTATGTAGGGCCTGCTTTTTCCCAGGGCCTCAGCCAGCTGCTCCTGGGTAAGATTATGTTGCTCTAATATTTTTTTATAGGCAAGGGCCTCTTCAATGACACTTAAATCCTCCCGCTGTAGGTTTTCTATTAATGCAATTTCTAGAAGCCTATTTGCCTCATACTGTCTAATGATACAGGGAATTTCCTTTAATTGAAGCTCCTTGGCGGCCCTCCAGCGTCTTTCACCAGCAATAATCTGATAACCATCCTTCTCCTTCGATACGATAATTGGTTGAATAAAACCATGGGCTTTAATCGAGTTAGCCAATTCCAAAATAGTTTCCCGATCAAAATCCCTTCTGGGCTGTTCTATATTAGGATAAATATGATTTATATCTAAAGAATAAATCTTGTCCTCCTCATTTTGAGAACTTTCTGCTTCTATTTCTACCACCTGGGGAATTAAAGCCTCCAGCCCCTTTCCCAGGCCCCTCTTTTTTGCCTTCGTCATCTATATCACATCCTCCTCTAAATCTAAAAATTCCTCGGCCAATTCAATATAGGCCTCTGCCCCCTTAGACTTTTCATCATAGTAGATTACAGGTTGTCCAAAGCTCGGTGCTTCGGCTAGCCTCACGTTCCTGGGAATAATTGTGGTATAAACCTTACCTCTAAAATAATTTTTCACTTCATCTACCACTTGAATCGATAGATTCGTTCTGCCGTCAAACATACTTAAAACAACCCCCTGAATTTCTAAATTGGGGTTAAGGCTTCGTTTAACCAGCTGAATTGTATTCATAAGCTGACTTACCCCTTCAAGGGCATAATATTCACACTGAATAGGGATTAGAACACTATCAACGGCAGCCAGGGAATTGATTGTTAGTAATCCCAAGGAAGGTGGACAATCGATAAATATATAGTCATAATCTGCTCGGATGGTATCAATCGATTGTCTTAATTTGATTTCTCGATTATTTACAGAGGCCAGCTCAATTTCTGCCCCTGCCAGTTGTACACTGGAGGGAACAATATGCAAATTATCATATTGGGTCTCTAAAATGGCTGACTTTAAATCTACTTCATTGACAATTACATCATAAATGCTATAGGTAAGATTCCCTTTGTCAATGCCAAAGCCACTGGTGGTGTTTCCTTGAGGATCAATGTCAATTATGCATATTTTTTTACCCTTTTGAGCGATACATGCACTTAAATTCACATTGGTCGTTGTTTTACCAACACCACCTTTTTGATTAAATACAGCAATCACCTTAGCCAAGACAAACACTCCCTTTGGTTTCCTATAATCAAGATATTTTGTATAATTTAAAATTTATCATCGTTATTTCATGTTAATTCATATTTTATCAATAATCAGAAAAAAAAGATACTACCATCTTCATATGTATTATTTTATAGTGTAATTTTTTATAATTATTTCTAATTTCTCAACAACATACATAGTATAGAACAAGGTTTTGTTCTATTGAATTTTCAAAAGCACTCCTTGTTGCAAAATTAAATTCAATATATAAACCAGCTTAAATAGGAGGCAAACATATGCTTAAAATTATTTTTACCACCTTTGTCATTGTTTTTTTAGCAGAGCTAGGCGATAAAACTCAAATTCAGACAATGCTATTGGCCTCTCAATCAAAATCAGTTTGGCCCGTCTTCATTGGTTCTTCCTTAGCCTTAATTATGAGCTCCCTGGTGGGGGTTTTAGCCGCCACTTATCTTAATAAATTTATTAACCCCCATTACCTTCAGATGGCTGCCGGGGTAGTTTTTATCATTATAGGCTGTTTAACATTGCTAGGAAAGCTATAATAATAAAAAAAGATTACTATCCCCCCTAGTAATCTTTTTTAATATTATTTAGTTTTTTGGTATTTTCACAGTTACCTCTATGTAATCACCTTTATCTATTTGATTAAATTCTGCCTTTTCCTGTTTATCCTTAATGGCTTCATAGGCTTGCTTGATTGTATTGATATAAATTCTATAATTCATAAAGCTTCGTATTTTTTGACTGGCCTTTGGCTCCTTTTCTTTCCCTATTTCCTCTAATAGCCCTTGGATAATTTCTTCCGTTCGTTTAACATTATAATCATATTTAATGATTTTTTCCAGGGCAATCTTTCTTAAATCGTCGTCCGGCAGCTTTAACAGGGCCCTGGCATGCCTTTCCGTTAAATTATGCTCCAATAACATGTTTTTAATATCTTGCCTTAAACGAAGAATTCGAAGCTTATTGGCAATTGTCGATTGATTTTTTCCGATTTGAAGTGCCAATTCCTGCTGGGTGAATCCATGGTCCTGAATTAAGTTTTGATAGCCCTCTGCCTCTTCCAGAAAGTTTAAATCCTCCCGCTGCAAATTTTCTATAATGGCCAAAACTGCAGAATCCTTGTCGTTATAATCACGATGTACAATGGCTGGAATACTATTCAAGTTAGCCAGTTTGGCTGCCTTCAATCGTCTTTCACCAGCTATCAGCTCATATTTTTCTTCTCCAATTTGTCTAACGCTGATGGGCTGTAAAATACCATAGGCTTTTATAGATTGGCTTAATTCCTCAAGGCTGATTTTCGTAAAGGCTTTTCGGGGCTGATATGGATTAGGAATAATATTATTAATGGCGATTTCAATCACTTGTTTTTCGGCAGTATTCATGGATTTTATCCCTCACTTCTTCATGAATTCAATTATAAATATTCGATAAAAAAAAGTTGAGTCCTGCAATAAAAGGGGCTTAATTCTAATTTTCGTTTTACAAAAAACTACCCTTTTCCCTTATATTATAGGTTCTTTACTTGGTTTTCCTGCTTTTCTTGGATATTTTGTCGGAGTTTGCCTAACCTTTTCTATCACCACAATTCGATGCTTAATATCACTGAAGGGCAATGGAATAGTCATTTCATCCACTACATTACCCCCTAAAACCGAAAGGGCCCTTTTAGCCTCCGTTAGTTCCGCTGACAGCTGAGGCCCCTTTTGACAAATAAAATATCCGCCTATCTTAACAAAGGGCAGGCAATATTCGGCCAGTACATTCATTGAAGCAACGGCTCTAGCCACTGCGAAATCATATTGTTCACGATGCTCCTTATTTTGTCCGTAATCCTCTGCCCTGCCATGTAAAAAGGTAATATCCTGAAGGTTAAGCTGATCCGAAACCTCCTTTAAAAAACTTATCCTTTTATTTAAAGCATCCAACAGGGTTAATTTTAAATCTGGTAAAAGTACCTTTAAGGGGATTCCAGGAAAACCCGCACCTGTTCCCACATCAATCAAGCTTCCCTGACTGGTTAATTGCTTTGTCATCAGGCAGGTCAGGGAATCTAAAAAATGTTTAATGACAATTTCTTTGGGCTCCTCTATGGCTGTTAAATTCATTTTCTGATTCCATTCCAGCAGTATGTCCTTATATTTAATTAACTGTAAAACCATCTCTTTTTCTATTTCTATCTCCAGCTCCTGGCAGCCCCTATATAATAATTCCTCCAAATCCATTAGCTCTCCCCTCCCCTGTGCCTTCTTCTTTGCTCTAAATATACCAGCAATACAGAAATATCAGCAGGTGAAACCCCTGATATTCTCGAGGCCTGGCCCACAGAAAGGGGGCGTATATTGGTCAGCTTTTGTCTTGCCTCCAACCTTAACCCATCAATTTTATTAAAATCTATGTCCTCTGGAATACGTTTATTTTCCAGCTTCTTAAATTGATCAATCTGCCTCATTTGCTTTTCAATATAGCCTTCATATTTAATCACGATTTCACATTGTTTTTCAGCCTCGCTCAACAATGCCTCTTCCCTTTCCTCCAACCTTCTAATATGGCTATAGTTAATTTCGGGGCGTTTTAACAGGTCGTAAAGGCTTATTCCTGCCTTTAGAGGCGTACTGTTCAGTGATTCCAACAGGGAATTGGCCACCTGGGGTGATACGGTTTTTTTCTTTAATCGCTGCATTTCCTCTTCAATCTTTTGTCTTTTCAAGGTCATTCTATCATATCTTTCCTTTGAGGCCAGACCTAATTGATAGCTTTTTTCTGTCAACCTCAAATCAGCATTATCCTGTCTCAATACCAAACGGTATTCTGCCCTTGAGGTCATCATCCGATAGGGTTCATTAGTGCCCTTTGTTACCAAATCATCAATAATTACACCAATATATGCCTCTGAACGATCTAAAATAAAGGGCTCCTTTCCTTGAATTTTAAGTACCGCATTAATGCCTGCCATCAAACCCTGGGCAGCCGCCTCCTCATAGCCAGAGGTTCCATTAAATTGGCCTGCACAAAATAGATAAGAAATATGCTTTGTTTCTAAAGATGGTTTGAGCTGGGTAGGATTAATACAGTCATATTCAATGGCATAGGCCGGCCTCATCATTTTCACATTTTCCAGGCCAATAACCGATTTAAGCATTTGCTGCTGTACCTCTTCAGGCAGGCTGGTTGACATGCCCTGAACGTACATTTCCTTAGTATCTAGTCCCTCAGGTTCAATAAAAAGCTGATGTGAGGGCTTATCATTGAAGCGAACAATCTTATCTTCTATAGAAGGACAATACCTGGGTCCTACCCCCTCCATATCTCCTCGATAAAAGGCAGAGCGGTTCAGATTATTCATTATGATTTCATGGGTTTTCTCAGTTGTTCTTGTTAACCAGCAGGGATGTTGCTCTATTTCCAGAGAATCATTCATAAATGAAAAGGGTACAACCCTTTCATCACCAGGTTGAATCGTCATTTTGTCGTAATCAATGGTATCACGATGGATTCTTGCAGGGGTTCCGGTTTTAAATCTCCTTAAATCGCACCCCAAAGCCCTCAAACGCTCCGAAAGAAACTGGGCAGGGAAAAGCCCGTTGGGCCCCGATTCATAGTTAACCTCACCAATAAATATTTTGCTTTTTAAATAAACCCCTGTGGCCAGTATAACAGCCTTGGCGTTATACTGGGCTCCCGTTCTTAAAAGCACACCTTTAACGGTGGAATCCTCAACAATCAGGTCCACTACTTCCCCTTGAACTAAATCTAAGTTTTTTTGCGATTCAATGGTTTTTTTCATTTCTAAATGATATTTATTTTTATCTGCTTGGGCCCGAAGGGAATGAACAGCCGGTCCCTTTGCAGTATTTAGCATTCTGCTTTGAATAAAGGCTTTATCAATGTTAATTCCCATTTCTCCGCCCAGGGCATCAATCTCCTTCACCAGGTGACCCTTACCGGTTCCACCTATCGAGGGATTACAAGGCATCATGGCAATGGCATCCAGGGTCAGGGTTAGCAATAAGGTATTCTGACCCATCCTGGCTGCGGCCAGGGCTGCTTCACAGCCTGCATGTCCCCCTCCAACGACAATTACATCATACGAACCTCCAAGATATTTCATCTGATTGTTTCTCCTCCATCTTTAATTATTACTGTTGTAACATAGTCTATTTACCAATACAGAAGTTCTTAAATATATGATCAATTAAATCCTCACCCACTGTATCACCGGTTATTTCACCAAGGTAATTCCAGGTGTTTTTATAGTCAACCTCGATAAAATCCATGGGTAGCTTTTGTCTAATGGCCTCAATTCCCTCCCGAAGGCTATTAAGTGCCCTTTCAAGGGCATTTTTATGCCTTACATTGGTTACCAACAGATGATCCTTTGCCCTCAAGGGCCCTTGAAAGACCATTTCCTCCAGACAGCCTTCTATAGCTTCAAGGCCGTGGTTTTCCAATAATGATACCTTAATAATAGGCTTTTCCCCTATTAACTGTCGAATCTTTTCTTCATTAACCTGATTGGGTAAATCTGTCTTATTGATAATAACCATAGATCTTTTATGCTTAATCAATTCGATAATTTCTAAATCCTCCTCGGTTAAATCCCGCGAGGCATCCAGCATCAAAATAACTAAATCGGCTCGATTAAAAAATTCCTTGGTTTTTTGAACACCTATTCTTTCAACAATATCCTCTGTTTCTCTAATTCCAGCAGTATCAATTAGCTTTAAGGGAATTCCCCTAATATTAAGCTGCTCCTCTATTACATCCCTGGTGGTGCCGGGTATTTCTGTAACAATGGCTCTCGATTCCCTCAAGAGGGCATTCAGCAAGGAAGACTTTCCTACATTGGGCTTTCCAACAATTACAGTACTCAAACCCTCCCTTAATATTTTCCCTGTATCTGCAGTTAAAAGCAAATGTTCCATTTCCTTTTCCAAGGCTATACTCTTTTCCAGCAGCAAGTCAAGGGTAATTTCATCTACGTCCTCCTCTGAAAAATCAATAGAAACCTCCATATGGGCCAACAGCTCTAACACCTGGTTACGAAATCCTTCAACCCTTTTAGACAAGCTCCCCTCCAGCTGATCTAGGGCAATATCAAAGCCCTTTTCGGTTTTAGCACTGATTAAATCCATAACTGCTTCAGCCTGGGCTAAATCAATTCTACCGTTTAAAAAGGCACGCTTTGTAAATTCCCCCGGGTCTGCGGCCCTAATACCCTGACGCAAAATCAGCTCCAGTATCCGTTTTACCGGTATCATACCGCCGTGGCAGTTGATTTCCACAACATTTTCCTTTGTGTAGGTATTTGGCGCACTCATATAGACAGCCAATACCTCATCTATTTTTTCCCCCTTTACAGGGTCAAAAATATGCCCGTAGGTAAGACGCCTTGGTGAAAACTCACTTAATTTTTTTCCTCCTGCTGATTTAAAAAGTAAATCAATTACCTCTAAAGCCTTTTCCCCACTAATTCTAATTACACCAATCCCAGCTTCCCCCGGAGCTGTGGCAATGGCCGCAATTGTATCATCAAGAAACATAAAAATACACCTCTATTCGTATTGATCAATTGAATTGAAGCAACTGCCTTTTTATTATCCCTATTATACCAAAATAATACAAGTTCCATTACAAATTCCTTATTTTAAAAAATCTTCCCCCTACATTAGAAAAAACCCAGTAACTATACTGGGTCAACTCTATTTTTTCAGTGTAATGACAACCTTTCTAAAGGGCTCATCACCTTCACTGTAGGTCTGTACATAGGGATTTCCCTGAAGAGCAGAGTGAATAATTCTTCGTTCATAGGGGTTCATTGGCTCTAATATTACGGTTTTCCCTATTTTCTTAGCCTTTCGGGCCATTTTATTGGCCAGCCTGATTAAGGTTTCTTCTCTCTTTTCCCGATAATTTTCTGTATCAATGAATACCTTTAAATAATTATCGCGATTTTTATTCACCACTAGGCTAACAAGATATTGCAGAGAATCTAAGGTCTGACCTCGGCGACCGATAATCACTCCCATATTGGGTCCTTCTAACTGAATATTTAAACTATCCTTTACTAACTGAACTTCAATTGATGCTTCAATCCCCATCGATTTCATTACATCCATTAAAAAATTCTTTGCATCTTCCTCAGGATGATCGATGACTGTTAATCTTACTCGAGCCATTTTCGTGCCAATAATTCCTAAAAAACCCTTTGTTGGCTTTTCAAGTATTTCTATTTTGACCTGATCTTTATTTTTTTTTAATTCCTTAAGACCCTCTTCAATAGCTTCCTCAACAGTTTTTCCGGTGATTTCAATCAAGTTCATATTAGTTTGAACCCTCCTTTGTCCCTGCAACAGGTCGTTTAAGAACTAATTGTTGGACTACCTGAAATCCGTTACTTACAACCCAGTAAAGACTTAATCCTGCTGGGAAGCCCCGGCCCCACCAGAAGATTAAAATTGGGAAAAAGTAAGTCATCATTTTTTGAGATGGGTCTGATTTATTGGCTCCTGCCATTGTTACGCTGGATAAAAAGGTTAATAATCCTGCTAAAATTGGTAGAATCCATGGATCTGGATCAGTTAAATTTGCCATCCATAAAAAAGCGGTATTAATCGCCTCATAGGCAGCCTGCGATTCAAATACATAAATACCAGGCTCTCTTAAAACAGCAAACAGACCAATTAAAATTGGAAATTGAATCAAAAGCGGCAAGCAGCCTCCAAAGGGGTTAATCTTATACTCCTGATAAAGCTCCATTGTTTTTACATTGAGCTTTTCCTTATCATCTTTATACTTTTCCTGTAATTCCTTCAGCTTTGGTTGAATTTCCTGAATTCCCTTCATTGACTTCATTTGCTTAATGGTTAAGGGTACCATCAATAGTTTGACTAGTATCGTAAATATAATAATTGATAAGCCATAATTGCCTATGATATCATATATCATTTTCAGCAACAGACCCAACGGTTTTGCCAAGGCACTCAAATTCAAAACCCCCTAATCGCAAGTTATTTCTTTAATGGGTCATAACCTCCTGGATGAAAGGGATGACACCTGATAATTCTTCTAATGGTTAAATAGGTTCCTTTAAAAAAACCATAGTGCTGATATGCCTCTATACTATAGGTAGAGCAAGTTGGATAAAAACGACAGGTTTGTCCTTTCAATGGAGAAATCCTTCTTTGATAGAAGCGAAGGAGCCCTATACAAATTTTTGCCATTCATTCATCACTCCATACCCATCAATACCTAAAGCAGTCTCATTTTTCTGAATAAATGAAGCATTGCACTTTCAATTTCTTTATATGTAGCTTCCTTACATCCAGCTCTGGCCACAAAGACAATATCGTATCCTTTAGAAATACCTTCTTGATTTAATCGAAAACTTTCCTTCATCAGTCTTTTCACACGGCTTCGAACAACGCTTTTTCCTACCTTTTTTGAAACAGTAAAGCCAACGCGAGTCGTATCGCTTCTATTGTTCGCCACATATATAATTAGTAGTTTATTGGCCATCGATTTTCCAGACTTGTAAACGATTCTAAATTCGCGATCTTTTTTTAAGAAATTGTTGGCCTTCATTCTTTTTACCAACTCCCATAATTACAGAAAAAGGCCACATAGTGCGGCCCTTATGCAGTCAATCTCTTTCTGCCTCTTAGTCTACGTCTTTTTAAAACGTTTCTACCATTCTTTGTACTCATTCTTTTTCTGAAGCCATGTTCCTTACTTCTTTGTCTTTTCTTAGGCTGATAGGTTCTTTTCACGAAAAACACCCCCTTCAAAGTACTAATCAGTACTTCTATCTAATCAATATAATATTCAATATAATACTACCTAAAGAGTACCTAAAAATATTGACACAAATAGATTATAACGATATTGATAAGGGCTGTCAAGATAAAAGCAATTTGGAATCTGTGGATAAATCTGTTGTGTAAAGTTTTTTTTTGTGGATATTTTTTAAATTTTGTTGAAAACCCCGATATAATTTGATATTATATTAATGCTTGTTGATAACTTTTTAAAAACTATTAACATTAATCACATTTATACACATTATGTGGATAGCTTTGTGCATAACTTAGAATTTTCCCAGATTATAAATAATTATGTATCTGCACATCTATTTTTTTTTGTGCATAAAAATAATCATTGCTATTGTTGATAACTATTTTATATAATGAAATAGACCCCATTAATCACAAATTATCCACATTAATTTAATCATTATTGTTTATAACATGGTCTATCTTTTTTATCATTAATTTTTTCTTAATTTTTCCCTTTATGTGGATAAGATTGAGGATAAAAACATGAATTTTTATTTCCTAAGTGATTCAATTCACTCATCTTACTATTATTGTCCATAATTTTTTAAAATATATATCAGCAGTTAGGGGGCTGTTTTATGCTGGACAACCTATCTGAAATTTGGGATAAAACGCAAAACATTATTAGGTCTGAATTGACAGAGGTTAGCTTTAATACTTGGATTAAAACAATCGAACCCATTTCAATGGATGAAAATCAAATTATACTGGCCGTTCCAAATGACTTTACCAAGGGTATTCTAAACACTCGTTATGCAACACTGATTGACAATGCCATCAAGCAGGTAACTTCTAAAAAATTTGAAGTGTCCTTTATCGTTCCAACAGAAGAAAACGTTAAGAACTTGAAAAAGGAGCAGACAAAACAAAAGAAGTTGTTAGACCCTACAATTTCTTCTACCAATCTTAATCCTAAGTATACCTTTGATACCTTTGTTATTGGTAATAGTAACCGTTTTGCCCATGCAGCTTCTGTGGCTGTGGCTGAAGCACCTGCCAAGGCATATAACCCACTCTTTATTTATGGAGGCGTTGGATTGGGTAAAACCCATTTAATGCATGCCATAGGTCATTACATATTGGAAAATGATCCAAAGGTCAGGGTAGCCTACGTTTCCTCAGAAACCTTTACTAATGAACTAATTAATTCCATCAGAGACGACAGAAACGTTGAATTTCGCAATCGTTACCGTAATGTCGATGTATTATTGGTAGATGATATACAATTCATTGCCGGGAAAGAGCGAACCCAGGAGGAATTTTTCCATACCTTTAATGCCTTGCATGAATCAAATAAGCAAATTATTATTTCCAGTGATCGTCCCCCCAAGGAAATTCCAACCCTCGAAGATCGCTTAAGGTCACGCTTTGAGTGGGGTCTGATTACAGATATTCAAGCACCAGATTTTGAAACGAGAATTGCAATCCTTCGTAAAAAAGCTCAAATGGAGAATATCGATGTTCCCAATGAAGTTACCATCTATATTGCAAAGAAAATCCAGGCCAATATACGTGAGCTGGAAGGGGCTTTAATCAGAATTGTGGCCTATTCATCCTTAACCAATAGTGATATTACAGTTGATTTGGCCAGTGAAGCCCTGAAGGAAATCTTTTCTTCCAAGCCAAAGCAGCTGAATATCCCTTTAATTAAAGAGGTTGTCTCTAAAAGATTCAACATTAAACTGGAGGATTTTGATTCCAAAAAAAGAACTCGGGCCATTGCTTACCCAAGACAAATTGCCATGTATATTACAAGGGAATTGACTGACCTTTCCCTGCCTAAAATTGGGGAAGAATTTGGTGGAAGAGACCATACAACGGTTATGCATGCCCATGAAAAGATTGTTAATGACATCAAGGCAGATGCCAACTTAAAGGAACTGGTGGAATCAATCATTAAAGACCTGAAAGGGGATTTATAATTGTGCACATTATTTTGTGAATAGCCTGTTGATACTATGAAAATCCTTTAAGGGATTTGATTATGTGGATAAATAGGTGCAGCGTATTAACATATTATTCACAGCTTACTTGGCCATGCCTGACAGCATCTTAGGCCCTTATACACAAATTAACAGGCCCTATTACTATTACTACTATATTTTTATCTTTTTTATCTCTATAATTGCCGGGGAGGTTATCCACATGCATTTTATATGTTCTCAAAAAAATCTAATGCATAGCATATCAATTGTTCAAAAGTCAGTTTCAACTAAAACAACGTTACCTATTTTAAAGGGAATCTACTTAGAGGCCTATTCAAACAATTTAAAGCTAGTGGGCACAGATCTGGAGATAGGAATAGAAAACATCATAGAGGCCCAGGTACATCAAGAAGGTACCGTTGTAATTGATGCAAGACTCTTTAGTGAAATCATAAGAAAGCTACCGGATGAAGATGTAGAGCTGAAACTTCAAGAAAATAATCAACTGTTAATTAAATGTGACACAACTGAGTTTAACATTCTATGCAGTGATGCAACAGATTTTCCAGAGCTGCCTATGATTGAAGAGGAACAGTGTCATCAAATTTCTCAGGAACTATTCAGAAATATGATCAGACAAACAGTCTTCGCCACCTCACAGGATGAATCAAGGCCTATTTTAACGGGAGTCTTAATGGAAATAGAAAATGACAGATTAAATATGGTAGCCCTTGACGGCTATCGATTAGCACTACGAAGCGGTAAAATCAATAGTGTTGACTCCAATCGAGTGGTAATTCCCGCTAAAACCCTGAATGAAATCAGCAGAATCATGAACAGTGACGATGATGAACCTATTAATATCATCTTTACAGAAAATCAAGGATTGTTTACCATAGGGAATACCAAGCTGATTTCAAGGCTATTGGAAGGAGAATTTATTAATTATAATCAAATTTTACCCAAGGAACATCAATCTCAGATTAAGGTCAGCACCAAAAGGCTGCTTAACAGTATTGAAAGGGCTTCATTATTGGCCAGAGAAGGAAAAAACAATCTAGTGAAATTTACTATTAATGATGATAAAATGGTGATTACCTCAAATTCTGAAATAGGAAAGGTCTATGAAGAAATCAGTATAGAGCTGGAGGGGGCCGACCTGGAGATTGCCTTTAATTCCAAGTATTTTATTGATGCTTTAAAGGCAGTAGATGAAGAAGAGGTTTACTTAGAGTTTACAACCAATATCAGCCCCGGAATTATTAAGCCGGTAAATAATCAAAATTACGTTTACTTAGTATTGCCAGTTCGATTATCAGCCAACTAAGACCCAGCTTAAGCTGGGTTTATATTTTTATACCGATGGAAATCATTTAGATGATAGATAGATACTGATTAAAACTAAGCTATTTCCAGAAGGAAGTAGCTTTTGCAGAGGAGGCCTACTATGGAAAAGCAGGTTAAAATTGAAGAAGAATTTATTAAGCTGGATCAGCTTTTAAAATTCAGTGATGTCGTTGGCAGCGGTGGTGAAGCAAAGCTCAGAATATTAAATGGCGAAGTTAAAGTGAATGGTATAACCATATCTCAAAGAGGAAAGAAGATCAGGCCTGGAGACGTGGTTCAAATCAATGATATAGAAATTCACGTTACTTAAAGTACTATTTCCTATTAGGATGAAATAGGAGGTTAATCCATGATCATCAAAGAAATAAAGGCCGTTAATTTTAGAAACTACGAAACACTTAAATTAGAAATTCATCCAAGACTAAATATATTTGTTGGCCAAAATGCCCAAGGGAAAACCAATATTATCGAAATGCTTTACCTTTCAGCCATGGGGAAATCCTTTCGAACCAGTAAGGATAACGAAATGATCAAGATATATAAATCACAGGCCTACACTAGGGTAATGCTTAATCGGCTAGCTGGTGAAACAACCATAGAGATCAAGCTGGATACCCAGGCAAAGAAGCAAATGAAGGTTAATCAAATCCCTTTGGTGAAAAGGGGGGAGCTATTGGGGAATTTAAATGTTGTTATTTTTGCTCCTGATGACTTGAAAATTATTAAAGAAGGACCAGGAGAAAGACGGCGCTTCATTGATAACGAAATTTCACAAATTTATCCTAAATATTATTATACCCTCAATCAATACAATAGAATTTTGCAGCAGCGAAATAAGCTATTAAGAGAGAGCCGGGGAAAAAAAGTAGATCTAGAAATCTGGAACGAACAGCTGGTCAAGTCTGGTTCAACAATCATGCTTTATCGTAAAAGGTTTATAAAGAGAATCGGTATACTGGCCAGGTTGATGCACCGTAAAATAACAGAAGAAAAAGAAACCCTCGAAATTCAATATGATAGTAATGTAGCCCTACATGAAAAAGATGAACTAGCTGAAATAACAGAAAAGTTTTTAGAAAGGCTAAAGGAGCAAAGGGCCGTGGAAATTGCCCGGGGAATCACCCTGGTGGGGCCCCATCGGGATGAGCTGATTTTTAAGGTTAATCAAATGGACGTTAAAAACTTTGGTTCCCAAGGCCAGCAAAGAACATCAGTTCTCTCGTTAAAGCTGGCAGAACTGGAGCTTATTAAGGGCGAGGTGGGGGAATATCCTGTACTGCTATTGGATGATGTCATGAGTGAGCTGGATTTACAGCGTCAGAATTATCTAATTCATAATTTAAAAAACATCCAGACCTTTATAACCACCACCATGATAGAACAATTAAAGGTTGAGCAGGTGGAAAACCGAAATATTTATTATGTTTCACAAGGAATCGTAAGGAAATTCGACGAAATTTAGAAAATATGAAGCGACAGTCTTTTATTCCTGTAAGAATAAGGTTATAATAGAGGAATGGAAAATGAACAGGGGTGATGCATATGTTTCTCCACCTTGGAGGAGAGGTTGTGGTACCTGTCAAAGACATAATCGGTATTTTTGATATACAATCCACACTAAAGGCAAAAGGGAGTCAACAATTTTTAGAAGTCTGCAAAGATGAGGGGTTTGTACAGGAAATAGCCCATGAAGAGGCCCGTTCCTTTGTGGTTACAGAAAAAGTAATGAAATCAACCAAAAAAGGTGGTTTAATTAAAAAAACCATTGTATATTACTCCCCCATATCAGCTTTGACCCTACAAAAAAGGGCCGGATTTATAGAAGATATTGAAAAATTCTAATCTGCTAGACATTTGTTACTGAATTTAGCGGTCACTTATTGTCAGCAGATTATTTCTGTATATCCAATAGAGAGAGCTTTCAATAGACTTAAAGTTGTTTAGGAGGTTATGTTATGGAAAAAAATGTACAGCATTATGGTGCAGAACAGATACAGGTCTTAGAAGGCCTTGAACCAGTTAGAAAGAGGCCTGGAATGTATATTGGGTCAACTGGTCCCAGGGGGCTGCATCATTTGGTTTATGAGGTGGTGGACAATAGTATCGATGAAGCCTTGGCAGGCTATTGTGATCTAATTGATGTCACGATTTTAAAGGACAATGCCATTAGAGTAATTGATAACGGGAGAGGAATACCCGTTGATATACATCCTAAAACCGGTAAATCAACCCTGGAAACTGTCATGACGGTGCTTCATGCCGGCGGTAAATTTGGCGGTGGAGGCTATAAGGTTTCTGGCGGACTCCATGGTGTGGGAATTTCAGTGGTGAATGCCCTTTCAGAGTATGTAGAGGTAGAGATTAGGATTGATGGCAAATTGTACAGACAACGATATGAAAGAGGAAATCCCCTTTCAGATGTACAAGCAGTCGGTGAAACCGATGGAAGAGGAACCACAACCCTTTTCAAGCCTGATGCGGAAATTTTTGATGAAACCAATTATAAATTTGAAACCCTTGAATATAGACTTAGGGAATTAGCCTTTTTAAACAGAGGTGTAAAAATCATCCTGAGGGATGAACGGGAAGGACAGGAAAAAGAAAGTGTTTTCCATTACGATGGCGGTATTATTGAATTTGTAAAGCATTTGAATAAAAATAGAGAGATAATTCACGATAAAATAATTTATTTTGAAAAGGAAAGAGAAAATTCAGTTGTAGAAATTGCCATGCAGTATACAGATTCCTACACTGAGAACATTTTCAGCTTTGCCAATAACATCAATACCCAAGAGGGAGGAACCCATTTAATTGGATTTAAATCAGCCCTAACCAGAATTATTAATGATTACGCCAGAAAAATAGGGTTAATTAAAGATAAGGATGCCAACCTTATGGGAGAAGATATCAGAGAAGGGTTAACGGCAATCGTTTCAGTTAAACTTACAGACCCTCAATTCGAAGGCCAGACAAAGACAAAGCTGGGAAACAGTGAAATAAGGGGAATAGTTGAAACCGTTACGGCAGAATATTTAGAAGCCTTTTTAGAGGAAAACCCCAGTGAATCAAAGATCATCATTGATAAAGCCCTTAGGGCCCAGCGAGCCAGAGAGGCTGCCAAAAAGGCCCGGGAGCTGACAAGAAGAAAGGGTGTATTGGAAAACACCTCTTTACCTGGAAAATTAGCTGATTGCTCAGAAAAGGACCCTGCCCTCAGTGAAATTTATCTTGTTGAGGGAGATTCAGCGGGAGGAAGTGCAAAGCAAGGTAGAGATCGTAGTACCCAGGCTATTCTACCCCTCAGAGGAAAAATTCTAAATGTCGAAAAGGCCAGATTAGATAAAATTCTTAATTACAACGAAATACGCTCAATGATTACTGCCTTTGGGACAGGCATTGGGGCAGATTTTAGCACAGAGCGTCTGCGATATCATAAAATTATCATTATGACCGATGCCGATGTAGATGGTGCCCATATCAGAACGCTGCTATTAACCTTCTTCTTTAGATATATGAAGCCTTTGATCGAATTAGGCTATATCTATGCTGCCCAACCACCCCTTTATAAAATTAAAAAGGGTAAAATAGAAAAATATGCTTATTCTGAAAAAGAATTAAATGAAATATTAGATGAGTTAGGCAGAGATACAAAGGCTGAAATCCAGCGTTATAAAGGACTTGGTGAAATGAATCCTGAACAGCTATGGGATACTACTATGAATCCCGCCACAAGAACCCTACTTCAGGTTTCCATTGAAGATGCCGCAGCGGCAGATGAAATTTTCAACACCCTGATGGGGGATAAGGTTGAGCCGAGAAGAGATTTCATCGAAAAAAATGCAAAATATGTAAAGAATTTAGATATTTAATAGGGGGGTAAACAATGATAGAAGAAAATGACAAAATTGTCCCTATCGGTATAGAAGATGAAATGAAAAAATCCTATATTGAATATGCCATGAGTGTTATCGTCGGACGGGCTTTACCAGACGTTCGAGATGGATTAAAGCCAGTTCATCGTAGAATTTTATATTCTATGGTTGAGCTTGGTTTAATGCCAGACAAGGCCTACCGTAAATCTGCCCGTATTGTGGGGGATGTATTGGGTAAATATCATCCCCATGGCGATTCGGCAGTATATGATGCAATGGTTCGACTGGCTCAGGATTTCTCAACCCGTTATTTATTGGTGGATGGACATGGTAACTTTGGTTCGGTAGATGGAGACGGTGCTGCCGCCATGAGATATACCGAGGCGAAGCTATCCAAAATTGCCCTGGAAATGATTCGGGATATTCAAAAGGAAACCGTTGACTATACACCTAACTTTGATGACACCTTAAAGGAACCGGCTGTTTTACCAAGCCGTTTTCCCAATCTGCTGGTTAATGGTTCCAATGGTATTGCCGTTGGAATGGCCACTTCCATTCCGCCCCATAATCTAGGGGAGGTTGTCAATGGGCTGGTTCATATGATTGACAACCCAGCTATAGAAATAGAAGAATTAATTACACATATAAAGGGGCCAGACTTTCCCACAGGGGCCCAGATCATGGGTACCGAAGGAATCAAGGAGGCCTATCGCACAGGTCGTGGAAGAGTAAAGGTCAGGGCTGTTGCCGACATTGAAGAGCTAAAAAATAATCGACAGCAGATCGTCGTTACAGAAATACCGTACCAGGTCAATAAAGCAAAGCTAATCGAAAAAATTGCAGAGCTGGTAAGGGATAAAAAAATTGAAGGAATCTCTGACCTTAGGGATGAAAGCGACAGAAACGGAATGAGAATTGTTATTGAGCTAAAGCGAGATGCCAATGCCAATGTAGTTTTAAATAAACTGTACAAGCATTCTCAAATGGAAGATACCTTCAGCATTATTATGATTGCCCTGGTTAACGGAGAGCCCAAAATATTAAATTTAAAGGAGATTCTGTACCATTACATCAATCATCAAAAAGAGATCATTACTAGAAGAACCCAGTATGATCTAAGAAAAGCTGAAGAAAAGGCCCACATTTTAGAAGGATTAAAAATTGCCCTCGATCATTTAGATGAAGTAATTGCATTAATTAGAGCTTCAGAAAATGTTCATGTGGCCAAGGAAGGCTTAATTGAGCGTTTTAGCCTGTCTGAAAAGCAAGCCCAGGCAATATTAGATATGAGGCTGCAAAGGCTTACAGGCTTAGAGCGAGATAAAATTGAAGCGGAGTATCAAGATTTAATTAAATTAATCAAGGAACTTAAAGAAATTTTGGCCAATGAAAGCCTTGTTTTAAATATCATTAAGGATGAATTAACTGAAATTAAAGAGAAATACAGTGATGACAGAAGAACAGCCATTGTCCTTGATGAAGGGGAAATCAACATTGAAGATTTGATTATTGAAGAGGACGTGGTGGTTACCCTAACCCATTTTGGGTATGTTAAGCGTCTACCCTTAGATACCTATAAAAGCCAAAAAAGAGGGGGTAAGGGTATTTCAGGTGTTACCACAAGGGAAGAGGATTTTGTTGAAAAACTAATTATTACTTCTAGTCATGATTATATCCTGTTCTTCACCAACAAGGGAAAGGTATACCGGCTTAATGCCTATGAAATTCCAGAGGCGAAACGTCAGGCAAAGGGAACTGCCATTGTTAACCTCATTCAGCTTACACCGAATGAAAAAATTGCAGCAGTCATTCCCATGAAGCGTGAATGTGATGAAGAATATTTGGTACTGGCCACGAAAAAGGGAATTATCAAGAAGACCCAGCTATGTCAATTTGAAAATACTAGAAAAACTGGATTGATTGCCATTAATATTCGTGAAGATGACGAGCTGATCAGCGTTAGAATGACAAATGAAAATCAAAATATTGTATTTGTCACAGCCAATGGAATGGCAATACAGTTTAGTGAAAAAGAAATCAGAGATATGGGAAGAGGAGCCATGGGAGTAAAGGGAATTACCCTTTCAAAAAATGATGAGGTTGTGGCCATGGAAATCACCAATGAAGATAAGGATATTCTGGTTGTAAGCGAAAGGGGCTTCGGTAAGCGTACCGGCTTAAGTGAATATCGACTGCAATCAAGGGGTGGAAAGGGTGTAAAAACCTTTAATATCACCGCAAAATCAGGAAAATTAGTAGGAGCCGAGATTGTTGATGATGAAGATGATATTCTGCTAATTAATAATGATGGAACCGTTATTCGCTTAAATGTAAAGGAAATATCTAGGATGGGCAGAGTCACCAAGGGAGTAACCCTAATGAAAACCTATGAGGAACAGAAGATCGTTTCAGTGGCATTAATTCCTCAGCATGAAAAGGAAATGGAATAGACAGTTTTAAAAGACCAGAGGGCTAGTACAGTACCTCTGGTCTTTTTCTAATATGATCAATTTTCTTAATATAATTATGGACATAATACCAAAATGTGATATGATAATAATGATTATTAATATCAACAAAGTATAAGGAGTGGGAATGTTGAAAAAGAATAAAATATTATCATTAGCGATAGGCTTTCTCTTAATAATAAGTCTATTAGCTGGCTGTAGTGACAATGTAGATCATACCACCAGCTCGGAAGGAAATAAAGAAAAATTGATTGAGGAAGAAGGAATTCGTTCAGTAATCGATGCCCAGGGAGAAACCGTTAAGGTACCCATGAACCCCGAAAGAATCATTGCACTACATAATGTAGGCGAAATCATGTCTTTAGGCCTAAAGCCTATTGCATCATCAGATTACTATATTAATAAGTTTGATCCCGATGGCAGCCTAGGAATTGAAAGTGTTGGAGATGTAGAAATTAGCTTTGAAAAAATATTAAGTCTGGAGCCTGATTTAATCATCATTAGCAGCTACTATGATGCCAGTTCAATTTCAGAGCTGAGAAAAATTGCCCCTACCTTAGTAACTCAATGGGGGTTAACTCCCTTGGAATTACTTAGCTTTTTAAGTCAATCCCTAGGCAGACAGGCTGAAGAGGGGGCCTGGCTTGAAAAATACCAAGAGAGGTCAAGGGAATTGCAGGAACAGCTAAAACCCTATGTAGAAGATGAACCTACAGCGATAGTCATACAGTTTTGGGATAAAAATATATATCAACATGAGACAAAGGTGTTTGAAGGCTTGTACAATGGAGCCGGTTTTGTACCAACAGAAAATGCCAAGGCTGTCACCAGTACAGAGGCCATTTCCGAAGAAGCGGTGGTAAGCTTTGTAGAGGATGCAGACTATATATTTATTATCGTAGAGGATACTGAAAATGAGGAAAGATATCATGAACTAAAAAATTCTATTTGGAAAAATATTGAGGCCGTTAAAAATGATCGGGTTTACCTGGTTAAGGATGGGCGATGGAATGATTACAGTACGGCAGCAATGGAATGGATTTTGGATGATATCCAAGAAATATTTATAAAGCAATAGGATATCATATTTTTATAAGACAATGTAACCATAGGGCAAAGCATAAAGAATTGACCTTTTCGTAAGTTCGGTTTAATGGTATAATCATATAGTCATCCTTTGTTGTTCTGCTACAATTGATAAATTAGCTGCAAAGGATGACTTTTCATATCTTTATATTGTTCAAATGCATCAAAAAATCCTTTTTATTAAATGTTTAAACAGGTTCAAATTTGGGTAAGTAAAAATTTGCAGAGTCTATGAGGGGGTAAACGAGTCATGTCTTTATTAATCAGTAAAAACTATGATGAACAGGAAAATCAATGGAATATGGCTTTAATAGGGGAAGTCGATATTTATACTGCAGGACAGCTAAAGGATGCCTTTATTAAAATCATTGAAGAGAAGAAGGAAAATATTAAAATTAATGCCGAGCAATTAGAGTATATTGACAGTACAGGACTAGGCGTTTTGATTGGAGCATTAAAGAGGTTAAAGCAGGAAAACAAAAACATAATTATCTATAACATTAAGCCCAGTATCAAGAAACTATTAAACATTACCGGATTAGATAAGATTTTTATTATCGAGGGGTGAAATTTTAAATAATTATGGATAATAAAAAGGAGCAAAGCAAAATGAATAAAATTAATAAGGATGAAATTAAATTATCAATACCCAATAAACCGGAATATGTTAGTGTTGCCAGGTTAACTGTGTCTGCAATTGCCAATCGAATGGGATTTGATATTGAAAAAATTGAAGATATTAAAGTGGCCCTGGCAGAAGCATGTACCAATGCCATTACCCATGGTATGAATGATTATGACAATTTTCATGTGAGCTTTATGATTGATGAAAACAAGTTGACAGTTTCAGTCTGTGACAGTGGCAAAGGATGTGCCGTAAAGGAAATCCAAAGCCCTGATTTAAATCATTTAAATCAGGATAAAGAGGGAGGTTTAGGGATTTTTATTATTCGTTCATTAATGGATAATGTTGAGATTACCTCAGATATAGGTAATGGTACAACGATAACAATGACAAAATATATGGGGGATGGTCACTGATGAAGAATGTAGCAAAGGCTACTGAATATAATAAAAATCGATCCCTTAAAAATATGAATGAAAAGGAGCTATTTAAGGAATACAGTATCAATAAGGAACTAGAGATAAGGAATGAGCTGGTTAGCCGTTACCTGTATATAGCTGAAATTCTATCTAAAAAGTTCATTAATAAAGGTATTGATTATGAAGACATCTATCAGGTTGCATCATTGGGTCTGATTTTTGCAATTGAGCGCTTTGATATTAGTAAAGGCTTTGAATTTTCCAGCTTTGCGACGCCAACTATTATTGGAGAGATCAAAAAGCATTTTCGTGATAAGGGATGGTCCATAAGGGTTCCCAGACGTATTCAGGAATTATCAAAAAAGATTAATGCGGCTAAAAACACGTTGCATCAAAAGCTTCAACGAACACCAATGATAAAGGACATAGCAGAATATTTGGAATGTACCGAAGAGGAAGTTATTGAAGCAATGGAGGCCAGTCAGGTATATACGCCGAAGTCCCTGGATTTAACCTATGATAATGATGGTGAAGATAAAGACATTCAATTAATGGATTTAATTGGAGAAACCGATAAAAACTATGATTCAATAGAAAATCGTGATTTTTTGGAAAAGGCCATGGATAAATTAAATGAAGTAGAAAAGAAGGTACTTAAAGATCGTTTCTTCGGACACAAAACCCAGATGCAGGTTGCCGATGAACTTCAAGTATCCCAAATGACGGTTTCAAGAATGGAAAAAAAGATAATCGAAAAGTTTAGAAAAGAATTGCTTAGAAGCATGGAATAGGTAAATTTTAATTTTAAAGCTAAGCATAACCCAAGATAATAATATGCCTGTCAGATAGAAAATAAAAATTATAAAAAAATGATTGACAACATATATAAAAAATGATATAGTAAATGAGTCGCTTCTGACAGGCTTTGAAATAGACCTCTCGGAAGAAAAGATTAAAAAAAGAGTTGACAAGATCACCTGGTTGTGATATAGTAGTTAAAGTGCCCCGTTGGTGGCGCCGAGGCCTTGGGCCTTGAATTTACAGGTCTTTGAAAACTGAACAGTATAGATATTAAGCCAGCATATAAAAGTCATTTTTAAATGACACCCAGAAATTTTTTTGATTAAGAGTTTGATCCTGGCTCAGGATGAACGCTGGCGGCGTGCCTAACACATGCAAGTCGAGCGGGCTGACGCTCAACACTGAGAATTCAGTATTTTGTCTAAATAGCCACCGTCAAGGACGGAAGTATGGAGTCCTTCACGGGTTATTTAAGTGACAACACATGTTACAAAGTGAACTGAGTTTTGAGTGTTGAGCGGAAGCTAGCGGCGGACGGGTGAGTAACGCGTGGGCAACCTGCCCTGTACTGAGGGACAACAACGGGAAACCGTTGCTAATACCTCATAATACCTTTTAAAGGCATCTTTTTAAGGTCAAAGATTTATCGGTACAGGATGGGCCCGCGTCTGATTAGCTAGTTGGTGGGGTAATGGCCCACCAAGGCGACGATCAGTAGCCGACCTGAGAGGGTGATCGGCCACACTGGAACTGAGACACGGTCCAGACTCCTACGGGAGGCAGCAGTGGGGAATATTGCACAATGGGCGAAAGCCTGATGCAGCAACGCCGCGTGAGCGATGAAGGCCTTCGGGTCGTAAAGCTCTGTCCTAAGGGAAGAAATTTGACGGTACCTTGGGAGGAAGCCCCGGCTAACTACGTGCCAGCAGCCGCGGTAATACGTAGGGGGCAAGCGTTATCCGGAATCACTGGGCGTAAAGGGTGCGTAGGCGGTCTTACAAGTCAGGGGTGAAAGGCTACGGCTCAACCGTAGTAAGCCTTTGAAACTGTAGGACTTGAGTGCAGGAGAGGAAAGTGGAATTCCTAGTGTAGCGGTGAAATGCGTAGATATTAGGAGGAACACCAGTGGCGAAGGCGACTTTCTGGACTGTAACTGACGCTGAGGCACGAAAGTGTGGGGAGCGAACAGGATTAGATACCCTGGTAGTCCACACCGTAAACGATGAGTGCTAGGTGTTGGGGGTCAAACCTCAGTGCCGCAGCTAACGCATTAAGCACTCCGCCTGGGGAGTACGCTCGCAAGAGTGAAACTCAAAGGAATTGACGGGGACCCGCACAAGCAGCGGAGCATGTGGTTTAATTCGAAGCAACGCGAAGAACCTTACCTGGACTTGACATCCCTCGGACCACTCCTTAATCGGAGTTTTCCCTTCGGGGACTGAGGAGACAGGTGGTGCATGGTTGTCGTCAGCTCGTGTCGTGAGATGTTGGGTTAAGTCCCGCAACGAGCGCAACCCTTGTCTTTAGTTGCCAGCAGTTTGGCTGGGCACTCTAGAGAGACTGCCGGGGATAACTCGGAGGAAGGTGGGGATGACGTCAAATCATCATGCCCCTTATGTTCAGGGCTACACACGTGCTACAATGGCCGATACAAAGGGCAGCGAAGGAGTAATCTGAAGCCAATCCCATAAAGTCGGTCCCAGTTCGGATTGTGGGCTGAAACTCGCCCACATGAAGTTGGAGTTGCTAGTAATCGCGAATCAGAATGTCGCGGTGAATGCGTTCCCGGGTCTTGTACACACCGCCCGTCACACCATGGGAGTCGGAAGCACCCGAAGCCAGCTATCTAACCGTAAGGAGGAAGCTGTCGAAGGTGAAGTCGATGACTGGGGTGAAGTCGTAACAAGGTAGCCGTATCGGAAGGTGCGGCTGGATCACCTCCTTTCTAAGGAGCTTAGGCTTAAGCTATACTGTTTAGTTTTGAAAGACCTAAAAATCTTTCTAAGCGGACTGTCACGAAATTATAAATTTCGGCCAGCTGCTTTTGTTCCTTGAAAACTGCACAATGTTTAAAAGTAAAGCTGAGAATAATACACAGCGTAAGCTGTTGTATGCATCAATTACTCTTTAAGTTAATGTTGATCATTAACTGAACGATTATTAGCATGGTCAAGCTAATAAGGGCAGAGGGTGGATGCCTTGGCACCAGGAGCCGACGAAGGACGTGGTAAGCTGCGATAAGCATCGGGGAGCTGCAAGCAAGCTTTGATCCGGTGATTTCCGAATGGGGAAACCCACTTGAAGTAATGTTCAAGTATCATTTACTGAATCCATAGGTAAATGAAGGTAGACCAGGGGAACTGAAACATCTAAGTACCCTGAGGAAGAGAAAGAAAAATCGATTCCCTTAGTAGCGGCGAGCGAAATGGGATGAGCCCAAACCGATAGGGTTTACTCTATCGGGGTTGCGGACACAGTCTTAAGAAGGCGGCTATTGTAATAGAAGAGGTCTGGAAGGGCCCACCATAGAAGGTAATAGTCCTGTATATGAAACAAGAAGGCCTTTGACTGTGCTCCAGAGTACCACGGGACACGTGAAACCCTGTGGGAAGCTGGGGGGACCACCCCCCAAGGCTAAATACTACCTGGTGACCGATAGCGCATAGTACCGTGAGGGAAAGGTGAAAAGAACCCCGGAAGGGGAGTGAAATAGAACCTGAAACCCTTTGCTTACAAGCTGTGGGAGCACTTTTTATGTGTGACCGCGTACTTTTTGTAGAACGGGCCAACGAGTTATGGTATGAAGCAAGGTTAAGCACTTCAGGTGCGAAGCCGTAGCGAAAGCGAGTCTTAACTGGGCGCTTAGTTTCATGCCATAGACCCGAAACCAGGCGACCTACCCATGGACAGGATGAAGCGGAAGTAAAATTTCGTGGAGGTCCGAACCGATTGACGTTGAAAAGTCACCGGATGAGCTGTGGGTAGCGGTGAAATTCCAATCGAGCTTGGAGATAGCTGGTTCTCGCCGAAATAGCTTTAGGGCTAGCCTCAGGTTTAGAGATGCGGAGGTAGAGCACTGAATGGTCTAGGGGCCTTCACCGGTTACCAAAACCTATCAAACTCCGAATGCCGTTATCTTTTACCTGGGAGTCAGACTGCGAGTGATAAGATCCGTAGTCAAGAGGGAAACAGCCCAGACCATCAGCTAAGGTCCCTAAGTATACGTTAAGTGGAAAAGGATGTGGAGTTGCACAGACAACCAGGATGTTGGCTTAGAAGCAGCCACTCATTTAAAGAGTGCGTAATAGCTCACTGGTCGAGTGATTCTGCGCCGAAAATGTCCGGGGCTCAAACGTATCACCGAAGCTATGGATGCTGACGTAATCATTAGTACTTTTATGATCCAATGCTGACGCATGAGGACATTTAGCGAAAACAAACTTAGCCATCCGCTAGGATTAAATCAATGTTTTCGCCAAATACCTTAAGCAAAGCTATTTATGAAAGTAGTAATGATTACGTCAGCGTGGTAGGCGAGCATTCTGTAAGGGTTGAAGCTGTACCGGAAGGAGCAGTGGACTTTACAGAAGAGAGAATGTTGGCATGAGTAACGAGAGGCAGGTGAGAATCCTGCCCGTCGAAAACCTAAGGTTTCCTGAGGAAGGTTCGTCCGCTCAGGGTTAGTCGGGACCTAAGCCGAGGCCGAAGGGCGTAGGCGATGGACAACAGGTTGAGATTCCTGTACCACCTGTAATCGCTTGAGAGATGGGGTGACACAGTAGGATAGGTCATGCGCACCGTTGGTTGTGTGCGTCTAAGCTGGTAGGGAGTTAGGATAGGCAAATCCGTCTTAACATATCCTGAGAAGTGATGGGGAGCGAAATTTAAGTAGCGAACTGATTGATTCCACACTGTCAAGAAAAGCCTCTATCGAGATTATTAGGTGCCCGTACCGCAAACCGACACAGGTAGGTGAGGAGAGAATCCTAAGACGAACGGGAGAACTATTGTTAAGGAACTCGGCAAAATGACCCCGTAACTTCGGGAGAAGGGGTGCCGGAATAGGTGAAGGATTTACTCCGTAAGCCTGATCCGGCCGCAGAGAATAGGCCCAAGCGACTGTTTAGCAAAAACATAGGTCTCTGCTAAGTCGAAAGACGACGTATAGGGGCTGACGCCTGCCCGGTGCTGGAAGGTTAAGGGGAAGTGTTAGGGCAACCAAAGCACAGAACTTAAGCCCCAGTAAACGGCGGCCGTAACTATAACGGTCCTAAGGTAGCGAAATTCCTTGTCGGGTAAGTTCCGACCCGCACGAAAGGCGTAACGATTTGGGCACTGTCTCAACAATAGACCCGGTGAAATTGTAATACCAGTGAAGATGCTGGTTACCCGCGACAGGACGGAAAGACCCCGTGGAGCTTTACTGTAGCTTGACATTGGATTTTGGTACTACATGTACAGGATAGGTGGGAGACTTAGAAGCCAGAACGCCAGTTTTGGTGGAGTCATCCTTGGGATACCACTCTTGTAGTACTGAAGTTCTAACCATAGACCGTGAATCCGGTCTTGGGACACTGTCAGGTGGGCAGTTTGACTGGGGCGGTCGCCTCCTAAAAAGTAACGGAGGCGCCCAAAGGTTCCCTCAGCACGGTCGGAAATCGTGCGTAGAGTGCAAAGGCATAAGGGAGCTTGATTGCGAGACATACAGGTCGAGCAAGGACGAAAGTCGGGCTTAGTGATCCGGTGGTTCCGAGTGGAAGGGCCATCGCTCAACGGATAAAAGCTACCCCGGGGATAACAGGCTTATCTCCCCCAAGAGTCCACATCGACGGGGAGGTTTGGCACCTCGATGTCGGCTCATCACATCCTGGGGCTGTATTAGGTCCCAAGGGTTGGGCTGTTCGCCCATTAAAGTGGTACGCGAGCTGGGTTCAGAACGTCGTGAGACAGTTCGGTCCCTATCCGTCGCGGGCGTAGGAAATTTGAGAGGAGCTGTCCTTAGTACGAGAGGACCGGGATGGACATACCTCTGGTGTACCAGTTGTTCTGCCAAGGGCATCGCTGGGTAGCTATGTATGGCAGGGATAAGTGCTGAAGGCATCTAAGCACGAAGCCCCCCTCAAGATAAGATTTCCCATCCGAAAGGAGTAAGACCCCAGACAGACTATCTGGTTGATAGGTCGGAGGTGTAAGTGCAGTAATGTACTGAGCTGACCGATACTAATAGGTCGAGGGCTTGACCAAAAAAATATATTTCAGCTTACTTGACATTGTGTGGTTTTGAAGGAACAACCTTCAACAACAGTATAAAATTATGCCGTGACAATAGCGAAGGGGTCACACCTGTTCCCATCCCGAACACAGTAGTTAAGCCCTTCTGCGCTGATGGTACTTGGAGGGCAGCCTCCTGGGAGAGTAGGACGTTGCGGCATAATTTTATTTTTTGTCCTTTCAATTCGATTTGAAGGGACTTTTTTATGTTCTTATTATATGACCAGTATAGGTAACCAGGAATTAGTATATGAGATAGGCAGGATTTTTAAATTATTAGTAGAAAATAATAGTATAGATAAATTACAAATTCTTTGGGGCTAAAAAGTTAATTGTGAAGTCTTGAGATTTTAGAATCAAGAAAAGGAAGTGGTAGTCTTGAATAAGGGAAAGGTAATTTCAATAAACGAATATAAAGAATTGAAGCTAAAGAAAAAGTCATATAGATCTAAAAGAAGAGAAGTTAAAGATACAGAAGAAGAAAGAAGAGAAACCTTAAATTTATTTATGAAGGTATTAGAAACAATGAGAAAGGAATCTTACAAATAGTTGACAAATCCAGATGAATATTAAACAACAGCCTATGTTAAATACATTGGGCTGTTATTTTTATGTTTAAGAAAATAATTGTGATTTCAAGGAAAACATTGTAATAAATAAAAAAGGTATTTTACATATTTGCATAAAATCAAAATAAAAAACATAAAAAAACATTTCTAAAAATTCAAATAAATTTAAAGTTTAAGCAGGAATTATAAAAAGAAAAAAGAATTTATAATTAAGTTCATATACTAAACATTAGTTCATATAATGAACATTTCCGGAGGTTAATATGGAATTAACGAATAATCGACTTAATTCACTGGAAAAGGCCCTGTTAATTTTGCAAAAGCTTGCCGAGGAGCCCTACAGCTTTACCGTATTAGAGCTTAGTAAAAAGTTAAATATCAATCGTACAACCATTCATCGCGATCTGATCATATTAAAAGAGCATATGTATGTACTGCAATGTCCTAAAACAAAGAAATATAAACTGGGCCCCATGTGCTATCATGTAGGTTCAGCCTATTTAAATCGCAATCATTATATGGAAGAAATCTATAAAATAGTAGATGATGTAGCTGAAAGATTAAAGCTGTCGGTGGGATACTCAATTTTAGATGAGGACAAGATCATTAATTTATATGAAAATGAGCAGAATTCCGATTTTAAAATGGGCTACAGGGCAGGGAGCTTTTATCCCATTCATTGTGGGACCTATGGAAAAACAATTATGGCATTTTATGAACCGCTGGAAAAATTAAAACAAATTGTATACACAACCAGGCTAGAGAAAAAAAATCAAAATACAATAACAGATCCAGAACAATTGTTAGCAGAATACGAAAGAATCCGTAAGCAGGGCTATGCCCTTAGTGATGAAGAAAATACCAAGGGAGCCTTGGGAATTGGTGCACCGGTTTTTAATAAAGATGGAAAAATAACTGCTTGTATTGCTGCGGCTGCCGTTAAAGCATTAATGACAGAAGAGAAGCTTAAATACAGTATTAGGGTGTTGATTGAAGCAGCAGCTAGAATAAGTAAACTATTACCCTAGGAGGTGAAAATATTAACAGATATAAAAAACAAAAATGAGAAGGGAGGTAAAATTGTTAAGAATTTAGAAAAAGAAGGGTAAAAGGAAGATACAAGCCATAAATGGGACCTATGGCTAAATACTAAATCATCCCTTTTACCATATATGCAAATTCATTATATAATCTTATTAACACTTTGTCAAAGAAAAATAGTTACTCCTAAAGGAGGTTATCAATTTGGTACAAAATGCAACGAAAAAAAGAAAATTTAAGGTACCCCATACCTATGTTATTTTATTTTCAGTAATTTTACTGATGGCTCTTTTAACTTACTTTATTCCTGCAGGGGAGTATGACCGAATTCTTGATGAAGCAACAGATAGAATTGTTGTTGATCCTGGGTCATATCATCAGGTAGAACAAAACCCAATTAAGTTCTTTGAGCTATTTAAGGCTGTTCCCAAGGGAATGGCTGAAGCCCAGAATATTATTTTTTTCATCTTTATAGTCGGCGGTGCTTTTCAAATGATTACGGCTACAGGTGCCATTGAAGCGGGTATCGGAAAGCTGGCTAAGGGACTTCATGGAAAGGAAAAAATACTAATTCCCATGTTTTTAATTGTCTTTGCAATTGGTGGCGGCACCTTTGGAATGTCAGAGGAAACAATTGTATTTATTCCCATTGGCATTGCCCTGGCCAGGGCCCTGGGGTATGATGCCATTACAGGAACGGCCATGATTACCCTAGGGGCTGCCTGTGGTTTTATATCAGGTTTTATGAATCCATTCACCGTTGGAGTTGCCCAGCAGATTGCTGAATTACCCATGTTTTCAGGGATTGAATTAAGGCTAGTATTGATGGGCCTCTTTCTGGCCATTACCATGATCTATCTGATCAAATATGCCGAAAAGGTTAAAAAGGACCCTACTGCCAGTGTCGTATATGAGCTGGAGCAGGAAGAGAAGAATCTTATAATCGATATTAATAACCTTCCTCGGCTAATGCCCCAGCATTATTTAGTTTTAGCCACAATCCTGGTAGGATTTGGGTTTATTATTGTGGGTGTCTTTAATTGGGATTGGTATATTACTGAAATAGCCGCTACCTTCCTGGCCATGGGTATCATTGGGGGATTGCTTGGAAAACTGGGTCCTGACCAATTAGCCCAGGAATTTGTCGTAGGGGCAAAGTCCATTGTTTTTGGTGCGCTGGTGGTTGGAGTAGCCCGAGGGATTTTGGTTGTAATGCAGGATGGCAAAATCCTTGATTCCATCGTTTATGGCCTTGCCATGGCGATTCAATCCCTGCCAAGGAGTATTTCCGCCATTGGAATGTATGGGGTACAGGTAATTATTAATTTCTTTATCCCCTCTGGCTCAGGTCAGGCTGCTGTCACAATGCCCATTATGAAGCCGCTGGCGGATATAATCGGTGTTACAAGGCAAACTGCAGTAGTAGCTTATCAGCTGGGAGACGGATTTACCAATTCAATTATACCTACTTCGGCAGCTTTAATGGGAGTTCTGTCGGTTGCAAAAATTTCCTATGAAAAATGGGTTAAATTTTTATGGCCCCTGATGGCTATTTGGTTAGGTACCGGTGCAATTGTTATGTTATTTGTTAATATGATAAACTTCGGACCCTTTTAGAAAAGGAGGGGAAGGTAGGATTGATTTGGTTAAAGGAGCATTACCAAAAGGCAGAGCTAATTCAATTAACCCAGGCTTTAATACAGCGACCCAGCCATAAGGATGTGGAGTTTAGAGAAAGAGATGTGGCCCATTATATTTATCAGTATTGTATACAGCAAGGTCTTGAAGCGGCGCTGGTTTCTGTTGATGGTGAAAGATGCAATGTAATGGTCTATTTAAGGGGAGATGGCACTGGAAAAAACCTACTACTCAATGGTCATACCGATACCGTACCGCCCTATCACATGACCATTGATCCCTTTAAGGCTGAAATTAAAGATGGCTGTATCTGGGGGCGGGGTGCAGTAGATATGAAGGGGCCAATTGCCAGTATGCTTATGACCATGGTGGCCATAAAGCGAGCTGGTATCAAGTTAAAGGGTGATGTCATTTTTACCGGAGTAATCGGAGAGGAAGAAAGAAGTGAGGGAAGTGAATATCTTATTCAATCTGGTATTAAGGCCCATGGCGCAGTGGTAGGTGAACCATCTGACTATGAATACGCCCTAGGCCATAGGGGGCTAGAATGGTTAGAAATCATCATTAAGGGCAGGGCTGCCCATGGCGGTGTTCCCCATCTGGGGGTGAATGCCATTGAGAAGGCAGCAACCTTAATCCATCGAATTAAAGGAGAGCTTTACCCCAGGCTTCAAGGGCGGTACAATGAGTATATGGGCCCTTCGGTTATGAATTTTGGCGTTATTCAGGGTGGAACCCAACCCAGTAGCGTGGCCGATGAATGTCGTATTCAAATCGACCGTCGCTATATTCCCGGTGAAAATGTTCAAACAGTAATCCAGGAATATGAAGATATCATTAACTCAATTAAGGCAGAAGACCCAGATTTTGAAGCAGAAATTAGAAGAATGCCAAATAATATGCTGACATTAGACCATTTATATTTGATTACCTCACCCGGGGAACCCATTGCCAGGGCGGTAAAGGAAGCCATTCAGTCGGTTATTGGCAGGGAGCCTGACATCACCAGGCAAAGAGGATGGACCGATGCAGCTTTACTCTCAAACTTTGGAAAAATACCAACGGTGGTTTATGGACCAGGTAAAATAGGGTATTCCCATACCAAGGATGAACGTATAGCAATTAGTGAACTTGTTGATGCTGTTGAAATATATGGGAAAATCATACAGAATTTTTGTGGATTTGACTGACTAGCCCGATAAATAAAAACGCAGTTAAAATTTGTTGTTTGATCCTTTTAATTGATGCAGGCTACAGTAGGGCTATAAAGTCTATGCTTTATAGCTCTATTCTGCTATCAATCCATAGAATATTGGAGGATGAGGCCGTGTACGATATTAAGATAATCAATGGGCAAATCGTGGATTTTGAACATCATCAGCTAATACAAAATGATATTGGAATTAAAAATGGAAAAATTCATTATATTGGCAGCCAAGTGGGTGAAGCCATGACAGAAATCAATGCAAAGGGAAAGGTAATCTCTCCAGGGTTTGTCGATATACATATCCATGAAGAGGTGATCGGCGAAAGTAATGATGGGGATGACTATGACATTGCCAATAAAATGCTGAAAATGGGGGTTACCACCTGTGTAGCAGGAAACTGCGGCAACAATAGACAGTCAGTTGAGGAATTTTTTCAATATATTGATGCCCAAGGGGCGCCAGTGAATTATCTTTCCTTCATAGGGCATAATTATTTAAGAAAACAGGTGGGTAGCAACGACATCTATAGAAAATCATCTCAAAAAGAAATATTAATTATGAAGGAACAGGCCCAAGCTGCCCTTCAAAGTGGTGCCATTGGGATTTCCTTTGGCTTGGAATACACTCCGGGAATCACCTTTGATGAGGTAATCGATTTATTAGAACCCTTTCGAGGCTCAAAAATTTTATTATCTGCCCATTATAGAAAGGATGCCCGCCATGGAATTGACTCAATCAAAGAATTAATAGCGATTTCGAAGGAAACAGGCCTGCCGATGGAGATTTCCCATATAGGCAGCTGTACTGCCTATGGTATGATGGAGGAGGCTTTAATGGTAATTGAACGGGCCAGAAGGAATGGACTCGATATTACTGCCGATTGTTATCCGTATCATGCCTTTAGCACCTATATCGGTTCGGCAGTATTTGATGAAGGTTGCTTTGAGCTTTGGAATAAATCCTATGACAGCATCCTTTTAATGGAGGCTCCTTATAGAGGAAAAAGCTGTGATGAAGCATTGTTTCACAAAGTGAGAAGGGAATACCCCGAAATGATTGTTACGGCCTTTGTAATGAATGAAGAAGAGGTAGTAAGGGCTCTCCAGGCTCCCTTTGTGATGGTGGCCAGTGATGGTTTATTAAGAAAGGGTCAGGGGCATCCCCGGGCGGCGGGAACCTTTCCAAGGGTTCTGGGTAAATACGTAAGGGAACAGAGGTATCTTACCTTGATTGATGCTTTAGAAAAAATGACTCGCATGCCTGTTAAACGATTGAGTTTACCAAATAAGGGAGAGATTAAAGAGGGCTATGATGCCGATCTGGTTATTTTTGACCCAAATTCCATTGGTGATGAAGCCACCTTTATAGAGCCGACTAAGCCTCCAAGGGGAATCTCTCAGGTAATAATAAATGGTAAAATAGCAGTTAATCAGAATAAAATCATTCATAATAGGCTGGGAAGGGTAATCAGAAAAGAGGAATTGACAGACAGGAGGAATTAACATGCTGTATCGGGTTAAGGAAGCAGGGAAAAAGATCAAGGCAGAGCTAATTCAGCTCAGCCGATATATTTTAGCCAATCCAGAGCCGGGCTATGGAGAGTATAAAGCCTGCAGAGCCCATGTTGAACTGTTAAAAAACCACGGCTTTGAGGTAGAAGAGAGCTATTTGGGGATAGAAACCGCCTTTAAAGCAGTCTATGACAGTTCAAAGCCAGGGCCAACTATTGCATTTTTATCGGAATATGATGCCCTTCCGGGTATCGGACATGGCTGTGGCCATAATCTGTTGGGGGCCACCAACACAGGGGCCGGTATTGTATTAAGTAAGATTATTAAAGACCTAAAGGGCAGGGTGGTGATTTATGGTACTCCTGCCGAAGAGACCAGTGGGGCAAAGGTGATCATGGCAGAGAAGGGAGCCTTTAAGGATGTAGACATAGCCCTGGAGGTTCATCCAGGCAGCAAGCATTATCGAAGTGGTTCATCCCTGGCTATGGAGGCTCTTCAGTTTACCTTTAAGGGAAGGTCAGCCCATGCGGCGGCTTCACCGGAAAAGGGTATCAACGCTTTAGATGCTGCCATCCATACCTTCGTCAATATCAACAGCCTAAGACAGCATATCTTGCCTACTGCCCGAATTCATGGCATTATTACAGAGGGAGGAAAGGCAGCCAATATTGTTCCAGAGCTGGCCATTGCCCAGTTTTATGTAAGGGCCACTACCAAGACCTATTTAATGGAGCTGGTTGAAAAGGTAAAAAATTGTGCCAGGGGTGGGGCCCTGGCGGCAGGAGCTGAGCTGGAAATAAGTAATTACGAGGCCAGCTATGACAACTTGGTGACAAATCAAGCCCTATCAGATCTTTATTATAAGTGGTGCAAAGAAGTAGGCATTGAAGAAATTCATTCCCAAAGGGAGGGTACAGGCTCCCTTGATATAGGTAATGTGAGCCAGCTGGTACCGACAATACATCCATATTTTCAAATATGTAAAGAAGATTTACCCGCCCATACCGTTGAATTTAGAGATGCAACCGACACAGATCTGGCCTATGATTCCATGATGCAAACCATTTATGCCCTGGTGATGACCGCAGCAGATATACTTACTAACGAAGCATTGCTAAAGGATATAAAATGGGAATTTGATCATACAATAAAATAGAAAAAAAGGTAATTCCTTAATCAGGAATTACCTTTTTTATGCAGAAGCAAAGCCTGCTTGATCTTTATTGAGTAGAAGCTCCAGGCGTTCCTTCTCAGAGACGGGCCTATTGAACTGTCGACTATAGGCCAGACATTTACCATCAATCATTCTGGTTTCCAGGCCACCATAGGCATATGAATTTCCTTTTAGATGGGGAGCATCGATAATTCCTCTTTTTATAGCATCAGCCAATACCTCAGCCTCAGCCCAGGGGTCTTGAGATAGAGGGTATAGGTTCTTAAGCATATCAAGCAAATAACGTGCCTCTAAGATTAGCTCTTGTTTTCGGGTCATTACCTCATTATCCTGGGTCATATCTGCCATACCATGAAGGGTTGAGCGAATGACGCCCCTGACTATTTTACAGCTTTCAATGACATCCTCAGGCTTTGCAGCATGATCAGCTTCACAAAAGCCTACTACGTGTATAATGTGGGGCTTAATTGCCATGGCTAAATAGGTAGAAGCCGCCAGCTGTCCCTTGGCCACATCTAAATCGGCACTTAGGCTGGCCAGCCCTGCCCTGGCCTGGCGGTATACTGTAAAATGATTATCTGCAAGAGATTCAATTAACTCAATCTTAGCCAGCATCTTAGCTAAATCCATTTTATGATGCATAGCCGGGGGAACATTAAACATGAATTGAGCAATATAGCTTTTAATGCCCATTTTTTTGGCATTATAGGCTCCCAGAAAAGCCATGGCAACGCCAATGGTATCGTGGGCATCCCTCAGACTCCAGTGGTGGGCTTCATTAACCTCCAGGGGAATATCATTAGCACCATGCCATTCCATAAGGGCCTGACCCTCCCGAATGGAATCAACCACAGAACGGGGGCCACGGCCATCCAGCACATTGTACCAGCATAAAGGAACGGCACACCAGGCATTGCGAATTGTATCCCTTAGCAAAGAAGCAAATTGAAATACCTCCGTGGTGCCGCTGTAGCACCTAAGCAGGGGGTAATTTCCCCTCCTGGAGCATTCATAAAGCCTTTCAAAGTCCTCTTTTGTTCGAAGGGGTACTCCACCGGCCCCGTCGAAGTCGTGGTTCATCTTCTCGGGGGTAAAGAAATTTTCCTGGGCATTTTGATCAGGGCCGATGGAAATAACGTCTAAAACCCTTGCATCAGCTATTTTTTTTATTCCTTCAAAGGTATCTTCCAAAGAGGGCAGGCCAAAATGGTGCCTTAGAATAGGGTAGGGCTGCTTACTGCTGATACGTTCAACTAAAGTTTGCGGATACCACTCATCGACCCTTTTAAGATGGTTTCCTTTTAGATATTGAATTGTATCATCAAGGTCTTCAGTACCATCAAATATCTTACTGAAGAATGGGTAGTTCATTGCTATTTGAGCCACAGGCCGGGTACCGCCAAAAATCCAGGTTATTTTTTGAAGCTGATTACTTTCAATAATGATTTGGCCAAGCTCATCCAGTAAGGGTACAACGGTATCCGGCGTTAGACGATAGCCAACGCAAACAGTATCAGGTTTATGTTGAATAACCGCCGCCACCAAGTTCTTAATGGAAACGGCAGCGCCCAAAAAGATTGTCTCATGGCCTTCTTCTTCCGCCTGCCTGAAAAAGTTTACAATACCGCCTATATGAACACAGGTTCCAATTGCTGCCCCCAGGAGCTTTCTTTTCATAGGTTCACCAGCCTTTCTTCCATGACAGGAAACTCTCCTGTTTCAACATAATGAAGAATATCCATTGTGGTTAATAAATTGCTAAGGCCCATTTCCTTAACGCCTCTGCCATATTTAAGGTAGTCAACATTGTGAATTGTAGAGGCCAGGTGAATAATCGAGGCGATTGTAGGGGTATCAATACCCAGATGAAGGGCCATATCGTAAATCGGCACCAGGCTTTGGGGAATATCTTCAAAAATATAACGGGTATCCATGGTTGAAGGAGCCATAATTCCCCAATATCCCTTGGTATTTCTTAAGGCCTCACAAAGGGTATCACCTTGGGTGTGATAGGTGCTGCTTAACCAATCCATTACAGATACTGCCTCAACCCCCAGGGCCCTGGCCACCTGAATTCTTTCCTCATCTACCTGCCGAATAATCCTTTCGATCGAGGGTGTAATCCCTTCAATATAATATTGAAAATTTCCCCGGGTATCTTCAATACGGCCACAATTTAGTACAGTAGGGATTGGATGCAGGACGGCACCGATATTATTAAAGCTGGTTTCTAAAACGTTGGATACAGGCATAAATTCCGGAAATGGATGCTCTATTAATCGAATGAAGCTCATGGTTTCAATGGCAGGAAAGGCAGCCACCTTAACCTCCCTCTTTTTACTAAAGATTTTCACTACCCCTGGAGCCTGTATTCTGCAAGCAAACAGCAATGTCTGGGCTTCGACAATACATATTTTTTTATAGGAATGGTGCATATTAAAAATTGAATTGAATTCCAGGGCACCACCGGTTCTGCCGGGATTTAAAACAATATATTGATTTGGGGTGACAATAGGGGTCAGCCGTAGGGCAATTTCCCGGTGAGCGCTGGCAGGTAAAACCACCATAATAATATCGGTGTGACTCACAGCCCTTTCCAGGCAGTCGGTTACCATGTTCAGTTTACCAGTACAGTTGATTGTACCGGTAAGCCTGATGGTTTTCTTATCTGCAATGTCTTTAATATTAGCTATGCTTCGGTTATAAAGATTAACCCTGTAGCCCATGGCGGCTAAATAACCTGCCAGAGCCTGACCTCCGCTACCAGCACCGATAATTGCAAAGCTAAGATCCTTCAATATCTTTTTCATCTTAATATGTCCCGCCTTTCTTTACATTACATCTAATTGATCACCAACATGAAAAGCCTTTGAAAACAGATAAAAACTTGCTGGATCAAATCATAAGAAAGTGGGTTGAAGGGCATAAAAAGAGCTATGGAAGACCATAGCCCAGGCATATTAAAAGTGGGTATACACAAAAGGTATACCATGCTAGCTTCTTCCCTTCAACGCTTACGAGGTTAGCTGCCGGATTCGGATCGAAAGGTATTTGACCCTACCCTAAAAAGGGATTCACCCCAAAAAATTGGTTCCCCCGCTTCCTAAGAATTCAGCGAAATATTCAATTAAACAGTTGTTGCCATTATAAGTAAATTTATGGTTATCATATTATACTATAAAATAAATTATCGGGTCAATAAAATTACTGAATATTTAATCAAACTTTAATGGATTTTTTATAATACATGGATAGGAAAGGATAAATTAATATAAATTATTGGAAAGTTTTAATATCTGTAATGTATTTTAATAAAGTCTACCCATTTAAAGCTTTTCAAGGGTAGACTTTATTTTATTATTACACCAATTAGAACTACGTAATTTCACTTTGTTTGCCCAATAATTTAAAGAAAAACCGGAAGAACCTATGCTAATTGATTGAAGGTGTATAAAGTTAAGGGCTTTTGATTATTCTATTTTTAGATAGCAAAACTGGTAGAGCAATTATAAAAGAAAGGAACAGGGCTATGAAGGATAAAAACCAACCACCAATTATTCAAGATTTCCAAAGCTCCTATGAAAAGGGATACCGATGTATATTTTATGAAACTGATGAGCGAGATCATTTATTTACAGTATATCTGAAGAATTTTGATACAGAAAACATAAAAATACTGAAATGTAAGGAAGAAGAAGGCGAAGCATTAAAAAATTATATTCAAGAATTAAATTAAAATATTGCTTTATCAATCAGAAAGAAGGAGGAATTTCTTGTGCAGAAGGGGACCATACCAATTAAGAACCAGTTTGGGTTCTTTGAAATTCGTTTAGAAAGTATAGGCGGCCTGGGAGCCAATGTGGCCGGCAAGATCATTGCTGAAGCCGGAGTCGTGGGAATGGGCTTTAATGGTTCAAACTTTGCAAGCTATGGCTCAGAAAAAAAGGGTACACCGGTGAGCGCCTACATTCGTTATTGTGATCATGATCATCCAATACGTATTAATAGTCCGGTGACAGAGCCCCATATTTTAGGGGTTTTTCATGAAAATCTGGTGGCAAGACTGCCCATTACGGCGGGAGTCAAAGCCAATGCCACAGTGGTTATCAATACTGATAAAAGACCAGAGGCTGCCAGGGATTATCTCAGGCTGGCTGGGGGCAGGATAATTACAGTGGATGCCATCCGAATAGCCTATGAAGAAAAGGTAAGAATGAATGCAGTTATGATTGGAGCCATTACCAGGGCCATGGAATTTATGGATAAAGAAGCAATGAAGGAGGCCATTCGAGAAACCCTGGGGAAAAAATATGAAAATCAGTTAAAGGCAAATTTAAGAGGCTTTGAAGCAGGCTACGAACAAATAGAGATAAAGGATTTTGATGAGGATGGAAAATATCCCTTCATCCCCTTTCAAGAGGGAAAGAGCCAATGGGGATATGAAAATGCACCCATCGGCGGCGTTGTTATCGAGGCAGGCAGTAGTATTGTAAAGAACAATCAATCCAGCCGTCAGGGAAAAATTCCATTATTTCATGAAGGAAGATGTATACATTGCGGTATGTGTGAAACCACCTGCCCTGATTATTGCTTTAAATTTGTTCCCAAGGAAGACGATAAAGGGAAAATTCAAATGTACAATTTAGGGCTGGATTACCAGTTCTGCAAGGGATGCTTACGCTGTGTTGACGTCTGCCCGGTGGAGGCCTTAACAGAGGAGCTTGAGGCAGACCATGAGGTGGAAAAGATTACGGCAAAATTGTAAAGGAAGGGAGAAAACAAATGAGACCACAGGAAGCAGTATTTAAAAATGGTAACGAAATGGCTGCCCTGGCGGCAACCCAAATGAATTTTCATGTGATGGGTTACTTTCCAATTACCCCCTCTACTGGTATATCAGAGGAATTAAGTTCCCATAAGGCAGAAGGACATCATGAAATTGTCCTTATACCAGGAGACGGAGAACATGGAGCGGCAGGAATTTGCTATGGTGCAGCGGTGGCTGGAGGAAGGGTCATTAATGCTACCTCTGCCAATGGGTTACTTTACGCATTGGAACAATTGCCCGTTCAATCGGGAACAAGGGCCCCCATGGTGTTAAATGTGGTGGCCAGAAGTGTATCGGGTCCCCTCGATATAAAGGGTGATCACAGTGATATAATGTTCACCTTAAATACCGGATGGATCATTTTAATGGCCAAGGACCCTCAGCGGGTTTACGACTTTAACATCATAGGTACCAAGGTAGCAGAGCATGAAGAGGTAATGCTGCCGGTTATCATTACCAGTGACGGGTTCTTTACCAGTCATCAGAAACGAAGGAACGATATATTCAAAGAAAAGGAGCATGTTCAGGAGTTTATAGGCGAATATCGACCCAAGTATACGGCCCTTGATCCTGAAAATCCTGTTACCATCGGCCCTTACATGAATGAGCCGGACCTGATTAACAATAAGGTACAATTAAGTAAGGCAATGGATCGAGCCTATGAAGTATTGCCAAGGGTTTTTGAAGAATACGGGAGGTTAACGGGAAGATATTATAGTTTATTGGAAACCTATAGAGTAGAGGATGCCGAGGCCTGTCTGTTCATACTAAATTCCTCCTTCGATACGGCCACTGAGGCGGTAGATTTACTTAGAAAGCAAGGGAAAAAGGTGGGGGTTGTTTCAGCCAATGTGATTCGCCCCTGGCCTAAAAACGAGATACAGCAGGTATTTAAAAACGTTAAGGGCCTCTGTGTAGCAGATCGTCAGGAAAGCTACGGAGCCAAGGCTGGAAACATGAGTATCGAGATCAGAGCCACGCTAAAGGATGACCCGGAAAATAAGACACTCATTTTCAGCAGAATCTATGGGCTGGGGGGTAAAGAGCTATATGTAGACGATGCAGTGGCCCTTTTAGAAGAAGCATTGCAGGTGGCAAGGGAAGAAAAAGTAACTAACCCCTTTGATTATGTGGGTGCCTATGAGGGCAATCGGCATTATGAGCCCAAGAAATATGTAGAAAATGTTGTCAGCGATTATTTTGAAAACCATTTAACGGTGGAAAGGGACGAAAAAACCAATACATTATCTGTAAAGGGGGTTAATACTCGAAACCTGACCGTTATGCCCAAGAGAATCGCCCCTGGTCATCAGGCCTGCCCCGGCTGCGGAATATTCCCCAATTTAAACCTCTTTACCAAGGGATTAAAGGGCTATGTTGTATTTTTATTTCAAACAGGCTGTGGAATGGTTGTCACCACCGGTTATCCCTATACATCCTTCAGATCAACCTATATACACAACTTATTTCAAAATGGTTCAGCAACCCTTAGCGGTGTGGTAGAGATGTTCCATGAAAAGCAAAGAAGAGGAGAAATACCAAAGAATTTAGAAATTACCTTCGTCATGGTAAGCGGTGACGGTGGAATGGATATAGGAATGGGGCCAGCCATTGGTACGGCCCTGAGAAACCACAATATGATTATTTTTGAGTACGATAACGGGGGTTATATGAATACAGGCTATCAACTATCCTATACAACACCCCATATGGCAGAGAGTAAGACCTCTATTGTGGGACCCAAGTTCCCAGGTAAAAGTACCTTCCAAAGGGGCGGAAGAAGTACCTTCCATAAGGATACTCCCATGATTATGGCCGGTACCCATATACCCTACATTGCTACTGTAGCTGAGTCTCATCCTGTAGATTATGTAAAAAAGGCTGCCAAGGCTCAATATGTGGCTCAACACGAGGGGCTGGCCTATGTAAAGGCCATTTCAGCCTGTCCTTTAAACTGGAAGAGTCCCCCTGAGGAACAGCGAAGTGTTATCGGTACTGCTGTAGAAAGCTGTTACTTCCCATTATTTGAAATATACCATGGTATTACCAAAATTACCTATGATCCTGAACGATCCAATAAAAAAATGCCTGTTTCAAAATTCTTTAGCCGACTGGGGGTCATGAAGCATTTACTACAGGATGACCATGAAGATCAGTTAATGGCAATTCAACAGGAAATAGATCGTCGGTGGAACCGTTTAAAGGCGATGGACGAAAATCCTTTATTATAATCTAAAATGGCACTCTGCAAAGACCTGTAGGGTGCCTTTTAATTTTATACATTTTTCAATTGAGTTAGTGTACAATGATGAAAGAGGATAATTAAAACATTTTACATAATAGAATTTTTATAATTAAATTAGTACCAGAAATCATCTTAAACAAGCATATTAAGGAGGAAGACTATGAAAACGATTAGATTCAAAAATTTTATAATCGTATTAACAAGTCTATGTATAATTAGTTTGGGTGTTATCGTATATTATAACACTAGGAATAATAGCAATGGAACAAGTGATATTCTAGAGGAACCAAACATTCAATATAATATTCCTAATACTGTATCGGCATTATATATCAACACTGTTGATACTATAGACCAACTAATAGATGAAGCGCAAATTATAATTATGGGTGAAGTAATAAATCAAAGGGAGCATGAAGCAGGCATGTCAATAATAAGCGAAGTTAAAGTTAAAGAGATATATCTAGGAGAGGTAGAGAATGATGTAATTGAAGTATTACAATTAAAAGGCGAGAATGTAGTTAAAGATGATAAAGCTTATGTACTTGCATTAAAAAGGCAAGGAGATATTTACAATCAATATTTTGTTTTAGGTGGGACTCAAGGAATTTTTGAGATTCATGACAATAAACTAGAAGTGCTTGATACAATATTAAAGGATGATATGGAAAAGTATTATACTAATCAAGTAGATGAAGAACCTTTATTTGAATTAGACATTTTATTAGAGAAAATTAATAAAAGTAAAGAAGAATAATTGATAGATAATACCGTGGAAATACAGAATTTTCAAAACCTCTGACGAGTCATTTGTTATGAAAAGATCATTACGCTTGAAAAACCTTTAATAATCTTGTATTGTTAGAGGTTTTTCTTAATTTAATAAGCAATCCTATATAAATTTCCAACTAAAATGGAGGATAAAGACATCCTGTATAGAAATTTAGATTAACTAAATATTTTTATATGGAAAGGATGAAGCCCATTGTTTAAAACCAACAAAGATCGATTAATTATTCAGTCAGTCCAGGGAAAAATTCATAGCCCTAAAGTCATCAGCCCCTATCGGGTTGATTGGAATGGAAGGGCCCAGGTGCTTCCCGCCACCGGAGGAATTACTTATAATGTGAAGGTTGGTGATCCCTGTGTAGGGTGGGTTGGGGATCATGTGGAACCGGGAGTTAGTATTCAAAATGAAAATAGCAATGAAAATGCTGCTTTAAATCTCTTTGCCTGTATTGGCAATGAGGCTAAGGTGATTACCGGCGATGCCAAGGGTGCCACAGGCTATGTTACAGGAAAGCATGGAGGAATTGATCATGTATTAATTTATTTTGAAGAAAAGGAATTGAACAAAATGGCCATTGGGGATACCATTTTAATTAAAGCCCAGGGCCAGGGACTAGCCATTGAAGGCTTCAATGAAGTGACATGTATGAACATTGACCCAGGCCTATTTGAAAGACTGGGAATTAAAGAGTCAGATGGCCAGCTGACGGTGCCGGTGGTAACAGAGATTCCCGCCCATTTAATGGGTTCAGGTATCGGATCTTCTACTGCATTTTCAGGTGATTATGATATTATGACCGGAGACCAGGAGGCCAATGAGGCCTATGGCATTAACAAACTGAGATTCGGTGACCTGGTATTATTGAGGGATTGTGATAATACCAATGGTAGACAGTACTTAAAGGGAGCAGTGTCAATTGGCGTTATTGTCCATAGTGATTGTATCAAATCAGGCCATGGCCCGGGGGTAACGGTGATTATGAGCAGTAAGAAAAACCTAATCAAAGGTATTAAGGATGAAACAGCTAATATAGTACATTTTATGGAATAATAAAGCCCGCCCTCCTAAAATACAATAATTCCATTACTTTTCTGTATCACCAATGTAATGTAGAGGTAAAGGCCAGCTAGTCTGTGCCAATAAATAAAGAAGGGGTTTAAGCCATTAAAACAAGGGTAATTAAACCGATATATGGCTGGTTTTGCCCGGTATTTTATATTTGTATTAAAAGAATATCAAACCACATAATATAGGGTATTAGCAGCAATATGTGGCTTGATATTTTCATCTTTAGCCTTAAAATATCAGGTCTTACAAAATAGCCAAACAAAAAAATAAAAAGGGGAGGAATTAAAATGTATCCGTATATTCCATCTACAGAGGAAACGAAGAAGGAAATGCTTAAAGAAGTAGGTGTCGATAGTATTGAAGCCCTATTTGAGGATATTGACGAAGGCTTGCAGCTAAAACGACCCTTGTCATTACCCCCTCATAAATCCGAGCTGGAGGTTTCAAAGTATATAACCAGGCTGGCGGCTAAAAACCAGAGCCTTGACCAATATACCTCCTTTTTAGGCTGCGGTGCCTATGATCATTACATTCCATCAGCGGTAAAGCATATCATTAGTCGTTCAGAGTTTTATACCGCCTATACCCCCTATCAGCCGGAAATTGCCCAGGGCACCCTTCAGACTATATTTGAATTTCAATCCATGATGTGTGGTTTAACGGGAATGGATGTATGCAACGCCTCTGTTTATGATGGTGCCACAGCCATCTATGAGGCAGCCTATATGGCTATTTCAGCCAATAGAAAAAAAGAAATACTTATATCCAAAAGCCTTCACCCGGAATATAGAAGGGTATTGAAATCCTCCCTGGAAGCATCACGCATTCAATATACAGAGATTGATATGAAGGATGGAACAACCTGCCTCGAAGATTTAAAGCGGAAGCTGAACAAGGATGTCAGCGCAGTGATATATCAAAGCCCTAATTTTTTTGGACTAATAGAAGAGGTAGAAGCATTAACTGCCCTTGCCCATGAAAATAAATCTATTGCCATTTTAAGCACAGACCCCATCTCTTTAGGTCTTTTCAAAACACCGGGAGAAATTGGTGTAGATATAGCAGTTGGTGAAGGTCAGAGCCTGGGAATCCCCCTATCCTTTGGCGGGCCCTATTTAGGCTTTATCACCTCTACAAACAACCTGATCAGAAAGGTACCGGGAAGAATTGCCGGAATCACCAATGATTTAGATGGAAAAAGGGGCTTTGTTTTGACCCTTCAAACCAGAGAACAGCATATCAGAAGGGAAAAGGCAATTTCAAATATCTGTACCAATCAGGCCTTAAACGCCACCGCCGCCACCGTTTATCTTTCACTGGTGGGAAAGGAAGGAATGAAGGAGCTGGCCAGGGTCAACTACAATAAAGCCCACTATGCCTATGAAGAGCTTTTAAAAACAGGGAAATTTAAAGATCCCTTCAATAAACCCTTCTTTAAAGAGTTTGCCTTGATTTATGAAGGTGATGTAGAGGCATTGAATGAATTGTTGTTAAAAAATAAAATTATTGGCGGATATCATGGCACAAGGGAGTATCCTGATCTTAAAAACCTTTGTATCTTTGCAGTAACAGAAAAAAGGACGAAGGAAGAGATTGATACCCTTTGTCAATTAATCAAGGAGGCGAGATAAAATGTACGATAAAATCATCTATGAGCTGTCTCAAAAGGGTAAAAATGGGTTTACCGTGCCTGAAAACGATGTCCCTGATTATGAAATTCCCCATAACCTGACAAGGGAAACCGAAATTGATTTACCTGAAGTAAGTGAGCGTGAGGTTTTTAGCCACTATGTCAATCTATCTGCTAAAAACTATCATATCGATAAAGGATTTTATCCCCTGGGTTCCTGTACCATGAAGTACAACCCCAAAATCAACGAAGACATGGCTCGGCTATCAGGTTTTTCCAATATCCATCCCTACCAGAGAGAGGAAGATGTACAGGGAGCACTGCAACTTATGTATGAGCTTCAGGAAGCCTTGAAGGAAATCACAGGGATGGATGCCTTCACCTTACAGCCTGCCGCCGGGGCCCACGGAGAAAAAACAGGATTAATGATGATCAATGAATACCATAAAAAAAGAGGAGATTACCATCGAGACAAGATTATTGTTCCCGATGCGGCCCATGGTACAAATCCGGCCACCGCCACTATGACAGGCTTTAAGACCATTGAGATCAAATCCAATGAAGATGGGAGCGTCGATATAGAGGCATTGAAGGCAGTGGTAGGCCAAGATACAGCAGGGCTTATGCTGACCAACCCCAGCACACTGGGAATATTTGAAAAAAATATAGAGGAAATCGCTGATATTATCCATGGTGCCGGGGGCCTTTTATATTACGACGGAGCCAACATGAATGCCATTATGGGTTATACCAGGCCAGGTGATATGGGTTTTGATGTGGTTCATTTAAATCTTCATAAAACCTTCACTACACCCCATGGCGGCGGCGGCCCCGGTTCAGGACCGGTAGGAGTAAAATCCATTCTACAGCCCTTCTTACCAGTACCATTGGTAGAAAAGCAGGAAGATCGGTATCTTTTTAACTATGACGTTCCCAATTCCATTGGTAAAATTAAAAGCTTCTATGGCAACTTTGCCATGCTGGTAAGGGCCTACACCTATATTTTAACCATGGGAGCCGACGGATTAAAAGAGGTTAGTGAAATGGCTGTTTTAAATGCTAACTATTTAAAAGAGAAATTGAAAAAGGTCTACGACCTGCCTTATAATGGAGTATGTAAGCATGAATTTGTTTTATCGGGGAAGGGTATGAAGAAAAAATACGGTGTCTCCACAATGGACATTGCCAAGCGATTGATAGATTATGGTATGCATCCCTCATCGGTTTATTTTCCTTTAATTGTAGAGGAGGCCATGATGATCGAGCCTACCGAGACGGAAAGTAAAGAGACCCTGGATGAATATATAGAGGCCATGATCAAAATTGCTAAAGAGGCCGAGGAAAATCCTCAGCTGCTTTATGATGCACCCCATCATTCCCCTGTGAAACGATTAGACGAAGTAAAGGCTGCAAGAAATCCAATTATTAAGTGGCAGGATATTTAAAACCTGTAGGGTAATCCCCGGATAAGGAGGAGTCGACTTGAAGGATTTAGTAATCATTGGCGGTGGGCCAGGGGGGACCGCCGCCGCAGAAAAAGCAGTCAGATTAGGCTGGAAAGTTGCATTAATCGAAAGGGACCAATTGGGTGGTACCTGTTTGAATCGGGGTTGTATTCCAACCAAGGTGCTTTTCCGAAAGGCCGAAATAATTGATACCCTTAATCACATCAGTGAGTATGGCATAGAATTAAAGGGCTTTGAAATTAAGCTGGAGGCCATGAGAAAACGGAAAGAGGAAATTGTTCTAAAACTAAGGGAAGGCCTGGAAAAGCAAATGAACCTTCTTAAGGTAGAGGTAATAAAGGGTGAGGGCAAAATTATTGGACCCAATGAAGTACAGGTGATAGCCAACACTGGGGAAGTCACCACCATTGAAACAAGATATATTCTTATTGCCACCGGCTCTGAGGTGATTATTCCGCCAATTCCCGGAGTAGACCTGCCTGGGGTGGTGACCAGCGATGATTTAATGGATTTAAGCCGAGATATAGAAGAGCTGGTTATTGTAGGGGGCGGTGTAATAGGCCTTGAATGGGCTGTAATCTACAATGCCCTTGGTGCAAAGGTTAAAGTGGTTGAACTGCAAGAAGATATTTTAATGTTTGCCGATAAGGACATTAGAAAGCGACTAAGTGCTTATTTAAAGAAAAAAGGAATAGACTTATTTACCAAACATAAAATTACAGCCATAGAGGAACAGGAATCAAGGCTTGTGGTATACTGTGAAACAAGTAAGGGAACAAAGCAATTAGAGGCAGATACTGTACTGATGGCCATTGGCAGGAGGGCCAGCTGGAAGGGCCTTGATCTGGATTCCCTGGGTATTGAATATGACACCAGGGGAATAAAAATAGATCGTGGCATGAGAACCAATATAGAAAGCATCTATGCCATAGGGGATGTGACAGGAGAATGTCTTTTGGCCCATACTGCTCACCACCAAGGAATTATTGCTGTTGACAATATGGCGGGGGCCAATCGAAAGATTAATTATGACCACATTCCCAGCTGTGTATTTGTCTTGCCCGAGTATGCCAAGGTGGGCTTAACGGAAGAAGAGGCAGCAAAAAGAGGCATATCCTATCGAGTCGGTAAGGCCGCCTTCCTTGGAAATGGTAAGGCCCTGGCCCTTGGAGAAACCGACGGCTATGTGAAAATTATATGTGATGAAGAAGAAACCATTATTGGTGTACAAATTTTAGGGCCCCATGCTTCAGATTTAATCCATGAAGGGCTGTTGGCTGTCAGCAAGGGGCTTAAGATTATAGATATTACCGAAAGCATACATGCCCATCCAACCCTGGCGGAAACCCTGTATGAAGCCGCCAGTAGAATAGAGTAGATTGAAGGAATAGGGCTCTGAAGCTGTAAAGCTGGAGCCCTTTTAGATAGAAAGAATAAAAAAATAAAAAAAGTGATTAAAAAGGTATTGACAGTATTTCTGGAAGGTGGTATAGTAAATAAGTCGCTTCTGACAGGCAATGAAATAGACCTCTCGGAAGAAAAGATTAAAAAAAGAGTTGACAAGATCACCTGGTTGTGATATAGTAGTTAAAGTGCCCCGTTGGTGGCGCCGAGGCCTTGGGCCTTGAATTTACAGGTCTTTGAAAACTGAACAGTATAGATATTAAGCCAGCATATAAAAGTCATTTTAAATGACACCCAGAATTTTTTTTGATTAAGAGTTTGATCCTGGCTCAGGATGAACGCTGGCGGCGTGCCTAACACATGCAAGTCGAGCGGGCTAAATATCTAACATTGAGTATTCGATTTTTTAAGGGGATTGAGCGCCAGCGTCAAGCGCGAATGAAGCCCCTTTGGCAGCGAATGAGGGCTTAACGCCTACAGTGCCAACCATCAGGTGGGAATTGAGTATTGAATGTTAGATATTTAGCTAGCGGCGGACGGGTGAGTAACGCGTGGGCAACCTGCCCTGTACTGAGGGACAACAACGGGAAACCGTTGCTAATACCTCATAATACCTTTTTAAGGCATCTTTTTAAGGTCAAAGATTTATCGGTACAGGATGGGCCCGCGTCTGATTAGCTAGTTGGTGGGGTAATGGCCCACCAAGGCGACGATCAGTAGCCGACCTGAGAGGGTGATCGGCCACACTGGAACTGAGACACGGTCCAGACTCCTACGGGAGGCAGCAGTGGGGAATATTGCACAATGGGCGAAAGCCTGATGCAGCAACGCCGCGTGAGCGATGAAGGCCTTCGGGTCGTAAAGCTCTGTCCTAAGGGAAGAAATTTGACGGTACCTTGGGAGGAAGCCCCGGCTAACTACGTGCCAGCAGCCGCGGTAATACGTAGGGGGCAAGCGTTATCCGGAATCACTGGGCGTAAAGGGTGCGTAGGCGGTCTTACAAGTCAGGGGTGAAAGGCTACGGCTCAACCGTAGTAAGCCTTTGAAACTGTAGGACTTGAGTGCAGGAGAGGAAAGTGGAATTCCTAGTGTAGCGGTGAAATGCGTAGATATTAGGAGGAACACCAGTGGCGAAGGCGACTTTCTGGACTGTAACTGACGCTGAGGCACGAAAGTGTGGGGAGCGAACAGGATTAGATACCCTGGTAGTCCACACCGTAAACGATGAGTGCTAGGTGTTGGGGGTCAAACCTCAGTGCCGCAGCTAACGCATTAAGCACTCCGCCTGGGGAGTACGCTCGCAAGAGTGAAACTCAAAGGAATTGACGGGGACCCGCACAAGCAGCGGAGCATGTGGTTTAATTCGAAGCAACGCGAAGAACCTTACCTGGACTTGACATCCCTCGGACCACTCCTTAATCGGAGTCTTCCCTTCGGGGACTGAGGAGACAGGTGGTGCATGGTTGTCGTCAGCTCGTGTCGTGAGATGTTGGGTTAAGTCCCGCAACGAGCGCAACCCTTGTCTTTAGTTGCCAGCAGTTTGGCTGGGCACTCTAGAGAGACTGCCGGGGATAACTCGGAGGAAGGTGGGGATGACGTCAAATCATCATGCCCCTTATGTTCAGGGCTACACACGTGCTACAATGGCCGATACAAAGGGCAGCGAAGGAGTAATCTGAAGCCAATCCCATAAAGTCGGTCCCAGTTCGGATTGTGGGCTGAAACTCGCCCACATGAAGTTGGAGTTGCTAGTAATCGCGAATCAGAATGTCGCGGTGAATGCGTTCCCGGGTCTTGTACACACCGCCCGTCACACCATGGGAGTCGGAAGCACCCGAAGCCAGCTATCTAACCGTAAGGAGGAAGCTGTCGAAGGTGAAGTCGATGACTGGGGTGAAGTCGTAACAAGGTAGCCGTATCGGAAGGTGCGGCTGGATCACCTCCTTTCTAAGGAGCTTAGGCTTAAGCTATACTGTTTAGTTTTGAAAGACCTAAAAATCTTTCTAAGCGGACTGTCACGAAATTATAAATTTCGGCCAGCTGCTTTTGTTCCTTGAAAACTGCACAATGTTTAAAAGTAAAGCTGAGAATAATACACAGCGTAAGCTGTTGTATGCATCAATTACTCTTTAAGTTAATGTTGATCATTAACTGAACGATTATTAGCATGGTCAAGCTAATAAGGGCAGAGGGTGGATGCCTTGGCACCAGGAGCCGACGAAGGACGTGGTAAGCTGCGATAAGCATCGGGGAGCTGCAAGCAAGCTTTGATCCGGTGATTTCCGAATGGGGAAACCCACTTGAAGTAATGTTCAAGTATCATTTACTGAATCCATAGGTAAATGAAGGTAGACCAGGGGAACTGAAACATCTAAGTACCCTGAGGAAGAGAAAGAAAAATCGATTCCCTTAGTAGCGGCGAGCGAAATGGGATGAGCCCAAACCGATAGGGTTTACTCTATCGGGGTTGCGGACACAGTCTTAAGAAGGCGGCTATTGTAATAGAAGAGGTCTGGAAGGGCCCACCATAGAAGGTAATAGTCCTGTATATGAAACAAGAAGGCCTTTGACTGTGCTCCAGAGTACCACGGGACACGTGAAACCCTGTGGGAAGCTGGGGGGACCACCCCCCAAGGCTAAATACTACCTGGTGACCGATAGCGCATAGTACCGTGAGGGAAAGGTGAAAAGAACCCCGGAAGGGGAGTGAAATAGAACCTGAAACCCTTTGCTTACAAGCTGTGGGAGCACTTTTTATGTGTGACCGCGTACTTTTTGTAGAACGGGCCAACGAGTTATGGTATGAAGCAAGGTTAAGCACTTCAGGTGCGAAGCCGTAGCGAAAGCGAGTCTTAACTGGGCGCTTAGTTTCATGCCATAGACCCGAAACCAGGCGACCTACCCATGGACAGGATGAAGCGGAAGTAAAATTTCGTGGAGGTCCGAACCGATTGACGTTGAAAAGTCACCGGATGAGCTGTGGGTAGCGGTGAAATTCCAATCGAGCTTGGAGATAGCTGGTTCTCGCCGAAATAGCTTTAGGGCTAGCCTCAGGTTTAGAGATGCGGAGGTAGAGCACTGAATGGTCTAGGGGCCTTCACCGGTTACCAAAACCTATCAAACTCCGAATGCCGTTATCTTTTACCTGGGAGTCAGACTGCGAGTGATAAGATCCGTAGTCAAGAGGGAAACAGCCCAGACCATCAGCTAAGGTCCCTAAGTATACGTTAAGTGGAAAAGGATGTGGAGTTGCACAGACAACCAGGATGTTGGCTTAGAAGCAGCCACTCATTTAAAGAGTGCGTAATAGCTCACTGGTCGAGTGATTCTGCGCCGAAAATGTCCGGGGCTCAAACGTATCACCGAAGCTATGGATGCTGACGTAATCATTAGTACTTTTATGATCCAATGCTGACGCATGAGGACATTTAGCGAAAACAAACTTAGCCATCCGCTAGGATTAAATCAAAGTTTTCGCCAAATACCTTAAGCAAAGCTATTTATGAAAGTAGTAATGATTACGTCAGCGTGGTAGGCGAGCATTCTGTAAGGGTTGAAGCTGTACCGGAAGGAGCAGTGGACTTTACAGAAGAGAGAATGTTGGCATGAGTAACGAGAGGCAGGTGAGAATCCTGCCCGTCGAAAACCTAAGGTTTCCTGAGGAAGGTTCGTCCGCTCAGGGTTAGTCGGGACCTAAGCCGAGGCCGAAGGGCGTAGGCGATGGACAACAGGTTGAGATTCCTGTACCACCTGTAATCGCTTGAGAGATGGGGTGACACAGTAGGATAGGTCATGCGCACCGTTGGTTGTGTGCGTCTAAGCTGGTAGGGAGTTAGGATAGGCAAATCCGTCTTAACATATCCTGAGAAGTGATGGGGAGCGAAATTTAAGTAGCGAACTGATTGATTCCACACTGTCAAGAAAAGCCTCTATCGAGATTATTAGGTGCCCGTACCGCAAACCGACACAGGTAGGTGAGGAGAGAATCCTAAGACGAACGGGAGAACTATTGTTAAGGAACTCGGCAAAATGACCCCGTAACTTCGGGAGAAGGGGTGCCGGAATAGGTGAAGGATTTACTCCGTAAGCCTGATCCGGCCGCAGAGAATAGGCCCAAGCGACTGTTTAGCAAAAACATAGGTCTCTGCTAAGTCGAAAGACGACGTATAGGGGCTGACGCCTGCCCGGTGCTGGAAGGTTAAGGGGAAGTGTTAGGGCAACCAAAGCACAGAACTTAAGCCCCAGTAAACGGCGGCCGTAACTATAACGGTCCTAAGGTAGCGAAATTCCTTGTCGGGTAAGTTCCGACCCGCACGAAAGGCGTAACGATTTGGGCACTGTCTCAACAATAGACCCGGTGAAATTGTAATACCAGTGAAGATGCTGGTTACCCGCGACAGGACGGAAAGACCCCGTGGAGCTTTACTGTAGCTTGACATTGGATTTTGGTACTACATGTACAGGATAGGTGGGAGACTTAGAAGCCAGAACGCCAGTTTTGGTGGAGTCATCCTTGGGATACCACTCTTGTAGTACTGAAGTTCTAACCATAGACCGTGAATCCGGTCTTGGGACACTGTCAGGTGGGCAGTTTGACTGGGGCGGTCGCCTCCTAAAAAGTAACGGAGGCGCCCAAAGGTTCCCTCAGCACGGTCGGAAATCGTGCGTAGAGTGCAAAGGCATAAGGGAGCTTGATTGCGAGACATACAGGTCGAGCAAGGACGAAAGTCGGGCTTAGTGATCCGGTGGTTCCGAGTGGAAGGGCCATCGCTCAACGGATAAAAGCTACCCCGGGGATAACAGGCTTATCTCCCCCAAGAGTCCACATCGACGGGGAGGTTTGGCACCTCGATGTCGGCTCATCACATCCTGGGGCTGTATTAGGTCCCAAGGGTTGGGCTGTTCGCCCATTAAAGTGGTACGCGAGCTGGGTTCAGAACGTCGTGAGACAGTTCGGTCCCTATCCGTCGCGGGCGTAGGAAATTTGAGAGGAGCTGTCCTTAGTACGAGAGGACCGGGATGGACATACCTCTGGTGTACCAGTTGTTCTGCCAAGGGCATCGCTGGGTAGCTATGTATGGCAGGGATAAGTGCTGAAGGCATCTAAGCACGAAGCCCCCCTCAAGATAAGATTTCCCATCCGAAAGGAGTAAGACCCCAGACAGACTATCTGGTTGATAGGTCGGAGGTGTAAGTGCAGTAATGTACTGAGCTGACCGATACTAATAGGTCGAGGGCTTGACCAAAAAATATATTCAGCTTACTTGACATTGTGTGGTTTTGAAGGAACAACCTTCAACAACAGTATAAAATTATGCCGTGACAATAGCGAAGGGGTCACACCTGTTCCCATCCCGAACACAGTAGTTAAGCCCTTCTGCGCTGATGGTACTTGGAGGGTAGCCTCCTGGGAGAGTAGGACGTTGCGGCATAATTTTATTTTTTGCCCTTTCATTTTGTTTGAAGGGTTTTTTTGTGCCTGTGAAAATTCTTAATCTAATCCATCTATGGTTTTAAAACGAGCGATCACTTGTACATATGCTTGAATTAATATATAATGATTTCAGTAAATGATGTTTTTTATTGATTTCTCATGATCTTGATACTATACCATTGAAATTAAAGTAAAAGGGCTGGTGATTCACATGAATGGCGAGGAAAGAAGAATAGCAATTGTAGACAGATTACAGCAGGTAAATAAACCTGTCAAAGGAACAGCCCTGGCTCAAGGCTTTGGGGTCTCCCGACAGGTAATCGTTCAGGATATAGCCATTCTGAGGGCCCAAGGGACAGAAATTATTGCAACCCCCCAGGGATATGTTCTACTTAAGCATAATAAGGATAAACTATTGAAAACAATTATTACTAAACACCAGAACTATGAACAGATGGAGGAAGAGCTTCAGGTTATGATAGATAACGGTGCTCGAATTATTGATGTAATTGTAGAACATCCTCTATATGGGGAAATTAGAAGTATTATAGATATCAGCTATAAAACAGAGCTAGAGGAGTTTATGAATAAAATTCGATCAGAAAAGGCAGAGCCCCTTTCATCCTTAACCGATGGTGTTCACTTTCATACCCTTGAAGTACCTGATGAAGACAGCTACAACCGAATAAAAAAGGTTCTTCAAGAAAAAGGGTACTTGATTGAAGCGTGAAGCTGTGATATATTTTTACTATTAGGTGACAAGACAGCTGAATTTACACCACTTACATTTATTGATTTCAGGGGAGGCTAGGCAGTGAAAAATAATAAATTTTCTTTGAAGGACTATTTAACAAAGGCACTCAATGGAATGGCACTGGGGCTATTTTCATCACTCATTATTGGGGTGATACTAAAGCAAATCGGTGAATTGTCGGGAATACAGACACTTATAGAATTCGGGCAGGTTGCTCAGTATTTAATGGGTCCGGCCATAGGAGCAGGAGTGGCCTATGCTGTAGGAGCACCAGCCTTGGCTATTTTTGCATCAATTATTACCGGGGCCATAGGAGCCGGTACAGCTTATCAAAATGAAGCAGGAATTTATTTAATAAGGATAGGAGAACCGGCCGCCGCCTTCGTGGCAGCCCTTGTGGGTGCTGAGGTGGGGAAATTAATTGCAGGTAAAACAAAGGTGGATATTGTTTTGGTTCCAGCCATGACAATTGCAGCAGGGGCCATGGCGGGTATACTGATGGGCCCAGCTGTTCAGGCCCTAATGTCGGGCCTTGGCAGTATTATTAACCAAGCGACGGTTCAAAGGCCCATTCCCATGGGAATAATCGTTTCAGTAGTTATGGGGATGGTTCTCACTATGCCAATCAGCAGTGCAGCCCTGGCAATTTCTTTAGGTTTGAGCGGCTTGGCGGCAGGAGCTGCCACAGTTGGATGTGCAGCTCAAATGATCGGCTTTGCAGTGGCAAGCTATCGGGAAAATGGTCTTGGAGGGTTGATTGCCCAGGGATTAGGTACCAGTATGCTGCAGGTGCCAAACATTATTAAAAACCCTCTCGTTTGGATTCCTCCAACCTTGGCCAGCGCCCTGCTGGGGCCCATAGCCACGACAATTTTAAAGATGGAAAACAATAGTGTGGGAGCAGGAATGGGAACCAGTGGGCTGGTAGGTCAATTTGGAACCTTCACCAGTATGGTTGTGGAGAATGGAGATCAGGCTGTATTGGTATTGCTGAAGATGGGGTTAATACATTTTCTGTTGCCGGCTCTATTCACCTTGGTAATAGCTGAATTGATGAGAAAAAAGAATTGGATCAAGCCGGGAGATATGAAATTAGAGCAGCAATCTTAAAAATTTAATAATTTAAATGTACAGGATAATTTGTAATATACCAATTCCGATAGTATAATTAAAAATACTATCGGAGTTTTTTTGGGGTAAAAAATAATATTATATAATAACGAGGAGGGAAGCCCTTGAAGAAAAAACAAAAAGTGATTGTAACTTTAATTGCAGCTTATTAATTACTTTATTTTTATTTTTCAATCAACTGGTAAATATGATTACAGACTATCAATGGTTTAACGATTTAGGCTATGCATCGGTATTTACTCAAAAAATGACCAGCCAGTTAAAAATAGCAGTTCCTGTTTTCATTCTGTTTTTTTTAATAAGCTATTATTATTTAAGGTCATTAAAGAAAAACTACTATGACAAAATCCAATCCTATCATATATCGGTCAGTGAAGGATTACTGAATAAGATTATTGTCCTTCCATCTATATTGATGGGCTTGATCGCCTCATCACTCATTAGCAGTAGATGGCTTGATATTTTAGTTTATCAAAACGCCAACAGCTTTGATATCGTTGATCCTATATTTAATAAGGATATTTCCTTCTATTTATTTAAATTGCCCCTGCTTAAAGAGATGATGGCAATTTTTATGGTACTTTTGTTTTTAATGGTAATATTAACTGTAGTTTTTTATTTCTTAATCATAACCTTTAGAAGGCCGACCCTGTATGAGGTAGATGGTAAATTTAAGTGGAGAAATAATTTACTTCGGGATCTTTTGCAGGTAGCTTTAAAGCAGTTGGTAATTGTTTCAGCAGTTTTTTTTATAATACTAGCCATTGATTTTTACCTAGGGGCCTATGATATTATGTTCGCCCAGGGGGCAGAACGGGGTGTTATCTTTGGCCCGGGGTATACTGAAGTGTTGGTTAATTTAAAGCTCTACCGAGTACAATTGGTTATTTCACTGCTTACTGCCCTAGGAATCCTGTGGGCCTATAGAAAAAAACAATTAAAGCTGGCAATAATCGGTCCCCTAAGCCTGATTTTGATCACAATTATTGGGAATATCGTTGCGGGGGCGGTAGATAACTTAGTCGTTACGCCAAACCAAAGGGCCAAGCAGCTTCCCTTTATTGAAAATAACATAGCATATACAAGAATGGCCTATGATTTAGATAAAATACAGGTTCAGGAATTTCAAGTGAAAGATGGTCTTACAATCCAAGACATACAAAACAATAAGGAAACCATTAATAACATCAGATTAAATGATTATCGACCCACAATAGAGAGCTTCAATCAGCTCCAGGCCATACGGTTTTATTATCAGTTTCTGGATGTAGATATCGACCGTTATTTGATTAACGACAGCTATACCCAAGTATTTTTAGGGCCAAGGGAGTTAAACATTGAGCTGTTCGATGATAATGCCCGCAATTGGATCAATCAGCATTTGAAGTACACCCACGGCTATGGTGTGGCCCTTTCTCCGGTGAATGCGGTTACCAGCCAAGGGCAGCCTCAATTATCTATAAGAAATATTCCCCCTGTCAGTGATATTGACATACAGATAGAAAGACCTGAAATCTATTTTGGTGAGTTAACCAATCACTATATCGTTGTCAATACCCAGGAGAAGGAATTTGATTATCCCGTAGGAAATGATAATGCCGAGACAATGTATGAAGGAAGTGCCGGAATCCCGCTTAACTTCCTTAATCGTTTGCTCTACAGCTATCGGGAAGGAACAATGAAGCTGTTGCTTTCAGGAAGTATTACCTCTGAAAGTAGAATCATAACCCATCGAAATATCCATGAGAGGGCAAATTTAATTGCACCCTTTATTCAGTATGATGAAGACCCCTATATTGTCATTAATGAGGGAAGACTCTATTGGATCATAGATGGTTATACAGCTTCCAACAGGTTCCCCAATGCCACTCCCTTTGGGGAGGATGGAGTAAACTATATGAGAAATTCCGTAAAGGTTGTTATTGATGCCTATCATGGAGATGTAAAATACTATATTGCAGATGAAACAGACCCCATTATCAAAACCTATGAAAAAATTTTTCCTGAACTGTTTCAGCCCTTAGATCATATGGATGAGGGACTGAGGGCTCACATCAGATATCCTCAGGATTTATTTGATCTACAGTCTCAGGTGTACGGTATTTATCATATGACTAACCCCAATGTCTTTTATAATCAAGAGGATGTATGGCATTTAGCCTATGAAAAATATTATGAGCTGGAGCAGCCTGCAGAATCACAATATATGGTTATGAAGCTCCCCAATGAGGAAAGGGAAGAATTTGTTTTGACTGTAAATTATACCCCTCGAAATCTTAGCAACCTAACAGCCATTTTGGCAGCCAGGAATGACGGAGCCCATTATGGTGAAATCATCGCTTACCAACTGCCTAAGGACCGAAATATCTCAGGCCCCATGCAAATAGAGGGGAAAATCGATTCTGAACCCAATATAGCTTCCAGCCTTTCCCTATGGGGAGAAGGCGGCTCTGAGGTGATACGAGGGAATATGCTGGTGATACCCATAGAGGAAAGCCTACTGTATGTAGAGCCCCTTTATATTCAATCGACAAATCAAATCAGTATTCCGTCGGTGAAGCAGGTATTTGTAGCCTACGAAGACCAGGTAGTGATGGCGGATACCTTGGAGCTAGCTTTACAGAAGATTTTCGGTGAAGCAGCACCTCCTGATCAAGAAGACCAATCAAAAATCCCCGGAATTGATTTCGAGGAAGACATTGAAACAATAAAAATATTGATCGAAAAGGCAAATGAAGCTTATGATAAGGCCCAGGAAGCCCTGCAGAGGGGAGATTGGACAACCTATGGCAGCCATTTGAGCGAGCTGGAGGATATTTTGAAAAAACTGAAGCAGGAAAGTTATTCATAAAAAAACCTATGGCTAAGGCCAATAGGTTTTTTTATGAAAGTTTACATTAGTCATTAAATATCTATTATAATAGAGTTGGAAAAATTAATATAAAGGAGTTAGGTCCATGAAAAAAAACACCAAGCTAATCCATCTGGGACAATATCATGACGGAACTGGCAGTGTAAGCGTTCCAATTTATCACTCCTCAACCTTTAAGCTAAAAGATCTCGATACAGAACAGAAATATGAATACAGCAGAACAGGAAATCCTACCCGTGAGGCCTTGGAAGCTATGATGGCGGAGCTGGAGGAAGGGATACGGGGCTTTGCTTTTTCCTCTGGTATGGCGGCAATTTCATCAGTCTTTATGACCTTTAAGGCGGGCGACCATATACTGGTTTCCAGAGATGTTTATGGAGGCACCTACCGGGCCCTAAAGGAAGTATTTGAAGGGTTTAATCTGCAGGTTTCCTATGTTGATTGCACCAATCAAGATGAAGTTATACAGGCGATTAGACCCCATACAAAGGCCATTTATGTAGAGAGTCCCACCAACCCGCTTTTGAAGATTGTGGACTTAAAGAGCCTTGCGGCCATAGCCAGGGATCATAAGCTGATAACAGTTATAGACAATACCTTTATGACACCGTATCTTCAAAGGCCGTTAACCTTGGGAATAGATATTGTCATCCATAGTGCAACGAAATATATAGGGGGCCATAGTGATGTTTTAGGGGGACTGGTGGTGGTTAAGGATGAGGCCCTGGCCAGGAAGATTTATACCGTTCAAAAGTCTGTAGGGGCGGTTTTGAGTCCCCATGACTGCTGGCTGCTGCTAAGGGGCCTAAAGACCCTGGGGGTTAGAATGGACCGTCAACAGGAAAATACCGATAAGCTTGCCAGATGGCTTTTAACCAGACCAGAGGTAAAGCAGGTATATTATCCTGGCCTTGAAGACCATCCGGGGCACCAAATCTGCCGTTTCCAGGCATCAGGCTTTGGTGCGGTTCTCTGCTTCGAGCTATTTAATGAAACGTTGGCTGAATCAATGATAACAAAGTTAAAATATATTACCCTTGGGGCCAGTCTGGGAGGGGTTGAGAGCTTAATATCAATACCTGCCAAAATGTCCCATTCCTTTATGCCCCCCCACGAGAGGAAGCAAGTAGGAATCAACGATGGACTGGTTCGATTAAGTGTTGGCATAGAAGATATTGAAGATTTAAAGGAGGATTTTTTAGCAGCCTGGCAATAAGAAATTTGACGATTTATGCAATAAAGGATAAGATAATAGTGAGATCAAATTATTTTTTTGAACATACTAGAAGTACAGATAAATACTTCTTCTAAAACTTAGAAGCTAATATCCTTATAGATTTTAACCTTAAAGAAAATACTACTGGTACAGAAGAGAAATGGGGGATTTTCAATAATGAAAAAAGTCGTTGAGAGTATTGCAGAGCTAATTGGAAATACGCCAGTGTTAAAACTATGTAATTTTAATTTGCCGGCCCATGTGGAGGTTTATGCTAAATTGGAAATGTTTAACCCGGGCTTTAGCATTAAAGACCGGCCAGCCTATCATATGCTGACCCAGGCTGAAAGGCAGGGGCATATAACCGAGGGTACGACAATTATTGAAGCAACTTCAGGCAATACAGGCATCGGATTGGCCATGGCGGCAGCACAAAAGGGGTATCCGGTTATTATTTGTATCCCCGAAAGGTATTCAATGGAAAAACAGATGATTATGGAGGCCCTGGGGGCAAAAATCGTCAATACACCCTATGAAAAGGGAACCGACGGGGCGGTGGCCAAGGCCAAAGAGCTAGTGCAATCTATTGAAAATGCCTATATGCCCAATCAATTTGAAAACAATGATAATTCACAGGCCCATTATTTAACCACCGGTCCGGAATTATACCATCAATTAGATGGAAACATTGATATATTTGTTGCAGGTGTAGGCAGCGGAGGAACCTTTTCCGGAACCATGAAATACTTAAAGGAGCAGAACCCCAATATTAAAGGGGTGATTGCAGACCCCATCAGCTCAGTTATTGGTGGAGGAGAGCCCCAATTGGATATAGGGAAAATCGAAGGAATTGGTAATTTAACTGTTCCCCAAATAATGAATTTAAGTTTAGTGGATGAAGTTGAGAAAATTTCCTATGAAGAAGCTCTGACAATGGCTCGGGAAATTGCCAAAAAAGAAGGCGTGCTGGGGGGCCTTTCTTCGGGGGCAGCCATGGTGGCTGTACTAAGACAGGCTGCCAAGGCAACGAAGCCAGTTAAGATTGCCGTAATTTTTCCCGATAGTGCTGACAGATACATGTCTGCCGGAATATATCACTTCACGAGATAGTGTGTATGTAATTACAAAGGGTCGGAAATCCCTCCGGCCCTTATCTTAACTATATTATTTTATGAAGCTGATTTGGTCCAAGCCATGGGCTTTTTTGGCCAATTCCTCTTGTGTAATTACCTTTTTTTCTATTAATAGTTCAATGATCGAGGCGATGGCCAGGGTATTCTGATAATCTAGCTCCTTTAAATCACCTATTTGAGCAACAATCTCAAGTTCATTCATTTTTTTATTCCCCCCTGTATTGGTTTCTTAGCTGGATTATTGACCAATAAAAAAATTTATATACTAAGCAATATTAAAGGATAAAAAATGAAACAGTTTCACAAACTAACCAAAGTAATTTAAATTTATCCATTGCGAGCTTAATGAATCTATGGTAAAATACAGATTAATTGATAGACTAAAGGCAATGAAGGGAAGCAGTAAACAGGTTAGCTTAACCAGAGAGTCGGTGGTAGGTGAAAACCGATTAGGCGAGCTGTTGAATCCGTCCTGGAGCTAAAGACTGAAATCATAAGTAGGAAATTTCGGCTGGCATCCGTTATCGTGCTTTGAGGGAATTAGATTACGAATCTAATTAACTAGGGTGGCAACGCGGAAGATAGGCTCCGTCCCTTATTGGGACTGGGCTTTTTTTGTTAACTAAATTAAGGAGGTATCAAGATGTTAGACGTAAAGCGAATCAGAACTGATTTAGAAGAAATAAAGGCAGCCATGGCTAGAAGAGGTGAGGCAGACTTTAGCCTTGATGAGGTAATTCAGTTAGATGATGAAAGAAAAAGCCTGCTTCAAAGGGTAGAGCAGATGAAAAATGAACAAAATACAGTGTCGAAGGAAATTCCTCGGCTTAAAAAGGAAGGTAAGAACGTTGCGGAAATTATGGAAAGGATGAAGGTCCTTTCTTCTGATATTAAGGCATTAGATGGTCGCCTAAAGGAGGTGGAGGATACCTTAAAGGAGGTACTGCTAAGAATTCCCAACGTACCCCACCCCGAAGTTCCCCAGGGAGATACCGATGATGATAATGTTGAGGTTAGAAAATGGGGAGAACCCAGGAACTTTAATTTTAAATTAAAGGCCCATTGGGATATAGGAACAGATTTAGATATTTTAGATTTTGAAGCGGCTGCCAAGATAACCGGAGCAAGATTTACAGTGTATCGAGGGGCTGGGGCTCGTCTGGAAAGGGCCTTGATTAACTTTATGTTAAACCTTCATACATCAAATCATGGTTATACAGAGATTTTGCCCCCCTTCATGGTCAATCGGGACAGTATGACAGGTACAGGGCAGCTTCCCAAGTTTGAAGAGGATGCCTTTAAAATAGCCCAAAAGGATTATTTCCTAGCACCAACAGCAGAAGTACCCGTCACCAACCTGCATCGGGATGAAATCATTGAAGGTGATGAGCTGCCCATCAAATATGTGGCCTATACCCCCTGTTTCCGGTCAGAGGCGGGCTCAGCAGGGCGAGATACCCGGGGCTTAATCCGTCAGCATCAATTTAACAAGGTTGAGCTAGTAAAATTTGTAAGACCCGAAGAATCCTATCAAGAGCTTGAGAAGCTGACACAGGATGCCGAAAGGGTATTACAGCTATTAAAGCTCCCTTATCGGGTTGTCAAGATTTGTACCGGAGACCTGGGCTTTACAGCCGCCTTTAAATACGATATTGAGGTATGGATGCCCAGCTACAACCGATATGTAGAAATTTCATCCTGCAGCAACTTTGAAGACTTCCAGGCCAGAAGAGCCAATATTAGGTATCGTCCAGAGCCTAAGGGCAAGGTAGCCTACCTTCATACCCTAAATGGCTCCGGCTTGGCCGTCGGCAGAACCCTGGCAGCCATATTGGAAAACTACCAAAATGAAGATGGCAGTGTAACCATTCCCGAAGCATTAAGACCCTTTATGGGGATGGAGCTAATAAAGGTAAAGTAAACCAGCCAGGCTGGTTTATTTTACCTTTCTTTAATAAATAAGGCGATATTGTTTTTCTATAGAAAGTCCTTACCATTGACCTATGCTTAAAATTGTGCTACAATATTTTATGTGTCAAAATAAATATTGAATAGGTTTCCGTAGCTCAGAAGGATAGAGCGACTGCCTCCTAAGCAGTAGGCCGTGGGTTCGACTCCCGCCGGGAACACCAATTAAATTAAGGCAAAAAGACTTGGACTTTTGTAGTTCAAGTCTTTTTGCTTTATATTTTAATGGTATACTAAATATAGATTATCTTTAAAATGGGGCATAAACTTTGTATAATTTGTATAGTTTCTGCAAAGCAATGTAGTAAGAAGTCTTTTATAATTCAAATGAAGGAGGTGTTGTCTTTGCAGAAGATTTTGTTTATAAATGCCTGTGTCCGTGGTTCAGAAATATCAAGAACCCATTGGCTGTGTCGTGAGTTTCTGAAGGAATACCAGGCCCTTAATCCCGATGTGGAAGTGATTACCCTTAATCTGGAGGAAGAAAATCTGAAACCTTATCATTCTGCTATGCTCGATCAAAGGAATCAGTTACTTAAAGAAAACAATAGGGACCATGAAATATTTCGTTATGCCCGTCAATTTGCCGCTGCCGATAAAATAGTCATCGGCGCACCCTATTGGGATTTATCCTTTCCTGCCGTGTTAAAGGTATATATTGAACATGTGGCTGTTAGCGGAATTACATTTTGTTATACAGAGGATGGCGAAAAAGGACTCTGCCGGGCAGATAAAATGATGTACATTACAACGGCAGGGGGCTATATCAATTCGGCTGATTTTGGGTATGAGTACTTTAAAGGATTATGTAGAATGTTTGGAATCAGACGGATTGAGGCAATTCGTGGAGAGGGCTTGGATATTGAGGGAGCATCTTTAGATAATATATTACAGGAAGCAAAGAAGGAAGCGATTAAAGCCGCTCGGTTATTTTAAAAACAGCAAGAGCAAAAGCCCCTGGCTACGATTAAGCAGGGGCTTTTGCCTGGTAAATATTTTAATTTACAATGTAATATTTTTAAAGGCCTCTGCTTGCTGCTTGATTCCTACTTCAGTGGCAAAACGTTCAATACTGGAGGCTCCGAAGAAGCCCACTACGCCCTTGGTCCTTGATAATACATACTTTACATCCTCAGGTTCAGCAATGGGGCCGCCATGACAGATTACCATAATTTTGGGGTTAATTTCTTTTCCGGCATCATGAATCTCCTGTATCCGTTTGACGCAGTCATCTAAAGACAGGGCAGTTTGAGCCCCAATGGTGCCCTTTGTGGTTAAGCCCATATGGGCCACTAAAATATCTGCCCCTGCCTTGGCCATTTTAACAGCATCTTCTGTGCTAAATACATATGGAGTGGTCAACAGCCCTTTAAGGTGGGCTTGCCTGATCATGTCCACCTCCAGGTCATAGCCCATACCGGTTTCCTCTAGGTTTAACCTGAAGACACCATCAATCAAGCCCACCGTCGGGAAGTTTTGGACTCCTACAAAGCCTGCATTTTTAATTTCTTCCAAATACACATCCATCAATCTAAAGGGGTCAGTTCCGCATACCCCTGCTAAGACAGGTGTATTTTTAACAACAGGCAATACCTCCCGGCCCATTTCCATTACTATTTGGTTGGCATCACCATAGGGAAGCAGCCCAGCCAAGGAGCCACGACCTGCCATTCGATACCTGCCAGAATTATAGATAATAATTAAATCAACTCCGCCGGCCTCACCACTTTTGGCTGAAATTCCGGTTCCTGCTCCGGCACCGATAATCAGTTTCCCCTTTTCTACCTGATTTTTTAAGTTTTTAAGTACTGTTTCCCGTGTTAATCTCATTTATTGAATCCTCCCGTTTCTATTCTAGATTTATTTTTGCATCAGATTCATCAACTTTTCCGCCGCAAAGGCAGCGAAGCTGCTGTCATTAATATCGGTATCCAGCTCAATCAATTCAACAACCTCCGGATCAATACTGCTTCTAAGGGCTTCAAATAGAGCCGCATCTTCTTCAGGCCCATAAAAAGCCTGTCCCTCTACATCAATGGCAGATACACCTTTCAAGGGCAGAAGTAGCACCGTTGGACCCTTGGCCCGGTTTAGTTTTTCAGCAATTATTTTACCCAAGGCTTTGCATTCCTCCACTGTTGTACGCATTAATGTGACCGTAGGGTTATGCTTATATAAATTTCTATTTTTGAATTTTTCGGGTACCGTCTCATAGGGCCCAAAATTGACCATGTCGAGGGCCCCCACCGAAACAACCTGGGGAATCCCCAATTTACCTGCTGCCTCCAGCCGATCCTTCCCGGCCGCCAGCACACCACCCACCAGCTCGTCGCACCACTCTGTTGTGGTTAAATCCAAAACACCGTTAATAAAGCCCGATTCTATCAAGCTTTCCATACTTTTTCCGCCGGTTCCTGTGGCATGGAAAACAACCACCTCGTAGCCTGCCTTTTCCAATACTGCCTGGGCCTGGGTAACACAGGGAGTAGTCACACCAAACATGGTGGCAGCAATAATCGGTTTTTTATCGGGCGGCCGCTTAACCTCATTGGTCACCATACCTACAATTGCATGGGCGGCGTTGGAAAGTACCGCCGAGGAAATGGAGTTAATGCCTGAAACATCAACAACAGAATGCATCATTGTTAAATCAGAAACACCGACATAGGGCCTTGTATCACCTGAGGCCATGGTTGAGACCAAGAGCTTGGGTAGCCCTACCGGTAATGATCGCATAAAGGCTGCGGCCAGAGATGATCCCCCCGACCCCCCAATACTAATGACGCCGTCAAAGCTGTTTTTTTCAAAAAGCTGTTTTCCAATGACGGAGGCCCCCTTTGACATGACCTCCATAGCGTAGCTTCGATCATTCTTCTCAATCAATTCTGTAATGTCTGAACCAGCCGCCTTAACCACCTCAGCGTTAGTAATGTCTGGGTTAAAAAATGGAGCCTTCACCCCTACATCAATTACTAGCGTGTTAAGGTTCTTTGATTCAATTATTTGCTTAATAAATTGAAGCTCAGGCCCCTTTGTGTCTAGTGTACCAACAATTGCAACTTTCTTCATAAAAACCCTCCTTCATATTATGTATATTATATAATTTAGTTCAGCAAAAACGGAAAAGGTATGCCTATTTAAATATATTCTACAAAATATCATGCCACAAACAGTAAGAAATTACCCCTAAAAAACATACAATAAGAGGGTTTAAAGCCGATGGAATAAAATTTTCAATGTTGCTAACACTATTGTAGCATGAAATGAGTCCCTTCAGTAGGACTTCTCTATTAGTACCACTAGCAAGGTCAAAAATTTAATAGTTAAATTAAGAATAACGAGAAGCAAATAATTGGTACTTGAACCATTTAGTAGCCTCAAAGATAATATATTTTAGTTGTCTAACTGAACAATTTATGCTATAATCGAACTTGGCTATTAATTCGATTTCTATCATGGGAGGGGTAATACCCATTGAATCTGGAATATATGAGGCTAGCCCTGAAGGAAGCCCAAAAAGCCTTTGAAAAAAAAGAGGTTCCCATTGGTGCTGTAATTGTGAGGAATGATCAGGTCATTGGGGTTGGTCATAATCTAAGGGAAACCTCGAAAAATTCCTTGGCCCATGCAGAAATCATTGCAATTCAAGAGGCTTGTAAAAATCTAGGGGGATGGAGGTTGACAGATTCCACCCTGTATGTTACAATAGAACCCTGTCCTATGTGTGCAGGGGCCATTTTACAAAGTAGGATTGACCGGGTAGTAATCGGTGCAATGGATCCAAAGGCCGGTGCCTGTGGTTCTGTGGTGAATTTGCTTAATGAGCCTCGATTCAATCATCAAACAGAAATCATTACTGGTGTAATGGAAGAAGAGTGCAGTGAAATAATGAAGGATTTTTTCAAGACATTGAGGCAAAAATAAATCATTATGGAGAGGTGTCCGAGTTGGCTAAGGGGCACGCCTGGAAAGCGTGTAAGGCCGAAAGGCCCCGCGGGTTCGAGTCCCGCTCTCTCCGCCATTAAAAAGTTTAATAGTTTGCTGTGCTAGACGGGGAGGTAGCGGTGCCCTGTAACCTGCAATCCGCTATAGCAGGGTTTAATCCCTCACCTAGGTTTGTTGTATGTAGGGCCGGCTGAAGTAAGTGGTGATGAAAATTGGGTCCTACGCAACGGGAGCTTACGAACCCCGCCAGGTCCGGAAGGAAGCAACGGTAAGTGATCACTTTCGTGTGCCGTAGGGTGGCCTAATTAGAGCTAACTGCTTGAGTATCGCCTATGGCAACCTGTCGAAGTGAGGTGCACAGCATTACATAATATAAAAAATTAAGCATGGATAACCTCCATGCTTTTTTATTATCTATAGAAAAGTTCTTGTTTATAAGAACTAAATTAAAGAGAATTTATCCTAACAAAAGTGTAATCTAATAGCATAAAGCCACGAACAGCACATGGCCTTCGTGGCTTTATTTTAGGGGTCTATTAAAAAAGAACGATATTGGCATTAGTAGTATAGGCCTTAAGCTGAAGTGGCTCATTGAGCGTATCCTCGTGCTTATAAAGGGCTATTACCTTAGCTGTAGAATGGCTTTTAATATTTTCGCTGTATTCCACCGATGAGGGAAGCTCAATTTTTCCATTACTGGTCAATAGATCAAAATTAACTTGTCGTGGCGGCAATGGGTCAGAAATATAAATTCCGCCATTTGAGGTTTTCATTTTAAATGAATTTAAGGTTTTATAATTTAAATGTTCGGCAGTAATTTTAGCATTTGAAGAAAGAAGATCTATTTGGGTAGCCTCTACATTTGATAAAGTAATTTTGCCATTTTTAGTGGCCGCCCAAAGCTTATTTCCTACAATTCCATCAAGCACAATTTTACCGTTAACACTGGTGCATCCAATCTCCTCCGACGACTTGACACTATGCAGCTGAATGGAGCTATTTTTAGTACGGCATGAAAGCCTTTCGCATTGAAGCCGCTCAATGATAATCGATGAATTGACCGTTTCTGCAGTTATTGTCTTATAGGCTCGGTTTGGTAAATTGACTTGAAGCTGAAGGCCTAGCTTTTCTAAATTTTTATAAGTAAAGGCCAGGGAGCCTTCCGATTCTTTAACCTCCAGAATGGGATGGGCAGATTCATAACTTTCAGCGTCGGCTTTAATAAAGGCTTTTACCTGAATTTGGTTCCGATCCCACTGATTAATGGTGATCTTTCCATTGATCGCTTTAAAAATAAGCGATAGATCCCTTATATCTGAAATGTCCCGCTCAATGGTTTCTTCATAGGATCGGTGCCGATTGCCGGGGTCCCAATAGAAACCTTTGAAGTTTCCATTTTCTACGAGATTACCGATTACCCCCACCAGCTTTTCAGCAAAGTCCACAGATTTATCAGCAATTTCATTCCCTAAATCGCTCATTCGCTTACCTAGATTTTCACCAAAGCCCTCAAATTTATTTTCCAGCTCAGATCCAAGGCTTTCCACTTTTTTTCCCAGATTCTCAAGTTTACGTTCAAGGTTTTCATCCTCATCCTTAATAAAGTCTCTAAAGGAGAAATCATCCCTTTCATGACGATGGTGGGTATCCTTGGTAAATTGTTCATATTCCTCCTCACCAAGGGCATTCAGCAGCATTTCTGCTTCCTTTTCAGTAATTTTTCCTTCTTCTAACAGCTTTAAAATCATTAACCTTTCTTCACTCATAATAACACTCCCTTCCCTTAACAGTAATTATTCCTTTAATAAATTAGCAGCCTCTTCAGCGGTGATTTCACCTTGGCTTAGCTTTTCCAGTATCTCCTTTTTATTCACCTTTACCACAGGGGCAGATCGATGGCCCAGGGCTTGAATTACATTTTCCAGCTTGCTTCTAACGGTGGGGTAAGAAATTCCCAGCTCCTTTTCTATTTCTTTAATATTTCCTCGATTTTTAAGGAATACATCTATAAAATCCCTATGCTCCTGGGTGAGCTTTGAAAACTTGCATAATTCAAACTCCCCCTCGATGGTTGTATTACAATGGGCACAGTGAAGTCTTGTGACAGTCATATCGTGATTACAAATAGGACATTTCCCTAAAACCTCTTTTCTCATTTTTCATCGCTCCTTATTGTATGGATAATATTAACATCCATTCATCTATAGGTTAATAATATAGTGAAATATAAAATATGTCAATATTAAAGTTAAAAAAACAAAAAAATAATAATAAAAAAATAAAAATAATTAATTTAAAAATTAATTAAGCTATGTATTTGTTTTAATGATAGCAGGTGCTTCCATAAAAATAATTGATAATGGGTACAATACATTGAAGAATCCCGCTGGGATTGGTATACTATGGATATAAATAAATCAAGGGCTGGAGGGAAATACATGAATAGGCAGGTGGATGCCAGGGGAATGACCGATCCCCTACCGGTAATCTATACAAAGAAAGCGTTGGCCTCTATTGATCAAGGTGTGGTCACCACAATTGTAGATAATAGGAAGGATCTGGAGAAAATATCAAGGTTGGCCGACCACTTGACCCTTAAGGTAGATGTACAGGAAAATCAGGGCTCCTATTATATTAATATTTATAAGGAACACTCGATGGCTGAGCTAGAAGGAATGGATATCGAAGCGGATGACAGCCCGAAAAAGGATTTGGTTATTGTCGTTAGCGGCGACTGCCTTGGAGATGGTAGCCGGGAGCTGGGGAAAATGTTGATGAAGGGCTACCTCTATGCCCTGACTGAAACCCTCCCCTATCCCAAAACCCTTATTTTTCTTAATAGTGGTGTAAATTTAACCGTTGAGGGCTCCGATTCCATTCCACAGCTTAGGATGCTGGAGGCCAATGGGGTTGAAATACTATCCTGCGGTGCCTGTTTAGACTATTATAAATTAAAGGACAAGCTGGTGGTGGGAGGAGTAGGTAATATGTATACCATCGTTGAAAAAATGAATCATGCAAAAAATACAATTAAATTGTAATGGAGACAAAAAATGAGCGATAGTCGTTTTTATGTAATGGTATTCGAATCTACGCATTTTGCCCTGACTGCAGAAAAAGAGCTTAACAAGATGGGGTATTCCTTTACGATTATGCCTACCCCCAGGGAAATTACAGCCAGCTGTGGCCTGTCTATTGGTTTTGATGAAAAGCTTTTGACGGAAGTGAAAGGATTGGCAGCAGAAGGAAAAATTAATACGAAGGGCATTTTTGAATTAATCAGGCATAATGGAGTAAGAGAGGCCAGGCCCGTAGACTGATTAGAAATAATAAAGGGGATGATGTTTTGTTTATAGATTCAATCAAGCAAATGTTCAATGAAACCATGGATTTTATCAAAAATCCTGAACAGCTGACCTTGGTTTTAGGAAAAGTAATTAATGTGATTGTCGTACTTTGTATCGCCCGGATTGGAATAAAGTTGTTACATTCCATTGTTAATCGGTTCTTTGAATCCCAGAAAAAAGCAAAATTTAAAATGGATATTCCAAGGCTAGAGACCTTGAAGGGGCTGATCAACAGCATAATAAAATATCTAATTTATTTTATTGCCTTTACAACCATTATGAAGTCCTTTGGTACTGATGTAACTGCCCTGATTACCGCAGCAGGTATTGGGGGACTGGCCTTTGGCTTTGGTGCCCAGAACCTGGTAAGGGATATTATTACAGGCTTTTTTATTTTATTTGAAGACCAATTTGGCGTAGGAAGCTATGTAGAAATCGACGGGGTTGATGGAATTGTCGAAGAAATGGCCCTTCGAGTGACCAAGATCAGGGGATTTAATGGCAATTTATACATTATTCCCAACGGAGAAATTAAAAAGGTAACCAACCGTAGCAATGGTAATATGAGGGCCCTGGTGGAAATGTCAATAACCTACGAGGAAGATATAGACCATGCCATTGAGGTATTGAAGCAGACTTCGGAAAGGCTTAAGAATGAGAATGATGCCATTGTAGAAGGACCCACTGTCCTGGGGGTGACCAGGCTGGATGCGTCAGAGGTGGTGATTTCAGTAGTGGCAAAATCAATTGCCATGGAACAGTGGGCTGTGGAACGGCAAATGCGTAAAGCCTTTAAGGAAGCCTTTGATAAGGCTGGAATCGAAATACCCTACCCACGAAGGGTTATCATCCATAAAGAGTCCTAAAACCTATGAATATTCATGAAAGGCAGGTGAAGGGTCAGGAACGATTACTGACCAAGCATATGGCAGTTAAGATAGAGGTTGGAGACGTGGTTGAGCTAAGGAAACAGCATCCCTGTGGTAATCATCACTTTGAAGTGATGAGAACCGGGGCGGATTTTAGAATCAAATGCATAAAATGTGAAAAGCAAATATGGCTTGCCAGAACAGAATTGGAAAGAAGGCTGAAAAAGTTAATTCCTAAGGAAACTGTTGAAAAATAAGGTTATTTTTTAATTATTAAAAAAATTGAATCAATTGACAAAAATAATAAATTCTGTAGGAGTTAGTTTTAAAAGATGATATAATATAAGGGGTTGATAACGTTTTCATTCCTGATATTACTAAATCGGAGGTGTTTGTAATGGCAATTAAATATGCTAGAAGAATGGATAATTTAAAGGCTTCAGAAATCAGGGAAATTTTAAAGCTTGTAGAGAAACCTGAGGTGATTTCCTTTGCGGGAGGACTTCCGGCGCCAGAGCTATTTCCTGTTGAAGAATTGAAACGGGTGGCCGAACTGGTCTTAGATGAATCAGGAACCCAATCTCTGCAATATAGCACCACGGAAGGATTTCCTCCGTTAAGGGAAAAGATTGCCAAGCGCATGGCCCAAACAGGAATTAAGGCTGGTGCAGAGGATATTTTGATTACCAGTGGCTCACAGCAGGGCTTGGATTTCACCGGTAAGATATTTTTAGATGAAGGGGATATTGTTGTCTGTGAGAGCCCAAGCTATTTAGGTGCCATCAATGCATTTAAATCCTATTCTCCGGAATTTGTTGAAGTCACCACCGATGAAGAAGGTATGCTGATGGATGAGCTGGAGACGGTACTATCCAGTCGAGAAAATGTGAAGCTGATTTATATTATTCCAGATTTTCAAAATCCAACCGGAAAAACCTGGTCTGTTGAAAGGCGCAAGAAGCTGGTGGAACTGGCCAACCGTTATGATGTACCGATTATTGAAGATAACCCCTATGGGGAGCTACGATTTGAAGGAGAAAGACCTCCCTCAGTCAAGTCTTTTGATACCGAAGGAAGAGTCGTTTATTTAGGAACCTTTTCAAAAACCTTTTGCCCCGGTCTAAGAATCGGCTGGGTATCAGCTGAGAAGGCACTGCTTCAAAAATACATTTATGTAAAGCAGGGGGCAGATCTGCATACCAACTCCATGGCCCAAAGGGAGCTGGATAAGTTCTTGGAGCTTTACGATTTAGATGATCATATTTCAAAGATCAAGGATGTTTATCGAAAAAGACGAGATGTGATGATGGAAGCAATAAAGGAATACTTCCCTGATAACTTACAATATACCTATCCGTCGGGGGGATTATTTTCATGGGTCGTTTTACCCGACCATATTGATGCAAAGAATCTGTTGGTAAAAGCCCTGGAATTAAATGTGGCCTTTGTGCCAGGGGGCTCCTTCTTTCCTAACGGAGGAAAGGAAAATACCTTTAGATTGAACTATTCCAATATGCCTGAGGAAAAAATCAAAGAGGGAATTAAACGACTGGGCACTTTATTAAAAGAAGTATTGTCCTCATAAAAAACACAAGGGAGAGCGGACTTAAGCCGTTCTCCCTTGTGCATTGTAAGGGGGAGATTGGGATGAATAAATGTTAATTGTGGGGGCTATCTCAATAATAGCTTTGCCTGGATGAATTATTTCTATACATAATTTTAATTAATTTTTTTAGTTAATTAAAAAATAAAAGTTGTTGAATAATACCAGTATCAATAAAATGATGGTAACCGTGAAAACAGAAAGCTGAATTGCCTATACCGATCATAAATAAAGCTAAATATATATGGACTAAATGGGTATATATAAAAAATTAAAAACAGGTGTATAATTTTATATAGACCAAGGGTAGGGGAGGATCAAATGAAACAAAGAACATTGTTTATTAACCGGGAACTAAGCTGGTTGTCCTTTAATGATCGTGTTTTAACGGAGGCAAAGAATAGAAGCAATCCCCTTCTGGAACGATTAAAATTTTTATCAATTGTTAATTCAAATTTAGATGAGTTCTTTATGGTTAGAGTAGCCTCGCTGAAGGATCAAGTGAATGCAGGTTTTCATAAAAAGGACCCATCGGGGCTGACACCGGGTCAGCAGTTAAAGGAAATTTCTCTTCGTGTTCATCAAATGGTGTATGATCAATATAATACACTGAATAGAAGTGTACTGCCAAAGCTCCGTCAAAGGGGAATAATTATAAAAAAAATCAAGGAGCTGGATGCTGTAGAACAGGCATTTATTAAAGATTATTATAATGATCAGATATTTGCTGTTTTAACCCCCATGGCAGTTGACTCAGGAAAGCCCTTTCCATTGATCTTAAATAAAAGCTTGAATTTAGCGGTGCTGTTACAAAGCGAGGCATCAAGGAATGAATGGGTATTTGCAACGGTTCAGGTTCCTTTGGTGATACCCCGGCTAATTAAATTGCCGGGTCAGGGGGCTGCATTTGTTTTATTAGAGGATGTCATCCGCCAGGAAATACATAGCTTATTTCAAGGGAAGAAAATAATAGCCGTTATGCCCTATCGAATCACCAGAAATGCAGACTTAAGCATAGAGGAAGAAGAGGCAGAGGATCTTTTAAAGGAAATTGAAAAATCCCTTCAAAAGAGAAAATGGGCGGCGGCCGTTCGCCTTGAGGTGGGGCAAAATGCCGATGAAAGATTGGTGGAAATCCTAAGGGCGGCCCTGGAAATTCATAGACAAGACATCTATTATATCAATGGCCCCCTTGACTTGGGATTTTTAATGGAGCTATACAATTTAAAGGAATTTGAATCCCTTCGTTACCCCCAATATAGGGCGCCCCTTCCTAAGTCAGTTAAAAGCTACGATAATATTTTTAAAGCAATTTCAAAAGAAGACATCCTTTTGCATCATCCCTATGAATCCTTCCAGCCAGTGGTAGATTTTATAGAAAGGGCTGCAAAGGATCCCCAGGTGTTGGCAATTAAACAGACCTTGTATCGTGTCAGCGGTGACTCGCCTATTGTTAAGGCCCTGGCAAGGGCAGCTATTTCAGGAAAACAGGTAACGGTACTGGTGGAGCTTAAGGCCCGGTTTGACGAAGAAATCAATATACAGTGGGCTAAACAGCTTGAAAGAGCCGGGTGCCATGTTATTTATGGCCTAGTGGGGCTCAAAACCCATAGTAAAATAACCCTGGTGGTCAGGCAGGAACAGGGTAAAATTCAGCGATATGTTCATCTGGGAACAGGAAACTATAATGATTTAACCGCCAGACTTTATACCGATATTAGCTTATTCACCTGTCATCCTCAATTTGGAGCCGATGCCACAGCCATTTTTAATTTCCTTTCTGGGTATACACGGTCTCCGGAGCTTAAGCAATGTGTATTAGCCCCCGGAAACCTGAGGGATCAATTTCTTGCCTTAATCGATAGAGAAAAAAAGTATGCTGTCAAGGGGCTTAAGGCGGTAATCATTGCCAAAATGAATTCCCTGGTAGATCCCGAAATCATTGAAGCCCTCTATGGAGCCTCGCAGGAGGGCGTTAAAATTCATTTAATTATTCGGGGAATTTGCTGCCTAAGGCCAGGCATAAAGGGGCTGAGTGAAAACATTACCGTAAGAAGCATTGTGGGGAGATTTTTAGAGCATAGCAGAATTTTCTACTTCTATAACAACCATCAGGAATCGGTTTATTTGTCCAGTGCTGACTGGATGCCAAGGAACCTGGACCGTCGTGTTGAATTACTTTTCCCGGTTATGGAGGCAAAAATAAAGGAACGGATTATACATATGCTCCAAATTGAATTAATGGATAACGTAAGGGCAAGTATATTAAATAATGAAGGAAACTATGAAAAAATAGACAAACGAGGGAAAAAGCTGCTAGATTGCCAAGCCTATTTTTTAGCCAGGGCCTTAGAAAATGGCCTGGAGGCGGGGGGAGACCACCAATGGATTCAGCATATTCCCGAGATGAAGGGATAAAGCATTCAGTAAGATTATATTGATGAAGAAGGTGATGGATAGGTGGGAAATAAGCTCGCCATCATAGACCTGGGTTCAAACTCTGCAAGAATGATTATTATGAAGGTCTATGAAGATGGCTCTTATAAAATGCTTGATCAGGTAAAGGAAATGGTGAGGCTGAGTGAGGGAATGGGAGAAACAATGACCTTAAGGCCCAGGGCCATCAAGAGAACCATTGATGGCCTCAGACTTTTTAAAAAACTAATCGAAATTCATGAAGTTGATCAGGTACGTTTGATTGCTACGGCAGCCGTTAGAAATGCTCAAAATCAACAGTTTTTTTTAGAGAAGGTGAGGACAGAAACAGGGCTTGAATTTCAGGTTATTACAGGGGAAAGGGAGGCCTATTACGGCTATTTGGGCGTAATCAATACCATTGACATTGCCGACTGCATTATCATAGATGTGGGTGGCGCCAGCACAGAGCTGACCCTTGTTGAAAATCGACGGTTTAAAGAGTCCATTAGTTTTCCCTTCGGGGCGGTTCTCCTAAGTGAAGTATTTTTGGAAAAGGATAAAATTTCACCTGGAAAATTAAAAAAGCTTGAGGAGTATATCCTGGAAAAGCTTAAAACTGTGCCATGGCTCAGCAAAAACTCTCATTTACCGGTGGTAGGATTGGGTGGAACGGCCAGAACCTTTGGAAAAATAGACAAGAATCAAATTGGATTTCCCTTGTCTAGCTTACATAATTATCGCCTTGCGGCTAAGGAGGTTTATAATATTTACAGCAGGGTAGCCAAGGCAGACCTCCGTCAAAGAAGGGCCATTACAGGTATTAATAAAGAACGGGCAGACATCATTGTGGGCGGGATGGTTCCTATTAAAATGCTAATGCAGTATCTTAAGGCAAAGGAGCTAATAATCAGTGGAAATGGCCTTCGTGAAGGGGTTTTTTTTGAACAATATTTAAAATCAAAGCAAAATAGGATATTAGAGAATGTTTTGTTTCATAGTGTCAATAATACACTAAAGAACTATCATGCTAATCTTAAGCACAGCTACCATGTTCAAAAGCTTGCTCTCATGATCTTTGACCAAACAAAGGAGCTGCATCAGCTTGGAGCCGGGGAAAGAAAGCTCCTGGCTGTGGGAGCCCTGCTTCACGATATTGGCACCTATGTAGATTACTATAATTATCATAAGCATGGGTTTTACCTGGTGTTAAATTCCAGGTTAAACGGCCTTAGAAACCGGGAGCTGGTGCTTTGTGCCTTAATTGTTGCACTGCACCGAGAGCTGGAATACAAGGGGGATTGGCGACAATTTCAAATGCTAATTGATCAGAAGGATTATGAGATGATTAAAAAACTCAGCCTTTTGGTTCATATTGCAGAAAAGCTGGATCGAAGCGAGCATGGAAGCATCGAGAAGGTGGAATGTATAATGGAAGAAGATACATTACAACTAAAGCTTAAGGCTAAAGCGCCACCAGACCTGGAAATTGCGGCTGCGTTAAAATGCAAACGGGCCTTTAAGAAGTACTTCCAAAAAAAACTGGCTATTGTATAGTTCAATAAAAATCATTGCTTTTTAATGATACAAATGATATAATTTTTTAATGTGAGAAAATCTTCTCTGCCCTGTTAAAAGCAGGGCCGTCTAAGTCCAAAGGGAGGTGAAAATAATGAACAAGTACGAATTAATGTACATTCTAAAGCCAAGCACTGAAGAGGAAAAAAGAACGCAGTTATTGGAAAAATTCAAAGGAATCGTTGAAACCAACGGTGAAATTGAAAATGTTGAGGAGTGGGGAACAAGAAAGCTTGCCTACGAAATTAACAAGATCAATGAAGGTTACTATGTATTAGTAAATTTTAATGCTGCTGCCGATATTCCAAAGGAGCTGGATAGAAACCTAAAGATTGCTGATGAAGTAATCAGACATATGATTGTCAGATTAGAAGCGTAATTTAAAGGGGTGGAGTAACGATGAACAGTGTTGTTTTAATCGGGCGGCTTGCCAGAGACCCAGAGTTACGATTTACTACCAGCGGAAAAGCAGTGGCCACCTTTAGTATTGCAGTGAATAGAACCTTTTCAAAAACAAAGGAAGCAGATTTTTTCAATATTGTTGTATGGGGAAAAACTGCTGAAAACTGTGCTAATTACTTGGCGAAGGGACGGTTAGTAGGTATTCAGGGAAGATTGCAAAGTAGGTCATATGAAACCCAAACCGGTGAAAAACGCTATGTTACCGAGGTAATAGCTGACCAGGTAGAATTTCTTGAATGGGGAGATAGAAACCCCCAATCTCAGAATCAATCCCAGCCGGGTAAATTTAACGATTTTAACTCAACTGATATAGATTTAAATGATTTCGAAGCCATAGACGATGATGAAGATATTCCATTCTAGTTAGAAGGAGGGAAAAGAATGCTCAATAAGAGAAAGCGTAGAACAAAAAAGAAGGTTTGTTCTTTCTGTGCAGATAAAACAACCCATATTGATTATAAAGAAGTTCAAAAGCTCAAAAAGTACATTACAGAGCGTGGTAAAATTTTACCAAGAAGAATTTCTGGAAACTGTGCCATTCATCAAAGAGACTTAACTCAAGCCATTAAGAAGGCCAGACATATGGCATTAATTCCATATACAGTAGATTAATTTACCTAGAAGCGGTTTAGCCGCTTCTTTTTTTATAAGCTATAGGAAAGCTCTCATTTTCAACAATTCAATAATATGGATTTTCCTTGTACGCGGTAAATAGCCCGATTATTTTCCCATTATTTAGTATAAATATGGGATAATCGGGCTATTCTCATGATAATTATTTATTTAATGGATATTGTGATTAAAATCACAACATAAAAATGGTAAATTTAGTATAATAACAATGATTACCAATTGTTGTAAGGGGGAGGTGAAAATATGAAAAAAAATAAACTGGTGATCTTCTTACTTTTCTCTGTTTTTGTATTTATGGCCTGTACTCCAAGGGTCCAGGAAACAGAAATTAGCCCTGACGAAATTATGGCAGCTGATTTTTGGAAAGATACCTATTCCAATGAATATGAAAGCTACTTAAAAAATGCCGAAATGGAATCTACGACCTTTGGCGGTTCGGTGCCTGTGGACTACTTAGAGCTCTATCCGAATCTAAAGACATTATATGCAGGAATGGGGTTTAGTAAAGAATATCTTAGGGCAAGGGGGCATGTCTATTCCCTGGAGGATGTGATTCATACGGCAAGACCTAAGCCCGGGGCCTCCTGTTTAAGCTGTAAGACGGCTGATTACCTGGAATTAATCAATGAATATGGTAAAGCGGTTCATGCCATGGACTTTGATGAAATCGCTGCCCAGGTAACCAATTCCATTAGCTGCTATGATTGCCACCAGAATACCCCTGGTGAAGTGGTTCTGACAAGGAGTCACCTAACAGAGGCCTTGGAGAAGGTTGAAATGGACTTTAACATGGGAGACCTGGTCTGTGCTCAATGTCATATTGAGTATTACATGGACCCAGAGACAAAGGAAGTTGTGGTACCATGGGAAAACGGTATCACCCTTGCCGGAATTGAAAAAGCCTATGATGATGCCGGCTACTCTGACTGGATTCATCCTACTACAGGAACACCTTTAATCAAAATACAGCATCCAGAATTTGAAACCTATCAGGGAAGCCTGCACAGCAAGATGGGACTAAGCTGTATAGACTGTCACATGCCCCAGGTTCAAAATGATGCAGGAGAGCTTTATCGCTCCCACCATTGGACTAGTCCGCTGAAAAACATTGAGGCTTCATGTCTGACCTGCCATAGTGAATCGGCTGAAGAACTGGTGACTAGAGTAGAGGAGATTCAACAAAGTGTTGAGGATCGAACCAACGAGGTGAGCGATATCATTGTAGAATTAATTCATCAGCTGGAGACAGCAGTAGAAGGAGATCAATACACTGAGGCACAGCTGGATGAAATAAGGGATTGCCACAGGAAGGCACAGCTTAGATGGGATTTTGTATTTGTTGAAAACAGTACAGGTTTCCATAATCCAGAATTTACCCATCAAACCCTTGATGAGGCTCAAATGTATGCCGAAAGAGGATTAGAGCTACTGAAAGAATATCAATAAGGGAAGGGGCTGCATATGTGGCCCCAACTCAATAAAGGAGCGTTACAATGAAAAAGGAAAAGGAGCATATCCTGAAGGAAATCTGGAGCGCCTTTTATTCAATGAAATTTGGAATGATTTTATTGCTGATTATTGGGGTTGCTTCAATTGCAGGTACCATTATACCTCAAAATAACCCTTTAATATACTATGAAAGGGAATATAATGCCTTTGTATATATGCTAATTTCTACCCTGAGTCTGCATCGGCTATACCAATCATGGTGGTTTATTGCTATGATGCTGGCACTGTCATTGAATCTGATTCTTTGCAGTATTATTCGATTTCCTGTTCTATTTAAAAGAATACGGCGGTTTCCAGCTTTAACAGACGAGATGAAAAGGGAGAATTACCTTTTTAAAAGGGAGTTTGATAAACCCATCGATGTAGAAAGGCTGTTTCGAAAGGCAGGCTTTTATCGAATAAAAAAGGAGAACACAGAATCGGGAATCTATTATTGTGGTAAAAAAAACAATCTTGGCTACCTCGGTTCCTGGCTAACCCATGTGGGGCTTCTCATTATTATATTGTCATATTTAATCGGGCAGCTTCTAGGTTTTAATACATATGTTTATGGGGTACCAGGAGTAACAGAGCCCATCGAGAAGACTGACTATTTGTTAACAATTGATGATTTTGAGATACAATTTAGGGAAGATCATACCGTTAACCAATATATCAGCCGCATCACACTAAAAAATGAAGATAATATAGATTCCGGGCAGCTTTCGGTGAATCATCCCTATCGGGCTAAGGATTTCAGTATTTATCAAAATGGTACCGGTTGGGCCGTAGATATGACCTTATTAAAAAATGGTGAAAAAATTGCCGAGAGGGTACTGTACCAAAATGAAATTCATGTAGATGATCATGAACGAATCGCCCTTCAATTTGTCAATTTTTATCCAGATTATATCAATACGGGTGCCATGCCGGCCACTATCAGTCCCTATAGCAATAACCCCCATCTTTTATATGTTCTCTTTTATGAAGGAATAAGAGTTGACATGAATGTAGTATCAATGAATGTGCCAATTCAGTGGGAAGAGTACAGCTTTGTGGTCAATGAGCCAAGGCATTTTACCCTGCTGCAAATTGTCAGCGACCCCGGTATCGGCGGAGCTAAATTAGGAGGACTTTTACTGCTTCATGGCATTTTATTTTCCTTTTATTTTCATCCCAAGCAGCTAAAGGTATTAAAGACGAAGGATGAAAAGACCATTATTTGGGCCGATAGCACTAAAGGGCAGCAGTTTTACATAGAAAAGCTGAGAAAAGTCATCAATACTTTTGATATAGGAGGTGCCGGAGTTGAATCTTGAAAGATATATACATTTAGAAAGCAGCCTGTTTAATGTATCCATTACAATGTATGGAATTTCCATGGTGCTGTACTTTTTATTTTTTGTCATGCGGGGTGAAAAATACGGCCGATATGCCACTTTGCTTATTCGGCTGGGCTGGTTATTCCATACCATTGCGTTGATTACCAGGGGATTGGCAGCGGGCCGGCTTCCGTTAACCAATCAATACGAATTTGCCACTTGCTTCGCCTGGGGAGTGGCTCTATGCTTTATCATTTTTGAGCATAAATATAGCTTTACAGCCATGGGAACCTTTGTTGCACCCATTGTATTTCTGATTATTGGCTATGCAGCGATGCAATCTAAGGATATAAGGCCCCTAATGCCGGCATTACAGAGCAACTGGCTCATCTTGCACGTGGCCACGGCAATAATTGGCTATGGAGCCTTTGGGGTAGCCTGTGGTGTATCAGGTATGTATTTATTAAAAGAAAAATTTCCAAGGGAACACTTTTTCAAAATGCATATTCCTGACCTGGAAAAGCTTGATTTAATCAGCTATCGGGCCATTGGTTTAGGTTTTTTATTCCTCAGCCTTGTGATGGTAACCGGGGCCATTTGGGCTGAACAGGCCTGGGGCAGGTATTGGGCATGGGACCCAAAGGAAACCTGGTCATTTATTACATGGATTATTTATGCTGTCTATCTACATGCTAGAATTTCTAAAGGCTGGAGGGGCAAAAAAGCAGCTGTATTCAGTGTAATTGGCTTTATCTGTGTACTATTCACCTATATTGGTGTCAATACGCTATTACCAAGTATTCATAGTTATGCTTAGGAGGAAGGACAAATGATATGGTCGAAGGAGGCAGAAGCTCGAATTAAAAAAGCGCCTTTCTTTGTTCAGGGTTTTGCTAGAAAAAAAGCAGAGGAAGTGGCCATGGCAAGGGGAAAGCAAGTAGTAGAGGTGGTAGATTTGGAAGCGGCAAAGGGAAAGGAGATGGTAGACCTTAGCCGGCTAGACACATCCCTTGAAGGAGTAAAAAATACAAAATATAAAGAGATTAAACTTTGCGGCGGTCATTGTGGCTGCCCCTTGACTTTGATTGATGACAAAGGGGTGGCCATATTGATAGAAGAAATCGTTGAACGCAGTCAATTAGAGGCTAGTATTGAAAAGCAGGTGAAGGGTACCTTTCTATATCATCAACGATTCAAGGCCGCCCTTAGTGGTTGTCCTAATTGCTGTTCTCAGCCCCAAATTAAAGATATCGGTATTATTGGTTATGCAAGGCCCCATATCAATCAAGGTCATTGCATTGGCTGTAAAAAGTGTAGTAAGGCTTGTCCTGAAGGATTAATCCAGGTAAAGAATGAACCAATAATTGATGTAGCTCAATGTATTGATTGTGGAAGATGTAGCCGGGCCTGCCCCACTCGCTCAATTGTAGATGGCGAAAGGGGCTTCCGGGTAATTGTTGGAGGCAGATTAGGACGACATCCCCATTTAGCCCGACCCCTGGCAGAGGTTCAGGAAATAGAAGAGCTCTCCCATTTATTAAACAGGTTAGTGAAAATCTATATTCAATGTATCACATCGGGCCAGCGGTTCAGCCATAAGATTGAGAGAGAGGGGATCGAGTCGATTCTGTACCAGCTTAATTCATAACATCTACTTCATTTGATTTAAATCACATGAAAGGGAATAAATTTAAAGTATAATTAGATAGAGATTATGAAGCGAATGGGAGATTGTTGTTATGAAGCTATTTAAACTAAAAGAGCTGATTTTTGTCACCCTGACAGTAGCCTTAATGTTTGTTGCGGCCTATATGCTGATTCCCATAATGGGAATACTGCCTTTGCCTGCCTATCGGGCTCTCTTAGTAGCACCTGTTTATGGGGGCGGGGTTCTTTTAGTTGCCAATTATACTAAAAAGTTTGGAACGGTTACGATAATCGGAATAATCTTAGGGGTTATTTTAAGTGTTTTTTCAGTATTGATGCTGTTAGTTTCAATTGTTTCCGGTTTATTGACAGATCTTCTATGGGGCCTAATATTGGGGGGCTATAAACATCAGCGAAATTGTTTAATGGCGGCGGGCTTTTTTCCTGCCATACAAATACCCATGGTTTTCTATATGATGGCCTATACCCTGGGGGGAGCCATGGCAGATTTACTGGCCAAGCCCTTGATTATAATCATTCCCACCCTAATCACCTTCGGTATTGGCTTCTGGGCAGCTAAAGGAGTATTAAGGGCTATGCTCAAAAGAAGGTTAAAGGCTCAATTTTAATTTTTCAGCAGGAATCATCAATCTGACAAGATGGTTCCTTTACCTTTTCTACCGAAAGAATATTTCTTCCGCCCCAGGGCAATAATAAACCATAGGACTATTATGGAATAAGGATGATTATACTATGGGAAAAACATCAGTTTCAGTTGGTATACAGGAAAAGGGGAAAATTTCTGTTTTTCAGCTTACACTTTTAATCTTTACCATTGTTATTGCCACCGCTGATGTACTGTTACCAGCCTTTGTTGCCCAGGAAGCCAAACAAGATTCGTGGATTGCTGTAATTATAGGAACAATCAGCTCCTTAATTTTAGTTAATCTGTTTTTGACATTGGGTCTTAAATATCCCAACAAGACCATCGTAGAATATGCCGTTGATATATTGGGTGTTCCCTTGGGGAAATTGGTAGGCTTTATCTATGCTTATTCCTTAATTTTTTTTACAGGTACCGTAGTAAGGAAGCTGGGAGAAATATTTGTTACCTCCTTTAATCCAGATGCCCCTATTTACCTCTTTAGTATTACCATTATGATAGTGGCAGCCTATAGTGTCTATGGCGGAATCGAAGTGATTGCCAGGGTAAATGAGGTGCTGCTGCCCATCGGGGTCATTGTATTATTGCTAACAGGTATTCTTAATGTTGCGCAGATGGATTTTCAGCGGTTCTTACCCATATTGTATGATGGTTGGGTACCGCCCCTTAAGGGCGGATTACTGGTTCAAACATGGCTATTAAAGTCCTTTATTCTTTTACAGCTTATACCCTATGTTAAAGACGAAGAAAAAAAGAAGATTAGGAAGCACATTAACATTGTAACCGTACTGCTGGGTCAGGGGCTGATGATAGGGGTCCTTGCAATTGCTATTTTTGGGCCAATTACTGAAAAATTATTGTTTTCAGCACTGGAATATGTAAGATTTGTAGATTTGGGTCCATTTCTTGAACGCTTCGATGTGTTGATCATGCTGGTTTGGATTGCCGGTATTTTTATCAATATTGTTTTGTATTACTATTCGGCAGTTCTTGGATTATCACAGCTCTTGAAGCTGAAAACCTATCGTCCAATGGTGACACCAGTGGGGGTCGTTATTGTAAGCTTTTCAATCATCTTTGCCAGAACAATGGCGGATATCACTCATTTTTTCCACTATATTTATCCCTTTTATATGTTTACAGTTGCTGCCGGGATTCCCTTTTTGTTACTGGTGGTCTCTTATCTAAAGGACTTGAAGCAAAAAAGGAGGATTATGAATTAATGGCAAATCTATTTTTCTATGGCTCTATAGCCGTACTCTGGGTTATTTTTATTATCATCAATTTTCGAAAACCAATCAAATTACCCCATGTTATAATTGGCATAGCCGCCATGGCATATTCGCTCTTTTATGAAATCATACTGGGTGAATACTATAATTTATATTATTACATCAAAAAAGAAGCTTCCCCCTTATATATAGCCCTGGCAGGGATTTTGGTGTATCCGATATTAAACATGATCTATACCCACTTTTTACCCAAAAATAAAATACCCGTATTGCTTTATACGGGTGCATGGATCATAGGAATGTTAGTTTTTGAGTATTTAAGTCTACTGACCAAAACAGTTGTGTTTGTACGGTGGCGAATGTTTCCCTGGTCATTGCTTACATACATTGTTACCTATTTATGGGTCTATTATTTTTACAGCTACCTCAATAAAAAAATTGACACTTAATTTTTATTGTTTATTGATTTAAGCCTTTCCATTAAACTAATGGCCAAGGCCCCCGTTTTAGTGATATTTAAAGAAGTACCGTAGATTAAGTGACGAATACCAGGTAACCCGATGGCGGTTATCAGGTTATCATAATCCTTGTTATTTAAATTATTAAAGGCCTTTCTAAATCTTTTCAGCTGTAGATTTCTTTGAATGACCCCTTTAATCTGCTTTTCATAATCCCATCCCTTGGCAATGGTTCTGGCGGCAGCAACTCCCATGGTCAAGGCGTTATATAGCCCAAAGCCCAAGAAAGGGTCTGCGCCCCCCGCTGCATTGCCTGTCAGTATTAAATTTTTGTAGATCCGGGGGTAGGCAATACCCAGGTTATGCTCAAGTTTGTATTCCTCAATAATCTCATATTGAATATTGGCACCATATAAAAATAATTCCCAATAGTAATCGATTTCCTTTTCGTCTACATCGGTGGTAATTAAATTTATAGAGGCCTTTTGATGATTAAAGGGAGTAAGATAGGCATAGCCGTTTTTACAATAATCCTTATTTAACCAAACAATCAAGGTATTTGGATCAAAATTCCCCAGCACCGTGGCCCCCCTTACATAGGCCCTTACAAACTTCTGCCAGCAGCCTAGTTCCTCGCTAAAGGAAGGGTTTCCTGTAGCCACAACAACATGGTCATATTCCTTCATTAGCTGTTCATAGTCACCTATTTCATTAAATAATACCTGGGTATTCTTTAGCTTGGAATAGATCTGATATTTTACTGAATCCGTATCTCTGTCTGACTTATATAAATATCCTAGATTTCCTCGTATGACAGTGGTTTTATTGGGTGAAATATGAATCACCCGGTTAAGGGTGTTTAAAGGTTTTATATTGATTCCCAGATGATCATTAAAGTATTTAAGGGCATCCTTTACCGGCCTTTGGGCAATTTCCATTGTGGCGATAGCATGGCCCCATTGCTCACCAATGTAGCTGTTTCTCTCATATACCACTGGCCGTATATTGTATTTCTCCAATTCGTGGGCACAGGAAAGCCCTGCCTTTCCTGCACCAATAATGGCTACCTTCATGCCTTAACCCCCATACTTTTCCATTATTTTAAACCAACCCAACACCAGTAACCCCAATATAATGATTAAAAAAATGTATAAACCAAGACTCATGATGTAATCTCTCCTTTTTGATCTAACACAACAATGGTAAACCAGCTTAATATAGCCATAACGCCGGTATTTACTACTAAGCTAGTCCCATAATCCCAGTTATGATATACAAGGGCTCCTCTTGCTACCACCATAAGCTCAAAAATAGAATAAAGAACAGCAAATACCAATACATTGACAACCTGCAGCCATCGTTTTTTTGGATGATATTGAGCTATTAGGGTTCCAATAACTAAAACCGGACCGATGACAAAAAATACGGAAGAACCCAAAATGGGTATCACCTTATCATTGACCTCATACCAGCCTAAATTGATAGCCTGTACATCTACTGCAAACTGCAGGGCTACAGCCAGTATGCCGCACCAAATATTAAGCTTTAGCTTTTTCCAATCAACCAGCAGAAAAAACAATATCCAGTTGGCTATAAAAACGATTACCCATTCCATCCTGTACCACCATCCAGTTTAAGAAATAATTTATTAAAATTTAGGTCGAGGGGGAAATACCTTTGAAATGATACCAGAAGGTGCTTCCAGCCTTTCAATTTTCTGCTGCAGCTTAACAATGGCCCGCATTTCGTCGTCCCGAAGCTGGGTAAATAAGGCCCGTACCTCTGGATTTCTAATGTCTATCAAATTTTCATTATAAAATTTTTGATTGGTTATTCGACTTTGAAGAATGTCCTTTAGAATATTTACTTCCTTCATAATTTCACCTAATTTCGTTATTTAATATCCAGTTTAATCATTTTATCCTTCATAAGCTTTAAATGCTCCTGGGCAGTACCATAAAATTCCTTAACCATTTCCTTTAATTCCTTATTCTTCAGAGCCCCTTCATATGCCCTGTATTTAGATACCAGTAGCTTTTCCCGGTTTAATGCATTGGTAAAAACCATCATTAAAATATATTCCTGTGAGAGCTTTTCCAATTTTCTTCCTCCCCAACTTATTTAAAATAAAGTATTAATATTTTTCCTTATAAACGCAAATATTATTCTTAAAGAGCCATTACAAATTTAAATATACTTACAATCAGTCATATACAGAAGCGTTTAAGGAAGGTGTTCATAATGAAGGTAGCAATAATAGGTGCCGGTATTTCGGGCTTAGCCTGTGCCTTTGAGCTAAAAAAGCATGGTATAACCCCCGTTATCTTTGAAAAAAAGAGCCATATAGGAGAACAAATTTGTTTTTCCTGTGCTACAATGCACCTTTTTAATCGTTCTATTGTTGATCCCTTAGTGCTTTTTAAAAGAAAATATGGCTTAGTGATTAAGCCCACCTTCCACCTAAAGGAAATTGTAATGTTTAGTCCTCGATTTAAGGCTGTGGTGAAGGGAAATCTGGGGTATATCATCAATAGAATGAAAGATAAGCATGCCCTTGCCAATCAAATTTACTCCCAGGTACAGCTTCCCATTGAATTTAATACTTTGATCCATTTAGAAGATATAAAAAATGATTTTGACCATATCGTCATTGCTACCGGAGACAGCAATATTGCAAAGCAGTTGAATGTTTGGACAGATATCTTTATCGCCCAATTTCGTTCGGCCAGTGTGGTGGGAAATTTTAACACCAGTGCAGTATCAATGTGGTCAAATACCGAATATGCTAAAAATGCCTTTGCTTATCTGATTCCCAATGGCCCCAAGGAGGCTGCCGTCAAGCTAATTATTAACGGCATTAGTCAACGCGAAATAGACCACTATTGGGACCTTTTTCTTTCTACAGAGAAACTAAACTACCACATCACTGAAATAAGAGATGCAGAGCATCAGTGTGGCTTTGTATGGCCTTATCAGTTAGATAATATCTATTTTATAGGAAATACAGGAGGTTTTACCGACAGTTTATTGGGTTTTGGCCAGCTTAATGCCATTGAAAGTGGCTTACTGGCGGGCCAGGCCATTGCAAGAAATTTAGACTATAACAAATTGGTAAAACCGATAGAAGCGGATATGCTCAGACTCTATGAGTTCAGAAAGGCCCTGAACACCTTTGACAACAATGATCTTGATAAGCTAATACTACTATTAAAAACCCCAGGTATTAAGCAGTTAATTTATAATAATCCAGTTTTTAAGCTGAAACATAGTAGTTTTTTGGCTAAAATTTATAATCATATCGTCAAAAATTGAGTGCTTGCCATCGAATAAGGGAAGGTTAGTTTGAACATAATAAAGTAATTAAGATAAACCTTATTCTACAGAATTATTTCAGTAAAAGCCATGGATTAAAGGAGAAATAGCATATGCTTTTGTTTTCGTTTTTTTTGGTTTTTTTTCTGCTATGCTTATCTGATGGTATTTCACTATACATAAACCGAAGGTGGAAGGAATTGATTACCGTTGGGGTAATGGTAATGTTTCCAATTATAACCTATATATTATGTCAAATGGAGGTTCTAACCCTATTAGAGGTAATTCATTCTGTCCTAAGGCCTCTGGGTGAGACTATTTTTAATAAATTTTAAGGGTGGGAAAGAAATGAAGCTAAAGGAAAAAGAAGTAATTAGTATTCATCAATATATATGGCTGCTCTTTTCAATAGTTACCTCCTTTTCAACATTACAAATTCCTGGATTTCTGGTGATGCACAGCCGCCAGGATGCGTGGCTTGCCATATTGGGAGCATGGTTTCTGGATGTAATTGTTGCCATAATTTTAACCTATATGGGGCTTAGATTCCCCGGTGAAAATTTTGTTCAATATAGCCAGAGTATTTTAGGCAGCTATCTTGGAAAAATCATCGGTATTATGTTTCCACTTTATTTTCTGCTGGTCAGCTCCAATATCATGAGGGCCCTGGCTTTATTATTGAGTAATGCCTTTATACCTTCAATGCCCGTTAGTATTCCAGTGGGGGTTGGATATTTAGTGATTGGCTATGGAGTTAAAAGGGGAATAGAGAGTATGGCCCGGGTCAGTGAAATTCTAGGCCCTCTATATTTTTTAAGCTTTATTGTATTGTTTATTTTACTGTCTCCCGTGATTAAGATAGATCAATTAAGGCCCCAATTATACAATGGCCTTTACCCGGCCTTAACGGGAACGCCTTTTTTATTTACTTACTTTGGGGTTTGCCTGATTATGGGGATGTATATTCCCATCTGTAATCGGCCGGAAAAGGCCTTTTTAGGTAAGTTTACAGCCATTACAATGGGGATGCTGGTTATTTTAATGATGGTGATTACCAGTATTGGCATTTTTGGGGTTGAGCAAACTGCCAATATGGTAAACCCAGGGCTTCAAATTACTAAATATATTCAACTGGGTAACTTTTTTGAAAGGGTTGAAATTATTTGGATGTCTATAGCCATTGCCGCAGGTATTTTAACCTCTGCCAGTCTTATTTGGGCCTCAAGCGTGGGTATTTCTCAAGTCGTAAACATACCCAGCTATAAGCCTTTGGTTTATCCCACCATTTTTATTGCCTTTGCACTGAGTGTCAATTCCTTTAAAACCGACATTGAAATGCTACAATTTGCTTATTATTCCTATCCCTTTATCGCTATTTTTATCCAGTATGGCTTAGGACTGTTTTTATTCCTGGCGGCAATTCTATTAAAAAAACGTGGTAAATCAGTTTAAGAATCATTATGCTTATTTTTTATATCCCGGCCTTTAGTTACTTTTCCAAACAGGCATTTTTGTGCTATTATGGCGGTTATGATACAGATTGTAAAAATGGAAGCACCGATTATTACCGCAAGGGTGTTTCCGCTGAGACTCATAGAAGGTCACCTCCTCAAATTAATAAAATGGAGCAGTACTGATCTCTGCTCCATTTTTTAGTACTTCGTTCTATGTTTGGTTTGAGCAAAAACATAATTTGAAATTGGCTCATATAGTTGAGAGATTACTTTTCCCGGCCTTGGTAAGTTCCACTTCAATAGGGCCCCATAGCTATAATAGATGGCAATCGTCATGATAATCAGGTACATCAATAATTCTTTTTTCATCCTATCTTTTACCAGCTTTCTAATTTCAAAAAATCCAATAAGGATAAAAAATATGGTTATGATATAAAACATATGAATCATCACCCTTCAAATGTTTAAAAGCGTTCTCCCATTCTATCGATACTGACATCAACATCATATTTTACAGTTACATTGGGAAAGATCGTATCCCAATCTTGCTCAATTTCCCGCCACACATCGGGGTGTCTTCTGTATAAGACCCTCCCAAAGCCCAGAAAATCTGACTTATACTCATTTTGTGCCTGGGTTACGGTATATTCCAACTCCTTTACAATCTCCTTTTCAAATTTTTTCTCTAATTGATCAATTGTAGCCTGGTTTATAATATTGTGATCAGAAGCATTTTCGATAATATCCCCGCTCATTTTGAGATGAATCGTAAAGGTAATATCATTATCCACCTCTGCAGTAATATTACTCTTAACATTTCTTATTTCCATGCTGACCATTTGCTCCTGATCATTAATGGTTATGGCTCCAGCATTGATTTCTCCAGTAATTAAGCGGTAGCCTCGGGTCTCTATATTCCCCAAAAAATCCACCAGCTTATCCCCTTTAAATACAGCACATCCCCTGTCGGCTATAACCTTCTTCTTCTCACTTTCAATTACTTCTCCATAATTTTCCTTAGCAGTTGAATAGGTTTCAAAGTCAACAGAAGAATAGGTCAGCCTTCCTGCAACGGTCTCTATTCCTTGATCCAGGTAACAATTTAAAAAGGCATTCAGATCAGGAACATAGGCCTTGGTCCAATCTTGAACATTTTGGATAATGCCCAATAGCTCCTCGGGTAAATTAGCTTCTGCATCAGCAGGAATAGACATGATGTCTAAGGCTTTTCCTTCCGATACCATTACATAATTTCTATACCTTATTTCTCGATTTCTCATGAAATAATCTAAAATTTCATCTACACCTTCCCTTGCAAGCTCTTCTCCAATAAGGATTATGCGGTTGTCGATCCATACCAGTCGTTTTGAAGCGACATTTCTCAGGTTTTTACTGGCATCATTGATGCTTTTCCCAACTGCACTGCCAAGCCATACGCCTGATAAATCCAGTGATTCCTGCAGGCCACCAATGGGAATTACCGCCAGTACCGATATCCGGTAATTTCCATCGGGCTCTAAATCGACTCCCATTACTTGAACAATACCTAACTCATTGATCTCTTTTTGTCCCCAGCATCCTGTCAAAGGTAGCAAAAGAAAGATAATAGTGAAAAGTAAGATTAATTTTTTTTTCATAATCAGTTCTCCTCATCCATGTAATTGGTTGTATTGGGCGGCTTGGGTTCTGAGTCCAGATCGGTTCGGACTAAATTTTCGGGTTCCAAAAAGGCTGGCCGTTTGAAAATGAACCATGCCGGTAGCTTAATAAAGCTGTCCTTCCAATTTTCCAAGCTGAGGGGGGTATAGGGTGATAAATATGGAACTCCGAAGGACCTTAAGGATGCCAAATGGATTAAAAGGATCAGCAGGCCCACAATGATCCCAAAGATCCCCATAGTGGATGCCAGAAACAGTATGGGGAACCTAAGGACACTGATGGCCCTTGAGGAATTGATTTTAGGAATAATAAAGGACGCAATGGCAGTAACGGCCACTACGATGACCATCCCTGGAGAAACTAATCCTGCATCCACAGCAGTGCTGCCGATAACCAAACCACCAACGATACTCAGGGACTGGCCGATGGAGATGGGCAGCCTGGCCCCCGCTTCTCGAATAATTTCAAAGGTAATTTCCATAAATAACGCCTCTACCACTGCAGGAAAAGGAATTTCAGCTCTGGCATTGGCAATTGAGATTAGCAAAACAGAGGGAATCATTTCCTGATGATAGGTGGTAATTGCCACATAAAAGGAAGGCAGCACCAGTGTAATTAAAAAGGCAAAATACCTTAGTAATCTGACAAAGGAAGCAAAATAAAATTTGTGGTAGTAATCCTCGGCCGCTGTGAAAAAATAGCTTAGGGTAACGGGTACAATCAACACAAAGGGACTCCCATTGATTACCAGAACTATTCGTCCTTCAGCCAGGGAGGCGACACAGGAATCGGGCCTTTCTGTAATCTCAGTTTGAGGAAAGGGTGATATCCAGCTGTCTTCTGAGAAGGATTCCAATTGGCCTCCTTCCAGGATGATGTCGGTATCAATCTTCTCAATACGCTCCTTTACTTCCTTCAATATACCTTCGTTGGCAATACCCTTTATGTAGCACATAACGACATCGGTTTGACTTAATCGACCCACAGTGAATTTTTCCATTTTTAAGTTGGGGGTTCGTATTCTCCTGCGAATCAAAGAAGTATTGATTTGTATGTTTTCAACGAAGGCCTCCATGGGCCCCCTGAGGGAGGTTTCTACAATTGGATCAGAAACCGAACGTGATTCGATCCCCAGGGTATTCATTGAAAGTGCCACATCGTTATTGTTAACAAAAAGTACACAATGACCCAAAAGAACGAATTTAACGGCCTCTTTTATGGAATGAATAGGTGTTACATCACTTATTGAAATTAAGGTGTCCTTTAGGTCAGATAAAAAACTCTCATGATGAATTCTAGCATGATCATGAGGATAACTAAATTCCGTCATCAATGGCTTTAATATATTTTCGTGAATGGCTTCACGATTGACCATACCATCAATATATATAATAAAGCTTTCGGTGTTGTTTTCACCAATACTAAATTTTCGCAGGGTAAAGCCAAAGCTGTTGTCAAAAATATTGCTGATTATATCGTAATTTTCCTGTAAATTTTCAGATACCAGGTGATTTTCCAGGTCAGCCACGCTTTTCTTTTCTATTGTTTCTACAACGCTTCGGAGCTTTTTATTTTTAATTTGGTTTTGGCTTGAAGTATTTCCAATTTTAATTGGTCTTTTAGTTCCTCTATTTTTTTTCATGGTCTGGTACCTTCCCCTTTAGGTTTTTTATAAATCTATAGAGAAGCTCTTTTTTTCATAATGGAATTAAAGATATATATATAGTTTTCAACAAAGCATCCTTTTATGTCTTGAAAAGGAAGACTTTGCTCTAGTGCTATTATTTGTTTTAATTTATAATTTATTCCTTATTCAGTTTAATTTTAATAGGCCTTAGGATAGTATATTAAACGCTCATATGTAAAAAATAAGACAATCAAAACATTCGTTGCGAGGAGCGTGTTAAGGTGAAGGTAGCGATTATAGGTGCGGGCACCGCAGGCTTGTCATGCGCCATTGAATTAGAAAGGCATGGTATTTACCCCACCATATTTGAAAGAAATGATTTCATTGGCGAATATCATCCCCATGTGTCGGCATTTTTAGGATTATTAACCCGCCCTGTTTCAGACCCTATTCAATATATAAACCAGCAGCTGGGAATTACGCTAAAGCCCCTGGGCCCCTTCAGAAAGGTGATTCACTATTCGCCCAACAATCAAGCTACCGTTTCAGGGCAGCTGGGTCACTTTATGATTCGTGGCAAGGAGGAAAATTCCGTTAAAAATCAATTACATAAACAGGTAAAATCACAAGTGCATTTTAATTGTAATGTGCATCCAGAGGATATAGAAAAGGATTTTGATTTTATTGTGGCAGCAGATGGGCACTGGTTTGCCCCAACAAGATACGGAATTTGGCAGGAGGTAATGCGGGCGTGGCTTAGCGGAGGTGTCTTTGAGGGAGATTTTGAACCGGATACGTTAAAGATGTGGCTCGATAATGACCTAACAAAGGGTGCCTATATTTACCTGGCACCCTATAGTAAAAATAAAGCAGTCATTGCCCATGTGGTTCAAGGTATTCAACAGAATGAGCTTAATCAATACTGGCGTCGGTTTTTAGAGAGCCGTGACATTTTAAAGCAGTATAATATGGTTGAATCATGGTCTATTCCCCACCATGCCGGTTTGGTGACCACCAACAGGGTAGGGAAGGTCTATTTTGCTGGAGCTGCCGGAGGGGGAGTTGAACCTTTTCTGGGCTTTGGCCAGTTTAATGCAATTGTTTCGGGGGTAATGGTGGCAAAAAGTATTGCGAAGGGTTATGATATTGACCAGCTGCTGGGAAGCGTGAGGAAAAAAAGCCAGCAGCTTAAAAGTCTGAGGCCTTTATTAAATGCTGCCACCAATGAAGATTTTGATCGGCTGTTAACCGTTATGAAAACTCCTTCCCTTAGAAGTCTGATTTATCGAACTAACGTTGATGTGATTAAGCTGCTTTCGAGAGGTTTAAATTTAGTATCCAATAAAAAAAATCAGTAAACAGCAATAAAAGGAGGTCAAAGTCATGGGCGGATTTAAAGTAATCTGCAGCAACTGCGGCTCTGAAAAAGTTATTGAAAAAAGTGAAAAAAATAAGCTGGATTGGGTGGGAGACAAGGTCAAATACGGCCAAGGAATACAACGAAAGTGCCTGTATTGCAATAATCAATCCTTCATTATTAATAAGACCTGGCTTGAAAAAGATCCTATGCAATAGCCTTTGATTCACCTGAAAATCCTTTCTTTTTTCATGCTACCAAAGGAGGGTAGTATTCTCATTTATTTTCCTTTTAAGTAAATGATAAAAATTAAAATTTAATAGTAATAGAAGGCAATGAATTTAATGAATAATTGCTAATATGTTGTAATGCTCCTTAATATATATGCTAGTAGGCGATAATTAGGGAGGAATTCTTGAAATGAACAAAGGCCTGAAAATATTATGGATTGTATTGATGGGTATTTTATGCTTCAGCTCTGTAGCCTACGGAATCGATAGGCAATATGTTAAGGTGAAGGCCCAGGTTTTATCCATTGAAGAAGCCAAGCCAGAGGAAGGCACACCTCAGGTTTTAGAGGTGAAGGTTTTGGAGGGAGCACTGAAGGGAAAGCATTTGCGCTTTGCCTACCAGCCCATTGCCCTTTCTGAATACGATATTAGTTTAAAAAATAATACAAAAATATTTATTCAGCTCACGATTGAGGGTGATCAGCTATTAGGAGTTTCCTTTGTGGATGTAGTAAGGGAAGGGCCCCTGCTACTATTATTTATTATGTTTTTCCTATTATTAATGATTATTGGTGGATTTAAGGGGCTTAGATCATTTGTATCGTTAATTATAACGGGGCTATGCATTTTTAAAATATATTTACCAATGATTTTAAAGGGCCATGGCTTTATATTTACCACAGTACTGGTATGCTGCATCATTATATTTGTCAGCTTTATATTAATCGACGGTTTCACAAAAAAAAGCCTCAGCTCTATTCTGGGCACCATTGGAGGTACCTTGATTTCAGGAATATTGGCCCTGTATTTCGGCAACCGTATTCACTTAAACGGCCTTTCAGATGAGACCATTCAAATGCTGATAACCCAAACCAATGTGGCAATTAACTATAGAGGGCTGCTCTACAGCGGTATAACCATCGGAGTCTTAGGAGCAGTTATGGATGTCAGCATGACCATCACCTCAGTCATTCATGAAATTAAACGGAGCAATCCTAAGGTTTCCGTTTCCTCTTTAATCATGTCAGGCTTCATGGTAGGAAAGGATATCATGGCCACCATGACCAACACCCTAATATTGGCCTATGCCGGAACATCCCTGCCACTATTATTTTTCCTTGCCCTTTCAAATATGTCAGTAGAAGCAGCCATTAATTCTCAATTCATAGCCACCGAAATTATACGGGCCCTAAGCGGTAGTATTGGTTTAATACTGACAATTCCAGTGACATCCTTTGTTGCCGCAGTGAATTCCTAATGCACCTGAGTGGCAAAAAAGTTTTTTAGCAGGATTTACCGCCCTGAAACTAGAATTAATAAATAAAGAGAGGTGATTAAATGAAGCAATATGATGCTCTGGTTAAAAAAATGCTGGCCTATGGAAAGGAACTGGGAGATTTATCTAATCATCAGAATTCAAAATACCAGGGCGAAATATATACTTCTTAATAATGGAAAAAGAGAAATGGGTTTAAATTCCGAGATCTTTAAAATAAAGCCAGTAAAAGGTACAAGCCTGGTGGAATCGGAGTATCCCTTTGATTATTTAACCCTTGAGGAAGAAGAAAGGGAGCTTATCAAGCTCAATCAAGAGATGATGAAGCAACTTTCCCAGGCGTCAATTGAATGTGTCTATCGAAATGTAGAGGATTATTGGAGAATCGTCGGAAGTGGGAATAGACATTAACAGATACTTAAAAGAGCAATGAAAGGTATTAGGTGAAAAATAGAGGAGGATTAGCCATGAGCTATGTAGTAGCAGGGAATAAATGCTTCGATAGTGAAGATATACTTAAGCAAATAAAACAAAAATATCATTTTAAGCTAGTAAAGGATTTAACAAAGGGATCAAAAAGAGATGATACCTTGATCTATCAAATTATACAAAATGTAGCAGAGCTAAAGGAAGACCTTTTACTTGACGATCTAGGGCCCATCGAGGAAGAAGATTTAGTTGAAGAGCTGATGAGCCTGGCCGATGAAAAGGTAGCAATGATTGAAGGTATTATACCAGACGAATTCATTTGTTACAGCTATTCCTACTATTATGACGAAGGCCTTGAAGAAATCAAGTGTATCTTTATCGCCCTGGATAAAAAGGTAGGGGATATGCGCCTGATGGATATAGCAGAAAGAATACTGCGTTCAGTTGATTAACTTAGTTTTTCCCGGTCAAGAACTGGGATTTTTTCTATATTAAGATAGAAGTTTATTGAAGTTTTCTTAAAACTTTGATTTAATAGTAATAAGCACCATATTTTACATCTAAAGGAGGAATAATAATGGCAACACCGCAGATTCAAGCATTTAAAAGAGAAATGGTTGGAAAAAACAGTGTTGCGAAGGAAAGAAAGAGTGGAAAGGTACCAGCCGTGGTATACAGCAGAGGGAAGGACACACAACTTATTTACCTAAAGGAACGGGAGCTGGAAAAATTACTTTCCCAATATGGAACAAGCCTTCGCCTGGGATTAAATTTTGAAGATGTGACGACCTTTGCTATCATCAAAGAGATTCAACGGGATAACTTAAAAAACCAATTACTGCACTTGGATTTACAGACCTTGAATGAACATGAAAAAGTCAGACTAACCCTTCCTATTTATATCACCAACAAAGAAAAGGTAGAAAACAGCGATCGAATACTTCAAATTCAAACACCAGAAATCGAAATACAAACCTATCCCAAATACATTCCCGAACGAGTAGAAGTAGATGCAAAACTATTGCTGGAAAAAGACAACTTAACCGTATCTGATTTATTATTGGCAGCAAATGAGTACGTTGAGATATTGACAGATAAACAGGCCGTCATTGCTTCCCTGGTTTACACAACAAAGCTGGAGCAGCCGGTAGAAGAAGAAATATAATTCAATCACACCTCTCCTAAGGGCCAGACTGTATAAAATAACTGTCGTTGGCAATAATTCATAAATAAATGAATAAGGAGAGGTGTTTTTATGGACTTAATTAATAGTGGAGTGAGAAGCAGCGTAGGAAAAAACAACAGTCATCGAATACGACATGATGGGTACATTCCTGCTGTAATTTATGCCAAGGATATGAATACCCTGCCTGTAAAAATAAATAAAAAGGAAGCAGAATCTTTTATCAGAACCTATGGGGAAACAGGAATGCTCCAGGTAAACATAGGTGATCAAACCTATTCAGTCGTGATAAAGGAAATTCAGCGAGATCCGGTAACACGGGAAATTATCCATCTGGACCTTCAACGGATTAATCAAAATGACAAAATCCATGTGAAGGTACCTATCGTGTTAACAGGCAGGAATTATGTAGAAAAAAGCGGTGTAATCTTACAGCAGCAGCTTAATGAGGTTGAAGTAGAATGCTATGCCGGCAGCATCCCTCAAAAACTGGTATTTGATATATCCAATTTTAGAACAGGCGATGCCCTTAGAATTGCCGATATGGAAGTCGGTGAAGAATTTCACATTATCCAGGACCCCCAATCTATCATTGCTTCGGTAACTACTATTGGACAAGAAAAAAATAATGAAGAAACCGAGCAAAAATAAGAATCAAAAAGGCTTCCTTTTAGGTAGTCTTTTTATCATTTTAGGGGGAATAAGCATATGATCATTAAGGGATTATATAAAAATAACGTCATCCTAAAAAATTCTCCTTGATATACGGTAGGGGGGTATGGTATATTAAAATAAAGGAGGTGCTTCAATGGGTCACAAGCAAGATCATTCCGTAAAAAGGTCCTCAGAGGAGTCCCTTAAGGTTCAAAAATCCTTAATGGATCGCTTAAACAGGGTAGAGGGGCAAATTCGAGGAATTAAAAATATGATTGAAAAGGGTACCTATTGCTATGATGTCATTAATCAAATAGAGGCTTCACGTTCGGCCCTTGGCTCCATTTCAATGGTATTAATGGAAAGTCACCTGAGGAATTGTATTGTACATCAATTGAAAAATGGCGAAGAAGAGGCCATTGAAGAGGTACTGAAAACCTTTAAAAAGCTAATGAAATAAGGGAGGGAAGTATATGGGATCAATTAATAAAAGTCTGATGGTGGAAGGTATGACCTGTGCAGCCTGCGCCAAGGCCATCGAGCGAACCCTCGGGAAGCTTGAGGGAATTGAGTCCGCTACGGTAAATTTAGCCACCGAAAGGCTGGCAGTAAAATACAATGCTGATCAGGTAGGCCTTGAAGCAATCATTGATAAGGTGAGTCAAATTGGCTATCAATTAAAGGAAGAGGAAACAGTAAGAGAAATTACCATACCGGTGGCAGGAATGACCTGTGCCTCCTGTTCCAGTGCAGTTGAAAGGGCGTTAAAAAAGCTGGAGGGTGTTAAAACTGTCAATGTTAATTTGGCTACTGAAAAGGCAGTCGTTCATTATGATAGCACCTTAATTCGAATTTCCCAGATTAAACAGGCCATTAAAAAGGCCGGTTATGAACCCCTGGAGCTTGAAATTCAACAGAGTACCGATCAGGAAGCCCAGAAACGTCAGCGGGATATCAAGACCCTTTGGAAGAAGTTTTTATTGTCAGCTATCTTTACTGCTCCATTATTATACATTGCCATGGGTCACATGATGGGAGCCCCTTTACCTGCTTTTCTTGACCCCCATCACTACCCCTTAAGATTTGCTTTGGTTCAGCTTATATTAACGATACCGGCCATCGTTGCAGGAAACAAGTTTTATACAGTAGGCTTTAAAGCCCTTTATCGAAGAAGCCCCAATATGGATTCATTAATAGCCATAGGTACCAGCGCTGCCTTTATATATGGGTTATATGCCATCTATGAAATTTTAACCGGTAATCACATGATGGTAATGGAGCTGTATTTTGAAACGGCTGCCGTAATTATCACCTTAATTCTTTTGGGTAAATACCTGGAGGCGGTTTCTAAAGGAAAGACCTCAGAGGCCATTAAAAAGCTTATGGGAATGCAGCCCAAAACTGCCCTTGTGATACATGATGGAAAGGAAATGGTTATTCCCATTGAAGAGGTTGAGGTGGGAGATATTGTTTTAGTTAAGCCAGGAGAGAAAATACCGGTGGATGGTGTCGTGATAGAGGGTTACAGCTCTGTTGATGAATCGATGCTGACGGGTGAAAGTATACCCATTGAAAAGCATGTTGGTGACATAGTAATTGGAGGCAGTATCAATAAAAATGGAAGCCTTCAGTTTCAAACCAGCAAGGTGGGAAAGGATACAGTTTTATCTCAAATCATCAAACTGGTGGAGGATGCCCAGGGCTCCAAGGCTCCCATTGCTAAAATGGCAGACATTATTTCAGGCTACTTTGTGCCGATTGTAATTAGTATTTCAATTATAGCGTCAATACTATGGTTTGTAACGGGCCATTCCACTGTATTTGCCCTGACTATTTTTATTTCAGTGTTAGTGATTGCCTGCCCCTGTGCCCTGGGCCTGGCAACACCAACGGCGATAATGGTGGGTACAGGAAAGGGGGCAGAATACGGTGTATTAATTAAGGGCGGCGAGGCCCTTGAAACTGCCCATAAGATAAAAACCATAGTCTTTGATAAAACAGGAACCATCACCGAAGGAAAGCCCAGGGTAACGGACATTATTTCAAGGGGGGACATCTCAGAGGATGAGCTCTTAAGCCTGACCGCCTCTGGAGAACGAGGTTCCGAGCATCCACTGGGGGAAGCCATTGTAAAAGCCCAGCAAGATAAAAATCTGCCCCTTAAAAAGGTAGAATCATTTATGTCCATCCCCGGCAGAGGAATTGAAGTAAAAATTGAAGGAAAAAACCTGCTGTTGGGTAATAAGAAGCTGATGCTTGAAAAAAATATTCCCCTTGATCTGGAATCAGAATCAAATCGGTTGGCAACAGAAGGCAAAACCCCCATGTATGTGGCCATTGAGGAAAGTCTGGTGGGAATAATAGCTGTGGCAGATGTGGTAAAGGAAAATAGCCGTAAGGCAATCAAGCGGCTTCATGATATGGGAATACAGGTTGCTATGATTACAGGAGATAATCAGCGAACAGCGGAAGCAATTGCCAGGGAGGTTGGAATCGATATCGTTCTGGCTGAAGTATTGCCTGAAGATAAGGCCAATGAAGTTAAGAAACTTCAGGATCAGGGGCAGAAGGTGGCCATGGTGGGAGACGGTGTGAATGATGCGCCAGCCCTGGCCCAGGCCGATGTAGGAATTGCCATAGGCTCAGGTACTGATGTGGCCATGGAATCAGCCGATATTGTATTAATGAGAAGTGATTTGCTGGATGTGGTAACAGCCATTCAGTTAAGTAAAAGTACCATACGAAACATTAAGCAGAACCTGTTTTGGGCCTTTGCCTATAACAGTGCCGGAATTCCCTTGGCAGCAGGTATTTTATACCTGTTCGGAGGCCCATTACTGGACCCAATGTTTGCGGCTGGGGCTATGGCTTTAAGCTCAGTATCGGTTCTTAGTAATGCATTAAGGCTAAAACGATTTAAACCAACTCTTTAGCTAAAAATATAAATTTAAAATAATTAAATAGGAGGAGAAAAAATGAAAAGGAAAATCAGTATTGAAGGTATGTCCTGTGGACATTGTGCAAATCATGTAAAAAATGCCCTAATTGAAGTGGCGGGAATCACAGATGTAAAGGTAGATTTAGCCGGGAAAAATGCAATAATTGAAATGTCTCAGCCCATTGAAGATGAAACTTTGAGGGCAGCTATTTCAGAAGTCGGTTACGATGTTGTAAATATTGAAAGCCTGTAATTAAATTAAAAGCCATCAGCCCTTTCAAAGCCCCTGATATCACAGGTATAGGTTCAGCACAGACAACGATTAAAGGTGTTATATGTACTGAATCTATCGGTGACGAACAGGGGCTTATTATTTGGGCTAATGGCGGGTGTAGCTCTTATTCAACGGCTACCTTAGCCAAGTAGCGTCTAAAATATTCATTATTATGAAGGACGGCAGGATCATTTGGCTTAAACTCTGAAGCCTTCATATTATGCCTGATGGCTTCGGAAATGTCACCAATTTCATAATAACATAAACATAGTTGAATATTGGGTATAAATCCCCAGTAATCATGCAGTATGAATCCCCAGCTATTGGCAGGCTCCTGTAGTTGAGTCGCCAGTTTATACCATTGAATTGCCTTGTTGTATTCCCCAGCATCCATATAATAAAAGCCCATTTGACAGCAAATTTCTGCTCTAGGTAAATCATAGTGGAAGCTCTTTAAAAGAGATTTAAGCATGTTGGGCCTGTCATTTTGATGGTAGTAGCATATTGAAAGATGATAACAGGCCGATATGTTGTCTTCAACCCAACCCTGTTCCGTATTTAAGAAGCGATTGAAATAATCTATCGCCGCGGCATAGTGACCATGATAATAAAGCTCCCTCGCGTAATAGTAAAGCCCCCTGGGGCTTAAGGAAGTACCGCGAGATAACAGGTCGGCATAGATTCTTAGATTTCTGTCGGGATCAGCTGCCCCCTCCTTCCTGTGAGTAACAGCAACATCTGAATTAATAATAACCCCTGATGTTTCCAAATATTCATGTATTGGCTCATGCCATTTGAATTGCTTTTCTCTTTTTGATAATCTCTCTCTATAGTATGATAAGGTTGTATTACCATGCTCATCGAAACCGACATTGTATTTCATCATAACAACATCTACTGTTGGGTCGAGGGTTTCCTTGAGTACCCTAAATTTCATACGATCCTCTTTAAGTAGCACGTCATCAGCATCCAGCCATAGAATATAATCCATGGTGGCCATAGAGTAGGCATAATTTCTTGCTGCCGAAAAATCATTCATCCATTGAAAATCATAAACTTTATCAGTATAAGCCTTGACAATATCCTTTGTACCATCAACCGAACCTGTATCGACTATAATCATTTCATCAACAAGGTCCTTAATCGAGTCCAGACATCTGCCAATAACCTGCTCCTCATCTCTTACAATCATACATAGACTAATTGTAATCACAAAATCACCCCAAAAGAAATTTATTCTGTTAATGTACTTATTTTGAAAGCAAATAATAATTAGAGACAGCAGGGTAATTATTTTCAATTACCCTGCTGAATTGTTATAGAGACTACCGGAAAAATGTTAGCTGTCAATTTTTTGAATAAGAATAGATGCATTGATATTGGCTTCTGTTCCGCCTGTAAAGGTTTGAAGTATTACAGGTGTTTCGCTGGTGTGGTTTCTGACCGTTAGTATATCGCCGGCGCTTGCAGTGATAATGACCCAACCAGGATTAGGCTGAGTTCCGGCTTCTACGCCATAGGTTGCACCAGCCACAGCAACACCGTTTAAGAATAGGGTGAATTGATTAGGTTCTATTCCGGCTGCATAGAACCATACGGAATAGTCACCTGCTGTACCTATAATAATTGAGGCAGTTCCTGGCGCATGGGTAATGCTGCCTCGGATCAAGCCATTATTACTAAAGGTGATGTCGGCTTCAACTGCAACGGTTTGTGCAGTTGTGTTATAAATATAAGCATATTCTGATAAACCTTGGGGTCCGGTAGCACCAGTAGCGCCGGCAGGGCCAGTAGGACCAGTAGCGCCAGTAGGGCCTGTAGGGCCAGTAGCGCCAGCAGGGCCAGCGGGGCCAGTAGCGCCGGTAGCGCCAGTAGCACCAGCAGGGCCGGCAGGACCAGTAGGACCAGTAGCGCCGGTAGCACCAGTAGCACCAGCAGGGCCAGCGGGGCCAGTAGCGCCGGTAGCACCGGTAGCACCAGCAGGGCCAGCGGGGCCAGTAGCGCCGGTAGCGCCAGTAGCACCAGCAGGGCCAGCGGGGCCAGTGGCTCCAGTAGCACCAGTAGCGCCAGTAGCACCAGCAGGGCCAGCGGGGCCAGTGGCTCCAGTAGCACCAGTGGCTCCAGTAGCACCAGTGGCACCAATAGGACCTTGAGGACCAACAGGACCTTGAGGACCAGCAGGACCCTGAGGACCAATAGGACCTTGCAGGCCAGTAGCACCAGTAGCACCAGTGGCTCCAGTAGCACCAGTGGGGCCAGTGGGACCAGCAGGTCCAGTACTACCTGTAGCACCAATAGGACCTTGAGGACCGATAGGACCTTGAAGACCAGCAGGACCTTGAGGACCAATAGGACCTTGAGGACCAGCAGGGCCTTGAGGACCAATAGGACCTTGAGGGCCAGCGGGGCCAGTAGCGCCGGTAGGGCCGGTAGCGCCGGTAGGGCCGGTAGCGCCAGTAGCACCAGCAGGGCCAGCGGGGCCAGTAGCGCCGGTAGGGCCGGTAGCACCAGCAGGGCCAGCGGGGCCAGTAGGGCCAGTAGGGCCGGTAGCACCAGCAGGGCCGGCGGGGCCAGTAGCGCCAGTAGCACCAGCAGGGCCAGCGGGGCCAGTAGCGCCGGTAGCACCAGTAGCACCAGCAGGGCCAGCGGGGCCAGTAGCGCCGGTAGCACCAGTAGCACCAGCAGGGCCAGCGGGGCCAGTAGGGCCGGTAGCACCAGCAGGGCCGGCGGGGCCAGTAGCGCCGGTAGGGCCAGCGGGACCAGTAGGGCCGGTAGCGCCGGCAGGGCCAGCGGGGCCAGTAGGACCGGTAGGGCCAGTCGGACCAGCAGGGCCAGCGGGGCCAGTAGGGCCAGTAGCACCGGTAGCACCAGCAGGGCCGGCAGGACCAGTAGGACCGGTTGGGCCAGCTATACCTTGAGGACCGGTGGGACCGGTAGGGCCAGTCGGACCAGTAGGGCCAGTGGGGCCTGTAGGACCGGTGGGACCCGTAGGACCAGTCGGACAAATTGGTCGATGACCACATCTAGACTTTGAAACATATCTATGGTCTGACTCAACATGGGGTCTAACACCAGTCCGATGAGAATAATAATTACGGGTATCATCCATAAAAGAATCGTACCTCCTTCAAAAAAAAAAAAATCTTAGTGTAAAAAAAGCAATTAAAGGGAGATAACCTAAACACTTGTTGTGAATCAATAGATTAATACATTGTATGCTGACTTTTTAACCTTTCTCTGGGATTATAAAAGCCAATATTTCTTTTTTCCCACTAGTAAACTATGCAGTATCGAATTAGACCGTTCCATATAATTTATTTAATTTTTCAATAACCAGTCAATTCTTTTTTTTAATAAAAAAAATACCCCAGTCATTCAATATGACCGGGGCAAGATATAATTGATTGTATGGCTATAGTAGCCCGTTACGGCTAAAACTTGTTATTCACTGGACTAGCTGCCGTTAATCATTTTTTGGTAAGCAGCCTTATTTTGTAAGTGCTCTTCGTAGGTTTTTCCAAATACATGACCGTTCTCGCCTAAAACATAATATAGAAAGTCATGGGATTCCGGATACAAGGCGGCATGAATTGAAGCCTTTCCGGGGGCAGCAATGGGGCCAGGGGGCAATCCTAAATTTGCATAGGTATTAAAAGGGTGATCATATTCCAAATGGGAATACAGAACACGATTAATATGTTCTTTACCTTCACCGATTGCGTAGATAACTGTGGCGTCAATCTGAAGCCGCATATTGGCCTTCATTCGATTGTAGATTACACCACTGATGGCTGCCTTTTCTTCATCATGATAGGCCTCCCTTTCTATTAAAGAGGCAATGGTTAAAACCTCATGCATGGTAAGCCCTAGCTCCTTGGCCCTTTGAAGATCATCCTCCGAAAACTGCTGTTCCATCGTGCTGGCTAATCGAGCAACAATGTCCTTTACACCTTGATTTTCATTGAAATAATAAGTATCAGGATACAGGTATCCTTCCATCTCAAAAAATAGCTGATCAGTTTCAAAGTCATAATTCTTTTCCTTGTAGTACTCTCTGGTTGCGGCGATAAATTCCTCAACAGGACCAAAGCCTAAAGTCTCTGCCCGTTCGGCTATTTGGTGCAAAGTCCACCCCTCAGGTATGGTAAGAACAATAGGCGCCTCATTCTGTCCCTTTATGAGCAAGTTAAAAACATCCTCAAGGGTGTTGTCGATTTCAAATACATAGGTGCCTGGCTTAATGCTTCGATCAACTTCATTATTTTTAGCTTGGTACTTAAACCATAGTTTACTCCGAATCATGCCCTTTTCATAAAGCATATCGGCCACATAGTTCATCGAGGCTCCCTGGGGAATGACAATTTCTGTAGGTGCATCAATTGTTATAACGGAAAGGTAGGAAGGTAGCAGAATGGCTGATACCATTCCCAGACCCATCAGTAGTATTAATATGTAAATTAGTTTCTTCACCTTTAGCATCCTCCGTTTATCGATCATTTTTATCTCCAGAATTAGACAAAATACAACAAGTCAAGACATGGATTACTATCATTTTACCATTTTAGATTGAAAATGAAAAGGCAGTGAAATATTAAGATTATTATATTCACACTCAGTCTTCATTCTGTCACAGAGGTGTCACAAAAAAGTATTATAATGAATTGATGGAAGATAATAAATAGCCCTACCTGAGTCTTTGGATATGACAGGAAATTATTTCCCTGCCATATCATGTCTATTGAATCAATGAGGAAATATCATTTTGAGTATGACTATCGAAATTTTAGATAATAGTAGGCTGTTGAATACTACTCAATGCCGGTTTCAGCTTTCTACTTTGCAGGATTGCCGGCATTTTATAGATACTGGTATTTATTCAACAACTTAAATAGGTTATAATATAAATACCAGGCACTGGGAAATTCAATACCAGCCCGGTATTTTTTACAAACTATTGCCGCTAATACCCTGTGGCATTTAAATGACGAGAGCTGTATGGAGATTGTAAGTCGGTATAATCTCAAATTGATTTAGTACAATATGAAAGGGGTGAAGGCCATGGTCGGGACCAATATACTCGTTGTTGAGGATGAAGAAAAGCTGAGAAAGCTAATTGCGGCCTATTTAAAGCGTGAAATGGTCAACGTATTTGAAGCCGCCGATGGTGCAATGGCCCTTAAGCTATGGCAGGAAAATGAAATCCATCTGGTAGTACTCGACATCATGCTTCCCCAATACGATGGATGGACAATATGTAAAAGGATTCGAGAAACCAGTACAGTACCGATTATAATGCTGACAGCCCGGAGTGAAGAAAGTGATAAGCTCTTTGGCTTCGAGCTGGGGGCCGATGACTATATGACTAAGCCCTTTAGTGTTAAGGAGCTTATGGCAAGAATAAAAGCTTTACTAAAACGCAGTCAGCAGCAAGTATCCCTTGAGTTAATCGAGATGGGCCCCCTTTGTATCGACAAAAAATCCCACCAGGCCTTTTTACATGAAGAAATATTGAGTTTAAGCCCCAAGGAGTATGATTTACTGATTTACTTTGCCCATCATCCCAATTTGGCCCTATCAAGGGAAAGCCTACTGGATGGTGTATGGGGATACGATTATTATGGAGACCTGAGAACGGTAGATACCCATGTTAAGCGGCTACGACACAAATTAAAGGATTTCGGAAAAAAAATCGTAACCGTAAGGGGTACAGGATACCGCCTTGAGGTGAAGGAATGAAAAAGAAAAGTATTTTTGTGAGGCTGTTTTCACTCTTTGTGGTGTTTACCGTTATGATTATGGGTGTTCTTTTAATACTTCAAACAAACTTTTATGGAGAATTTTATCAAAGAAAAAAGATTAATCAAATGGAAAACTATTCAGCTAAAATTAATAGAATGATAAAAGAAGAAGGATTCACCGAGGAACTTTTTACTGAAATGGAAGAAATGGCAGCCCTAATGAGCGGAAGAATCAGAGTCATGGATTATTGGGGAAGCACCCTCTATCAGGCCGGAAATTTAATTGGCTTTGATAGAATGATGGGGTACCCCCGAGAAGCCTGGGAGGCGGCAATGGAGGGCAAGGTTGTTAACTACAAGGTAACAGGCCACATGGGGCAAATGAGTGAGCTGGCCCTTTTGTATCCTGCCGACAACTATATTTTATCCCTGCAAACCCCCCTGGAACCAATCGAGGAATCAGTGTCCATTTCCCGGCAATTTTCCATCTATATTCTATTAGTAGCCTTGTTTCTGGCCCTGCTTTTGGCAGGAATTTTTTCCAGAACCATCAGTAAGCCATTGGTAAAGCTAAATGCTGTGGCCACTGAAATGGCCCGCTTAAATTTTGATGTACGATGGGAAGAAGCCCGTAGTGATGAAATAGGGCAACTGGGAGAAACCTTTAATTTTTTAACGGATCAATTGAAGGCGGCCTTTGAAAATTTGAAACAAGAGTTAATTCAAGAGAAGAATCTTGATAAGATGAGAAAGCAGTTTGTAGGCAGGGTGTCCCATGAAATGCAGACCCCCATTGCCTTAATCAGGGGATATACAGAGGCCTTACAGGATGGTATAGCCAATAACGATGAAGAAAAGGAAGCCTATTATCAGATTATTCAGGAGGAGACCAACAAGATCAGTACCATGGTAAAGGACTTATTGGATCTAAGTCAGCTGGAATCAGGTAATTTTAAAGTTAAGATCAGCCAGTTTGACCTGGGGGAACGAATCGATCAAATTCTTTCAAAGTTTCAATTAATGAAACGGGAAAAACAGCTTAGATTAGAGGTGGTGGCAATTGATCGGGAATTAATGGTGTTGGGCGACGAATATCGAATTGAACAGGTATTAAACAACCTGATTCATAATGCAGTAAAATACTGCTATCATAATGCATTGGTTCGGGTAGAGGTAAAGGATCAAGGTGAAAAAATATGGGTAGGGGTTTTTAACGAAGGAAGGCCCATCCCCCAAGAGGATATGAACTATATATGGGAGAGCTTCTACAAAGGAGAGGAAAGACCTGGAACAGGGTTAGGTCTAGCCATTGTCAAAAGTGTGCTGGAGCTGCATCAAAGCAATTTTGGTGTAAGAAATGAAAAGAACGGTGTCTTATTTTATTTTGATTTAGAAAAAGCAGGAAATTCAGAATCTATATAGAAGCAATAATTTGACATGGCTTAAGCAGGCCCAGACTAAGTAGTAGCAGGCAGGCCTGATTAAGGCAATTAGGAAAGGAATAGGGTAGGGTTATGAAGCCATTTACAAAAATTCTTCGACTAGTCCTAATTCTTGCACTAGCCCTGGGGGTTTATCTTCTTTTTACAAATGGCCTGGGTGGCCGTTCTGTAGATATAAAAAAGCTGCAAAACCTGGTGGAATCCTTTGGTATGTGGGGGGTAGCGGTATTTGTTATTCTATCCTCCATTAGACCCTTTCTGTTTATTCCCAGTCCGGTTCTATTTGTACTGGGAGGGGTGCTTTATGGAGGTTTGATAGGAAGTATTCTAAGCCTAGTGGGGCTTTTGACGGGTGCCTCCCTTTGCCGTTATTTTGCCGGGCGGTTTCAAAAATTTTTTGTCAGGATTATTGGAAAGCATCACAGGGATAAGCTGGAGGAATTGGGTGGAGAAAAGGTGGTAAAAAAACTGTTTATGATGAGGGTAACCCCAGGCTTTCCCTTTGACCCCATAAGCTACGGTGCAGGCCTGGCAGGAATTAACTACTCTCAATTTTTATTGGGAACGGCTTTGGGAAGTACCCCTAAGGTATTTTTATATACTTTTTTAGGTGACGGTATTGATGAAATATTTTCCATTAAAACCCTTGCAGTTTTTATTATTTTAATCCTTTTAGCCTGTCTGCCACTGTTGTTAGATAAAAGACCGGCCGAGTATTTAAACCATAATTAGATTGTATCAAGATACAGTTAAAAAAAACTTGGTATAGGACATTTAATTTGATATAGTTATAACGAAACAGAAAATAAAAAATATAGATCATTTTTAAATAGGTTTAACATCAAATCGATGTTATGAAAAAGGGAAGTTGGGTGAAAATCCCACGCGGTCCCGCCGCTGTAAAGAGGAGCTTCTTCTTAGTAACCACTGGGAAACCGGGAAGGAAGAAGAAGTAATGAATCTGAGCCAGAAGACCTGCCTATTTAACAATAACATCAATTCTACGGGTCATAGAAGGTGTTCTGGTATTAAATGATGAAAGCATACCCCTTGACCCAGTTCAAGGGGTTTATTAATGGATAAGAGGAAAAGGTGATTAAAAATGAACTTAGTGGTTTTTGGGGTTACCCACAAAAGCTCTACCATTGGCCTTAGAGAGAAGGTGGCTTTTACAAAGTCAAAGCTTGAAAGGGCCTATGAGGCCTTTAATCAGGATCCCTTTATTAAAGAGGCCATTATTATTTCAACCTGTAACCGAAGCGAAGTCTTCGCTTTGGTAGCGGATTCCTCACGGGCCTGTGAATATTTCAAAGGCTTTTATCAAGACTTTTTTAAGCTTACTGAAATAGAGCTGAAGGGCCAATATCATTTTTTAGACGGAAAATTAGTAGTTACATATTTGTATAATGTCTGCTGCGGCTTCGACTCCCTGGTGCTGGGGGAAGATCAAATCCTGGGGCAGGTGAAGGAAGCCTACTATTTTGGCATGGAGGAGGGAAGCAGCGGCAAGGTATTAAATAGACTTTTTCTTGAAGCCATTTCCACCGCCAAGGAGATTAAAGCCAAAACGGGAATATCAAACAATCCCCTGTCTATTAGCACCATTGCAGTGAAACAAATTGAGCGGCAGGTAGGGAGCTTAACCGATAAGCGGGTGTTGGTAATTGGCTTTGGCAAAATGAGTCGGATTGCCATAGAAAATTTAATAGATAAAAATATTAAGGAAATTTACCTATGCAACCGAACCAGGGAAACTGTTGAAAAACTTCAAAAAAGCTATCAACAAATTCAATATTGCCCCTTTGAGGAACGCTACCACCTGATTAACAAGGTAGATGTAATTATCAGTGCCACAGGGGCCCCCCATTACGTACTGAGGCAGGAGGCCTTTCAAAAAAGCTATAAAGGCAAAGGCTCATTATGTATAGTGGATATTGCCCTGCCCCGGGATGTTGAGCCTTCCATAGGCGAAATAAAAGGAGTCACGCTATTTCATATTGATCAATTAAATGAGATTGCAAAGGAGAGCATGGCCTTTCGAAAGCAATGCGTTGGGGAAGCAGCCCAATCGATTCAAGAGGCCGTGGAGGAATATTGTAATTGGTATCGATGTCTGCCCATCTATTCAAGAATCGAAGCTATAAAAAGCTATAGCGACCGGTTAACCCAGGAGGAATTGGAAAGGCTCTTTAAAAAGCTTCCCCATGTGGAGGACCGAGATAAAGGGCAAATAGAACAGGTCGTCAAGAGCCTAATTAAAAAAATCTGGAGAAGGCCGATTCTACAAATGAAAAATGCCGGTATCGGGGGACGGGGCGAAGAGGTTGCCGCCATTGTAGACGAGCTTTTTGATTTCCATAATACCAAAAATTGATGGGGGAATGAATATGTACTATCCAATCATGCTCCAGCTTGCCGGTCGACGCTGTACCGTTGTGGGGGGCGGAAGGGTGGCCGAACGAAAAATAAATTCCCTGCTCCAGCATGGAGGCCAGGTGACTGTCATTAGCCCCAAATTGACCCCGCATCTTCTGACCTTAGCACAAGGGGGTAAAATTCAATGGCAGAAAAGATTCTATGAAAAGGGGCTTTTAAGGGGCAGCGAGCTAATCATTACAGCCACCGATGATCCCTTGGTCAGTCAAGCCTGCTGTGAGGAAGCCCGGGCCCTGGGCATTATGATTAATGTGGTGGACATGCCGGAAAGGGGAGATTTTATTATACCCGCCATCCACCGGCAAAACAGCCTTACCTTTGCCGTTTCAACGGAGGGGAAAAGTCCCCTGCTGTCCCGGGCCATTGTTGCCGAATTAGCTCAGCGGTATGGCAAAGACCATGGTCATTTAGTGGATATATTGGGAAAGATCCGTGAAAGGGCCCAATTAGAAATAAAAGATTCCGTAAAACGAAAGGAACTATATGAAATTTTAGTACAGGCTGGTCTTACGGGAACAGCAGACCTCTGGGAAATCTACGAGGCATTTAAATATAAAGAGGGTGAAGAAAATGAGAACCATTAGAATTGGCTCCCGGGCCAGTCAACTGGCCTTGGCCCAGGCAGCAATTATTGTAGAGCAATTGAGGGAGCATTTTCCGCAGCACCAATATGAAGTCATTAAAATCAAGACCATGGGTGATAAAATACTGGACAAAACCCTTGATAAAATAGGTGGTAAGGGCCTGTTTGTCAAAGAAATACAAAATGCGCTCCTTGAAAATCGAATTGACCTGGCTGTCCACAGTATGAAGGATATGCCGGCCCAAACCCTTGAGCAGCTACATTTGGCAGCCATCCCAAGGCGTGAGGATCCCCGGGATGCCCTGGTGACCAAAAAGAAGGTTAGCCTGAGACAGCTGGGAGAAGGGGCGGTGATTGGCAGCAGCAGCCTAAGAAGGCAGGCACAGCTATTAAATATACGACCCGACCTTAAGATCATCCCCATTCGAGGCAATGTAGGGGGACGTCTTGAAAAATTAGAAAACCAGCCAATGGACGGGGTCATTTTGGCCGTTGCCGGGCTGAAACGGTTGGGCCTGGCCCATCGAATCGACGAGGCATTTACCCTGTCAGAATTTGTTCCTGCTGTGGGTCAGGGGGCCCTAGGCTGTGAAATACGCCGAAGCGATGAGGAGCTTTATCATATGCTTCAAAAAATTAATGATGAGGAAAGCTATCAGGCAGTAATGGCTGAACGGAGCTTTCTGGCCCTAATGGAGGGAGGCTGCCATATTCCCATTGGAGCCTATGGAGAAAAAATAGGCCACCTACTAAAGCTGACCGCCATGGTAGCCAGCCCCGACGGAGGTCAGGTATTAAAGGAATCAATGGCCGGTGACCTTAAGGATTACCATCAGCTTGGAAAAAGCCTGGGGGAAAAAATGATTCAACTGGGTGCCCGGAGGCTCTTGGCAGAAATAAAAGTTCCTAAGAACAGGGGGGATTATGTTGATTAAGCCCTATGTATATTTAATTGGAGCCGGACCTGGTGATGAAGGGCTGATAACCAAGAAGGGGCTAGACGCCATTAAAAGGGCCGATGTAATACTCTATGATCGATTAATCAATACGGCCCTGCTAAAGCATAAAAGCCAGGGAGCCCAAACCATTGATGTGGGGAAATCGCCACAAAATCACACCTATTCACAGGAGGAAATTAACGAGTTAATCGTAAGCCATGCCCGGGCAGGAAAGATTGTTGCTAGGCTTAAAGGCGGAGACCCCTATGTATTTGGCAGAGGTGGAGAAGAAGCCCTGGCCCTGAGAGAGGCAGATATTCCCTTTGAAGTGGTGCCGGGTATTACTTCAGCCATTGGGGCCTTGAATTATGGGGGCATTCCAGTGACCCATCGAAATGTAAGCACCTCCTTCCATGTCATTACAGGCCATGAAAACCCCCTTAAAGAGGCCCCTTCGGTGGATTATGAAGCCCTGGCAAGACTAAAGGGAACCCTGATATTTCTAATGGGGATGGGAAATTTAAAGGAAATTACTCAAAGGCTGCTAGATCATGGGAAGCCCGGCAGTACCCCTGTGGCCCTGGTTCACCGGGGAACCACCGCAAGGCAGCGGGTGGTTACCGGTACCCTTCAAACCATTGAAGCCCTTGCAGAAGCAGAAAAGCTCCAATCTCCTGCAATCATCGTGGTGGGAGAGGTGGTCAAGCTCAGGGACAAGCTAAGCTGGTATGAAAAAATGCCCCTCTACGGAAAACGAATGATGGTGACCAGAAGCCGTCAGCAGGCCAGCGTGTTAACAGAGCAATTAAAAGAGCTGGGGGCAGAGGTTATAGAGTTTCCCACCATTGAGCTAAACCTAAATCCTGATGTGGCCATGGTCGATCAACAAATAAGAGAAGCAGAAGATGCCGATCATTTAGTTTTTACCAGTACCAATGGAGTTAATTACTTTTTTCAGAGGCTACGGGCCATAGGGCTGGATATTAGGCGGCTGTCGGGCTGTCAGGTGTCGGCCATTGGCAGTGCCACAGCCGAAGCCCTTGAAGAAAAGGGGATTGTGGTGAATCAACTGCCGGAAACCTTTACAGCCGAGGGGATGCTAAAGGCCCTGGAGGGGATTATTACGCCCGGGGCCAGGGTATGCCTGCCCCAGGCAGAGATTGCCAGGAAAAGCCTGACGGAAGGGCTAAGGGCCCTGGGGGCCAGGGTGCAGCAGATTCCCTTATATGTGACCGACATACCCGAAGAAAATCGGCAGACCCTGATCAATACCCTAAGGGAGGGGCTTGACATCATAACCTTTACCAGTGGTTCAACCGTCAGAAATCTGATTAAAATACTGGGAGAAGAAAATAAAGAGCTGCTTCAATCCATTACCAAAGCAGCCATAGGGCCAGTTACAGCCAAGGCCCTGGAGGAATTTAACCTAAGGGCAGACATACAGGCCAGGGTACATACAACCCAAGGCTTGGTAGAAGAAATTTTGAAGAGGCAGGGGGTATAATCATATGGAGCTGTTGAAAAGGCAAAGAAGGCTTAGAAGAACCCAGGGTCTTAGGAACATGGTTCAGGAAACCCGGGTCAATCTATCCGATTTAATTTATCCATTATTTGTTGTCCATGGAAAGGGAATAAAAAAAGAAATTCCTGCCCTTCCGGGCCAATTTCACCTTTCAGTGGATGAATTGTTAATAGAGCTGAAAGACGTTATCCGGCTGGGAATTCAATCGGTTATTCTTTTTGGAATACCGGCTGAAAAGGATGAATGGGCCCAAGAGGCCTATCATACCGACGGAATAGTACAGCAGGCCATAAGGGCTGTAAAGGCTGAATATCCTGAATTGACGGTTATCACCGACGTATGTGTCTGCCAATATACCAGCCATGGTCATTGCGGGGTGGTCAAGGGAAATGAAATAGATAACGATGAAAGCCTTGAGCTGATTGCCAAAACTGCCCTGTCCCATGCCCAGGCAGGGGCCGATATGGTGGCCCCTTCAGACATGATGGATGGCAGAGTTTTAAAGATCCGATCAATTTTAGATCAAAATGGCTACAGCCATATCCCTATCATGAGCTATAGCGTTAAATATGCTTCCTCCTTTTACGGTCCCTTTCGCAGTGCGGCGGGCTCCAGCCCCCAGTTTGGCGATAGAAGGTCATATCAGATGAATCCTGCCAATGGGCGAGAGGCCCTGGTAGAAGCTGCTTTAGATATAGAGGAGGGGGCTGACATCTTAATGGTAAAGCCTGCCCTGGCCTATTTGGATGTAATCAAGTCCCTCAAGGATCAGTTTCACCTGCCCGTAGCGGCCTACCATGTCAGCGGAGAATATGCCATGATTAAGCTGGCGGCCAGGGAGGGTATTTTAGATGGGGAAGGCGCCATGGTAGAAGCCCTTACCAGCATTAAACGGGCAGGGGCCGATTTAATATTAACCTACTTTGCCAAGGAAATGGCAGAATGGATTAGGAGGAGTCTTCCATGAAAATAGAACGATCTGAAGGGCTGTTTAAAGAAGCAAAGCAATATATGCCCGGTGGGGTAAATAGCCCGGTGCGGGCCTTTTCATCGGTGGGTATGAATCCTCCCTTTATGAAAAGGGGACAGGGGGCTTACCTCTATGATGAAGACGGAAACCGATACATTGACTTTGTTGCCTCCTGGGGGCCATTAATTTTAGGGCATTGTTACCCAGAGGTGGTACAGGCCCTGCATCAAGTCCTTGACCAGGGAACCAGCTTTGGTGCCCCTACAGCCCTTGAAACCAAAATGGCCCAACTCATTACCGAGCTTGTGCCCTCTGTAGAGATGGTCAGAATGGTTAATTCAGGCACCGAAGCCACCATGTCGGCCATTCGGCTGGCAAGGGGCTATACCGGCAGGTCAAAGCTGGTCAAGTTCTCTGGAAACTACCATGGTCATTCCGACAGTTTATTAATCAAGGCCGGCTCGGGGGCCTTGACCCACGGAGTCCCCAGCAGCCCCGGCGTAACGGATCAAACTGCTGAGAATACCATCAACGCCCGCTATAATGACCTGGAGGGTCTAAAGGCTATTTTTCAACAATACGGTGAAGACATTGGGGCGGTTATAATCGAGCCTGTGGCAGGCAACATGGGGGTTGTACCCATGACCGAAGCATTTGCCAGGGGTCTAAGGGAGCTGACAGCGCAATTTGGCAGCCTATTGATATTTGATGAGGTCATGACGGGCTTTCGGGTTGCCCTTGGGGGAGCCCAATCTATTTATGGAATTACCCCCGATTTAACCTGCTTCGGAAAGATCATTGGGGGTGGCCTGCCAGTGGGGGCCTTTGGCGGTAAAAGGGAAATCATGGAGCAATTATCTCCCCTGGGGCCCGTTTATCAGGCCGGAACCCTTTCGGGAAATCCCTTGGCCATGACGGCTGGCTACACTACATTAAAAATATTAAAGGAAAACCCAGGAATTTATGAAGCCCTGGAGGCCAAAAGTGCCAGGCTAGAGGCCGGCCTTCGAAGCCAGGTGGAAGCCCTGGGAATCAAGGCCAGCTTTAATCGGGTGGGTTCCATGCTGTGTATGTTTTTTACAGACCAGCAGGTGGTTGACTTTGAAAGCGCTGTCACCTCCAATACGCAGCAATATGGGCTATACTTTAGAGAAATGCTGTCACGGGGCATTTACCTGGCTCCTTCCCAATTCGAAGCCCTATTTATCTCCCATGCCCATAGCGACGAGATGATCGACATCACCCTTGAAGCATCGGCCAAGGCCCTTGGCAAACTGGTTAAGGGATAAACCACAACCACAGGAGGATTACAGATGAATACAGGTGGCAGAATTGTAATAGCAGGAACCCAAAGCGGTGCAGGCAAAACCACCTTAACCCTTGGATTAATGGGGGCTCTGAAAAAAAGAGGATATACAATAAAGCCCTTTAAGGTGGGGCCGGACTACATTGACCCCCAGTTCCATTGCAAGGTAACGGGGATACCCTCAAGAAACCTGGACACCCACCTGCTTCAGGAAAGGGTGGTACAGGCCCTTTTCACAAGGCAGGTGCAGGCTGGTGACTTAGCCATTATTGAAGGGGTCATGGGGCTTTATGATGGAGTAGGCACCCAGGGCCATCAGGGCAGTACCGCCCATGTGGCAAAGACCCTGGGGGCTCCTGTGATCCTGGTGATTAATGGCAGCGGATTATCCAACAGTGCGGCGGCCATGGTAAAGGGATACCAGGATTTTGATCCCAATGTGAAGGTGAAGGGGGTCATTATCAACCATGTTTCGGGTGAAAAGCATTACTTGCTTCTAAAGAAAATAATAGAAGGTAGCACAGGGGCCAAATGCCTGGGCTATTTAAATAAAAATATGAAAATTGAGCTGAAAAGCAGACATCTAGGCTTGGTACCGACAGAAGAAGCCCTGGCCCTGGATGAAAAGCTGGCACAAATGACCTCAATGGTAGAAGAAACCGTTGATCTGGACGGGGTTCTTCAACTGGCCAGGGAGGCTGAGGCTTTAGAAAGCCTGGAAGCACCACGCCTCGACAAAACCTATACCGGGTTAAAAATTGCCTATGCCCTTGACAAAGCCTTTCACTTCTACTATGAAGATAATTTGGATTTGCTTCGGGAAGCAGGGGTTGAATTAATTCCCTTCAGCCCCTTGCTTGATTCTGCCCTGCCCACAGGGATTCATGGTATCTATTTGGGGGGTGGCTTTCCAGAGGTCTTTGCCTCCGAGCTTAGCCGTAATGGGGCCATAAGAAGGGCCATTAAGGAGAAGGCCCAGGGTGGAATACCCATATTTGGTGAATGTGGTGGGCTGATGTATCTGACAGAGGCCATCATTGATTTTCATGGTAACAGATATGAAATGGTGGGGGTATTTGATGGTGCAGCCCGGATGACCAGCAGGTTGCAGCATTTCGGATATAACGAAATTCAATGTAAGGAAGACAGACTATTTAACACCAATGGAATTGGCAGTATTCGAGGTCACGAATTCCACCGGGCTGTAGTAGAGGGTTGGACAGGAGACTACTGCTATCATGCTAAAAAAATCAGAGATCACGAGGTGGTGGACCAGTGGCAATGCGGCTACGAAAAATATAGCTGCCTGGCAGGCTTTAGTCATTTCCATTTTTATAGCAATCTCAAATTTCCCAAGGCCTACCTGGAAGCATGTCAAAGGTATTACAATAGAAGGGAGGATGAGGAAAATGTACCGAGCTGTGAGAAGAACCGAGTCTAAAACAAAGAAACTGGTTAAAATGGCCTTATTTATTGCTATTAGCGGCATTGGTGCATATATAAAAATTCAGGGCAGTATTGCCCTGGATTCCATGGGGGCCTTTTTGGCCGCCCTGCTGATCGATCCCCTGGCAGGGGGAATTGTTGCTTTAGTGGGACATTTACTCTCAGCCCTGACTTCAGGGTTCCCCCTGACCCTGCCCATGCATCTATTGGTTTCTGTTCTAATGTCCTTAGTAGTATGGGGCTTTGGTATATTGTATCGAAAAAACCATCCCCTCATGGCAGCCTTTGCAGGAATATTGTTCAATGGCCCTGGCTCCACCCTGCTGGCGGCCTGGGCAGCCTCACTGATGGGGCTTCCCCTGGGGGGAAAGGCTTTATTTTTAATGATGTGGCTGCCCTTAACATTGGCATCGGCAGTCAACATTTTTTTAACCCTTGTGGTCTATAAAGCCCTGGGCGGCACCAGGGGAGGGATACAATGGAAGTAGCAAGAACCAGAGATATAACCTTGATTGACAGAGGTGATTATTACCTGATAATTAGCTGTGATTCCTGCGGCGGTGTGGGGAATAAACCCCTGGATTTAGTGAAGGTCAGCCCTGAAACAACAGGCTATTACACAACCCGGGTGGCCATGATGGAGGTCATGTCGGTTGGGGCAGTCCCCTTTTCCGTTGTGAATACCCTGGCGGTTGAAATGGAGCCCACCGGTAAGGCAATCCTTACAGGAATTAGACAATTGCTTCAGGAGTCAGGCTTACCCCTGAATATCATTAATGGCAGCACCGAAGAAAATTTTATGATGCAGCAAACCGCCATGGGGGTAACGATTATTGGTGAAGTACCCAAGCAGCAGCTAAGGCTTAAACGGGCCCAAAAAGGTGATTACATTATGCTGCTGGGTCTCCCCAGGGTAGGCGGTGAAATTTTACTACCCCATGATCCCGTTATTGCCAGTCTGAAAAATTTCACCAGTCTGCTACAAAGTCACCAGATAGGGGATATTATTCCCGTAGGCTCCAAGGGGGTACTATATGAGGCCTGCCTTTTGGCTGACCTCAATCATTGTCAATTACAGGTTAATAACCCGGAAGCCATTGATTTAAATAAATCTGCCGGGCCTGCAACGGCCGTTGTGTTCTCTGTTTCCCCAGGGGCCCTGGAAGGGGTCAGGCAGACCCTGGATCAGCCCCTATATCAAATAGGAAGTTTAATATGAAGGGGTCGGCTGAAATTCGTGCCCGCTGTCCTGCCTCCTGTGGGGAGCTGATTCAAGGCTGGCTTTTGGAGGGAGAAAAGCTCATCTCCTATGGTATTGACTGCTATAGTCAGGTGATCTTAACCGAGGGCCCTGAAGAAGGGTGCGCCATACCATCAAAGGCCAGGCAGATGCTTCGGCAGGTAATGAAATACTATGGTTTTCCATCCAGGGAAGCAGAAGGCCTTCATCTGAAAATCCATTCAGAAATCCCCAAAGGGAAGGGTATGGCCAGCAGCACCGCCGATTTGGCGGCGACGGCCCTGGCCGCCGCCACCCTGCTGGGGAAGAAAATAACAGAGGCTGAAATCGCTGCCCTCTGTGTATCTATTGAGCCCACCGACAGTACGGTATTCTCTCAAATGACCCTCTTTGATCCCCTCAATGGGGGATTTCGTCAGGCCTATGGGCCCTATCCAAGGGGACGGGTGCTATTACTGGAAGGAAGGGAAGTCATAGATACCATAGAATTTAGAAAAACCGACCGAAGGGGCCTGCTCATGAAGGAAGCTTCTCATTTGAAGAAGGCCCTTTCCCTGGTGGAAGAGGGGGCACAAGAAAAGAAATTGGAAAAGCTGGCCCAGGCAGCCACCATTAGTGCCCTGGCCAATCAAAATATTCTTTATAAGCCTCAGCTTGAACAGCTGATTGAAATAAGCCTTAAGCTCGGGGCCCTGGGGGTGAATGTGGCCCACAGCGGGTCGGTAGTTGGAATTATACATCAGGAGGGGAGCTTTGATCAGGATAAGTTTATTGCTTCCCTGAAAAGGCTGAACTGCTGGTCTGGCTTTCAGAAATTTCGCTCCCATCAACTGGTGTCCGGGGGAGCAGTGTTAATTGAATAAAGGAGGAATGACCTTGGATTATATTAAGGAACCTATGGAAATAGAGCGGCGGAGCTTTGAAATTATTACAGAGGAGCTGGGAGATCGGGTCTTAGATGAAAGAGAAGGGAAAATTATTAAACGAATGATTCATACCACTGCTGATTTTCAATTTGCTGACATAACAGTAATTGGCCCCAATGCCATAGATGAAGCCCTGGGGGCCCTAAGGAAGGGCTGTAAAATCTACACCGACACCAGAATGGCCCTGTCTGGAATCAACAAAAGAAGGCTGGCCCAATATGGCTGTGAAGTCTATTGCCTGGTAGATGACCCCTTGGTGACACAGCAGGCCAAGGAGCGAGGTGTAACCCGATCCATTGTGGCCCTGGAGCAGGCCGTTAAGGACCAGGATACAAAAATTTTTGCCCTAGGTAATGCCCCTACAGCACTATTTACCCTCTGCCGGATGATTGAGGAGGAAAAAACAAAACCTGCTCTGGTGGTGGGGGTGCCGGTGGGCTTTGTTGGGGCGGCTGAATCAAAGGAAGCATTGCTGAAGCTAAATATCCCCCAAATCACTGTTCGGGGCCGTAAAGGCGGAAGCACCGTTGCTGCAGCCATTATCAATGCCCTGTTATACATGCTGGAGTAGCATGCTATGGCACTTTCGCGGTATATTTTAAAGGATGGCAAGCGATTACGCTACGGTTACACAACCGGCTCCTGTGCAACGGCAGCCTCAAAGGCGGCTGCCTGGATGCTGCTTAAAAATCAGCCCCTACATTCGGTTGAAATTGATACCCCCAAGGGCTGGCGTCTTAATTTGCCCATTGAAGATATCGAAATGTCTTCAGGGTCAGTTTCCTGCTCTGTGGTGAAGGACGGCGGCGATGACCCTGACGTGACCCACGGCCTAAAGATCCATAGCCGGGTTCAATGGCGCAGCGATGGACAAATTATCATAGAAGGAGGCCCTGGGGTAGGCCGGGTTACCAGAAGGGGGTTACCCGTAAAGGTGGGTATGGCGGCTATTAATCCCGTTCCCAGGAGGATGATTGAAGAGGCGGTAAGGTCTGTCATAGGCCCTGAAGGAGGAGCAGATGTACTGATTTCCGTTCCCTCTGGCGAAGCTGTTGCCCAAAAGACCTTTAATCCTAGGCTGGGAATCGTGGGGGGCATTTCTATACTGGGGACTTCAGGCATTGTTGAGCCTATGTCGGAGGAGGCCTATAAGGAATCCCTGGCTATTGAGCTGAACCTGCTGGTGGAGGAGGGGATTAGGTCATTGGTAATGGTACCGGGCAATTATGGAAGAGACCTGGCCCGGGATCAGTTGAAAATTCCTCCCAGCTATATCTTTAAATTTAGTAATTTCATCGGCTACATTTTAGATGAAGCCCTTGATAAGAACGTAGAACGGATTCTCCTGGTGGGCCATGTGGGAAAAATCATTAAGGTGGCAGGGGGCATTTTTCATACCCACAGCAGGGTGGCCGATGGCCGAATGGAAATCCTTACGGCCTACCTGGCCCTGATGGGTGCATCACCCTCAGAATTGAAAAAGATCATAACCAGCAATACCACCGAAGAGGCCGTTGACTTGATTTATGACATGGGTTATGAAAAAATATTTGATACCTTGGCCGAGAAAATCACAGAAAAGTGCCGCCAGCGGACCCACCATAGAATTCAGCTGGGTACTGTAATATTCTCGATGGAAAGGGGTATTTTAGCCAAATGTTCCCATGCTAAGAACCTTTTGGAGGGATTTCAAAATGAATAGGCTTTATGTAATTGGAATGGGGCCCGGTAACCCGGCATATATTCTGCCCATTGCCTGCCAAAGGGCCAAGGAATGCAGCCTGTTGCTTGGGGGTAGACGCAACCTTGAGGCATTTTCAGATTTTCAGGGGGAACGATATTACCTAAAAAATCTAGCGGATGCAATCAAAGTCATTAAGGAAAATTTAGCCCATCGACAGGTGGGGGTGGTGGTTTCAGGCGATACGGGATTCTACAGCCTGTTGGATTATCTGAAAAGACACTTTGAAGACCGTCAGCTGGAGGTTATTCCTGGTATCAGCTCCTTTCAGTACCTATATGCAAAGCTTAAAAGGCCCTGGCATCAGACTAGGCTGTTAAGCCTTCATGGCAGGGAAGGAGACTATTTGTCTCTGATAAGGGCAGGTCAGAGCATTACCCTGCTGACCGATTCTAAAAATTCCCCCGATGAAATTGCCAGGGCCCTCATGGGGGAAGGCTTGAACCAGGTTGAAATGATCGTAGGAGAAAGCCTGTCCTACGAGGATGAACGAATTGTAAAGGGCAGGCCCAATGAAATTGTAGCATACGCTCCCTATAAAATGGCGGTGGTGGTGATCAATTATGAATAAATGGAAATATATTACCCCCGGTATACCTGATGATCTCTTTATTCGAGGAAAAGCACCCATGACCAAGGCTGAAATCAGAGCCTTGGTTATGGCTAAGCTTCGCTTAGAAGAAACCAGTGTTATGGTGGACGTGGGGGCCGGCACAGGCTCAGTTGCCATTGAAGGGGCCCTTTGCCTTAAAAAGGGCAGAGTTTATGGTATTGAATACAGGCAAGAGGCCCTGGAGCTTTTGAAAAGAAATGTAGAAGTCTTTGGGGTTAATAACATCGAAATTATGGCGGGTAAGGCCGGAGACCAGCTCAGGCTTATTCCCTTCTATGACAGAATATTTATTGGCGGCAGCGGCGGTGAATTAGAGGCCATTATTCAATTGGCGGCAGCGGGGCTGCCGTCCCATGGCAGAATTGTATTAACTGCCGTCACAGTAGAAACCATGTCGGCGGCCATGTTGCTTTTAAAAAAATACGAATTTAATGAGCTGGAATTAGTAACGGTGAATGTTGCCAGGGGCAGCGGCAGGGGGAATTACACCCTGATGGAGGCTCAAAACCCCATTACTATCATTTCAGCCGCAAGGGGGAAAGGTAAATGAGCAAAGTATATTTTATTGGAGCAGGCCCAGGAGACCCGGAGCTAATTACCATGAAGGGCCATAGGCTGATACAGCAGGCCGACATCATTATTTATGCTGGGTCCCTGGTAAACCCAGAGGTATTGGCCGGTCGAAAGCCCAATGCCAGGGTCTTTAACAGTGCCGGTATGACCCTGGAGGAGGTCATTGCCGTAATGGAAGCAGCAGCCCGGGATAATCAAATCGTAGCCAGGGTTCATACCGGAGACCCCAGCATCTACGGGGCGATTCGTGAACAAATGGATCGGCTAGATCAAATGTCCATAGACTATGAGGTGATTCCAGGGGTTAGCTCCTTTGTGGCATCGGCTGCCGCCTTAAAAAAGGAGCTAACCTTGCCGGATGTCTCTCAAACCGTTATATTGACCAGGCTTGAGGGGCGAACACCCGTACCCGAGACAGAGGCCCTGGGGGCTCTGGCAGCCCATGGAGCCACCATGGCAATCTTTCTTTCGGTGCATATGATTGATCAGGTAGTGCAGGAGCTTTTGACGGGGTATTCAGAGGACACCCCTGTGGCAGTGGTTCAAAGAGCCAGCTGGAAGGACGAAAAAATTGTCATTGGCACCCTGAAAACCATATCAGACCAGGTGCAAAGGGCTGGTATTAAGAAAACAGCCCAAATTTTAGTGGGTCATTTTTTAGGCGATCAATACAGCCTTTCCAAGCTTTATGACAGTCAGTTTTCCCATGAATACAGGAGCAGCAAAAAATGAAGATTGCCATTTTTACCCTAACCAAGGGGGGAAGGGAGCAGGCCCAAAGATTAAAGAAGTATCTTCCCCAGGCAGCTGTCTATTCCTTTCCCAAGGCCGGAGAATCCCTTGGGGCTACAGTTGCCCAATGTTTTCAGGAATACAGACTACTGATTTTTATCATGGCCACAGGAATTGTGGTCCGTACCATTGCCCCCTTGCTGAAGCACAAATCAATTGATCCTGCCATTATCGTAATGGATGAAGCCGGTAGAAATATCATCAGCCTGCTTTCAGGCCATATTGGAGGTGCCAATTACTGGGCCCTCAAGCTGGCGGAGCTGATCAATGCAAACCCGGTCATTACCACCGCTTCAGACATTAAGGGGGTCAAGGCAGTTGATACCTTTGCCATGGAGCATGATCTGGTTTTTGTCGACTGGAGTCTGGCCAAGGAAATAACTGCCTATCTGGTGAATGGGGGTAAAATTGGCCTTTATTGGGTCAACAGAAGCTTTCAATTTCCCGATCAATATGTTGCTCTGAATTCCATTGAAGAATTTGGTCAATATCCCTATGGTTTAATGGTCACCGACCAGGAAAATCTGGCCCTGGAGCGGGGTATATTGCAGTTATTTCCCAAAAGTCTGGTGGTGGGGGTAGGCTGTCGAAAAAATACAGTGGCAGACCAGATTTTATATGATATCAAGACTGCCCTTAAGGGCTTGGGGAAATCCATCTGTTCCATTCAAAAGCTGGTTACCGTAGATGTCAAGCAGCACGAGCCAGGCTTAATCAGGGCGGCGGAGGCGTTAGGCGTTCCCTTGGAAATAATCTCCCGTGAAGCAATTAGGAAGGTGGAGTACCTGTTTGAGTCTTCGGAATTTGTAAAAAGAACCATCGGGGTGGGCAGCGTCAGCGGCCCCTGTGCCTTTATTGGCAGCAACGGTGGAGAAATGCTATTAACTAAGATGAAGGGAAAAGGAACCACCCTGTCGGTGGCAGAAAGAACCTTGGAGGTGTAGTATGACGAATAGAATAGGAAAGGTTACTGTGGCTGGAATTGGCCCCGGTAATATAGATTTAATGGCCCCGGCTGTAAAGGAGGCCATCGAGCAGGCAGATATTATGATTGGCTATAAAACCTATATTGATTTAATTGCCCCTCTAATAAAGGATAAAAGGGTGATTGACAGCGGTATGAGGAAGGAAATCGATCGATGCAGGCAAGCGGTGACCTTGGCCCAGGAGGGCCATAGGGTCGTTTTGGTCAGCAGCGGAGACCCTGGAATCTATGGTATGGCGGGAATATTGCTGGAGATTAACAATGAGGTGAGCCCTGCCGTTGAAGTAGAAATATTACCAGGCATTACAGCAGTCAGTGCCGCCGCTGCATCCCTAGGTGCCCCGCTGATGCATGACTTTGCGGTAATTAGCCTGAGTGACCTTTTAACAGACTGGAATGTGATTAAAAAGAGAATCGACCTGGCCAGCCAGGCAGATTTTGTCATTACCCTTTATAATCCCAAAAGCAAAGGCCGCACCAGCCAAATAGAGGAGGCTGTTCAAATTATCTCTCAGTACAGAAGCCCCCAGACCCCTGTTGGAATCGTTAAAAATGCCAAACGGGAAGGAGAACAGATCACCTTAAGCACCCTGGGAGCCATGCTTGGGGAAGCCATTGACATGACCACCGTGGTGATTATTGGTAACAGCAACACCTATATTCAAAACGGTGTTATGATTACGCCAAGGGGTTATCAGCTATGATCCTGGCCCTATGTGGAACCATGGAAGGGGAAACTCTAATCAGGCTGTTGCTTCAGCACCAGTATCGGGTTTTAGCCACTGTTACCACAGATTACGGGGCAAAATGCCTGGGGCAGCATGATGGCGTCAAGGTATTGGAGGGGAAGCTGACAGAGGCTTCCTTAAAGGAGCTTCTGACAAGAGAGGAAATTCAGGCCATTGTTGATGTGACCCATCCCTATGCCGCCAATATTTCCACCATGGCCATTGAATGTGCTAAGGCCTTCCATATTCCCTATTTCCGGTATGAAAGAAGGGGTGTTGACCTGAATCAGGAAACGAGGGTATTGGAGGCAGTGGATTTTGCTGAGGCCGCCAGGCTGGCCGATACCATAGGTGAAAAGGCATTTTTGACCATCGGAAGTAACCACCTTAAGACCTTTGTTGAGGTGATGGGGGCAGACCGGCTGGTGGCCAGAGTATTGCCCTTTTCATCCATCATTAGGACCTGCGAGGCCTATGGCTTTACCCCCGATAATATCATAGCCATGAAGGGGCCCTTCAGCGAAGAAATGAATAGAATGATGTTTGTACAGTACGGTGCCAAGGTGGTGGTAACAAAGGACAGCGGCAGGGCCGGGGGAACCGAAGAGAAGCTCAGGGCTGCCAAAGCCCTAGGGATACCGGTTATTGTAGTAAAAAGACCCCCAATCAATTATGGCAGGGTGTTTGATGACTTAGTAGGACTTGTATCAGAGCTTCGTAAAAATTAATGAAATTAGGCATGGTGACCTATGAAAAACAGCAGGAATTGACATAAAATTGTAGAATAAGTAATCTTATAAGGCAATCAATGAAAAATCACGAGCTTTTTATGATATTAGCGGCAATTTATGTCAGCCACAGTGGGTATTCGACAGAGGAGGGGTCATATGCTAGGCTACTGGATCAGTGTGGCGTTTTTGGTACTCTTATTAATTCCCGTAGGTCTATTTATGATTAGTTTAGTGTATTTTACCGGTCAAGAAATGAGGAATCATAAAAAGGTTAAAACCGTTAGAAATACCAGGAAGAAAAAAAACCAGCCCCAAAGGCGCTCCCTCAGGGTTGTAAAATAGTCCCTATGAAAGCAAGGACTATTTTTTATTACGATTTTCCCTTGAAGTACGATTCATAAGATGATATGATAGGAAGGAAATTTTTTTTAAAGGAGCGTACTTTAATGGCAGCGTTAATCCGACATACAGTAAGTGAATCGAAAAAAAGCCTCTGGCAAAATATACGCTTTATTTTGATTGTAGTCATTGGCATTAATTTACTGGTTGAATTAACAAACTTTTTACCGAGAAAAGCCGGGTCTATTGTCAGTATTGTTATTTTGATTTTTGTTGCGGGGCTATGCTCTTATATCATTAATCGCAGGCTTGCACAGTATACCTATATTCTAATTGCTGACGAGTTAATCTTCTATAAGCAAATAGGAAAAAAGGAAAATAAAATACTCAATATTAAGATATATGATATTAATTGGATCAAGCCCGTAGATGAGATGCCCAAATCGAAGACCTGTAAAAAGATATATGGTTTGGCCTGTAGGCTCAAGGGTAAAGGGGTCTATGGCGGTGAGTTTAATCAAGATAATAAAACCTATCGGTTTATTTTGCAGCCCAGTGAAGAATTGTTAAACGAATTAGGAAAACAGATAAAAAAGTATAAGAATAAACAGTCCAGCTAATGATATGATACTTTCAAAGTAGACAGTCTAATTAATTAAAAATTAGATTATCTGTTTACTTGACAAAGTTCAGTTCATAAAGGGCTGTTTTTTATATGAAAATTAATTAAAAAATTATAATAACAATGTACGAGAGGTACGAATAAACTAATAAAGATCGGGGAAAACTATTAGGTAAATATAATCAAGAGGTTGGTGACAAGTATGAAGGATAGGCTTCAATGTCATATTTGCAATCAGTATGAAACAGGAGGAATTTTCATAAAGAACAAATACATATGTGGGAAATGCGAGGCAGAAATAGTAAAAACAACGCCCGAGCATATTAATTATGATGAGATAAAGGACAGAATAAAGGAAGCATTGTTTCAATAAACTTAAAAAATGAGGGATTCCCCGGGAGTCCCTCACAGACTGAATTCCTTAAAAAAGGAGTTCTTTTCTTTTTGTCGAAGTACATAAGAGGCACCTAAAAAAATACAGGCAACGGCCAATTTCCGGCCTAAGCATTTATAAAATTATTAGGGGGGAACACAATGTCAAGAATATACCCTGACATCATAGTAGCAGCCTTATTAAGAGTAATAATGTACGTACCAGTATTGATAGCACTCTATTTTGTAATATATTTTGCGGTACTGGCCGCCCTTAGAAAGCATGAAAAAACAAAATCAAATTAAGCTTTCATTAAGTAAACAAAAAAATATAGGGACTCCCTGAGGAGTCCCGTTTTAGATAAGATGGGTTTATTTCGATTCAGTCAGTAGCTTTTTTCGTTCCTGAGAAACTTGATTCAAGGGGACGGCAAGCAGCTGGGATATTTCCACATCCGTTTTATGATCACCATAGGCCTTAATCAATTCTCGTAAGCTCTTAATCTGATAATCCTTCATATAAACACCATCCTTATTCAATTTAGAACATGGTGTTACTAGAAGCATGTTCTACCTTTAGTTTCGCTTATTTATTTACAAAATATACAATCCAATAAAAATGAAGGGAAAAGGCGGCCTTCTATCGAATCAATAGATAGATTAAAAAGAAGGAGAATTAAAATGAAACAATCGCCTATCATAGACCAGCTTCTGAAAATGAACAGGCAGCAGGTGGTTTCTTTTCATATGCCTGGTCATAAAAATGGCTTTCTTTATGATCGTATCCCCTATAAAAACTTTAAATCATTGGCCTTGAATCTTGATACGACTGAAATTCCCGGTACCGATAATCTGCATCATCCCCAGGGGATCATTAAAAACGCTCAATCGAGGGCCAGAGAGCTCTTTGGCAGTGAAGAAACCTACTTTTTAGTGAATGGCAGTACAGCCGGTATATATAGCATGCTGATGGCGGTTACCAACCCAGGCGATAAGGTACTAGTCAATCGAAACTGCCATCAATCGGTTATCCATGGACTCCTTTTAGGTGATTGTGTACCGATTTACGTTTATCCCCATATGAATATAGAGCAGGGAATTGCCCTGGGGCTTTCACCTGAAAAAATAGAAAGGTGTATACTTGAGCATCCTGAGGTGAAGGCGGTGCTGATTACCTACCCAACCTACCATGGTATTGCCAGTGACCTGGAAAAAATAGCTGAAATTGTACATCGTTACAATAAAATTCTACTGGTGGATGAAGCCCATGGGGCCCACTTCTTTTTAAGTGACAAACTTCCAAAAACAGCCCTGGAATGTGGTGCTGATTTGGTGGTTCAAAGTACCCATAAAACCCTGCCAGCACTAACCCAAAGTGCCATGCTGCATGTTCAAGGAAACCGGGTTGACCGGGAGAAGCTAAGATTTATGCTGCGGCTTCATCAAAGCAGCAGTCCCTCCTATATTTTGTTAGCTTCTCTTGATCTGGCAGTGATGATCTGTCAAACCCAGGGAAGGGAGCTAATGGAGGCACTGCTTGATCATATAGACTGGTTTAAAAGTCAAATCAAAGAAATTAACGGTATTACCCTACTAGATCAAGGACTCTTCAATAAAGATCATGTCAAAGCCATGGACCCGACCAAGCTGTGGATTAGCCTAAGGCAGCTTAATCGTTCGGGCCATTGTATGGAACAAATGTTAAGAGAAAAATATTCCATTCAAATGGAATTGTCAAACATGTATGGCATGCTGGCCATAGCCACCATGGGAAATCAAAAACAGGATTTTGAAAAGCTAGTCAGGGCCTTGGAGGAAATATCTCAAAGGTTGGGGAAAGAAAAGATCAAAGACTTTCCTCCTTATCCTGTCCAGATGCCACAGCAGGCCCTGGGCCTGAGGGATGCCCTGTATCGAAGGAAAAAAACCCGCCCATTTAAAGATAGCAATGGAAAAATCAGTGGCACCACCATTGTACCCTATCCCCCGGGAATCCCTATGGTAGTACCGGGAGAGCGAATTAACGAGGAAATGATAACCTATATACAGCACCTGCATGGTAATGGAATGGAGGTATTGGGGCTAATGGGTGGTGAAGAATTACTAATTGAAGTGATAGATGATAATGAGGTGATATAGAATGAGTGGTTTATTTATTACCATAGAAGGAACTGATGGGGCGGGAAAAACCACCCAAATTATACTGTTAAAGGAATTTTTAGAGAAGCAGGGCTTAAGGGTACTGGTTACCAGAGAACCTGGAGGCACCTTGATTGGAGAGAAGATAAGGGATATTGTTTTAGATCAGCGTCACGCTGAAATGAGCCACACAACAGAGGCTCTTTTATATGCAGCTTCCCGGGGGCAATTGGTTAAGCAAGTTATACAGCCTGCCTTAAATCGAGGCGAAATTGTAATTTGTGACCGATATATAGACTCCAGCCTCGTCTATCAAGGGTGGGGCCGGGGCTTAGGCTATGATGCTGTGGCTGATATCAACCGCTTTGCCACCCAGGGGTTAGAACCAGACATTACATTACTCTTGGAAATTTCACCTGAAATCAGCCTGGGTCGAATTAAATCAAGGGGTCAGGGAGACCGCCTTGAGCAGGAAAAAATACAATTTCATCAATCGGTCTATAATGCCTATTTGGAATTAGCCGAAAGGTTTCCGGCTCGTATTAAAAGAATAGATGGGGAACGTAATGTAATTGACATTCAGGCAGAAATTCAGAATATCATTACTTCACTTTTATCTAAAGGTAAAGCACAAAAAGACAATAGCCCCCTTTAAGGCTATTGTCTTTTTAATAAAATTAACGAAAGGCCCTTATATAACTAATAATTAAAATAAGTGAAATAATGATTATACCTGCCATTGAAACAAAGCGAATATAGCTTTTAAAATCCTCGGACAGCTCCACTTCTTCTTCAAACATCCAGCGTTTTCCCATCATGTAGCTTTCCTCAGGGTCAATATAGGCATGAATCAAAAAGGCCAACAGTACAATGCTGAATAAGGTACCAATGAACAAATCCGCCATAACTACACCCCCCACTGATCCCATCTTCTTACTATATTATATACCTCCGTTAGCATAAGTGTAATCATAGTTAAAAAATAGAAAATGAATGGCTGATAGGTTTTAAAAGGCAATTATTTTGTAACCTCTGTCATAAAAAAGTAAAAAAAGTAATAATCCTGAAAAGCTAATATATGTTATATTTAACTTAACATACCAAAAGGAAAAAAGAAAGGATTAGCCAGAAAAAATGGTATCTAAAAGAAAAGACAGCTATTATACCAATATCAATATGAAAATGAAGGGTTAGAATAAATAAAATTGGGCCGTGCACCTATACTGGCCCGACCCATTGCAAAGGTTATTTAACGATTTCAGAATGGTGCTTTCAGCCTTTCCTTGATCCGTTCAATTTCTTGCTTCATGTGGTCTAATGTACTGAGTCTTTCTGTTAGTCCGGAAATTATCTCTTGATACTTTGATTCCCTCTTTTCATGGGTTTTAAAGGTATAAAATATCAAGACCACAGATAACGCCGCCCATATTCCTTGAGATGCTGCCAGCTTTAATAATTCACCTTCCATATTGATAACCTCCTTTATAAATTAACTATTTATACTTAAGAGTGTAAAATAACAAAAATGTAAACCAATTGTAATATCCAAAATATTGTAATTTTTACTATTTTAATTTATAATATAAATATAAGCTATTTACAGGGGTTTAGGTAGAAGCAATCTTTTTTTTACCAAAAAATAGAACATACGTTCCTGAAAAATAAGGCTTTTATCATATAAATTTTATTTTGTGGTTTACAAAATATTAGAATTTCACTCTTATAAATTAACACAATAGAAAGGAGGTGAGTATCAATGAGTCAACTGGTAGACAATTTCTTTAGAGAAAAACAGACTGATTTTGAAGCGTGCCAATTTTATAGTACCCCGTCAGAAAAGCATCGACAGAAGTTAACAGAGGATTTCGAAGACTATGTTTTTAAAGCCTATTTCTATGGCTACGTCAAAAAGACCATCCTGTATTCTTCTGTTCAAATCAGGAATAAGAGTAGCCAACTGAAGGCCCGAGAGGAGCTAAGCCTAAATGTGGTAGATCCCGATTTTACAGAGGAAAGAATCAATCTGCTAATGGATTCTACTGGTGACTTCACAGATGACATAGGTAAGCTAACATATAATCATTTTACTTACAATGAAATTTCCCATGATCAAGAAATCATAAAAGCGATCCATGCGCTTACAGATAGACAAAGAGAGGTTTTAACTAAATGTATTCTATTAGGAGAAAGCGATACATTTGTAGCGGCAAAGCTGGGAATCACAAAGCAGGGGGTTAACAAAATCAAAAATGCAGCCCTGAATAAGCTGAAAAAGCAACTCGGCCATAGATATAGAAGAGCCATCTAGGGGATTAGGGGGGAATTCTATGGAGAATAGAGAAATTAGGGAAATCATTGAGAAGGCCCAGGAGGGAGATAAAGCTGCGGTGGAAAAAATCATAGAAATGTTTAAGCCACTGATGATTAGAAACAGCTACATAAACGGGGTCTTCAACGAGGATTGCTATCAGGAGCTATGTATTAGACTAATCAATTGTATTCACTCCTTTCACTTTAAGCCGGATCAAAGTATAAAAAAATCCTTTGAAAGGACATTAAAAACAAACAAGGGTGTAAGAAATGTTCAAAATAATAATCAGAAATAAACCTCATTATTAGTACCGGATTTGATCTTATATATGGTCAGGTTCGGTACTTTTATGTAAGCGCCATTAGAATATTTATAAATTAATTTTAAATAAATATAATTTTCAAGCTTTGTTTATAATTTGAAGGAAAAACCGTTACATTCATTTAACAACCTCGACTTTTAATGTATTTTTTTAGTAATATTTATTATATATGTAATAAAGAAATTATAAGGCCTACGGCAAAATATTAATCTAGTTTAGTGCTAAAAATTCAATAACTGTACCGATCATAGACTATTGACAGTGGGTGGAATAAATTGTATATTTAAAGCAGATTCAATTATGTGACTTTTTTGCAAAGTTACCTATAGAGGAGGGAAAATGAACTGATGAAAATTATGAGTACGGGAGAAAAAATAAGGAAGCTGCGAACAGATATCGGATTGAATCAAGACGATCTAACAAATGATGAAATTACTCGAAGCTTAATCAGCATGATTGAAAATAATAAAAGAAACCTGACCTATAGGGCTGCTACTGTAATCGCTTCTGCCTTAAATCAATACTACCCCAATTTAGGAAAGGAAATTACTCCCGACTTTCTATTGGAAACAGAGGTTGAACAGGCCCAACGGCTAATTAAAGAAAAGCTGGATGATATGCAGCAGCTACTTAAGAATCCCTCTCAGCAAAATGAAGCTCAAGTAGAAAATGGAATTAAAAATCTCATTGAATTTGCCCAGGAATGGAAGCTTGATTCAGTAGTGGCAGAGCTGCAAATGACTCGAGGAAGATTTTACTATGACACCTATCAATACAATGAGGCCCTTCAAGACTTCTTCTGCGCCCTGGCCTACTATCTAAAAAAGGAACAATATGAAAAAGTGGCTTCATTATATAATTTAATTGGTATCAGTCACTATTCTTTAATGTTAATAGAACAGGCGCTATTATATTTTGCTCAATTAGAAGATATACTTTATCTACATAAGCCCCAAAACTATGACAGAATGAAAATGCTCTTAGTCATAAATAGAGTGCTTTGCTATCGAAGGCAAAAAAAGTACGATATGGTACTGAATGGAATTGCGCAGTTTAAAGAATTAAATTATTATGATCAAGACTTTTATCAAAGGATCGTTATTATTGAAGCCAACACTTATCGAGATATACAGCATTTTGACAAAGCTATTAAGTTATATAATAAAATGTTAAAAAAACCTGAAAAATTGACTACTGATAATTTAATGCTGGTTTATGAGAATTTAGCGGAACTGTATGAAATAAAAGAAGATTACGAAAAGAGCATGTATTATGCAGCCTTAGCTTACGATTATCAAGATAAAGTGAATAATTTCTACATTCCATATCTATTCCTTCTGAAAGCTAAATTAAACTTTAAGTTGAATAAGATAGATAAAGCAGTTGAACTTATTAATCAAGGCCTTATGATTGCTGAGAAGGTTTCGGGAGTAGATAAATTAATAGACCTACACTTTCTGCAAATGGAAATTGACCTCCAAACAAAACAGTACTTTAATAACCTACACCAATTAGAAAAGCTTTGTCGAAACAATTGGCGATTATCAAAATTTTAATAATAGAAATAGAATCAGACTTATGGGTGATCCCATGCCTGGAGCATACTAATTAAACTTTTTTTACGTTAGGTTGTATAGTTTTATATTCAATTTTCTTGAATTAATGCAAACTTCATATGGCTTGTTCCGTAATTTGATAAAAAAGCTACCAGCATAATTGTATCAATTCTGGTAGCTTTCTTTATTTCTACTATGCAAAAATCTGTGTTAGGTTGTTCTGATACTTTGATATATTTGGGGGTGTTGCAATCGGCAACGCTCCTTTTTAGATTGAGGCCATTTTAAAAGGGACACATTTTTGCTGTAGGCATAAAATAATTATGAAAAACCATCGATAGAAGCAATTCGGAGAAAGAAAGAGATAATATAAAAAAACAAATAAAAAGTGCCGCAAACAAGGGTTGACACTTTAATTTGCCAGGAGATTTATAAAAAACACAACTTAACATTAGAAGATACTTAAAAAACACATTAAATTACCTAAATTAATTAAAAACTCTTAGTAATCGATATTAATATTTAAACAATAAGGAGAGATTATCGATGGATAAAGAAAATGATATTAGGGAGGATAGTTTCTGTTGTGGTGATTCTAAACGACAGGACATTAGGCGAAGTAGTATGCTTTATTCTAAATATAGCACTCCATGGTGGGGGAAACAACCTGTAGGCCCAACAGGCCCACCAGGCCCAGCAGGAGCACCAGGCCCAGCAGGTCCAGCGGGACCGGCAGGCCCAGCAGGTCCAGCGGGACCGGCAGGCCCAGCAGGTCCGACCGGAGCTACTGGACCAACTGGAACGTTTGCTCCTGGAGGCACCTTATTTAATGTGCTGGGGCCTGTCGGTAGTGCTACAGTCGGAGTAGGAGAAAATTTAATTTTTCAATCTGATACACTTGATATTACTGTAACAGAAGGATCTGGTATTGTGACGATAGAAGATACTTCTTCAATAGGTCCAACAGGTCCAACAGGTCCAGAAGGCCCAGCAGGTCCAGCAGGTCCAGCGGGCCCAGCGGGTCCAGCAGGAGCAACAGGAGCGACAGGCCCAGCAGGTCCAGAGGGTCCGGCAGGCCCAGCGGGTCCAGAAGGCCCAGCAGGTCCAGAGGGTCCGGCAGGCCCAGCAGGAGCAACAGGTGCGACCGGAGCAACAGGGCCGGCTATTACGGAAACCTCAGCCTTTGCAGCCAATACCGGTGGATCAATTATTGCTGTCGTACTAGGTGGTACCACAGTTCCGCTACCGGATGCTCAAAACCTATCGCCTGATATTACAGTTAATGGAGCCAATACAGTGTTTACTATAGCTCCGGAAGGTAGATATAGAATTGCCTATAGTGTAAGATTAACGGCGGGTCTGCTTTTAGGAGCAAGACTGGTGATTAATGGTACACCAAATCTCGCTTCTACAATTAATCCAGTTTTAACAATTTCTGAATTTGATGCTGAAGTAATTGTAACTTTACCAGCAGACTCTACAGTGTCATTAGAATTATTTGGATTACTTGGTGCAGCTACGTTACAGGCAGGAGCTGGAGCAAGTCTGACAATCATTAGACTGTCAGATTAAAAAATTATTAAGGAGGCTTGCCAAGCAGGCCTTCTTAATTAAATCTATAATGCAAGGAATATTAACAACTTTTTAAAATTTCCTATGAAGATTGTTTAGAGGGGTGACACTTTGGCCGCTTTAAGTTTATGTATGATTGTAAAAAATGAAGAAGAGTCCTTGGCACGATGTCTTGAATCAGTTAAGGGTATTGTCGATGAGATTGTTATTGTTGATACAGGTTCGTCGGATAAAACAAAGGAAATAGCCGCCCAGTATACTGATATGATTTATGATTTTACGTGGATTAATGATTTTTCAGCCGCAAGAAATTTCTCTTATGAAAAGGCTACGAAGGAGTATATTATGTGGTTAGATGCAGATGATATTATTTTGCCCGAAGATCAAGCAAAGCTTTTAAAATTCAAAAACAATCAATTAAATCATAATATTGACGTTGTCATGATGAAATATAATGTGGGATTCGATAAGAAGGGGAATGTTGTCTTTTCTTATTACCGTGAGAGAATCACAAAGCGTGAAAGGGGCTATAAGTGGAAGGAGCCTGTTCATGAATATATAGCTTTATCTGGAAACATAATGAGTACAGATATAGCCATAACACATAACAAAATAAAAAAATCGGAAGCTGGTAGAAATCTAAAAATATATGATGAAATTATTAAGTCAGGAAAAAGTTTAAGTCTAAGGGGAATTTATTACTATGCCAGGGAGCTTAAAACCAAAAAGCGATATCAAGAGGCAATAGACTATTTTAATCAATTCTTAGGCTTTAAGGAAGGATGGATAGAAGATAAAATTGCAGCCTGCTACGAGCTATCGATATGCTATAAAGCCCTTAATCAGCCGAAAGAAGGAATAATCGCATTACTTAACAGTCTTCAACACGATTCCCCAAGGGCAGAAATATGTTGCCAAATTGGGTATTTTTTTAAGGAGCAAAAAAAGTACGATCAAGCAATCTTCTGGTTTAGTTTGGCCCTTGATTTGAAGAAACCTAAAAATTGCTGGGGCTTTATTCACGAAGATGCCTGGGGATATATCCCTAGTATGGAATTGTGTGTATGCTATTATGAGAAGGGAGAATATATGAAGGCCATTCATTATAATGAACTGGCGGGAGAATATAAACCGAATGATGAAATTGTTGAAAAAAATAAAGTGTTTTTTAAAAACTTTAAAAATAATGACTGAATAATAGGTCGGTATGGGGCAAAATTTTAGAACAGAGGTATGAACCTTCTCTGCCATTAATAATGTATAGTAAGCTATTTTTTAATCATCAGGAAGCACTGGTATTAAAACAATGGCTGCAAACATTAATAATTTTAATGTAGAGGAGGCTTGTGAAATGAAAAAGTATCTGCAAAGAATTGGCCGTTCCTTAATGCTGCCGGTGGCGGTTTTACCTGCGGCAGCCATTTTAATGGGAATAGGCTATTGGATCGACCCCTCTGGCTGGGGGGGCGGCAGTGCTGTGGCAGCCTTTTTAATCAAGGCTGGAGCTTCAATTATTGACAATATGTCAATTCTATTTGCCATAGGGGTGGCCCTGGGTATGGCGAAGGAAAGGGATGGTTCTGCTGCCCTCGGTGGCTTAGTGGGCTACTTAGTGGTGACAACGTTGCTTTCAACCGCCTCGGTTGCCATGTTCAGGGGAATCGAAGAGGCGGCGGTGAATCCTGCCTTTGAACAAATTGGAAATCAATTTATCGGTATCATATCAGGGCTGGTGGCGGCCGAAATGTATAACCGCTTTAGCCATGTGAAGCTGCCCGATGCCCTGGCCTTTTTCAGCGGAAAACGTTTAGTTCCGATTATGTCATCCATTGCCATGATTGGGGTATCCGTTGTCTTGTTCTTTGTATGGCCGGTGGTTTATTCTGGTTTAGTGGCCTTTGGTACAGCCATCAGCAGTCTTGGCTTTTTAGGGGCAGGGCTGTACGGTTTCTTTAATAGATTGTTAATTCCAACGGGGCTGCATCATGCATTAAACTCTGTATTTTGGTTTGATGTGGCAGGCATTAATGACATTGGAAACTTTTGGTCCAGTACTGGGGTAAAAGGAATTACAGGGATGTACCAGGCGGGCTTTTTCCCCGTTATGATGTTTGGTTTGGTGGGGGCTGCCTTTGCCATTTACCAAACAGCCAAGCCAGAAAAGAAAAAGCTGGTGTACTCATTAATGCTGGCTGCAGGCTTCGCTTCCTTTTTAACAGGTGTGACCGAGCCCCTGGAATTTTCCTTTATGTTTGTTGCCCCTTTGCTATATTTACTACATGCTGCTTTGACTGGGATATCCCTTGCCATTTCAGCTTTCTTCCATTGGACCGCCGGTTTTGGCTTTAGTGCCGGGCTAATAGACCTTATGCTAAGTCTAAAAATGCCCCTGGCCAATAAACCCTATATGCTGGTGCTTCAGGGCTTGGTTTTTGCAGTTATATATTATTTCTTATTTAGGTTCTTTATCACTCGCTTTAACCTCATGACCCCTGGCAGAGAGGAATTGGAAGATGAGGCAGAGGTTAAAGAAAATTCGCTCCTCGATCATACGACAGATAAATTTTATCAGATGGCAGTTAGAATTTACGAAGGCTTAGGGGGTTCAGAAAATATCGTTTCAATAGAAAATTGCATCACCCGTCTGCGGGTGGAAGTAAGGAGTATGGAAGCGGTTGATCAGGAAAAAATCAAGGGGGCCCAGGTGTTAGGTGTAAAAATAATTGGACCAAGGGGGATACAGGTAATCATTGGACCCCAGGTACAATTTGTTGCTGAAGAGATCGACAGGATTAGAGCTGGAAAATGAGGCAATTTGTGTAAAATGTACTGCACCAGCAGGGGATGCCAATAACCTGTTGGTGCTTTTTTATAACCCTTTAAATCATCCAAAGGAAGAATATGTTCTTATGCCTATGAGAGAATACTTCTGTTGACATAGGCCAATGGGTTGTATATAATATTTCCAATATCTACAAAGTCTATTAAGCCTTGTAATATGAGATGCAAAGCATCGAGGAAAAGCACAGATTTTTTTGTAACCACAGGCAAAGGTGGGGTATAATGTTAATAGTTAAACATATCTTATTCTATAAAGGAGGGATAGCAAGATGAAACTTGTTATTGCCATTGTTCATGATGAAGATGTTCATCCATTATTAGAGGAATTAACCAGCCATCGGTTTCGAGTAACCAAATTAGCCACCACAGGAGGATTTCTAAGGGCTGGGAATACTACCCTGCTGGTAGGAACAGAGGATGAAGAGGTAGATCAGGTAATTGAGATTATTAAAAACAACTGTGAATCCAGAGAGCAGATCGCCACACCGCCGACTCCTGTATCGGGAGCCACTGGGGTCTTTATTCCCTACCCCATTGAGGTAAAAGTGGGGGGAGCGACAGTATTTGTCGTTGATGTTGAGAAATATATTAAGCTGTAGAAAGAGAGGTCCATATTGATGGCCTTTGAAGCAATAATTGGACAAGATCGAACGATAGAAAGTTTGAAAATAGCATTGACCCGTAAGCAGGTATCCCATGGGTATCTGATTGAAGGCCTGGCGGGGCTGGGAAAACGAACCATTGCCAGAGAGCTGGCAATGGGAATTGTTTGCCAAAGCAAAGAGAATAAACCGTGCCATACCTGTCAAAGCTGTATAAAGAGCCAACATGGAAATCACCCTGAAATTAAATGGATCGAACCAGAAGGTGCCATTAAAATCGAGCAGATAAGAGAGCTGCAAAAAGAGATTCTCATGAAGCCCTACGAGGGCAAATACAAGGTATTTGTACTTTGTAATGCAGAAACCATGACAACACAGGCTCAAAATGCCCTGTTAAAAACCCTTGAAGAACCACCTACCTATGGAGTATTGATTTTGCTGGTAAATAATATTAATCGCCTGTTGCCCACGGTGGCATCAAGGTGTCAGGCATTAAGGCTGAGACCTGTCGAAAAAAATAAAATTGCTGATTTTCTTGAAGCCAAAAAGGGAATATCTAACGAAGCTGCCAGGGTTGTTGCGGCCTTTTCAGACGGTATACCGGGCAAGGCCCTGCAACTGCTGGAGGATGAAGATTTTATCAGGAGGAGAAATACCCTATTTGAAATTACCCGGGAGCTGTTAAATCAAAATACAATTGTGCTCCTTGACAGAGTGCAATTTTTTGTGGAAGAAAAAAATTATGCTGAGGAATTACTGGATATTTTTACAAGCTGGTATCGGGATTTATTGATATATAGAGAAACCCAGGCTTTTCAATTTATCATGAATTATGATAAAATGAAAGAAATCCAGGAGCAAGCGAGCAAAATTGGGTTGAAACAATTAAGAGAAATTATTTTTATGATAGATAAGGCCAAGCAAAATCTTAAAAGCAATGTAAACTATCAGCTTAACTTTGAAGTCATGCTCTTAAATATTCAGGAGGTATTGTCATGGTAACTGTTGTTGGTGTACGGTTTAAAAAGGCTGGTAAGATTTATTATTTTGATCCGGATCATATAGAAATTAATCAATACGATAATGTTATAGTTGAAACAGCAAGGGGAATTGAATACGGTGAGGTAGTCGTGGGGCCTAAGGAGGTCAGCGAAGACGAAATCATTGCTCCCTTGAAGAAGGTCATTCGGGTTGTGACGGAAGAGGATGAAGCGAAGCATCGGGAAAATAAAGAAAAGGAAATCCAGGCCTTTCAGATTTGTCTGAACAAAATTAAAAATCATGAGCTTGATATGAAGCTGATTGATGTGGAATATACCTTTGACAATAACAAGGTAATATTCTATTTTACAGCCGATGGCAGAGTTGATTTCCGAGAACTGGTGAAGGATTTAGCTTCTGTCTTTAAAACACGAATTGAGCTAAGACAAATTGGTGTTAGGGATGAAGCCAAAATGATTGGTGGTTTGGGCCCCTGCGGTAAGTCATTGTGCTGTGCTACCTGGTTAGGTGATTTTGAGCCCGTATCTATTAAAATGGCTAAAGACCAAAGTCTTTCCCTGAACCCTGCAAAAATATCCGGCATTTGTGGTCGACTGTTTTGTTGTCTGAAGTATGAGCATAATTTGTATCAACAAATCATTGATAAGCTCCCAGGGGTTGGGGCCATTGTCAAAACTCCAGAAGGAGAAGGAATTGTCTTTGATACCAGTGTACTGTTGGAACAGATAAAGGTAAAAATCAGAAACCCTAAAGATAACTCAGAGGATATCAAAATATTTTCACTTCATGAGGTTACTAAGCTTAAGGACGATAAAAAGGCCAATCAGGATGATGAAATCCCGCCTGACCTTGAGGAGGAGCTCAAGGCTCTGGAGGAATAGAAAATTAAGGCAGAGTGTCTCGAAGGGGACCTTTGCCTTTTCCTTAAGGTAAGGGCTTTGATATAATGATAAAGGTTGAACATATGAAAAAGAGGTGACAAAGGGAATGAGAAACCGCATCTGGGTATTGATTTTAATTATTGTATTGGCAGTTGGTATTTACTATAGCTATCAAAATAGACAGGTAGATCAGGAGCCTGATTTACCGCCCCTTCAGGAATCCCCAGGGCCAGAGGAAGAGATGCCAGGGGATTTATCAGACAGTGAAACCGCTTCAGGTGAGAAGACTGGAATTTATCCTGGCAATAGGGTATCGAAGCTGCAGTTGGAAAATAGCGAAGGTGAAATCGTCAGCCTGGAGCAATTTCAAGACCGCCCCATTGTATTGAGCTTTTGGGTGAGCTGGAATGAGGAAGCGATTAATCAATTAGCCATATTAGAGAATATTCAGCCCTTATTTAATGATGAAGTGGCCCTTGTTGGAATCCATGCCAGTGCTTTTGATTCCATCAGTCTTACTGAAGCGCTGGAAATGATAGATGAAGCTGATTACGCTTATGAAATGCTGATCGATAAGGATGCAGAAGCTCAGCAGGCCTACTATGTTGGCAGCTTTCCTACCACCTTTATCATTGATTCCCAGGGAAGTATTCATAAGGTTTATACAACTGTAGTTGAAGAAGACCAACTGTTGGATGATATAGAAGCATTGCTTACACAGTAATGATAGTTTTTTCTTTAAATTGCAGATTGTGAATAATGAAAGGCCCCAATATTCCAGGAGCGAGAAAAGCAAGCGAGGGCAGCGTATGTACTACGTAAAGATCTGGCTTTTTGCAGCGACTGGAAGTAGGGCTTTTTTGTATAGAAAAAAATATTTGGTCCCCCAAAATAATCAGTCAGAGCGTACCCTTTAAAAGGAGGTGTAAAAGTGACGAATTTTCTGAGGCTTTTCAAGACCGCCAAAACCCTGGAGGAAAGAGTAAAATTAATTCAGGAAGGCAATCAACATGAAAGAAATCAATTAATTAAGGAATATATACCCTTTATACAAAAGCATATCAGCCAACAGCTTGGCAAATATATAGATACTAAGAACAGCGACCTGTATAGCATTGGACTGATGGCCTTCAATGAAGCCATTGATAAGTATAATGAAAAAAAAGGTAGCTTTTTAAATTTTGCAGCAGTGGTTATGAAAAGCAGAGTCATTGATCAGCTTAGGCGGGAAGCCAGAAATAATAAGGTGGTCTACATGAGTCAGCTTTTTGGCGTTGAAGAGAAAAATAGCATAGAAGAGATGCTTGTGGAAGAAAGCTTTGAAAATCGTTTTGAGACAAAGCTGGACATGGCCTTTCTGATTGAAAAGATGAAGGCCTATAACGTAACCCTTGATGATTTGTTACTGGAAGCACCCAAGCATATTGATACCCGGTTAAGGGCCATAGAGGTGGCCAAATATGTGTACGAAGTTGAGCCCTTAAGAAAAAAATTTATTAGAACTCAAAATTTACCCATGACAGATTTAATGAGGGAACTGGGTATTTCGAAAAAGGTGGTGCAAAGAAGTCGAAAATTTATTATTGCAGTCATTCTCATATTAGAGAGTGATTTAGATACCCTTAAGGGTTACATAAACGAAGTAGAAAGGAGGGAAGTCAGTGAAATCTAAGGGAACCATAATGGAAATAAGGGAAAATTCGATGATTATCATGGCTCAGGATTTAAGCCTTCATGAAGTAACAAAACGTCAGGGCGTAATTGAGGGAATGGAAATCGATTTTTTTCCCCATGAAATTATGCTTAGAAGAAGGGGTACCGGGTATTTGAGAGTGGCTGCTGCGGTGGCAGCTGCAATTATTTTATTATTTTTCAGCAATTTTTATTTATCGGGGCTGCGCCAGGAAATTGCACCCCCTACTGCCATTTTAACCGTCGATATTAACCCAAGTGTGACCCTTGAATTAAACCGACAACAGCAGGTGGTTACAGCTAGGGGTCTTAATGCTGAAGCCAGGGCCTTTCCACTGGATGACTTGACTGGAGCTGATGCGAAAGAAGCAGTTTTAAAAATTATAGAATGGGCAGAGGCAGGGGGATACATTAAAGCCCAGGAAAAAAGCTATATTCTGTTAAGTACCGTTTCATTAACCAGTGAGGCAGACCTTGAAGCAGAGCTTGAACAAATGGTGGCCGCCTTATCCCAGACAATTGAAGCAACATCCAACCAGGAGGAAAGGATTGTACTTTCTATTACTTCTAATCCAGAAACCCTTCAAAGAGCCCGGGAGGAAGATATTTCGGTGGGCAAGCTTGAAATTGCCCGGCAAATTGATGATTCAATCGATATTGATGAAATAAAGGAAAAAAGGGTTAAGGAGCTGATTACCCAATTTGAAGAAAAGCGGCACCCTGTTTTTGAAGACCACCCCGTAGAAGAGGAAGTTAGTGACCCTGACCTAAGCATTGAAGTAGAAAAGGAGCATCCGGTTTTTGAAGTGCATCCAGGCCAAGGAAAGGGAGTAACGCAAGGAGATACCAAGGTTCAGCAGCAAACCACCAACCAAAGTGAAAAGCAGCAAAGGGTTATAAAACAAGAAAAAGTAGATTTAAGGCAAGAAAAAAAGCATGACAAGCAAAAACTAAAGCGGCAAAAAAATCATGAAAAGTTTAGGCTAAAGAAAGAGAAAAGGTATGAAAAAGAGAAATTTAAGAGCGAAAATAAAAAAAGGTTCAATAAAAATTCTTATAAAAAACAAAACAAACAAACAAAGAGAATATTGAAGCAATGCAATATTTTTTATTTTTCTCAAATGCCCAAAATAAAAATATCCTCCGTAAACATATACTGAAAGAAAAATTAAAGGAGGAATTCAACATGAAAAAAGCAATTATTAGATTTTTTGCTCTGATGCTGACCCTTGGTTTGACCATCTCGTCGGTTCAAGCCTTTACACCACCGGGGTTAAGTAAAAAGGGTGGCCTGCCGCCGGGAATCCAAAAGAAGTTTTTAAAAGAAACGACCATAAATAAAACCTACGAAACCCTTTTAAAGGGAATTGATTTAGAGAACAACAGAATTACCATCGAAGATGGTACAGCTGTTTTAATGCTGTTGGTTGATGAAAAGGCCACAATAAAGCTCGATGATAAAAAGGCCCAATTAGATGACCTTAAGGTAGATGATTACATTAAAATCAAGCTGAATAAAGACAATACAGTCACCGAGATTAAGGCTGACAGTTCCGAAAGAACTAAGGAGATTAAGGCAACGGGCCATATCCATAACCTGAATTTAAACAAAAATAAAATTACATTAAAGGAAGCTGGTAAAAACACTACCTATGAAATTAACGACGAGGTTGTTGTAAGAATTGATGGTGTGACCAAAGGGCTTAAGGATTTAACAGTCGATATGAAGGCTACCCTATGGATAATGGATAAGCAGGTGGTTGCAATCGAAGCAAAAACCACTGAATATAGTACTGTCACCGGTACCTTAGCCTATATAAATTATACTGAAAAGAAACTGGTAGTTGAAAATAAAAATGGTGCAAAACTATATCAATTAAATGATGAGAGCCTGGTATATATTGATAATAAACTAAAAACCCTAGATGATTTAACCCTTGAAATGAAGGTAACCCTTCAGGTCAACAAATCACAGGTTATTACATTAAAAGCCGTTTCTAAGTAAGCAGACCAATAGCATTTTCTGCCCTTCTAACCATAGAAGGGTTTTTTCTTTTTTCTTGGGTTAAAATAAAATCTAAGCTAAGGATTACCAAGAAAAATTAAAAAGATGATATAATAAATTGGGATTGAGAAAAATTAGATAAGGAGCAAGCAATGGAGAAGCTAATTAAGCCTGGAGAACGGGTTGACGAACTGCAAATAAAAGATTTAAAGGTGATACAAAGGCCCAAGGGGTTTTGCTTTGGCATAGATGCGGTACTATTAGCTAATTTTGTCGAATTAAAAAGATATGATCAAATCATAGACCTGGGAACGGGTACGGGTATTATACCTATTCTGATGGCAGGGAAAAGTATTGACACAACGATAAAAGCCATAGAAATACAAAAAGAAGTTGCAGAAATGGCTGATCGAAGCGTCAGGCTGAATAGACTGGAAAATCGAATTGAAGTGATGAATATTGATTTAAAAGAAACCAGCCAATACCTGCCCGTCAATACCTTTGATGTTGTTACGGCGAATCCTCCCTATATGCACCCTGAGGGGCTGTTAAATCCCAGCGACCATAAGGCCATTTCCCGCCATGAGATCTGCTGTACCCTTGAAGATGTCATACAGATAGCCTCTAAAATGCTGAAGCACCATGGCAGGTTTTTTATGGTTCATCGACCCCAGCGGCTGGTTGATATCATGGCCTGTTGCCGTCAATATAAGCTAGAGCCGAAACGTCTTCGATTTGTTCACCCCAGAGAAAATCAACGGCCCAACCTGCTGCTGATGGAATGTAGAAAGGCGGCCAAGCCCGAACTCATTATCCTGGAGCCCCTGACTGTATATCGGGAGGCGGGCAAGTATACCGATGAAATCTACAAAATTTATCAAAAAACCTCACTTATGAAGGGAGGGGAAACCATTGAATAAGGGAAGGCTATACATTTGTCCTACACCCATCGGTAATTTAGAGGATATTACCCTAAGGGTGCTTAGAATACTTAAGGAAGTAGATTATATCGCTGCAGAAGACACCCGGCATACCCTAAAGCTACTAAATTACTATGAAATTCAAAAAAACCTGGTTAGCTATCATGAGCACAATAAAATGAAGAAGGAAGCTCAATTAATTGAAGATTTGCTTGGGGGAAAGGAAATAGCACTGGTTTCTGATGCGGGGATGCCCGGTATCTCTGATCCCGGCCAGGAACTGATCAAGGCCTGTATTCAGCATGAAATTCCCTTTGAGGTATTGCCGGGGGCCACGGCGGGCATATTGGCCCTGGTGGCTTCAGGCCTTGACAATAGCCGCTTTAGCTTCGAAGGCTTTTTGAATCGAGAAAAGAAAAGACGCAGGGAGCGGCTGGAAAAAATCATGTACGACGATCGAACTTTGGTTTTTTATGAGGCCCCCCACCGATTGCTGCAAACCCTTAAGGATTGTATCGATGTGCTAGGAGATCGCAATGCGGTTGTCGCTCGAGAATTGACCAAAAGATATGAAACCATTTTAAGGGGAGCTTTATCAGATTTAATCGAGGTGTTTCAAACGACACCGCCGAAGGGAGAGATTGTACTGTTGATTGAAGGCATGTCTTCAGAAGCCCTGGATCAAATCAACAGAGAATCCTTTGAAGGTCAATCGATACAGGAGCATTTGCTTCAAATGATGAAGCAGGGAGTCGATAAAAAGGAGGCCATTAAGCAAGTGGCCAAGGCCAGAAAGATATCAAAAAGAGAGGTATATCAGCAGGCCATTGAGTTGGAGGATTAAAAATACAAAAAATATAAAGAGCCGCCAAGAAATTTTTCTTTGGGGCTCTTTATAAAAAACTTATTTTAACTCTTCTAAGCACTCACTACAGATGTTCTTATTTTTATAAACTGTTACATCCTTTGCGTTACCACAGAAGATACAAGCTGGCTCGTATTTTTTCAAAATAATACTTTCACCATCAACATAAATTTCAAGTGCGTCCTTTTCAGCAATGTTTAATGTTCGGCGCAATTCGATTGGCAATACTACTCTACCTAGTTCATCTACTTTTCTTACTATACCTGTTGATTTCAAATTTTTTTCCTCCTTGATTTTTAAATTTTAATAATTTCCTTAAGAATGAACAATTTGCTATATAATGAGGCATCATATAACAAATTTCGACATTTCATATATTAAATAATAACAGACTTTCCATAAAAAGTCAACGTCCTAATTTGAATAAAATATTAATAAATAAATTTTTATATCCTAGATATTAAATTGGCATTTTTGAGGGATCAAGCCTTGTTAGAAGGCAATGAATTGGGTATAGTATATTGAGAGATAATTTATATGAATTTTTTTAAAAAATTTTAATAAATAGCACATAGAATTGGCCGTCGATGAAGGAGCTGATGAAATGGTTGATGTGATAGCCTGCATCTGTGAAATACAGCGGATGATTAACAAGCAGGTTTTTGTGGTGGGTGGTACAATTCGTGATCAATTACTCCAACGCCCTTTTAAGGATTTAGATTTAGCGGTGCTTGAAAATGCCGCTGACTTTGCTCAACTGGTGGCAGACAGATTAAATGCTGCTTTCTTTGTTTTAGATGAAGTAAATCAGGTATACCGTGTTGTCGACAAGGAAAACCATACCATTGATATTTCAATCATAAAAAATGGTGAGGTGGTGCATGACCTTTATCAAAGGGATTTTACTATCAATGCCATGGCTTATGATTTGTCCCACGGGTGGCCAATAAAGGAAGAGCATATCATTGACCCCTTTGAAGGAAAGACCCATATTCAATTGAAACAGATCAAGTCACTGCATGATAAAACCTTTTATGATGATCCCGTCAGAATGCTCAGGGCTGTTAGATTTATGTCAGTGCTGGGCTTTAGTCTGGAGGAAACTACCCTGACGGCGATTCAACAATATGCTGAAGAATTGAAGAGAAGTCCGGGGGAGAGAATTACCAGGGAATTGTTCACCATATTGGAAGGAAGGGACAGCCACTATTTTTTACATTTCCTTGATGAGCCACTGCATCTATTAGATAAGCTGTTTCCTGAATTGCAGGTCATGAAGGATGTTGGACAGTGTAAATATCATGTGGTTGACTGCTGGTCCCACTCAATCTATACTGTCAAAATCCTGGAAGGCTTCATTCATTCACAGGGTTATTTTGAAGCCCATATTAAAAGGGCCTACGAGGAGCATACCAGTCAGATTCTAGCAGGCGACCGCAGCCGGTTGGCACTAATCAAACTGGGGGCACTATTTCATGATGTAGGTAAGCCCTCTGCCAGGCAGGTAGACCAAACGGGAAGAACCCGCTTCCGGGGCCATGAAATAACTGGAGCGGAAATTTTAAAGGGCTATGCAGAAAGGCTAAAATTAAGTGCTAAGGAGACGGAAATCCTCTATCGCTATGTTGCCTATCATATGATTCCCCTGGATTTATATAAAGCAAATGATGTCAGCGGAAGGGTATTGTATGATGTTTTTCGCAAGATGGGGGAAGAAACACTGGATATTTTATTAATTGCCCTTGCAGATATTATTGCCACCAGAACCCTTCTGGACCCAAAAGAGGAAATGGGCATGTTTAAAATCCATGTGGAGTATATTATTAATAATTATCTAACCAGATATAAGCCCGTTGAGAGGGTAAATAACATCATTAATGGAAAAGAGATTATGGAAAGTCTTAAGCTGCCCCAAAGTATAATGATTGGTACCATAATTGAAGAAATAAAAAAGGCCCTTTATTTAGGCCAAATTCCTCCCACAAAACGGGGAGCCCTAGATTACATTAAAAAAAACTATTTCTGATAATAACAGGCCGAGGGTTTTACAATTCCCCGGCCTTTTTATAATTACTGCTGCCTTAATTTAAATGATCCCCTTAGGTGAAATTAGTGATCCTTATCTACTCTGATGGAACTTACCATTTGATTTTTTAGTTCCCATAGCTTTTGGGAAAGATCCACCTTATAGAGCTGCGGCCGATTTAATCTTCTATATTCAGGCCATAGGGAATTTAACTCGTCCTGGGTATAGGCCTTGATTTCTTCAACAGACTTACGTTGATAGACCAGCTTTCCGCCTAAATACAGAGGTTGAAGCATTTCTCGTATCGTATAGCTTTTAAAGGTTTTTTTCTTCCAGGTGTAGATGGGATGAAAAATGGTCAAAGGCTCTTCAATGTTTATAGACTCTTCATTCAGCATAATCAGGTCAGCCAGGGCAAATTGCTTTGACGAATCGTAAATTCTAACTACCTTTTTATAACCGGGATTTGTAATTTTCTCTGGATTTTCCGAAATTTTAATTTTAGGAACCAGCTTATTCTCCACTTCTACAGCTACCAGCTTATATACCCCCCCTAGAGCAGGACAATTCTTAGAGGTAATTAAATTGGTACCAACACCCCAGCCAGTGACCGCTGCCTCCTGTAGCTTCAGGCTGTTGATTGTATCTTCGTCGAGGTCGCTGGAGGCGATAATCCTAACATTGGGGTAGCCTGCCTCATTTAAACGTTTTCTTGCTTCCTTTGACAAATAGGCAATGTCGCCGGAGTCAATCCGAATACCGCTTGGTTCATAGCCCTTCTCCCTTAACTCATTAAAAACTGTAATGGCATTGGGCAATCCGCTTTTTAAAGTATCATAGGTATCTACCAGGAGCAGGCAGTTTTCGGGATAAACCTGGGCATAGGCCCTGAAGGCCTCAAGCTCACTGTCGAATTTTTGAATCCAGCTATGGGCCATGGTGCCGGAAACAGGAATATTAAACAACTTGCCCGCCAGTACGTTAGAGGTTCCTGAGCACCCGCCGATATAAGCGGCCCTGGCTCCGTAGATGCCTGCATCTGGGCCTTGGGCCCTTCTTAAGCCAAATTCAAAAACTGGGTCACCCTTTGCCGCAGTACAAACCCTGGCAGCCTTGGTGGCAATTAGAGATTGAAAATTGATGATATTTAATATGGCAGTTTCAATTAGCTGGGCTTCAAAGCAAGGGGCCTTTACCCTTAAAATGGGTTCATTGGGAAACATGATTGATCCCTCATGAACAGAGTAAATATCGCCGGTGAATTTGAAGTTTCGTAAAATAGAAAGAAATTCATCTTCAAATAATCCGGTACTGCGCAGGTATTGAAGATCCTCCTCTGAAAAGTGAAGGTTTTCTATGTAATCAATTATCTGTTCAATCCCTGCAACAATGGTAAAGCTGTTGTCAAAGGGATTCTTCCTGAAAAACATATCGAAAACCACCACATCATCTTTGATCTTGTTTTGATAGTATCCATTCATCATTGTCAGCTGGTAAAGATCAGTCAGAAGCGTAAGATTTCTCATGGGCTCATTTTTCCTTTCTTTTGGGCATACCTTTAGTACCTATTATAACAAAGAAATAATAAAACTACAAAAATATCAATTATTTAGACATCATTCTTCCCTTATTGAAATCAATCTCCATTCATAAGCTCCGGTAATGGCTCATATAATGGAATGATAAAGAAATAGGTGGGCTGAGAATGAATATAATTTGGTTTATCATGATATTCTTCGGAATATTGACGGCTATTATAACTGGGAAAACAGAAATTGTCAATGAGGTACTGCTGCTGGACGTTCAAGAGGCTGTCGTCTTTGCCATTGGATTAACGGGAATTATGTCGGTATGGCTTGGCCTAATGAACATTGCCAAAAAATCGGGGTTAATCAACAGCTTTGCCCGACTGATGAGGCCCGTCACATCCCTTCTTTTCCCCGGTATTCCGGCGAATCATCCTGCAATAAGCGCCATCATGATGAATTTAGTAGCCAATATGTTTGGGGCAGGGAACTCTGCAACGGCCCTGGGGCTAAAGGCCATGGAAGAGCTGCAAGGTCTTAATACACAAAAACAACGGGCTACCAATGCCATGTGCATGTTTCTGGTCATTAATATGTCTTCAATACAGCTGATTCCCCTGACGGTCTTAAAGCTCCGGGCCGATGGGGGCTCAAGCCAACCTTCAGAAATTATAATTACCTCCCTGCTGGCCTCCATGGTATCGACCCTGGTGGGGGTTTTAGCCTGTAAAATATTAGAGGGGAGAGAAGGCCCATGAAGCTGTTTCAGATTATTTCCATTTTGGCGATTCCCTTCATGATGTCATGTATTTTGATTCATGGTCTAATTAAGGGTGTAAAGCTATATGATGCCTTTGTAGAGGGGGCAGCAGAGGGCTTTAAAACCGTTGTACGGATCATGCCCAATTTGATTGCTATCTTTTTAGCCATCGGGTTGTTGAGAAAATCTGGGGCTATGGAGCTTTTGGTGGCCATCATGACACCCCTTGTAAAACCCCTGGGAATTCCCGGCGAGGTACTGCCCCTTGCCTTAATGAGACCCTTTTCAGGCAGTGGTTCCCTTGGTATTTTAAAGGATTTAATAGAAAGCTACGGGGCAGATTCTTTTATTGGCCGGGTGGCTGCCACCATGATGGGCTCTGCCGAAACCATATTTTTTACCATGGCCGTTTATTTTGGTGCCATAGGAATTTCAAAATCAAGGCATACCGTTATGGCAGCCCTTATATCTCATTTTGCCGCAGTGATTGCCTCGGTAGTACTGGTACAAATATTTTTTGGCTAGGCTGAGTCACCCGTTGAAAAGCGAGATTTCAATGAAGTTGTTCTTTAAATCTTGTAAAGTAAGACTTTGCCCTAATACATAGGAAAATTATTATGGACTATTGACAAAGTATGTATATTTTAATATATTATAGTGTAATAATAATCAATAATTTTACATACCAAGGGCTAAAGCCTCTTGGTAAATTAACCTTTTATAATATCAGCAGTAATGATGGGAAGAGTAGATAAATGAAGGCGGTTAAAGAGAGCCGGGTAAGGTGAAAGCCGGCACCGTTATTAGTTTATTGAAGATGGCCCCAGAACTTTGTCATTGAGGGAATTTTCCTTAGGTGACAACGGATTTGCCCCCGTTAACCGGGCAAGGTGAAACATTCAATTTTTACCTAGTGAGTTTATTGCTGCGAGGCAATAAAAAATCAGGGTGGTAACACGAGGATTCCCTCGTCCCTTTTGGGGACGGGGTTTTTTTGTTTTTAAAAAGAAAAATTTTAAGGAGGAAAAAAATGAGCAAAGGGAAATATTACATCACGACCGCAATTGCTTATACTTCTGGAAAGCCTCATATAGGCAATACCTATGAAATTATCCTGGCAGATGCCATAGCAAGGTTTAAAAGACAGCAGGGATATGACGTATTTTTCATGACTGGCACCGATGAGCATGGTCAAAAAATTGAACAAAAAGCAAAAGAAGCAGCAAAAACACCTAAGGAATTTGTGGATGGCGTAGCAGGTGAAATCAAGAAGATATGGGACAGCATGAATACTAGCTACGACAAGTTCATGAGGACTACGGATAAAGATCATGAGGAACAGGTACAGAAAATTTTCAAAAAATTATATGATCAGGGGGATATCTACAAGGGAGAATATGAAGGTCTATACTGTACTCCCTGTGAATCCTTCTGGACAGAATCTCAATTGGTCAACAACAATTGTCCCGATTGCGGCAGACCTGTTACCACTACCAAAGAAGAGGCTTACTTTTTACGACTTAGCAAATATCAAGATCGATTGGTAAAATATATTGAAGAAAATCCTGATTTTATCCAGCCTGAGTCAAGAAAAAATGAGATGATTAATAATTTCTTAAAGCCGGGACTTCAGGATCTTTGTGTATCCAGAACCTCCTTTAAATGGGGGATTCCTGTTTCCTTTGATGAAAAGCATGTGGTCTATGTTTGGATTGACGCCCTGTCCAATTATATTACTGGTTTAGGCTATGATGTCGACGGCAACCATGGAGAAAGATACAATCGATATTGGCCTGCTGATCTGCATTTAATCGGCAAGGATATATTAAGATTCCATACAATCTATTGGCCCATCATGCTGATGGCCCTTGGTGAGCCCCTTCCTAAACAGGTATTTGGCCATCCTTGGATGATAACTGGAGAAGGAAAGATGAGTAAGTCAAAGGGGAATCTCATCTATGCAGATGATTTAGCAAGACATTTTGGCGTTGACGGAGTTAGATACTACTCCCTGCACGAAATGCCCTTTGCACAGGACGGCACCATTACGTGGGAGCTGGTGATGGAAAGAATCAATTCCGATCTGGCAAATGTCTTAGGTAACCTTGTCAATCGAACCGTTACAATGGTCAATAAGTACTTCGATGGGGTAATAGAGGGGCCAAAGGTAAAGGATTCATTAGATGACGAATTAATTAGGCTGGCCCTTGAAACCCCCAAAAAGGTAGAAGACAAGATGAGCCAATTAAGGGTGTCCGACGCAATTGGTGAAGTATTTACCCTATTAAGAAGAAGTAACAAATACATTGATGAAACAACCCCCTGGATATTAGGAAAAGACCCTAACCAAAGGGGCCGACTGGCTACAGTACTGTACAATTTGCTGGAATCCATCAGATTTTCTGCTGTTATGCTGCACTCCTTTTTACCCGATACGGCAGAAGCTATTTTTAAGCAGCTCAATACCACTGTAACTGGCTGGGATTCCCTCTCTGAATTCAATGGCATCAAGGTAAATGATAAGGTAGGAAATCCAGAAATTCTATTTGGTCGAATCGATATTGATAAAAAGCTTCAAGAGATTAAGGATGAAATGGAAGGGGAAGAACAAAGGGTTGAGGAAGAGGTAAAGGTCGAGCCAAAGGAAATGATCACTATTGAGGATTTTGACAAGGTAGAGCTGAGGGTTGCCAAGGTTCTGGAGGCCGAAAAGCACCCCAAGGCCGATAAGCTCCTGGTGCTGAAGCTACAGGTGGGGAATGAAACCAGGCAGGTGGTTTCAGGTATTGCCAAGGACTATCAGCCGGCTGATTTGGTAGGAAAATCGGTTATTTTGGTGGCTAATTTGAAGCCTGTCAAGCTAAGGGGGATTGAATCCCAGGGAATGATATTAGCCGCCTCTGACAATAAAAAGCTTGTGTTGGGAAGCCTCGATGGCGAAATTGCCAGTGGCACCCTGATCAGCTAAGGGGGAAGAATAATGTTGTTTGATAGTCATGCCCATATAGATGATTCACGCTTCGATCAAGACCGAGAAGAGCTGATTGCCAGGGCGAAGGAAGCCGGGGTATCCTATATTTTAAATCCGGGTGCTGATCTAGCTACTTCGGTCAAGGCTGTTAATTTGGCAGAAAAATATGAAATGGTCTATAGTGCCGTAGGGGTACACCCCCATGATGTAAAGGAAATGGATGAAGATACCCTCGAGGTGCTGCGATCACTTTGTCAAAAAGAAAAGGTGGTGGCCATTGGCGAAATTGGCCTGGATTATTATTATGATCATTCTCCAAGGGATGTGCAGCGTAGGTGGTTTGAAAGGCAAATACAATTGGCCCAAGCGGTTAAGCTGCCCATTATTATCCACGACAGAGATGCCCACCAGGAGGTATTTGACCTTTTATCAAAATATAATGCAGGGGCTCTAGGCTGTGTAATGCATTGCTACTCAGGAAGCGTAGAGCTGGCAAGGGAATATATCAAAAAGGGAATTTATATTTCCCTAGCAGGGCCTGTTACTTTTAAAAATGCAAAGAAGACCCATCAGGTGGCAAAGGAAATTCCTTTAGAGTGGCTTTTGGTTGAGACCGATAGCCCTTACCTGGCACCTGTTCCCTTTAGAGGAAAGCGAAACGAGCCTGCCTATGTCAGGCAGGTGGCTGAAACCATCGCAGCGGCCAAGGGAATTTCCCTGGAGGAGGTGGCTAAGCAGACCACCCTCAATGCCAAGAAGCTATTTGGTATCAAGTAAATAAAGAGAGGCCTGTCCCCATTTATGGGACAGGCCTTATTTTGTTGAGCGGTATTTAATTAGGTTTCTGAAACAATTTTCCCTGTTTCCGATAGGTCATAGCCTCCTATTCCCAGGAGTTCATTTTTAAAATGGGCTGAAGATACGATTTCAAGGATTGCCTGATAGGGGGCCATTTCCTTACATTCCTTTTTGATGACCAAGTCATAGTGTTCCAGCTGCAGGGGAATAAATTCAATATCGTCGATTTGAGAGGCAGTTTTTTCATTTCCCAGGCCCCAATCGGCTTCGCCCCTTGAAACGGCACTGGCCACCGCCAAGTGAGACAAATATTCCCGATGATAGCCTTCACCTGGCGAAAGGCCAAGCAGGCGTAAATGCTCGTCTAATAAAATTCGGGTACCGCTTCCCTTTTCACGATTGACCATGGTTAAATCCCTTCTTTTTAAGTCCTCCCAACCCTTAATTCCCTTGGGATTTCCCTTTGGTACATAAAAGCCCTGTATTCGGCTACAGAGTCGAATTAAAAGGGCCGGTATGCCCGGCAGAAGCCTTCTAACATAGGGGGTATTGTACTGGTCTGTATCCCCATCCCAAAGATGGGCAGCAGTGGCCTGAACAGACCCCTGGTAGAGGTTAAATAAACCGTTATAGCTTCCGACAAAGGAACGAAGTGTTCTGACTCCATTGGGATGCTGTTCCAAGTAACGGGACAAAATATCAAGAAGCAGGTCTTGACCACAAATCACCAATGAATTATTTTCAATATCCCTTGGGGCAGGGGTAGCCGCCGGAGCCAATTCCTCTGGCTGAACCTTTGTCTTATTTTTGTAGGCCTCCACCGCATGATAATCTACTCGAATCTTTTTTCCCACCTTATAGCCTGCCAATTCCCCACGTTTTATCAGCTCATAAACAGTGTTCTTAGTGATTCTTAAGGCCTCCGCCACCTCCTGGGGGGTCAAAGGGGTGTTATCCTTCATTGATATCACCTTCCTTTCAATGATTAACTCTGTTCTTTTACTATAACAACTTTTACTTCATTGGACAAGAAAGAGAGCCCCGAAAAAATAAAAAGGATTGTCAGATATGATTTCATCCCTTATAATGGTGACATATAATAACAAAACAATACATAACAGTACATAATTATTTGTTTTTGAAATAATTTTGTTATGTTTTGATATGTTTTGATATGTTTTGTAATTATTTTATACAAAGGAGGCAATTATATGAAAAAACAAACTTTATTTTTAATGGTCATGCTGGCTGTTGTGCTGGTCTTGGCTGTAGGGTGCCAAAACCCTGCAACGAATACAGAGGGCCATGGGAAAAATTCTGATCAGTCTGGTGAACCGGTGGAACTGACGATTTCAGCGGCCGCCAGCCTAAAGGATGTAATGGGAGAGCTTCAGGAAATTTATAAAAAGGTGGCCCCAGAAATCACCCTGACCTTCACCTTTGACAGCTCAGGCACCCTACAGCAGCAAATTGAGCAGGGGGCACCGGTAGATGTCTTTCTTTCGGCGGCTTTGAAACAGATGAATACCTTGCAGGAAAAGGGCCTGCTGCTGGATGACACGATTACAGAGCTGCTGGAAAACAAGGTAGTATTAATTGCTCCTAAAGATCAAGATACTGTCTCGGATTTTCAAGATTTAGCAGGTGAGGATGTCAAAGCCATTGCCTTTGGTGAACCCTCCAGTGTCCCTGTGGGCCAATATACCGAAGAAATTATCAACTATTTAGGCATTAAGGATGTCGTTGCCCCTAAGGTGGTCTATGCAAAAAATGTACGAGAGGTCCTTGCCTGGGTAGAAACCGGCAATGCCGATGTAGGGGTGGTCTATGCCACCGATGCCCAAATTTCAGATAAGATTGTGGTGGTGGCAGAGGCCCCTGCCAATTCCCATCAGCCTGTTATTTATCCTGCGGCAGTGATAAAGGACAGTAAAAGGCAAGAGGAGGCCATAGCTTTTCTTGCGTTTCTAAAGGGTGACGAGGCTGGCGCTATATTTGAAAAGTACGGATTTTCCATGGTAAATTAGATTAAACATTGTTAAAAAATAGGGGGAATGAAAAATGGATATGACACCCTTGTGGATATCCCTAAGGACAGCATTGTGTGCCACAATTATTACATTTTTTACAGGGATCATAGCTGCCAGGCAGATGAGTAACTATCATGGGCCCCTAAAGGGTCTGGTCGATGGCCTGTTTAACCTTCCCCTGGTTTTACCCCCTACGGTGGTGGGCTTCTTTTTACTGCTTATTTTTGGAAGATACGGCCCGGTCGGCAGGCTTCTGGCTAAAATGGGCACCACCATTATTTTTACCTGGACAGCCACCGTTATTTCCGCCTCGGTGGTTGCTTTTCCGCTGATGTACAAAACCACCAGGGCGGCCTTTGAACAGGTTGATGATAATCTCGTAAATGCCGCCAGAACATTGGGTGTTTCGGAATGGCGTATTTTCTGGAAAATTATCATGCCCCTGGCATGGCCCGGTGTTGCGGCCGCCACAGTGCTGTCCTTTGCCCGGGCCCTGGGTGAATTTGGGGCTACTCTGATGATAGCAGGAAACATTCCCGGCAGAACCCAGACCATCCCCGTGGCGATTTTTTTTGCTGCCCAGGGTGGTGAAATGGACAAAGCTCTGCTATGGGTTCTGGTAATTGTACTAATTTCCTTTATTGTAATAATTCTAATGAATTATTGGACAGAACACCAGCGGCGGTATATTGTCAAGGGGGGCTATCCTGTAAAATAAAAAATAATTGTAGGAAGATTTTAGTGAAGGGGGACAGACCATGGAACTAGCGGTAGATATTGAAAAGGATTTAGGGGACTTTCGTTTAAAAACCTCATTTCGAGTGTTAAATGAGACCAAGGGCATATTAGGGGCCTCCGGTTCAGGAAAGAGCATGACCCTTAGATGTATTGCAGGCCTTGAAAGGCCCACCAGGGGAAAAATTACATTGAACGATCATGTCTTATATGATTCCGAAGCCGGTGTATGTCTCCCGGCCAGAAAAAGAAGAATCGGTATGCTGTTTCAGAATTACGCACTGTTTCCCCATATGAATGTGTTAGAGAATATCAGCTTCCCCCTAGATGGATTGGAACCCCTTGAAAGAAGGAAAAGGGTGGCTGAAATGCTGGCCATGATGCAGCTGGAAGGGTTAGATAAACGCTATCCCCGGGAATTGTCGGGCGGTCAGCAGCAGCGGGTGGCTCTGGCCAGGGCCCTGGCCATTGAGCCCCAGGTGCTGCTGTTGGATGAGCCCTTTTCTGCACTGGACAATCATCTCAGGAGACAAATGGAGGATCAATTGCTGACTGTGCTGGAAAAATTTCATGGGGTTGCCCTTTATGTGTCACATAATATGGACGAGGCCTATCGGATCTGTAAAGAGTTGATTATCATGGATCAGGGCAGTATTGCGGCATCGGGCAGGCGAGATGAAATTTTCCAGAGGCCCCCTACCCTGGCGGCGGCAAGGCTGGTGGGCTTCACTAATATTTCCCGGGCCATTGAAGCAGGCAATCAACTGGTTAAGGCATTGGATTGGGGCTGCAATTTGGAAATGGAAAAGGGGCTATATTCAAAGGACCATATCGGCATACGCAGTAATCAGATTATCCTTGCCGAAGGCCCTGGGAAAAATGTATTTCAATTGATGCCCAAAAAGGTTATTGAAGCTCCTTACTCTGTTGTTGTTAAGGGAGTAATCCTTTCGGAAGGGTGCAATGAAGATCAGGCTTCGACCATTGATTGGGAGCTGGAAAGGGAACAGTGGAAATTAATGAAGAACCTAACTCCTCCCTGGAGTATTCAAATTCCTGTAGATAAGCTCATTCCCATGGAATCTTAATAAAAAAAGCTATAATAATATGTAAAATCCCATTAACAAAAAACAAAAATATTCCGACAATAATATTGAAGGTATGTTAATCTGTCGGCAGATAGGTTTTTAATTATGGGAGGGAATGGGAATGGCAGGGACTGCACAGTCAAATTACAAAGAAGTATATACATCGTCACTACAACCTGGAATGGCCTTTAAAGAAGATATTATTAATGCCTATGGCAATGTTTTAATTCCGGCAGGAACAGTAATTGAGGATTTAGATCGGGTACAGCATCTTTTAGAGCAGCATCATATTTTACAGGTCAAAATTAAAGATAAAGAAGTACATCATTTTTCCTCAAAGAGTAAAAATACTGCCATAGAAACAAAAGGGAAGGCTGAGAAAATACAGCACCAAAATATGGTGACCGAAGCCAGAGCAGAGCTCCAGACGGTACAAAAAAAGCTTCAAGGAGATTTTGATAAAATCGTAAAGGGCGAGGCCATTAATCAATCTGCCATTAAAGATAGTATTCAAAAAACCCTCAAGGTTTTTAATACCAATATGAATGTATTCCAACTGATTGAAAAGCTGAAGGGATTAGATGATATTACCTATGCCCATAGTCAAAACGTTACCATTATTAGCTATGCCCTGGGAAAGTGGTTGGAGCTAAGCCAGGATCAGCTTCAGCAATTGACCCTGGGGGCTATGCTGATTGACATAGGTAAAATGAAGCTCCCCCAGGAGCTGTTAAATAAAAAGGAAACCCTTACCCATGATGAAAGACTGGAATGTCAGAAGCATGTTATCTATAGCCACGAGCTAATTAAGTCATATGAATTTATTGATGAGGATGTTAAAAAAATAGTTCTGTTTCATCATGAACGGGTTGACGGCAGTGGTTATCCCATGGGTTTGAAGGAAAATAAAATTCCTTTATTGGCTCGAATTGTTGCTGTAGCTGATGTTTATAATGCGCTGACATCAGACAGACCCTATCGAAGCAAGCTCTCTCCCTTTGAAGCCATTAAGGTGCTTGAGACAGAGTATAAAGGAAAGCTGGACCCAAAGATATTGTATATATTTTTAAATCGTATAGGGAATTGCTTTATTGGACAAAGGGTAAGGCTGAATGATGGTCGAATCGGCGAAATAATTTTTATTTTCAGGCAATGTGTGTATCGGCCAATGGTAAAGCTGGAAGATGGAAGGATTTTAGATTTAAATACATTAGAAAACAACAGTATTGAAATTGTTGACTTTATTTAATAGGTTGGGCCTTGAAAAAACAGGGCCCATTTTTATTGCCAATGTAGACATTACATAAAGTTAATATAACTCAATATTGAGATTATTCATATTTTAACTTATTTAAATCAGTAGCCTTGAATGAACGTGTCTGGTTCAGGCTTGAAAAAAACTAAAAGGTAATTTGTTTGATGAAGAATATAATATGTAATATATGGCAATGATAAAAAAGGGTCTTCCAAAAGATAGAAATACCATAAATATCCAAAAAAGTTGACAAAATAATTTTATCAGATAAAATATTAAAAATGAAGTTCCTTTCTTATGACACCTGGGAAGTTAAATTTAATTTTGGGTCAATTATTTCCCATGGGAATCGACAAAATGGATTAATTTTGTTTGTAACGAGAATAGGAGGAAAAATAATGTATAGTAAACTAAGCAATTTAAGATTTTTAGATAAAAAAATCTTAATTGTGGCGCTTACGTTGGTCTGTCTGCTAGTGGGCTTTAGTATTATGAGTGTTAACAAAACCATCGTAATCGCCCATGATGGACAGGAAGTTGAAATTAAAACCTTTTCCAATACAGTAGGAAACATATTAAAGCAACAGGGTATAGAGGTTAACGAAGCGGATAAGGTAATCCCTCAGCTGCATGAACGGGTAGAAGACGGAACCCGTATTGTGATCCATCGAGCCTTTGAAATTCAGCTGGTGGTAGAGGGAGAGGAAAAAAACGTTAAAACAGCCGAATCTACCGTTGAAGCCCTTCTTAAAAGTATGGATATCGTTTTAAATGACCATGACAGAGTAGAGCCGGCCCTTGAGGCTCCCCTTCAAAGGGGTGACGTTGTTCGAGTGACAAGGGTAGAGGAAGAAGTTGTTGAGGAAGAACAGGAAATTCCCTATCAAACCTTGGTTAAATATAATGAGCAGCTGGAGCATGGCATCACCAAGGTGGTTCAGGAAGGGAAGAATGGCGAAAAGGAGGTTATCTCAAAAATCACCTTTGAAGATGGGGTAGAAGTAGCCCGTGAGGTGGTTGACGAGGTAATTCATCAGGAAGCAGTGAATGAAATAATCGAAAAAGGAACTTTAAATTATTTAATTACCTCCCGGGGAGAGGTGAGCCGGTATAAAAGGGTTTTGACCGTAGAGGCAACAGCCTATGATGCCGGGTATGCCAGTACAGGGAAAAATCCAGGAGACCCATACTATGGAATAACCAGTACTGGAACCCAGGTTAGACCCGGAGTGGTGGCTGTAGACCCAAAGGTCATCCCCCTTGGCAGCAAGCTGTACATTGAATCCCTTGATGGCAAGGTTAGCTATGGCTATGCTGTAGCAGAGGATACAGGAGGCGCCATAAAGGGCAATAAAATCGATATTTATTACGAAAGTCGCAGCGAAGCATTGCGATTTGGAAGAAAAAAATTACGGGTATATGTTTTGGAATAAATCATAGCATTAAACCCGTCAGCCCATTAGCAACCCCTGAATTTAAGGAGCAGGAAGATCAGCCCGACGTTAAAAAGACGTAAGGGCTGGTTATCCCTACTTCGGGAATACAGGGGTTTTCCCTTTACAAAAAGACCAGGGGTGTAATATGATAATAATTGGATCTTCGTCATATTAGTTTTGACGTAAGGCTTTAAAAATTGTTTCTGTCAATATAAATAAAAATCAAAATAATAGAAAGATATAAACCAAGGGAGAAAATATGATTAAGGAAATTATTGTAGTAGAGGGCAAGGATGATGTTTCGGCAGTTAAACGTGCCGTAGAGGCAGAAATGATCATAACCGGAGGCTTTGCATTACCCCCCTCGGTTATTGAAAGAATTAAGACCGCTGCTAAAAAAAGAGGCGTTATTATTTTTACTGACCCCGATTTTGCAGGAGAAAAAATTAGAAAGACCATTGCCAGTCAGGTGCCGGGCTGCAAGCATGCCTTTCTGCCAAGGGAAGAAGCAACCAAAAACGGTGATATAGGGATTGAAAATGCTTCTCCCCAAAGTATTATGGCGGCGCTGGAGAAGGTTCGAAGCGAAGTCGTTACTAAGAGAATGGAATTCACCCAGGCTGATTTAATAGAGTATGGATTAATTGGCACAAATTATTCTGCAGATAAAAGAAGCGCCTTAGGTCGTGAGCTGGGAATTGGCTACGGAAATGGAAAGCAGTTTTTAAACCGTTTGAATCATTACGGTGTAACCCGACAGGAATTTGCTGAAGCGCTGAAAAAAATAGAGGAGTAGAGGTGCCCTATGGAGAGAATTGCATCCCCCAAAAGAACCAAGGAAATTGTGGCAAAGCATGGATTTTATTTTTCTAAGGGATTAGGACAAAACTTTTTGATTGATTATAATATCATCGAAAAAATCGTTGGTGGGGCAGGAATCACATCTGAAGATACTGTTATTGAAGTGGGGCCCGGTATTGGCAGCCTGACCCAGGGCCTGGCTGAAGCAGCTTTCAAGGTCGTGGCGGTGGAGGTTGATCAAAAGCTGATTCCCATCTTAGAGGAAAATTTAAGGGAATATTCCAATGTGAAGGTAATCCATGAAGATATTTTAAAGGTTGATATCAATAACCTATTAAAGCAGCATGCTTCAGGGAAAAAAGTAAAGGTAGTGGGGAACCTGCCCTATTACATTACCACTCCCATTATCATGCGGTTTTTGGAGGAAAAGATACCGGTTGATTCCATCACCATTATGATTCAAAAAGAGGTGGCCGAAAGAATGGCGGCAAAGCCCAGTACAAAGGAATATGGCACTCTTTCCATTGCAGTTCAATATTATTGCGATACAGAAAGGGTGGCGGTGGTTCCGCCGTCGGTATTTATTCCCCAGCCCAGCGTTGATTCCAGCGTTATCAAGCTAACCCTCCTGGAAAGACCACGGGTAGAGGTGCAAGACGAAGGGCTCTATTTTGCACTGGTAAAGGATGCCTTTGGGAAACGACGAAAAACCCTGTTAAATGCCTTAAGCACAGGGCACCTTAATTTGAATAAGGAATTGGTCAGGCAGGTATTGGCTGCCACAGGCATAGATGAAAAAAGAAGGGGCGAAACCCTTTCTCTGGAAGAGTTTGCTGCTTTGGCCAATCAATTAAGTAAAACACGATTATAGCCACACTGTTATATTAAGCTGTACCTGTAAATCGTATTTATATAGGGGTTAGCAGCGATAGGATAAGGATATAGGTAAATAATATTATTTGCTTATATCCTTATTTTTTAATTTATAAGTTAAGGCTATCCTGCAAGCATTATGAAAATGCACTTTGATTGTTCTAACTTGCTTGTTTTTTCCCTAATTGACTGGGTGGCTTGCTTTGAGCATCTTAGATAGCTTTATAGGCCATCTTTAGTAAAACTAACTGTAAACAATTTCAAGGTCAATACATATAATGATACAGAACAATTTTTACAGGGAAAATCTAATTGATATAAGGGGGGAAAACATGCAAAGAAGATATAAAAGGTACTTTGTTATATTGGAGAATGAGGATACAGGCTTTGAGATATCAAGAAGCCAAACACCCAAGGGTTATGCGAAGGTAGAGATTAGTAACGGTAAGGGAATTATGATGCTCCACTGCCAAAATCTCAGAGGAATACATGAAAATAGAATGAGGTATCGCTGGTATCTTGTCAATAGCAATAAGGATAATCCGACTATTGTGGATATTGGTCCCATGGAAGTGGACAGCAGTGGCAAAGGTGAGGTAACCTGGGAATTCAGTGGAGAAAATGTAAAGGGCACAAAGGAATCCATAGAGGAATTCAATTTACTGCTGTTACTGGCAGAGTCCTTCGAGCAAAGAAAGGCCTTAACAGCACCGTTAGTGGGCTACATAGAAAAGGGCACAAATTCCTGGAGAAGGATAGTGGAAAGAAAGCTCTATGGTATTGTTCAGCCTGAAAAAATGAAAGAGGAAGAAAAGATTGCAGTTGCAGAACCAAGGGCAGAAGAAGGGCTTACAGCTGTAGAACGGAAAATAGAAGCAGCAGAGCCAGCCGTTGAAGCTGTAAAACCAAGTGATGGCGGCCCGGAAGAAGGCCCCAGAAGCCAATACAGCTTTGAGGAAAGCGACGATTTAATGGCCAGCAGTGTAGCTGTGGAAGCAGAGCCGCCTATGGAAGAAATCCAGGAGGAATTGCCGGTGGCCAAGGAAGTGATAGAGGAAGTCACTTCAATGGAAGAAACAGAGCCGGAACCAATTATTCAGGCTCAGGCTCCATTGAATAAACCAACTGCTTCAGTGGCAGACAAGAAGCAGCAGCGTATTATAAAAATTCAGGAGCCGCCCCATGGGGGCCATGGAGCCGGTCGATCCATCGAGGAGCTTCAATCGGCTCAGCAGGCCGCAGAGTCTCAGGAAAACAGCTACCTGCTGAATGAAGGAAATATGACGAAGGCAATGCAGGCCTATGTGGAAAGTACGCTGAAGATGTTTCCCAAGGTTGCACCCTTTGAAGGATTGGGAGAGGGCTATCAATGGTGGCATATTTATTATAATTATCAGACCCTCTATCGTTCCCATATGCCCTTTGTAGCCTATATAGACGGGTTAAGGCCCACAAGCCAGTATTATCCCTATCAGTATCCTTCAGAATATCATCGGCAGATCTATCCTTATCAGCACTATTTATTTGGTATTCAATATGACAAACAAAACAACGCCATCTATTATGTATATGGAATTCCGGGAAGAAGATTATCCAGAGAACAGCCCTATGGTGGGAAAACAGGCTTTACCTATTGGCATCCCTGTAAAAGTGGTTCAAATGTCAGCGAGGGCTTTGGCTATTGGCTGATGCATATTGATCCCAAGACTGGTAAAGCTGCTAATCCCCTTAAGGAAACAAAGCCCCTGGATGTAAAATGAAAATGAAAAGGCCTCTCTTAATTAGGGAGGCTTTTTATATACATAGGAGAAGATACACCTTTATAAATTGTGGAACAAATATCATTTCTCTAATATATCTACCTATAATCTTTAAAGGAAGACTTTGTTTTATGTCGATTCTAATTAATAGTCCTTAGTAATTTCAAAGGGCCAATCCTCATACCCCCCTGTAATGGTATAAACCCTGGGAAATCCAGATTCGGCCATGAGCTTAGAGGCCTTCAAGCTGTCTTTTCCATTTTCGCAATAGAGTACATAGGCCTTTTCCCGATCAAGGCTATGGATTTCTCCCCTCAGCTCCTTTAAAGGCAGGGCTGTTGCATTGTTAATATGACCCTTTTCAAATTCCTTGACGGAACGAACATCCAGTATGACAACATTTGGATTATTTTGTATGAGACTGTGGGCTTCCTCGGGCAGCAATCTTTGGTAGGAATACTTCAATTGAATATTGCTGACGGTTCGATCCCTTTTAAGGCCATAAAGAATGAGTAGTCCAATAATGATGGTGACAATAACCAGCGCTGCAATATATAAGCTTCTTTTTCTAATAACATAAATATGCATGATTCCACCCCTTAGTAATTGATACTATAAATATATATCCTAATTTAGTCTATTATTCCACTGGCTTAGCCGATAAACCAATATCAATCGTCTCGTGGACAATAATGTACTTAACCTGAATTTTTATCCGCTTATCGGCTACTTCAATAATTCTTTTATCCAATATTTTATAGAGCAACTCTCCATCAATATCTGAAATTTCCTTGCCCACCAGGTCGACCAGATAGAATCTGGCTGTTTTTTCAATTTCCTCCTGAATTAAATGATTGCCGTCAAATTCAATGGTTAGCTTTAGATCCTTAATAATAGCAGCCTGCTCCTTGGCAAGGCTTTCACTCAATTTTTCCAGTTTAATTTCCCGATCGGCCAGCTGGTTGGTTAACTGGTTCTGGGTTCGATATAATCGTTCCAGGGTATTCATATTTAGAAGCATCATAAAGGCCAGCCCAAAGAAAAAGCCCAGTAGAAAGACAGCGAAAAAAAAGCCCTTTTCCTTCATAATCCAACCCTGCTCTCTAAATAATTGATCAGCTGATGACCCAGCTGTGCTCCCGAAAGGGCACTTAAAATATAAAAAAGCTGCTTCAGCAGGCTCTTCAGTTCGCCGTTAAAAATCCCGGTTTCAAGCAGCTTAAAGGAGGGAAAGGTTCCTCCCAGGGCCACAACGGTTGCCCATATTTTAATTTTATCGCATAGTTCAATCATAGTTTTAATGGGTGGCTGCCCGTTGATTGTAGCCGCCACTCCCCCAAAAATACATCCCCCCAGCATGACACCAAGAGCAATAAAAAAGTTAAACAGTAGATTTTGAGCAAAGGTCAATATCCATTCCTCCCTTCATTGCATGTTTAATTAAGTATATGAAAAAAAACCCCATAAATGAGTGAAATTAGTGGCATAACAGTTATGAAAACATACAATAAAGATAGAAGGAAAGGAGGGAAAGCAATGTATCAATGTCCAAGTCCATATCCCTATCACGGCTCACCAGGTATGCACGGTATGCCTGGAATGTACATGGACTATTATGAGGATAGTCGAAGATTGATGGATATGTATCCTGACTGTTACAGAAGAATTTATCCAAAGGTTCAGGAAATATGCCATCATGCCGATGTGCCCACAAATCCAAGAATGCATCCCTATGTTGATCCCGCCATGGTGGAAGAAATGGTGGATCAAATATATCAGATGGAGGCAGGAGAAGCCAGTGGGCTGCAAAGGGGTATCTTTAGAGATCTGATCACTATTCTAATAATCAGAGAGCTATTGAGTCGCAGGCGTAGAAGATATGGCTATTATGGAGGGGGGATACTGCCCTATTATTAAACTGAATAAAGGGCAGAAAGGCCAGAGAAGATTCTGGCCTTTAATTTATCAACATCATAATGATGCTTTGATCCTATGAACGAATGTTTTAATTTTCTCTTTTTCCTTTTTTAGTCCAAGCAAAACAAGCCGGTGGGGAAGTTTTTGAAGGCCAAGGCGAAAAAACCAAGAGGCCAGGGTTAAGCAGAAATTGGTAATTTCAGTTGTATTGGCAAGGCACAGAAGTGATTCATCAACCCCAAGCATTTCAAATACTGAGGCTAAGGCTGGTATAATAATTGGTGCCGACGATACGGTATTGAGTACATAAATCTGATGGTTTTCCTGATCCTTCCCTAAAAAGACCAATCTTCCCCGGGCGCAATTCATTACCTCAAAATGAGTGTTGAAATTATCTGTTGTAGCATCAAAAGGAATTGTCAGTCGGTTTAAGTGAAGGGCTGCAGCAATGGCAGGTAAAATGTTGCTGTTGCTTCCGTAATAGACAACATACATAGAAGACCTCCTAGCGACGGCAAGTTTATCATCAATAGTCTGCCTAAAATGACATGAAATATTCCCTTCACTTCAAGACGTCTTAAATCGTCTTTCTAATTCTGTTTTTCCCTGATAAAGGCTTCAATGCTCTCACAGGCAATCTTGGATTTTTGAACAGCCAGAACAACGGTTTTGGCACCGGTTACCACATCTCCCGAGGCAAAAACCCCTTCCCGGGAAGTCATTCCCCTTTCATCCACCATGACAAGACCCCTTTCGTCAGTTTCAATGCCGTTGGTGTTTTTAACAATATTAGTCCGGGGGCCTTGACTGACAGCAATGATAATAGAATCAGCTTCCATAAGAAATTCGCTGCCTTCAACGGGAATCAGCCTTCCATCGACCACCTGATTACGAATACACTTCATACCGTCATCTACTATTTCCAAGGGGCTGGTTAAAAATTCAAATTTTACTCCGTCCATTTGGGCCATCTCTATTTCCAGTTGATTTGCCGGCATCTGTTGAAGCTCACGGCGATAGGCAATGACCACATTTCGTGTTCCCTTCCTGATGGCCGTCCTCGCCGCATCCATGGCGGTATTACCCCCGCCTACCACCACCAAACGTTCCCCAAGATCATAAACATCAGGGTTTTTAAGATATGAAACGGCATAATGAACATGTCCCAGGCTCTCACCCTTAATACCAAGGGTGTTGGGTTCCCATACACCCGTGGCGATGAAAATGGCATCATAGCCATCATTAAACAGGGTATCTATGGTAATGACAGGCCCAATTAAGGTATTGGGGCGAATTTTTACCCCCAGCTCCTTCAGTCTTTGCTCAAGGGTATCGATAATTTTATTGGGAAGTCTGAATTCAGGAATACCGTATCTTAAAAAGCCGCCAATTCGGTCTTGGGCTTCAAACAATGTTATATTGTAGCCCTTCTGAGCTAAAATAAAGGCCGCCGCCAGGCCCGAGGGGCCGGAACCAATAATGGCAATTCTTCCAGAGACTCTTAGGGCAGGGGCTCGGGACGTAAAGTTTAGATAATAATCGGAAATATAATTTTCAATGGTACCGATTTTAACAGGGTTCCCCTTTCGACCTAGAATACAGCCGCTTTCACATTGGGCCTCGTGGGGGCAAACAATGGAGCAAATGACTGAAAGGGGATTGTTCTTAAAAATATTTTCACCGGCCTGCTGAATTTCACCCTGTAAAAGCAATTGAATAAATCCAGGAATATCTGTACTAATTGGGCACTTTTTCCGGCATTGTGGGATTTTACAATTGAGGCATCGCCTAGCCTCCTCAATAACGGTATTAGACATTTTGATTTCCTCCTTTAGGATATATAAATAGTATTTTATAATAATTAAGTTGACTGAACAAGCATTAAAAAAGTAGTATATAGAACAAATAAAGTCTTTCTTTTAAAGATTGATAGGTAGCCTTTCTTGAAATATATTACTGAAATGATAACTGACGCAATTTATAAAAGTATATCATTTCCCTATTGCATTATAAAAAATTCAATATTCAGTTTGGCAAATTCCGACATAATAATTTTAAGAAAATGTGCATACAAAGTACATTGTTTAAGGCTTTAAATGGCTATAATGCCCTGCTCGCTAAAAGGTCAGAGTATATAACTAATACATAGAGCGTTTAAATACTTTAACAATAAATGTAACAAAAAAACAATGTAAATGCATGGACTATTTTTCGAAATTTAACGAAAAATCTATCGATTTAAATAAATTGATTTTTCAACAATTTCGTATTATAATTAAGGACAGACTTATTTATTTTTTATCTGGAATTTTGAAGTCCTATAATTTTTTAAGGAGGTTTGACGGATGAGTGTAAAAGTTTCAACATCCAAAAAGCGCGGCTTTTTCAACAGGTTTCTTGATGTAATTGAAGTTGTTGGTAACAAGCTGCCCCATCCAGTAACGCTGTTTGTCATTTTCAGCTTACTGGTTATCGCTATTTCTGCCATTGCAGCCAGAGCTGGATTAACTGTGAATTTTGAAAGAATCAACACAGCCACTGGTGAAACTGAAATGGCAACTGTAACAGCTGTTAGTCTGTTGACAGTAGCAGGAATTAGAGATATTTTCTCTAAAGCAGTTTCAAACTTCACTTCCTTTGCTCCATTGGGAACAGTTCTGGTTGCCATGCTGGGGGTAGGGGTAGCAGAAGGAACGGGTTTAGTACAGGCTGCTTTAAGAAAATTGGTTTTAAGTACACCCAAGCAATTAATTACAGCAGTTGTTGTATTCGCAGGTATTATGTCTAATGTCGCATCAGATGCCGGTTACGTTGTATTGGTACCATTAGGCGCACTGATATTCCTAAGCTTTAAGCGTCATCCCCTGGCCGGTTTAGCTGCTGCCTTTGCAGGGGTTTCAGGGGGCTTTAGCGCCAACCTGATCATCAGTACCCTTGACCCGCTATTGGGAGGAATCAGCCAGCAGGCTGCCCAAATGTTTTCACCTGGCTATACTGTAGAAGCTACAGCCAACCTTTATTTTATGATTGTCTCTACCTTCGTTATTACCCTAATCGGAACCTTTGTAACAGAAAAAATTGTTGAACCAAGATTAGGAAGCTATCAAGGGGATTCTGAAGTAGACATAGAGCAAATCAGTACTGCAGAATCTAAGGGGTTAAAATGGGCAGGTTTATCTTTACTTGCATTTGTTATTATTATTTTAGCTATGCTAATTCCATCTAACGGTATTTTAAGAAGTGAAGCAGGAGAAATTCTTAAGGATTCAGCCTTTATGAATGGAATTGTACCAATTATTGCTGCTGCCTTCTTAATTCCCGGGGTTGCCTACGGTATCGCTGCGGGAACTGTAAAAAATGATAAGGATATTGCCGGCTTCATGGGTAAGGCCATGTCTTCAATGGGCGGTTATCTGGTACTTGCCTTTGTGGCGTCCCAGTTTGTAAGCTACTTTAACTGGAGTAATTTGGGTACGATTTTAGCTGTTAAGGGTGCCGAGGTCTTAGAGGCCACCAATATGACAGGTATTCCCATGCTTATCGGCTTTATTTTGGTATCGGGCTTTATTAACCTGTTTATCGGAAGTGCCTCTGCCAAATGGGCAATTATGGCCCCTGTATTTGTTCCCATGCTGATGGCGGTAGGCTATTCACCAGAATTTACGCAGTTAGCCTACAGAATAGGTGACTCAACCACCAATATTATTACACCGCTGATGAACTATTTTGCAGTGATTGTAGCCTTTGCTCAAAAGTATGATAAAAAGACTGGAATTGGTACACTGATTTCTGTCATGCTGCCCTATTCACTATTATTCCTGTTGGGCTGGACCATCTTATTTGTTGTATGGTTCATGCTGGGGCTACCAATTGGGCCTGGAAGCTTTATTAAACTATAATAGAATCTGGTTACTGGGGGTACCGAAGCACTTCGGTACCCCTTTTAAAAAAGGAAGAAGCACACTACAGCATAGACAGCACACCAATAAAATGGGTATAATAAAATTGATATGGTACCAGGATTAAATACATAAGGGAGGAAGTACTGATGGTAAATCGTGATCGTATTGTCAATGAGTTTTTAGAGCTGGTTCAAATCGACAGCCATTCGGGAAAAGAAGGAAAGGTTGCTGAGGTACTGGTTCAAAAGCTAAAGGCCCTTGGTTTAGAGGTAATGATTGATGATGCCGGCAAGGCCGTTGGTGGGGAAACCGGGAACGTTATCGCCAGGTTAAAGGGTACCCAAAACGGGCCTACGATTCTGTTTAGCTGCCATATGGACACTGTGAAGCCAGGCGAAGGGGTTAAACCTGTTATAAAGGACGAGGTTATCTATAGTGATGGAACAACGATTTTGGGCGGAGACGACAAGGCAGGTATTGCTGCTGTTTTAGAGGGCTTAAGATTAATCAAGGAAAACAATGTACCCCATTCTGATATTGAGGTTGTCTTCAGCATTTGGGAAGAGGGGGGTCTCTTTGGAGCTAAAAATCTTGATTATAGTCAAATTAAGGCGGATTATGGCTTTGTACTGGACAGCGGTGGGTCACCGGGAGAAATTATTATTACGGGCCCTGCCCAGGACAAGGTCAATGCTACAATTTTGGGAAAACCTGCCCATGCAGGGGTTGCTCCGGAAGAGGGTGTTAGCGCCATCATGATTGCCGCCCGGGCTATTGATCGGATGAACCTGTTAAGAATTGATGGAGAAACCACTGCCAATGTCGGTGTAATCAGCGGTGGAGAAGCTACCAACATCGTAACGGCAAAGGTTCAAATTAAGGCCGAAGCCCGAAGCATCAATGAAGAAAAGCTCAACAAGCAAACGGCCCATATGGTGGAAACCTTTGAAAAAGCTGCTGCTGAAATGGGTGGTAAAGTAGAAATGGATGTTGAAAGAATGTATCCTGCCTTTAATATTGATCCTTCAGATACCATCGTACAAAAAGCCATGGAAGCCTTTAAGCGAATGGGTATTGAACCCCACACCGGTGCCACTGGAGGCGGAAGTGATACCAACGTATTTAACGGCAATGGCATTAAAGCCATTAATTTAGGAATCGGGGAAAAGAAGCCCCATACCCTTGAAGAGCATCTGCATATTGTTGATTTGGTCAACAGCGGCAGAATGGTTTATGAATTAATTAAAATCTTCGGCGAATAAATAATATAAAGCCTTTGCCTATAATTTTTACAAAAAACCCCTGGATTCGGGAGCAGAAAAGACAGTAAACTGATCGTATACTTAATAATGCGTAAAGTACTGGCCTTTTAAGCGACAAGGAAGCAGGGGTTTTTTATTTTGTAAAATATAAACTAATTTAATATAAAAAACTATTGCAACTTTATACAAAATGTTTTTTAATAAATTATTGGATAGTTTTTTAATTGATGACATGATTTGAATAAAATTGCTGATAATAACATTGTTCGGCAACGCTTAAAAATATTGAAAGGGGTGGTGGCATGTCCTTCAGTTTAAATCAAAATCAAACACCTTTATTTACAGCCCTGAAGCAGTACCATGAAAGAAAAGTAATTCCCTTTGATGTACCGGGGCATAAGCATGGCCGGGGGCTAAGGGAATTTACCGATTATGTAGGCAGTACCGTAATGGAGCTGGATGTCAATTCAATGAAATGCCTTGATAACATCTGTAATCCCATTGGGGTGATTAAGGAGGCCGAGGAGCTGGCTGCCTATGCCTTCGGTGCAGACCATGGGTTCTTTCTGGTCAATGGCACCACCTCTGGTGTACAAGCCATGATAATGAGTGCCTGTCAGCCTGGAGATAAAATCATACTCCCTCGAAATGCCCATAAATCAGCTATTTCTGCCATTATATTGAGCGGAGCCATACCAATTTATATACAGCCTGAAATAAATGAAAACCTTGGTATTGCCATGGGGGTTACGGTAGAAAGTATAGAGTCTGCCATTGGCAGGCACCCCGATGCCAGGGCAATTTTCATCATTAACCCAACCTATTATGGTGCCACCTCGGATATTAAGGAAATTGTGAAAATTGCCCACCGTAATGCCATGTCGGTATTGGTAGACGAGGCCCATGGTGCCCATATGGGCTTTCATCACGAGTTTCCAATGAGTGCCCTGGAGCTGGGGGCCGATATGAGTGCCGTCAGCCTCCATAAAACAGGGGGCTCCCTAACCCAAAGCTCGCTGCTGCTTTTAAGGGAGGGAATCATTGATCCCTTCACTGTAAAGAAGAACCTCAATTTAATGCAGACAACCAGTGGCTCCTACCTGCTAATGGCCAGCCTTGACGTTGCCAGAAAGCAGCTGGTGGTGGAAGGCGAGGCACTTCTAGGGGAGGTACTAAGGCTTTCAAGATGGGCCAGAAATCAAATCAATGAAATTGAGGGTGTCTTTGCCTTTGGTACCGAGCTGGTGGGAAGTCCCGGGGTTCATGGTTTTGATGAATCAAAGCTGGGGGTTCATGTAAGAAGGCTTGGTTTAACGGGCTTTGAGGTCTACGATATTCTTCGTGATGAATACAACATTCAGGTAGAGCTGGCTGACTATTATAACATCATGGCCATTATCAGCCTTGGTGATACAGAGGAGGCTGTCAAGGCGCTGGTCGATGCCCTGGCGGATATTGCTGTAAAATATAAAAGGGAGGAAGAAATTCCCCTGGTTAACAGCATACTCAAAAACCCCGATGTGATAATCTCTCCCAGAGATGCCTATTACAGCAGCAAACGTGTGGTCAAGCTTGAAGAGGCCGAAGGTGAAATCAGCGGAGAATCCATCATGGCCTATCCTCCGGGTATACCAATTGTGGCACCCGGTGAAAGAATCACCAGAGAGATGATCGAGCATATTATGCTGCTAAAGGAAGAGGAAACCCTGGTACAGGGTACCGAAGATCCCTATGTGGAATACGTTAGGGTATTGGGTCTGGGGGCTAAGCGATAAGGCAAGGTCTAAAAATAGATGAAAAGGGCAGGCAAATTCTAAAATTTGCCTGCCCTTTTTCGTCTAAATCTCAGAGGAAAACTTTTTTTAGAAGGAACAAATAAATGGGCTTTAAGTAGTAGGGCTGTCTTTTTAATTTAAAAACGATATATATTAATAGTCTTATACAAGATCATAATCTAAAAAATTTGTAAAATTCTATCTAAAAAGAAGGAGAAAAAGTCCTGTATATTTAATTTACATAATAGGTAGTTTACTATTTTTTGTACCATGATTGGCTGTTGAATATAAAATCTGGCTATTTAAGCAAATCTTAGTGGCATACAATTACTTATCTAGTAAATGAATATTTCACTCTATTTTGATAATTGTCGGCATTTTATAAAATTGGTATTCATTCAACGGCTTAAATGATATTAAATTAAAGAGGTGAAGCTATGAGGAAAGAAAAGGCTGCTGCCATTATAGATAATATGAAAAAGGTTATCGTCGGTAAGGACGATGTACTTGAAAAGGTATTGATCTGCCTGTTGGCCAGAGGGCACCTGTTAATTGAAGATGTGCCGGGGGTGGGGAAAACAACCTTGGTTAAGGCCCTTGCTAAAAGCATTGACCTAAGCCATAGTCGAATACAATTTACCCCTGATCTGATGCCCTCTGATATTACAGGCAGTACCTTGTATAACAGGGAAGAAAACCGATTTATATTCAGAAAGGGCCCAATTTTTCATCAGATTATTCTGGCCGATGAAATCAACAGAACCTCACCCAAAACCCAATCCAGTCTTTTGCAGGCCATGGAGGAGGGGGAAGTATCAATAGAAGATACGACCTATGTTCTTAATAAACCCTTCATGGTATTGGCAACTCAAAACCCCTTGGAATACCAAGGAACCTTTCCACTGCCCGAGGCCCAGCTTGACCGTTTTTTAATGCAGCTTTCCCTGGGGTATCCCGCCTTTGAGGATGAAAAGAAAATTATAAAAAACTATCTTCAGCGCAGAAGCCTGGAAGACATTGAAGCTGTAGCTACAGAGTCAGATATTATTGAAATGCAGCATGAGGCCGATCAGGTATATGTACATGAAGATATATTAAGCTATATTGTGGGAATATCAAAGGAAACCAGAAGTCATCGGGATATTTACCTCGGTGCCAGCCCCAGGGTATCCATTGACCTATACCGAAGTGCCAAGGCCCTGGCCTATGTCAGAAATCGAGATTATGTTATTCCAGATGACGTGAAGGAATTGGCCCCCTATGTATTGGGCCATAGAATGGTATTATCGGCAGAGGCCAGGATAGAAGGGAAACGGGCTAATCAGGTAATTCAAGAAATACTGGGTAGAATTCATGTACCGGTGGTGAGTGCCATTGAGAACTAAAATTGCTCTGTTATTCATCGGTCTGATGGTTGTTCCCTTTGCATTGATTGTGGGGGGAAGAATTCCCTACCTGCTCCTCTATACCTATCTGCTGACACTGCTGCTGCCCTTTCTACACAGCCTTTTGGGTAAATATTTTATACAGGTAATCGTCAGGGTACCGGAAGGGGAATTGGTGGCCGGTGAAGAGATTAAAATTCACTATGAAATCAGGAACCCTAGTGGTTTGACCTTTCCAAGGCTGGTATTTCATAATGAGCTGGTCTACCGCCTGACAGGAAAACAGGAGCCTGAAATTCAATTTCATCTAAAGAAGAAGGAAAGCTATTGGGGCCAGACAACAGTGCAGTGTGTACGGCGGGGTAATTTTACGCTGGGTAAGGGAAGGCTGATCATTAAAGATATATTTGATCTTTACCGGCTTAAAAAGGTTGCCAATGTTCCCCTGGCTTTAACAATCTATCCCAGGGTAGTAACTTTGAAAAGTCTGAAAATTCAGGCCAGCCAACAGATGGGTGAGCTGGTGGTAAAAAACCCTTTGTTTCAGGATTATGCAGCCCTATCAGATTTAAGAGTCTATCAGCCGGGAGATTCTTTAAAGAAGGTCCATTGGAAGGCTTCGGCCAAAACCGATAACCTAATGGTAAAGAATTTTGAAGAACAGGGGGACCATGGTGTTATCGTCATGCTGGATAGCTGTAGAAATAACTACTTCTTCGATCAGGAGGCCTTTATCGAAGATAAGCTGGTGGAAGCAGCGGCATCCATCATAGATTTTTGCCTGGGTCAAAATATAAAGGTATCGTTATATTATCGGGATACCGGCGGAACCAGGATCATGACGGGAAACCAGGCGGGCTATTTTAAAGGTTTTTTAGATCAGCTGGTAACCTTTCATCCCGTTGACACAGTAGATTTTTACAGAGAAATTGAGGGTAATCTACCCAATATACAGCAGGGAAGCACCTTGTTTCTGCTGACTCCCTTCCTTGGCAAGGAATTGGCGGCCCAGGGAATTCGTTTGAAGATGAAAAACCTGCAGCCCGTTTATTTGATTATTGGCCGTGAAGAGGGGAGCCCTCATATTTCAAGGCAAAATAAGGAAATGGCCAAAAAACTTGGGGGTGAGGGAATTCCCCTTTATTTGCTTGATGTGGAACAGGACATAAGGGATGTTTTGGAGGAAAAATATGAAAAAGGAGCTTAAGGGAAAGCAAAAAATTATTTACACCTTGATTCATTTGTTGATGCTCTTTACCCTGGCCCAGGTACTGGGAAAGGTACTTTTAATTAACCTGAACAGCTTTAGCGTCTTAATTCTAAGCTTTTTGGCCGGTACCGTAATTCAATTATTTGTACTATTGCCCTTCACCCTGTTGGCGGCATTCTTTATGCTGCTATCGCTTTTTCTGTTTTACCGGCATTATCAGCCCGAAACACTGCAAAGGTTGGTTTTATGGGTAATTCAGCTCTTTAGCAACATTAGAAACCATCTGGGGGGCAGTGAAGAAATCTATCTTGAAAATGGCAGGGCCTTCTGGGTATTGCTGGTACTGTTGGTCAGTCTATACACCGTTACGGTTCTTTTCAAAATCAGAAGGCCATCTTTGCTGCTGCCCCTTTATGTCGGTGCCTTTATATATTATTGGTATATCTACATTGATGCGGCCTATCCCATGTTATTTTTATTCTTGCTGCTGTTTCTGATTTTAAAAGGACTTGAAAGCTATTTTAAGGCCGCAGGCTCCCTTGATCTGTATTCACCGTGGATGAAAACAGCCCTTGGCTACGGGCTGGTGATCATGGTTACTGCAGGGCTACTGCCAAAGGGCGGCAGTCTTATCAAATGGCATTGGATTGAAGCCCAGGCCCAGGCATACTTTCCCATAGTCTTTGAGCTTCGAGATGACTTGGTCTATAGCCGAAGCTTTGGAAAAAGTGAGCTTTTCGATTTCACCCAAACGGGCTTTCAGTCCAATACCACCCGATTAGGGGGGCCGGTAAAATTAAGCGATCGGCTGGTTATGGAGGTTAAGGCCCCTTCCCCCCTTTATTTAAGAGGAAATGTTAAAAACATCTACCAGAATAATCATTGGAGTACAGAGGCTGATTATCAATGGGCCCATGAGCTGGGAAAGCTCTTGCCGATGGAGGTGCAATCAGGGGTACCGGTTACGATTGAAATTCGGAATATGAATATGGCCACCAATACAATCTTTACTCCCTATCAACCCCTCAAGGTTTTAGCAGGGGGGATTACCAATGCCACGGTGGATGAAAATTTCCAGATGACCTTTCGGGGGGCCAGATATAAAAATGAGAGCTATGTGGTTCAGGCCCTGTTGCCTGGCGGTGAGCACAAGGAGCCGGTTCCCTCATTAGACCCATCCTTTGAAAAGTATCTAATGCTGCCGGAAGATTTGCCCCATTCGGTCTATGAACTGGGAGATGAGATCACCCGGCATGTAGATACGCCCCATCAGAAGGCCCGGGCAATTAGAAGCTACTTACGAGAAAATTACACCTATACCCTTGAACCTTCGGTGGTTCCAGAGGATAAGGAATTTGTTTCATATTTTCTCTTTGAAGAGAAGCAGGGATATTGTACCTATTTTGCCACAGCCATGGCAGTATTGCTAAGAACCCAGGGGATACCGGCCCGATACGTCGAAGGATATCGTATGCCGGAGGCCAATGAAGAAGGGATTTATGAGATCAGACAAAAGGATGCCCATGCATGGGTCGAGGCCTACATGGGGTCAGAGGGTTGGATGATCTTCGAGGCAACCCCTGCCTATGATGAGCCTGTGCTGCAGGAGGCCCCATTAAACAGAGAAGAATCTACAGAAAATACAGCAGCGGAATTTGATGAGATGGAGGCTTTACTGGAAAGGGCCCTAAGGGATAGCGAAATTCAGCCAGTTCAAGAGCCCCAGGGGGAAGTGGATCGCAATTTGGAGGATCTGCCCATTCCCACCCTAGAAAGCTCCCTGACGAGTCTTTGGGTTTTTCTAAAGAGGATTTTGAAGCGGTTTTTGCCCATCAGTCTTTTGGGGATGCTACCCCTAAGAATTCTCTACAGCAAATTGAAGCTGATCTATTATCTAAGATCGTTGGATCAGGGGAGCAGCAACCAAAAAATAATTTACTTGTATGATCATATTGTACAAATGATTGGAAAAATCTATTCTCCTATTCAAGTTGGAGAAACCCCTAGGGAATATGCTCAACGGCTTCAGCGAATTGTTTACGATTCACATTATGATTTTAAAGAAATAACAGAAATATTTATGAATGCTAAATACAGTTCCAAAGAGAGCTCGTTATTGGACGTCCAGCGAACTACAAGATATTTTAAGCTGATAGACGGAAAACTAAGACAGCATTTAGGAACTTTAAAATACATTTTTGTAAAGTACATCAAGGGAAAAATGATTCAGTATAATAAATTAAGGAAATAATTTCTATAAAGATCCTTGCAAATTCACCTTTTCTATAGCTTTTTTTATACTTTTTTGTTAAAATAGAAAAGATGTTTAAAAAATAAAATGAATTAAGGATAATGATAGTGCTATATGATGCTTAGTTATGAAACCAAACGGGGAAGTGAACAGGATGAAAACCTTTTTTAAAATATTCGGCATTGCCTTTTTATGTTTTGTGGTGATTTTCACCAGCCTTGTATGGTCTTTCAATCATTTTATGCGGGATGATCATCCCAATTCAGATGAAATTATAGAGGCCGTGGTTGATCCCAATCAGGAAAACCTGGTAGATGATGTAGATCGGGATGAATTGGAGGAACTGGTATATAACAGTGATCGAATCAATTTTGTATTGATGGGGCTGGAGGGCCCCAGGAGCGATACTCTGATGTTTGTCTCCTTTGAGCCAAATGACAAAAAGATCGATATTATTTCCATCCCTCGAGATACCTATTATCATCGTAAGGGCTATGATCGGCTGGATAAGCGTAAAATCAATTCTGTCTATGGGGATCATGGTGCAGCTGGTGTCAAGACCGTTGTCAGTGATATTTTGTATGATATTCCCATTGACTATTATGTATCTGTAACCTATAAAGGGGCTGAGGCCATTATTGATTCCCTTGGAGGCGTTCCGGTTCATATTCCTAAGAAAATGGACTACTATGACCCCTATGATGATCCACCCCTTAGAATTTATTTCGAGGCGGGAGACCATATTTTAAAGGGAGCCGACGGGGTTAAGTTCCTTAGATTCCGTAAATCGACACCGGGAAGCGGCGGTATGTCCTATGCAGACGGCGACCTGGGAAGAATTAAAGCCCAGCAGGAGTTTATCAAGTCAGCCTTTAAAAAGGCCCTGAGCCTAAGGCTGCCTTCAGTGGCCACCGCTGCCTTTAAGCATGTCAGAACCGATATGCAATTACAAGAGGTACTTTCATTGGCCACCTCGGCTGTGGGAATGAACATGGAAAATGTGGAAATGAGAGTACTTGCTGGGGAAGATCGATACCAAAACAAAGTATCATATTATTTCCCCGATTATCCGGGCATTCGAAATCAGCTAATAGAAGTCTATGGCGGCCAGCCTGTAGTTGATGGGTCAACTGATGAGTCAATTGAAGAATAAAATGAAGGAGCAGAACTGGGGGAGTTCTGCTCCTTCTTTATAAATGGATAGGGGAGTGGGGGTTTATGTATTCTAAAATTACCCTCCTTTGCTTGGACTAAACAGGTACAGTTAAAAAATATTATTAAATAATATAATTAATTAAATTGTTTCCGATCGAATGACTAGATGATCTTTTTATTTTGCACTAAATACTTTCCCTTTTCAATCAGCATTTCACCAATTTTATAGACATCTCCGGCTCCCATGGTAATGACCAGGTCAGTAGGCTGAACCTTCTGTAATAAATAGTCTGTAATTCCATCAAAATCCTTTAAATATTGTACATCATCATGATCCTTAATTAATTCAGCCAAGCGGCTGCTGTGAATTTCACCGTTATCCTTTTCACGGGCGGCATATATATCGGTAATGATCACATGATCTGCATCATGAAAGGACCTTGAAAAGTCCTCCAGCAATGCCAGGGTTCGGGTATAGGTATGGGGCTGAAAAATACACCAGATTTCACCATGGGGGTATTTTTTAGCGGCCTCCAGGGTTGCTCTAATTTCAGCGGGGTGATGGGCATAGTCATCTATGATTTTGGCACCCTTCACTTCACCGAGAAGATCAAAGCGACGGTGAATCCCCTTATAGATTTTAATGTATTTGACAATTTCTTCAGCGGGAATTCCCAGGATATAAGCTGTGGCAATGGAAGCCAGGGCATTGTAGATATTATGGACACCGGGAATACTCAATTGAAATCTGCCAAGGGATTTGCCTGAAAAATATACTTCAAAGGAAGGAAAGCCGTTGGTATGGAAAACAATGTCCCTGGCTGTAAAATCACAATCCTTTTTTATTCCATAGGTAAATACCTGGCAGGTAAGCTGTTGAATCACATCAGACACATTGTCATCATCGCCGTTGACAACCAAATAGCCATCCTGGGGAATCAGCCGGCCAAAACGATGAAAGGCTCCTTTAATATGGTGAATATCCTTATAAAAATCCAGATGATCCTCGTCAATATTCAAAATAATTCCAATAAAGGGGTTGAATTTTAGAAAGCTCTCAACATATTCGCAGGCTTCCGTAATAAAATGCTGACTTTCACCAATTTTGATATTCCCGCCAATTTCGTCCAATTCTCCACCAACCATGATGGTAGGGTCCAGCTTGGCATATTCCATCACAAGGGATAATAAAGATGTGGTAGTGGTCTTTCCGTGACTTCCAGCAACTGCAATGGCACGGTCATACATCTTCATAATGAGCCCAAGCATGTGGGCTCGATCAATCTGAGGAATACCCAGCCTTTCTGCCTCCTGGCGTTCACAATTATCTGCCTTAACGGCAGCTGTATAGACAACTAAATCAGCGTCCCTGACATTTTCACACTGATGGCTTAAAAAAATCTGCGCCCCATGACTTCTTAGCTTTTCAATTATGTTAGATTCCTTAATATCTGAGCCGGAAACATGATAGCCATGCTTAAGCAGGATTTCTGCTATTGCACTCATACTGATTCCACCGATACCAATTAAATGAATACGTTGTATTTGGTGGTTTAGATCAAAAGAAATCAAAATCTTCACTCCTCTATCTAAAAAATTATTGCTGTAATAATATTTTTGCCCAAAAAAAGCATATTCTATGATGCTTCACAGGAAATTCATGATACACAGTTAAATAATATGTGATGCTATATTGTATCATAACATAAAAAAATTGTGTAATCACTAAAAAACTTCGATATTTTACCTGATGAATAAGATAATATACTTTTTTATAAAAAATACTTGATTTTTTTCTTTACACCATCTAAAATAAGAAAATATAGGAATATATTTCCTTGTAATAATTTTCATATGTTTGGTGAAAAAGGCAAACCAGTCGAAAGATTGGGACGCAAAGTCAGGAATCTAAGGTATGCATATACGATGATCGTCCGACTGCCACAGTTTAAATTGTGGCAGTTTTTTTATATCATTTTTGTACTATAAAGTTTACGGAGCTAATAAAATATTTAAGGCACAAACGTAAAGGGCAAACCAGTTCGAAAGGCTGGGACGCAAAGTTAGGAATCTAAGGTATGAATCAATACGATGATTGTCCTGCTGCCGCAAAATCGTGCGGCAGTTTTTTGTTTTTGATGGAATGTTAGTCATACCAGACCTAATAAAATATAAAGCGACATACTTAATAATTAATTTATGTTTTAATGATTCAATTGGTACCTAGTACCCTGCCTCATTTAAGCTAATAGATTATCCCTGTCCAAATTTGCCACAGCTCTTATCTCGCCTTTTAAAGGACACAAGTTACTAGAAAAGCAATTTTGCTTCAATAAAACTATATTAAAAAGGGAGGAAGTGAAGGAATGGTAAGAAAAAAAATCAGGAGAAGGAGCTTTAGCCTGATTATTGCCCTACTGGTGGCCTTGATGTTTATGCCCAGCATAGCCTATGGAAATAGCCAATATTACCGCTGGGATGGAACGGGTACCAGGGGCTCAGATTCAAACACCTATCTTTTCCATGTAAGACAGTATAGTAATGGCAAGTATGTAGGGTCAACCATTTATGTCTACTGTGCAGACGAAACCGTCAGGGCACGACAGGATGTTGACTATCGGCTGATCAAGCTTGAAGATGCCGAGTCCATTGGCATCAATGAAGCTAAAGCCAACAAGCTAAGGGCCATAGCCCATGGCTCATACCCCAATATCAGCCTGAATGATTTAAAGAAGGCTGTAGGAAATGTAAACAGCTTAACCCAGGCCCAGGCAATTACTGCAACACAATATGCAATATGGAATCAGACCAACAATTATAGCCCTACCTATTTTCAATTATTAAATCGTAATGTAAAGCGGGTATATGAGTATTTAAAGTCACTGCCCGGTATACCGGCCGCTGATCACCCTGCCGATGTGGGAATCACAAACGTAGCCATTGGCCCAAATGCAGAGGAAGATGTGGAAATTACCTTTAGCTATGGGGCGGATCAAACCAATTACGACGGCAGCTATATTGAGTTAAATCATCAGTACAGTATTGATTTGCAGGGGGTTTATCCAGGAGCAGAGGAAACCGTCAACACTGATAAAGGTATAAAAACAGTAAAAATAACGATTCCCGCTGAGGAATTTCAAGCGGACATCGATTTTCAAGTAGAAGTGAAAGGACATCAAAAAGTCTATGACGCTTTGATTCTACTGCCGGTGGGAGGCGTGAAGCAGTCTCAGACTTTAATAGGCATTACAGGGATGGAAGCTGGAATCGCCCTTTCTGCCATGACCAAGCTTTATTATGAATATACGCCGCCAACCGGAAAAATAACAGTCAATAAGGTTGTTTATGATCATGATAATACAATTGTAGAAGAAGACCAGACTGACTTTACCGTCCATATTTCAGGGCCACAGGGCTATAATGAAATACATACGGTCAGTGCTGGCCGTTCATTGGAAATAGAAAACCTGCCCCTGGGTGAGTACTTGATAACCGAAATTAATATACCCGAAGAATATATACCGATATATGAAATATCACCCGCCGATGGAAGAATTTTATTAACAATTGGAGCCCTGGAAGGTAGCGTTTATGTTTATAATACCAGGGTTCAACCAGAAGACCCGGAAGATCCCGAGGATCCAGAAGACCCAGAGGATCCAGAAGACCCAGAGGATCCAGAAGACCCTGAAGATCCAGAAGATCCAGAAGATCCCGAGGATCCAGAAGATCCCGAAGACCCCGAGGATCCTGAAGATCCGGAAGACCCCGAAGATCCAGAAGACCCAGAAGATCCAGAAGACCCTGAGGATCCAGAAGACCCAGAAGATCCCGAAGACCCTGAAGATCCCGAAGATCCTGAAGATCCAGAAGATCCTGAAGATCCCGAAGATCCAGAAGACCCAGAAGATCCCGAAGATCCAGAAGACCCAGAAGATCCAGAAGACCCAGAGGATCCAGAAGACCCTGAAGATCCTGAAGACCCCGAAGATCCTGAAGACCCTGAAGACCCTGAAGATCCTGAAGACCCTGAAGATCCAGAAGACCCAGAAGATCCAGAAGATCCTGAAGACCCCGAAGACCCTGAAGATCCAGAAGATCCTGAAGACCCCGAAGATCCAGAAGACCCAGAAGATCCTGAAGACCCCGAAGACCCTGAAGATCCAGAAGATCCTGAAGACCCCGAAGATCCAGAAGACCCAGAGGATCCAGAAGATCCAGAGGATCCAGAAGATCCCGAAGATCCTGAAGACCCTGAAGATCCAGAGGATCCAGAAGATCCAGAAGATCCAGAGGAACCAGATAATAACAATCCAGGTCGGGATAGAGACAGGGATAGAGATAGGAACAGAGATAGATCCAACACCCCAATTAGGAGGTCTAACCCAAAACCTGAAACCGTTGAAGAGGTAGAAGAAATAATAGAAGAAGAACCTATTCCCCAGGGTGTACCAGAGGTGGAAATAGTAGAAGATATAATAGAGGTAGAAGAAGTAGAGGAAGTTGAAGAAGAGCCCGAAATGATTATTCTTGACGAAGAAATTCCCTTGGGCCCCGTAGCGTTGCCCAAAACCGGTGAAAGATCTCCCTATCTGTTTTATGGACTGGGAACTTTAATCAGTGCATTGGGTATTAGGCTCAGAAGAAAATAATTAAATAAAAAGATATTCAAATTTAATTAAGGGCTGGGATAATTATGTTCCAGCCCTTTTTCCAAAGGAAGGATGCCGCCATGAAAAAACTGTCAACCTTAATCATTGTCATGGGACTCATCATAGCTGCTTATCCCCTGTTGGAAAGGGGGTATTGGTGGTATAGCCAGCAAAAACTGCTGGAGGATTTTGAGGAACACATCACTTTAGAAGCAGCTGCCATGGAAGCATATTATGAGTTAGAAACCATTTTTAATGATGAAATGGAGCAGGATCAGGGACTGGTAAGTCCGACAAACCCGCCTGACCAACAGGAAGAGGAAAAGCCCATCGAGGTGTCGGCACTTGATACAATAGGAAGGATACTAATTCAAAAGATAGAATTAAATCTACCGATTCTGGCTGGTGCAACAAATCGAAATTTAAAAATGGGGGCAGCTCAAATTGAAGGAACTACCACCATTGGCGAAATTGGCAACACGGCTTTGGCAGGCCATAGGAGCCATACCTTTGGACGCTTATTTAATCGATTGGATGAGCTGGAACCCGGAGACATGATTCTTATTGAAACGATTAATGGCATTTACGAGTATGAAGTCTACGAGAAAAAGGTTGTACTGCCCGAGGATGTTTCTGTATTGAATCGAAACAACCAAGACCGGGTGCTTACCCTAATAACCTGTACACCCCTCTATACTGCCAGTCATAGGTTGATCATTCATGCAAAGCAAACAGAGACGTAGCAGTAATTCCTTATATGGCTTGATTTTAATCGGTGTAGTAATTGGTTTAGCTTGAAAATCCTGAAGAAAAGCAATAAAATGATAAATAGAAGTATAAATTCTAATGTTAAGGAAAAAATCAACGGAAATGTTAAGGTAAGAACGTAGGTTATGGTTAATTTTTTACCGAATGTTCATATTTATATTTTTTTCAGGAATGGGGCAATTCCCTATAATAAAATGACTTTGGAGGATGGTTATGAGCAAGCTAAAGAGGAATGAGCGAATAGCAGCCATGGTAAAAATCTTAAGTGATCAACCTAATAAAGTATTTACACTGAATTATTTTACAGAAAAATTCAATTCAGCCAAGTCTACCATTAGCGAAGATATTGTCATTGTGAAGCAAACAATGGAAAAAATGGAGCTGGGAAAAATTGAAACCCTTTCTGGAGCCGCCGGGGGTGTGAAGTTTATTCCCCAAACCAACAAGAAGCAAAACAAAGAAATATTAGAAATGATTGCTGAAAAGCTAAGCCAGGGCGATCGGATACTTCCCGGGGGCTTTTTATACATGACTGATGTGATCTATTCTCCCCATCTGATTCATCATATCGGTGAAATATTTGCCAGTCAATTTGATTATAAACATGTTGATTATATCGTCACCGTAGAGACCAAGGGAATACCCCTGGCCCTAATGGTAGCCCGGGCCATGAATCGGCCTTTGGTGATATTAAGAAGAGACAGCAAGGTGACGGAAGGTTCAACGGTGAGTATTAATTATATTTCAGGATCAAGTGGGAAAATTCAGCGGATGTCCCTTTCACGCCGGGCCATCAAGCCAGGCGCTCGGGTAATTATTATAGATGATTTTATGAAGGCCGGGGGAACTGCCAAGGGGATGAAGGATATGATGAAGGAATTTGATGCAGAGGTAGAAGGGGTAGGGGTGCTAATTGCAACAAAAACACCTGCTGAAAAGCTAATTAATGACTATCGTGCCCTGTTAATTTTAGAAGAAGTAAGGGAGTCAGATCAGTTTATTCAGATGGTACCGAACCCAGACCTGATATAATGCAGATACAATTTAAAAAAAATCCACCAACGACAAAAAAATTCTGAAAACTTGCAATATTATTGCAGGAAATTTGTCCTAAATGGAGAATAGTCCATAATAATATGCATTTTGCAGTATGACAGATGGAAGGTGGTGAGGGACAATGCAAGTGACTGATGTGAGAATTAGAAAGGTAGCAACGGAAGGGAAAATGAAGGCTATTGTTTCTGTAACGTTTGATGAGGAATTTGTTGTACATGATATTAAAATTATTGAAGGTCAAAATGGACTATTTATTGCGATGCCCAGTCGAAAAATGGGGGAAGGTGACTTTAGAGACATCGCCCATCCAATCAACTCGGAAACAAGATCTAAAATTCAGGATGCAATCTTCAGTGAGTATGAAAAAATGGGAGACGAGCTTGAGGGAGCAGTTGGAGAGTAAGAAAAATAAAAAGGGGCCATGGGGGTCCCTTTTATTTGCGGTCAAAATGATATAATGATATAAAGTGATGTTTTAGGGCAGACTTTTTTTATTATATAAAGGTTTTTTGATTTAGGGGTTTTTTATTTAGTCAAAATATAATAAACTATATAGGGGAAATTAGAAGTAAATCGATAAGAATTTACGCTTAAAATATAAATTAGAGGTGAAATAATGGAACTTAAAGCAATCATACTGGCTGCAGGTGAAGGGAAGCGAATGAAATCCCAGCTTCCCAAGGTGCTCCACAGGGTTTGCGGACAAACCATGCTGCAACATGTTGTTGACGCTGCTGAAGATGCTGAGGTAGATGAGTGCATTGTGGTGGTGGGTCATGGGGCCGAGGAAGTAAAAAATAGCCTAAAGCCCCATATTAAGACGGTTTTACAGGAGGTTCAGCTGGGAACTGGTCACGCCCTTGGTATGACCCGAGAGCTCCTTTCTGAGGATGGCTTGGTGCTGGTACTCAATGGTGATGGCCCCTTAATTACCGGTGAAACCCTAAAAAATCTGCTTAAGACCCATGTTTCAGAACAGTATAGTGCTACGGTTTTAACAACAGAGCTGATGAATCCCCATGGCTATGGCCGAATTGTGCGGGATCATGCCAATCAGCTAAAGGAAATTGTAGAGGAAAAGGATACAACACCTGACGAGAAAAAAATTAAAGAAATTAATTCCGGGATTTATTGCTTTAACTCAAGGGAATTGAAGGAAGCCCTGCCTCTGCTAAAGAATGATAATGCCCAGAAGGAGTATTACCTGACCGATGTCCTCTCAATCATGAAGGGAAAGGGCCTTTCGGTGGGGCTTTATCAAGTCGATGACCCTCAAGAAATTATGGCGGTGAACGATCGGGTACAGCTGGCCCAGGTAGAGGCTGTCATGCGAAGAAGGATTAATCATGGGCATATGAGAAATGGCGTTACCATTATTAATCCCGAGGTTACCTATATAGAAAAGGGAGCCCAAATCGGACAAGACACCATTATTTACCCTGGTACCAGTATATCAAGGGAAACCACCATTGGGGAAGGCTGTAAAATCGGGCCTGATACCCAAATCCGGTATTCCCATATTGGTCAAGGGGTAGAAATTAACCATTCTGTTGTCATAGAAAGCAATATAGATGATTATTCTACCCTGGGGCCCTATGCCTATTTAAGGCCCAATAGCAGGGTTGGAAAGCATGTCAAGATAGGAGACTTTGTTGAATTGAAAAATGCTTCTATCGGGGATTATTCCAAGGCATCTCATTTAGCCTATATCGGTGATGCCGAGGTGGGTTCAAAGGTGAATATCGGCTGTGGGGTGGTTTTTGTCAATTATGACGGGAAAAACAAGCATAAGACCGTCGTTGAAGATGGTGCCTTTGTTGGCAGTAATGCCAACCTGATTGCCCCTGTGGTTGTAAAGAAAAATGGCTATGTGGCCAGTGGTTCAACCATTACCGATGAGGTGCCCGAAGGGGCCCTGGCGGTGGCCCGGGGGCGACAGGAAAACAAGCATGGCTGGGTAGAAAAGAAGGGCCTATTAAAAAAAGATAAGTAAGTATTGTCAATTTAACAAGGAGGATTACAGTTAATGAACACCAGTGGAAGTGAAATTAAAATCTTTTCTGGAAATGCCAATCTGGAATTGGCTGAGGAAATTGCAAGAACTATCGGGGTTCCCCTGGGAAATGCCGAGGTAACCACCTTCAGTGACGGTGAAATTGCTGTCAATATTAATGAAACCGTCAGGGGAACAGATCTATATGTGGTACAGCCAACCTGCCCCCCTGTTAATGATCATCTAATGGAGCTTTTAATCATGATCGATGCCTTTAAGAGGGCGTCAGCCGGAAGAATTACTGCGGTACTTCCCTATTACGGCTATGCAAGACAAGACAGAAAGGCCAAGGCAAGGGATCCAATTACTGCAAAGCTCTTGGCAGATATCATCACGACGGCCGGTGCCGACCGGGTGTTGACCATGGACCTGCACGCTGCCCAAATTCAAGGCTATTTTAACATTCCTGTTGACCATCTACAGGGAGTACCCATTCTTGCAAAATATTTCTTAGAAAAGAACCTAAAGGATGTGGTAGTCGTCTCTCCAGACCTGGGGAGTGTTACCCGGGCAAGAAATTTTGCTAATCATCTGGATGCACCCATTGCTATTATTGACAAGAGAAGGCCAAAGGCCAATGTGTCTGAAATTATGAACATAATTGGTGAAATTGAAGGCAAAACAGTTATTCTGGTGGATGACTTAATTGATACGGCAGGAACCATCACCAATGCCGCCAATGCCCTGAAGGAATTTGGCGCAGTTGAGGTCTATGCCTGCTGTACTCACCCGGTATTGTCTGGGCCTGCGCTGGAAAGAATAGAAAATTCAGCTATTAAAGAGCTGATCATCACCAATACTATTAAGCTTCCCGAGGAAAAGCAAAGTGATAAAATTAAGGCAATTTCAGTAGCACCGGTTTTTGCAGAAGCAATTTTACGTATTTATAAAAACATCTCAGTCAGTAAGCTTTTTGATTAGACGAAAACCCCTTTTTTTCGCAGGTGAAAATTTCGGCACCCTTATGTATCTTGTATACATGCCTGCTGATTTTCAATACCTCGAATAAGAGGGGCTTTTAATCAAACTGGTGACTTTTTGCTTATGGCCGGCGGCCCCCATTAGGAGGTGAAAAACATGTATATTGTTGTAGGTCTTGGGAATCCAGGAAAAAAGTATGAGGGCACTAGACATAATGTGGGCTTTCACACCGTTGATCTATTGGCTGATCGCTTAAATATAAAGGTAAACAAGCTAAAGTACAAGGCATTGATCGGAGAAGGGCATATCGGTATGGAAAGGGTTCTTTTAGTCAAGCCCCAAACCTTCATGAATCTTAGTGGACAAAGTGTAATGGAGCTGATACAATTTTATAAAATTGATTTAGAGCAGCTAATCGTCATTTACGATGATATCGATGTGAAGACAGGTGCCCTTAGAATAAGGGAAAAGGGCAGTGCCGGCAGTCACAACGGAATGAAAAATATTATTTATCTCCTTAAGGAGGATCGCTTCCCCAGAATCAGAATTGGAGTAGGAAAGCCCGAAGGGGGAGATTTGGCGGACTATGTATTGGGTCGCTTTTCAAAGGAAGAAGCAGGCCCTGTTAAGGAGGCCATTGAACGGGCTGCCTTGGCGGTAGAGACCATTATCAGCGATAATCTGCAGCTGGCCATGAATAAGTATAATGGATAAGGTGAAGGATATAGAAAAAAAGGAGTAGAGAAATGTTCATCCTTTCGGGTATATTGGCAGCTTTTTTCGCTTATCTATTAAATAAGGTCATACTGAAGCGCTTTGGCGGAAACAGTCTGATCATGATTGTTCCGTTGGCGGAAGAATTGATAAAAACTCTTGCAGCAATGGTAATCAATAGAAACATTTTAGCTACCCATATTGTATTTGGGATCATAGAAGGTGGGTATGACATATTTAATTCCCCTAAAAAAATAGGAAAACTGGCAGCCTTGGCCAGTATACTCAGTCATAGCCTCTTTGGATACATCACCCTGCTGGTCTTTAATCGAAGCCAATCCATTTTTATTGCTATTCTGGTGGCCTGGCTGTTTCATAGTGGGTGGAACTGGTATATAACTAAATATCTATAATGTAAATGTAATCATAATTTAAAAGCCTGGGTTTCAAATCCGGGCTAAAGATGCTGACTATTTTTACAGCAAATTATGTAACTTTATTAAAGGGCGGTGTCATGAGGGTGAAGAATCTACTGCTTACACCTATAGAAAATTCCATACAGTACAATCAATTGATCGGAGCCTTTAAATCTCGAAAAACCCCGGTTTATCTCCATGGCTTGAATGAATCACAAAAATCCCATATGATTTACGGGCTGTATCAGGCCCTGAAGAAGCCCATCTGTCTGATTACCCACAATGAGCTGGAAGCCCGGGAACTGTACCAGGATTTGAAGTTCTATTTAAATCAGGATGTCATGCATTTTCCCTCCCGAGAAATTGTTTACTATGATGTGACAGCCCTGGGTAATGATCAGGAGGATGAGCGAATTAAGGTTCTGGAAAGGCTCAACCAATCTACAGGGGGAATTGTGGTTGCCTCGGTGGAGTCCCTGCTGGTAAAGCTAACTCCCCCAGGAATCTATCGGAAATACCGGGTCAATATCAAGGTGGGCGAGATCATCAATCTGGAACAGGTTCTTAACACCTTCTTTATTCAAGGCTACCAGCGCACCGATCGGGTAGAGGCCAGGGGTGAATATAGTCTTAGGGGAGGAATCATAGACATCTTCCCTCCCTCTGCAGAGAATCCCTATAGAATTGAGCTTTTTGATGATGAGATTGATTCGATCAGGGCCTTTGATGTGGCCACCCAGAAGTCCATCGATAAAAGGGAGCAGGTGGAGATAAATCCTGTAACGGAAGGACTCTTAGATCCAACCAGGCTGGATGCCCTGCAAAAACAGCTTAAACAGGAATTGAAAAGGAATTTGAGCAAGCTGGAGGAGCCAGGAAAGGAAAGGCTGGAGGAAAAGTTTAACGAAATTGTAGATAAATTTGAGAACTTTAGTCATTTTAATGGGGCCGATCTCTTCATGCCCTATGTCTATGAGGATGCTGCCACCCTATTGGATTATATGGGGCTTCAAACCCTCATTGTAATGGATGAGCCCCGAAGAATCAGAGAAAAGGCAGAGGGACATTTAGAGGAATTTCACGATAATTTTAAAACCCTTTTGGAAAGGGGCGAGGTATTACCCACCCAGGGCAAGCGCCTGTTCCTTTACGATGAGCTTGTCAAGCGCCTTAAGAGGCATCAGGTGGCATCCCTCAGCTTAATACCGAAATATAATCCCGACTTTCAGCCTAAAGAAACTATTTCCTTTACCTCCAGGGGGGTACAATCCTTCCAGGGTAAAATTGATTTTTTAGTAGAAGAGTTAAAAACACTTCAGTATAAAGGTTATAAGGTGGTGCTGGTTCCTGGCACCAAGGAACGGGCCCTGCGATTATTGGAGCTCTTGAGGGATCGGGGAATTAAGGTAAATTTTGAGGTTAATCCCCAAGGGGAAAGCCTCATGACAGGCCAGGTGGTCATTGTTCAGGGAAGCCTTCGCAAGGGCTTTGAATATGTCGATATGAAATATATCATGATTACCGACAGCGAAATATATGGAGTTCATAAAAAGAAAAAGCAAAAAACCAAGCGTAAGGATGCTGCCCCGATTAAATCCTTTATTGAATTGCAGGTGGGGGATTATGTAGTTCACGAGGGTCATGGAATAGGAAAATACATTGGAATCGAAGAATTAAAGGTTGAGGGAATTAAAAAGGATTACTTGAAAATCCGTTATTCTGGTGAAGATAATCTCTATGTGCCAACCGATCAGATGGATTTAATACAAAAATATATCGGAAGTGACGACAAGCTGCCAAGGCTGAATAAACTGGGGGGAACCGAGTGGGCTAAAACTAAGGCCAAGGTAAAGCGAGCCATTGAAGATATGGCAGGGGAGCTATTAAAGCTTTACGCAGAGCGGGAAAAAGCCAAAGGCCATGCCTTTCCTGAAGATACCGAATGGCAAAAGCAGTTTGAAGACCTGTTTCCCTATGAGGAAACGGCAGATCAGCTTCGTTGTATCGAAGAGGTTAAGGCAGATATGGAACGGGAACGAACCATGGATCGGCTGCTATGCGGTGACGTAGGCTACGGAAAGACCGAAGTGGCCATTAGGGCAGCCTTTAAAGCAGTTATGGGAAATAAACAGGTGGCAGTATTGGTTCCTACTACGATTTTGGCACAGCAGCATTTTAATACCTTTACCCAGCGCTTCTCGGGCTTTCCGGTGAAGATAGAGATGTTAAGCCGCTTTAAAACAGCAGCTCAACAAAAGAAAATTATTGAAGATGCCAGAACAGGTAACCTAGATATATTAATCGGTACCCATCGAATATTATCCAAGGATATAAACTTTAAAGATTTAGGACTTCTGATTGTGGATGAAGAACAGCGTTTCGGTGTAAAACATAAGGAAGCCCTGAAGCACATGAAAAAGAATGTAGATGTATTGACTTTAACCGCCACACCGATTCCCAGAACCCTTCATATGTCGATGATCGGTGTACGTGATATGAGCGTAATTGAAGATCCGCCAGAGGAAAGGTTTCCTGTACAGACCTATGTGATGGAATACAACGAATCGGTATTGATGGATGCCATCACCCGGGAGCTTGCCAGGGGCGGGCAAATTTACTATGTCTATAATCGGGTTCAGGGAATACAGCAAATGGCCAATCGGCTGGCCCAGCTGGTTCCAGAGGCCAGAATTGGAGTAGGCCATGGCCAAATGAGTGAGCGGGAGCTGGAAAACCTAATGCTTGCCTATTATGAAGGGGAATATGATCTTTTGGTCTGTACTACCATCATTGAAACGGGCCTTGACATACCCAATGTCAATACCATTATCATCCACGATGCCGACAAGCTGGGCTTATCGCAGCTCTATCAGCTTCGGGGCCGGGTCGGTAGATCCAACCGGCAGGCCTATGCCTACCTAATGTACGAGAAGAATAAATCCCTGACAGAGGTGGCAGAAAAGCGTCTAAAGGCCATCAAGGAATTTACGGAGTTTGGTTCTGGCTTTAAAATTGCCATGCGTGACCTGGAAATCCGTGGTGCGGGAAACCTCTTAGGGGGAGAACAGCATGGACACATGGCCGCCATTGGCTACGATTTATATGTCAAGCTTTTGGAGGAAACCATCGGCGAAATGCGGGGTGAGGCTGTAGAAAAATATGAAGATACCCTGATGGAGCTCAATGTCAATGCCTACATTCCCGAGGATTACATTTCAAACCCCAGCCAGAAGATTGAAATCTATAAAAAAATTGCCTCAATCCGTAATCAGGCTGATCTATTCAGTGTTGAGGAAGAAATTGAAGACCGGTATGGAGATATACCTGCCAGCGTCAGAAACCTTTTAATGATTTCCTATATTAAGGCCCTGGCTAAAAACCTAAGGATTGGGTCTATCAGTCAAAAAGATAAAGAAATTAAAATTAGCTTTCAGGATGCCAGCAAGCTTAAGCCGGAGTATATTGGCGATGTGCTTCACACCTATCACCGCCGGGTAACCTTCCATGGCACCAGTGAGCCCTATTTTTTATATAAAATTAATAATCTTGACCAATATAAGACATTAACTGACCTAAAGGACATGATAGAAAAAATTAGCGGTTTGCAAATAAAAGCAAATTCGTTATAATAGAGTGAAGACCGAAATGGATAGGGAGTGATAAAAGAAAATGAAAAGACATTGGAAAAAGCATATAGGCATAATGTCAATAATTTTAATCATGGCATTATTGGTGGTGGGCTGCAGCAAAGAAGCCAAGGTAGATGCAGAAGTAGCCGCAGTAGTAAATGGAGTCGAGATTTCAATGGAGGATTTTAATAAAAATCTTGCACTATATAAAATGGATTATGAATTGCAGTTTGGTTCTGAAATCTTTAACGAGAATACCGAAACTGGTTTAAGTCTGATTGAAACAGTCAAATCTCAAGTGTTGGAAAAGATGATCACCGATGAAGTATTGCTTCAGCTGGCAAAAGAAAAGGATGTTTCTGTAGATAAAGAGGTGATTGATAAATCCTACGAGGAGTATTTGGAATATCTCAACAATAATGCGGAATATAAGGCTTTTACAGAGGAAAACGGTCTTGACGAGGCCTTTGTTAAAGAGCTGATTCGTGTAGGGGAAATTATCAATGCTTATCAAGGGGTTTACATGGAAGAGCTAACCATTAGCGAAGAAGAAGCTCGAACCTTCTATGATGAAAACCCTGAGTATTTTATAATTGATGAAGTGAAGGCACGGCACATATTGGTTGATAATTTAGACTTAGCCGAGGAGCTTTTAGAGCGAATTAAACAGGGAGAATCCTTTGAGGAGCTGGCCAAGGAATATTCTACAGATCCCGGTACCAAGGACTTGGGCGGAGACCTGGGCTATTTTGCCAAGGGCAGTATGGTGGCTCCCTTTGATGAAGCAGCTTTCTCCATGGAAGCTGGGGACATAAGCGACCCTGTACAAACTGATTTTGGCTACCATATCATCAAGGTAGAGGATAAAAATACCGAGGTACATGAATTTGAGGATAGCCTGGATCTAATCGTTAATTTCCTAAAGGCCACAGAGTTTCAAAAGCTCATTGATGAAAGTGTTGAAAAGGCAGAGGTTGTAAGAAATATAACTACTGATTAATATAGGGGGAGAAGCACTCCCTCTTTTTTTATACCCGGAAAGTTCTCGCCTAATAATAATTAAAATTAAGGAGAATTTTCAGTATATTGATTTCAACAAGAGGAAAATTTCTTCTAATTCTTAAGGCTTAATTTTCGAAAATTCAAATAGAATGTTCCTGTAGTCCTTGAAAATTACCACATTGTTCGTATACTATTTTAATCCAATAGATTTTAAACCCAAATGCATAAAAAACTATAATTGGTAAAATAATATTGATACAATAAATTCTACTAAATTTAGGAGGTAATAGGAGTGAAGGCGACAGGAATTGTTAGGCGAATAGACGATTTAGGTAGAGTTGTAATCCCCAAGGAAATACGTAGAACCCTTAGGATTCGAGAGGGAGATCCACTTGAAATATTTACTGATCGAGAGGGAGAGGTCATCCTAAAAAAATATTCACCCATTGGGGAATTGACCGAATTTGCTACAGAATATGCAGAATCCCTTCAAGAGGCCCTGGGCCATATTGCCATCATCACAGATCGTGATACCATCATAGCCGTAGCAGGGGCTTCCAAAAAGGAATATTTAGATAAACGGGTTAGTAAGACCCTGGAAAAGCTGATGGATGAAAGAGAAGTGGTAGTAGCCAATCAAGGTGATCAATATTGTCCAATTGCTTCCGATGAGCCCGATGAAGGGAAATATACCGCCCAGGTAATTGCCCCCATTGTGACCCAGGGAGATCCAATTGGAACAGTAATTCTTTGCTCCAGGGATAAGGGGACAAGCATGGGCGATACCGAAAAGAAAATTGCCATGACTGCTGCTGCCTTCCTATCAAAGCAAATGGAGCAATAATGATTTAATCCCGGTGGAAGCCGGGTTTTTTATTGTCTGAAATTATTTATTAAATTTTTCTAAAGCCTAACCTTCCGTCGGAATTCGACCAGGGCTAACCCGTTTATTTAGGTGATACAAGGTACTTGGGGCCGTACTATACGAAATGGTTAAAGTCTGCTATAATAGATTCTGACTGAAAAGAGTGGGAGGAGTATTTATGAAAAAAGAATCCTTTTTAAAGGGTGCCGCTGTCTTGGGGATAGCGGGTATGATTATAAAAGTACTGGGTGCCTTTTTTCGAATTCCTTTGGGGCGGATTATTGGTTCCGAAGGATTAGGTTATTTTCAGGTGGGGTATCCAATTTATACATTTTTGCTTTCCTTTTCAACCCAGGGCTTTCCAACAGCCATATCAAAGCTTGTATCGGAAAAAAGAGCAAAGGGAGACAATGCAGCAGCCCATAAGGTCTTTAAAACCTCATTGAAGATACTACTGTCTTTGGGAACCATTAGCTCATTGATTCTTGCCCTTGGAGCTGGCTACATAGTCAATCATATTGTAAAAAGCCCTAACGCCTATTACGCAGTAATGGCCCTGGCTCCTGCCCTGCTGGTAGTTTCTGCCATGGCTGCCTTCAGAGGGTATTTTCAAGGTATGAAAAATATGACGCCAACTGCCCTTTCCCAGGTGGCGGAGCAATTCGGCAGAGTATTGATTGGTTTATTGCTGGCAGTGCTGCTTTTAAACCGGGGAATTGAACTTGCTGCTGCAGGGGCTGCCTTTGGGGCCACCGTTGGGGGCGTTTTTGGCTTTTTAATTATTTATTATCTTTATCGAAGATCTCAAAGGAAAATTTTATCCTCCTTTGACCGATTACCTGATGAACAAGAGGCTCCCACCAGGGTCATTATCAGAGACCTTTTAAAGGTGGCCATTCCCATTACCATTGGGGGGGCCGTTATGCCCTTGATTAATATTGTTGATACCATGATCGTTTTAAGAAGACTACAGGCCATTGGCTTTTCCTATGAGGAGGCCAACAGCCTTTTCGGTCAATTGACAGGAATGGCTGCCACCCTCATCAACCTGCCCCAGGTGTTTACTGTGGCCCTTTCCATGAGTGTGGTACCGGTTATTGCTGAGGCCACGGCCAATAAAGACCGAAAAACTGTACAGGCTGACACCCAGTCTGCCTTTAGAGTGTCCCTCTTGATTGGGTTACCTGCTTCGGTGGGCCTGGCAATTTTGTCGGGGCCGATTATGAATTTGCTGTTCCCCAACGAAGCCGCTTCGGCCGGCGAGATCCTGCTGTTTATGTCAATGGCTGTATTTTTCTTAACACAGCTGCAAACACTAACAGGAGTACTGCAGGGGGTTGGAAAACCGGCGGTACCGGTGAGAAATTTAATGATTGGTGCTATTGTTAAATTTTTTGTTACCTACACCTTGACGGGAATTCCTGCCCTGAATGTTAAAGGGGCGGCCCTGGGTACCGTATCGGCCTATTTAGTGGCCTCTACATTAAATTTTATTGCTGTTAAACGATACACCGGAACTACCTTTAACCCCGTACAGTTTTTTGTAAAGCCCTTAACCTCTGTTATTGCCATGGGTTTGGTAGTTAGTCTAAGCTACCGGGGGATATACCCAACGGTGGGCAATAACCTTGCAACCGTTATGGCCATCGGTGTAGGGGTTGTGGTGTACGGGCTGGCCCTTTTATTGACGGGAGCCATTACAGAAGCAGATTTCGAACTGTTGCCGGGGGGAACCCGGCTGGCGAAGGTCTTAAAGCGATCTAGGCTGCTTAAAAAGCACAATGAATAAGCTAAGTGTTCAGGAGGAAAAACCATGGGGAAAATAACAGTGGTTGGGCTGGGGCCAGGGGCTTTAGAACATGTGACACTGGCTGCTCTTAACGAAATGAAAAGACATAAAAGAATTTTTTTAAGAACAATGCACCATCCGACGGTGGCGCTGCTAAAGGATATCACATATGAAGCATTTGATTCCTATTACGAAACATTTGACAGCTTTGATGAAGTATATGATCAAATTGTAATGGCACTGTTAGGGGCCGCCCAGGAGGAAGATGTGCTTTATGCCGTACCTGGGCATCCCTATGTGGCTGAAAGCACCGTAGAAAGGCTTATGGTGGCGGCCAGGGTTCAGCAAATTCCCGTAGAGGTGCATCCTGCCATGAGCTTTATCGATGTGATGCTTCCTGCCGTGGGGCTAGACCCTGTGGCAGGCTTTAAGTTAATTGACGGCCTGCAGCTGGATCGGCAGGAACCAGACCCATCCACAGCCACAATCATTACCCAGGTTTATGATCCCTTTATTGCTTCCCAGGTAAAATTGAGGCTGATGGACTATTATCATGATGATCAAGAGATTGTTGTGGTGAAAAATGCTGGAACTTCAACCCTTGAGCGAATTGAGCGGATTCCGCTCTATCAACTGGATCGTCTGGAATGGATCGATTACCTGACAAGTGTTTATATACCAAGCATTGACACCCTAGAAAAAAAATACTATAATATGAATAATTTAATAGAAATCATGGAAATATTAAGGAGTAAAGATGGCTGTCCATGGGATATCCAGCAGAATCATAGGAGTCTAAAGCCCTATTTAATTGAAGAAGCCTACGAGGTGCTGGAGGCCATCGATTTAGAGGATGATTTCCTATTAGAGGAGGAGCTGGGGGACCTGCTGCTTCAGGTGGTTTTCCATAGTCAGATTGCCAAGGAAAGACAAGCCTTCACCATGGGGGATGTGATTCGGGGCATATGTGAAAAACTAATTTTTAGGCATCCCCACGTATTTAAGGATACCCAGGCCAATAACCAGGATGAGGCCCTTGAAGCATGGGAAGCCAGTAAGCGAGAAGAAAAGAAAATCACCAGCCTAACAGAATCAATGAAATTGATACCAAAGCAACTGCCTGCAACGATGAGGGCCTATAAAATTCAAAAAAAGGCTGCTGAGGTTGGTTTTGATTGGGACACCCTTGAAGAAACTGCCGGAAAGATTGAAGAGGAGCTGAAGGAATTAAAAGAGGCCATCATGGAGGGAGCTGCAGAAAAAATCTTGGGTGAAGGGGGCGATTTACTATTTGCCGTTGTCAATTTCCTCAGATTTCTAAAGGTTGAGCCAGAGGAAGCATTAAACCTGACCAACCAGAAGTTTATCGAAAGATTTTCTTATATTGAGGAAAGAGCAAAGGACACCGGGAAGGCATTAAAGGAAATGACCCTGGCAGAAATGGACATCCTATGGGAGGAAGCAAAGAGAAAAAACCATACATAATCTTCTAAAATCCTCAAAAATATACAAAAAAAATAGCAAAAATCATTTAAAAAGAAGGATTTTCAAAATTTAAAGAGAATATGACTATACGTATTCTAAATTATTAAGGAGGTTTTATAAGTGAACAAAGCTGAATTAGTTGCTAAGATTGCAGAGAAAAGTGCATTAACTAAAAAGGATGCAGAACTGGCCTTAAATTCTTTCATGGAAAGCGTTGAAGAAGCATTAGTGGCTGGAGACAAAGTACAATTAGTAGGATTCGGAACTTTTGATGTAAGAGAAAGAAAGCCACGACAAGGTAGAAACCCAAGAAATCCAGAGCAAGTTATTGATATTCCAGCTTCTAAAGCACCTGTTTTCAAAGCTGGTAAAACATTAAAAGAAAAAATTAATGGTTAATAAAAATCAGGTCGCTGACCTGGTTTTTATTTAAGCTTGATTGTAAAAGGAATAGGCTAAATTAGCCTGTTCCTTTTTTATAATTGTTGTATAATTTTTGCCTACTGGCCCATAATAAGGTTGAAATACACATTAAAACATTTGAGAAAGGAGTCGATCTTCATGCAACAACTAAATCAAATGGAGCTGCAAAACCTTAGACACTTAATAGGCAGCCATCAAACCATTTCGGCCAAGCTTAACGACTATGCACAGCAATGCCAAGACCAGCAAGTAAAGCAAATGTTCCAGCAGGCAGCCCAGTCAGCACAGAATAGTGCTCAAAAGCTAATGACATTTCTACAATAATTAAGAAAAGGAGGTATTCGTAATGCAAGATAAGGATATGGTAAATGATGTTTTAACAATGACAAAGGCAGGCTTGACCGACTATACAAGAACAATCGGTGAGGCTTCCAATCAAAGCCTAAGACAAATGCTTCAGCAAATGAGAAACAGTGATGAACAATTCCAGTACAGCCTGTATCAACTTGCTGAACAAAAAGGCTATTATAAGCCTGCATCTTCTGCTCCGCCTCAAGAGGTGCAACAGGTTAAATCAGAACTTAGCCAGGGAATGAACAACATACCACACTAAAATACAAGATAAAAAATGATTAGTATCAAGGTACTAATCATTTTTTATCTTGTCTGCTATTTTACCATACCTGGGCGGGTTGTTTAAAAAACATAAATCCTATATACTTATGGTAGAAGCCTTTTATAAGCTGACTAGAAGCTTAATACTACATAGCAGGAGGGTTTATCGTGCGTTTAGATAAATACTTAAAGAATTCAAGAATTATTAAAAGAAGAACCGTTGCCAAAGAGGCCAGCGAAAGCGGCAGGGTGATGCTCAACGGCAAGGTTGCCAAACCGGGAACCGAGGTTTCGGTGGGAGACATCATTGAAATACGCTTTGGTGACAAGGTGTTTAAGGCCGAAATCACCCATGTGGCTGAACATGTCACCAAGGATGGGGCTAAGGAAATGTACCGGGTCATCGAGGAGTAGAAATTACAGAGGTTATCGTATATAAAATGCCTTTTTTCAAATACTATTAAAAGATTAAGGAAAGCAGTCTGTCAATCTTTTAATCTTTTAATCGTAAGGAGGAATCCAATGAAACGGATGAAACGGAATAAAGGCATTTACCTATTTTTAATTACTTTACTGATGGTGTTCTCCGTTGCTGGTTGCAGATCGGTGGAAAGGCCACCGGGCCAGGAGAAGGCTGAAGAAAATATTCCCCCTATACCAGAGCAAATCAGTCAGGGCGAAGGTGTAGAGCCTGTTTTGAAGGTTCACGTGGTGGATGAAGGACAGATAAGGGAGATGAAATTTGAAGAGTACTTAACCGGTGTTCTGGCCGGAGAGATGAACCCAGATTTCCCTGAAGAAGCCCTGGCGGCCCAGGCCATATTGGCCCGTACCTTTGTTATGGAATTCATTACAGATAAGGGAGGGTCTAAATATGAAGGGGCACATGTTTCTACAGATATTGAAGAGGCCCAGGCCTATGATGCTTCAAAAGTAAATGACCGTATTAAACAGGCCGTAGAAAGTACCCGGGGACAGGTGGCCCTTTATGATAATGATTATATTAAAGCCTGGTTCCATGCCCATGGAGGCGGTAAAACAGCCACTGCCATCGAAGGCTTAGGCTTTGACGAATCAGTCCCCCCCTATATTCAAGTGGTAGATTCCCAGGATTCTCAGGAGGCTCCGCCAGAGGATGCCAATTGGAAGGAAACCTTTACCAAGGCTGAAATTATTCAGGCTGCCCAACAGTCAGGTCATGAAATTAAAGACTTTGATAATATTGAGGTGACAGAATGGGGACCATCGGGCAGGGCCACTCAAATTCAGATCGGAGACGTTACCGTGGCAGCTCCCGCCTTTCGACTGGCCCTAGACAGCACCCGTATGAAGTCAACCCGGCTGACCAATATTTCTGTCTCTGGTGATCAGGTGACCATGGAGGGAACGGGCTATGGCCACGGGGTTGGCATGAGCCAATGGGGTGCCTATCAAATGGCCCAGGAGGGTAAGGATGCCGAGGCCATTATTCAGCACTATTTTAAGGATATCAGGATCGTTAAAATGTGGGAATAGTCTAAGTTTCAGTTCTAAAACCTTTCCATACCTCATAGTTATAGATGAAGGAAGGATGGGGAAGGTGATGGCAATGGAAGAGCGAAAAAATACCCGAGGTCGAAGCCATAATGTCATCCTGGAGAATCGGGAAAAGCTATCGGTTTCAGGTGTTGAGCATGTTAACAGCTTCAACAACGAACTAATTCTTGTAGAAACAGTAGCCGGTGTACTGACAATTAAAGGAGAAGAACTGGATGTAAATAAATTGAATTTAGAAGACGGAAACGTCATTATCGAGGGAAAAATTCAGTCGATGGTCTACAGTGAAAGAGATAGCTTTGGATCAAAGGGATCAAGCTTTTTAGGTAAATTGTTTAAATAGCTGCCAATATAAAAAAATTGGCAGCTTTTTTTTATGGGACATTCACCAAATTCAGTAGATTATCATAGGATAGAAAGATACCACAAATCCTGTTGAGGTGATTATAATGAGCATGTATTCCGTTTATCATGAAGCCTACATATTACTGGCAACCATCTATGGCGGGCTTTTAATCGGTTTTATTTATGATCTGTATAAGGTGTTTCGAGGATTATTTCATCCCAAAAAAATCGCCACCTATTTACAGGATATATTATTTTGGACCATTATCTCCATTGTGGCCTTCTATGTGCTGATCATCAGCAATCAGGGTGATCTGCGCTTTTATAACTTTCTTGGCTTTGTTATTGGTGTGTTGATTTATCATTATTTATTAAGCGCTAAAATCATACAAACCCTTTTGTTTATGATCAGGGTAATAAAGGAATTAATAGGGGATTTATGGAAGCTACTTCTTTATCCCCTTCAGGTCGGTTTTTGTCTGATTTCTGTACCATATTCCTATTGTAAAAGAAAGACGAAACCATTATACTATAAGTCAAAGAGAGTAATGAAAATTCCGGTAAGCTACGTAAAGGATATAAAGAAGGGATTTAGTCGATATATTAAAAAGAAATAGACAGGTGGGAGGGGGCAATTGGATGGCAAAAAAAAGACGAAAGAACTTAAGTGGAATGCTTTTTATCATGGCTGCCCTTTTCCTTTGTGGCTATGTGGTATATACCCTTTACGAACAGCAGCAGGAAATGAATCAACTGCGGGTGGTAGAAGCCGAAAATCAAAAGAAAATTGAATTGATGGAAGAAGAGCTGAATGAAATGCAGGCCGATATAGACGCTGCCAATTCCGATGAGCACGTTGAAAAGATTGCCCGGGAACAATTAAAAATGATCGGTCAGGATGAAGTTCTCTTTATCGATTTGGGAAAAGGCGCCAAATAAAAAAAAGTATACCTTTTTAACTACTTATGATATAATAATTCTGATATATACTATAATCGATGCTTGATTGAAACTTTAGAAGGAGGAATATTAAATTTATGCCGGTAGAGGTAGGTAATGTACTTGAAGGCACTGTTTCTGGGATAACAAACTTTGGCGCCTTCATCGATCTAGGAGAAGGCAAAACAGGGCTGGTACACATTTCCGAGGTAGCCAATGACTATGTTAAGAACATTCACGAGTATTTAAAGCAGGGACAACAGGTAAAGGTAAAGGTTTTGTCCGTTGAAAAGGACGGCAAGGTTAGTTTATCCATAAAACAGGCGGCGCCTCCTAAAAAGAGGGTAGTAAAGCCTGCCGAGTTTGATTGGTCAGCTCGAAGTGAAGTCGAGTCTTTATCCTTTGAAGACAAAATTAACCGATTTTTAAAAGACAGCGATGAAAAAATGCAGTCATTAAAGAGCAAGGGCAAAAGTAATCGCAGAGGAAATGGACATGGAAAAAAAGTGTTTAAAGAATAAATTCAAGCCGACGAAGTCGGCTTTTTCTTATGTAACCACGATTTACAATGTATGAAAATTGTTTTAAAGAAACGGAGGGTCAAAAATGATTCAAAAATGTGCTGCCATTGACATAGGCACCAATTCAATGCGTCTTTTATTGGCTGAGGTAGAAAACAATCGTTTCATTCGCCGGGAAAAGCACCTGAAAATTACCCGAATTGGTCGTTCGGTAGATGCAGGGGGCTACATAACCGATAGGGGAATGGCCCTGAATATTCAAGCCTTCACAGAATTTGTAAGCCAGGCCAGAAACTTTGGTGCAGAGGAAGTTTGGGCCATTGCCACCAGTGCCGTGAGGGATGCCAAAAATGGACAAGATTTTGCTGACAGGGCCCTGAAGGAAACGGGAATTACCATTGAAATTATCGATGGCAGCCATGAAGCCCAACTAGGCTATCAGGGGGTTTTAATGGGCTCGGCGGAGCAAAATTCCCTAACCATTATTGATATTGGCGGGGGCAGCACAGAGGTGATCGTTGGAGCCGGCGCCTCCATTAAAACCGCCAGGAGCTACAATGTGGGGGCCCTTCGTATGACAGAACGGCTGATTGCCACAGACCCCATTTCAGAGGAAGAATATAAGGGTTTAGCGGCTGAAATTAAAAAATTGCTGGCTCCCATTAAAACACTAGCAGATCAAGGAATTAAAGAACTAACCGGCATAGGCGGAACCGCCACCACCATAGCCGCCATGTGCCAGCAATTGGACCCCTATGACCCAGACAAGGTCCATGGGTATCGTATTCCCTTCAATACAATGGAGTCATTTAGAGAAAGACTAAAGAAAATGAACATTGCCCAAAAAAGACAATTAAAGGGGCTACAGCCCCAAAGGGCAGATATTATTTTAGCCGGTACTACCATTATGACCACCGCCATGGCACTATTAAGGGTCGATGAACTGGTTGTCAGTGAATACGATAATTTAGAAGGGATTATTTATGAAAAACTGTTAAACCAACCCATTTAAACGTCAATTGAAGGATAGATGGCAAATAAATAGGCTTTAGGAAGAATAATCATTATCAATTTTACAAATATTGATAATGATTATTGTTTTTATTAGAGCTTTTATGGTAAAATCTAAATATAATCCCGAGTGCGTAGCTCGGAATTAATAATCTCATTAAAGGAGCGGTAAAAATGGAGCAAGCATTACTTCGTATTGCTGACCTAGGGGTTCAGATCGAAGAAAGGGAAATATTAAAGGGGTTAAGCCTGGAGGTTAAGCCCGGGGAAATACATGCCATCATGGGGCCCAATGGAGGGGGTAAAAGCACCCTGGCCAATACCATTATGGGAAGCCCTAAGGGAAAAGTCACTTCAGGTCATATATATTTTCAAGGGGAAGAAATTAATGGGCTTTCTCCCGACGAAAGGGCCAGGCGGGGGATTTTCCTCTCCTTTCAATATCCAGAGGAAGTTCCCGGGGTAACGGTTCAAAACTTTCTGCGCACCGCCTACCAGGCTGTAACCGGAAACAATATCTCTATTTTCAAGTTTGAGTCGCTGCTGAAGGAAAAAATGGCTCTCTTGAATATGGACCAGACCTATAGCAACAGGTACTTGAATGAAGGGTTTTCCGGAGGCGAAAAGAAGAAAAATGAAATTTTACAAATGGCTATTTTAAGACCTAAGCTAGCCATCTTAGATGAAACCGATTCAGGCCTGGACATTGATGCCCTGAAAATTGTTGCAGAAGGAGTGAAAAAGGTAAAGGAGCCTGATACCGGGGTACTGATTATTACCCATTACAATAGAATTTTAGATTACATTCAGCCAGACTATGTTCATGTTTTAATGAAGGGAAAAATCATTCAAAGCGGTGATGCTTCCCTGGCAAAGAGACTTGAGGAAACAGGCTATGAAGGCCTTAAGCAGACATATGCCTAGAAGATCATGATAGGGAGGTCATAAGTAATGAGCAAAACCCAGGTAGAAGATATCGATTTTAGCCGTTACGACATGAAAAATGAAGTACGGTTTAGCTATAAGAGCCAGCAGGGCTTGAATCGGGAAATCGTTGAAGCCATTTCCCATGAAAAGAATGAGCCCCAGTGGATGAGGGACCTTAGGCTAAGGTCCTTAGACCTGTATCTAAAGAAGCCTGTACCCACCTGGGGGCCAGATTTAAGCAATTTAAACCTGGATGAAATTGTCACCTATTTAAAGCCCGATACAGGAATGAAGCATAGCTGGGAGGCTGTTCCCGACGATATTAAAGACACCTTTGAAAAGCTGGGAATTCCCAAGGCAGAGCGGGAAGCCCTGGCAGGGGTAGGGGCCCAGTACGATTCAGAGGTGATTTACCATAATATGAGGTCTGAACTGGCCAAGGAAGGGGTGGTATTCCTTGATATGGAAACGGCCCTGAGGGAGTATGAAGAAATGGTGAAGGCCCACTTTATGACCCGGTGCGTTCCGCCGGGAGACCATAAGTTTGCCGCCCTCCATGGGGCGGTCTGGAGCGGAGGCAGCTTTGTCTATGTGCCGCCTGGGGTAAAGGTAGAAATTCCCCTTCAGGCATATTTCAGAATGAATGCACCGGGTTCCGGTCAGTTTGAGCATACCCTCATTATTGTCGATGAGGGGGCGGAGCTGCACTTCATTGAAGGCTGCTCGGCTCCCCAGTATTCCGTTAACAACCTCCATGCCGGTTGTGTAGAGCTTTTTGTCAGACAGGGAGCAAGGCTTCGGTACAGCACCATCGAAAATTGGAGCCGGAATACCTATAACCTGAATACCAAGCGGGCCATTGTAGAAAAAGACGGTATTATGGAATGGGTTTCAGGCTCCTTCGGCAGCCGGGTAAGTATGCTGTATCCCTCCACAATTTTAAAGGGAGAAGGGGCAAGGGTAGATCATACCCAGATTACCTTTGCTTCCAAGGGACAATATTTAGATACGGGCTCCAAGGTGATTCACCTGGCCCCCAATACCACCTCCCGGGTGGTTTCCAAAAGTATTTCAAAAAACGGAGGGGTAGCCTTTTATCGAGGTCTGTTAAAGGTGGCTGCCGATGCCGATGGCTGTAAGGCCAACGTAGAGTGTGAATCCTTAATGCTTGACAATGAATCCAGGGCCGATACCCTGCCCACCATTGATTTAAAAAACGATGATATCGATATTGGCCATGAAGCTAAAATTGGCCGAATCAGTGAAGAGCAAATCTACTATTTAATGAGCAGGGGAATCACAGAGGATGAAGCCAAGGCCATGATTGTCAGGGGCTTCGTGGAGCCCATCGCCAAGGAACTGCCTCTGGAATATGCCGTAGAAATGAATCGACTTATCCAGCTTGAGCTGGAGGGTGCCATTGGATAGGAGGTATAAAAATGACAGAAACGAAACCCCATGATTTTCCCTGCCAGGAGGCTGCCCTAAGGGCTGCCGGGGTAGAGCAATTGAGGTCGACCGATGGACTTCCTGAATCAATTGTGGATGAATGGAAAAAGATTGTCAGGGAATCTAATAATGCCCAGGTGATGCTTCGCATTCCCAGGGAAGCTAAAATTAAAAATCCAATTGAAATAAATTATTGTCTTGATCAGAAACTCCCCCATCTGGCTGAGGATCACCTGATTGTGGCGGAGGCCAACAGCCAGGTCATGATCGTAATAGATTACCGGGGTGATTCAGATTATGATCATGAAAAATTTAGCCATCAGGGCAGAAGCCTGGTAATCGCCGAGGATGGGGCCCATGTCACCGTTATCAAGGTGCAGCGCCTTGGTTTCGCCCATGGTCATGCTGATTACAATATTGCCAAATTAGGGCCCCATGCTGTGGTGAATTGGTTTACAATTGAATTGGGCAGCGCCGAGGCCAGTACCACCATTGTGAATGAATTGGTGGGGCAAGGCAGCCGAGTGATGGTTACCACCTTGTTTTTAGGAGATAAAGACAGAAGGCTGGAGCAAAATTATGAAATGATTCATTATGGGCCCCATAGCGTCAGTGAAATTAAAAACCACGGAGCCTTAAAGGATCAAAGTCAATCCTGCTTTAAAGGAACCCTTGATATTAAAAAGGGCGCTAAAAAAACTGAGGCCCGGGAGGGGCAGCGGGTGTTGCTGCTGAATAAGGGGGTTCATGCCCATGCCCAACCGATTTTATTGTGTGGGGAAGACGATGTGAAGGCCAACCATGCCGCCAGCGCCGGTCAATTGGAGGAAGAAAAGCTGTATTATCTCATGACCCGGGGGCTTACCAGGGATGACGCCAAAAGAATGGTAATTGAAGGTTCCTTCCAACCGTTAATTGATGAAATACCCCTGGCTGCTGTCAGAGATCAGGTTCAGCAGGAAATTACAAGGAGGTTCAGCCATGGAGAAGACCTATGATATAGATAAGATCAGGCGGGATTTCCCCATCCTAAACAGCCGGCCCTATGGCCGTCCCCTTATTTATTTGGATAATGGAGCCACCACCCAGAAGCCCCAGCAGGTGATCCAGGCCATGGCAAATTATTATGAAAACGAGAATGCCAATGTTCATCGGGGGGCCCATTACCTTAGCAACCTAGCCACTGAGGCCCATGAGGGGGCCCGTGATCGCGTGAGGAGCTTTATCGGTGCCAGGGATCGGGCCTCTGTCATCTTTACCTGCAATGCCACCGAGGGAATTAATCTGGTGGCCTATGGCTGGGCCATCCATCACCTCCAGCCAGGGGATGATATTATTATCAGCATTGCCGAACACCATAGCAATCTGCTACCCTGGCAAAGGGTGGCCCAAAGGACAGGAGCCAATTTGCAATATGTTTATTTAAACCCTGATGGCACCTTTAACCTGAAGGAATACCACCAGCTCATGAAGGGAAGGGTACGGCTGGTGGCCCTGCAGCACACCTCCAACGTACTGGGAACGGTGAATCCACTGAAGGACATTATTCCCCTGGCCCATGAAAGGGGAGCCCGGGTTTTAATTGATGGTGCCCAAGGGGTGCCCCATATGAAGGTGGATGTAGAGCAAATGGATTGCGACTTTTTAGTTTTTTCAGGCCATAAAATGCTTGGCCCCATGGGCAGCGGTATTCTTTATGTAAAGGAGGCCCTGCTGGAGGAAATCACCCCCCTCTATCTTGGAGGTGAGATGATTCACGAGGTAGAGGAACAGCATGCCACCTTTGCTCCTCCGCCCCTTTGCTTCGAGGCCGGAACCCCCAATGTGGGGGCCTCCCTGGGGCTGGCCAGGGCCATAGACTATCTGGAGGAGATCGGCCTCGAAAAAATTCATCAACATGAAATGAAGCTCACGGCTATGGCCCTCGAAGGCCTTCAAGGGCTGGACAATATAGAAATTTATGGTCCCTTGACCCTTGAATCCAGAAGCGGTGTCATTTCATTTAACGTAAAGGGGGTTCATCCCCATGATGTGGCCACAATTCTTGATCAAGAGGGAATTGCCCTGCGCAGTGGCCATCATTGTGCCCAGCCCTTAATGAAATACCTTGGTCTTGCAGCCACCTGCAGAATCAGCTTTTATTTATATAATACCCCTGATGAGGTAGATGCCTTTATCAGCGGAATTAAAAAGGTAAGGAGTTGGTTTCCCCATGGAGCTTAACCAGCTATATTCAGAAATCATCATGGAGCATTATGGGAAATCTCCCCATCGCCGTCAACTGACAGGGCAATGCCACAGCCAGAGGGGCCATAATCCCCTTTGTGGAGATGACTTAACACTGCAGGTGAAATTTCAGGGAGAGATCATTCAAGATGCTGCCTTTCATGGTGTGGGCTGTGCCATTAGCCAGGCATCGGCCTCCATGCTGATTGATTTAATCAAGGGAAAGGATAAAAGGGAAGCCCTGGTGTTGGTAGAGAAATTTGCCCGGATGCTGAAAAAGGAAGCCGGAGACTACGACTCCCTGGAGGATGCCCAGGCCTTAAGGGGCGTAGCCGATTTTCCCGCCAGGGTAAAATGCGCCCTGCTGGCCTGGTACACCCTTAGGCAAATCATAGAGGAAACTGCTTAGCCATAGATTGATAAAACGGTAAACCTACAGTATATGTCGGTTTATCGTTTTTATTCATTTTTTGATCAACTTTTATTATTGTTTTTCTTACTTCTTCCTCAAATTTTGAAACCCCTTTATTTTCACGTAATTTCTCATCCAAAGCCATTGCCCATCCCATTTCCCGGGAAATACGAATCCATTATTTCACAAAGGCTTTTAGGAAAAAGGTCCTGATTATCATTATAGATCCTTGGCATTTTTGTCAAATACTAAGGTTTTTTGTCTGACATTTTATTCAGCCTGTCCACTTTTCTTGACAAATCTTTTAGGCTTCCTCTGTTAAACTTTCCCTACAGCCTCCCAATCAGAAATTCCTGGGGCTTAAAATTAATTACATAAGTTAAGGAAGGTGTAAACATGGCAGAAAAAACCACAAGCTATCCCTTTGAAAAACGGATTTATTCACTTTTAAATTATAAAGGGCTTTTCTTTTTAAACCTTACGGCCTTCTTATTGGGAAGGGCCGGTATACTAGGTGAGCTTACTCCCTTTGGCATTGGCTTTTTCACAGCCCTATGCTGTAAAAATAAAAAATATATTTCCACCGCCCTATCGACTTACCTGGGAATTTTGACGGTACAGGGCTTCGCAGGGGCCATTCCTTACGGTCTTTCACTGGCCTTGATTGCTGTAACCTTTCAATATCTATTTAATACTCGAAAAATTAAAACCTTAACGGCAGCCCTCACGGGTGCCGGGATCTATTTAGTCAGTGTCAGCTTTTTTACGGTATTTGATCAATTTTATGTGTATGACCTCTTTATGAATGTCTTTGAGGCTCTGGTCATTTTCGTATCAGTTTATATCGCTTCCTATGCCATTCCCATTGCCCTCAATCAAAACCGTCGAAAGGTATTGGCCACCGAAGAAATCATTTGCGTGGCAATTCTTATGGCCCTAACCCTTTCAGGGGTTAAGGAGCTTGAGGTCATGGGTGTATCCCTAAAAAATATTTTAGGTATTCTCATTACTATCCTATTTGCCTACAATGGCGGCCCGGGAGTAGGGGCCTCCATCGGTGTGACCCTGGGGCTTATTACCAGCATGTCTGCCGCCACCGTTCCACCCATCATAATTGGTATTTTTGCCTTTTCCGGGCTGTTGGCAGGAATATTTAAGGACATGGGCAAAATTGGAAGTGCCCTGGGCTTTTTGATCGGAAACGTTATTTTAACCTTTTATATCAATGGCTATTATGAGGTGTTTATTCAAATCAAAGAGGTAATAGGTGCCTTTATCATCTTTTTACTGATTCCCAACAACTGGTTGGACCAGCTTCAAAAATACAGCAGCCCCGTTTTGGGAATCATTCATTCCACCAAAAACTACGGGGAAGAAATTCAATTGCGTATTTATGATCGGTTAAAGGATTTTTCCAATACCTTTATCGACCTATCCTCTACCTTTGAAAATATGACCCGGCAAATTGAGCAATTCGGTCAACGAGATTTAAGCCTGCTGTTAGATAAGCTGGCCATCAGTGTATGCAGTGACTGCGGAATGAAACGAAGCTGCTGGGAAAATAACTTCCTCAACACCTACCAGGGGCTCCAGGAGCTGTTGCTGTTGATCGAAACCAAGGGGGAGGTGAATGAACAAAGCCTGCCGGATCAAATTCAAAAAAGATGTATTCGTACCAGGGCTGTCACTGAAAAAATGATGACCTTGTACGAGCTCAGCCGATTAAACATGGTATGGAAAAAGAGGCTCCTGGAAAGCAAGGAGCTGGTGGGAGAACAGCTAAAGGGGGTGGCCAATGGCATATTACACTTGGCAGAGGAGCTAAACAGCGAAATTATTTTTGATACCGAGCTGGAGGATGCCGTCTATGTGGAACTGGACAAGGCGGGATTATCGGTCAAAAAGCTTTTGGTGTCAACCAATGAAGGGGGGAAAATGGAAATACAGGTACAAAAAAGGTCATGCTATGGAAACGGAGACTGTACTGAACGTTATGTTGACGTAATTTCCAAGGCTGTTGGCCTGGAATTTACCTGCAAAAACAGAAAATGCAACACCCACGATGCCTGCCAGTTTACCCTGGTGGAGGCCAAGCAATTTACGGCTGTAACTAAGGTGGCCAGGGTGACTAAGGAGGGGAATATTCATTCAGGTGACTCCTTCACCTTTAGTGACTTAAATCATGATGGCTTTATGATTGCCCTAAGTGATGGTATGGGAACCGGAGACAAGGCCTATCGACAGTCCAGTGCCACCATCAGCATGCTGGAAAAAATGATGGAGGCAGGCTTCGGCAAGGAAATGTCGATTAAAACCATCAATTCCTTGTTAATGCTGAAATCAACGGAAGAAATTTTTTCAACCATTGATATGGCGGTGATTGATCTTCACAATGGAAGGGCAGAATTCTCTAAAATCGGCAGTGCCCCCAGCTTCATCAAGCGTCAGGGGGGGAAGGTGGAAATTGTCAACTCCGCCAGCTTGCCCATGGGTATTTTAACCGATATTGAGGTACACGAAAACAGTGTGCAGCTAAAGGATGGAGATTTTATTATTATGGTTTCAGATGGTATTCTGGAGGCAAACGAAGAGCAGGGTGAGGAATGGCTGGTGAACCACCTGATGGCCACCAAGACCCGGAATCCCCAGGAGCTGGCAGATAAAATACTCCATGAAGCCCTCAGCTATACCCCCAACGGGCCAAAGGACGACATGACAGTTCTGGTAACCAAGCTGTGGGGGACCAGAAGCCATTAGATAAACATAAAAAAAGCGGAAACTAAATTGTTTCCGCCTTTTTTATGTCTCTATTTCATTTGAATCCCTAGGGATTGTTTAATGATGATGGCTACATCGCCACGATTGACAATATGATTGGCATTATAACTTAAGCCCTTGGTCATTCCCAGGTTATTGGCAACGGTTAGGTGGCTTTGGGGCCATTCGCCGGTGGCGGTATTTTCGTAGCCCAGCAGACGAATCATCATGGTCACTGCCTCGGCATAGGTAATATTTCCTTCGGGCTTAAAGGTCTGATCGCTATAGCCCTGTACCAGCTTGCGATTAACCGCCGTATTAATATAGCCTGAACCCCAATGGTTAGCCTTTACATCTTTAAAAACCGTATCTACCTGTTTTTTTGAAACAGCTTCTTCTCCGATCATGCGAACCACCAACGTGGCAAACTCCGCCCGGGTAATGGGTCTTTCCAATCCCAGGGAACCGTCATCATAGCCTTGATAAAGGCCTAAATCCTTTAAGTATGCTCCGGCAATTTCCTGCTGACTGGTGGTGTTGCCATAGGCAGCGGTCATGCTGAACACCAGCAACAGGCCTAATGCCAATATAATTATCTTTTTGAGCATAAATACACCCCCTTCTCTGATGCTACTGAAATTATATCAAAGATAGGGGGTGATGTATATTAAGGTTTGATGACAATTGGGCCCATTTTTTTAATTAAAAGGGTAATTTTTGAACTGCCCTGGAGCCTCTGTCGCCTGGTCGATAAAACTCTATGTCGGTTATATGCTCCAGTTTTTTATCAATCACTTCGCCATAAATGTCTACATCCCAAAGGCCTTCTACGTAGCGATATGCATCCTGTATAAATCTCCTGAACCTGGTTTCACTATTGTTTTGAATCCGCTGCCAGTCACGGTCGCTGCGGTTAAAGTTCCCCTCCAGGTCAATGGTCAGGGTATCATCCGAGCCTTCCATTACTCGATATTTAAAGGTAAAGGTATCGCCATCATATTTAAAGGTTTTGTAATTTTTATTTAAATAGGCCTCCACCTCATCCATCAACTCGGCTGAGCGAACCAGATCACCATCGAAGCTGAATCGAATAATTGGGTCCTGTTGGTTTTCCGCCACCAACTGGCCGTAGATGTTGACATCCTTGTAAACCCGTTCAATTTCTGTTTTAAGGCGCTTTAAGTATCTCATTTTCACCTGAGGACTCCATTTATCCACGTTCCGATTAAAGGTGGCAATCACATCCACATCATCTGCGTTAACGTAGACCTCATAGGTAAAGGTTGCATTATCATATCGTTTTAAACGCTTATCCAATGCATCAACGATCTTTTTAGAATCCGCATGGAGGTTTTCCTTATGCTCCGCCAGTCGGAAATCATAGTACAGTCTGCTGCCCCTTGTCCAATAGGAGGCATAAATCGTACCTCGGTAGCTGCTTCTTCGAATATCCCCTTGAATGACGACCTCATCATTATAAAGCTCCTGAACAGCATAGAAGATCTGATCAATCCAGCCCTCTATATCCCGGCGGCTAAGGTTGCTCCACCTGGTATAATCTTTACTGTCAAAATAGGCCTCAAGTCTTAGTTGGTTGGTACCTACAGCACGAAGCTGCAGGGTCATTTCAATATCCTCCAGCATATTGAGATTTTTCTTTAAATAAGATTCCATCTCTGAAAGGGATGTAATCCGCTGATAGGGTACCCTGCCGGTCTTCAAAAGACTAAGCTCCGTTTCCAGCTCGGCAATCCTTCTGTTCAGGCTATCCAGTTGATAATTCTTCTGGAAGGCCACAGGTACCACCGAAGAATTGGGGTCGGCTACATTTAATCGGTTTGATTCTAGCTTGATGACCCCCTTCTCTTCATCATAGTTATAATTCATATACAACTGATCGGTCAGCTCTTCTATGGGCATATAGATTCGGTTGTTATAAATAAATGGTTCATCTTCCAAATATAGTGCTTCCCCGTCAAGCTCCACCGTCAAGTTATTAAACCATGCGGTAATGCTGCGACTATAGGTTTGGGTAAAGGCAGGGCTTGTAAATAAAAGAATCAAGGCCAGTACCATCCCCATGGTTATTTTAGTCCTTTTTGGCATGACAGAAACCTCCTTAAAAATTGTCTATATATATTATCGTATTAATAGAAGGAAAACTTTACTCTTAAAATAGGTTGTAGAATTAATACCAACTCTTTTTCTAGTCTATTTGTTTCATTTTTATGACAATTGTCGAAAGGGGTAAAAAAATGGAGCACTCCTGTGCTATAATAAAAAAGGTAAAATTACCATTATTTTCAGCTATATAAATAATGTAAATATGACGATATATTGGTATATATCTGTTTTTAAAAAATGATTAACCAGAACTTTACCATAGAAAATAAAGGACAAGTGGAGGGATTTCCAGATGAAAAAGGCAGTAATGAAAATGAAGAGATACTTGGCGGTAACGGTCATATTTTGCATGCTGTTTCCAATGCTCCCCTGGTCAGGGCTGTTGGTGCATGCAGAAGTTGGCGACTATGACCCTGCCAATTATCGAGTCGACAGCATCAGCATTGGGAAAACCTACGATCAAGATGGAAACTTAACCAATATGTACATTGACATCGTGGGGGTTAATCTGCGGAATGCCGCCGTTAGAATTAATACCTATGAAGCCGGGCAAAGACTTCTAACGCCCTACCGAACCGTCAACGAAGGAGATTTCCTGAAGTTTGAGGTTTCGGGCAGCCAAATACAAGACGAAGCCTCATTCTTAGGGCAAAGCATTACCATAGGAAACTATACGGCTACCATTAATGAAAATCAAATTCCCAGCATTACAGATGTAACCAGAAAGGTAAAGGCTAGCTCCGCCGAGGCTGATGGAACCTTGACCATTACAGGTACACGATTTAATAATATTGGGTCAAACAACATCACCGCCCAGTATGGTCGGCCCGGCAGCTATCAAGATTTTCCTGGGGGACCTTATGATCCCGATAAAGCGGAGTTTAACAATCTAACCGGGGCCCTGGGGATGCAAAACATCGTCTTTATTAAATCCAATAACGAAAGCCACGATTTTCCCGGCTTTGGAGCCAGCCCGGTGAACACCAGCATCGTCCATACTTATACGAGCCAATTCAGGCTATATCAAGCCATGGATTTATCAGGTATTGAAATGACGCCTAACCGGGGGGAAAAGGGAGATACCGTCTACTTTAAACGGGATATACTCAATAACTATGACGTTTATTTCATGAGGGAGATTGATGGAACCGTGGCCTATTCCATTGCCAATCGGGGAACCGACAAAACCTTTGCCCCTGATGCCGAAGACGGTAAGGATATATTAACCGTTAGGGTGCCGGATTTACCCGTGGGGGAATATTATGTTGTTTTGACCAACCCGGTAATCGGAGACCCGGCCCTTAATGTCAATCAGGAATATATATTAAAAGATAAAGAAGGTAATTTTCAAAAATTCACCATTATTGATGCCAACATCAAGTCAAAGATTATTTCCGTACAGCCCAATTCCGGCCCCGATACGGGAACGGTAGTCAATATTACGGGGCAGTTTTTCGGCTCCTTAAATATTCCGGAATTCGTTCCTGGAAATAACAACATTACGGTTGTCACAGATCCAGAGTCTGCAAACCCTCAGCAATTGGAAATTTCCTATACCAATGGTACCTACAGGGGTCAAGCGGCTGAGGCTAGCAGAATCATTACAGTTTACATAGGGGGCAATACGGTATATCAGACCAGAAAGAACAGCCAGGATGAGACAGAGTTTGATTACAGCTTTAGCTCCAATCTGGATCGGTTAACCGTCAGAACACCCCAAATTACCGATGCCGACGTGAACCCTGTGAAGGATGTCATTGTTGAAACGGTCACTACGATTACAACCAGCTCAGGTACAGTGACAGTCAGGGAGCGTGCCGAGCTGAAGGACGGCTTTACCTATATTCCCAGTAAGATCGAGCCGGTTATCAACAGCGTTACCCCTGACAAAATTCAGGTGACAGGTACACCGGGGGATTATCAGATTCCTTCCGACCGGCTGGTGGCTGTTCATGGTGAAAACTTCATGATCCACCGTTATGTAAAGCCTGATGGCACTGAGGTGGTACGCTACCCGGTAATTGAATTTGGAAGCGAAATTGTCATAGATAAAAATACCACCCCTGAGCAGTATGTGAAGGTGCTGGATGCAGCGGGCCGAGAGCTGGATGGTACTACGGGAAGTGAGCTGGGAACCAAAATCCTGGTGATGTTGCCCCAGGGCACTTCAGTAGAAAACTTAGGTAAAACCTTTATTCGGGTCACCAACCCCACCAGAAATACCGAGGAAATGGGCTTAAGCACCCTTCAGCCGGATTTCATTGAATTTGTAAATCCTGAAGCCAATAAAAATCCCATTATTACCTCCGTCAGACCCGATACCGTGGCTGTAGATGGCGGCGAGGAAATTGTAATAGAGGGTAGCAACTTCTTAAATGGTGTGAAGGTATTTATTGACGGCCAGGAGGTTACCCCCATTACCCGTCAGGAGGATGGCCGAAGAATTACCTTCAAGGCACCCCCCGGCAGAGAGGGTGAAACCCAAATTCAGGTGATGAACCCTGAAGGGGGAATGGATACCAGACCCTTTACCTATGTGATTACCTTTACCAATCCCAGGATTATTGATTTTTCACCCAAGTCTGGTAACACCAATACCCTGGTGATTATCAAGGGAGAAAACTTCCTGAAGCCTGACCCAACGGCCACTGCCGAAAGCATTTATCGTTTAATTGGTACCAGGGTGATGTTGGGAGATCAGGAAATTAACGAGTATAATCTTGACCCCATTACCAAACGAATTACCCTGAGGGATTACACCTCACCGGCTGACGACCCGATCTTCTCCATTGAAAATGGCGGGCTTCGCTGGGCAGATTATTATAGTGGTGTTATCCTTGAAACCGAAGACCTGCCCCATCGCTTTTACACCATCGATGTAAATGGACGGGGAGAGGCGATTTTGTCAGACGGAGCCAGCAACAGCTATACCATTCGTTTGAATGAAGCCAAAGATGCCATTATGGCCGACAAGGAGGGGGGAAACCTTCACCCCTTAACCATCGAGCAGGATCATCTTATTATTGAACCGGCCGATGCCACCGATAGCCCTATTCGACTTAACATGAAAACCCTTTACAAGGTGGAAGGGAATCAAATTGTGGGAAATCGGGTGCGGGTCAACGATCGAAATGAAATCTATTTCAGAGTGCCTGTGCTGGGGGCCGACGGCTACTATGATTTAACCGTCATTAACCCCGATACCAAAAAAGACAGTCGAGTCAATCAACAGGGCTTCTATTACTATACACAGCCCCAATCAAGACCGCAAATTACGGCGGTTGACCCCAATGAGGGCTCCGTTAACGGCGGCTACACCATCGATATCATCGGGGTGGAATTTGAAGACAACGGCACCACCAAGTCCAAGGTTTACGTTAACGGTGTCGAGGTACCGGCGGCCGATACCGTGGTATCGGTGGACGGACGTAAAATTACCGTCAGGGTACCGGCCTACGATGGCGACTTAATGCAGGATCGGGGAACCAACCGTTTGACTGTACCCATTGTAGTGGTGAACCCCGATGGGGGAACTGCCAGTGAGGAAAAGGCCTTCACCTATGTAATTCCCAGCAGTTCTCCAAGAATTACCCGAATTGTTCCGGTAGAGGGAACAGCAGCCGGGGGGGAAATTGTAGAAATAACTGGTACCGACTTCCGATTCTACGAGCCCTATGATGATGCAAACCGGAACCAAATCAAAGACCCGGATGAATCCTTTAATGACCTGAACAACAATGGCATTTGGGACGATCTAGAGAGAATTGAACGGCTGCCGGGGGAAAGCGATGAAGACTACCAGGCCAGGGTCGATGAGCTATTGGGAAAAACAGAGCTTAACCATAGACAATACGACTACTACTATAACTCCCCTGTACTGCCCAAGGTTTTCTTTGGCGATCAGCAGGCTAAAATTGTGGAATTTTCCAGGGGCTACCTAAAGGTAATTACACCGCCGGGAGCTTCGGGCCAGGCCCAGGTTTATGTATTAAACAACGATGCCGGGTTATCCAACAAGGTAACCTATACCTATCGTTCCTCCAACCCTGCGATTACAAGAATTATCCCGAATCAGGGAAGCAAGCTGGGGGGCGATAGGATTGAAATTATAGGAACCGGCTTTGCCTACAGCGAAATGGAAATTTACCTAGATCGAGAAAGCAATGGTAGCACAGACTTTGAACGGGTCAATCAGCCCAGGGTAAGGTTTGGAAACATCACCAACCGCAATCTGCAAAGGGAGCAGGAAAACTCCGGCAGAATCGATAATAACCGGGCCTCTGTAAGCCTGGCAGGAAATTTACGGCTGGAATACGTGGGGAACCGCCAGGAGATTCATGTTCAAATTGAGGAAAATGGAAAGCTATATCAAGCCACCATTAAGGGCTACGATAACAGTATAAAATACATTCCCGTATCGATGTTAAAGACTGCTGATAATGAGGCATATCAAGGTACCGAGCTAATTCGTGTGGAGGTAAGTGACAGAAGGTTTATTGTAGAGCGGGGCTATGCCGTTACGGCTCAACTGGTGAATCCAACTCAAATTATGCTTCGAACCCCCAGCTATTATACCGTTGGGGTGGTACCGGTCTTTGTCATCAATCCCGACGGGGGCCAGGCCCAGGATAGCTTTGAATATAAAAACCCTGACAGCGAGCCTGTCATCACCAACATAACCAAGGAAGGCCTTGACCCGGTGCAGGAGGAAATTAACGGTGAGACCGTCAGAATCCTACGCATGACCCATAAGGGCGGCAACGTGATCAGTGTCATAGGACAAGACTTCAGGGAAGGGGCAATAATACAAATCTCCAATATTGCCACCATTGACACCAGTGAAATAGATTATCAGCTTCCCAACCGACTGACCTTTGAAATGCCCGATGTGGGCGAGGGTGCCATGGGAAGACTTCATCGGGTAGTGGTCACCAATACCGACGGAGGCGCCGCCTATTCCGATGAAAGTAATCCGCCAATCTATATTGAATTTATCAAGGGTGAAACCCAGCCCCAGGTTACTGCCGTAAAACCTGACCATGGGCCAGCCAGCGGCGGCACCAGGGTAGTTATTGAGGGGGCCGATTTCAGAGAAAGTCTGACTGGCTTTGAAGGTAACCAATTACAGGTTTTCTTTGGGGAGGCCCGGGTAGATCAGGACGATATCGAAGTGGTTGACTACAGAACAATCCATGTTATTGTACCGAAATCAAACAAGCATGGCCTGGTGGATGTCAAGGTTGAAAACCCTGACGGAGAGCTGGCAATTTTAAGGGGTGGCTTTACCTACATCAGTCAGCCTAAGATCACTAATGTAAATCCCTCAAAGATTTTAGCCAACGATACAGATACCGAGGTGACCATTAAGGGAGAAATGTTTATTTCCGGTGCCAAGGTTATCATCGGAGGAAAAATCATCAATGAAAGGGATCTGACCGACGATATGGATTTAAAGGGCAAGGGAATTCATGGGGTAGACGATTATGGCGACAATATCCACGTGGCTGTGGTGGGAGGCAAGGAGGCGGCTTCTGTAACGGTGGTTGATCAATATACAATCAAGGTGAAGTTTAACGAAGCCCTAGACCTGGAAAACACCCACCTGATCATTATCAACCCCGACGGAGGAATCTCAGAGCCCTATGATCGATTTGATTATGCCATCCCGGTACCTAATAAACCCATGGTACTGGAGGGAATTCCAGGAGCAGAATCCTCCATCAACCTGATTTGGTCAGATTCCGACAAGAACCTGCTAAATGCTGCCGATCGCTTTGAAATCTACGGCAGACGCATCAATGACCGGGAGTATACCTATATAGGTGATACCCGAAGCTATGAATATGTTGTTAAAAACCTGGAGCCCAATACCCAATATCGCTTAATGGTCAGAGCAATGAATCAATATGGTAGTGCCACAGACTATGCAGAGGTTACGGTACGAACCTTCAGCGAACGGGAAGATCAACAATTGAAGGATAAATTAGATGCCATGGATCGGGCCGATGAAAAGGTCAGAAAAGAAGGTAAGGTGGAGTATCAAAACAACACTGTCATCAGAACCATTGGTACCCAGGAAGTCCCTGTGGCGGTGGCACCCTATGTCATTGATTTTTCATTGTCACAGTATAAAAATCAAAACCGATATGTGGTGGCAATCCCCTTAACGGTGGCAGAAAACCTAAATCGAAAAATCGTGATTACCGACGGTACCATTGAATTTACCTTCCTGGCCAGGGATCTATACACCCGGGAGGCCATTCAAGTGCCCCAGGCAAATCGAAATGATGCCCATATCCATGTGATCATTGAACGGCTCAGCGGGCCATCGGCAGAATCTGTGAGAACTGCCCTGTCCAGAACCCAGATCAGGGCATCGGAGGTTTACGATATAGATTTTCAGCTTCAATCCGGCACAAGCACCCAGGCCCTAGGCAGCATGCTCCGGAATGGAGAAATTCGCTTTAAGCACGACAGCATGGCCTATGCTTCAGCCAAGGGAAGACAATTGTTTATCGGCCAGTATGATTATGCAAAGCATGGATTTAACAAGGTGGCCGATGGGCAGCAGATGTTTATTACTCGAAAAGGTCGGTTCATGCTCATGGCCCAACGCTAATGAAAGGAGAAAGCTTGATGAAAACATATCAGCAAAAAATAAGTCACCTATTAATACTGCTAATTCTCTTTACCTCCTTATCAGGTGTGGTCTATGGCATTGAGGATTTTACCTCTCAACCGGTGTACTCAGGAATGGAAAAGGGTCAAGCCCTTTTCCAAACCCTCAGGTTTAATGACATTAACAATCACTGGGCCAGGGAGGCAATTTATGAAATGTCTGCCCTTTCGGTAATGAAGGGAGTTAATAATACCACCTTTAGGCCCAACGGCACCCTGACCTATTTAGAGGCTTTAACCGTACTGGTCAGGGCAACCGGAGGCGAGGCGGCGGCCCAGCAATATGGAGAAAATGAAGCTCCCGATTCTGTAAGGAATATTTTGATACTCAGTGCTGTCGATAACTGGGCCAAGGGATATCTTCAGGTGGCCCTGGAGCAGGGAATCATCACCGATGAAGAGGTGGATGATATTATGGAGCTAACTCCCCAGCAGCTTAACAGCCTGGAGGAGCAAATCGTTACCAGAATGGCCTCCTTCCAAGAGGGAGACTATTCAGCCCAGGAGCTGGAAGCTCTGCAGGCTCAAATACGAGATCAGCTGGAAAACAGAACCGCCTGGAATCGGCCGGTTTCCCGTCAGCAGGTGGCCCTATGGGTAAGCCGTACCCTGGAATTAAACCCCAGCTATGGTAACCAGCTGGCCCGGGTTTATCAATTTTCTGACTGGCAGCAAATTGACACTGAAAAAATCCCCCATGTTGAGGCCGTCTTACAAAGGGGGATTATGTCAGGTGTATCAAACACTGCCTTTTCCCCCAGGGGAAGCTTAACCAGGGCACAAATGGCCCAAATCATGTACAACATCAATGATCAGCTGCTGGCCCGCCGGGGTCTGACCAAAATGGCCGGCACTGTGCTGAATAAAGAAACTGTTACCCAGCAGGGAACAGAAAAAATACTCTTTGGTATTCGAAATGATGATACCACTGTCAACTATCTGGCGGTGGAGCCTGGAGCAGGCAGGGACTTTATTGTTTTTAGTGAAGGGCGGTTGGGCCTTTCAAGCCTTTTAAAGACACAACAATATATAGAATATTACATTAACGATGCCCAGGAGGTTATCTATGCCAAGGCGGTAGCTTCCGCCGTCACTACCCTGGAGGGAACCGTAGAGCTGATGGACATGAATAACAGACGCTTGGCGGTACTGGATTATGATGATCAAAGACACCTTTTTGAACTGGCCCCCAATGTGCTGGTAAGTGTTAACGGAAAAGAGGCTGCACTTCAGGATATTGCCTATGGACAAGAGGTAACCTTAAGCCTTAGACAGGGAAATGTCATCGCCATTGAGGGCTATCTTGAGGAGGACCCCAATCTTCATGGCTATATTCCGCCAGGCAGCCGAACCAAGGTGGGAGACGTACTCTTTGCCAACAGCCAGGAAATAGAAATCAAGGTGGGAGAAGCCCGGGAAAAATACCGAATTGTTCCTGAAACCAGGCTTACCCGAAACGGCAGAAGTGCCAATCTTTTTGAGCTGAAGATCGGCGACAGGGTCATTCTAACCTTTGATGATATCTACAGTGCCGATATCTCAGAAATCAGGGCAGAGGACGACGAAAAACACATCCAGGGAGTCTACCGGGGTACGTTGGAATCTGTTCAAACCAGAAATAATGAAATCATATTGAATAACGTCACCCTTTATGATCAGGGGGTATGGAAAAAGCACCCCGATCAAAAAGTCAAGCTGAAAATTGACGGAAGTATCTATCGGGGCTCAACGACCTTAAGCCTTAAGGAGCTAGAGACCAATATTGGGAAGGAAGTGTATACTGCGGTAGAGAGCAGCTACGGAGTGGAACGGGCTGCCAAAACCCTGGTAAAGGAAGGCTCTACCCAGATTTTTGATAACAAAATTACCAATCTACAGTTTGGAAATGGCCGTATGACCGTCAACAACAATTATATCAACTTTAGTCCCGGTACTATTGTAATCAACAACAACCGACTGGTGGACAGATTAAATCTTGAGGTGGGGCAAACCGTCCATCTGGCATCAGATTTAAAAAATGGTGCCCGTAACGCCGCCTTCGTTGCGATTCAATACGGTGGTATGATTGATGACCGAATTGATGAAACCCGCCTGGTTGTCTATCGGGGAAGAATCAATGCCATTTCAGAATATGGCATTACCCTAAGCCGTATGTCGAATCAATTAGACTACCTAAGGCTTAGCGATAACCAATGGGTGGCTGAACAACGGCCAAAGCAGCTGACTTTAACAGAGGATACCTACATCTTTGACAGCGAAATTAAAGAAGAAATAGATAGCAGCTATTTCATCAGTTCACGTTTTGTTGATCCAAACTTAATTAAAAACCCAACCCTGAGAAGTCGTATCAAAAACAATCACTATGTGGGTAAAAATGCCTTTGTGGTGGTGAAGGAAAGCCATTATGACGGCCAGAAGGTTGAGGAGATATTAAGTATCAATCTGACACCTAACCTGAGCCATACCAGCCGTTTTGTACGAACCCACCACAGTGCGACGGCTACGGTACAATCGGTAGACCTCGATAATGAAGAATTGGTTTTAGGAAATGTTCGAAATTGGAATACCCTCAACAATCGTTGGGAGGCTTCCAGTGGCAATGAGAAGATTTCCATAGAAAAGGCGGTAATCTTGTTAAATGATAAGCCGGTGGATCGAGATAATCTCTATCTAATCAAAGAAAGGGCCCAGGTCTATCTAGTGAAAAATAAAAATGTATCTACTCAGGATGATGCCTACATCGTCATTATAGAACAGTAGAAGGGAAGGGAGTATTATAATGAAGAAAAGAACAATCATATTGATCACACTTCTCCTGGTTCTATCCTGCAGCTTCAACAGCCTTGCCCTGGAAATCCCCGGGTATGAAGGCGGTATTCAAAACGAAATGATCTATCAGGAGGTTATTTTTGTAACTGGCGAGCCTATTTTAATGACAGGGAGCTTAAATCTAAAAAGAAGCGAAAGAAATAACCGAATTACCGAAACCTATAATTATCGTCTGGAAAATGTCGAGGCCCAGGCTAAGCTGACCCGAAGTGTAAAAATCACCATTGATTCACATACCGGCAGTCAGCAGCAGCAGGAAAATTACACCATTGACAGCTATTCGGAAAGCATCGAGGTCAATGGGGTAAGGTATGCAACCAACAAAAACAATGTACAGTGGAGTAAATCCGTATTGAAGCAGCTAAAACCAGGCGTTACCTACTTTGCGGGAAACTGGGACGGACGAAAGCTCTACACTATTAATAACAATGAGGGTCAGGTAATTGTGGAAACCAGGGGAGATGTGGTGGGCTATGATCAATTTTGGAGCTCCACCGAAACCCAAACCCTGAACCATTATATTGATTACCAAAAAACAGGTAATAACCCCGTTAGCTGGCAGGGTACGGCTAAGGTTGAAGCCGTTCACAACCGTACCGCCAACTATAGCTACGAACCCAACAGTCCCAGTCAAATTAGCTTTAGGGGCGGCTATCTTTTAACACAGCAGGAGGAGAACATACTGAAATACAGCTATGACCTGCCAAGGCTGTCTCGAAATGGTAATGTGCTTTCCCAAAGAAATACAGGTACCAAAAGCCTCAGCCTTGATACAAATCCGTTAAATCAGCGCCTGACAATTCCTGAAATGCGGGATATTTTAGGGCACTGGGCTGAAGATGATATTTTACTGCTGGCCAGTCTTGAGGCGGTTTATCCCAGCAGTAGCTATTATGGCCCCTCCTTGCCCATGTCAAGGGCTGACTTTGCCCGGGCCATTGCTGTAGTCATGGATCTGGTAGAGGAGGAGGCCCCCACTACAAGCCGGCGGAGGAGTGTACAACCCACCGAGGAGCCTGGGATATTTTTAGATGTCAGCACCAAGGACCCCAATGAAAAATATATAAAGGCAGTATATAACAAGGGAATTATGCATGGGGACGGTAAGGGGAACTTTTTACCCAATCAAACCGTGACCAAGGCCGAAGCCACCACCATCATTATTCGACTGCTGGGCTTTGAAAATCTTGCTCCCATTCAGCAGTACAACACCGGCTTTCGAGACGATGCTCAAATTCCAATTTGGGCCAAGGATTCCGTTTATATTGCCAAGGAGCTTTCATTAATTAGCGGCAACGAAGAAAACTATTTTCAGCCCCAAAAGGTTATGACAAAGGCCGAGGCAGCGACCCTGATGACAAACTTAATTCATTATTTACAAGAGGATATTCGCTACGATTATCGAGAGAGAATATTGAATTTCTAATATATTAAAAATCTAGACTTAGGATCCATCGCAAATTTTAGGTTATCCCTGGTTAAATTTCCATATGGCTTTGTTGTCGACAGTCGCAATATTCCTCGATATTGCTTCCTCCTCCGCCTTGCTCTATGAAAATTTTCCACAGTGAATAACTCAAGTTTTAACTGCGTTGGGGTACTAGTCTAGATTTTTCTTTTAAAGTCGGTTAATATGGAAATATAAATTTCACGTTTTTCTACAGACTAACCAGAGGAGGTTTTAAATGTGAGGAGCAATACCAGAAAGATAGGTATACTATTGGTTTTATCGCTGCTGCTCAGCCTTTTGGCAGGAAGCATGGCCTATGGGGCTGAAATGAGTAAATCAGAATTAGACGAGATTAAGGCCTTTATATTGGAAAGGTATGTTGATCCCCTCAGCCCAGAAGAGCTGCAGGGCGACACCCCCGAGGCCCTGTTTGAAAACCTTGATGTCCACAGTGTTTATTATAGCCCCCAGGCCTTTCAAAGCCTTTTAGAGCAATTGGGGGGCTCCTTTGTTGGAATTGGTGCCTATGTACAGGAGGATGAGGGAAAAATCATCATTGCAGAGCCGATAGCTAATTCCCCTGCAGAAAGGGCAGGGCTGCTTCCCGGTGATGAGGTTCTTGAGGTCAATGGTACTTTGCTGAAGGGCATGACGGTGGATGAGGCCGTTTCCTTAATCAAAGGACCTGAGGGAACCCAGGTTACCTTGAAAATACATCGTCCTTTAACCGACGAAACTCTAATGTTTAATATCATCCGTGAAGAAATTTTAATGGAAACTGTTTATGCCGAGGAGATCGATGGAATCGGATATATTCAAATTATCTCCTTTTATGAGCATACCTATGAAGAATTCTTCAATGCAGTAAGCAGGCTATATGGTCAGGGAATCAGAAGCCTGGTTGTTGATATTCGAAACAATGGAGGGGGCGTTTTAGATTCAGTTTTGGGAATCAGTCAGCTGCTGGTTCCTAAGGGGCCGATTTTACATATACAATATAACGCCTTTGAAGTAACCTATTTATCTCAATTGTCGAGGCCTCTATTTAAGGATATTGTCGTGCTGGTTAATGAAAACAGTGCCAGTGCCTCTGAAATACTGGCGGCGGCCATGCAGGATACCCGAGCTGCTACGATTATTGGTTCTACCACCTATGGGAAAGGGTCAGTACAACGAATCCACTCCCTATACAGCGGTGGTGGATTTAAGCTGACGGAGGCTCGATATCTTTCACCCAACAGAACTGTCATTGACGGGGTGGGGGTAAAACCAGATATTGAAGTAGATAGATTTCCTGAAAAATTAGATATCGAAAATCTTTTGCCCCTCAACCTGGAAACCGAGCTTTCCCTAAAAGCCCAGGGAGAAGAAGTCAAGGCCCTTCAGCAGCGTCTAAAGGCATTGGGCTATGGATCAGTTTCCTTGACAGGAGAATTTGATCAAAACACCCTTAATGCACTAAAGCAGTTTTCCCAGGCCACAGAAATTTCCTTTGATGAAGAGCAGGTATCCCTGCCCCTTAAATTGGCTTTACAAGGTGCCTTCCTTGAGGAAGCCCTGAGCCGGGAAAATGACAATCAGCTTAATTATGCAATAGATTATCTGAAGGGTGGGCACCGGGCGGCGGCGAATTAATTTGATGATTTTTGCTTTTTATCTTGACAGCCTTACCTTAGTTAGATAAAATAATATGGTTAATATATCAGCAGAAAACTCAAAAGACCAGCACCCGAATGGGTGCCCTGTAAAAGGTCACCCTTAGGGGTGACCTCTCACTATTTTTAGAGGCAAAATGGACAGGTTTTCCAATTTAAAATGCTTTATTAATGTATGATTTTGACTTGAATATTTAATGATAAAATTGTACATTTTATTTTTTTGTTTTATTTCAAACGTCAAATCATTCCTATCTACTTATACTCCTTTAAAAATCATATTAATTAGCGCTTTAGGTTTACAGCAATTTTATGTTTCTATATTCTAAATTGAATTTTTTTATGGGAAAGGAAGGTTTTTATGTCAACAAAGTATATTTTCGTAACGGGTGGTGTTGTTTCCTCTCTGGGTAAAGGCATTACGGCCGCATCCCTGGGGCAGCTTCTAAAGAGCAGGGGAATAAAGGTATCAATTCAAAAATTCGATCCCTACATTAATATAGACCCCGGTACCATGAGTCCCTATCAGCATGGTGAGGTCTTCGTAACAGACGATGGGGCCGAAACCGACCTTGATTTAGGCCATTATGAACGCTTCATTGATATTAATCTCAGCAAAAACAGCAACGTTACCTCAGGGAAGGTATACTGGTCAGTCATTTCAAAGGAAAGAAAGGGTGACTACCTGGGGGGAACCGTTCAGGTCATTCCCCATATCACCAATGAAATAAAGGAAAGAATTTTTAGAGTATCCAAAGAGGGCACCTTCGACGTGGTCATTACTGAAATTGGTGGTACCGTTGGGGATATCGAAAGTCTTCCCTTTTTAGAAGCCATTCGTCAGGTTAAATATGACGTAGGGGTCGAAAATGTCATGTATATTCACGTGACCCTGGTACCCTATTTAGGCAAGGCAGGGGAACTAAAAACCAAGCCTACCCAGCACAGCGTCAAGGAGCTTCGCAGCATCGGTATTCAACCCGATATTATTGTCTGCCGTACTGAACACCCCTTATCGGTTGACATGAAGGAAAAAATCGGTCTTTTCTGTAATCTTAGCGGTAACAGCGTGGTACAAAACCTTGATGCCGAAAGCCTTTACGAGGTTCCACTATTATTACAGGAGGAAGGGCTGGATACCCTGGTCATTGACCGGCTAAAGCTTTCTGCCGGTGAAGCCAGGCTGAACGAATGGAAGGAAATTGTTAATAAGCACAAAAACCCTACGAAGCATGTTAAAATAGCCTTGGTAGGTAAATATGTCGAGCTGAGGGATGCCTACCTTTCTGTATCAGAGGCCCTTACCCATGGAGGAATCTATAACGATGCCAAGGTGGAAATTGACTGGGTACATTCTGGCGACATTAATGAAGATAATGTAGGGGAAATCTTAAAGGAGGCCGATGGAATCTTGATCCCCGGCGGCTTTGGAGACAGGGGAATTGAAGGGAAGATCCTGGCCCTACAATATGCCCGGGAAAAGAAGGTACCCCTCTTTGGAATTTGCCTGGGTATGCAGCTGGCAGTGGTGGAATTTGCCCGGAATGTACTGAGTATGGCCGATGCCCACAGCTCTGAGCTCTGTGAAGGCACTACCAACCCTGTCATAGACCTGATGCCCGAGCAGCATGATGTAGAAGATAAAGGAGGCACCATGCGCCTGGGGATTTACCCCTGTAAAATCTACCCCAATACCAAGGCCCGGGAGGCCTATGGTGAAGACCTGATTTACGAAAGACACCGTCACCGATATGAGTTTAATAATGAATACCGCCAGGTACTGACGGAGGCCGGAATGATCATCAGCGGAATCTCCCCTGACGAAAGATTGGTTGAGATTATTGAAATTCCCGATCATCCCTGGTTTGTGGCAGGGCAGTTCCATCCAGAATTCAAATCAAGACCCACCCGGCCCCATCCCCTGTTCAGAGACTTTATCAGGGCGGCACTGGATGAAAAATATAAAAAATAGGATACTTTTGATTTCACTAGGCCTAAAGGTTCAATTCCTTTAGGTCTTTTCATCGGTAAAAGGGACCACGCTTGAAATCACAATTATTTGACCAAATAAGGAACATAATTAAGAAACAAAAATAAAATAAAAAAACTAGAAATTTCCTAAACTAAGGAGGAATTTTTTGCTAAGGAGCGAATATTAATTAAGTGGACATGGAAGGAATCTAATAATTTAGGAAAACAGTGCCTTCTTTGTCATACACTATTAAAGAAGATGTAATATAACTGTAATGGTATTTTTGCCTCTGCCCATGTATAATGATTGTGTAGAGGTTGATAATTGTGGTAAGGTTTTATTACAGTTATGTTACAATCTACAAACTATCATTGACCATCTAAGCGGGTCGGTGGTATAATTTCTTCTATAGAATGCGGCTACATAACCAAAAAACCGCTTCTATAAATTTAAAGGTATGGTTGGTTTTACAGAAGAGGGTTACGACCATAAACCTTATTAAAAACTCACTTCAAAAAAGAAACCAAAATTAAAAAGGAGGAAGACATAATGAAGAAAATCCTGTCATTAGTACTTGTACTTTCTATGGTACTAGGAAGCTTTGGATTTGCCTTCGCTGCTGAAGAAGTAGTTCCAGATAGCGTAAAAAGAGTACACGCTGCTGGACTTTTCGGAGTAGGAGGTCTAGAATTAGACAGAATTGCTACAAGAGCTGAGTTAGCAACTCTAGTATTAAGATTACACGGTTACGAGGATGCAGAAATTGAAGCATTAAAAACTGCTTCTAACTTCTCTGACGTAGCTGCAACATCATGGTATGCACCATATGTTGGTTTAGCTGTTCAAGAAGGTCTATTCACTGGTGATACTGGTGCAAACACTTTCAGACCTTTAGAAAACGCTAAATATGCTGAATTATTAGTAGTTATCCTAAGAGCTTTAGGATACGGCGAAGATCTTGCTGGTCTTGCATGGCCTAACGGTTATGTATTAAAGGCTGCTGAAGTTGGTATCGATGTTGACTTAACTAAAGATGCTAACTCTACAGTATCAAGATTAGTAGTTGGTGCTACTATCGATAAGGCTCTTGACTTAGAAGTTAAGGGTGGAGAAGAAACTCTTGGACAAAAACTTGGTCTTGAAGGTTTTGAGCCAGTTGAGCCAGAGCCAGAAGAATTAGAAATCGTTGGCGTTAGCGCTGACAACTTAAAGCAAGTAGTTGTTGAGTTCAACCAAGATGTTGAAGGAAACGAAAATGTTGAAAAAGTTGACAATTACAAGCTAGAAAATGACAAAGGTAAAACTATTTCAAAAATTGAAGATGTTGAAATTGATGGAAACATTGCTACTCTTACTTTAGTATCTAAAGCTCCTAACCAAAGCAATAACGTATTGGTTATTAGCAAAGAAGTTTTAGGAAAAGAAGTAGAAGAAGAAGTAAGATTTGATGACTTTACTATTCCAGAGGTTGAAGATGCTGAAGTAATCGGTAAAAGAACTATCCTTGTAACTTTCAGCGAGCCTGTCGATACTGCGACAGCTACTAGATCTGCTTTTGAAGTAGAAAATGCTTCTGGTAAGAAAATCAATGTGGCCAATGTAGAAGCTGCTAAGAAAAACAATAAAGAATTCTTAGTAACACTTCGTTCTGATTTAAAAGATGGCGAAACTATCAACTTAACAGTTAAAAACACTATTAAAGACTATGCTGAGTATCGTGTTGCTACTACTGAATTTGAACTAGAAGTTATTGAAGATGACAGCGAGATCGAAGTAGTTGGTTTTAGAAAGGCCAGCGAAGAAGGTATCACTTTAATCTTCAATAAGAACATCAAGTTTAAAGAAAATAATGAAAAAAGAAATGCGGAAAAAGTATATCATACTAATACAAAGAATAAATCGACTGAGTCTAAAGCAAATGGTAACGAGTTAGAGATTAAATTCTCTTCAGAAAACCTAATGCCTACTGGTACAGTTTATATCTTTGTTGATGGTGATGCCTTAGAAGATTATTGGGGTTATGTAAACAAGAAAACTATCCGATATGAGGCTGAAATTTCTCCTGACATGAAAGTTCCAACAATTGAAAAGATTGAATCAACTGGAAATGATCGGGTTCTTAAAGTTACTTTTGATAAAAACTTAGATGAAAAATCTGCTAAAGATAAGGATAACTATTCAGTTATTAACGAAAACAGCGGAAAAGAAGCTGCTAAGATCTCTGCTGTAACTTATAAGGATAAGGTAGTAACAATTAATCTTAGAACTAAATTAGATCCTGGTAAATATGTATTAGAAGTTGATGGTGTAGAAGATTTCTTAGGAAACACAGAAGTAAATACTTCTAAAAGCTTTAGCGTTAAAGGTGATGCATTAACTCAAGATGGAGTATCTATTACAGCGTATGAAGTGAGAGAAGGTAGAGAATACACTATTCTTGTTGATTTTGATAGACCAATGGATACAGAAGATGATAGATATAGTGTATTAGATTTAGCTAACTACTCTGTCTACTTCGATAGAAAGATTACAACATTAGAAGAAATTGCCGATGAAGATGATTATTATGTAGACATTGATTTGGCAGATGATGATGCTGAGGTTGTAGAAATTACTATCGAAAACGCCTCAAATAATTCTAAACTATTTGATGCTCCAAGTGATAACTTAAAATATGCATTCTTTATTTCAAGAGTTAAAGATGCAAATGGTTTGTTTACTTCTTCTTTAACTTTTGATGATGTTCTAAGACTAGATGCACCTAAGACATTCAAAATTGACAAAATGCAAGCTATTGACAAAGAAACCATTGAGATTACATTCACGAAGGAAGTTGATAAATTAAATATTGCTGATTTCGTGTTCCAAACTGGTGTAGATAATAAAGAGTTAACTTCTAAAGATTTTGACTATGACTTTGATGGAAAGGTATTAACTATTACTTTAGAGGATGAAGATCTAACTACTGATGTTCGCTATAAATCATCTGATAGTGTTCTGAAGTTAGTTTATAAAACAACTGACGAAACTAAAACTGTTACTAAGTATGGTGACAAGCTAATTATTGACAAATTAGAAGTCAAAGATAAGATTGCTCCTGAAGTTAAGAGTATTTCAGCCGTAGCGGGAGATTATGATAAAGATGATGATGTAACTTTAGTAGAGGTAACAATTAAGTTTACTGAAGCTATGAATAAAAACTCATTCTCTACTAGAAGCTTTACTGTAGACGATGGCGATATTATAGGTGGCAACAATTGGGCTGAATGGAACAATGATGGTGATGAATTAACTTTCACTGTTGAAGTTGATGGCAAATTAGTAGCTAGAGATTATATCTCTGTAGTTTATGATCAAGTAGTTGAAGACACTAATGGAAATGAACTTGATTTTGAAGAAAGTTCTGAAGCTGTTAGATTAAATTAATAGTAAAAATTAAAAAAGGTTCTGCGGAAAACCGCGGAACCTTTTTTAATTTTGAAAAAATATTGTAATAGAATTGTAATCTTATTATTAAAGCATCAATGATGAAAAAATGGTATAATTTAATAGGTAAAGTTAAATTTATCTATAATAATTAACGTTGGTAGGAGATAACAATATGAAGACTAAAACAATAGCAAAAAAACAAGACAATTCAATGGAATTATTTATACTAGTATTATTATCGATCCTCTTGTTTTATCCACCATTTTTCAAAGGATTATTTATTGAATTCAATAAGGAAGTCTTAATGACTCATATTTTATTCTTTATTTTGTTTAGCCTTTATCTAATTTATAAACGAATTTACACGTCTAAAATAGAGGTTAATAATATTGTGGATTATATTGCATTTTGTCTAGTTCTTTCTTATGTATTACCTCTAGTTTTTGGACAATGGGTAAACTTAAGAGATGCGATTGGTGAAATAATTAGATATTTTAATGTTTTTATTATTTATCTAATGGTTAAAGATTTTGCCGTAAAAAATAAGTACAAGAATATAATTCTATCGACTTTAATTTTTAATGGAGTTGTAGTTGCTTTAGTAGGTGTCTTTTCTGCAATAGGTTTTGGTGAATTAAGTGATGCAGTGGTTGCTGGAAATCGAATATCTTCCACATTTCAATACCCGAATACCTTGGCTGCCTATGTAGGCACACTGTTTTTTATAAATTTTGCTTTAATGAATGAATCTAAAGAAAAATGGAAAAAAGCTGGCTATGCAACCGCAGGTTTTATCTTATTTTTCACATTTATTTTTACATATTCCAGGGCAGCGTGGTTGTTGATGCCCTTATTTGCATTGGCTTTGATTGTCTTATTGAAAGGAAAAAGTCGTATCAATGCGATAACATATTTAGTGACAGTTACCATTCCTACGCTAGTAGTAATGCAGCCCTTCACAAAATTTATGGGAGGGGCAGCTAAGGCTAAAGAAGTATTGGTGTTTTTAGGTTCGCTAGTCTTATTTGCTTTACTCTATTTGTTGATGGATTACCTGAAAGATAAAATACAGGCTATTCGGCCCAAAGCAGTTTATGCTTTCCTTGTAGTTGTAATACTCCTTGGGGCGGGAGGGGGCTATGTTGCTATTAGTACTACCCAACCTTTGGTTCTCGATAATTTGAATGTTAGTGAAAATAGGAACAATACGGTTTCCAGAAGTGTTTCGAATATTAATGGTAATGATAGCTATGTATTACATATTGATTTAGAAGCTGAAGGTATAGAGGATGAAACTAATTGGCCTTGGCGAGTACAAATTTATGGGCTAAATAGTGAGGATGAAAGAACTTTGCTTCATCAAGAGATAGGCACTACTACTGAACTTACACAGCTAGAAATTCCCTTTGATACTTATGAAGATACTGATAGTTTGATTTTTAATTTTACAAATCTGTATGCTAAAACAAAGGTTATTTTCAATAATGCAGAATTATACGATCAACAGGGAGAACTCATTCATCAGTTTAAACTAAGCTACAAGTACATACCAGAAGCTTTGGTAAGCAGGATTAATGCCATAAGTCTATCTGAACGGAGTTCAACTGCTCGATTAATATTTTATCAAGATGCTTTAAGAATATTTAAGGACTACCCTATAGTAGGGGCTGGTGGGGGAGCTTGGGCAAATCTCTATGAACAGTATCAATCAGAGCCCTATACCAGTACAACAACCCATAGCTACTTTTTAAGTACTCTGGTAGATGTTGGTCTTATTGGTACTGGCATATTGCTGACTCTTATCACTGTACTATTTTTACAATTAATTAAGTCTTTTAAGGAAAAAGAGGAACTAAGCATTGTGCTATTAATTTCAATATTCTTTTTATTAGCCCATAGTACCTTAGATTTTAACTTTTCTTACTTTAGTATCATGATTTTGTTTTGGACTATAATAGCATGCTTAGATATTAAGATGTTACCACAAAAATTCAAGTTCAAAATGTATAATAGTGTTGGCTATGTATTGGTATTACCCTTTTTAATAGTATCTATTTCATTATATTCAGGCCACAGCTCCGCTTTAAAAGCAGTACAGGCAGTTCAAGCTAATGATGGGCAAGCAGCCTATGAAGCCTTTGAAAAGGCAGTTAAGCGAGATCCTTTTACCTATAATTATCGCCTTGATCTAGCACAACTCTTACAATTAATTGGTACTCAACAGGGAGATCAGGAGTTGGTAGATCTATCAGAAAAGCATCAATTAAAGGCATTACAATATGCACCAAATAACATTGAGGTGTACCAGAAGATAATGGTTTCTTATATAGAACAAGATGAATTTGATAAAGCTATAGAATTGGCTAATAAAGCACCAGCTTTGGCCCCCTATCGTACAAGAGGCTATGAGCTAAAGTTTAATTCGCTAGTTGCTAAAGCTACTAATCTTTTGCAACGGGGCAATGTGGAATTAGCTCTTGAATTGTATCAGAGAGCAGAAAGTATTGTTGATGATCTAATATTTTTTAATCAGAAGACAGATAAACCAATTATATTCTCTGATGAAATGCTCTTAGCTATAAACAGAGTTAAGTACATAGCTAGAAATATTAATGATGTCAGTAAGGTAAATCGGGTAAATAATTTAGCTTATATAAGTTATTTTGATATGGACGCTGATCAAGATAATATACCTGATGGATGGAGGCTCTCACTGCCAGAGGGATCAAATTTAAAATTAAGTCTATATGATAAGAAAGGAGTAGAAATACTCAATGAGCTTGAAGGGAGAGGGTTGTTCTATTCAAATAATTTTGCCCTGCAACCTAATACTCGATATAGGTTGGAAATTCGATTAGAGGATGGTTCGGCTGTAGAAAATGCTAGATTGGCCCTCCATAGTAGAGAAGGAACAACTGTGCAATTACCGCCTACATTAATTAATCAAAATGAAATTGAAGTAGAATTTACTACTACTGATGATATAATAGAGGGGTACCAATATCTAAGAATTGAACATATGGCTAAATCTAGTGAACACTTTACTGTTGAGAGTATTGCCATTTTTGAAGTGGAATAATGTATTAGCTTGAACTTTATAGAAATTATGGAGGTTATATAATGGAGGAAATCAGCCTTAGGGAATTAATTGAAATATTAATTAAAAGAAAAATAATTATCATTGGAATAACAATTGTTTCTATTCTACTAAGTGCAGTCGTAAGCTTTCTAATTCTAGAGCCCGTTTATGAAACAAGAATGGTTTTAATGGCTTCACAATATAGTGATAAAATTCAATCAACTCAAACAACGGGTGAAGGCATAGATAGTATATTAAATTCTTTGTCCCAATACCCTACAATGACTTTAGAGACTTATCGTCAGCAAATAACTGCACCTAGGGTTATGAGAGAAACCATTGCTCAGCTTGGCTTAGAAGAGGAATATGATGTAGCCAGCTTAGCGGAAGCTATTACACTGGAAACTATTAAAGATACAAATTTAATTTCCATCAAAATGCAGCATACCGATCCTGAAAAGGCCGCTCAAATTGTCAATAAGGTTGGGGAAAATTTCGTAGTTTTCGTTGCAGACAAAGCTAAGGAAAATGCCACCACCTCCTCCGCCTATGTGGAAAGCCAAATGGCAATAGAAAAAGAAAAATTAGATGCGGCGTTGGAGGAATTAAAAGAGTTTTTATCACAACCCAGAGGAGTATCTGAGCTTTCTCGAGAAATAGAAGCAAGGCTTCAACAAATTACAGATTATAAAACTAAGCTGACGGATCTTGAGATTAGACAGAGTGCACTAAAATCTAGCATTTTGGTAGCAGAGCAAGAAGCAAAGGACACGAACCGAATTCTACTTAAAAATCAAGACAACCAAGATACAATGCAGCTGACGATAGAAGATACTGCTACGCTATTAAAAATTGAACTGGCAGAGGTAGAGTCAAATATCACCAATATAAAAGAAGTATTAATTGCTCTTCAAAATGAAATTGAAGAAACTCAGGTAGAATTGCAGGATAAAAAGCATCAAGAGAGATTAGTTAACCAAAAGGTTAATATTGCCCAAAACACCTACGATGCCTTTGTTAAAAAGTATGAAGAACTAAGAGTTACTGAGTCTTCGCAAATTGGTGAAGCTACAATTACCGTTATGTCGAGGGCATATCCCACTACTAAACCAGTTGCTCCAAGAAAGGCATTAAATGTTGCAATTGCTACGGTTCTAGGGTTAATGATTGGAGTTTTTGCTGCTTTCTTTATAGAGTATTGGCAGACCTCCGACGAAAAGATAGCGATTGTGAAATAGTTGTATTATATTGCAGAAATTGAGGGATTAAAATGAACAAAAGAATTTACCTATCTTCTCCCCATATGTGTGGGAAGGAGCAGGAGTATGTAAATGAAGCTTTTGAAAGTAATTGGATTGCTCCATTGGGGCCCCATGTGAATGCATTTGAGAAAGAAGTTGCCGAATATGTTGGGGTAAAGGCTGCTGCCGCCTTAAGTTCAGGCACTGCTGCAATTCATCTGGCCCTAATTGCTTTAGGCGTAGATGAGGGAGATATCGTATTTTGCTCAAGTCTTACCTTTGCAGCCAGTTGCAACCCTATAATTTATCAAAAAGCGACTCCTGTATTTATTGATAGTGAACCTGAAAGCTACAATATGTCACCGATAGCATTAGAAAAAGCTTTTAAAGAGCATAAGCCGAAAGCGGTTATAGTTGTTAACTTATATGGACAATCAGCGGATATGGATGAATTAAAGGAAATCTGCGATCAACATAATGTACCTATTATAGAGGATGCAGCAGAATCGTTGGGAACTACTTATAAAGGTAAAATGAGTGGAACCTTTGGTAAGTTTGGGATTTATTCTTTTAATGGAAATAAGATTATAACGACTTCAGGTGGCGGTATGCTTGTTTCAGATGATGAAGAAGCAATAAATAAAGCAAGGTTTTGGGCTACTCAAGCTCGAGATCAAGCCAGACATTATCAGCATAGTGAATTAGGATTTAATTATCGTATGAGTAATGTCTGTGCAGCCATAGGCAGAGGTCAATTAACTGTACTTGAAGAAAGAATTAGGCAGAAAAAAGCAATATATGAAAGATATAAAGAAGCTTTCAGTGATATGAGTGATATAGAGATGCAGCCAATCTGCAACTATGGTACGCCTAATTATTGGCTGTCAATTATGACTATTAAGGAATCGAGTATGGTTAAGCCCCTTGATATAGTCGATGAATTAGAGAAATATAATATTGAAAGCAGATTGGTATGGAAACCAATGCATTTACAGCCATTTTACAGCGAATATCCATTTTATAGCCATATACAAGATGGAAGTATTTCAAAGGATATATTTGAAAGTCGGGTATGCTTACCATCCGATACAAAAATGACTGATGGTAATTTAAATCAAACAATTAAAATTATTAAAGATGTATTCAAAAATTTTTAAGTTTATTTTTTGATTAAGATATCAAAATAGACTTTTCTAAGTTGTAGTGGCAAAGCTATTTTTAGAAAAACAGCGCATTTTTAAGCGTCTTTTTCAACATTATTTTTACGTTTATTGCTCCTATTTTAGAAGAAAACCAGTTTTTTGAGCGCACTAACCCCTTGGCTGGTATATAATCCACATTATATTTCCGATGCAATACGAAAGAATTACTTCAACACCATTTCGCTTTTTAGCTAATGAAGCATATTCTTCTGTAGAAAGCTTTAGTTGTTCTGATGATGAAGGGAATATCAAGAAAGTTAGATTTTGGTTCGCACAAAGATAGAGACTAGTAAGGCACTACCGGCATAGAGAATTAGGGTTCAATTACTGTATGAGCAATGTTGTTGGTAGAGGGTAACTGAAGGTACTAGATCAGAGCTAAGAAAATATATATTTTTGAATACTATAAGAGAGCTTGGTCAGTTTGAGGGTATCGATTTCATGCCTATCAATGATTGGAATAAGTAGTATGCTTATCATTTGAATGAAGATGATGGATGGTGATTTGGGAAAGAATTTGTGGGATTATAAAATCATTATGAAAATAGATGGGATGTATATTTAATGAGAGAACTACACTTACTCATAAAAAGGTTAATAGACTTCTTTGGAAGTTTAATTGGAGCAATAATCATTTCTCCAATTCTTACTATCATTGCATTATTGATTAAATTGACATCAAAAGGACCTGTTTTTTTTAAACAAGAACGGTTAGGGAAAGATGGTAAGACCTTTAAAATTCTAAAGTTTAGAACAATGGTTGTGAACGCTGAGGTGATCGGCGATGGTCTTAGTGTTAAAAGTGAAAATGATAATAGGATCACTAGGATTGGGAAATTTCTACGAGCAACAAGTTTAGATGAACTGCCTCAATTGTTCAATGTGATCTTAGGCCAGATGAGCCTAGTGGGGCCAAGACCTCCTGTTACTTACTTCCCATACGATGGATATAATAATTATCCTGAATGGGCAAAGAAGAGATTTATTATGCGACCAGGAGTGACTGGATTAGCACAAATTACTGTTAGAAATTCAGTCAGCTGGAATGAACGAATAAAAGTAGACAATGAGTATATTGACTCCTTTAACGTGTGGTTTGATATTAAGATTTTATTTAGAACTCTAAGGAGAATTTTTAAGTCTGAAAATATATATATGAATGAATCAAAATCAAAATGATGTGAATTTGAGTCGAAAGGGGATCAAGATGATTAAAGGTGAGAAAGTCTACCTAAGACCAATACTAAAGTCGGATATAAAACAGTTAAATGATTGGAAAAATGATGAAGATATATACAGATTCTTAGGTGGAGGATTCATGCCTATTTCTATTGATCAGCAGGAAAAATGGCTCGATTCTATGATAGATATGACGGGAAACAATAAAAGATTCATTGTTTGTGACATACAGGACTCCCCTATTGGAATGGTGGGCTTATATGATATCAACTGGATACACAGAACTTGTGAAATAGGCATCTACATTGGCGATAAAGCTTCACATGGAAGTGGATTTGCTAAAGAAGCATGTACTTTGATCGAGAAATTTGCAAAAGAATATTTGAATATAAGGAAAATTAAACTCAATGTGGTCTTTGATAATGATACTGCACTTAAAATGTGGAGTGTATTGGGATACAAAAAAGTTGGAGAACTTATTGAAGAAAGATTCATAAAAGGTGAGTATCATAATCTTGTAATTATGGAGAAGTTCTTATGATTTCATGTTAATTATCAGTAGTTTAGGGGGACTGGCGAATGACTGAACCATTGAATATATTGATATTAAGCTGTGGAACTAGAAATAAAATAGTTCAATACTTTAAGAATGAATTAGGCGATAGAGGTCAGGTTGTGGCTACGGATTGTAGTGAACTTGCACCCGCACTTTATGATGCGAACAAGCATTTTATCGTACCTAGAATGAATGATGAGGGCTATCTGAATGTTATATTGAATATTTGCAGAGAGAATAACATCAAGGGAGTATTATCACTTATTGATCCTGAATTGAGTTTATTAGCAAAAAATAAGGATGCATTTCTCGAGATAGGAACAACTCCAATTATTTCTGATTATGATTTGGTTAAGATGTGCTTTGATAAATATCAATTCTACGAATTCTTAATTGAGAATGAATTTAAAACTATACGGAGCTATGTAGATAAAGAGCTGTTCTATAAAGACATTGAGGCTGGACTTATTGTATATCCGGTATTTGTTAAGCCTGTAAGAGGTAGCGCTAGTATAAATATCAGTAAAGTCACGACAAGGGATGAGATAGAATTACTTTTTAGTAGATATGATAATCTAATGATTCAAGAATTTATGAATGGCATTGAATACGGTGCCGATACTTTCATCGACATGATATCAGGTGAGCCGATTGCAATATTTACAAAAGAGAAGATCAAGATGAGAGCTGGAGAGACTGACAAATCAGTATCTGTAAAAGATGAAAGGTTATTTAATTTGATAAATAGATTTGTTAAAGTCGCAGGATTTAAAGGCATCATTGATATTGATATCTTCAAAGTGAATGGTGAGTACTACATTTCTGAAGTAAATCCACGCTTTGGTGGGGGGTATCCTCATGCATATGAATGTGGAGTAAATGTACCTAGGATGATTATTAACAATCTTGAAGGTAAAGAGAATCAAGATGTAATTGGGCAATATGATGAAGATGTTTATATGATGAAATTTAATGAAGTGAAGATAATAAAACAGTAGCGGAGGATTATATATGAGGAAAAAAATTTGGATAATGAATCATTACGCTACAAATAGTTATTTTAGTAGTGGAGGTAGACATTATTGGTTTGCTGAAAATTTAATTAAACAGGGATATGAACCAACAATTTTTTGTGCGAATGTACGCCACAACACAAACGATACTATTAATATAGAAAAAAAAGTATTTTCTAGAGATATAAAGAATGGAGTGCCATTTGTTTTTGTTAAGACTACAAAAGCGATTGGAAATGGTATTGATAGGATTAAGAATATGCTAGTTTTTTATAAGAATCTTTTTCCTACAACAAAAGAATACTTAAAAGAACGCGGAAAACCAGATATAATAATTGCTTCAAGTGTGCATCCATTAACGATGGTTGCAGGTATAAAAATTGCAAAAAAGCTTAGTGTTCCTTGTATTTGCGAGATAAGAGATTTATGGCCTGAGGCTATATTTGCTTTTAATAAAGCAAAAGAAAATAGCATAACGGGTAGGATCCTTATTGCTGGAGAACATTGGATATACAAGAATGCAGATGCTCTGATATTTACCAAAGAAGGGGATACAGACTATATAAAAGAAAAAAAATGGGATGTTGATAACGGTGGCGATATTGATCTAAAAAAAGCGTATTACATAAATAATGGAGTAGATATTGAAGCCTTTAATAAATCAATTAATACGGTAATCTTGAAAGATGAGGATCTAGAAAAAGATACATTTAACGTCGTATATGTTGGTGCGATTAGATCAGTGAATAATGTAGGTAAAGTAATCGATGCAGCGTCGATTCTACAAGAGTATAAAGATATTCAGTTTTTGATATATGGTGATGGTAATCAAAGGAAGAACATTGAAAAGCAAGTAGAGGAAGAAGATTTAAAAAATGTTGTGGTTAAAGGGTTTGTAGAAAAAAAGTACATCCCTTATATATTGAATAAATCATCTGTTAATATCCTTAATTACTCTCAAACACAATATAATTGGTCACGAGGGAATAGCTCAAACAAATTATTTGAGTATATGGCTTCAGGAAAACCAATAATCTCAACTGTAAAAATGGGCTACTCAATTTTAGAAAAATATGACTGTGGAATAGAACTAGAAAATGCAACCGCTCAGGAACTTGCAAATACTATTCTAGAAGTAAAGAATATGTCTATAGAAGAGTATCATAAATTAAGTGATAACGCGAAAAAAGGCGCTGAAGATTTTGATTTTAAAGTGTTAACAAATAAATTAATCAGTGTTATTGATTCAGTTATGGAGGAGAACAAAAATGATTAATGTAATAGGACTTGGATATATTGGACTCCCAACTGCACTAATGTTTGCAAAAAGCGGAGTTGAGGTTGTTGGAACAGATTTAAATAATAAATTAGTAGATTCACTTTCAAAAGGAAAACTTACTTTTGAAGAAGATGGATTAGAAGATTTATTTAATGCTGCTATTGAAAGTGGGATTAAATTTACTACTGAGTATCGAAAAACTGATACTTACATAGTTGCAGTTCCTACACCTTATATTAATTCAAGTAAAAAACTGGATCCTAAATATGTGATAGCAGCAGTTAATAGAGTTTTAGATATTTGCGAAAAAGGTGCTGTGATTATTATTGAATCAACAATATCACCTGGCTCTATCGATAAATATATCAGACCTGAAATTGAAAATAGAGGAGTAATTATTGGTACAGATGTACATCTTGTCCACGCTCCAGAGAGAATTATTCCAGGAAATATGATTTATGAACTTGAACACAACTCAAGAACAGTTGGTGCTGATGACCCTACAATTGGTGAAAAAGTGAAAGAATTATATTCTAGCTTTTGCAAATCAGAAATAGTTGTTACTGATATTAGATCTGCTGAAATGTCGAAAGTAGTGGAAAATACTTATAGAGATGTTAACATTGCATTCGCAAATGAATTAGCTAAGATTTGTAGAACTGATAATATGGATGTTTATGAAATTATACGAATTGCAAATAAGCACCCAAGAGTTAATATTCTTCAGCCTGGTCCTGGTGTAGGGGGCCACTGTATATCAGTAGATCCATGGTTCCTAGTTGGTGATTATCCTGATCTTACGAATTTAATTTTAACTGCAAGAAAAATCAACGACTCGATGCCTTCACATGTACTTGGAAGAATTAGAGATATCATGAGAGAGCATAATATCACCGATATTTCAAAGATAGGTATTTATGGTCTTGCTTACAAAGAGAATGTTGATGATACGAGAGAAAGTCCTACACTTCAGCTTCTTGAAAGAATGGACGAGCACTTGGCTTTCGGAGTTAAAGTATTTGATCCTTTTATTAAAGAGAGAATTGTTGAGCATCAGTTCATGAATTTTGAGGATTTCTTAAATGAAATAGAGATTCTGGTAATCATTACAGCACATGATCATATTAAGAACAATCTTGGTTTAATCAAAGATAAGCTGATTCTTGATACTAAAAACATATGTGATTTAAATGATGTATATAAATTATAAGTAAGTTATATAAGTTTCATTAACCAAAGAAGATAAACCAATTCGTATCAAGAAGGTGAATTATGAAATTACTAGTATTAGCCACTAACTATCCTAGACCTGATGGTTTTGTATCATTGCAATACATTCATACACGTAATTGTTGGTATCAAAAATATAATATTGAAGTTTCCGTTTTATCTTTTGCAGCCACATATGATTATGAAATAGATGGTGTGAAAGTCTATACAGAAGCTACATATGAAAGGGAATTGTCAAATAAAAAATACGATTTGTTAATATCTCACGCCCCAAATATTAGACAACATCATAAATTTTTAACTAAATATGAGAGCGCATTTGATAAAATTGTATTCTTTTTTCATGGTCATGAAGTATTAAGAGCATCTGCTATATATCCAAAACCATATGATTATGTAAAGAAGGCTTCTCTAGCTTCAAGAATTTCAAGAGAAATCTATGATACTTATAAATTGTATTTTTGGAAGGGTTATTTCCAAAAGATTTTATATAAAGCTCATTTTGTTTTTGTAAGCAATTGGATGTATGAAATGTTTCTAAACTTTGTGAAAATCAATCCTTCTGTTTTAGGAGGAAGAAAACATATCATTTATAATTCTATAGGTGAAAATTTTGAAAAACTGAGATATGATCATAAAAGTGAAAAAGATTATGACTTTATAACGATTAGAGCTAATTTAGATAGTGCAAAGTATGGAATTGATATTGTGAATACTATTGCAAAGAATAATCCAGAATTCAAATTTTGTATTGTAGGTAAGGGTGAATTTTTTAAGTATAATGAAAAAGCAGATAATGTTGTTTGGGTTGAAAAACATTTGAATCATAAAGAAATAGTGAGTTATTTAGATAAATCTAGATGTGCATTATTGCCTACAAGAGCTGATGCGCAGGGAGTTATGGCTTGTGAAATGGCAACATTCGGCATTCCGTTAATTACTTCTAATATTGATGTATGCAAAGAGGTGTTTTGGGAATTTAATAACGTTAGATATATTGAAAATGATGTAAGATTTATCGACATTAAGCCTTTATTTGAAGACTTATTGAAAGTGGATTTTAATAAAACTAATGATAAATACTATTCAAAAAAAACTATTGATAAAGAAGTAGAACTTTTTTATGAGGTGAAAGGAAGTAGTCAATGAATATTTTCTTGTCTTTTATCCAATTACTTACAATTATACTCATTTGTGTTTTCGAGTATAAGAAAAAGTATATTTCAGTGTTTTTATGGGGGACTTTATTAATTATGTTTGGAATCCCTCATTTTTTATCAATAATAACAAACAATTATATCTATAATACAGAAGTTATGATTAAAGCATCATTGTTTGTAATTTTATTCAATTCTGTCTATTTTATTTCTAGATTATTTATGACACTTATGACTAGAAAAACATTAATTATAGATATTAGCAATAAAGAGCCGATGGAAAATCAGGTGAAAACTATAGAAAAAGATAAGCGATTTTTAAAGTATTCTTATTATGCTTTAATTACATGTTTGATAATTTTAATTGGATATGTAATTAATCATCTAGGATCAATTATCAATGCATCATGGGGAAGAATCCATGTATTAAATAGAGAAATGGGCTTGAAAAGCATCATTAGATATACAAATTTTGTTTTATTTGCATGTGGTGGACTTATTTTAGTTTTTGGGCAACAAAGTAAGCGGGGAAAATTTTTAGTTTCCTTAGGAATTGTATTAATGTATACATTTATAACGGGGAATAGAATTATAGTATTGCCTGCATTAGTATCTCTAATCATTCTGTTCACCTTCAGTCAAAAGAATAAAGTTACTATTAAGCAAATTTTAATTTTTAGTATTTTAGCCGCGTTCACAGTGTATTTAGTATATTACTTACGCCTTTTACGCATTTATGGAGGATTCAGTAATTTAATTACCGCAAATTTCATTGAAGTAAATTCACAGGTATTAACTATGATACTCAATGGAGAAGGCGAGTTAAGCTTACGAAATGCGTTCTATCATTTTATTTACCATGAAAACAATTTTGAGAACTTTTCTGAAGGGCAAACTTATATAAGACTTTTATTGATAGCATTTCCTACAAGTTTGACTGGTGGGCTAAAACCACCAGATTTTTCTTACAGTATGGGTAGTGCTTGGAAAGGGTTACCATTGAATAGTGGGTATTCTATGCATCCTACTTTTTATGGTGATGCATTTGCCAATTTTGCTTGGGGAGGAGTAGTATTTGCAATAATTTGGGCAGTTATTACTTTAATAATTGAGAGACTTGTTAAAAGAAAGAATGTTTCGGCAAATCAATTAATGATGGTATTGTTTGGAACGGTATATGTTATCATAGGTAGAGGGTCTGTGTATAATGGATTCTTTATAGGTTATGCAGGAACTATAATTATTGGTCTTTTATATCTGTTATCGAGGTTAAGAATAAAACTATAACATAAGTTGGAGATGGAATATTAAATGCTATATTTTACAAAAATTAAACATGAGAGTACTGGATGCAGAGCTTGTGAAGCAATATGTTCTAAAAATTCAATATCAATTAATGAAGATTCGGAAAGATTTTTATATCCAACTGCAGATAATAGCTGATAAATTGTGGTATGTGCTAAGAAATACTCTAGATCATCTGGATTTAAGCAGTTTGCTGTAGGAGCAAAACATAAAAACGAGGTAAAAAGATTATGAGTATTTATTTACTATTGATTTAATCTGCTATGGTGTAGGTAGTTCTAGAGTTTTTTAGGGACTATATAAAAAATGTTGAGACTAATAGCAACACAAAAGTTCTGTCATACTCTTTTATAGGTTGTTTAATAATAAAATTGGAAAATAGATGAAAAAAGTCATCACTTTGTTGTAAAATGTAAACCCCAGATTATATGGACAACGACGTTATGAACGCTCATATACGTTGGATTTTATTATCATACCTGGATGAATACAATAAGAAAATTCAAGGAGTTCGTTCTAGAAAATACCCTTGGAATCGATAATTGATATCCTATTTCTTTTATTGATATAGTTTTTCATAATCTAATCATTCAACAACCTAGATTAATATAAAATAACATTTTACTAGATAATTCAGTATACAGTAATATAGGAGAAACATTATGAAAAAAACAGCTTTACTACTAATGATAATCACCATCGTATCAAAGGTTCTGGGTTTCACTAGAGAAATCACCCTATCATTTTTCTTTGGGGCCTCTGCCATTAGTGATGCCTATTTAATTTCACTGACTATTCCAACTGTTATATTTTCCTTTATTGGAACCGGTATTTCTACTGGATTTATTCCTATGTATAGTAAAATTACCCATCAATACGGAGAAGATGAGGGGAATCGATATACCAATAATTTAATCAATTTACTCCTAGGAATCTGTACAGTAATTACAATTGTTGGCGTAATCTTTACCGAACCCATTGTAAAGCTCTTTGCATCAGGCTTTGAGGGAGAGGTGCTGGCCTTAGCCATTAGATTTACCCGAATTAGCCTGGTGGGAATATACTTCACAGGCTTAATCTATGTATTTAATGGATTTTTGCAAATTAAGGGAAACTATGCTGCTCCGGCTTTAATTGGTTTTCCTTTAAATATTGTTACCATATTGTTTATTATCATTAGTAGTAAAGTGAATACTGTGCTTCTGCCATTGGGCAGTATTCTAGCAGCAGCCGCACAGCTACTTTTTTTAATACCTTTTCTTTACCGAAAAAAGTACAAGCATCGGTTTGTATTTAACTTAAAGGATCAACATATTAAAAATATGCTTTACTTGGCACTCCCCATTATAATTGGTGTCTCAGTTAATCAGATCAACGTACTGGTGGATCGAACCATTGCTTCTCAGCTGGCAGTAGGGGGTATATCTGCCCTTAACTATGCCAATAAGCTCAATGGTTTTATACAGGGGATCTTTGTAATTTCAGTATCCACTGCTATGTATCCTTTAATTTCTAAAATGGCGGCAGAGGGGAATTACAATGGTTTGAAAAAATCAATTGCCGAGGCCATTGGTAGTATTAATTTATTGGTGATTCCTGCCACCATAGGGGCCATAATTTTTGCCGAGCCGGTTGTGAGATTATTATTTGGCAGAGGGGCCTTTGATCAACAGGCCATTTCAATGACATCCGTTGCTTTACTGTTTTATTCCATTGGAATGGTAGGCTTTGGCCTTAGGGAGATTTTATCCAGAGCCTTTTATTCCATGCAAGATACCAAAACACCCATGATCAACGCTGCCATCGCTTTGACAATTAATATCATACTAAATATTATTTTATCAAGATTTTTAGGGATTGGCGGCCTGGCCTTAGCCACCAGTATTTCAGCCATATTTTGTACAGGCTTGTTGTTCTTTAGCCTTCGTAAAAAAATTGGTTCCTTTGGTATGAAGGAAATCAGTATTTCCTTTGTGAAGATATTGGCTGCCTCTTTGGTGATGGGTCTTATAGCCAAACTGACTTACCATGCTTTACTCCAAAAAGTTTCTGCTAATTTATCTTTAATGATATCAATTGGTATTGGCGGATTGTTTTATTTCATCATAATTTACTTTATGAAAATTGATGAAGTGAATACAATAATCAATGCAGTAAAAAATAAGCTTAAAAAGGCTACCGTATAGAATAAGTAGAGGCCTTGAAGGAAGTGCAATATATGCGTTTAGATAAAAAAACTCTGTTGGCCTGGGCCTTAGTTCTTTTTTGGATGACCATAATCTTCTTGCTATCGGCTCAACCTGCCACCCAGTCAGATGAAATGAGTAAACGGGTGGCCGAGGTTGTTATGGAAAAGGTAGAGCAGGTTACTCCCAATACAAAGTTAAATTTAAGTAGGCTAAATTACCTGGTTAGAAAAAATGCTCACTTTTTTTCCTATTTTATATTAGGTATATTGGTATTCAATGCGATCAATCAGGGTAAGCCCACTGGGTTTAGCAGAATAGGGCTAACCCTTTTTATTTGTGTAATCTACGCCATAAGTGATGAAATTCATCAGCTATTTGTTCCAGGTCGGGCCGGACAGGTGAAGGATGTTTTCATTGATAGTGCTGGGGCCCTTACAGGAATTATCCTATATTATTTTCTGAGTACAAGTATTAAAAAAGTAAAAGCTGCTAAGTAGATTTTATCTTAGTTATTTATGTTTAATATCGTTTAGGGAAAATTTCCTAGATTTAATGTAATATAAATGTTTTATTTCTAATAATTGAATTGATAGCCAAAAAATAGTATATTAAATATAGAGTATTTGAAATTGGCGGTGGAAAAATGAAGAAAAGAATCTTGACAGCTTTTTTGGTGGTTGCCGATGTAATAATGATTAACCTGGCCTTTGTACTGGCCTTTATTATTCGATTTGACGGTCACCTACATATAGCGGTTGCCCAGAGCTATATTCCAGTATATTTAAGTAACGCTGTAACCATTACCTTGATTAAGGTCAGCATTTTTTATGTCTTTGGTCTCTATAAAAATCTGTGGAGGTATGCCAGCATCGAAGAAATGCTGCAGATTGTTACCACCTCCTTTGTGGCCAATACAGGGATCGTAAGCTATATGTTTATTATGGAGCAGCGCTTACCCCGAAGCATTTATATCTTAACCTTTATTTTAGATATTTTATTAATTGGCCTGATTCGCTTTAGCTTTCGGGCCCTGAGGTTAATCAAGGAGAACGGGGTCTATGGACTGGGTGCTAAAAAGGATATGAAACGGGTCATGATTATTGGGGCCGGCCAGGCGGGCTCCATGGTGATTAAGGAGTTAAAAAATCATGAGCATCTGAACAGCAAGCCCGTGGCCATTATAGATGACGATGATTTAAAGCAGGGAGCCAGAATTAATGGGGTGCCGGTGCTGGGTGACCGCCATCATATTAAAAGGGTTGCCGAGGCCCAAAAAATTGACGAAATCATTATTGCCATCCCCTCCTCCTCTAAAAAAGAAATTAGAGAGATTGTGGAGGAATGCAGTAAAACAAAATGTAAGCTTAAAATTGTGCCGGGGATTTATGAGCTGATAGATGGACAGGTAAGCATTAAAAAAATTCGGGATGTCGACATTGAAGATTTATTGGGGCGAGACCCGGTAAATCTAGATATGCAGGAAATCAGTAAATACTTGAATAACAAGGTAGTATTGGTTACCGGCGGCGGAGGGTCCATTGGTTCGGAGCTATGCAGGCAAATTGCCTCCTTCGGCCCCAGAAGGCTGATCGTATTGGACAATTACGAAAATAATGCCTATGATGTTCAAAATGAATTACGAAGAAGGTACCCCCATTTAGACCTTATAGTTGAAATTGCTTCAATACGAGAAAAATCACGGATGCAGGAGGTCTTTGCCAGACACCTACCTCAGATTGTTTTCCACGCAGCGGCCCATAAGCATGTTCCCTTAATGGAATATAATCCCCAGGAGGCCATTAAGAATAATATTTTCGGTACTAAAAACGTGGCCGATTGTGCCCATGAATATGGGGTAGAGCGCTTTGTTATGATTTCCACCGATAAGGCCGTTAATCCCACCAACATTATGGGGGCCACCAAAAGGGTAGCCGAGATGATCATTCAATCAATGGATACCACCAGCGATACAGAATTTGTTGCGGTTCGGTTTGGGAATGTTTTGGGCAGTAATGGCAGTGTCATACCCCTCTTTAAAAGGCAAATTGCCGAGGGGGGGCCTGTAACAGTGACCCATGAAGAGGTAACCCGGTATTTCATGACCATTCCCGAGGCGGTGCAGCTGGTGATGCAGGCCGGGGCCATGGCCAAGGGGGGCGAGATCTTTATTTTAGATATGGGTGACCCGGTTAAGATCATTGACCTGGCCCGGAATCTGATTAAGCTTTCAGGTTTTGAGCCCGATCTAGATATACCCATTGAAATAACAGGATTAAGGCCTGGCGAGAAGCTCTTTGAGGAGCTTTTAATGGAAGAAGAAGGCCTGACAGCCACCAAGCATAACAAGATATTTATTGGTAAGCCCTTCTTTACAGATATGAGGCTTTTGCAAAGAGAGCTTGATATATTAAGGGAGCTGTTATTGAATAACAGCGGTGAGGTAAAGGAATACATAGAAAAGATGGTACCTACATATAAAAGAACAAGCTAATCTACAGCAACCCTTATTCATCTAATCAAGGGTTGCTTTTTCGTTCATAAGATTCCAGACAATCTTAAAATCGTACAAAAAAGTGCAAAAAACTACGGTTTATTACAAATACAATTTCAATAAGCTGCCTTATAATATAGTTATTGATAAAAAAATAACAAAATAAAACAGGAGGCAAGATTATGAAACGATTGAAGAGAATTAGTACGATTATATTAGCCATTGTTCTATTCATATCGGTTGTTGGGTGTAATACAAAGCCTGATTCAGCACCCAAGGAAGCAAAGAAGGATCAGCAACCCCAGGAGGAAACCTATGATGTAGTTGTCATTGGCGGTGGCGGAGCCGGGCTTACGGCGGCAATAGAATTAAAGGGGGCAGGGGCCAATGTAGTGCTGCTTGAAAAGATGCCCTTTTTAGGAGGAAATACACTCATATCTGGTGGAGAATTAAATGCACCGGAAACATGGATTCAAGAAAAGCTGGGAATTGAAGATAGTGTGGCGCTTTATAAGGAAGACACCTTAAAGGGTGGGGACTACGAAGGTGACGAAGAGCTTGTGGAGGTTTTGGCCAATCATGCCCGGGAAGCCATTGAATGGCTACGGGATGAAGTTAATGTATCCTTTAAAGAGGATTATTTAATGCAATTTGGTGGACACTCCGTGCCCAGGGCGGCTTACCCCAAAGGGGGCTCTGGCAATGAGTTGATCGGAAAGCTGACCACTAAAGCTGAGGAAATGGGTATACCAATAAAATTGGAAACCAAGGCAGAAGAAATTCTTACAGATGAAGCTGGTAGGGTTAACGGTGTCAGGGCCGTCGATAAGGATGGTAATGAAATTATCTTTACAGCCAATAAGGGTGTAATTATTGCCACCGGTGGATTTGGCTCTAACCTTGAAATGCGAAAGAAATATAATGCAGAATATGATGAAAGATATATGTCGACAGATCAGCCCGGTACCACAGGTGACGGAATGATTATGGCAGAGAAGCTGGGGGCCGCCCTGGTAGGAATGGAAAATATTCAAACCTACCCAACCTGCAGCCCCGTTACAGGGGTTTTATCCTATGTGGCCGATACCAGATTTGACGGTGCCATCTTGGTAAACAAGGAGGGTAATCGATTTGTTGAGGAGCTGGACAGACGTGATGTGATTTCAAAGGCTATATTATCTCAAACCGATGGAATGGGGTATTTAGTATGGGATAAAACAATAAAAGACGGCAGCCATATGAATGAGTATATGGATGAATTTGAGAAATTAGTTAAACAAGGTACCATTATTGAAGCCAATACAATAGAGGAGGCGGCAGAATTCTTTGAAATTAATGTAGACCAATTGAAGAAGACCATCGCCAACTATAATGAATTCGCCGAAAAGGGAAAGGATGAAGATTTTAACCGCAGGGGCGAGCTGATAGGATTAACTGAAGCCCCCTACTATATTCAAAAAGTAGCTCCATCTGTACACCACACCATGGGGGGATTGAAAATAGATACCCAGGCCAGGGTGCTTGACCGAGAAGGGAATCCTATTCCCGGGCTATTTGCTGCCGGGGAAGTAACCGGTGGAATCCATGGAACCAATCGATTAGGCGGAAATGCCATTACCGATATTATCGTATTTGGAAAAATAGCAGCGGAAAATGTGCTTAAATAGGTAGAATTGTTATTAAAAATCCCTATAAGTTCTTTTATTATAGGGATTTTTTGATACGAATGAAATTCTTACTTCGGGTCAAGATGCACATTATGTTGGCTTAGCGGTATAATTGAATGTATAGGGAAGATTAAGGCATAGGTGAAAGGGTAGGGTATATTATGAAAACTTTAAGAACAAAAATCCTGCTTTATTTTACAACGGTGACGACAATCATGATTATTCTGTTGGTGGTATTGGTTAGAAATCAGATTAAGAATACAAATATTCCCTTAACAATCGATTTAAGCCAGCAGATTATTGCATCAAAGGCCGGCGAGGTTGGAGCCTGGCTAAATCAGCGAATTGCAGAATTAAAGGTACTCACTGAAAATGAGACACTAGTTTCCATGGATATGGACCGAATTAAGCCCTATATGAGAAAAATCGATGAAAGCCATAAGGAAGCCTTTGAATCCTTTGCAATTGTTTCCCTGGAGGGAAGAGCCTGGGTAACTAACGATACCTATATTAATATAATCAATCGCCCCTATTTTGAGAAAATTATGGCTGAAGATTTAGACTATGTTATCAGTGAACCCATTATTTCCCGTTCCAATGAAGAGCCCATCGTTGTGATTATCCACTCCATCAGGAATGACCAGGGAAAAACCGTAGGCTATATTAATGGAGCCATATATGTGTCAAAACTATCAGCCATTGCATCAGAGATCAAAATGTATAATGGACTAGCCTGGATATGCGATGGAAGTGGACAGGTATTTACCGCAGAAAAGGGTGAAATCCATCAGGGCGATACCATATTTGAAAACCACGGCCAGGCTAATGGTGGAAATAAGCATATGGACGGTAAGACAATAGCAGAGCCCGAGGGAATTAATCGAATACAGGATGCTGCCGGAAACAACATAATTGTTTTGTACGCCCCAATTCCCTATGCAGAGGGGTGGTCATTGGGGATTCATTTTTTAGAGAAGGAAATGACATCAGATACCGACAGGCTCCTACAAATGATTTTATTCTTTGGGCTTTTTATTATCGTGGGTTTAATCATCATTTCTCTGTTTTTATCATCCTCCATTGTCAAGCCCGTTAAGAAGCTGCAAGGCCTGATGAAGCATGTAGAGGCGGGAAAACTAGATATTGTCTATTCTCATCCCGGGGAGGATGAAATCGGCCAATTGGCCAAAAGCTTCAACAAGATGGTGGGGCAAATTAATCATCTAATTAACACAGTCTATATACAACAGAAAAATAAGCGGGAAGCAGAATTAAGGGCCTTACAGGCCCAGATTCAACCTCATTTTTTATATAATACGCTGGATACAATCCACTGGATGGCCTTAGAGCATCAAGCAACTGATATAACAGCCATGGTTGAAGCCCTTACCAACATATTCAGAATATCCATCAGCAGGGGAGAAGAAGTAATTCCCTATTCAGAAGAGATCAAGCATATACAGAGCTATTTGTTTATTCAGAAGGTTAGATATGAAGATAAGCTGCAATATGAGCTGACTTTTGAGGAAGCTTTAAAACAATACAAGGTATTAAAGCTGATTATACAGCCCCTGGTTGAAAACGCCATCTATCATGGGATTAAAAAAAAGAAGGGGCCCGGGAAAATAGTTATTGAAGGGAAAATAATAGCTGGAGAAGCTGAGCTAAGGGTACTAGATGATGGAATTGGAATTGAGCAAGACCAACTAACAAAGATGATCGATTTGCTAAAGGGCAGAAGCAAGGGAGAAGGAACTGGCTATGGGATGTTTAATGTGAATGAAAGAATCAAGCTCATGTTTGGAAATGAATATGGTGTCAGGATTCATAGTCAATATGGAAAGGGTACTGAGGTCATATTAAGACATCCACTTATTAATGATACAAAAAGGAAGTGAATTTGATGTGGAGGGTACTCATTGCAGATGATGAGCCAAAGATTAGAAAAGGATTAAAGAAGATGCTGGAATCCTTTAATCTAAATTTAGAAATAGATGCAGATTCAGAGGATGGAGAAATGGCTTTAGATTCAGCCAGAAAACAAAGGCCCCACATTCTTTTGGTAGATATTAATATGCCCTTTTTGAATGGCCTCGGCTTAATTGAGAAGATTCATGATTTCCTGCCAGATTCCATTGTCATTATTATTACGGGCTATGATGAGTTTCACTATGCCCAAAGAGCGATTAAATTAAAGGTCTTCGATTATCTGTTAAAGCCGGTGAATTCCCAGGAGCTGAAGGAGATTATCCTTAAGGGAATTGAACACCTGCAAAATCACCCCCATAATGGGCCAGCTGCAGATCAGACTAGTGATAAGGAGGCAAGGTACAGTCCAATTGTAATGCTGATTAAAGGCTATATCGACAGCCATTATATGCTGGAGCACTTGTCCCTCCAGGAGGTAGCAGATCAGTTTGAGATTAGCCCCTCCTATTTAGGCAAGCTAATGAAAAATGAATTAGGAAAGACCTTCATAGAATATTTGACGGAAATGAGAATGGAGCAGGCTAAAAGAATGCTAGAGGAAGAACATATAGGAATAAAAATCCATGAGGTTGCGCAGCTGGTTGGGTATAGTAGTCAGCATTATTTCAGCAGGGTATTTAAGAAGGAGGTGGGGGTTACGCCCCTGGAGTATAAGCAAAGAATAAAAATCAAACTATAGGACTAATTTTCCCTTCCTTTTTATGTTTTTTTCTAAATATCATACTTTTTTCAAAGGACTGCGTATATATAATGAAAGCATATGATATCATCTTAGCAGGGGGGAAACATTAAGTTTATATTAAAAAAACAGGTTTTTATTTGCAGTCCCACAAGAATTTGATAAAATGAAGCTATGTAAAAAGAAGAAGAGGTGAAGTAAATGATAAAAAGAGCCCTAGCCCTAGCCTTATCGCTACTGGTGTTATCCAGCGGCTTTGTCTTTGGTAATGAAGCGGTAAAGGTCTATAACCTGGATGATCTAACAAGGCTGATTTTGGAGGATAACCCCCAGATTAACGCCATTGATGCCCAGGCCAAGGAAGCCAAAATTCAATATGATGTCATCGAAGAGGACTATGATGATTTGAAGGAAAATATTGAAAAGGTCAAAAAGAATTTAGATACCCGACGCCGAGTAACGGCCCAAAACAAGGAAGAATATGCCATGGCCGGGGGCAGCTTCCTGAAGCGGGACAAAACCTATGAAAACTACAAAATGAGTGTAGAAATTGAAGAGAGTGTAGAAAAACAGTATAAAAACATGGTGAAGCAACAGGCCCAGACCATGAAGCAAATGGAAAGCCTGGTGTTTATGGGAAAAAATGCTGGCATTAAGAAGGCCCAGGAAATCGAACGATTAAAGCTTCAAATTCAACAGGATTATTACAACCTGCTATTACTGGATGAGCAAATCAGACAATTGCAAGATCAGCTGGCCACCTTGAATACCAATATTAATATTGAAGAGACAAGAAGGGATTTAAATATGGGTACCAACTACTCAGTAGAGAATTTAAAGTCCCAAAAGCGATCCCTGGAGATTTCCATAGAAGAGATGAAGAGTAATCGTGAAATTATGATTGATGCCATTAAAAACAGTGTGGGCATTGATAAAAATGAGGTCATTGAAATTAAGCTGGAGGTACCGACTGTAGTGAATCTACAGAAGTTTGAGCTTGATACATTACTTAAAAGCTTTAGAGAAAATAATTTTGATTTAGTAACCTTAAAAACCAATGTGGAAATACAGCAGGAGGTAATCGACAATATGGAGATTGCCTTTGATGAAGACGACAATGACTATAAGCTGGCCCTGTTACAGCTCGAAACAGATTTATTAAACCTGACCAATGCTGAACAAAGCATGGAGCAATATGTTAAAAACCTATATTTTCAATATGAAAAGCTACGGGAGGAAGTGTTTCAACAGCTTGAGGCAAAGGACCTGGCTGAAGAAAAGCTTAGACAGGCCAAAATTCAATTTGAACTGGGGCTAATCAGCAAGCTTGAGCTTCAAATGCAGCATCAGGAATTTAATCAATCAATGCTTGAATATCATAAAGCCTTTATCAATTTAAGTAATACCCGAAAGGAAATCGACCTGGTTTTAAAGGGTGGTATGGCGACTGCTGGCCGATAGGGTAAAAAAAACACCTCTGTCAATGGGATAGAGGCGTTTTCATTAAAAAAGAATTGAAACCACTGATACAGTCAATACTATAGTCATGAAGCTAAATTTTGATTAGAATCGGAGGTTTTAGCATGAAAAAAAATATCAGATTATTTATTCTGGTAATGCTGGTGGCAAGTATCCTTTTGGCAGGGGGTTGTACAAGGAACAATGAAGCGCCGCCTGAAGGCTCGGGTACTGAAACCCCTGGTACCGAAGGGCCCAATGACAATGTGGGCCGAGAGGAGGAAAATATTGATCAGGATCTGACAGAGGGTTTAAAGAGTGAAGCAGGGGTGAGTAATGGCCGGGTCTATGAAAAGGGAGACTACGTTATTGCTACCATGATGATTGAAGAAGGCGTAAGCCAGGGGGAAATTGATCAATTGGCTGAACGATACGCCCAGCAGATTAAGGAAAAATATCCTGACAAGAAGGTTAATGTTCAAGCAGTACAGGGAAACGAAAATGTAGCCAATGTTACATTGGATTAGATTGTTACAACTCATGGTTAAAAAAGAGGCCTGCTGAATGGCTTTTCAGTGGTGTTATTTAATCAGATTAATTAAATGCATCTATTATACATGAAAAGATGAGGACTGCCAATTACCCGGCAGTCCTTCTGCATTTGGACAATTTAACATATGAAGGGGCGTAGGGTTTATTAAAAATGTATTAAAAATTAACCCAGTAAATTGTACTTCTAACATAAGTGTAATATAATCATAAAATAGCGGATTAAAGGGCTGTCTTAACATATTGATCAAGTCAAATGCCAGTACTGTATGATTGGATACAATTATAGAAATGGAGGATATATAAATGTTAAAAAAAGCTGTTACCTATTTATTGATAATGGTCATGCTGGTCATGGTAATTGTCATAGGAAGTGGTTGTGCCAGAACAGCCGGAAGCGAGGGCGAAAATGATGAAAACTATGTGGCAGTAGAAACAGAAATTGCCACTGAAGGTGAAATCGCCAATCAGGTAAGGCTCAGGGGGCAGATTGCCACCAACGAGGAGGTCAACGTCATTCCCAAAACCATGGGAATCGTTGAAAGTATTAATGTTAAACTGGGCGATAAGGTAACAAAGGATACGGTGCTTTTTACCATAGAACAAACAGATATATTAAACTCCCTGGACCAGGCTGAAAGCTCCTTAAGTCTGGCTTCTAAGTCTGTAGACCAGGCCGAAAATGCCCTGCGTACTGCTCAGCTAAACTATGAGATGACCCAGGAACAGGTGGATAATGCAAAGCTGAACCTGGAGCGAACCCGCAGACTGTATGAGGAAGGGGCTGTTTCCATTACACAATTAGAGCAGGCAGAGCTGTCAGCCTCAGAAAAACCCTTAGAGATTTCAAAGACCCAGGTTGCCCAGGCAGAGGTATCACTGCAGCAGGCTAAAGAACAATACAGGCAGGCAGAGATCGCCCATGACCAGGCAAAGAATAGCTTTAATAATACAATTGTAAAGGCACCGATTGACGGTGTTGTTTCTGCCATTAATGTAAAGGTAGGGCAGATTGCCACCAACAGCCAGGCGGCAGCGGTGATCGTTGATACAAGCAACGTATACATTCAGTTAAATGTTGTAGAAAATATGGTGAATCAGCTTCAGGTGGGGCAATCGGTAGAGGTTAACGTACCGGCTGCTTCCCAGGATTCCTTTAATAGTGTTATCGAATTTATCAGCCCTACGGTTGATCAAAGAACTCAGCTGTATCCTGTAAAAATCAATATCAGCAATGAATCGGGGCTTTTAAGGCCCGGTATGAACGGCGAGGTCTTGCTGGATACCGCCTCTATTCCTAAGGCAATTGTGGTCAAGAGTAATGCAGTCCTTGAACGGGATGAAGCCAATATTGTCTATGTAGTGGAGGATGAAAGGGCAGTTGAAAGGGAAGTAGTACTTGGATTAGACACAGGTGATTATGTCGAGATTATCGAAGGAATCAATGAAGGCGATGCTGTTATTGTTTCGGGACAACATTATGTTGAAGATGGCCAAAGAGTAAAGGTAGTAAGGGGTGAGTAGCGGTGAACTTATCTAAATTAGCTGTAAGAAGGCCCGTTACCATCACCATGATAGTTTTAGTGGTGGTACTGTTGGGGGCCATTTCCCTGACACGCTTACCCATCGACCTGTATCCTGAAATGGAATTTCCCATTGCCATTGTGTACACAACCTACTCGGGCGTGGGGCCCCAGGAGGTAGAAAGTCTGATTACCAAGCCAGTAGAGGGGGCCATTGCCTCTGTTTCAAACATTGTGGAGGTCAGCTCCATGACTTCACAGGGTACCTCCATCGTATTGGCGGAATTTAACGAGGGAACCAATATGGATTTTGCTTCCCTGGACATGCGAGAGAAGGTGGACTTGATCAAGGGAATGCTGCCGGAGGATGCGGATGACCCCATGGTTATGCTGCTTGACCCCAATTCCACCCCCATCTATCAAATATCACTATCGGCCGGTACAGACCTGGCAGGCCTTCAAACCCTGGCTGAAGATACCTTTAAGCAAAGATTTGAGCGACTGGACGGAGTGGCTTCGGTAGACATCCAGGGGGGGATCACAGAGGGAATTCAGGTTATTGTTGATCAGGAGCAATTGTTGGGGTATGGAATCAACAGCAGCCAGCTGGCCCAGCTTCTGGGAGCAGGAAATTTAAATCTGCCCGGCGGAAATGTTGATCGGGCCGATCAAAAGCTGACAATCCGTGTTGTAGGAGAGTTCAGATCCTTAGAGGAAATTAAGGATACCCCCATTACCCTGTCTTCGGGAGAGGTAATTAATTTAAGAACATTTGCCGATGTGGTTTTAGCTAATAAGGAAACCAGCAGTATTTCCCGAAGCAACGGAAACAACAGTATTAACATTTCCGTACAAAAGCAATCAGGTAAAAATACAGTTCAGGTGGGAGACGCCATCAACAGGGAAATTGAAAAGCTTCGCTCCGAGTACCCTGAAGTACAGATCAGTGTTATAGCCGACAATTCAGCCATGATCAGAGATTCTATCAACAACGTGGTGCAGAATGTAATTATTGGTGGGCTGTTGGCGATTTTAATCTTATATATTTTCTTAAAGAATATTAGAACAACTTTAATTATCGGAACATCCATCCCCATTTCAGTAATTGCCTCCTTTATTCTGCTGTATTTTAATGGTATTACCCTTAATATCATGACTTTAGGAGGTTTGGCCCTGGCAGTGGGTATGCTGGTGGATAATGCCATAGTGGTACTGGAAAATATCTACCGCCTCAGAGTCGAGGGCTATTCCAAGGCAGAGGCTGCCATCAAGGGAACAACCGAGGTGGCCATGGCCATAACGGCTTCAACCATTACAACCATTGCGGTATTCCTTCCCATTGTCTTTGTTGAAGGAATGGTTGGAAGTATATTTAAAGATTTCTCCATGACGGTGACCCTATCGTTAATTGCTTCCCTACTGGTTTCCTTGACCCTGATTCCCATGCTGTCATCGAAAATTTTAACAGTGGACGATGAGGGGCAGGAGAAGAAGAAAAAACGTTTGAATGTGATCTATGAAGCCTTTGACAGACTTTTTGCCAAGGTAGAGAAAAGCTACCAAAGGCTTCTGGCAAAAGGCCTGAAACGCAGAAAAGGTACGGTCATTTTAGCTGCCGTTATTTTTGTAGTAAGCATCGCCTCCCTGGTGGGGGTAGGGATGGAATTCTTCCCGGCTATGGATGAAGGGCGAATCAATATTGATGTAACGCTGCCCTTAGGAAGCAGTATTCAACAGGTGGATGAAAAAATCATAGCCATAGAGGATAAACTGACAGGAATAGAAGACATTGAATATGTTTATTCCAGTATTGGTGGAGGAAGTATTTTAATGGGAGGCAGCTCTTCAGGAGCCTCCGGCTCCCTTTCCATTGTATTAAGGGACTCAAGATCCAGGGCCACTGCCGATGTGGCAGAGGAAATCCGAGGCTTGGTCAGGGATATACCAGGAGCCGAAATATCTGTAATTGAGTCCTCCATTACAAATGTTATGGGAGCGGGCAGTACGCCCATCAGTATTAGCATTAAGGGAGACGAGCTGGAGGTTTTAGAGGAAATATCAAATGACTTTAAAAGGATTGTAGAATCTGTAGAGGGCACCCGTGAGGTGAAAACCAGTCTAAGTGATGCAGTCCCAGAGGTGGAAATACTGGTAAATAAGGAAAATGCAGCGGTATATGGCTTAACTGCAGCCCAAGTGGCCTCCGCCGTTCGAGGTGAAACCTCTGGCATGACAGCCACAAAGTATCGATACCAGGGAGAAGAGCTGGATGTGGTTATTAAACCGCTGTATGACGCTACCAGCAGCCTGGCGAGCCTTGAGTATTTAACCATTGCAACGCCAGTGGGGGTTAGTGTTCCCTTAAATCAAGTGGCAGAGGTGACCATTGAAAAGGGCCCTATCCAAATTAATCGGGTGAGCCAGGAACGGGTGGTCAGTGTGACCAGCCAGATTGTCGGCCGTGATGTAAGCAGTATTTCTCAGGATTTAAATAGGGCTTTAAGGGAATATGAAATGCCGGAGGGCTATCATTATGAATTCGGTGGTGAAAATGAAGAGATTATGGAGGCCTTTGGGCAGCTCTTTACAGCCCTGGTCATGGCCATACTGTTAATTTATATGGTGATGGCAGCTCAGTTTGAATCGTTGCTAAATCCCTTCATCATTATGTTTACCATTCCCCTGGCCTTTTCAGGGGGAGCCCTGGCACTGTTCTTAACGGGCAAGGCCTTCAGTGTGGTTGCCTTCATTGGAATTATCATGCTGGCAGGTATCGTCGTCAACAACGGGATTGTGTTAATTGACTATATTAATACCCTGAGAAAAGAAGGGAAGGACCGAACAGAGGCCATTATGACAGCAGGGCCCATAAGGTTAAGACCTATTTTAATGACCACCCTGACCACCGTTTTAGGTCTTGTTCCCCTGGCCCTGGGCATAGGTGATGGAGCAGAATTACAGGCCCCCATGGCCATCGTTGTAATTGGCGGCTTAGCACTTTCAACCGTATTGACGTTGGTGGTGGTACCGGTTATGTATACCTTATTTGACGACTTTTCAAGCTTCTTAAAGTCAAAGATACGAAAGGGTAAAGTCAGCGCTTAGTTAAATTTCAAAATATTGTAGAATGATATAGCAGTTCAATAAAAATAGCACCTAAGTAGGTGCTATTTTTATTGTGAGTGGTTACCGTTCTATTTTCTATGTACAAGCTCATTCAACTGATTTCCAAGCTGATCAAGCTCTTTAAATTCCTTCACGATCCCTTCTATTCCCTTACCCTGTTCAACAATGCTGACCGAGACCTGTTCAATGGCGGCAGAGGTTTCCTGTATTCCGCCGGCAATGGAAACCGCTTCATTGGTAATGACCTGTGAGCTTTCCTCCAAATGCTTAATCCGAGTATTCATTTCTGCTGCCATGGTCAGTACAGAATGAATATGATCATGAATATCCTTAAAGAAGCCCTCGGTCTTCTCCGCCGCCAATTTACTGGAATAAAAGGAGGTAGATACCCGTTGAACCTTATTTGATGCATCACTGGACTTTTCCTGAATGTCGCCCAATATATGGCCGATTTCTTCGGCAGATTTTCTAGAGCTTTCCGCCAGCTTACGGATTTCCTCCGCCACCACGGCAAAGCCTCTGCCCTGCTCCCCTGCCCTGGCTGCCTCAATGGCTGCATTGAGGGCCAATAAATTGGTTTGCTCTGCTATCTGGCTAATGGCGCCTAAAATTTCACCAATTTGCTGGGACTGATTTGTTAAATCTACCATAATTTTCACCGTTTCCTCAACATTTGATCCCACCACATCTATTTCGTGCTTTAGATTATGTGTCTCCTCATTTCCCTTGGCTGAAATATCCACCGTTGTAACTGACAGCTCCTTCAGGGAGGAAGAGGCCTCGGCCAGGGCTTGAATGGCCTGGTCACTTGATTGTATCGAGTGGTTAATGTCGTTAACGCTTTTTGTTTGCTGTTCAAAGCCCATGACAATTTCCTGATACATACAGGTGGTTTCATTGGCAATTTCCCCAATTTCAACGACCTGCTCCGCCATGGCACCACTGAAGCTGCCCAGGGTGGCGGCGATCCCCTGAATCTCATTAAACATCCCCTCAAGGGCCTCCTTGTCTTGCTGTAACTGGTTACTTTGGTCGGTAAGGGACCTTCTCATATTGGCTCCTAGCCTGGTCTGGAAGACTAAAACCAGGGTTAACAGCACCAAATATAAATTCATCGATACCAGATGTTTAATTTCAAGGGAAGGAAACATTACTGGCTTAAATTGAAAATAAAAATAATTGGTCAAAGCCAAATTAATCATGCCAATCAAGATAATTAATAGATGGTCGTGATAGAGTGTAATGACCCCTAGGCAGTAAAATAGCATTAAATAATTACCCATATGGGGATTGGAAGAAATAATGAGGTAAGAAACAACCGACAGGCCAATTAGAATGATGTAGCGAACCTGTTTTTCCCAAAGCCGTTTATAGGTACAAAAAGTACCCGTAGAAACTAGAATCAGACCCGTAACAATCAGCATCAAAAGGGTCTGCTGGGGAATTTTATTTAGTACGCAAACCAATATTCCGAGAATCAGGGAAAACCACATTAGTTTTAAAACCAGCTTATTTTGATTAAATATGTCTGTACTGCGATTCATGTTGCGTCTCTCCTTTTTTATCGTGTTCATGTTGTTAACTACCAATCTTGTTATATATTTGGCGATAATTATATCACAGGAGGAATGGAGAATCAATTTCAAAGCAATGGGAAAAGGTTTTTAAATACGAATAAGACCCTAGATCTATTTTATATTTAAAGTTACATTAAAGGCTTTGTCAACTCAGAAGGTTTTTTTATGGTATAATGATTGAAGATATAAACTACGACATAGGAGGGTTCACCTTGAGAATGAAGGAAAAATGGAAGGCTTTGATCATTTTATTGTTGATTCCGACGTTTATTATAACTGCCTGTACCAGAACAGAGTTATCTATTGAAGATCCCCTTACGAAGGGCGTTAACTATGAAATCAGGCTGCTACTGGTGCAGGAGGATGATAGCTATTTGCCTCTCTACCAGCAGCTTAGCCAGAGCTTGGTGGTAGGGCTGAATTTGGATGTGGTAAAGGTGGAGGAATTGAAGGCTGAAGACCTTGATCATTATGATGTCGTCTACCTTCACGATGCCGTTACCAGCATAAAGCAGGACAAGCAGATGATTAAGAGGTTAAGAAGCTTTGTGACGGAAGGCGGCACCCTAATCCTCCCCCACAAGCTGATGGACATGCTTCCTAAAGGCTTTACGGGGGTAGTACCGGGAGAGAAGATTGACCTAATGGAAACGACCCTGGAATATCCTGAGTTAGGGGTCAATTATGAGGGGATTCAACAGGTGGCCAGAGCCTTCGAGGAGGATTACAGGAGTCATGTAAAAAAACCTACAGCCTTTGAGGCTGCTAAGCTAAATTCAGGGCAAATGATCATTGGTGCAGAAGGCCAATCCCTGCTGTCGGTTAAGGAACAGGGAAAGGGAAGGGTTATTAACCTTTCTGATTTTCTGCCCAACTACAGCCAATACATCACCGGTTATGATTTTCAGGAGCGAGGAGAAGCAAATCAATACTTTCAATTTTTCTATTCATCGGGAAATAGCCAGCTTTTGAATGAATTAATGGGCTATGTGGCCAAGGAGCAGTATGGCGTTGCACTGAAAAAGGTCATGGGAGTAAACGGAAGCCCCGTAATGGCATGGCAAAATCACTACGAAGTACTGACCTCAATTAAAAACCTCGAGCTGATCACCTGGATTGATATGCTGAAGGAATATAATCAAATTCCTACCTTTACCCTGGTGAGGGGTTCATACGATTGGGGAGAATGGTATGGTACCTTGACCTACCACACCAATATCGGAACCAACACCGAGCCTGTTTTTATAGGTGAGGAGGAGGAATCCTACTATTCGAACGGGCAATTTATTAAGAATGCCGAAGGGGACTACATTACCTTTGGTCAGTATCCTGAAGAGGTAAGCTATTATTCCGCCATTGACAAAAACTTTCGGCCCTATCCCTACTTTGTTGATTACAATGGAAACGGGTTGCTGGACATCATCGTGGGAACCCACGATGGCAGGCTGAAGCTGCTTATTAATCGAGGAACAGCCCAGGAACCGGTTTATGGAGATGGCGTTGATTTAACCCATAAAAATGGTAAAGCCATACAGCTGGGCGCCAATACAGCCCCCACGGTGCTAGACTATAATGCTAACGGCAGGCTGGATTTAATTGTTGGAAACGAAGCCGGTGAGCTATGGCTGCTGATAAATCAGTCCAACACCTTTGAAATGCCTCAACCCCTTAAAAACCATAAAGGCGAGGCTTTAAGGATGGAGGGGGATGCTGCCCCCTTTGCAGTGGATTTTGATGGCGATGGTATTGTTGACCTATTGGTGGGGGATGCCGAGGGCTATGTTTATCTGTTAAAGGGCATGATGATAGAAGGGCAATTAAGCTTTGGTGATCCTGAGGAGCTTAAAGCAGGCTCAGAGCCCATTAAGGTGGCTTCCTTTGCTGCTCCCCACGGTGGAGACTATAATCAAGACGGAAGTATAGATTTGTTGGTGGGAGACGGAACAGGTGACGTACACATTTTCCTTCGTGAGGAAAACAACCTGGTGAGTGAAGGAACCCTGCCCACCGTCAGGAAGAATATCTATGGTAAAAACACCTTATATACCGGAAAAAATGTTGTTCCCTTTTTAATCGACTACAATGGAAACGGGGTTCAGGATCTGGTAACAGGACAGTTGAGCTTTGCCCTGGCCTATGACACATCGTCTGAAACCTTTCCCCACCGGGAGGAACTGCTAAAATCCTTAGATTATGCCAGGGAAAACTATATTCCCATTATGCCCCACATTTATTTCCACAGTCATAAAGACAGTGAATTGGAAAAATTAGAGCTGGCCTTACACCAAGAGAACTTTAAAAAGCTTGGGCTGCCATGGAAATATACCGGTACGAATCAACATACCTGGCGGGTGAATATTGACAATCCTGTTCAGAGCTTTAAAAATATGATGGAATATAATATCTGGCATGATTTGGCCTTTAAAACCCCCAATGCCCCCTCTGACCCGACCTTTGGGCCCGACTACATTTGGCCTATACCCTTTATGATGATGGAAGGGAAAGAACGATTACCACTGGTGATGTCAACGCCGGCACCCTATATCGGCTATTACCTGGAGGTCTATGATCATCTGGCCCAGATGGATCTTCCATTGAGCTTTTTTGAGCATATTGAGTACAAAATTACAGAAGGGGCCGGCGGACTGGATCATTTAAAAAATATGATTCAAGTGGCTGAAACAATTAGAAGTAAGTATCAGTATGCCTTTGTAACGGAAGAACAAATGGCTAAGTCCTTTATCAATGGTTTCTATACCTCCTATGAAATTCAGGTCGAAGACGACAAGCTGGTGATTATTCCCGATACCAGTCAGGTGCCGGCGGAGCTGGCGGAGGAATATCTTGGTACCGGCGGAATTAAGGTGGAACTGGGAGAAAGCATGAAGGATAGAAATCTCGTAAGTGATGCAGTGATACAATACGCTGCCAAGGGAGGTCTATATATTGGTGTAAGTGATAAGACCAGCCTTAGCTTTTTAAGGGAAGCCCCTGAGCCTGAAGCAATGCCCATCGTACTCCACATGGTCAACGGGCCCTTGAAGCTTAATCAGGAGGAAAATCAAATGGTGCTGGAGATTGATACCCCTGGTATGCAGGAGCTGAAGTTTACGGCCAACACCGATGTTGAAGTAATTGGTGAAAACCTAAGGGTTAAACAGGAGGATCAGCTTTATACCGTTACCCACTACGGGGAAAAGGCAAAGATAACCCTGAAGTGGTGATAAAATGGATGGAAACAAAATACATTTATGGCTGACTTTGTTGTTGAACAGGCTTTAAAATGGTATACTATAGATAGCTATCATCACTGTAAAGAAAAGGGGTGGTAAGATGGACGGTGAAGTTTTAGCATTGCTGGAGCAAATAAACGGAAAGCTGGATCAACAGACTGAAATTTTAAATGAGCACAGCAAGATATTAGATCAGCATAGCGAGATTCTAAATCAGCACAGCGAGATTCTAAATCAGCACAGTGAGATTCTAAATCAGCACAGTGAGATCTTAAACAGGCATGAAGGTATTTTAAGCCAGCATACCCAGCTTTTAGGTGAGCATACCGGTATTCTCAGGGCCCTAGAGCATGCCAGTGAAGTGCAGCGGGCCCAAATGGACCAGATGAATCATACCCTGGCCAGGGTTGAAGCAGAGGTGAAGACCATTCGAGAGGACTTGACGGCGGTGGAGCTGGTGACCTCTAAAAATTGGAATGATATCGTTAAATTAAAGGCCATTCGATAAAGTATTTGAACGGTGGATAAAGATGAAAGCTGTTGATAAGTTTTATATTACGATAGAACTTATCAACAGTTTTTTTATGAAAAAATTTCTAGCATATCTTGTTGAAAAAAATTGTATTTTCTGTGAAACATGATAAAATTAGGATAAATCATATCAAGGGAAGGGGATTTTAATGCTTGTTTGGGAAAAAATTTATGAAACGGGTATGAATGTTATTGATGATCAACACCAGTACCTGGTGAAGCTGATCAATGATTTAAATGATCAGGTTGTAACCCAGCTGGAATTTGACAACTACGACAAGATTATGGAGATTTTGACAGAGCTAAGGCAGTACGCCCAGGAGCATTTTAATCATGAAGAGCAGTTAATGAAAAATCATATGGAGAGTCTAAAGGATGAGGAGTTGGCCCGGTTTTGGTCATATTTTAAAAATCACCGGGCACAGCACAGTGCCTTTGTGGCTAAGGTGCAGCAGCTTTTTGATAAGGACGTCGACGAAAGACAGGCAGAGATCTCAATAGAGCTGATCAATTTTTTAGTAGAATGGCTGAAAAACCATATATTAAAAATTGATATGCAGCTGCCAGGCTATTTAAAGGCTTAACAGGCCCCCTGTTTTTGTTTTTGAAGAATATGATTAATGACGGCCCCCAGCAGCAAAATAATACTGCTTAAATATAACCAGAGGAGTAAAACAAAAATACCGCCAATGCTGCCATACATTTTCGTATAGCTTCCGAATTGGTTGACATAATAAGAAAAGCCTGTTGAAATCAATATCCAACCCAGTGTAGCAGCCACCGCTCCCGGTAAGGAAGCCTTAAGAGTAAACCCACTGGCGGTGCCATGGGAATACAATATGGTAAAGCAAAACACCATCACCAACAGAGCACTGCTATAGCGAAGAATATTCCAAAGGGGTAAAAAATAATGGGAAAGGCCAAAAAAGTCCGCCACAACCAGGGCTAAGGCTTTGCCTAAAACCAAAAGCAGTAATACAAAAACAATCAGTAAAATCAGTCCGACGGTAAAGAAAATTGAAAGCAGCCGTACCTTTATGAGGGAACGGCTCTCTTTTTGTTCGTAGGCCTTATTGATTCCTTTAATTAAGGCCATCACCCCATTGGAAGCTGTCCAAAGGGTCGTAAGCATACCAAAGGATAGTAAGGCCAGGCTGCGGCTTTCCAATACCTCAAAAATAATATCCATGACAAAATTATAGGTATCCTGAGGCAGAACATTTGAAAGCGTAGATAAGGAATGATGGGTCAACAGGGGCGTATAGCTGATCAGTGTAATTAAAAAGATCAAAAAGGGAAAAAAGGAAATTATCAAGTAATAGGTCGTTTGGGCCCCCAGGGCGGTAATCTCTTTATCCCTGAAATCCTGCATCAGCTCTGTAATAAAGTGGAGCCCCTTTGTCTGTTTTAGCTGAGTAATCTTCATCGTGATCCCCCTTATTTTTCCTTTAACGATATTTATACCACCATAGTGCCATCATAACCTAAAATTCTTCGATACTCAATACAGCATTGATTTCTGCCCCCAAAAGCAGAATAATACTGCTGATATAGAGCCATATCAACAAAACAAATACGCCGCCGATGCTGCCGTACATGTAGGTGAAATTGGCAAAGCGTTCCACATAGAAGGAAAAAATTAAAGAGATTCCCACCCATCCGATAATGGCAAAGGTGGAACCAGCCAATACCTCGCGAAAGCTGGTGGGGCGATGGGGGCCATAGCGGTAAAGGGCGGTAAAAACCAGCCACATGATCAGGAGTGAAATGCCATATCGTATATAATCCCAAACCTGCAAAAAGTACGGGGAAAAACTCAAAAGCCTGAAGAGCCTGCTGGCCCATCCTCTACCCAATACAAGGAGAATGAAGGTGGTCAGCAGCACGATAATAAAACCAATGGTTAGGCCTAAGGACAACAGGCGATGGCCGATGATGGAACGGTGATCTACCTGGTTATAGGCCTTGTTGATTCCCCGAAGAATGGCACCCATACCATTGGAGGCCGCCCACAGGCTGGTGACCATTCCAAAGGATAAAAGCGTTAGACTACGGCTATAAATCACCTCCATGGCCACCTCCATAATTAAAAAGTATGTCTCCTGAGGCAAAATGTTAGACAATGGGTAAAGAGATGCCTCGGTCAACAGGGGCGTATAGGTGACTAAGGTGATGAGAAAAATTAAAAAGGGAAAAAAGGAAAGAATCAGGTAATAGGTCATCTGGGCGCTTAGGGCAGTAATTTCGTCCTGTTGAAAGCGCTTATAGAGTAATTTCACAAATTGAATCCAACGATCCTTTGTCATAGTCTCACCCCCGGTGTTTCCCTTAGTGTTGGCAACAGATGGGAATGTTATGACTGAAAAATACAAATTATTAAATCTTTATTACCAGGAAGGAAATAGGGCCTGAAATCTTGAAATAATACAAATCAATTTATATCTGTATATCCAATTGAGACAACCTAATATTTGCATTCCGAAGGAGGACAACATGCATCCTATATTGCAAGGTTTTATTATTGGTTTTATTATCGTTTTACCGGGAATGAGCGGTGGAACTGTTTTTGTGATTCTAGGTATTTATGAAAAAATGATAAAGGATCTGGCTAAGTTAAATATAAAGCCTTATTTGCCCATGATCGGGGGCGTAATTGCTGGAATCTTTGCCAGCGGTTCCCTCTTTGCCATAGTATTTGAGGCCCATCGTGATGTTACAGTGGCTTTTCTCTTGGGCTGTCTTTTGGCCTCCATTAAGTCGGTATTAAAGGATTGTCCTAAAATGGGGAAAAGACATTTATTGATGATGGCTACCGGGTTTATTGTTGGGTTTGTGATGGTGGGAGAGCCCATCAGTATTTTAACAGCAGGTGATAAGGTTGACTGGTGGATTCTAATGATTGGCGGAGCCCTTTCCAGTGCCGCCATGGTAATTCCGGGGGTTCCCGGCAGCTCTGTGCTGATATTAATGGGAATTTACGATACCATGCTGTTTAATATTAAAGAATTAAACTTTTTGCCATTGATTATTTTTGCTTTGGGAAGTCTCATTGGCATCGTTCTTTTGTTAAAGTTTTTAGAGCAGATGTATGAACGCTATAAGGGGCTGGTTTCCTACTTCTTTGCAGGTATTATCATTGGTTCCTGCAGAGGGCTGCTGCCCCATGAATTTAACATTTGGGTCATTCTTTTGTTTGCAGTGGGTTTTTCGTTGGTTTGGTGGTGGAGCGACAGGGAATAATCTGATCTGTTGAAGGGCTCCTGAGAAAAATGCAGGAAAAACAGTATAAATGTAGAAATAATTAAAGTGGATATTAAAGAGTAAGGGAGGACTTAAAGGTGAAAAAATTAAGGAGTTTGATTATTTTTGTTGTGATTGCCGTCATGCTGATGGGCAATATGGCCATGGCCCAGAGCTTGATTTTTACAGATATTAAGAATCATTGGTCAGAGGAATTTGTTAAGGATATCTATCAAAGAAAAATAACCGGCGGCTATAGTGATTCTACCTATCGACCCGATAATCCCATTTCTGGTCTTGAAACCATTACAATGCTGTCTAAGCTTTTACAGTATGATGCTGATACAGAAAACTATACAGCTAAATACCAATCTCAGCTAGATAGCCATGATATTCCTCAATGGGCCAGGGAATATGTTGCCTTTATGCTCAGCGAGAACATTGTACTGGAAAATGAATTGAATCAATTTATGACTAATGGAAATCCTACTAATATCAAACGATTTGAAATGGTGATTTTAATCGGCCGTGTACTGGAATATTACGGAGGAAAGGAACCGAAGGTTGCCTATACCATTCCCTATGATGACGAAATGTTTATTCCTCAAAATGCCAAGGCCTATGTAGACATGATGCTTACTGAAGGATTATTGAGCCAATCCAGTAATGGAGGTCAGTTCCTACCCTTGAATAATCTAACCCGAGGCGAGACAGCTAAGCTGATTTCTATAGCCGCCGAGATTCTGGACGAATATCAAGAGGAATTGGATCGCAAGACCGATGAAGACATAAGGGAAGAGGAAGAAGATGATGAGGAAGAAGCCAAGGAGTATGATACAGCAGGATACTTCAATAATGTAATGGAAGGCTCCAGGCGAACTATATTGAGTATGATTGATAAGTCAAACCATTTACATACCTATGAAATTAAGTCTAACAATAGAGTATGGATTGACGGAAAAAATTCCAGGCTTTCTGATCTAAAGGAAGGTCATTACTTAAAAATCATACTGGAAGACGGTATGGTAAAGGAGATCCATGGAGAAACCAGCCAGGAATCCTTTAAGGGATACTTTGTAAGATACCTGACTGGAGGCAACAATGTACTTACCCTGAGGAATGATAAGGATGCCACTCGTGTTTTCACCGTACCAGATAATACAAAGGTGACCCTCAATGGAAGGGAAACATCGCTTTCTTCCTTTAAAGAAGGGGACATTGTCAGGCTGATTCAAAAGAACGACAAGGTGATAGAGGTACAGGGAAGAAGCATGACAACCTATGTAGACGGAGAAATTACCGATAAGGGTTCAGAAAATGATCAATATCTTGAAATCACCACCAGGGATGACGAAGTGATCACTATCTACATGGATAAGTCTACAAAGTACATTAGGGATCGAAAGAGCTCCAAATTTTCCAGCCTTCGACTCTATGATGAAGTAAGGGTTGAACTGGAATATGGCAAGGTAAAGCTTGTAGAAGCCGATGTAATCCGAAGGGAAGTGGAGGGTTACATTAGAACCATGGCCATAGGTACTGACCAGGTGACCCTGGAGGTTGAGTCAGCCGATGGGCAGCTTGAGGAATTTATCCTTGGGGAAGATGTGGAAATTGAAATAGGTGATAAAGAAGCAGAAATCTATGATTTAAGAGTTAATTACTTTGTAGAAATCGAGATTGAAGGAAAAACCGTGGTGTCCATCTATACCTCCAGGAAGGTGGCCACAGACACCCTCAATGGAGTCATCGACTATATCGACAGTCGGGGCAGGTATATTGAAATAGAGTGCCTGGAAGATGGAAGAAGAGTAATTAAGGAGCTGATCCTTACCGATAAAACCACCTACAGTAAAAAAACCGGAACCACAAAATTAAGCGGACTAAAAGAGGGCGACGTTGTACTGGTCACCGGTAAGACAGAAAAGGGAGAATTTATCGTTGATCATATTTTTGTTATTGACAGTAAATAGTCAGAAAGAGGTTATTCCATGGCGGTTAAGACAAAGCTACTGAAATCAATTAATAAACTGTTTCCCCTGCCGGTACACCCCTTTAATCTGCAAAATCAAGGGGTAAAGAGCTACGCCCAGTGGCAGTTTGAAAAGGGCGAAGAAACAGTGAAGTTTTACCTGGAACGGGTATCTAAGGAGGAAATGTTTTTAGATAAGGTTATTTTAGACATTGGCTGTGGTGCAGCGGGAAAAACGCTATATTATGCCTCCCAGGGGGCCAGAAAGGTCTATGGAATCGATGTGGTTCCCCGTTATGAGGCAGAGGCCAATCAATTGGCGGCGGATAAAGGGCTGGCAGACCGATTTCAATTTGTATTGGGGGATGCTGCCCAGCTGCCCTTTGAGGAAAATACCTTTGATACCATCATCATGAATGATGCCATGGAGCATGTCGATCAGCCCCTGGCGGTTTTAAAGGAATGTCATCGGGTGTTGAGGCCGAAGGGAAGGTTATATGTGAATTTCCCTCCTTATTACCATCCCTTTGGTGCCCACTTAAGTGATGCCATTGGCTTTCCTTGGGTACATCTATTCTTTGATGAAAAAACCCTTATCGAGGTTTATAAGGATCAGGTAAAGGATCTGCCCGATGGAGAAGAACGGATCAAATTTCGTATCGATGTCAACGACCAGGGAGAAGAATATTTTTCCTACATTAATGGGATGACAGTTAAGTGGTTTAACCGACTGATTAAGGAAACTGATTTTCAGCTTTTATACTATCGGGAGGTACCCTTACGATCATTTTTCAAGCCATTGGCTAAACTACCCCTTTTAAGGGAATGCTTTGTCAAAATGGTGGTGGGAATTTTAGAAAAATAGCAGGTTATTCAATTAAAGTGAATATCATATTCGAGAGCTATCCTACGGGGTAGTTCTTTTCTTTTACAAAGGTCCGGCCTGTCATGATGCAGGAAGGCCATTTGCTTGTTCACCTGCTTGTTGAAATTATTTGCACTTGTTATCAGAATAAGGTAAAATATTGGTTGACTTCAAAGAAATTTAATTCCATGATTTGGTACCCGTCACAACCGACGGGCTAATTTATGTCAAGACCAAGGCATCAAAAAAATATGCCTATTTCCCTTTGGTTTTTTTTCAATGAAAAAAGGGGGAGGATATGGGCTTAATTAATATAATTATTAATGTAGTGCTTTTTATTTAAGACTATTTAAACTAGTTGAGGTGACTATATGGGAATTCATATTATACTGAATCAGATTATGATTATGTTTTTTCTAATGGCCTTTGGATATATTTTGATAAAAAAAGAACTATTAGACAAGCAGGGAAGCAGACAAATCTCTAATATTCTATTAAAGACCGTTACACCGATTGTAATTATCAATGCCTTCAATATTGAATTTTCTTTAACAAAATTAAAGGAATTGGCCTTAGCCCTGGCATTAGGCTTCGTTGTGCTGGGAATTGGATTTATTATTGCAAGAATCTTTTTAGGGAAGGGAAACCGATTTGAGCAGTTTCCAGCTGCCTTTCCCAATGTAGGTTTTTTTGGTATTCCCTTGGTACAGGGGCTGCTGGGGAGCAGTGCGGTCTTTTATCTAACAATGGTTGTCGTAGCCTACAATATCTATTCCTGGACCTATGGCATCTATTTAATTTCGGGTCAACGAGACACCTTTAATCCTAAGGCAATATTGACTACTCCTGCCTTCAAAGGTCTTGGAATTGGACTGCTGGTATTCCTATCTCCATGGCCCCTGCCTGATGCCCTGTCAGAAAGCATTAGGATCGTTGCCAGCCTGAATACACCCTTAGCCATGTTTATACTGGGCTCCTACATTGCAGAAAGCCCTTTCCTATCAATTTTCAAGGGAAGGATGGTCTATAAAACCTGTGCCATCAAGCTAATCATTATTCCAGCAGTAATTGCTTTTGCCTTAAAATTGGTGCCAAGTCAATATGAAACCTTGAAAATGGTTTTGTTAATTGCCAGTTCAGCCCCTTCGGGGGTAGTAATGGCAATGTTCGCCCAACAGTATAATGCAGATTATGCCTATGGGGCTCAGATCATTTCGCTATCTACCTTATTATCGATTATATCGATTCCAGCTATTTTGGTTATGGCCCTTAATGTCTGGTAGCCCATACAAATCTGCAAAAAGAAAAGGCTATATCGACAATAGCCCTATCTTATCTCCTATAGATATGAGCCCCCTAGGCCATTAGCCTTCTGTTGAAAGGCTAGAAGCCTTGTATTTAATATGGGGGCCTGAAAGGAAAAGCTCCTCAAGCTCCTTGAGAATGGCCGTCATATTAGAGCGATCCTGATGATTTTCGATATAATCAGCCAGTTCCTTCACCCGAACAATGGGAACATAGCTGTTGGTTTCAATCGTTGCATCGGAATTATTCACTACAAAAAACGATTGCAGAGGAATATATTTAATATGCTGCCGTTCCAAAAGCCCTTCAATAATTCCATGGCTGTACTGTAGAAAATGCAGGGGATTATTTACCCTTTTCCGGATGACATCATAGGGGCTGATTACCTTAACATAATCCCAATACTCATCATTTTCATAACCTGTCATGGTACCCTCAAAATCCAGCACCCGAATATTAAAAATACCCTTAGGCGAAAGGAGAATATAATCAAAAAACCCCTTTTTACTACCATCTGTCAACTCAACCGACGAGATGATGGTATACTGGTTATTAAAACTGCTAAGCTGCTGTAAAACCCTGTCATGAAGCCTGGTACCCCCACCGATGTAAAGAATATAAATACTTACAAGGGTAAACCCCAGCAGCAGAGAAGATAGCAGATAGCCGGCAGCGGAATCGGCCAGTAGAAACGACAAGGAGGTAATTCCCAGCATATAGAGCCAAAGGGGATCATTGATTAAATTATGAAGCCTTCCCCTTGCTACCGTGTTTTTTCCCTTATGCACAGTCATACAGTTCAACCCCTTTCCTTTCATCCCATTACCTGTTTACTATAAAGTTACCCCCATTACAATTAAATACACAGCCAATTCATCAAGGCAAGATATTTAATTCCAGCAGCCTCCCCTTTTTTGAATCAATCAGGCCCGCTGATATTAGCGTTTAATATAAAATATTAGTCCTGTCTTAAATTTGTGCCTTTCAAACTCTCATCACAAAAAATTAATGATGGCTTTAAACATATGTGCAAAAAATGCCGATTATATATGTGAAAGATTACTAAGGATAACGATACCACGGACAGGAGGTCATTTCAGTGGACGCACTAAAGATCAGCTATATTCCCTATACCGATAAGACAATCAAGGTTGATAAGTCAACGGGACTTCATGACAGCAGAAATATACAAGGGACAGCTAACGAAGGGGAAACCGTCAGAGCATCAATAAGCAGTGAGGCGCTGCAACACTATATGAAAGAAAAGTTTGGAGGCAGCTATGACGAAGTTTCCCATTTAGATTTTGAAACCTTGAAAATGCTGGAAAAAGGATCGTTGATAGGGCCAATCAGACAGGAGGGACAAATTGAGGTTCAGGTAAAACCCTTTATGGAAGGAACAGTGGAGCACTTTATATTCAATATGCTGGATGGAAAGGCTGAAAATCCTCAACAGCTGGCCCAGGAGCTGGGTGATATGATTTTCAGTCAGAGGGACGAGGATGTGAAGACCCGGGCCATTAACAGGGAAGCCGGTATGAAGCTGGCAGAATATATAGCGCAGAATTACCTGGACGACCCCGAGGAAGCACAATCCTTTTTAGAGGGGATCAATCAATTTGCTGAAAGGTCGGAAATGCGTGATAAGGGCTATCTGGTTTTCTACAATTCAGACATAGGGCCCATTAAGCCTAAGGCAAACCCATTAAAGCTTTACGCCCAGAAATATCTTGGGTACAGTGATCAAGACTGGGCCGACCCAACAAAGCTATCGGCTATTTTAAAGGCCTATACAAAGGATATGGCCAATCACACTTCAAGACTGACCAGCCTAAATGAGGCAATAAAGGAATCAGATGAAGCATTTGCTGCAAAGGAAAGGATTGTTCAAGCCACCATTGACGAGGTCAAAAATGCTATGGGTAAAGCTGTGAAGGACAACCTTCTATCGTCCTTGTATCCTGAACAATCAGCAAAATGGAACAGTGTTCTGGGCCTGTTTAAGGCTAAAGGCTGATGAACAATTGAATATTACCGATACTAATGGTACATAAGGGGCGGCTGATTTTTCTTTATAAAGAAACAGTCGCCTATTCAATAAAATAACCATTTCCTTTACAATCTTCTTCTCTCCTCTCACTTTTTGCTAAATTATCAAATGTTTTTCCAAAAACCAGAAATAAAATAACCATTGACAAATTTAAATGCAGCAGGTACAATCATAAACAAGTACTTTCTTAAACTATCACTTTAATTAATTAAAGCAATGGAGCGATGAAGCATGGGATCAAAAAAGGTGTTACTCCCCGAAGGGGTACAGGATCTATTGATAGATGACTGTTTTTACCGTAGAGAAATAGAAAACGCCCTGATGAAGGATTTCCGTCGGTGGGGCTATATGGAGGTCAGCACCCCTACCCTGGAATACTATGATTTATTTTCTCAGGATTACTTAAACCAAAACGGGGACAAAATGTTCAAGCTAATTGATACCAATGGCAGTCTATTGGTTCTTAGGCCCGACTGTACCATTCCCATCGGCAGATTGGTGGCCACCAAGATGAAGGATTTTGTTCACCCCCTAAAGCTCTGCTATATTCAAAATGTGTTTCGAATTGACCGGGAGCAGGCAGGGAAAAAAAGAGAGTATCGTCAGGCAGGGGTAGAGTTTTTTGGCGTTAGGGGCCCCCAGGTCGATGCTGAGGTGATCATTACCGCCATTGAAAGTCTGTTAAACCTGGGTTTGTCAGATTTTCAAATGGAAATCGGGCAAATTACCCTTTTAGAGGATATGATCAGGGGATTGGCCATGGAATCTGAAGCCAGGGAGCAGTTAATGAATGCCCTTGAAAATAAGAATCTACCAGAAATAGACCGTTTAATAGAAGGGCTGTCAATTAAGGGGGAAACCGCTCAAATATTAAAGAAGCTGCCCCGGCTCTTTGGAGACCCCAAGGGGGTGTTAAGGGAGCTGAAGCAGTTGAATTTGGCAGAAGAAGCAAGGGAAAGGGCCAAGGAGCTGGCCCAGGTGGTAGAGATCATTGAGGCCTACGGCTATTACGACTACATTTCCCTGGATTTAGGTATGGTTTCCCATATTGGGTATTATACCGGAATTGTCTTTAAGGGTTATACTAAGGATTTAGGCGTGGTGTTGGTTAGCGGAGGCCGGTATGACAAATTATTAGATGAATTTGACCTCACCTGCCCTGCCATTGGCTTTGCCTTTATACTCAATAAAATAACAAAGGCATTAAAAATTCAACAGAAGCTAAAGGAATCTCAAGAAATACATGTACTGGTGGTTAACCAGGCAGCAGACAGGATTCAGGCCCAGGTATTAAAAAAGGCCAGAGCAGAAGGATATATTGCAGAGGCCAGCCATTTAACCGAGGCTGAAGACATAAAGGATTACTGCATAAGAAGAAAGGTTGACGAGATTTGGTATGTGAAAAAAGACGGTACCATTTCGGTGGTGCCAGTACAGGGGGAAAGGTAATGGAGACAATTAAGCTGGCCCTGGCTAAAGGACGCCTGGCAGAGGATGCAATTGCCTTACTGGAAAGGATTCACCTGGACTGTAGTCCCTTAAGGGAAAAAAATAGAAAGCTGGTATTTGATTTACCCCACAGCCAAATTCAGGTGGTGCTGTTAAAGGCCCTGGATGTTCCCACCTATGTGGAGCATGGGGTGGTGGATATGGGCGTAGTGGGGAAGGACGTACTCCTTGAACAGGAAAGGCTGCTATATGAGGTGGCTGATCTAAAGTTTGGAGCATGCCGTCTGGCCGTGGCAGGGAGGCCCCAGGCCTGCTGTGCCAAGCATATGAGGGTGGCTACTAAATATCCCAACGTGGCCAGGAGATATTTTGCCAATAAAGGCCAATCGGTGGAAATTATTAAGCAGGAGGGCTCTGTGGAATTGGCCCCTTTGTTGGGGCTGAGCGATGTAATTGTAGATATTGTGGAAACCGGCAATACCTTAAGGGATAACGGCCTGGTGATTTTAGAGGAGGTAGCCCAAGTCAGTGCCAGGCTGGTGCTGAATAAGGTAAGCTACAAAACCAAGCAGGAGCCCATTACGAAAATAGTAGAGGCAATCAACAGAAGTATTTTTTAAGGGGGACAAAAAATGATTAAAACCTATCAGTACAGCCAACTTGATTATGAGGCCCTTCAGCAGCAGTTCAATACCCGTAATGACCTGGATTTTAAAAAATATAATCAAAAAGTACAGGAAATTCTGGATGGTGTTATGGAAAGGGGCGACGGTGCCCTGTTGGAATATACCCGGGCCTTTGATGGGGTCACAATAACCTCGGCAGACCTGCTTGTTTCAGAGGCAGAGTTTGAAGAGGCCTACGACCTATTGCCTAAGGATTTTGTAAAGGCCCTGCAGCTGGCCATAGAAAAGATAACAGCCTACCATAGTCGCCAAAAAGAAAATTCCTGGTTTGCCTATGAGGAAAAGGGGGTTGTGCTGGGCCAAAAAATTACAGCCTTGTCCAGTGTAGGCCTCTATGTTCCAGGGGGGACGGCGGCTTATCCCTCCTCGGTGCTGATGAATGCCATTCCGGCAAAGGTGGCAGGGGTAAAGCGAATTACCATGGTGACACCCCCCATGGCCACAGGAAGGGTGAATCCGGGGGTACTGGTGGCAGCCCGGGAGCTGGGAATCCGAGAGGTTTACCGGGTTGGCGGAGCCCAGGCGGTGGGGGCCCTGGCCTTTGGAACCGAAACCATACCCAAGGTAGATAAAATTGTGGGGCCAGGGAACATTTATGTGGCCACAGCTAAGCGTTTGGTCTATGGCTATGTAGATATTGATATGATTGCCGGGCCCAGTGAAATACTGGTTATTGCCGATGAAAGTGCCAATCCTGCCTATGTGGCGGCCGATTTACTTTCTCAGGCAGAGCACGATGAACTGGCATCCTCCATCTGTATCACCAATAGCAGCGCCATGGCCGCCGCTGTTAAGCAGGAGCTGGTGAAGCAAGTCCCATTCCTTGAAAGGCGAAATATTATCGAAAAGTCCTTGGCTGATTATGGTGCAATTATTATTACAAAGGACCTGATTGAGGCGGCCCACCTATCGAATCTCATTGCACCGGAGCATTTGGAACTATGTGTGGAAAAGCCCTTTGAGCTAATGAACCATATTGAAAATGCCGGGGCCATCTTCCTAGGCCACTATGCCCCTGAGCCCCTGGGAGATTACATGGCAGGCCCTAATCATGTACTGCCCACCAGTGGTACCGCCCGGTTCTTTTCACCCCTGGGGGTGGGTGACTTTATAAAAAAATCCAGTGTGATCTATTATGAAAGGGAAGCCCTGGGGGCCATTCGGTCGGAGATCATGACCCTGGCCCGGCAGGAGGGGCTGACTGCCCATCAAAATGCCATAAAAGTGAGGTTTGATAATCATGATGAATCAATTGGTTAAAAAAAGTGTTCAGCAGCTAACCCCCTATGAGGTGAAGGAGCTGAAGGGGATGATCAGGCTTGATGCCAATGAAAATACCCGGGCTTCCTATTTGCTTAATCAAAAAATCGGCCGGGCTTTGATGGAGGTACCCGTCAATCAATATCCCGATTCCGATGCCCGGGAGCTAAGGAAGGTTCTTGGAAAGGAATTAATGGTGAGCCCGGAAAAAATAATCGTAGGCTGCGGGTCAGATCAATTAATTTCCATGATTCTTCAAGCCTTTATTGATCCGGGAGACAAAATATTAACCCAGGCCCCAACCTTTTCAATGTATAAAATCTCCAACCAAATTGCAGGGGGTGAAACCATGGAGGTTCCCCTGGAGGAAGAATTTAAATTTAACCTGTCCAGCTTTTTAAGGGCCATAGGGGAAAATAGACCCAAAATCGTGTTTTTGACCAATCCCAACAATCCAACGGGGGGAGTGATTCCCCGGGAGCAAATTATTAAGATCATTGAATGTACCAATGGCCTGGTGGTGGTAGACGAAGCCTATTACGAGTTCTATGGTGAAAGCGTCGTAGACTTGACCGGCTACTATCATAATCTAATGGTCTTACGAACCCTTTCCAAGGCCTACGGCCTGGCTGGGGCCAGAGTGGGCTATGGCATTGCCTCAAGGGAAGTCACTGATATATTAAATCGGGTTAAGCCCCCGTACAATGTCAGCAGTTTAGATCAGCAGGCTGCCCTGGTCTGCTTGGAAAACAAGGCCGCCCTGGAAGGAATGATCGAGGAAATTTTATCAGAACGAAGGCGGCTGGAGGCCCTCATGGGGGAAATTGAGGGAATTGAGGTCTTTGAAAGCCATGGGAATTTTATTCTCATTAAACTGAAGAAGGCCAGGGGGCTTTATGAGCATCTGTTCCATAACGGGCTGCTGGTACGGTATTTTGGGGAGCAGGGGCCGCTGGCCGGCTGTCTTAGGGTTACCGTTGGCACAGAAAAGGAAAATAACACCTTCTTGGGGCTTCTGGATGAATATTTGAATGTGACACCAATGTCGGAAGGAGCAGTGGGATGAGACAATTTGAAGGTAAACGGCAAACTAAGGAGACCAGTATCGACTTAAGGCTGGTTCTATCTGGTGGGGGCCAGAGAAAAATCAATACAGGCATCGGCTTTTTTAACCATATGCTGGAGCAAATTGCCCGCCATGGTCTTTTAGATTTGGAAATTCAAGCCCTGGGTGACCTTGAGGTGGATTATCACCATACCGTAGAGGATGTGGGGATTTTACTGGGGAAGGGGATTCAGGAAGCCCTGGGGGATAAGGCGAAAATAAAGCGCTATGCAACGGCCTTCACTCCTATGGATGAGGCCCTTTCCATGGTGTCACTGGATATTAGCGGCAGACCCTATCTTCATTATGATGTGGCCTTCACTGGGGAATTTACTGGCAGCTTTGAAGTACAATTGGTGGAGGAGTTTTTCAGGGCCGTGGCCTTTAACAGTGGCATCACCCTTCATATGAAGCTTTTACACGGGAAAAATAATCATCATATCATTGAAAGCTTGTTTAAGGGCTTTGGTAGAGCCCTGGGGGAGGCAGCAGAAATGGATGATCGGATAGAGGGGGTTCGATCCACCAAGGGGCACCTGTGATGGGTCAATCTAAGGAGGAGTGAGTGTGATTGCGATAATAGATTACGGAATGGGAAATTTAAGAAGTGCCCAGAAGGCCCTTCAGCAGGTGGGGCTTGATGCAGTGGTAACCAACGACAAAAAGGTCATAGTCGATGCCAGGGCCATTGTTCTTCCCGGTGTGGGAGCCTTTGCCGATGCCATGGAGCAGCTGAGGCAGCAGCAGCTCAATGGGCTGATTCTCAAGGAATATAAAAAGGGTAAACCCCTGGTGGGGATTTGTCTGGGGATGCAGTTATTCTTTGAATATGGACTGGAGGGGGAGCCCTGCCGGGGACTTTCCCTGCTTTCGGGGGATATTGTTAAAATTCCACCGGGAAACAAGGTTCCCCACATGGGATGGAATCAACTGGTGATCAGGGGAGAAAGCCCCCTCTTAAGGAACGTGGAGGAAGGAGAATTTGTCTATTTTGTACATTCCTACTATGCAGCTGTGAAGGATACCACAGTAGTAAAGGCCGTAACGGATTACGGCAACCCCTTACCGGCCCTGGTGGAGGGAGAAAATCTTTATGGTTTGCAGTTTCACCCTGAAAAAAGCGGGGCAACGGGGCTGAAAATACTGTCAAATTTAAGGCAGGTGATTGTATGATAATTTATCCCGCCATTGACATTAAGGGGGGCAAATGTGTTCGTTTAACCCAGGGCCTTAAAAATCAAGAAAAGGTCTATTACGACTGGCCCCAGGAGGTAGCCCGATTGTGGCAGGAAAAGGGTGCCCGGTGGCTCCACGTGGTGGACCTGGACGGGGCCTTTGGGGGAAGGGCCCGGAACTATGAAATTGTAAAGGAGATGGTGACTTCGGCCACGATTCCCATTCAAATTGGCGGTGGCATACGGAGTTTAGAAAATATAGAGGCATGGCTGGCCCTGGGCATCAAACGGGTCATATTGGGGACAAAGGCCCTGGAGGACCCGGTGATGCTGAAGGAAGCCCTGAAGCGGTTCTCTGAAGAAATTGTGGTTTCAATCGATGCCAAAAACGGCCTGGTAACCACCGAAGGCTGGGTGAAGACCAGCAGTATCAAAGCCGTGGATTTTGCCATGAGGCTGGAGGAACAAGGAGTAAGGCGTATTGTCTATACCGATATCAGCCGGGATGGAATGCTCTCGGGCCCCAATTTTGAGGCATTAGAAAACCTTAAAGGGGCCGTCGGGCTCGAGATAATTGCTTCGGGGGGAATAAGCAGCCTAAAGGATTTGACTGCCTTACAGAGAATGGGAATTGAAGGAGCTATTGTGGGGAAGGCCCTTTACGAGGGACGGATTGACTTAGCTGAATTGGGGGAATTTAAATGATTGCCAGGAGAATTATTCCCTGTCTGGATGTGATGCGGGGCAGGGTCGTAAAGGGTGTAAACTTTGTCAATTTAATTGATGCAGGGGACCCGGTGGCTGCTGCGGTGGAATATAACCGGCAGGGGGCAGATGAGCTGGTTTTTTTAGATATTACAGCATCCCATGAGGAAAGAGGGATCCTGCTGGATGTGGTAAAGCGTACAGCCGAGGCGGTCTTTATTCCCCTTACGGTGGGGGGCGGTATTGGGAGCCTGGAGGATTTTCGGGAGGTTTTGAAAAGCGGGGCCGATAAAGTGTCCCTTAATTCAGCCGCCGTCAAAGACCCTCAGCTGATACAGCGTTGTGCCAGGCGCTTTGGCAGCCAGGCGGTGGTGGTGGCCATTGATGTGAAAAGGCAAAGGGATGGAAGCTACCATGTCTATGTCAAGGGGGGACGCCAGGATACGGGTCTTGATGCCCTTCAATGGGCTAAGAAGGTAGAGAACCTGGGAGCAGGAGAAATTCTGTTGACCAGCATGGATCAGGACGGAACCAAGGCAGGCTATGACCTGGAAATCACGAGACAAATCAGTCAACAGGCAACCATTCCTGTTATTGCCTCCGGGGGAGCCGGTACCATGGAGGATTTTTACGAAGCCTTTACCGAGGGGGCGGCCGATGCTGCCCTGGCGGCATCCCTCTTTCACTTTAAAGAGGTGGAAATCCCCCTGCTAAAGGATTACTTAGCCCAAAAGGGTATTCAAATGAGGAGGCTGTCAAAATGATTGACCTAAAGGACCTAAAGTACAATGAAGCAGGCTTGATTCCTACCGTGGTGCAGGAATATCATACAAAAGAGGTTTTAATGGTGGCCTACATGAGTTTAGAGTCCCTTCAAAAAACCCTGGAAACAGGGGAAACCTGGTTTTTCAGCCGAAGCCGGCAGGCCCTGTGGCACAAGGGAGAGACCTCTGAAAACATTCAAATGGTCAAGGCCATAGACTATGACTGTGACCAGGATACCCTGCTGGTTTGGGTGGTTCAAAGGGGAAATGCCTGCCATACGGGGGCCAGAAGCTGCTTTTTTAATCGCCTGTATGATGCCGGTGAAGCGTCCTTAAACCGGGATATTTTGTTTGAGCTCTATGGGGTCATAGCCCAGCGTAAGGACCGGCCCAGGGAGGGCTCCTATACCAGCTACCTCTTTGAGAAGGGAATCGATAAAATCCTAAAGAAGGTGGGGGAGGAAACCGCTGAGGTAATTATTGGGGCCAAAAATCCCGATACAAAGGAGCTGGTTTACGAGACGGCGGATCTACTGTACCATCTGCTGGTGCTTTTGAATGAACGGGAAATACCGCTGGAGGCCGTATTGAAGGAATTAGAGGAACGACGATAGCTTGATGGGAATGGATATTGACAGCAGATACCATTCCCTTAATAATTTTTTGATGACATGATTTGATCAATACAGGACAGGCTAATGGAAGAAAATATTTTTAAAATTAATCGAACATATGTTTGATTTTTTCGTTATTTATGATAAAATATAGATAAATTTTAATGGGGTGGAGGGGTCCCGATGGATATGGAAAATAAACTGAAAATCCTTGCTGATGCAGCCAAATATGATGTTTCCTGTTCCTCCAGCGGTAGTAATCGAAAAAATACAAGGGGAGGAATCGGCAATGCTGCTGCCTGTGGGATTTGCCATAGCTGGTCCGACGATGGCAGGTGTATTTCCCTGCTGAAAATATTACTTTCCAACGAATGTGTCTACGATTGTGTCTATTGCATTAACCGGGTGTCAAATCAGGTGCCCAGGGCCACCTTCACTCCCCAGGAAATAGCAGAACTGACCATCAACTTTTATCGGCGTAATTATATCGAGGGCCTCTTTTTAAGCTCTGCCGTAACCAAAAACCCCGATTATACCATGGAGCTGCTACTAAATACCGCCAGGCTTCTGCGGGAAGAATATCGATTCAATGGATATATTCATATGAAGGGGATTCCCGGGGCCGATTCCCTGCTGATCGCCCAGGCCGGCAGATATGTAGACCGGATGAGTGTAAACATCGAGCTGCCCAGCAGTCAGGGGCTAAAGCTCCTGGCCCCCCAAAAGAAAAAGGAGGCCATTCTCAAGCCCATGGGCCTGATTCAACACCAGATTCATCAAAGCCAAGAGGAGAGAAGACAATTCAGAAGGGCGCCCTCCTTTGTGCCGGCCGGCCAAAGCACCCAGCTGATTGTAGGGGCTACCGGAGACGACGATTTTAATATCCTCAGGCTTTCAGAGGGATTATACAATCGCTATGAAATGAAGCGGGTTTACTATTCCGCCTATGTACCGGTGGTGACCCATCCCAATTTGCCCGCCTTTACCAATCCCCCCACCCTGAGGGAGCACCGGCTTTACCAGGCAGACTGGCTTTTACGGTTTTATGGCTTTACCTCAGGGGAGCTTTTAAATGAAAGCCAGCCTAATTTTGATATTGCCCTTGATCCCAAGTCTGATTGGGCCCTCAGAAGCCTTGACCAGTTCCCCATAGAGATTAACCGGGCAGAGTTTGAAATGCTTTTAAGGGTGCCGGGAATTGGAGTGAAATCGGCCCAGCGAATTATTGCCGCCAGAAGAATGGCACCCATCAGCTTTGATGGCTTGAAGAAAATAGGAGTAGTGCTGAAAAGGGCAAAGTACTTTATTACCTGTCAAGGAAAATACTATGGTGAGGTGGGTATGAAGGAAAACCTAATTCGCCAATGTCTAATTGCTCCCCCCGTAAAAAAATCCTTTCAAATGGATCAGGGAGAGCAGCTTTCCTTCTTAAACCAGCTGGTACCCCTCAAGCTGGAAAATATACAAACCATTGTGACGGGTGAGCTATAATGATTATTTATTTATATGACGGTACCTTTGAGGGCCTGCTAACAGCGATATATGAGGCCTATTATACCGGGCCCAGGCCAGATCAGATCATGCAGCAGGCCACCTTTCAGCCTAATCTGGTGGATGATACCCGATTTATCACAACCCAACAGGAAAAGGCCGACCGGGTATATCATTCCATAGGCAATAAAATATCAAGACGGGCCCTAAGAAATGTATATGGCGTCTTCCTTTCAGAGGTGCCCCAGGCGGGAACCATTATCTACCGGTATTTAAGACTGGGATGGAAGCTGGGGCCCAAGGTAGACCTTAATCTGATCCATGATGATGTGCTGCCTGTGCATCAAATCAATCTGAAGGTCAGCAGAGAAACCCATCGAATGCTGGGGCTTGTTAGGTTTCAACTGTTGGAAAGGGGCCTATACTATGCCCCCATCGAGCCCGACCACAATATTGTTGCCCTGATTGCTCCCCATTTTGCCAGGAGAATGGCTGATCAGCCTTGGTTAATCCACGATTTGAAAAGGGGCCTGGGGGCCCTTTATAACGGTCGGGAATGGATTCTTACCGATGTGTCCCAGGAGCAGCTTCCTGAAATGGCTGCTGAAGAATCCCATTTCCAGGAGCTATGGAAAACCTATTTTAAGCATATTGCCATTCCTGAAAGGCGAAATCCAAAACTCCAAAGAAGCCTGATGCCAGCCCGATATTGGAAGCATTTAACGGAAAAACAAAAATAGACAATACCGTCAAATCAGAGTAGACTTTTACTTTCCCATCACTTGTGTTAAAATGTAGGTTGGAAGATTGTTGAAGTCTACGGAGGCGGTAGTATGACAAATAAACGATTCATTGATCTCAGACCCTATCGGGAAGTGATTTTTTTAACGATCATTACGGTGCTAAAGCTGATGGTTTTTCATCGCTTTATGGGAATTACAGAAGGCTATTGGCAAATTACCCTATTAAATGGATTAACCGCTGCCAGCATCTATTTGCTGGTAAACATGGTGAGGCAGCCTAAAAGGATCAAGTTCCTACTGGGCACCCATTTAATTCTGTCTATTCTTTTCTTTGCCAACACCATGTATTTCAGCCACTTTTATACCTTGCTTCCGGTACATATCTTTTACCAGGCCAAGCACCTGAAGGGCGTTTCCAGCAGTGTAGGCTCCCTGCTGCGGCTTGATTACCTGTTATTTTTTGGCGATGTTATTCTTCTATTCATCATTGCCAGGAAAGAGGCCTGGGTACCAATTGAATTAAAGCGTAAAAATAGATTAATTACCTATCTGGTGATCATATTAATGATTTTCTCTGCCTGGGGTGGAAGCAGTGGCTTACCTGGCAGGGAAGAGGGCTATTATACCCCCTTTAACCTGGGAATGATCAATTACCATTTTTATGACCTTCTATCCTTTATGGGACAGGTTGAAGCCCATCCTGTAGAGGAGACAATGATACAGGAAATTTTAGAAGAGCCCCATAGAGATAACGGTCAATATTTTGGTCTGGCCCGGGGAAAAAATGTCTTTGTAATTCAGGCGGAATCACTGCAGAGCTTCGTACTGCAAAAACAGACAAACGGGCAATGGATTACACCTGTATTAAATAATCTGATAGAAAATGATTCCTTTTTCTTTTCTCGATATTATGAACAGGTGGGCTGGGGAAATACCTCTGATGCCGAATTTGTTTCCCAGACGGGCTTGCATGCTTCCCTGAAAAATTTCAGCTATAAGCAATATGAAGAAAAGGACCTGGTGAGCCTTCCCAAGCTGTTAAAAAGGCAAAACTATCAAACGGCAGTCTTCCATGGTAATGAAGAGAGCTTTTGGAACCGAAATAACTTTTATCCCACCTTGGGGGTCGATAATTTTATAAGTCTTGAGGATTTGGAGGAGGATGAAATAATTGGGATGGGCTTAAGCGACCGTTCTCTGTTCCGGCAGTCCATCACCCATTTAAAATCCTTTGAAGAACCCTTTTACTCCTTTTATATCACCCTTACCTCCCATTACCCCTATACAATTGAGGAGGAGGATCAGGGACTGCAATTGGATGAAACCTATCAGGATACAATTTTGGGTGGATATTTTCAAACAGTTAATTACCTTGACAGGGCCATAGGGGAATTTATAGAAGCCCTCAAGGAGGCGGGCCTTTACGAAAACTCCATCATTATTATTTATGGTGATCACCATGGTATTAAGCTCCATGATGAAGAAAGCTCGGCCCATATAGAGGAATTTCTTGGCAAGGAGTATTTAGAGGATGAAATGCTAAGGGTACCTCTGATTATACATGTGCCTAATTCAGGCATACAAGAAGAAATTACCCGAGTTGGAGGTCAAGTGGATTTTCTGCCAACGGTGGCTAATTTGATGGGGATCGATATAAGCCCCTTCACCCTTATTGGCAGGGATTTATTGAACACTACAGATTCCTTTGCCCTCAACCAAATTCACACAGCTAAGGGCTCCTTTATTCAAGATGATGTGATGTTTATTATGGCCCGGGATGGGATTTTTGAAAATAGTAAGGCCTGGAATATAAAAACGGGTGAACCTGTTGATATTGAACAGTGCCGAGCCGGCTATGAACGGGCCATGGCAGAAATTCAGCTTTCAGAGTATATTTTGGAGAATAACCTAATTATGATGAAAAATAAACATTTTTGGGAACATTAGAGACTGTCAATGGATAAAAAGTTAAAATAAAAATATATGTATCAAAGAGGGAGCAGCTTTTTACAGCTGCTCCCTTTCTAAATTGAAAGGGCTTTGGGTAGCAGAATTCATAAATATAGTGGCTTCGCTATGGAAACTCGATACAAGCTTTGTTAAAGCTCTATGGCATCAAGCGTAAAAATGAAGGGCGAATGCAAAATGAATTTTCGATTGAAGGACTACGTTAAGGGCCATTACCCAGGGTGAGGGTATGGAATCGTTGACAAGGTGGTAAAAAGTGCCTATTATACAAGAAAATATAAAATAATAGACTAGATATACTTGACAAAAAAAACAAGCTTCCTTATAATTGTATATACAACATAACAAATGCAGTACAACTATAGGAGTGATGTTTTTTGAAAAAAGTATCAAAGCAAAGTGCTTTGCCCCTTTACTATCAACTGAAGGAGAGTTTGGTTGAGATGATTGAAAATGAAGAGTTGAAACCAGGCGATCCTATCCTCCCTGAGCTTGAATTATGTAAATTACATAACATAAGCCGAATGACGGCTAGAAAGGCCATAATGGCCCTAGTGAATGAAGGATTGTTATATAGAGAGCAAGGAAAAGGTACCTTTGTATCAAAACCAAAAGAAAGACGCCAAATATCCAAATTAAAAGGATTTTCTGAGGAAATGGAGGAGAAGGGTTTAAAAACAAGCACTAAACTTCTATCCTTCAATATTAAAAAAGCAACTAAGAAAATTAAAGCTCATTTACAATTGACTGATGATAACGATTTAATAATCGAAATAAGAAGATTAATGATTATTGAGAATGAGCCATTTTCCTTGGAGACAGTATGTATACCTCATTATATGTGTCCAGATATCACAAAGGAAACAATTGAAGGTAATTCTTTATATAAGCTTTTGAGTGAAAACTATAACTATGTTATGGACTATGCCAAACAAAGTATAGCGCCAATAATTCCTGATGAGTACGAAAGTAGCATGTTAATGATACCGAAGGATACAATGGCTTTATTATTCAAAAGGAAATCATATTTAGTAGACGGCAGAGTAATTGAATATACAAAATGTATATACAGAAGTGATAAGTATAAGTACGAGATCATACTGACTCCTTAATGGACAAGTTAAAATAACATAGAAACAGAATTAGGGGACAAAAAATGATATTGACAATTACAATGAAATGAGTAAAAGCTGCTAATATTATTACATAGGCCTTGAGGTGATATCTGTGAGTAGATACGAAATATTATTACGTTTTGTTCTTTCAATCTTTGTTGGAGGGCTTATTGGTTATGAGAGAGAATATCAAAATAGGCCCGCCGGCTTTATTACACATATACTGGTATGTGTTGGGGCAGCAATAATTGCTATAATTCAAGTACTCATAGTTGAAGATTCAATAAATATGATGGTAACGTTTCCACAACTATCTAATGCCCTTAAAGCAGATAGTAGCAGGCTTATTTCACAAGTTGTATCTGGTGTAGGATTTCTTGGTGCCGGCTCAATAATACATAACAAAGGTTCTGTTACAGGACTTACAACTGCCACTACACTTTGGGTGGTGGCATGTATTGGTATCGCCACAGGTATGGGTTATTATTTTCTAAGTATAGTATCTGCTATTGGAGTTTGCTGCGTACTGGTTATATTAAAGAGAGTTAAATTTAGAATACAGAGTAAAAGTAGTTACAAAGAACAACAAAACGAAAATAGCATATAATTTTTTTTGAAGTATAAAGAAATAAAATTTCATTGAGTGATTAGTTTTTTAGTATTTTTTTTTCAAAACATTTCACTATGACTATCATCAAAATATAGAAGCTACCGCTACAAAAAAACCTTACTTTAAGCAAGGGTCATATAAAAAAGGCTTTAATAGCAATTAAATAAATATAAGAGGAGGATGTACATGAACAAGCGTTTTAAATCAAAGCTTTTAGTCTTATTACTACTTGCCTTAATATTATCTACTAGCCTGACTGGGTATGCAGTAGATTATAACATCAGTAGTATAACAGATGAACAGCAAGTTTTAGTCAATCAGGTACCTGTTGATTCTCAAATTGATCCTAGGTTTCCTGAAGAAGAGCCTACTAATCGGCTATATGCTCAAGGTAGGAGGGTATTTAAAGGATATGAGGGTCAAGGCAAAATAATTGTAGAAAATCATGGTGCACAATCAGCTTCTGTATATGTAAATGGTAAATTAGTATCTATCAATGATGCACTTAAAGATAAAAATGGAACAGCTGATATAGACATAAGCAAGTATACAGTTACAGGAGATAATACATTGAAGGTCTTATACATCCAACCTGAGGATTCATACATAAATATATTTATTCCATATCCCGAACTTACAATTGGCAAACCAAAAGACGTTGGATTTTCAGAGAAGAAATTAGCTCAAATAGATAAGCTTATTAATAAAGAAGTGAAAGCAGGCTTTCCCGGTGCTGTGTTGTTAATAATGAAGGATGGAAAAATCATCAAAAATACTGCATATGGATACAAGCTTAAATACGATGGCGATAAGATACTTAATGATTTTGAAGCTATGGACACGGACACTTTATTTGACCTCGCTTCTAATACTAAAATGTATGCTACTAACTTAGCTATACAAAAACTTGTCAGTGAAGGGAAAATCGCTATAAACGACTTAGTATGCAAGTATATTCCAGGTTTTACTGGTGAAACAAGAGAAAACATTAGGGTTAGAGATTTATTAACTCATTCAGCTGGATTCGCAGCGAGCATTAAATTCTATATGCCAGACAATCCTTATGGTGAAGCGTTCCATTCTCTCGATAGAGAAAAAACACTACAGCTTTTAGAAAAGGCGCCATTAGAATATCCGACTGGAACAAAAACGATCTACAGTGACACTGATTACATGCTTTTAGGATATATCATTGAAAATGTTACTGGTGTTAGATTAGATGAATATGTTGAGAACAACATATATAAGCCTTTAGGGTTAACCCATACAGTATTTAACCCGCTAGAAAAAGGATTTGAAAAAAAAGACTGTGCAGCAACAGAAACCATGGGGAATACAAGGGGAGGATCAAGAGATTTTCCAAGTATAAGAAGCTATACCCTTCAAGGTGAGGTTCATGATGAGAAGGCTTACTATTCAATGGGTGGAGTTTCAGGACATGCTGGGCTATTTTCTACCGCTTCAGATATGGCTGTTTTATGTCAAATAATTTTAAACCGAGGAGGATATGGCAGCCTTCAAATATTTGATAAGGAAGTATTGGATCAGTTTACTAAGCCATCTGAAAACGATATCACATTTGGATTGGGATGGAATCGAGCTGGAAACACAGATAAGGTATGGCAGTTTGGTCCCTATGCTAGTAATATAGCAATCGGTCATACAGGATGGACTGGAACACTTACACAAATTGACCCTAAGCATGATATGGCCATCGTTCTTTTAACTAATAAGAAACATTCAGTTTGTAATGACGACAGCTTTGAAGGTGACGTATATGAAACAGGAATGTATGGGAGTATAGTTTCTCTAGTTTATGAAGCACTGCTAGAGCGTAAATAAACTATCAAATATAAAAATGAGGGGGTTATTTAAATGGCTAGCTCAAATGCTAGGGTAATTAGTGAGAATATTTTAGAAAAGGTCGGCGGAAAGGAAAACGTTTTATCTGTAACACATTGTGCAACTAGGTTAAGGTTAGTTATTAAGGATAAAAACCTGATCAGTAAAGAAGCCCTTAACAAAGTTGATGGAGTAATGGGTGTTGTAGAACAAAGTGGACAGCTTCAGTTAATACTTGGGCCTGGAACAGCTGGTAAAGTAGCTGTTGAATTTGGAAAGCTGACGGGAATCAAGGTAGGAGTTGAAGATGAAGTTACAGTAAGAAAAGAAGAGCTTAAAGCAAAAAATAGTACTCCGTTTAAATTATTTCTAAGGCATTTATCTAATATATTTATACCACTAATACCAGCATTCATTGGGTGTGGAGTGATATATGGACTAGCAAAAATATTTTCAAATCAAGAGTGGATTAATGAGAATACTTATAGTATCTTATCTGTAATAGGTAAATCAATATTTACGTATATGAATATAATGGTTGGCATTAATGCTGCTAAAGAATTTGGTGGAAGTCCATCATTAGGTGGTGCTATAGCAGGTATTTTGAGCTCTTCTAGCCTTGAAAAAGTAGTCATAGGCGGCGAAAACCTAGTTCCTGAAGCCGGTGGAATCATTGCTGTATTAATAGCTGTTATATTTGGTGCTTGGCTCGAAAAGAAACTTAGAAAAGCTATGCCCTCTGTAATTGATTTAATCGCCACACCTACAATTGTGCTCTTAGTAGTAGGTTTTGGCAGCCTATATATTTTCCATCCACTGGGAGCATACCTATCAGGTGGACTTAGTTGGGTAGTAAATACATCTATTCAAAAAGGCGGCATACTGATTGGTGCTGTTTTATCAGGTGCATTCCTACCACTTGTAATGACTGGTCTTCATAGGGCACTTACACCTATTGAAGTAAGTCTGCTGAAGGAAACAGGGTTTGACTTGTTAAGACCTATTCTAGCTATGGCTGGAGCAGGACAAGTAGGTGCTGGATTGGCCATTTACTTTAAAACAAAAAGCAAGAGACTTAAAAAGATCATTGGTAGTTCATTACCTGTTGGTATGTTAGGAATTGGTGAACCTCTAATGTTTGGTGTTACTTTACCACTAGGCAAACCATTCTTAACTGCTTGTCTAGGTTCAATGGTGGGTGGTGCATATATATCATTAACTAAGGTTGCATCAATTGGTATTGGATTATCTGGCTTACCTTTAACATTATTAATCCCTTCTGACATGGTTTTAAATTATTTAATTGGTACATTATTAGCCTATGCAGGTGGTTTTGTTCTAACATATTTCACAAAATGGGAAGATATGGTTGATGACACTGTATCTGTAGAAGAAAATAGTGTATTAAGCGAAGTTCTTAACATCAAATAGTAATAAACTTGGAGGGATAGCTATGAAGTTTGATTTTCATATGCACTCAGTTTTCTCTGATGGTAGTGCTAAGGTTGAAGAAATTTTTGAAATAGCGCAGAAGGCTTGCCTTTCTGCGCTGGCAATTACTGATCATGATACTACATTAGGCCTTGAAATTGTCAATAAGATGAGTAAAGAATATTCTATTCCGTTCATACCTGCTGTTGAATTTACAGCCGTTGAGAATAATCTTAAATTCCATGTATTGGCCTATGATATAGACCTTCAGTCTGAAGAGCTAAGGGAGTATTCTAGCAACCTACTAAATCATCTAAATAACAAATCAAGGCAGGAAATTAAACTAATGCAGGCAAACGGCATTGAAATCGATGAAAAAGAGTTTTTTAAAGAAAGTCATGGCGGCCCATTATATAGAGCTAAGCTTCTTAAGACCCTTACTAAATACGGATATTTAGAGCAAGAGGAGATTATGAGTTCATTAAAAGCCTTTTTTGGTAAGGATGCGCCTTACTATGTAGAGGATTCGTACAGCTATTATGATTTTCATCAGATATGTAAGCTAATTAAGAGAAATAATGGTATCATAGTATTAGCCCATCCTGGTAAAATCAAGAAGAAGGATGAAGCGCTATATAGCGAACTTATAAACAGCGAATTACTGGATGGAATTGAAATATACCATCCTGCTAATGACCACGAAGTTAAAACTGAGCTAATGAATATTGTAAATAGAAAAGATATACTGTTCACGGGCGGTTCAGACTATCATGGAGACTACAATAAGTTGAAAACTCCTATTTGTGGTATTTGGTTACCTGATGAGGTTTATGATAATCTTAAGCCATATATAAAAAATAAATAGTAAAATATTAACCAGCTGAAGTAATAACCTCAAAGTTGATTCATGATACAGTGTTTTACTAATACACATTGAATGATATAATACTTACATGATAATTTGAAAACTTGGAGGTTCTTCTATGAGCAGTATTACTAGAATAAACAATCTGAAAAATGATTTTACCTCATCTGAAAAAAAAATAGCTGACTTTATAATAGGTAATGTAGACAGGGTTTACAATTCAACTGCATCTGAGCTTGCAAATCTTATTAATACCAGCCCTGCAAGCATAATCCGATTTTCACAAAAGCTCGGATATGAAGGCTTTCAAGAACTAAAAATCGCCCTGGCAAAGGAAGTACATCATAATGAACTTAACGAGGACAAAATATACGAAAAAATAACTATTCATGACTCAATGAATGATATTGTAAATAAACTTGCAGCTGAAAGTATAAGTGCTATTAAAAATACAGTAAAGCTTGTAGATGAAAAAGCATTAGTCGATGCAATAGAAGCTATAAGCTCTGCAAGAAGAATCAATATTTATGGAGTTGGAGGCTCTTCTTTAGTCGCACAAGACCTTCAGTATAAACTAGTTAGGATAGATATGCCTGCTTATATCCACACAGATATTCACCTTCAGCTTGTATCTGCTGCTAACATTACCAATAAAGATGTTGCGATTGCCTTTTCTCATAGTGGTAAGACCATAGAGACCTATAGAGCCATGGAGATTTCAAAACAAAGGGGAGCCAAAACAATTTCAGTTACGGGATTTGGTAAAAATCCTATAAGTGATCTTGCAGATATAAAAATATATACAACTAAAGTTGAAAGAACCCTTAGAATGGGAGCCATTGCTTCAAGAATAGCCCAGCTTACTATTGTTGATATACTTTTTATAGGAATAGTAAAGAGTAACTTTTCGACCATTCCAGGATATATTCAACAAACCAGTGATATTCTTAAAGAATTTAAAATGGATAAGTAGCAGCTTTTTTATATTTTTCATTGACCGATCCCTTAGGTAACGTATTACACTGTCTATAGGAGGTGGTTATGATGAAAATCAGTGAAGTTATGAAGCTGACAGGGTTAACAAAAAGGGCCATAGGCTTTTATGAGCAGGAAGGACTAATTACCCCTGCTGTTGATCAGGAGAACAGCTATCGGAATTTTGGGCCTGATGAAATTTCACGTTTAATGCAAATTTCCCTGCTTCGACAGCTTGATTTTAGTGTGAGTGAAATTAAGAAAATCCTCAATGAGCCTGATCAATTAAGGGAAATACTAACGCTTCATCTGGAAAAAATCAAGCATAAAATGGATCGATTGGAAACCAATAAGGTTTTAATAGAGGATTTAATCCAGGAAGCAAAACCTACCTTATCCCCCAAGGAATATACTGTAAAGCTGCAAAAACTAAAAGATGCCCTGGAGCTGGAGGATCAGGAAAAATACGGCTACATGAAAAGACAGCTGTTGAGGATCTTTCCCGGCGCCTTAGGAAAAATTCTAACCCTTCATTTTGCTCCCTTTTTAAATGAAGAAATTGATACTGAAGAAAAAAAGCGGGCGTGGTTAGAGCTCATTCACTTTTTAGACAAGCCAGAAGTGATAAAATACCCTGATGAATATGAAAAAGCTTTAGCCCAAATGTCTGAGGAAGATCTGGAGGAGATGACCCAATATAATCAGGCTAGAATGGACAGGCTGCTTAAGGCATCTGAACAGGAGTTCGAGGATATAAAAACAGAAACGATGGAAGCTATTAAGGTAAGCCTTGCCAAAGAGAGCTTCCAGGAATTACACAATAAAATGAAACAGGTAAACGAGCCAATTAAAAAACGGATGAGTGAAATTGGTTATTACGATCTATTTATTAAAAATATGTGTATTCTAAGTCAAGATTATGATCAGTACCAAAAACGCCTCAAAAGGCTTAATGATGAATTGGGGCTAAGCTATGACTCAGAAGGTAATATACAATTTAAAAAATAATGACCAGAGAACAGCCAATTAATTGACTGTTCTTTTTTTACATATTTGTTGCTATTTTTAGTATCAGACCATGGCGGTAATCACTATACTTTAAACTTTTAAGATAAAATATAACTTTTTAAGTTTCATAAAGTGTAATAATATGGTACCATAGTATTATTATAGTAGAATTTATATAAAATTGTAGAAATAGGAAGGGGAAAATGGAGCATGAAACATAAGGAATTTATAATCGTATTATTAATCACTATTCTAATGGTACCCGCAGCAGCGACCGTAGAGGCAGCTCAACAAAACAGCTTCAGGGATTTAACCAATCATTGGTCAAGGGAGTTTGTACTGAAGCTGACAGAAAAGGGTATATTTGAAGGTTACGCCGATGGCACCTTTAAGCCAAATAATAATATTACCGTAGCCGAATTTATAACGATCGTCACCCAGGTGATGGAGCTGGAAATGGTTCCTGATGATGGCCCCTGGTATCAAATGTATATCAATGCCGCTCTAAATGCCAGTCTGGTAGTACCAGGGGAGTTTTCAAGTACCGACTTCAACCGCCCGATTACCAGGGGAGAAATGGCAAGGATGATTGCCCGAGGTTTGGAGCTGGCTCCGATAGAAGGGAATACCCACTATAGCGATAGCATTCAAACTCCTGTTAAGTACCGGGGATACATCAATGCTATCACTGAATTAAATATTGTAAATGGATATGCCGATGGCAGCTTTGGTTACGACCGTAATATGACCCGGGGTGAGGCGGCAACAATTATTAGCAGAATGCTCCAGGTACAGGCAGGAGAAGTGCTGCCGGTGGCTGGTGCTATTGAAGGCTTTGTGGAGCCGGAGTTAAGTGTTGAGCCTAATGTCATGTTTAGAGGGGGAGGAGATGTTTTTTCAATCCAGATAGCTAATATTGATGAATATACCGACGAATATCTGTTTAAGGCGGAGTGTATTAGTTTTCCTGAGTTAAATTATTGGGAAGCCTTTGACGGAAAGGGTGTATACAAACAAGATATGACTGTATGGAGAGACCGGACATTTATTAAAGGGTGGAGTAATAAGATAATTCATGTACCAATGGCCGGCTTCAATTTTAAAAATGGTCAGGAAATTACTTATCGAATCACGATTCAAAAAAGAGGTCAAGAGAAGCACTATTATATAACGGGGGTTATTGAGGATTATGGGTTTGGTTATTTTAATTAAGAGGGAGTTATACTCAATATGAAAAAAAGCAATTCAGCATATAAGTTTCTAGTCAGTATTTTACTATGCTGTATCATGGTTTGTCAGATTTTACTCCCATTAGATACAGTTTATGGGGCAGAAATTGATTTTCCACCGTCATGGTTCGGCTCAGATGGAATAATGGATTATCATCGAATGGAGTTTCCGGGAGTGACTAAACCCAGAGCTGGATTCACACTGCTCAACACAAATACAGGGAAATCTCAAACTACTGATATGAGTAAGTATCCGTATGGCGACGGCGCCCCCGCCCCCTCCACCCTGAAGGCTCTGGCAGGAGATAACATTCAAATTGAAGATAATTCAGAAATCGGTTCAGGAACAGCCATCACCAGCTATGAACTGCAAATCATTGAAACCAATGTAGATGTTCGGTATTCAGGGCATAAACCCACTCTACTTTCCAATTATCTATTGCCTAATTCAGGCCAGTTTAGATTTTATCTAAATGTAAGGGATAATTCCCCTCCCACAGAGCCCTGGGGAATGGGGAATTTCTCTGAAAATGGTGTACAACGATCATTGGGGTATAATATTTTAGGTGAACTGGGTTGGTGGTATTATACTCATGTTAATGTGGAGGCCAGAGAAGGAAGGCTTACCGTTGAGACAAGAAAATTAAATGATCCAGATGATAGGGGGAATGGGGTTTTAATCAATTCGGAGGTAAGGAATGTTACCTCTGGTACAACCGTGGTGACGGCCCCTTACATTGCAAATCATGAATTAGTAGGATATAGAAAGGCCATGGCAGAAAACGATGAAGCTGCCATGTACAATGCAGTAAGTGGCCATCGCCAGAATGGCAGCAGTACAAATCTTGATTTTAACTATGATAATCCTTCCGGTGCGGTGATCTTCTACTATATAGAGGGAGATTCCCCACCACCAGGCGGCGGAGAAGAGGGGAATGTAACCATTACCTTCAGCCCCGATTCCACCCAGGCAATCGGCGGAAAAACCCGAGACAACAACAGCTATTGGGTTAACCAAGATATACCCGTTACCGTCAGTGCCACAGGAGAAATTACCATGACCAACACCGCCAGCCGGAGCTATAGCTACACCTATCAATGGGAGGAGGTTATACCGCCTAACCCCGATGGCACAGGTGGCGGCACCGTCACCCGTACCGGCACAGGCTCCGGCAGCGAGCAGCAAGAATACACCGAAAAATTCACTCCGGCGAGACTGAAAATTGCAGGCACCGCAGGAGTTGATACCACCATACCCAATGGCAGCAACGTGACCATTACCAAAGAAGAAAAAAATATGAAGCTGACAGCCCAAGTAGCAGGCTGGAATCGAGGGGCCAGAGAATGGATCGAAACAGGCGAACCCAATCCCTCACCGCCCCAGGGAACAGTTGTTTCAGCCAGATGGACAGGGGGGCAGCCACCGACGGGGCCAGAGCCCACCGACACCTTCCCGGCAGAGTCAGGCCACTATTCATTAGACAAAACCCCACCAGTCATACGAATCAACTACAGTCCCCAAAAAGATTGGTGGAGCAACAGCGACTTCCATATAACCATCCAGGCCGACGACCAATCCCAGCAGGGAGCAGCCAACGTATCAGGCATGAACAACAGCCATATAGACATTACCAATAACAGCTATACAGGCAACAAGCCCTATATGGGCAAAAGAGACATACCCCATAGCCACAGCAGCAGCTACAGCTATAGCCAAAGCATCACCATCAACCAGGACGGCCTTTATCAAATCCCAATAACACTTCAAGACCTGGCAGGCAACAAAGGCATCATAGAAATCAACGGCAGAACCGTCACAACCAATGGCACCTGGACCGAGGGAGACCTGCCCCTGGACAAAACCAATCCCGAGCCGGCCAGGTTCAGCATGACCCCCAACAACCCCTTCGGGGCCACCAAAACCATTGACAGAGTTCCGGTGAAGCCTCCGGCCTATACCGTCTCCCAGGAGCCCCCAGGCTTCGAATACACCCTGGATCAGAATCAAAACAAAATACAAATCCACCTGGACGACAACCTGTCAGGAATCGGCAGCCATGGCCAATACAACAGCCACACCGACAGCAGTCGACTACAATACGCCTGGTCCAAGAGCCATCAGCAGCTCACCGAGCCGGGAGGCTGGCAAAACTACCATCAACACTACAGCAGCACCAACAGCCTGCTAAGAGAGCACATACAACCCCGGTGGAATCCCCCGGACTACACCCAATACCTGGGCCGCAGCACCCAGATACTAGACCCCCATCTGGGAAGCCCCCAGTACAGCCAGCAAAAAGAAGGACTATGGTACCTGCACATCAAACAGACCGACAGAGCTGGAAACCAGACCATCACCGTTAGTCCGCCCATTTACATCAACAAAATCAAAAACCTGAGAATCATAGGAATTGCCGACTACAAATGGGAGGCCATCTTCCAAAACCATAACCGGCAGCCCACCCCCCTACAATACCAGGGAATCAGAACAAGAGAATTCCCCATCTACACCAACCGATGGGGCCACGGCACCGCCCTGGGCTATCAGACCCGGTACAAAATAGACACCATAGGCTACGAAGATCCCCAGGACCAAATCCAAATCCAGGTACAATACCATGCCCTGGACAACCAGCGGAACCTCTACAAAAATGTAGACATCTACCTCCTGAACAAAGCAGGAAAATACGTCAGAATAGACGACATCAACAATCCCCAATGGGATGAACAAGTCCAATACTATTACCAACAATCCAGAAACATCATCCTAAGGCCCCAAAACAAAGAAGCCATCCCCTACGAAGCTGACAGAGAAGAAGGCAGCCAGCAAAGAATCCGTCACAGCCAGGATCAGGCCAAAGAAAAATACAACACCTACGAAAGCCACCTGTTTCTGCCCTATCATGCCAAGTTTGTCAGAAGAGGCTATCCCTTAGACCTGTTCCAGAAAAGAGGACTACAAGAATACCAGGTACTCATCACCTTCCAGGTGACCGGTAAAAAAGGCCATCAAGCCATAGCAGAACTAGACTACACCCAAAAAGAAGACCAGTGGGCCAAAGACAACAAATGGCACCAAAGCCCCCCCACCGAATACAACAGCTATGGAAAAAACCGGCCCACCAACGCCGACCTATTGGGAAAGGGCATCAACAAAGGAGAAGTAATCTGGTGGGAGCTATACCGCACCATACAGGATGATTTTCAATTGAACAGATATTGGTAAACGCCTAATTTCAATAAAAAAGGATAACAGCAAGCAAAATATGCTGTTATCCTATTCATTTATTATTTATTATCTTAATCCTTGAATGAATACAATTAGAATGGCTATTGGAGCAACGTATTTAATCACAAAGGCCCAGAAGCCTGCCATCTTGAAGCTGATTTTACCGTTATTGGAGGCTTCCTTAAGGGCATTATCAATACCCCAGATCCATCCGATGAAAATACATAGGAACAGACCGCCAAGGGGCAGTAATATATTACTGGCAAAGAAATCTACAGAGTCGAAAATATCCAGCCCTCTAAAGGGTCGAATATGATTCCATGGTCCTTGGGCCAGGGAAGAAGGCACACCGATTAAGAAGACCACAAGGGCAAGAATCCAGGTCGCTTTTTTTCGACTCCATCCCCAGGCATCTACCACATAGGAAACGGATGTCTCCAGCAGTGAAATAGAAGAGGTCAGAGCCGCAAACAATACCAATAGGAAGAATAATACTGCAAATAAACTACCTAAAGGCATTTGTGAAAATACAGCAGGCAGTGTGATAAATAAGAGCCCAGGGCCTTGATCTGGAGCCAGACCAAAGGCAAATACAGCAGGTAATACTATTAATCCAGCCATTAATGCAACACCGGTATCGATAAAGGGAATGGTAAAGGCACTTTGAGGCAGATTTTCATCCTTGCTCAGGTAACTACCGTAGGTAATGATGACCCCCATTCCCAGACTTAAGGAGAAAAATACCTGACCCAGGGCTGCCAACATAACATTGCCGTCAATTTTAGAAAAGTCTGGTACGAGTAAATATTTAATTCCTTCTACAGCACCTGGCAGGGTGATAGAACGAACCATAATCAAGAACATCATAACAAATAAGCTTGGCATTAAAATTTTACTGTATTTTTCAATACCGCCGCTAATACCGCCAATTACAATACCCATAGTAAGAATAACAAAGATTGCTTGATAAATAATTGGCTGTGTAGGATTAGAAATAAAGCCGCCAAAAATTCCGCTTAGGGTGTCTAAATCAGCTGTATTAAAGGCGCCGGTTAAGGCCTTTATAATATAGTTAATAACCCATCCGCCGATGACTGAGTAAAAGGACAGAATTAAATAGGAAGCCAGAACACCCAGTCCTCCAACCCATGCCCAGTTCTTTTTGAGCTTTCGATAAGCTCCGATGGCATTTAATTGAGTGTGTCTGCCAAGAACCAATTCTGCTAGCATAAGGGTAAAGCCTACCAATAGAAGCATTGCAAAATAAACAATTACGAATGCGCCTCCACCATTTTGTCCTGCAGTGTAGGGAAATTTCCACAGGTTACCTAAACCAACTGCTGAACCTGCTGCTGCAAGGATAAAGCCTATTTTGGAACTCCACTGGTCCCTGCTTTGTTTTTCATTTAAGTTCATTTAAATGGTTCCTCCTTTTTGTATAGAAGATTAGAATTGTGGAGAATAATAACTGGTTAACACCTCCTATAATTCCACAAAATTGGTAAAAGGGCTAATACATGTAGATTACCTATATCAGAAAATAGAGACATAGGCTAAATTGAAAGCTGGTGCAATTAGAGGAATGCAAAAAGAAAACGATTTCCTGATATTGGACAATATAGGAATTTACTATAATATTATAGTTATTAAAATTTTTTTGCAATCTACAATTTTATATTATAGTCTTATTAGCTTCAGGATGCAAGCGTTACTTTTTTAACAATTAAAATTTTCTGCTAATTTACATAATTCCAAATTAAAGGTATGTTAACCCAGAAAAGTGATGTCTATACAAATTGTAAAGAGGAATCTATTTGAAAATAAAAAAGCACCGCAGAAGCGGTGCAGAATCTTTATTTTTTATGCCATAATGCCTTGAATAAATACGATCAGGATAGCAATTGGTGCAACATACTTCACTAGGAAGCCCCAAACATGCATTAAACCAAACTTGATTTTACCTTCATTGGTAACTTCCTTGTAGGCATTGTCAAGACCCCAAACCCATCCAATGAAGATACATAACAGCATACCGCCCAGGGGAAGGAAGATATTTTCAGCCACAAAGCTGACTGAGTCAAGGATATCCTTTCCTTTAACTAACGAAATATGGTCCCAAACACCTAGGCCAAGGGAAGAAGGCACACCTAGGATGAATATGATTAATCCTAACAGTAAACTGGCCTTTTTACGATCCCAATTTAATTCATCAACTACATAGGATACGCTTACCTCTAATAAAGAGATGGAAGAGGTTACAGCTGCAAACAATACCAGTACGAAGAAAAGGAAACCAAAGATAGTACCTAAAGGCATTGCATCAAATACAGCGGGCAAGGTGATGAACAGTAGTCCAGGACCCTGCTCTGGGCTGAAGCCAAAGGAAAATACTGCAGGAAGAATGGCTAGACCCGCCAGCAGGGCAACGGCAGTATCCAGTAAAGGAATCTGAAACGAACTGGTTACCAGGTTTTCTTCCTTGCTTAGATAGCTGCCGTAGGTAATCATGGCTCCCATCCCCAAGCTTAGGGAAAAGAATACCTGACCCAGGGCAGACAATATTACTGAGGGGGTGATTTCAGAGAAATCAGGGACTAAAAAGAACTTTACTCCCTCCATGGCATTGGGAAGGGTTAAGGATCTTAATACTACCACGATAAGCATAATAAATAGCCCAGGCATTAATATTTTGGAATATTTTTCGATACCACCGCTAATTCCGCCAATAACGATACCTACAGTAAGGACCATAAAAATGGCCTGATAAATGATCGGTTCAATAGGACTGGTAATAAAACTTGTAAAGATTGTAGCAAATTGACTGGAATCGGCCACATGGAATCCACCAGTCAGTGATTTAACGATATAGTTAATTACCCAACCACCAATAACACTGTAAAAGGATAGAATTAAAAAGCCGGCTATTACACCAATGGCTCCAACCCAGGCCCATTTAGCCTTGATCTTTCGATAGGCACCCACCGGGCTTAACTGGGTATGTCTACCAATGGTAAGCTCTGCCATCATTAAAGTAAAACCTACGACTATTAGTATTGCAAAATAAACAAATACAAATGCGCCCCCGCCGTTAGATCCGGCAAGGTAAGGAAACTTCCAAATGTTTCCCAGTCCTACCGCAGAGCCTGCAGCAGCGAGAATAAAGCCAATCTTCGAACCCCATTGGTCTCTTTGCTTCGTTTCATTCAAATTCACTACAATCGCCCTCCTTAATTGGATTTAAGATTTGAAACCTTCTGAAAATTACAAATATGCTTACAATTCACCCCCTATCCCACAAAGAAAGACCAACATTCGAATTAATAAAAAACTTATAAAAGCGGTAATAGGCTTATTCAAAATATTTAATCTTTCTTATAATTTTTTCATAACTATGGGAAAATTTTAAATATTATTTTATTTAATAATTATACAGCCCAAGGGGAACTTGTGCAAGGGTTAAATTTTTAACTAAAATAACTATAAAATGTCATATCCCAATAAAAGGGGAAAAAATAGCCAAATAAAAAGAAGATACCAATAACAATGGTGAAAATAGGAAGGGAACAACTAACAAATTTTTGCATATTAAATAATATTTACAAATAAATAAATTATAAAATAAAACAATAGTTTTGTTAACTTTAAATATTAAAAAAACGTCTTTAATAATATGCAAATTATTAAGACGAGAAAATGATACTATTTACTAAAATTAAATATTTTAAAGATTCAAAATGAAATTTTAAATAAAATTGTATTCCTAATACATTTGGAAATCGGAAAAAATATCAGACTCAAAATTTAAGGTAAGTATGTCGTAATTTCGAGAGGGATTTTAAAAGATTAAACGAATATCCATATTATAAAGGCATTCGATTTTTAATTAATTAGAGTATTAATTGAAGCAAAATAAGTATGATTTGGTTGATAACCACTTAATTGAGTGGTGGTGTATTGCAAATTAATATGGCTAAAGGAGGAAGAAGGATGAAGGCATTAATCAGAGTAAGGATGGGTACCCATGATGCCCACTATGGGGGCAACCTGGTGGATGGGGCAAAAATGCTTCAGCTCTTTGGTGATGTGGCAACGGAATTGCTGATTCGAAACGACGGTGACGAGGGACTCTTTGTGGCTTATGAATCGGTCGAATTTACTGCACCGGTCTATGCAGGTGACTACATTGAGGCAGAGGGGGAAATTGTCAAGATCGGAAATACCTCCAGAAAAATGGTCTTTGAGGCCCGGAAGGTAATTGCGCCAAGGCCAGATATTAATGAATCCGCCTGTGATGTATTAAAGACCCCTCTGGTGGTTTGTAAGGCGGTGGGAACCTGTGTGGTTCCCAAGGAAAAGCAAAGAGCATAGGGAGGGAGCACGATGGAAAAGTTAATCATTACTGCCGCCTTGACGGGGGCTGAAGTAACCAGAGAGCAGCAGCCGGCCCTTCCCCTAACGCCGAATGAAATTGCTGAGGCGGCCTATGGCTGCTGGCAGGCCGGCGCCTCCATTGTTCACGTTCATGCCAGGGATGAGGCTGGAAACCCTACCCAGTCCTATGATATATATAAGGAAATAAAAGAAAAAATTGAGGCTAAATGTGATGTTATCTTTCAGCCCTCCACAGGGGGGGCTGTATGGCATAAGCCGGAAGAAAGACTCCAGCCGGTGGAATTAAGGCCCGAAATGGCTACCTTAAGCTGCGGTACCTGCAACTTTGGTTCAGATATCTTTATGAATCCTGAGGAATATATGGAAAGCTTTGCCCTTAGAATGAAGGAATTGGGGGTTAAGCCGGAGCTGGAAATATTTGAGCGGGGCATGATTGAAAATGCCAGGAGGCTTGTGAAAAAGGGCCTTATCAATGAACCCCTTCATTTTGATTTTGTCTTGGGGGTACCCGGGGCGGCGCCGGGAAATCCAGAGGATTTAATGCATATGATTCGTTCCATTCCACCGGGCTCCACCTGGACCGTGGCAGGAATCGGAAGGGCCCAGCTTCCCCTGGCTGCCATGGGAATTATCCTGGGAGGCCATGTACGGGTTGGTTTTGAGGATAATATTTATTATAAAAAAGGAGAACTGGCCACTTCTAATGCCCAGATGGTGGAAAGGGTAGTCAGACTGGCAAAGGAATTGGGAAGGGAAGTTGCTACCCCTAAAGAAGCAAGAAAAATATTAGGATTAAGGAGGTCGTAAAATGAAATTTTTTATTGATACTGCCAATATAAATGAAATAAGAGAGGTGGCAAGCTGGGGGGTATTGGATGGGGTTACAACCAATCCCTCTCTAATTGCAAAGGAAGGTCGAGATTTTAAACAGGTGATCAGAGAAATTGCTGAAATTGTCGACGGTCCCATCAGTGCTGAGGTGGTTAGTCTACTGGCCGAGGAGATGGTGAAGGAGGCTGAGCCCTTAACTGCCATTCATCCCAATATTGTTATCAAGGTACCCATGACAGAGGAGGGATTAAAGGCGGTGAAGGTATTTACCGAAAAAGGGGTTAAAACCAATGTTACACTGGTCTTTTCTGCCGCCCAGGCCCTATTGGCCGCTAAGGCAGGGGCCACCTATGTAAGTCCTTTTTTGGGCAGGCTGGATGATATTGGGCACAACGGCATGAAGCTGATCCAAGAGATCGCTGAAATCTTTAAATCACATCAAATAAAAACCCAGGTGCTGGCAGCCAGTATTCGACATAGCCCCCATGTGATCGAAGCGGCCAGGCTGGGAGCCGACGTGGCTACTGTTCCCTATGGTGTATTTAAGCAAATGGTGAAGCACCCCTTAACTGACAGCGGTATTGAAAGATTTCTTAAGGATTGGGAGGGTGCGGTAAAATAGAAATTAGTATTTTGGCCCCTGCTTTTAAAGAGGGGCTTTTTTCATAAAAAGTCAACCTAATTCAAATAATTTTTTAATTTTAATCTTACTAAGGGCCCCTTTGAATGATACAATAAGAGAAAGAAAAGCTTACTTTGAAATAAGGAGTTTGAAGGATGTCAAATAGAAAAGGAAGGTCTTTCAAATTAAAAAGCGCCTTAAAGTAATTAAATAGAGATAATATATTCAGTTCCAATATTGTGATTAAGTTATGATTTTTAAAAGCAAAAACACAATAGTTATAGGGCACCTCAAGGGCAGGTGCTCTTGTTATGTTAAACAGAGGAAGATTTTTTTATCCAATTAGGTTGAGTAAATCTACAATTTCATATAATATATTGTAATGAGGAAAGAAAAAGTATAGCCTTAATTATAAAATAAACAGCCTAAAGCTTGAAGGTTTTGAAAATTGGAGGAGGAGAAGGAAGAATGGATCGAGATTTAGCAATGGAGTTGGTTCGTGTAACGGAAACAGCAGCCCTCGCCGCTTCAGGGTATATGGGTAGAGGAGATAAAATTTCTGCCGATCAGGCAGCCGTAGATGGAATGAGAAGGGCCTTCTCCAGTATTTCCATATGTGGAACGGTTGTTATTGGGGAGGGGGAGCTGGATGAAGCCCCCATGCTCTATATTGGTGAAAGGGTCGGCTGTGGTGACGAGGGGGCCAGTGAAGTAGACATCGCAGTTGATCCCCTGGAAGGTACGACACTGATTGCCAAAGGGCTGCCCAATGCCATTGCTGTGGTGGCCATGGCCCCCAAGGGGTGTCTTTTACATGCTCCCGATACCTATATGAGAAAAATCGCCGTAGGCCCTAAAGCCAAGGGAGCCATTGATATTAATGCTTCGGTGGAGGATAACCTAAAGGCCGTTGCCAGGGCCCTAGATAAAAACATAGAGGATTTAACTGTAATTATTCAAGACAGGCCCCGCCACCAGGAAATGATTGAGGCCATAAGAGAAAGTGGTGCAAGAATCAAGCTCTTTAGTGATGGCGATGTAGCTGCAGCCATTGCTACGGGGTTTGATGATACAGGGGTTGATATTTTAATGGGAATTGGCGGAGCCCCCGAAGGTGTTATTGCTGCTGCTGCCCTAAAGGCCATGGGCGGAGATATGCAAGGGGTATTACACCCCATGAGCCCTGAAGAATTAGATCGATGTCACGAGCTGGGCTTAAAAAGTGAAGCAGAAATCTATCGGGTGTTAACCTTAGAAGACCTGGTAAAAGGGGATGATTGTTTGTTTGCCGCCACTGGAATTACCCAGGGAGAGCTATTAAAAGGGGTGGTTTACAAAGGAAATGATATGGCCGAAACCCACTCTGTTGTCATGAGGGGGCAAACTGGCACCATTCGCTTTGTAACTGCCCTTCATCGATTAGACAAAACAGCGGTGTTGCAGGAAGTACTCAAAAAACACAAACGGTAGATGGAATCATGTCTTATATCATAGAAATGAGGTGTAAAGAATGGATCGGAACTTAGCAATTAATCTGGTAAGGGTAACGGAGGCCGCTGCACTGGGTGCTGCCGTGTATATGGGTAAGGGAGATAAGATAGCAGCAGATCAGGCTGGGGTTGATGGTATGCGTAAAATGTTTGATACCATTAATATCAAAGGAACGGTTGTCATTGGGGAAGGAGAAATGGACGAAGCCCCAATGCTCTACATTGGGGAGGTTGTAGGAAACGGTGGAATAGAGGTGGATATCGCCGTTGACCCAGTAGAGGGAACCAATTCGGTCGCCAAGGGATTACCCAATGCCATTGCTGTGGTGGCCATGGCTCCCAGGGGCTGTCTATTAAATGCTCCAGATATGTATATGGATAAAATCGCAGTAGGCCCCAGGGCGGCCGGAAAAGTCAACCTGGAGGCTCCCCTTGAAGAAAATCTGAAGGCCCTGGCGGCTGCCCTGGACAAAAGTATAACTGATTTAACCATTACCATGCTGGATCGGCCAAGACACGAGGCTTTAATTCAACATTGTCGTGCTGCGGGAGCAAGAATAAAGCTCTTTAAGGACGGCGATGTGGCGGCGGCCATGGCCACCTGCTTTGTTGATACCGGTGTGGATATGCTTTTGGGAATTGGAGGTGCCCCCGAGGGGGTGATTGCTGCTGCGGCCTTGAAATCAATGGGAGGAGAATTCCAGGGGCGCTTAATGCCAACGAATGAAGAGGAAAGAAGCAGATGTATAAAAATGGGATTAGATGTTAATAAAGTATTGTATATGGAGGATTTGGTCAAAGGCAATGAGGTTTACTTTGCTGCCACCGGTATCTCAGACGGCGAGTTGTTAAAGGGTGTGGTGTATCCGGGAAAGGGAGTAGCAAAGACCCATTCCGTTGTCATGCGCTCGGAAACAGGAACCATTCGATTTGTTGAAGCCATTCATAAGCTCAATCAGAAGCCAAGGTATGCCTATTAAGACGATAATTTACGATATTAGTTGACTCTTGCCAATAAACATGTTAGAATCTCGGTAAAAAGGGAATTCAATTACCCTTTTTAGATCAAAAAAAGGAGGTGGTCATTTGGACATAAATCATCTGGAGGACATGAAGGTGCAGGATATTAGAAAGATTGCGAAGGAAATGGGTATGAAGTATACCACAAGACTTCGTAAGGATGATATCATTGCCTGGATTAAGGAAAACCAAAACCCTGTCAGTCCTGCTGCTCCAGTAGAGAATCAGCCAAGGCCAGAAATCAAGCATCAGGGATTGCCAGAGCATTTAAGTGATGAAATCCCAGTCGGTGAAGAGGTTAACATTGCCCAAGGAATTTTAGAAATTCATACAGATGGTTATGGCTTCTTAAGACGAAATAATTACCTTTCAAGTGAAGATGATATTTATATATCTCCCTCACAAATTAGAAGATTTAATATGCGTACCGGCGATATGATTACAGGTATTACTAGACCGCCTAAAAGCGGAGAAAAATTTAAAGCCCTTCTCTATGTGAAAAAAATCAATGGATTAGAGCCAGAATCCGCTACAAAAAGACCTAATTTTGAAGATCTTACCCCAATTTACCCCAAGGAAAGAATTAATCTGGAACTGAATAGTACCGAGCTTTCTACTCGATTAATAGATTTAATCGCCCCCATTGGTAAGGGTCAAAGGGGGATGATTGTGGCTCCCCCGAAGGCAGGAAAAACCATATTACTGCAAAAAATCGCTAATAGTATTTCGCTTAATTACCCCGATATAGATATTATCGTTCTACTAATTGATGAAAGACCCGAAGAGGTTACAGATATGCAGCGTTCCATTAAGGGAGAGGTAGTATACTCGACCTTCGATGAACTGCCCAGTCATCATATCAAGGTGGCGGAAATGGTTTTAAATCGAGCCCAAAGGCTGGTGGAGCACGGCAAGGATGTGGTCATACTATTAGATAGTATTACAAGATTGGCAAGGGCATATAATTTAACAATTCCTCCCACAGGCAGAACCCTATCTGGAGGTTTAGACCCAGGGGCCTTACATAAGCCAAAAAGATTTTTTGGTGCTGCCAGAAACCTTGAGGAGGGTGGCAGTCTAACGATTATTGCTACTGCATTAATTGAAACCGGCAGCCGAATGGATGATGTCATTTTTGAAGAATTTAAGGGAACCGGAAACATGGAGCTTCATCTGGACCGTAAACTCTCTGAAAAGAGAATTTTCCCAGCCATTGATGTAAATAAGTCGGGTACCAGACGGGAAGAGCTATTACTGAGTCAGGCAGAGCTGGAAAGTATCTGGAGCATTAGAAGGGCCATGAGCAGCAGCTCTGTTCAAGAGGTAACCGAAAAAATAATTAATTCCCTAATGGAAACTAAGAATAATAGGGAATTTGTGGAAATGTTTAAGAAGCGTATTTAATGGAATTATTTCTTGCACCCCCTATCTTATTATGCTATAATGTAATAGTTAATTTGCCCTAAGCATTTTGGGAGTGCGATCAGCGTATTTCTGATAAGATATATAAGCGCGGCAGAAAGAAGAGGTGAAAAAAATGAAAAAGGATATCCATCCACAAAATCATGAGGTTGAGGTACATTGCGTATGCGGCAATAGCTTCAAAAGCACTTCAACAAAACAAGAAATTAGAGTAGAAATCTGTTCAGAATGTCATCCATTTTTCACTGGTAAGCAAAAATCAGTTGAAAAGGGTGGCCGAGTAGAAAAATTCAAGAAAAAATTTGGTATGTAATTTTTCACTTAAAAGTTGATCAAGGTTGGGGGTTTTCTTCTAGCCTTGATTTTTTATGCAGTTTTATGTAAAAAACAGGTACAATGACCTAATTATTACATAGGATAATCACGGGGCTTTTCTGTTGAGGGCTATCACAATATAATGATAATAGAACCAAAAGGGGGAGGAGTAATTGTGGTTGATCTCGTGGAATATTCACAAAATGGCAGTATTGAAATTATCGTTGGCCCCATGTATGCGGGAAAAAGCGAAGAGCTGATTCGAAGAATCAATCGTGCCAAAATTGCCGATTTAAAGGTATTGGCCTTTAAACCAAAAATAGATAAACGTTATTCAGATAATAACATTACTTCCCATAATGGGAAACAGACCCCTTCCATTCCGGTGGACAACGCCTTAGAAATTGAAAAGATCATTGAACAGCAGGATTTTGATGTGCTGGCCATTGATGAAATTCAATTCTTTGATGAAGCCATATTAACCCTATGTCAACGGGTGGCCAATGCAGGGAAACGGGTTATTTGTTCGGGGCTAGACATGGATTTTAGAGGAGAGCCCTTCCAGGTAGTACCTCAAATGATGGCAATTGCCGAATATGTAACCAAATTAACGGCAGTCTGTATGGTTTGTAAAAGCCCTGCCACCAGAACACAGCGATTGGTCAATGGTAAGCCTGCCAAATACAGTGATCCCATTATTATGGTTGGGGCTAAGGATTCCTATGAAGCACGATGTCGAAAATGCCATGAGGTGGCTGAATAGATAGACTTTAAAGTTTACCAGTCCAGTTAATCTTCACTTTCTATGTTAAAGTGAGATCAACCTTGGTCTGGTGTTTTTTTGTCCTCATTTCGCCTTTTAAATTGCCTGAATTGCTCCATTACCTGGGGTGACTCTCTGAAAAAATCATTTAAAAGGCGAATCTGGTGTAAAATTTCCATTGAAAAGCTGTGCTCCATCGCCTCTATATTACGATAGAGATTATCCTCAACCTCCAATAAAGTCAAAAATGCCTCTACGGTTTGATGCCTTTCCCATAAAAACCTGCCAAGGGCTTCCCCTTCCTCTGTTAGGTGAATAAGCCCGTATTTTTCATAATCCAGCAGCCCCTGTCTGGTTAGCTTTTGAACCATTTTGGTAGCGGAAGGAACCTGAACCCTCAGCTTTTCCGCCAGGATATTCATCCGTACATGACCTTCCTTACGCTGGGTTAAATAAATGGTTTCGAGATAATCCTCCATGCTGGCGGTCAAGGCACCCCTTTGCTCTCGTTTCACCTCATAGGTTTTCATTAATTGATTTCTTTTTTTTAGATTCACACATTTCACAACCTTTACATATGATGAATATGACTGTAAAAATCTATTACTTATCCATTTAATCTGCCAGAATTCTGGCTCCCCTTTTAATTGTATTAATATATCCTATTCGTATTGGTAGAGAAATATAAAAAAATAAATATATGTTTATCCGTCAAAATTAGGGTATTTATATAAAAAAGTTAGTCAAGGCAAACTTTTTTAACTAGGGATAACTTTAGTAAATATAAAAAATCAAATTGGGAAAGGGCGTGTTTAAATTGAAATCAAAGCTAATTCTGTTGGGGCTGGTTATGGTGATTTTTGCAGGGGGCCTTGTCTATACAATGCAATCCAATGAAACGAACCCACCTTCAGCATCCGACAATCCCTTGAAGGTTGTAACCACCACCACCATGATTACAGATTTACTTCAGACCTTGGGGGGAGAAGTGCTGGAGGTAAAGGGGCTAATGGGGCCGGGAATAGACCCCCATCTGTACCAGGCTACAGAGGGTGATGTAAGGCTGCTTCAGGAAGCCGATGCCATTTTTTACAATGGGTTGCACCTGGAGGGGAAAATTAATGACCTGTTTATTGAAATGAACAATAGGGGGATCGCCACCTATGCCATTACAGATGGCATTCAGGAGGGCAGATTAATGGCGGGAGAGGATCAATTTGAAGGCAGCCATGACCCCCATATTTGGTTTGATGTTGAGAACTGGATTGAGGTGACAGCTTACGTAAAGGAACAGCTCATTAAGCTTGATCCGGCCAATGAAGCAGTCTATGCAAAGAATGCTGAAGATTATATTGAAGCCCTGAAGGAGCTTAATCAATATGTAACAGACCGGGCCCAAAGCCTGGCCAAGGAACAAAGGGTCTTAATTACAGCCCACGATGCCTTTCAATACTTTGGAAGGGCCTACGATTTTGAGGTACTGGGCTTGGAGGGAATCAGCACCGAATCGGAGGCCAGTATTGCAGATATTAGGGAATTGGCTGATCTGATAGCTGAACGAAAAATAAAGGCTATTTTTGTTGAAACCTCGGTGGCGGCCAGAAATATTGAAGCCCTTCAGCAGGCCGTTGAAGCCAGGGGCTTTCAAGTAGCCATTGGGGGCGAGCTCTACTCCGATGCCATGGGCGACCCAGGGCAACCCGAGGGCACCTATTTAGGCATGATAAGATACAACATTGATACCATTGTCAAAGCATTATCTGAGTAAGGAGTGAAATACGATGAAGGAAGCCGCATTGTTAATCCATGACTTAACCGTAGCTTATCAAGAAAAGCCAGTGCTTTGGGATGTAAGCGTCAGTGTTCCGGCGGGAACACTACTGGGAATTGTAGGGCCCAATGGAGCAGGAAAAAGTACCTTCATTAAAGCCCTATTGGGGATTGTGAAGCCCATTACAGGTAAGACACTGATTTATGGCAAGCCTTATCAGATTAACCGCAGACGGGTGGCCTATGTGCCCCAACGGGGAAGCGTTGATTGGGATTTCCCTACAACCGTATTAGACGTTGTTACCATGGGCCTTTACGGAGAACTGGGATGGATCAGACGGCCGGGTAAAAGGGAAAAGGCCATTGCCATGGAGGCATTGAGCCAGCTGGGCATGGAAGGCTATTATAATCGCCAGATCAGTCAATTATCAGGAGGACAGCAGCAACGGGTATTTTTGGCCCGGGCTTTGGTGCAAAAAGCCGATTTGTATCTAATGGATGAACCCTTTCAGGGGGTAGATGCCCTGACAGAAAAAATGATTGTTAAGCTCCTGGTTGAGCTTAAAAATCAAGGGAAGACCCTTATTGTCGTACACCATGATTTACAGACTGTAACAAGCTATTTTGATTGGGTCATGCTATTGAACGTAAAATGTATTGCAGTAGGGCCCCAGCAACAGGTTTTCACCAAGGAAAACCTGAAGCAAACCTATGGAAGCCATGGACCCAAGGCTATGAAAAATTCTGAAGAATTAGAAGAAATATTCACCACTTCTGAAGAAAAGGGCAAAAATAAAGAGGTGGTCTTATGATGGCTGTGATAGGGTATTTATTCCAAGACTATACCTTTTTGGTGGTAATGGCAGGGGCAGCAATTTTAGGCATCACCAGCGGTGTTTTGGGAACCTTTGCGGTCCTCAGAAGGCAAAGTCTTCTGGGGGATGCCGTATCCCATTCAGCCCTGCCGGGTATTGTTCTGGCCTTTATGTTAACGGGTGATCGATCACCCATGGTTTTATTGACAGGAGCCTTGATAGCAGGATTAATATCAGCCCTGGCCATGATGATGATTGTAAAATATAGTCCGATTAAATATGATGGGGCCCTGGGAATTATTTTATCAGTGTTCTTTGGCCTGGGCCTTATGCTGCTGAGCGTGGTGCAAAAGCAGCCCAATGCCAGGCAGGCAGGCTTAAATAAATACCTGTTCGGCCAGGCGGCTACCCTCCTAAAGGAGGATGTGATGGTGATGGCTTTGCTGGGGGGCACCGCCCTTATACTAACCATTATTTTCTGGAAGGAATTTAAGCTGTTGGCCTTTAATAGAGAATTTGGCACCAGCCTGGGATTTCCCATGGGTTTAATTGATGTCCTGTTAACAGGGCTCTTGGTGGTGGCAATTGTAGTAGGCCTTCAGGCGGTGGGGGTTGTTTTAATGAGTGTCATGATTATTGCCCCAGCGGCAGCCGCCCGGCAATGGACCAACCGATTAGAGCTGATGGCCCTCCTGTCAGGCTGCTTTGGAGTCCTTGCCGGCATCACAGGGGTAATAATCAGCAGCCAGGTGCAGCGAATGCCAACGGGCCCTGTTATTGTTTTGATTGGATTTTTAATCGTATTGTTATCCTTATTATTTGCACCGAAAAGAGGAATGCTTTATCAGCTTTATCTTAAGAAAAAGCAGCAGGGTACCATTAAAAGAGATTATCTTCTAACAAACACCGATGGAGGATGGCGGATGACCTCGGAGAAAATCAATGAAATTTATGAAAGAAGGGACAGAGGGGAGGTAATAGACAATGATTAACCCGCAAATGGAAATACAATTACTGGCGGCCCTGGTGGCAGTAACCTGTACCCTTTCAGGAACCTTCCTGGTTTTGAGGAAAATGGCCATGATGAGCGATGCCATTAGCCATTCAATTTTAGCAGGAATTGCCCTGGCCTTTCTCTATACCCATGATATCCATTCACCACTGTTGATTTTAGGGGCAGCAGCAACGGGCCTTTTCACAGTTTTGTTAGTGGAATTTCTGAAGGGAACCGGACTTTTGGCAGAAGATACTTCAATTGGTTTGGTTTTTACAGCCCTTTTCAGTATTGGTGTCATCGTTATTTCACGCTACGCAGGCAACGTTCATTTGGATGTTGATGCGGTGCTATTGGGAGAAATTGCCTTTGCCCCCTTCCATAGACTTAGTATTGGAGGCTATGACCTGGGGCCAAAATCCTTCTATGTCATGGGAATCATTTTCATCATCAACATTCTCTTTATTACCCTATTCTATAAGGAATTAAAAATCGTTACCTTCGACCCCAGGCTGGCTGCAGCCCTGGGAATATCCCCCTGGATTATACACTATTGTTTAATGAGTGTGGTTTCAATTACTGCGGTGGGGGCCTTTGACGCCGTTGGCTCCATTTTAGTGGTGGCACTGATGGTGGTTCCGCCGTTAACCGCCTATTTATTAACCAACGAGCTGGAAAATATGCTTTTTACCAGCGGAATGTTGGGCATTGTAATTGGTGTGGCAGGTTATCAAGTAGCCCGACTGTTTGATGTATCGATTGCCGGTTCCATGGCCACTGTGGCAGGAGTGTTGTTTTTGCTGGTTTTCCTAGGCTCTCCCCATAGAGGCCTGATAGTGGGATTTTATAAGCGAAGCCAGCGAAAAATGGATTTTGCCAGGCTAACCCTGCTGATTCATCTTTATCATCATGAACATACCCTCGAGACTAAGACAGAATCAAGTGAAGAACATATCAGACAATTTGTCCGATGGTCAGAGGGCTTTACAACGAAATTAATTCACCAGCTGAAAAAGCAGGGAATGATTGTTCAAAAGGGCCAGAACCTTATGTTGACTGATGAAGGAAGAAAAAAGGCCCTATGGGGGCTAAAATCAATTTTACCTTTCTAGTTTTCCTACAATATAGCTTCCGAAGGGGAGTCGGCTTATATATTTGGTGGCCCAGATGGAGCCCAGGGTAGCCAGTAACCATAGTATTAATAACATAAGCTGAGGGGGAATAAAGGCATAATTAATTGGTTTAATCAGCCAAACCAAAATAGCTAAAAACAACATATGAAATAAATATATACCAAAGGAGTAACGACTGATATAGACAAAAAATTGAGGTATTTTATCCAGCTTTAGAGCCATTAAATAGAGAAAAAACAGCATACTGACCGAGAAAAAAAGCATATCGACCCGTTTCGAGCTGTTAATCAATAATATTCCCTGGCGGTAGACAGATAACACAACGGTGCCGCTGACCAGGGGAAACAGAGCCACGAGCCTCCTATATTTCAGCAGTCCCCTTTGAAAGGTGTCAAAATGATGACCGCAGTAATAGCCCAGAAAGAAATAGAAGATCCATCCGGGAAAGGGAATCCACGAAAAGTCTCCCCATAAATATTGGCCAATGGGATGGCTGAAGGGAGGCCTGGTAAGGTTGAAAAAGGCCAAATAAAGTATATTAATGAGAAGGGAGCCTAGCAATACCAATGGTGGAGAAAGCTCCTTGATTTTTTGATGAAATTTAATATGGAGGAAATAGAATTGAAAGATCACCAGAATAAAATAGCCATGGCGATAAAAGCCCAGGAAGACATTTTTAATAAAATGAATCAAAAAGCTGGACAAGCCAACGCTGTTTAAATAGGCAGTTCCCTCAAAGGTTGACAAAATAGCATAAATTACCCCCATTGAAAGGTAGGGTATAAAGATATATTGAAAGCGTTTTTTTAAGAAATTTTGTGGAATTTCATCACGATAAGAATAAGCCAGTAAAAACTCAGCTAAAAAAATAAAAATAGGTGTACCGAAGGTGGATAACAGCCTTAAAGACAGGAAAAGCAATCTGCTTTCGGCAGTCAATGACCCGTCGTAAAGCTCAATGGTACGGGTAATGCCATGGGCTAAAACGACATTTAGGCAAGAAACACTCCGTAACAGATAAACCTCCTTTAAGAACTTCTTTTTCATGATCGTTAAACTCCCCTTCGATTGAAATGAAAGAAACTGTGATGAATAGTAAGATTGTACCATAACCATATCAATAAGTGAAAGACCTTATATGATTAAAATAGTGCAAAACGCCCATGGGCCCGGTGAAATTGTTATTGTTGTTTGCGTATAAATTTGTGGTATAATATTCTTAAAAACATTTAAGGAGTGTGGTTAAACTTGGACCCGAGTCACATGTGGGAGCTACTTGTTTTAATCTTATTATTAATGCTATCTGCCTTTTTTTCGGCTTCAGAAACGGCCCTTATGTCTCTGAGCAAAATTAGGGTGAGGCATCTGGTTGATGAGAAAATTCATGGTGCAGAGACAGTCTTTAAGCTGTTGGATGAACCAAATAAGCTCCTGGGAACCATTTTGGTGGGAAACAATATTGTTAACATAGCAGCTTCAGCCCTGGCAACCTCTATTGCCCTGGAGGCCTTTGGAAATAATGGTGTGGCCATTGCCACAGGGATCATGACCTTTTCAGTACTGGTTTTCTCTGAGATTACACCTAAGTCTTTAGCTGCTCAAAATGCCGAGGCAATTTCCTTAAAGATCAGTAGGCCCATGGCATGGATTGTTATGGTTTTGCGTCCCATTGTAATTGTGTTCAATTTCGTTACAGATAACTTAATGAAATTAATGGGTATCAATCGGTATAATGACCGCCCCTTCATTACTGAAGAAGAGCTTAAGACAGTTGTAACCGTCAGTCAAGAGGAAGGGGTATTAGAAGTAGACGAAAAGGAAATGATCTATAATGTCTTTGAATTCGGAGACAGCCAGATTAAAGATGTGATGGTTCAAAGGACAGATATCATTGCCCTGGATGTGAATTTAAATTATGAGGAAACCATTAACTTAATCAGAAACGAGAAACTTTCCCGATATCCTGTATATGATGAGGGAATTGACAATATAATCGGTGTATTGAATGTAAGAGATCTGTTCACAGTGGAGGATATTAAGGAGACCTTTTGTCTTAGGGATTATCTCAGAAAGGCCTTTTTTACCTTTGAATACAAGAAAGTAGCAGACCTGTTTAAGGAGATGAAAAAAAATAAGAACCATATGGCCATTGTGCTGGATGAATATGGTGGAACAGCAGGTATTGTTACAATGGAGGATTTAATTGAAGAAATTGTAGGGGATATTCAGGACGAATATGATGAACAGGAAAATGACTTTGAAATGATCAGTGAGCATGAATATTTAGTGAAAGGAAATGTAAAAATAGAGCTAGTTAATGAAATGATTGGACTTAACTTGGAATCAGAGGATTTTGATTCCATTGGGGGCTTCATCATCGGCGAGCTGGGCAGATTTCCGAAAAAAGGTGAATCAGTCAATTATCAGCATGTTAAGCTAGTGCTTGAAGAAATAGAGGGAAATCGTATTAAAAAGGTGAGGCTGGTAACCACCTCATCGTAGTCAGGAATTACGGTTAAAGCTTACTGCTTGTCAAGTTTCAGTAAGCTTTTTCTATTCATCAGGTTCTAATCAATTAATTATCTATGGGGCAAATGAAGAAAGGATCGGAGGATCATGAAGGATTATCGAAACTACCTACCTAATTTTATCAGATTATTGATTGCAGTCTTGATTTTTTTAACATTATTTTTTTGGGGTGGAAAAATAATTTTAATGACATTACCCTTCCTTTTGGGGTGGTTGGTGGCAGGCTTAATCGAACCCCTAATCGTCTGGATGCAGCGAAGGTTGGGAATCAAACGAGCCTTGAGCAGCTTAATTGGTGTGGTACTCTTCGTGATCCTTGTTTTGACTATTTTCACCACCATCGGAACCTTAATTACCCTTCAGATGATGGCTTTATATCAATATTTGCCTGAATATGCTAACCTGATATATGAGAGGGGGCAAAGTATTTTGAAGGAAATACAGGATTATTATACCCTCATTCCTTCAGACATTGCCCAGACCATGCTGACGGCCTTTGATGGAGTTGTTAAGGCGGTAACAGGTCAGCTCAGTATTTTTTTAGGTTCATTTTTTAGTGCACTTTCAATTGTTCCAGAATTAATTATCTTTACTATTGTCGCCATTATATCGGCCTATTTAATTTCCAGAGACCGACAGCTTATCTACAATTTTATTAAACTGCAAATTCCCCCTGACTGGTTTCCGAAGCTGACAATTATTAAAAATGATTTAATTTTAGCAGTAGGGGGCTATATTAAGGCTCAGCTTATATTAATGATTCCTACCTTTATTGTCTGCAGTATTGGCCTGCTGCTTATAAGAATGGAATTTGCCCTGTTAATCGCCCTTACAGCAAGTCTCTTGGATGCCCTGCCTGTCTTAGGAACAGGAACGGTATTTGTTCCCATTATTGTCTGGCAGACTATTAAAGGGAATTACCTTGTTGCGGCTTTTCTAGGGGTGATCTATGGTATTACCGTTATCCTGCGCAGATTTTTAGAACCCAAGGTACTGGCTACCCAAATCGGTTTTCATCCCCTGAGTGTTTTACTAGCCATGTATATCGGCTTACGATTAATTGGGTTTGCAGGGATGATTTTGGGGCCCATTGCTTTAATATTATTATTAACCATGCAAAAACTCGAACTGCTGCCTAAGTGGCGAAGGCCCCCTGATGCGGGAAGGCCCTTGGAATAATCCGTAGAAGAATTCTTATTAATTTGGCAGGAAAATAAAATCTATTGTAGAAGAAAAATGGTATAGATAAAAATTTAACAATTTACTCCTGGGAAATCAGCTTACATAAACAAGGAGTAAATATTACAATAGAGATGGGTGAAAATCATGAGAATACCAGAGAAGTTCTATGAAATATACAATGTCGAATCGATGCAGATACAGGAAAAATTTTATAGTAAAAAAAATGATGTTATCTGGATTAAAACCTATGATCATCAGGGGCAGAAAAAGGATATTGTTGTTAAACAGTATAAGCAATCTAACTGGAGCTGTAATAAAGAGGCTGATATACTGACGAGCCTAAGGGAAGAAGGACTGGCAGTTCCAACGGTATATTTTAAAAGCAACAATTTGATCATCATGGAATATATACAGGGAGAAGTACTGCTAGATACAATTTTGAGGCAGGAAAATGATTCAGCCGATACCCTCAGGGGCTATTCCAACACCATTGTCTGGGAATTAACCCAATGGTTAAGTGATTTTTACCGGGCTATGAAGAAGTGGAGTAAAAAGGATTATATTAAGGGGGATATGAATCTTAGAAATTTCATTTATGGTGATAAGCTTTACGGAATTGATTTTGAAAATAGTCGAACGGGTAACAGAGAAAAGGATATTGGAAGGCTCAGTGCCTTTATTTTAACCTATAACCCTGCCTTTAGCCAGTTTAGAGTTCATTTTACAAGGGAGCTTCTTCAATCCCTCCAGGATATTTTACCCATTGATCTCGATGCCGTCATCCAGGAATTGAAACTTGAATTAAATGAAATCTCAAATCGTAGAAATATCCTTTATCCTCAAGATCAGATCGAACCAATTATTAGTACTTTAAAGCAGCCAAAGCAAATATATAAAATTAAGTAACTTTACCAAAATATTCAGTGGCTATTTCCTATATTCTTGATATAATTAGTATATATTTTGGGGAAGGGGAAAAAACAGTGATCAGCCGACAAAAGAATTATCTTATGAGTAAAATGATTATTATATTTTTGATTTTGTCCCTTTTTTTTCAAATTACCTCCTATGAAAATGAAGCTCCTATAGATCGATTCACTCAAGAATATAACAGGGAATACTTCTTGATTAATAACCGGCTGGAAGTTCCAATAATCATGAATGAGTCTAAACAAATTCAGGAGATATACCAATTATTTCAGATCGCATCCCACGTAATATTGTTTATTAATATCACCTTAAAAGCAATGACTGATCATAAGCCGCCCTTTGATCCCATACGAAATAGCCGAATTCTTTCCCGGTTAAACTTAACCTTAAGGGCGCTTATTAACCCACATCAACATATGAGCAGGTTTAAGGCTCCCTTCCATTGCTTATAACCCAAAAAGCAATGGAAGGGAGGTAAGTAGGCCATGTCCCTTGATGTAGTTGTTGTGATTGTAATATTTGTATTATTTTGTATTGGAAGTTTTATACTGATTAAAAAGTCCAATGATGAAATGAAAAAAGATAACCAGTCGTAAGGAATACCTGGTAAAAAGAATAATTGTTAAGGTCCCTATCATATATGATGCAAAAAATCAGTGTACGAGTAAGGTCTGCTGATACTAAAAAGCGTCAAAGAATAGGGACCTTTTATTGGATTAAACAAAAAGATTCCCCTTTGAAATTAATTGATTTCAATGGAAAATTTTGATAGTATTGAATTAATAAAACTAACCATATATTTGTTACATCAATCTGAAATTAATGGCGGTTAATTGATAAAAACGATATAAATGGGTTATAAGATTAAAAAAATGATAAAAAATGAGTTACTTTTTATCTGGAGGGGGATAAAGTATGGAGATATTATCGCCTGGGGAAAAGATTAGAAGGCTAAGAAAAGACCTGGGCCTGAATCAGGGGGATTTGGCAAATGATTTATTGACAAGAAGCCTAATTAGTATGATTGAAAATGGGAAGCGTAAGCTCACCCTGGACTCGGCCAAAATCATCTCTACTCGTCTTGATCATTATTATAGGCCCCTGGGAAAGGCTATTACACCGGAATATTTGATGGAATCTGAAGGGCAGCAGGTTGCTCGGTACATTTCCAGGGAGCTTGAAGGGCTGCGGCACTTAAAAGAAACAAAAGGTGTTGAAGAACAAGACTTTGAATCCATCTTTCAATATATCGGCCAATTGGCAAAAAACTATGGATTAGACTCCGTTTACCATGAAGTGCTTTATCGGCAAGGTCAGTACCATTATAAAAAATATCAGTATAAAAAGGCCCTAGCCTGCTTTAATCAGGTTCTGGAATATAACTTAATCAATAGAAATTATCATGAAACCGCAAAACTGTATAACGAGATTGGGAAATGTAACTATATGCTTTTGTATTTAGAAACGGCCATTGTTTACTATTCTCGAGCCTACGAAACCGCCGTACAGCAAAACATTAGTAACCATATCAAGCTTGATGCCATCCATAATCTAATTTTAACCTATTACAAGCATGGAAAGTACCAGCAGGCTTTACAAATGCTCAGAAAATTCCGGGGGATGGATACAGGAAAAACCAAACCACGGCTAATGAACAATCTATTGCTGATTGAATCGACCATCTACCGGAATATCGGTAATTTAGACAAGGCAGAAAAAATATTGAATCTGCTGGTTTTCAGAAAGGATCAGCTGCATAACGATACCCAGGCACTGCTTTATGCCAATTTATCAATTTTATATCGCATCAGAGGAGATTTTCACAAGGCCTATCAGTATATTCAATTGGCCATTACATTAAAAAAACAAATTGCGAAGGCATACCTACCCAATATCCTGTTACAGCTGGCCGAATATTATAGAGCAGTGGAAGCCTACCCCGAGGCCATTGAAACCTTGAAGGAGATCCATAGCATTTCAAAGGAGATGGACTTGAATGAGGGACTAATCGATACCTGTTTTCTTTTTACAGAGGTGTACCTGGAATTAAAGGATTACCAGCAGGCTGAGGCATATATTAGGCAGGCTGAGGAAGTCATTCTATCGGAGGAGTCGGAAATTGCCGGTAAAAAACAAGTACTGTATACCTACTATGTGGACTTGTATAACGATATGGATAATAAGGAAAAATGTAAGGAATACACCAAAAAACTAAGAGAACAATTTGCCATTTTTAATTAAGCTTCAAGCTCAGGAGGGAAGGCTATGAAAAGAGGTCTAATGGCAGCAACGGTATTAATGGTATTATTAATTTCTTTAGTTGTAGTTGCTATTTCTCCAATTCAAGCTGTTTCAAGGGATAACCCCAATTACGAGGGAAGGGTGCTAATTGTAGCCGAAGGTGGGCTACCCCATACTATTCCCGGGCCAATGGGGAATCCTGACCCAATGCCTGAGTGAACAGCAGCGTAAAGACTTTTGGCTAATGACTGGATGGTAAACCAGCCATGGTAAGGATTTCACAGAAATTAAACGGGTACCCCTTATTCTTGATAGGAGTACCCGTTTATTGTAAATAGAGTCGGAAGTAGCTGTGCCAATCATCTTCTGTTTTTGGTGGCTCGGTATTAATCATACGATATGATCAGCATCCTTCCTTGAAATAAAATATTCCTTTAAACTATCGCCGTAAGGTTAGGCCAGCACCCTGGAAATTGGTTAGATTTCATATAGCTCTCTTATCTAGCTTGCCTTTTCAATAACGCAGGGTATTGAAAAAAACTGAAATACATAAAACTCCATTGTTCATTTTAAAGCTATGATTGGCAGGGAGCTACCGGATTCTATTTATATTCATTATATACCATCAGCAATATAAAATAAACAGAAAAATCTAAAAATTATAGCATTTTTTATTTTGCTTTGGAATACAAAATACAATTATTATTTTTTTAAAGGAAAATGAAACCATATGTAGAATAATCTAAAATAATGGGTAAATTTAGATATATATAGCTAAATTTGTAATTTTTTCGTGTACTATTAAAGATTTCGCTTATTATTATGGGGGCTAGGGCAACCCCTATTAATAATATATATAATTATAGACTTAAATGAAAGGCGAGATGCCATTTTGTAAAGTGAAACGCAATATTTGAAACCGACAACTGAATATTTGTAAACGAAACGCAGTTTTTGTACTCGAGAAGCCAGTTTTGAAAACAAAAAGCCACTATTGTAACCCAAATGCAGTTTGATTTTCCGAAAAATCTGGTGTATTATGGGTTAAAATGGGCATGCCAAACAGAGATCGACTCCCTCTCGATTTTTTTGTAATCGGAGAATCCACCCCTGTTTTATGGATTAAGCATGGATAGTTGGCAGCGCAGTACTTAGTTTCTAATGTTACTTTTTGAGAAGACTTTGTTTTAGCGTGATGTTATCGGCTGCAACCGGTGAACATCCGAGTTTATGCAAAACCTCTTCTCCGTGGTAGAAGCTGAACGTTTCGTATGGGCTACGATTGTTCAGCTTTTTTCTTTTGTAGGAATTGATATGATTCATCATCGTTGTGATGTCTTCCTGAACTAGGTGATTAAAGCTTGTCCCTTTAGGAAGCACTCTACGAATCAGGCAATGATTGACTTCAATAGCCCCCTTCTGGTGAGGACAACCGGCATCGCAGTAATAAATCCGTGTGCGCAAATCAGGCCCATACTCAATAGCCTTGGGATTGGAAAACTCACTACCATTGTCCGTAAGAATAACAGGAAACAGTTTTCGAAACGGTTCACGTCCGAGCCGTTGATCAAGGTCATTAAATATATCAATTACCGATTGAGAGGTATTGGATTCCCTCAGGAAAGCAAGCATCAGATTAGTTTCTACGAAATGTATTGTTAGTAGGCACTTACCACCCTGGGAACCAATTACAGTGTCCATTTGGACGATCGCAGTATCAGGATTATCGTCAATGAAGCTTTGGAACGCCTCGTAGTTGCGACCAATTCTGCAGCCCTTGTCTACTTTAAATTCCGGCTTTTTATATCGCTCGCGGAACTTTACTTTCCTGGGTAAATCAATATTGCGCACATCGAGCAAGCAGGCATCGATGTAGTTATAGATGGTTTTTTCACTACACATTATTTCATCTTGATGAGTAACATAAATCTGATGGATGGATTGTCCCTGCTTCACCAGCGGACTGATAATTGCATTAAGTCTGGCTATCTCTTCTTCGCTGACACACAGACCACTACGGGATTCAGAAATAATTTTATGAGCTTTAACATGAGCATGCTCCGCATGGTAGAGGTTTTTCATCAAAGTACACTTACTGATCTGCTCGCAGCCATTGCAGACGTAAGGTACCCGAAATCTTGCAGTACAGATTTCCTCAATGAAGTCAGGGCAGTTGTGGTTACACTTTTGACAGAGTTTGCAGTATGCTGCTGAAAGCCTCGAGCATTCCTTGCCGCAGAGCCTTTTCTTTCTACAGTTAATACGGTTTTTGCAAGCATTGTATGGAAACCCTGGATATCCAGTGGCTACTTCTGCAAGATGCTTACGGACTTCTCTGGAAATCGTTGTCGGATTCTTATGCAATCTCCGAGCAATTTCTTTAAATGATACACTCTCTTTTAGGTATTTTTGAAGGGTTAGCCTCTCTTCGTATGTAAAAAACTTAGACATATTTTACTCTCCTTTTTGCCGCCAACCCATTTAGAATATATGGCAGAGAAAAGGTTTGTAAATAAAAAGATTGGTTCAAGACCAATCTTTTGTAAGCCAGATTGCAACCACCTGGAATTTATTCATTTTATCGCTTTATATATTTTAATTTCAATTGAAAGGGTTGCATTTCGATTTGCAATTAAAGTATATAATTATAGGTATCAAAAATCTATAAAGTAAGATGAATGGAGGCTGTTTATGGAGAAATTAAGGAATGAGGAACTGGGAATTGGCGATTGGCTTTCGATGACGAGTCACCATTTCGGAAAAAACATTAAGGTAATACTTCAGTTTGTACTAATATTTAATATTTTATTGCCTTTAGTGCTGTATTTTACCCCCTACAGATTGGGGTTGGATGCTTCTGCCGTGAAATACTACCTAATGATTTATGGAATGGGTTATTTAGTTAAAGCCATAGCGTTTGCAATTATTACAGGCTTTGTTGGGATCATTGCTACCTTGGGCCTGGCCATTACCATTGAAGAGTCGGTATTGGGAAGAGAAATTATCTTCAGGGAGGCCCTTTCCAGAGCCATGAGCACTTTGGTTGATAGCTGGGTGACCAGCCTTTTAATGGGTCTGATTATTGTTGGATTGACTTTACTTTTAATTATTCCCGGAATTATATGGGCCGTGTACTATGCCTTTGTGCTGCAGGTGGTGGTATTAAGGCAGGTGAAGTATAAAAAGGCGCTAAATTATAGTAAAGAATTGGTCAGGGGAAAATGGGGAAAGGTTTTTGGGTATATGCTGCTCATAATAGTAATTGGTTTCGCCCTGGGATTAGTTTTGGGGATCTTGGCCCTTCCTCTTGATATTTTAGGTTTAGAAGGTCTGGGGGGAATAATCACTGAAATATTAAGCAAGGTTTATGGAGGCTATTCGGTTGTAGCAACGACCATTCTCTTTCTAAACCTGGACTATTTAAAATATGGCTTTGATCAAGAACCGGAGCTCATACAGTAAGGTAAATCTGTTAGATCTTCTTGTTCTTGTACAAATAGTATAACAGCAGTGTTCCTACAACAACAAAGGCCAGGGTAATTAAGCCTTGATACAGTAATTTCATGATTTACCTCCTGAATAAAATTTGACAAAATGCCCGATATTAGTAGTATGGGGGAAATGAAAGAACTTTATGCTAGGAGAATAGTCAATGAAAGCATATATTGAAGTTGTGCTACAGACAGTACTGGCCTTTTTTTCAATTTTATTTTTAACTAGGCTGTTGGGTAGGCAACAGGTCTCGCAATTAACCTTACAGGAATACATAAACGGAATTACCTTTGGGTCTATTGCAGCTACCTTGGCGACGGATTTAAGTCAACGAACCTGGCAGCATTTTATCGGTCTGTTGCTCTTTGGCCTTTTTACCTTTTTGATTTCCATTGGGGTAAGAAAAAACAGACTGCTTTCAAAGCTAGTTCAGGGAGAGCCCGTAGTCGTGATACAAGATGGGAAAATATTAGAAGCCAATTTAAGTCGATTCCAATATACCCTTGAAGATTTAAATGTACTACTGCGAAAAAAAGATGTTTTTGATGTGACCGAAGTAAAATACGGCATATTGGAGCCCAATGGAGAACTGAGCGTAATGAAGGTGGCAGAAAAAAGTGCCGTTACGGTTGAAGATTTAAATCTAAAGGTTAAGGAAAAGGATATTCCCCTGGAGGTGATTGTAACCGGCAGCTTCATTTATGAAAATTTGAAAAACCGAGGGTTAACAGCTCAATGGCTGCTAAAGCGGTTAAATGATCAGGGCATACAAGATGTAAAAGAGGTTTATTATGCGACCCTGGATGACAACAATCAGCTCTATGCCGATTTATATCAGGATCACCTTGAAAAAAACAAACGAAATATTTCCGAGAGCGATCTTACCAAAGAGGAATAACACTCGGGCCTTAAGGCCCGGGTGTTTTTTTTAAAATTAGTTTATTGTTTCTTAATTATTAATTAGGGTGATGATATGATATAATATTGATAATCAAACCAGCTTGAAAGGAAGAAATCTATGGATAAAACGATTCAGCAGGCTCCACGGCCCACAAGTATTGGCGGGCAGGCCCTCTTCGAAGGGGTGATGATGAAGGGCCCCAGGGAGGTGGCCATTGCTGTCAGAACTCCTGACAATCAGATTACTGTAAAAAAAGAGGCAGTAACTGGCCTGACCAAAAAGCTAAAAATTAATAAAATCCCCTTTGTTAGGGGGGCGGTTGCCCTCATTGATTCCATGGTACTGGGCGTTCGATCCCTGACCTATTCTGCTGAACTGTTGGAGGAAAACACGGCTTCAGAGGAACCCGACAGGGTAGAGCAATTTTTAAAGAAGATTTTTAAAGACAAGGCCAATGATGTAGTACTATATTTCTCTGTTTTTATTGCCCTTGTCATGTCGGTGGGAATTTTCATGTTGGGTCCCACCATGGTGGTGGGGCTGTTAAAGCGCTTTATCAACAGTCACCTGCTGTTGAATTTAACAGAGGGCTTATTGCGGCTGGGCCTTTTCACCCTCTATGTGTATCTAATCGCTAAGCTGGAAGACATGAGGCGAGTTTTTCAGTATCATGGTGCAGAGCATAAGGCCATTTATTGCTATGAGAATGGGGAAGAACTGACGGTAGAAAACACAAGAAAATATACAACGCTGCATCCCCGGTGCGGCACCAGCTTTCTTTTTATTGTTATGATGGTAAGCATGATCATGTTTTCACTGATTAGCTGGTCTAATATATGGATCAGATTAGCATCAAGGCTGGCATTACTGCCTCTCATTGCAGGGGTTTCCTACGAGATTATCCGGTTTGCTGGGAAAAGTCAATCACCAATCATGGCTTTGGTCAGCTATCCTGGAATGATGATGCAGAAGCTTACCACCCTGGAGCCCGACGACAGCCAACTTGAAGTAGCAATTGAAGCCTTAAAAAGTGTTCTGGTGGAAAATAAGGAGGAAATGGATTGGTAACAGCAGCTCAATTAATTAAATTGGGTACAGAGGAGCTGAAAGGTTCAAGTATAGACACACCTCAGTTGGATGCTGAGGTGCTTCTATGTTATTTGCTAAATATTGAGCGTATTCAGCTCCATATTTACCCTGAAAGGGAAATTGCCCAGGAAATATGTCAAAAATTTTGGGAAGTCGTTGAGAAAAGAAAAAAACAGGTACCTGTACAATATTTGACGAATCGACAGGAGTTTATGGGGCTTGATTTTTATGTCGATCAAAGGGTGTTAATCCCCCGGGGAGACACTGAAATTTTGGTGGAGGAGGTACTGAGACTCTATCGGCAGGGGCTTTATTCAGAAAACGTCAAACTACTGGATTTAGGGACAGGAAGTGGTGCCATTGGCCTTAGTTTGGCCAAACTGATTGATCGAAGCCAGGTAACCTTGGTGGATATTTCAGCCGATGCCCTGGAGGTGGCCCAAATAAATGCTGATCTAATAGGGGTCTCCAACAAGGTTGAATTTTATCACGGCGATCTTTTTGAGGCCTTAAAAGGGGATCGGGCACATATGGATTTTCATTTTGTCCTTTCAAATCCGCCTTATATTTCTCGGCGAGTGATCGAAACCTTATCCCCCCAGGTTAAGGAATATGAGCCCTACAACGCTCTGGATGGCGGCGAAGACGGACTGGATTTCTATAGAAAAATTGTTGAAAGGGCCATGGAATTTATCCTTCCAGGGGGCTGGCTGGTGGTTGAGATTGGATTTGATCAAGGGCCGGCTGTTAAGGAGCTGCTGGAGGCCCGGGGATTTCATGCAGTTGAAATTATAAGGGATTTAGCGGGGCTAGATAGGGTAGTAAAGGGTACCAAGCCCGCTTAAAATAATAAAGGCTGAGATCATGGAAAAGTTCAATGTCTCAGCTTTTATTGTGAAGCGAAGCTACTTAATTAGAAAATCAAGTATATTCCAGCCATCAGAGGTTTGTCCACGGTATAATTCAGTGTAGCCGCACTTTTTACAGCTGATGGTAATAAATTTTTTATTTTGAATATCAAATATTTTGGCGAAATTTCCACCCGTAGCCTGGAATTGATCACTTTCAAATCCAGTCCCCTTGCATTTGGGGCAAACATATTGCATCTTCTCCATTGTTTCGGCTCCTTTCCCTTAAATTGGTACATCTATTGTATATTATATGGCAATCTCAAGGCTGATATGTAACGTTAAGGCACAGGACATTGAAATATCCTGTGCCTATATTATTAAACCTATGCAAGAGCCTTTAGAGGGTTAAGTGAATGATAATGTCTGGGTTTAATACTCTGAAGGTAAAGGATTCAGTAATAAATAGTCTAACCTTGTGCAAATCATGGCCCTCATAGCCAATGCTGAAATCCTGGCCGATGGTCATTTCTAAATCCTCATGATCATAGGGCACAAGCAGGGCATCCTCCAGGGTGGGAGCATAGATAATTTTGCTGCCTAATAGTTCCTCAATGGTTTTTTTCAGTGGATAGCCAGCCGCAATCATATTGATTCGCTTCCAGCCTTCATCCCCCACGATCAGACTATAGGGGCCGGCAACATAAGCAGATTTTAATAATAGCATTCCCTTGGAAATGGCCTCCATAATACTGCCGGCATCATCGCCAAGCTCAAGCTGTTGTGAAGCCGCCTCCACCAGGCCGTCAATCTGGCCGTCTATGTATCCGTTATAAATAGCACTTTCTTCGAATAGGGCTATTTTTTCTGCGGCTTCCTCTAGGGGTGATAAGTCGGCATCCTTGGCGCCACGGATAATGTTATCCATTTCCCAACGATCAAGCTCAAAAACAATACGGGTCTCCACCAAGGGCTGTACATTATAAATACCGCTGGTGACCTCGCCGGTTCTTTCCTCAAGCAGTCTCAGTCTTCCCTTGGGTACAGCATTATAATTCCAGCCTTTAGGCCCTTCAACCTTTACAACGCGACGGGCAGAAAGATGGTTTTTGAGAACCTCAGCAGCCTTTGCTTCTATTTCATTCCAGGCTTCCTGTGTTAAAGGAGCTAAAGATTTTTTTAACATATCCATGTCGTTTTCCTCCCCCATTATTTTAAGTTTCCGATATTTAAACCTGATGAACCGGTTTTTTCATCCTGTTCATCGCCATGATCTCCCACAATAGGACCATCCTTAAACAAAATATTTCTCAGCTGATCATCCCAGGCAGGCATATTTCTCCTGAGCCACTCCAGAGTAACACAGGCATGTTCAATCTCTTCATCACGGTTATGGGCCAGTATTTCCTTCAGCTGGGGGTCGGTAGTAACGGCCACCCTTTGATTATACCAATCTATCGCCTCTACTTCCTCCTTCAGACTGTTTAAAGCCCTCATGATGTCCTTGGTTTTTTCGTCTAGCTTTTCCGCTGGTTCATGGTAATTTGACATACGAAAACCTCCCTCTAATATTCAATACAAATAACAATTACCCTTAATACTATTATAAATAACATCATTGAATTTCGCATTATAATATTATAAAATTTTACGATTATGGTAAAAAAATATAATAGAGAAGAAGAGGAATGGCAAAAGCTATATAATTATGATATAATATTTAGATGTCTAAAATAATCGTGGTTGAGGTGAAACATCATGCTAGATAAGCTAGCTTTTTTGGAAGAGAAGCATATTGATTTGAGTAAAAAGATCAGTGACCCAGACGTAATCAGTAATCAAAACGAGTGGAAAAAATTAGTAAAAGAACATGCAGAGCTAGACCCAATCGTAGAAAAATACAAAGAATATAAGCAGGCTCAATCAGCCATGGAAGAAGCAAAGGAAATTTTGTATGATAAAACCGCCGACGGCGAGCTGAGGGAAATGGCAAAGCTGGAGATGGAAGAAATGCAGGAAGCCATGGAAAGGCTTGAGAGTGAACTGACCATTCTGTTATTACCCAAGGACCCTAACGATGAAAAAAATGTAATTGTTGAAATTCGTGCAGGTGCTGGAGGGGACGAGGCAGGTCTTTTTGCAGCGGTACTCTTTAGAATGTATACCCGATATGCCGAGCGACAAAATTGGAAAACAGAAATGATGAGCGTTAATGAAACCGGTGTAGGGGGCTACAAAGAGGTTATCTTTATGATTAAAGGAAAAGGTGCCTACTCAAAGCTAAAATATGAAAGCGGTGCCCATCGGGTACAGAGAATCCCCACCACCGAATCTGGAGGAAGAATTCATACCTCCACAGCAACGGTGGCCGTATTGCCTGAAGTAGATGATGTGGAGTTTGAAATTAATCCCAATGAATTACGAATCGATGTATTTCGATCCTCTGGATCAGGCGGACAAAGTGTTAACACCACCGACTCTGCCGTCAGAGTCACCCATTTGCCCACAGGCATGGTAGTTTCCTGTCAAGATGAGAAATCTCAACACAAAAACAAGGAAAAGGCCATTATGATTCTGAAATCCCGGCTGATGGATAAGCTAATTCAAGAGCAGCAGGCGGAAATTGCGGAAAACAGGAAGAGTCAGGTGGGTACCGGTGACAGAAGCGAAAGAATCCGAACCTATAATTATCCCCAGGGAAGAATAACAGATCACAGGATTAATATGACGATCTATAAGCTGGATGCGTTTTTAGATGGTGAAATAGAAGAGATGCTTGATGCCCTGATAACTTCTGATCAGGCTGAAAAGCTTAAACAAGTACAATAATTTTAAAGGTCAGGAAGGTGAGCGAATTATATGCTTACCTTTTTTTACTTCCAACGGCTGTGGAAATTATATATTAAGGAATTCCCCCTTTTAATGATAATTCCAAGTTTTCTTTAATATATTAGAAAGAGATGGCTCGGTTAAGGGGGAGATGCAATTGAGCAGCTTGATGAAAACAACCTTAATAGGATTTTTCGTGGGAATTGTGGGCACGGGGGCTGGCGGTTCTGTGGCGTTTGTTCTGAAGAACCCCTCCAAAAAATTTCTTAGTAGTGTTATTGGACTATCGAGTGGCTTAATGCTGGCAATTGTCACCTTTGAGCTGTTACCCGAAGCCTTTATGCTGGGGGGAGTTCTACCTACAATAGCAGGTCTGGGAGTGGGAGGACTGGTTGCCTCGTTATTGGATGAGTTTATTTCAAGACTGGCTTATATAAAAAGAAGACAAGGGAAAGGCTATTTAAAGGCAGGAATTTTATTGGGAATCGGAATCGCAATGCACAATTTCCCTGAAGGCCTGGCCATTGGTTCAGGCTTTATGGCTCAACAGCGCTTGGGTATAGGGCTGGCCATTGTCATTGCCCTTCATAATATGCCAGAAGGAATTGCCATGGCAACACCCATGAGGGTGGGTGGCTATTCGGCGCCCAGGGCCTTTCTTATTACCCTGTTGGCTGGTGCGCCGATGGGGGTCGGAGCCTATTTAGGGGGGCTGATAGGGGCCTACGCCTATGGTTTCATTGGCTTGTGCCTGGCCTTTGCCGGGGGAACGATGCTTTTTATTACCTTTGGAGAGCTGCTGCCCAAGGGGAAGGAATTGGATGGAAGCAGAATTTCCACCTATTTTGCCATAATTGGCTTTATGCTGGGGGTTTTCATATCAAAAACCTTTTAGTTTCCATTGTTAAAGTACATAATTTTGTATAAAATAAGATAAACGAGGGAATACCCTTGCTGTGGTGAAAACACAGTTATTGGGAATTAAGCCGAAAGTCGAAGGTGATTTTAATGTTTGAGATTCTCTCATGGATTATTCGATATGCTTTTATTGGTTTAATCTATTATTTTATTTACAGTGTCATTCGGCTAATCTATTTAGATATTCAATCAATAGCCAAACGAGGCAAAAAAGGGCAGGAGGGTGCCTATCTGAAGCTGGTTAATCGGAAGGATAGACTTGATTTTGAAATACATGAGTTTTATGATTTAAAGGAAATCACCACCGTTGGCCGGAATAAGGAGAATGATATTATCTTGATGGACAAGTATATTTCGTCCTTCCATTGTAAGATTACCATGGATGAAGGGGCCTACTTTCTTGAGGACCTGGAGAGTGTCAATGGAACCTATTTAAACAGTACTAAAATACAGGATGTTGTAGAGCTGAAAAATGGTGATCGAATTGGTTTTGGTCAGGTGGAATTCCTGTTCGTAAAAGAGGTGGATTAAATTGTTTATCAAGAAAATCATAATAGGCAGGCCCATAAACCTTCTAATACTGATTAACCTGTTGTTTTTTGGCCTGTTGTTCATCATGATCGGACCCTATGATCGAACCATTCCCATTGCCGGAGCGCTGTTAACCAGCCTGATGGTAATATGCTACTATATTATTGTCAAGGGCCAAATGGGAGATCAATATATCTTTATCATCATATCTGTCCTTTCCAGTCTTGGCGTGGTTATGCTCTATCGGCTCAATCCCCATTATGGAATCAAGCAAATAACCTGGTATGGCTTAGGTGTATTCCTGTACTTTATGGCATATTTTATTTTTCGGTGGATTCAACAGTGGGATCAATGGGTATACGGGTATCTGGCGGGGGGCATATTCCTCTTTGCCATTACCTTTCTGCTGGGAAGTACCGTTAAAGGGGCCATCAATTGGATTAAAATAGGGAATTTTACCTTTCAGCCGGCTGAAATCATTAAGCTTTTTTATTTGTTCTTTTTAGCATCCTATTTCAAATATCCGGAAAAGCTTAAAAATGAATATATTTTTTGTGGACTGGTATACCTTCACATTATGCTTCTGTTTTTGCAGCGGGATTTAGGTATGGCCATGCTCTTTTATGGTCTTTTTATCAGTATCTACTATATCTACTATCAAAACCGAAGACTATTTTTTTATAATGTTGGAGCTTCGGCTGTTATGAGTGTCTTTGCCTATTTAACCATGGGCCATGTTCAGGTGCGATTTGAGGCATGGCTGAACCCCTGGAAGGATATTTCGGGCCGAGGCTACCAAATTACCCAATCTCTTTTTGCCATTGCTGAAGGGGGCTTTTTCGGTAAAGGCCTGGGACTAGGCAGCCCCGACTATATTCCCGAGGTCCATACAGATTTTATTTTTTCCGCCATCTGTGAAGAATTGGGAATCTTCGGCGGAATGGCGGTGGTGCTTTTGTATTTTATTTTAATCTATCGTGGGTTTAAAATCACCTTTACAATTCAAGAGACCTTTAAACGAATTGTAGCCCTGGGCATTACCCTTATTTATGGGTATCAAACCTTCATCATTATAGGCGGGGTGATTAAGCTGATTCCCCTGACGGGAATTACACTACCCTTTATCAGCTATGGAGGCAGTTCTCTGGTATCGGCCTTTATCGCCTTTGGTATTTTACAAGCTCTGTCTAAAAAAATTCCAGAACGAGAGGAGTTTGTAGAAAGTGGAGAGCAATAGAAAAATTATTCATTTAATTATATTAACTAGTCTGCTGTTTTTAAGCATCATTGTTTACCTTACGTATTTTCAAATATTCCAGTCGGCAGCCATTGTTAAAAATCCCTACAACAGAAGGCAGTGGCTTCGGGAGGAAAATACCGTAAGGGGTACCATTTATGATCGTAATGGCACCGTATTGGCCGAAACCCTTGAGGGGGAAACTACCAGAAGCTATCCCTATCATCAGCTCTATAGCCACCTGGTGGGGTATAGTCATAAGCAATATGGCCGTTCCGGCATTGAGGCCTATTATAATGACGAGCTGCTGGGGCTAACCAATGATCAGCTGGTATTAAAAATCATTGATCGGTTCCATAATGAGAAAATTAAGGGGAATCATTTGTATTTAACTATAAATCATCAATTACAGGTAAAGGCCCATGGGCTAATGGAGGGAAAGAGGGGGGCTGTGGTGGCCATGGACCCCAAGACCGGTGAAATTCTGGCAATGGTCAGCAAGCCAGATTTTAACCCCAATCAATTAGTTGAAACCTGGGAAGCCCTCATTAATGATGAAGGAAGTCCTCTCTTAAACAGAGGCATTTCAGGGCTTTACCCCCCTGGCTCCACCTTTAAGCCCATTATGGCGGCAGCAGTATTGGAGAACCCTGAAATTCAAAGGGAGCATGACTGTACCGGCAGCTTTGTGGTAGACGGCTATACCCTGTCAGATTATGATCCCAGTGGTCACGGCTATTTAGACCTGAGGGGATCCCTGGTGGTGTCATGCAACACTAGCTTTGCTAAGATGGCCCTGGAGCTGGGAGATCAACGGGTGATGGAAATCGCCAGACGGTTTTTAATGGACAGTAATTTGGAGGCTGATTTTCCGCTGCAGCGGAACCGCTTCCCCTATCAAAGTCTACAGCCGACAGAGCTGGCTGCGGTTTCCATTGGTCAGGGAAAGCTGCTGGTAACACCCCTGCATATGGCCGCAGTGGCGTCGACCTTTGCCAATGACGGAATGATGCCCCAGCCTCGAATAGTGAAGGAAATTAAAGGCGCTGATGGAAAACAGCTTAGGGAAAGGGAGGTACAATTGAACCAGGTGCTGGAGCCGGAGATTGCCCAAGGGGTTAAAGAAATGATGGTGGCGGTGGTCAATGAGGGAACTGGTAAAAATGCTGCCATCAGTGGAGTAAGGGTGGCTGGAAAAACCGGTACCGCCCAAAATGAATCGGGTGAAAACCATGCATGGTTTATTGGCTTTGCACCGGCAGAGAATCCCCAGATTGCCGTGGCAGTCTTATTGGAGCAGGAGGGAAGCTCTGGCGGGGCGGCGGCGGCCCCCATCGCAAGGGAACTGATGAGAGAAGCTTTGAGAAGAGGTGTATTAGATTAATGGAAACAATGATTTATGAAATAGATGATGATGATTTAGACTCCCCTTCCCTGGGGAAATGTGCTGATATTTTACGCCGGGGAGGAACAGTGGCCTTCCCAACAGAAACGGTTTATGGTTTGGGCGCCAATGGCCTGATGCCGGAGGCCATTCGAAAAATTTATCAGGTTAAGGGCAGGCCCTCTGATAATCCTTTAATCCTTCATATTGCCCATATAGCAGAAATTCAATCCCTGGTGGAGACGATTCCCCAGGGTGCCCAAGCTGTTATGGATGAATTTTGGCCGGGGCCATTAACCTTAATTTTTAAAAAAAGTCCATTGGTTCCGTCTGAAATAACGGGCGGGCTGGATACGGTGGCCATTAGAATGCCCAGTCATCCCATTGCCCGAAGATTAATTGAGCTGGCAGGGATTCCCCTTGCCGCTCCCAGTGCCAACCTGTCGGGAAAACCCAGTCCCACAGCGTCTCAGCATGTGATGAAGGATTTAAAGGGCAGAGTCGATGCCATTGTGGCCGGCGGCAACTGTGAGATTGGTCTGGAATCTACCGTATTGGATATGACCCAGGAGTCCCCTATGATTTTAAGACCCGGGGGAGTCACAAGGGAAATGCTGCTGCAGGTTTTACCCCAGGTATCGGAGGACCCGACCCTGAAGGGAGCAATGGACCCCCATATGATTCCCAAGGCACCGGGCATGAAATATACCCATTATGCCCCTGAGGCTTCAGTTATTTTGGTAAATGGAGCTGTGGACAAGGCGGTAGACAAAATAAAAGCCCTGGCCCAAAGACATAGCGGAGCAGGCCTCAGGGTAGGAATCATCTGCAGTGATGAAACAAGACATTATTATGACGAAGACTGGGTGATCAAGAGTATCGGCAGCCGTCAAGACCCTAAGACCATTGCAGTTAACCTTTTTAAAATTCTTAGGGAATTTGATGAAACCGATGTACAAATTATTTTGTCAGAGACGGTTGAGGCGGTGGGTCTGGGACAAGCCGTCATGAATCGTCTCTTGAAGGCCTCTGGTTATCAATTAATTCAGGTATAGAAGGAGGAAATCAGATGAAAAAGCTATTATTTGTCTGCACAGGAAATACCTGTAGAAGCAGTATGGCCGAGGCATTGTTTAAGCAGCTCCAATCGAGGGCTGAGGCGTTAGGAAAGATTCAGGTCATTTCAGCGGGCACAGGGGCTGTCAAGGGAGAAAAGGCATCGCCCCAGGCCATTGAGGTAATGAACGAGAGGGGAATTTCGCTAAAAGGGCACCGATCTACCCCCTTGACAAAGAAATTGATTGATGAGTCAGATTTGATTTTAACCATGACCACCAACCATAAAAAACAGGTGCTGGAGCTGGCCCCTCAGGCTAGAGGTAAGGTTTTTACACTACGGGAATATGTTGAGGGGGGCGAAGGGATTGATACGGTACTGGATGAGATGAATCATATCTATCAAATTATTGACCAAAGGAAAAAAGCATTTCTAGAGGTCAATGAAAAACGATTGATGGAATTGAAGGACAGGCGCAGGGAGCTGATTCGACAGCTGGAAGCCATTGATAATGAAGTCAATTGTCTGGAAGCGGATTTTAGAGAGGAGATAAAGGATCTGGAGGCCCAATTAGTGAATTTGAAAAGCAGGATCCCCCAGCTGGACATACAGGACCCCTTCGGTCAGCCAGTACAGGTGTATCGACAATGTGCCGTGGAAATAGAGGAAATGATTAAAAAACTGATTAACAAATTAAATGAATAATCTATGCAGGAAATCTGCAAATTATGTAGAATAGTATATAGGTTTGAGATTTTGTCGAAGGGAAGTGTTGTGATGAAAATCGCTTTAGGAAGTGACCATGGGGGCTATCATCTAAAGGAAGCAATTAAGGCCCATTTAAAGAAGCGGGGCCTGGAAATCGAAGATTTTGGTACAAAGTCCACTGATTCCTGTGATTATCCTCACTTTGCCCTGGCTGTGGGAGAGGCCGTGGCAAGGGGAGAATTTCAACGGGGTATACTGGTTTGTGGAACGGGAATCGGCGTATCGATTGCAGCCAACAAAATACCTGGAATCAGGTGTGCACTGGTGGGAGATTGCTTCTCGGCCAAAGCAACACGACTACACAATGACACCAATGTGCTGGCCCTGGGGGGGCGAGTCCTGGGGGAAGGCTTAGCCCTTGAAATTGTTGATATATGGTTGAACACATCCTATGAAGGCGGTAGACATCAAAATAGGCTGGACTTAATCACAGAGATAGAAAAAAAGTATGGCAAACATGAGGGGGAAAAGTGAAGCAATAGGAAAAATGAAAAGGGGATTTCCAGAAGGGTTCTTTGGGAATTCCCTTTTTAGGAACAAAATGAAGAGGGAGGAAAAAATATGAGTAAAGTGGTTGTAATTGACCATCCATTGATTCAGCATAAGTTAACCTTAATTCGAGATAAAAACACCGGGTCTAAGGAATTTAGAGAGCTGGTGAAGGAAGTATCTATGTTAATGGGGTATGAAATCACAAGGGACCTTCCCCTTCAGGAGGTAGAAATAGAAACTCCCGTGTGTGCAACAAAATCTAAGGCCCTGGCGGGGAAAAAACTGGGTATTGTACCGATTTTAAGGGCAGGCTTGGGGATGGTTGACGGAATATTAGAGCTGATTCCTGCCGCCAAGGTGGGTCATGTGGGCCTGTATCGTGATCCCGAAACCCTGGTGCCGGTGGAATACTACTGTAAGCTCCCCAGTGACGTGGTTGAACGGGACCTGATTGTGTTGGACCCTATGCTGGCAACAGGAGGCTCGGCCGCTGCAGCCATACGATTTTTAAAGGAAAAGGGTGCGGTTAATATTAAGCTGGTTTGTTTAATCGCCTCGCCGGAGGGAATAGAAGCAGTTCAGAAAACCCATAGCGATGTCGATATTTATGTAGCAGCCATTGATGAAAAACTCAATGATCACGCCTATATTGTACCGGGACTGGGTGATGCCGGAGATCGGTTGTTCGGAACAAAATAACTAAAAAAGGCATAGATTCTATGCCTTTTTTTTGATGTTTTTAAAATACTTAATTTATTAAATTTTAGCGACAAAGTATAATTGAAATAGAAATTGTGCTAAAATAGAATGAAATGGATAAGTTATATGGAAAAGGGGGATGGGGATGCGCCCTTCTTGGGATCAATACTTTATGGAGATGGCTGAAATCGCCAAGAAACGCTCTACCTGCGGTAGAAGACAGGTGGGTGCCGTCCTGGTGAAGGACAAACGGGTGCTGGCCAGCGGCTACAATGGTGCCCCCAGTGGAATTCAACACTGTAGTCAGGTGGGATGCCTCCGAGACCGGTTAAAGGTGCCCTCAGGGGAACGACATGAGCTTTGCAGAGGGATCCATGCAGAGCAGAACGCCATTGTACAGGCGGCTTATCATGGTGTGGCCATTCAAGGGGCAACCCTCTATGTAACCCATCAGCCCTGCAGCCTTTGTGCTAAAATCATTATTAATGCAGGGATTAAACGGGTGGTGTTTCAAGGGGAGTATCCCGATGAAATGTCAAGGGAAATGCTTGAAGAAGCAGAAATAATTTTAGAAAAATACACCGGTTAAGGAAGTTGCCCCCATTGATTTTTACCTGAAAATAATGTAAGATGTTAAAATAGGTTAAAACCAACTTTAGGAGTGGAAACATGGAAAAATACCTTATTGCTTTTGTGGTTTCCGTTACAATTGCATATATATTAACTCCCTATGCCATCAAGTTGGCCTATCGGATTGGAGCCATAGATGTACCTAAGGATAATCGCCGGGTACATAACAAGCCTATCCCCAGATTAGGGGGAGCAGCGATTTATGCCTCCTTTTTGGTGACTTCCCTGGTAATGGCTCCCCTAAGCCGAGAGCTTTTGGGGATATTAGTTGGAGCCACAATTATTGTTTTTATGGGAATGGTTGATGATGTAAAGCCCATTTCTGCAAAATGGAAGCTGTTGGTTCAAATCATTGCTTCTTTAGTGGTTATCTTTAGTGATGTCAGAATTGAGTACATTAGAGGAGTCATTAATTTAGGTGCCTTTAGTATTCCGGCCACAATTTTTTGGATCGTAGGGATTACCAATGCTGTTAACCTGATTGACGGTCTTGACGGCCTGGCGGCAGGTGTAGGGATCATCGCTTCCCTTTCCCTGGCCTTTGTATCCTTCTCCAATGTCCTTCCAGGCATGACAGAGGTAACGCTGTTGCTGGTTATCCTTGCAGGAAGTGCAACCGGGTTTTTACCATATAATTTTAACCCGGCTAAAATCTTTATGGGTGATACCGGTGCTTTATTAATTGGATTTTTACTGGCCACCATTTCGGTAGAAGGGGTTCTTAAGAGTGCTGCTACCATTGCTGTGGTGATTCCGGTTCTGGCCCTGGGAGTACCTGTACTGGATACGGCCTTTGCCATTACCCGAAGGCTGTTAAATAAGAGGCCCATTATGGAGGCCGACAAGGGACATCTGCATCATCGACTTTTAGATCTGGGTCTTTCCCAAAAACAGACGGTATTGATCCTGTATTTAATCAGCTCCTTCCTGGGGGCCAGTGCGGTCTTTATTTCAGATGTCAGTAAGAAGACGGCCTATGGTATTCTTGTGGTACTGGCCTTAATTATCGCCTATGGGGCCGTTAAGTTTGGCTTGATTAAAGAAGGTGCAAAAAATAAAGTCAACGTAAATGTTAAATAAATTGAATGAAGATAGACTGTCTGCTATTATGTCAAAATAGCCCAGCAATCCAATGTATGAAGGTCATACCTGTGGTTGTTGGGCTATTTATATACCAAATAAAGGTGAATATAGTAAATAAATGGAATCATCAAGGGAATAATACAGATATAGCAGATGGGACAAGACATCTTGATACTTGATTTATTCAGGGCTTTCCTGTAAAATTGTAAATGTCTTAAAATTCATTTAATTGATTATTTAAAGGGGATATATTATGAAAATTGCAGTAATAGATGGCCAGGGCGGCGGACTGGGAAGGACAATCATAGAAAAAATGAAAAATCAGCTAAAGTCAGATAATTTAGAGATTATTGCCCTGGGCACCAATTCCCTGGCTACCTCAAATATGATGAAGGCGGGGGCCCATTCCGGTGCTACAGGTGAAAATGCCATAAAGGTAATGGCCAACAGGGTCGATGTCATAGTTGGTCCCTTGGCAATCCTTGTGGCCAATGCCATGATGGGGGAAATAACCTCTGAAATGGCCGCAGCCGTGGCCAGTAGCCCCGCCCAGAAAATGATATTACCCATGAATCGTTGTGGTATCTTCGTTGCAGGCATTAAAGAGTTAAACATGACAGAGATGATTGACAGCCTAATACTACAGCTAAGCAGAATGACCTTCTAAAGAGATAAATGTTTTTCACATTGGCAAGAGGAATACTGTATCCTTTGTAGAAGTGTTTTTATAGGACAATAGGAAGCAGACCATTCTGTGGGCACGGTTAATGAGGAGGAAAAAAATGAGGCAATTTAAGATTATGACTATTTTTGGTACCAGGCCGGAAGCCATTAAGATGGCCCCGTTAATTAAGGAAATGGAGAAAAGAGAAGAGATCCAGTCCCTTGTCTGTGTGACCGCTCAGCATCGGGAGATGCTGGATATGGTTTTATCACTATTTCATATAAAGCCTGATTATGACCTGAATTTAATGAAGCATGGTCAATCCTTATCAGATATTGCTGTGGGCGTATTGAAGGGAATGGAAGCGGTATTAAAGGAGGCAAGACCCGATTTAGTACTGGTTCATGGAGATACCTCCACTACCTTTATCGGCGCCCTGGCGGCCTTTTATCAGCAGATTAAGATCGGGCATGTAGAGGCCGGCTTAAGAAGCGGTAACATTTATTCGCCCTACCCTGAGGAAATGAACAGAAGGCTCACAAGCGGCCTGGTGAACTATCACTTTGCTCCGACCCAGGGGAATCGCGATAATTTAATAAGAGAGGGTATTTCTCCCGAAGGTATTTTTGTGACGGGTAACACAGTCATCGATGCGCTGCTGGCGGTGGTAAATGACCAGTATCATTTCCAAAATGAGGCCTTAAACAAAATCGATTATAAAAATCAAAAAGTAATCGTCATGACCTGCCATCGACGGGAAAACTGGGGTAAGCCCATGGAAAACATTTTTCATGCAGTCAAAAGGATCCTTGAAGACAATCAAGATACGGCATTGATATACCCGGTGCATATGAACCCCAATATCAGAAGGCTCGCAGATGATATTCTGGGGCAAACAGATCGGGTTCACCTAATTGAACCGCTGGAATATGAGGATTTTGCAAATTTACTTAATAAGTCCTATCTTATTTTAACCGATTCAGGCGGTATCCAGGAGGAAGCCCCCTCTTTGGGTAAGCCAATCCTGGTATTAAGGGAGGAAACCGAGCGGCCGGAGGCCGTTAAGGCAGGAACTGTAAAGGTAGTTGGCACAGAGCTTGAAGCAATTATAAAAGAAACAGAGGCCCTTTTAAGCAGTCAGGTGGCCTATGATCGTATGGCAAATGCCGTTAACCCCTATGGTACTGGAAATTCTGCTAAGCTGATAGTAGAAGCCCTGCTGAGGCAATTAAAAAAAGATCTAAATTGATGCTGAAGAAGTGATAAAAAATGGTTGTTATTTATTTAACATAAAAACCTAGTTCTTTATTACTAAAATGAAATTGTTTGAATTTTGTAGAGGAGTTTAACATGATCGTGTCGAAATAAATTTTTTAGTAATTTTAAACCATTAGATAAATATATCCTAATTAATTTTCATGAATATAAAAACTTAAATACCAATAAATATTCAAGGGTTAATGATAAAAAAATATCAAATTTGGTTTCCCAAAATGGTTAGGTCATTGTTAATGGGAATGAAGGAGCCTTGAAGGGTGAAAAATATGTCAAAGCATACCTTAGAAAATATCGCCTTAATTAGTCAAATCGGCATAGCAATGCTTGTGCCCATAATTGGAGGAGTATATCTTGGAAGGTGGATAGACAACAGGCTGAATACTCAGCCAATCTTTTTATTTGTATTTATTCTGTTAGGAATTGCAGGCTCCTTCAGCAGTTTGTTTAAGCTAGCCCTGGGCAAGCCTGGGAAGCGAGGGAAGTGACATGGATGAAACCGTACAACAGCTTCAAAGAAGAATTATAAAGGGAGCAATTATCCTTAATATTGTGGTAAGTATAGGAGCCGTTTTTCTAATGGAATTTCCCAAACCCTTTGTGGTAGGAACTATTTTCGGCACCCTGGTGGGGATATTAAATTTCAGACTCCTGTATTTGACCTTAAACCGAGCAGTAAAAATGCAGCCCCATAGGGCTCAGATCCATGCCGTAACCAATTATTTCATGAGATATTTCATAACTGGGGCGGTGCTCTATGTTTCCATTCAAAGACCTCATATCAACGTGCTTGGTACAATTGTTGGTTTGATTGCCATCAAACTGGTAATTTTAAAATATCAACTATTTAATGACAAGGATTTTTTCTTAAGAATTTTCAAAAGAAAGGAGGAAAAGTAAATGGAATTTGGTGCCAAGATATTATATGAAATACCCATTTTAGGTGGAATACCGATAACCGAAACGGTGGTTAATACATGGATTATCATGGCGATCCTTACAGTTTTGGCCTTTGTAACCACCAGACGCTTTGAAAAGATTCCCAAGGGTGTTCAAAATGTGGTTGAGGCCCTGGTTGAAATTATTAATAACTTTACCGCCTCGACTATGGGAGAAAATAAAAGGGTATTCAGTGCCTATATGGGAACTCTTTTTGTTTTTCTTGTCTTCGCCAATCTGTTAGGACTGGTGGGCCTAAGGCCCCCGACTGCTGATTTAAATACCACCTTTGCCTTATCCCTGATTACCTTTGTAATTATCCATTATCAAGGGATTAGAAAGGGCGGCCTTGGGGGATATTTAAAGGGTTACTTTGAACCGTTTCCCCTGCTGATGCCCATTAACCTGATAGGCGAAATTGCCTTGCCAATTTCCCTGGCTTTCCGTCTATTTGGTAATATTGTGGGAGGGTTAATCATCATGGCCCTGATCTACAGTGGTCTGGCAGCCATTTTCAGTATTGGTCCTATCCCCATTCTGCAAGCAGGGATTCCAGCGGTACTGCACATGTATTTTGATGTGTTTTCAGGGGTCCTTCAAACCTTTATCTTTATGATGATTTCTATGATTTACATTTCCAACGCCATGGATTAAATTGTTTTTAATTCGGATTTTATTTTATCCAATTAAAATAAACCTAATTATGAAAATTAAAGGAGGAATTATATTATGGAAGGAATTACAGGAAGAGAGTTAATTTTAGCAGCATCTGCAATCGGAGCAGGTCTGGCGGCCATCGCTGGTATTGGTCCTGGGATTGGTCAGGGTTATGCCGCCGGTAAAGGTGCCGAGGCAGTAGGAAGACAGCCTGAAGCCCAGGGAGATATTATTAAAACCATGCTTTTAGGACAAGCCGTTGCTGAAACAACAGGTATTTATGGATTAATTATTGCCCTAATCCTATTATTTGCTAACCCATTGGTATAGCAGGCAGAGGTTAATCGGGGGACAAAAACTGCTCCCCCTCATTCTTACCCAAGTATTCCATGAAGGGAGGCAAAACAGTGCAGGATTTAGTAAGTATAAACTGGAGCATTGTGTTCCAGCTTCTCAATACAATTATTATCTTTGTAGTCCTTAGAAAGCTGCTATTTAAGCCCGTAACAGAGTTTATGGAAAAGCGCCAAAAGGGCATTGAAGATTCAATATTGGATGCTGAGGCTAAAAATAAGGAAGCTGAAGCGCTAATGGCCCAATACGAACAAAGGCTGAATGATATTAAGCAGGAAAGAAATGAAATTATCAAAGAAGCCACTAAACGAGCCGAGGAGCGGGGCGGTGAAATTGTTAAAAAGGCAGAAGCAGAAGCTAAAAAGCTCCTTGAAAAGGCCAGCGTTGATATTCAAAGAGAAAAGCAAAAAGCCTTAAATGAGCTGAAGGAGCAAATGTCTGAGCTGGTCATTATGGCTGCTGCCAAGGTGATTAATAAGGAGCTGGATGCTAATCAGCATGATGAAATAATCAAACAATTTATTGATGAGGTAGGGGAAGCAAAATGGCAGAATTAGTAGGAAGCAGATATGCAAGTGCCCTTTATGCGGTTTCCCTGGAATTGAACAAGGAGCAAATTTTCAAAGAAGAGCTCCTGGGTATTATTGAGCTTCTTAAGGCTCATCCTCAGTTTGACCAGCTGTTAAAATCTCCTCAAATTCATGCCCAGGAAAAAAAGGATATTATTGCAAAAATCCTTCAAGGCCGAATTAGCCAAGAGGTACTGAATTTTCTGTATATCCTGGTAGACAAAAGAAGACAAAATCATTTACAAGATATAGTACAAGCCTATGTGGCCATGGTAGAGGAAGCCAATAATATGGTAGAGGCAGTGGCGATAACCGCTAAGCCCATGGAGGCTGCTGAAATAGAACGGTTACAAGCCAAGCTTTCCATGACCTCCGGCAAAAACATTACACTGAAAAATGAAATTGATCACAAAATCATGGGTGGTGTACTCATTCAAATTGGTGATAAGATCATTGATGGAACGGTAAAAAACCGTTTATCGCAGATGAAGGAGCAGCTTTCGCAAATTATAGTATAGGATAGGGGTGATATAACGTGAATCTCAGACCCGAAGAGATAAGCTCCATCATTCAGGAGCAAATTAAACGATATGAAAATAAATTAGAAGTTAAAGATGTAGGTACTGTTATTCAGGTGGGGGATGGTATTGCAAGAATCCATGGCCTTGACAATTGTATGGCCGGTGAGCTTTTGGAATTCCCCGGAAATGTCTATGGGATGGCGTTAAACCTCGAAGAAGACAACGTAGGTTGTGTACTTTTGGGGTCCGATGATAATATTAAAGAGGGAGATATCGTAAAGCGAACCCAAAGAATTGTTGAGGTGCCTGTTGGTGAAGCCCTCCTGGGGCGGGTAGTCAATGCTTTAGGGCAGCCTATTGACGGAAAGGGCCCCATTAACAGTACCCAGTACCGGGAAATTGAAAAGGTGGCCCCGGGAATCATTAAAAGAAAATCGGTTCATGAGCCCTTACAGACGGGTATTAAGGCCATTGACTCAATGATCCCCATCGGCAGAGGCCAGCGGGAATTAATTATCGGTGACAGACAAACCGGTAAAACTGCCATTGCCATTGATACCATCATCAATCAAAAGAACACCGATGTTCTTTGTATTTATGTGGCCATTGGGCAGAAGAAGTCTACTGTAGCACAAATTTATGATGTACTATCTCAAAATGGTGCTATGGATTACACCATTATTGTTTCGGCATCGGCCAGTGAATTGGCACCGCTGCAATATATAGCACCCTATGCCGGCTGCGCCATGGGTGAAGAATTTATGGAAAATGGAAAGCATGTATTAATTATTTATGATGACCTGTCCAAGCATGCCGTTGCCTACCGGGCCATGTCCCTGTTATTACGCCGGCCGCCGGGTCGTGAAGCCTATCCGGGCGATGTCTTCTATCTTCATAGCCGGCTTTTGGAAAGGGCTGCAAAGCTAAGTGATGTAAATGGCGGCGGTTCCCTGACGGCATTACCGATTATAGAAACCCAATCGGGTGACGTTTCTGCCTATATTCCAACAAATGTAATCTCCATCACAGATGGACAAATTTTCCTTGAATCAGAGCTGTTCCATTCCGGTGTTCGTCCGGCGGTTAACCCTGGTATATCGGTATCGAGGGTTGGCGGTAGCGCCCAAATTAAGGCCATGAAAAAGGTTGCGGGAAAACTAAGGCTGGAATTGGCCCAGTATAGAGAGCTGGCGGCCTTTGCCCAGTTCGGTTCTGACCTGGATAAGGAAACCCAGGAACGATTGGCTCAAGGGGAAAGAATTGTTGAAATTCTGAAGCAGCTCCAGTATCGTCCTGTGCCTGTAGAAGAGCAGGTTATGATTATATACGCTGTTACCAACAAATATCTAACCGATATTCCATTAAATAAGGTGGGGGAATTTGAAGCTCAGCTTCTGGAGCATATAAGAAATCAGTATGCAGAAATTGGCCAAACCATTACTGCTACAGGTAATCTAAGTGAAGAAGCAGAGACTAAGCTGAAGAAGGCCATTGAAGAATTTAAAGCACAATTCAAGGCCCAAGTGGAATAGTCAGGTAGGCCGTTAACCGGGAGGTGAAATTTTGGCTGGACTTGGAATGCGTGATATTAAGCGAAGAATTAAAAGTGTCAACAGTACAAAGCAAATTACCAAGGCAATGGAGCTGGTTTCCTCTGCCAAGCTGAGAAAGGCAAAGGAGGAACTGGAAAAAACAAAGCCTTACTTTAATATGCTGGAAGAAACCATTCAGGATATATTTTTGAACACCAAGGGAATACAGCATCCCTTTGTGAATCCCCGGGAGGTCGAGAAAACCGCTTACATTGTTATATCTGCCGATCGGGGCCTGTGCGGCGGCTATAATGCCAATGTGATTAAGGCGGCCCAGCAGCATATGGCTGAAAAACCCAACAAATCAGTTATTACCGTTGGAACAAAGGCCAGGGATTTCTTTAAAAAGCGAGGCTATGACCTGGACGGTGAATTTAACTATGTAACAGAAAATCCATCCTACAGCACAGCCCAGAGCATTAGCCGCTTAAGCCTTGAGCTCTTTAAGCAAGGGCTGGTGGATGAAGTCTATCTTGTCTTTACTGAATTTATCAGCACCATCAATCAAAAACCCAAGCTGATTAAACTGCTGCCCTTAGAAATTGAGGTGCCGGCAGACGAGAGTAAAAAGGAAAGCAAAACCCTAATGGCCTATGAGCCTTCCCCCGAGGTGGTATTAGATTATCTAGTACCTAAATATCTGGATGGAATGGTTTTTGGTGCCCTGGTGGAATCCTCCACCAGCCAGCAGGCGGCACGAAGGGTAGCCATGGAAAGTGCCACAGATAATGCAGAGGAAATGATTGATGGGCTAAAGCTGCAATATAATCGTGCAAGGCAGGCCTCTATTACTCAAGAAATAGCAGAAATCGTAGGGGGAGCAGAGGCATTGAAGTAATCGAAAAACAGCCTATTCCCGAGGGACTTTAGGTTAGAAGGAGGTAAAGTAATGGCTGCAGGAAATGTCGGCAAAGTGGTTCAAATTATTGGACCAGTTATGGATATACGATTTGACAGAGACCATTTACCGGCTTTGTTGAATGCGATAGAAATCAATGGCGAAAAGGAAAAGGTTACGGCTGAGGTTGCCCAACATATTGGTGATGAGATTGTACGCTGCGTGGCAATGAAATCAACTGATGGCCTGGTACGTGGTATGGATGCCATTGATACGGGAAAACCAATTACAGTGCCTGTGGGTCAGGCAACCCTGGGCAGAATTTTTAATGTACTGGGGGAAGTAGTGGATGAAAAGGAGCCGGTTCTCTCAGAATTTAACGCTCCAATCCATCGTTCTGCGCCTGAATTCGATGAGCAGGAAACTGCAACAGAAATATTTGAAACAGGAATTAAGGTAATCGACTTAATTGCCCCCTATGCCAAGGGTGGTAAAATCGGTCTCTTTGGAGGGGCTGGTGTTGGTAAGACGGTACTGATTCAAGAATTAATCAATAACATTGCCAAGGAGCACGGCGGTTTATCGGTTTTTGCAGGGGTTGGTGAACGTACCCGGGAAGGGAACGACCTGTATCATGAAATGATTGATTCTGGAGTTATTGATAAAACCGCTCTGGTTTATGGTCAGATGAATGAGCCTCCCGGGGCGAGAATGAGGGTGGCCTTAACCGGCTTGACCATGGCTGAATACTTCCGAGATCAGGAAGGACAAGACGTGCTTTTGTTCATAGATAATATATTCCGTTTTACCCAGGCAGGTAGTGAGGTTTCAGCCCTTTTAGGCCGTATGCCCAGTGCCGTAGGCTATCAGCCTACCCTGGCTACAGAAATGGGGGCCCTTCAGGAAAGAATCACCTCCACTAAAAAAGGTTCAATTACATCGGTACAGGCCGTTTATGTTCCTGCCGATGACTTAACCGACCCGGCCCCTGCCACCACCTTTGCCCATCTGGATGCAACCACCGTATTGTCCAGGCAAATTTCGGAGTTAGGTATTTATCCGGCAGTGGATCCCCTTGATTCCACCTCAAGAATCCTCGACCCTATTGTTGTAGGGGAAGAGCATTATCGAGTGGCCCGGGGGGTACAGGAGGTATTGCAAAGATATAAGGAGCTGCAGGATATCATTGCCATTCTGGGGATGGATGAGCTTTCAGATGAAGATAAGATGACCGTGGCCAGGGCCAGAAGAATTCAAAGGTTCCTGTCTCAGCCCTTCCACGTGGCAGAAGAATTTACAGGTACTCCCGGTAAATATGTGCCCCTTTCTGAAACAATACGGGGCTTTAAGGAAATATTGGAGGGTAAGCATGATGACCTGCCAGAATCTGCCTTCCTGTTTGTAGGAACCATTGATGAGGCGGTTGAAAAGGCTAAAGGGAAGTAGGTGATTGGATGGCTGCCAAGTTTCATCTACAGATCATCACACCGAATCGAACTTTTTTCGATGAAGAGGTGGAGATGGTGGTTTTAAGAACGGTTGAGGGAGATTTAGGAATCCTGAAGAACCATATCCCCCTGGTAACACCCCTGTCCATTGGTAAGTTAAAACTGATTGCCGATGGACAAACTAGAGAAGCTGCCATAGCAGGGGGTTTTGTACATGTAGATCGAGAAAAAACCGTAGTCATTACCGATGCTGCGGAATGGCCGGAGGAAATAGATGTTAACCGGGCCCAGGAGGCCAGGAATCGAGCCGAAGGTCGAATAAAATCCCAAGGGGGCGAAGTAGATACCCTGAGGGCGGAAATTGCCCTTAAAAAGGCCCTGAATCGTATTGATGTGGCCAATAAGAGATAATAAAAAAACGTCTGTCAGCAGACGTTTTTTTATTATCTCAATTACGGTTAGATTATTAAATTAAAATGAGATGATGTCAAAGGGCTGCTCCTCAGGTGTGGTGGTCTCAATGGTAATAAATAGCTTAATAGGTAAGCATATAATTACCTGATAGGGTTCGCTGATCCATCCCATATCAGTATGAATTGACAGGGGTGAAATACCCTCTGGCAAACGATGAAGCTTGACACGGCCATCCTTCATTTCTAGGGTACCCGTATATTCCTGGGAACCATAGGTGAAGTCAAATTCAATCAGCTCCGATTCCTCGCTATCCACCAGGGGAAAGGTATAAATTACCTCACCGTCTAAATTAACAATAATTTTTTTACCTTCAGCTTCAGTGTTTAACAACCTCGGAATGGCAAAGATTGAAGCAATGCTGGCAACGACTAAAAAAAGAATTAAGAGTTTATCGGCAGTTGTCATGAATTTCATTGAAATCCTCCTAACTAATGGCAGCCTATGGCGCTGCTACACCTATTATAAACCATTTAGGCCAGGTTGACAAATAATCTTTCGAATAAAGCAACCCTAAAGAGGGCATTTTATATAAAGATGAAAAATACCACTTTGACATAGAAGTTTTTTTGAATATAATAGATACAATAACGACAAAAGGGGGAGACACCATGGCAGAGCATGATGAATTGAGAAAAACCGTTGAATATGGCCTTAAGGGAGCACCTGAATTAAAGGCGGATGAAAAGAGAATATGGTTAGGAGAATTTCGTGAACGGGTGGTCTTAGGTATTCCCCTGGGTGAAATTAATAAAGAGGAAACCCTCGGTTATGTGGGCGAAGCCTTAAAAAATCCTGATGCCAAACGATTAATCCTCAATAATAAAATTTCAATGGAAAAGCAGGGCAGCTATATGAAGCTGGCAAAGGAGGCCAACATAGAATACAAGGCAATCTCCACCGAGGCAAGGGAGGCCATGGGGATTGTGGTAGCCAGCGACAAGCCTGTAGACTATCAAGAAGTGATTCCCACCATTAAGGAAATACCGATAAAATTCAGGGGCAGGGGGTCCAAGCGTCTTTGTTCAAAACACATGGAGGAGCTAAAAGAAATTTCACCTCACTTTGCAAAAGAATTTAAGCCCCTTTCCTTCCTCGACAGACTGCTGGGAACAGGCTGCAAAGCCTGTCAGGGGGAGAAAAAGGATTCATAAAATAAAAAAATCATTAATTAACCAAGTTTTTTTATCAGCAATGTATAAGGCCCTTACAATTGTCAATAATTAAAATACAAAGAGAAGAGAGTAAGTTGTCAGGAAGATGTTTTTTGTCCCCCTTTAACATCGGCGTGCAACCTTGTTCTCTTCTCTTTTTAATGTAGACGTATTAGACAGGAGGGCAAAGAAATGAGAAAAATCTTATTTTATGGTATAATAATTTTACTTTTAGTGGCCGTTATTGACGGCTCTCAAGCGTACATATTTAAAGGAGCTGCTTCGGAAGGAACCGAGGCCGAGGTTCTTTTAAGGACCCTGGAGGCCAGTGGTATGGATGTTTTAACCTCAAATGTTTTTACATCCCTTCATTTGCCTGATGCTGCCTATACCATGGAGGAACTGGATGCCATGGTAGATCATTTAATGACAGCCTTGAAATTTGAGGGGGAAATAATGAATTTATCGCATCAGGAATATTATCCGCCTTTATATGAATATGAAGGAGGAGCCGATTTTGAAAAGGGCTTCAATCGAATTTATATTGAAAGACAAGAAGATATTGGAACAAAACAAATATTAGCCACCAAAGTGGATGAAATGGGCAATACAACGGTATTAAAGCTTTATTCTGCTGCCTGGGAGGATATAAAAGAATCGTATATTATTATTGACATCGTCCAAAATAAAAGATATAAAGATATAGGAGCAATAATTAAGGAAAATAAGACCCTGCTCCAGGAGTTTGGAGATACCATCGAAACAACAGCAACGATTACTGCAGTCAGTCCAGGCAAAAAGACAGGGGCTGAAAACCAAAAATTAATGAATAAACTGATTGAAGCTTCGGGTGCCATAAGGGTGGATGAAGCGGCTGATGATCATTACCACAGTGTCACCCTATATACACCGGCTATTGATTGGGCCCTAGCGTATAATGGAAAAAGGGTAAACCTTCAGCTGGCAACTCGATATAATGATTATGAGAAGAAAACCTATTTGTGGATCGCAACTCCATTGATCACCAACACCTATTAAAAACCAGGGATAAGGGATGATTGAATGCTGGCAATGGAAAGAGAGGAAACGAGATTGGCTAAAATTATAATAGAAAAGAGCGGCCCCCTTAAGGGGACTGTAAGAGTAAGCGGCGCCAAGAACTCAGTATTACCTATATTGGCTGCCTCCTTATTGGCAACAGAAAAATGCCTGTTAGAAGATGTACCTGATTTAAATGATGTAGATGTAATTTGTGAGGTTCTGGCATGTCTGGGGGCCGATGTGAAAAGACTTGACCGTGAACGAATAGAAGTAAATGCCTCCTCCATCGACAATTTTGAAGCTCCCTATGAGCTGGTTAGAAAAATGAGGGCATCCTTCCTGGTAATGGGGCCCCTGTTGGCAAGAATGGGGGAAGCAAGAATTTCAATGCCCGGGGGCTGTGCCATTGGAACCAGGCCAATTGACCTGCATCTTAAGGGCTTTAAGGCCCTGGGGGCAGAAATTACCCTTGGTCATGGATTTGTTGAGGCTAAGGCCGATAAGCTCATAGGTACCAAAATCTATTTAGATTTCCCCAGTGTCGGGGCTACTGAAAATATCATGATGGCAGCCGTATTGGCTGAAGGGCAAACAATAATAGAAAATGCCGCCGAAGAACCTGAAATTACTGATCTGGCTAATTTCTTAAATAAAATGGGTGCCCAGATTATGGGGGCCGGTACCGATACCATCCGAATCAATGGAGTGAAAAAACTAAAGGGTGCTACCCATACCGTCATACCAGATCGAATTGAGGCAGGTACCTATATGGTGGCTGCTGCTATAACCGGTGGAAATGTATTGGTGGATAATGTTGTGGCTGATCATTTAAAGCCGGTTATTGCCAAGCTTAAGGAATGTGATATGGAGGTCTATGAAGAGGGCAGCGGCATCAGGGTAATTGGAAAAGAGAGGCCAAAGGCGGTTGACATTAAAACCCTGCCTTACCCGGGATTCCCAACAGATATGCAGGCGCAGTTTATGGCCTTAATGAGTATTGCCGAAGGAACCAGTGTTTTCATTGAAACGGTTTTTGAAAATCGTTTTATGCATGTTCGTGAGCTGGAACGTATGGGAGCCAATATCAAAATAGAAGGCCGCAGTGCTGTTGTTGAGGGAAAGAGAAAGCTATTGGGGGCACCGGTTAAGGCAACCGATTTGAGGGCCGGGGCTGCATTGATTTTAGCAGGCCTGGTTTCAGAGGGAAAAACAGAAATTACCAATACCAATCACATTGACAGAGGTTATGTAGATATAGAAGAGAAGCTGCGCAATCTAGGAGCCAGGATTTATCGAATAGAGGGAGAAGATGGAATAGAATAGGTTCTAAACCCTTCGAAGCGATCATATACCTTATTATAGTCTTAAGATAAGGAGATATGCTGCATGAAGGGTATTTTTTTTGCGATTTTGTCTATGATCATTACCACCCTGCTGATTCCTATGTTAATTGTCACCAGCTGTGAATTGAATGCGCCCATAAGAGACAAGCCAAGACAGGAAACCGTTGAATCGGATCTGGCGTTGAAGGTATTAAATCATGAAACAGGAGAAATTATGGAGCTATATCTGGAGGATTACCTATTGAACGTAGTGGCTGCTGAGATGCCAGCTGCCTTTGAGTTGGAAGCCTTGAAGGCCCAAGCTGTGGCTGCAAGGACCTATGCTGTTTGGAAATTAAATTCCTATCCTGATAAAAATAATCCCCACCATCCGGGGGCTGATCTGTGTACCAGTCATACCCATTGTCAAGAGTGGCTTTCAAAGGAAGTCCTCAGGGAACGTCATGGTCGCCTGTGGATGTATCAATATTGGCCAAAAATAGAAAAGGCAGTTGAAGAAACCAGAGGGATCATTATGACCTATGATATGAAGCCTATTGAACCCCTCTATCATTCGACCAGTGGTGGACAGACGGAAAATTCAGAGGATGTTTTTGCATCGGCCCTGCCCTATTTAAGAAGTGTTTCCAGCCCCTATGAAGAGCGTTCCCCAGTATTAGTCGATCGGCTGTCGATTAATATTTCCCAATTTATTGATACCCTTAATCAAAAGCAAGCAGAGCTGGGACTGAAGGCTGACAGCCTTGGCAGCCAAATATCGATTCTGGAAAGGACCAATGGAGGAAGTGTTCGGAGGATAAAAATAGGCAACGGCGAGTTTACCGGCAGAGAAATTAGAGAGATTTTCGGCCTCAGGTCAGCTAACTTTGAATTTGAAATTAGAGACGGTGAAATTTGCTTCATTACCCGGGGCTATGGCCATGGAGTAGGAATGAGTCAATGGGGGGCCAATGGCATGGCCGAAAGGGGCCATAGCTATGAAGAAATTTTAAAGCATTATTACTTTGGTGTGACCCTCAGTAAGCTGCAAAGCTATATTCATTAATGAAAATAATCCACCTACCTTGTATGAAAGCCATGAAAATGGTGATAATAGCAAATGGAGGTGGATTTTATGTCATTTGACAACAACCAAGATAATAATAAGAAAAATCAAAAGAAATCATTGTATCAGTTTTTAGACAAGGAGGGCTTCTATATTATTTTATTCCTCTGTGTCTGCATAGTTGCAGTCACTGCCATATGGGTATCAAATCAAAATCAGGATCCCCAAATGGTAGAGGAGCCTCCCTTGGTAGACCAGGAACAGTCCTTGGTGGAGGGACCATCAGAGGAAGAAGAACCTGAGAGCAGCGAAACCTTTGAGAATGTGTCGCCAAAGAAGGATGAGGCGGAGGAGGAAAAAACCGCAGCACCAGAGGCTGATACAGATGAGGAGCCTCAATCTGATTCAGAAGAAAAGACTGAATCAGATTCAGAGGAAACTGCCATGGATGAGGCACCAGTTCAAGGTGGCATCACTGAAGTAATGGCATTGCCTGTCATTGGAAGGATTGGACTGCCCTATGCCGATGACCGATTAGTTTATCATAAAACCCTGGATCAATGGAGCACCCATAAGGGGGTTGATATCCTTGCCGATGAGGGAACTCCTGTCAGGGCTGCCCTGCCGGGTGAAGTAATCGAGGTGGTTAATGATACCATCATGGGAATCACCATTACCTTAGCCCATGAAGGAGATGTTTTAACCCGCTACAGCAACTTATCCACCGATGCTATGGTTCAGGTGGGAGATTATGTTACCAAGGGTCAAATCATTAGTGGTGTTGGCAGAACTGCCTCAATTAAATCAGAAGAGGGGCCTTTGCTGCACTTCCAAGTCATTGTTGATAGCCGTACGGTTGATCCACAGCTGTATTTACCGAAAAACTAGCTCACATATACTGTATTTTGCCGAATAAAGCCAATTGTCTTCAGTCAATTGAAAAGAAAGGCTGTATTTTCCAGAAAACTTAATTCTAAAATAGCCCCTTCCCTCATATGAATTATTAAGACACTTTAATAGAGGGGGGTTAAAGGTTTGAAGGATTATATTGAGAAACGGGTATTGGAGATTGCCTATTTCATCATTAACGAAGGAGCTACAGTCAGGCATACAGCACGGGTATTTGGAGTAAGTAAAAGTACCGTACATAAAGATGTAACAGAAAGACTTCCTAAGATAAACCCTCTGGTGGCCAATCAAGTAAAGCAAATTCTTGATATTAATAAGGCTGAAAGACATATTCGAGGTGGAAGAGCAACAAAGCTAAAGTACAGAGCAGGAAATGAATAGAGAGCACGATAAACTAACCAGTAAAAAAGACCTTCTTAGCCATAAGAGGGTCTCTTGATATTTTTTGAAAAAGTACAAAATTTGTTCTAAAATTATATATATACTATTTATATAAACATGATATAAATTAAGAAAGAAATTTAAATGGAATGGAAAGTTACAAACAATTAGAATTAAAATATTTTATCTAATTATTACTAATTACAACTATGTATAATTAGCAATAACGTGTCACTAAACTTCTTTACATATAAATTGGGACTTGTATTTAGAAAAATCATAATATATAATTTAATTATAGTTAATTTATGTATTTATTGGATTATACTGGAGTTTTGGTTTCTCTTATCAATTAATAAAGAGCAAATATAATTATATATGAAGACGTCTATTACTGCTATCTATTCAAAATTTTATACTTATTAACTATGAATGAGAAAATTTCATTCAAATAATTTCCAATCATAAAAATTTCATAAAAAATGAAGACAAAACTTCAATTCTGTGATATTAGTTAAGCTCTAACCCAAAACCATACACAGGAGTGAAGTAAATGTCTTCTAAATACATCATAGCAAAAAAGTCTCCCATATACCAGTTTTTAATTGGGCTTAATTTCTCTTTGTTTTTTACGAAGCCTAATTTTATCCATATCCTTGAGTTTATGACTGCTGCTGTTCAAAAGGGGTATCGTGGAACAATCTCTGATTTGGCCACCTTAAGTCTCTCTGCCTGTCACAGAACGTCTTTAGGCAAATTCTTAAGCCAGGGAAAATGGAATCATGCTTTTATGTGGCAGGCCATTAAGAAATCAGTCCTTAGCCTGATTTTTAAGCTCTCAAAGGATACTCAAGAGCCTTTCTTCGTGATTTTTGATGATACCATTGTTGAAAAGACAAAGCCTTCGTTACAGGCGATTCGTCCTATTGAAGCCGCTGGTTTTCATCATTCTCACCTAAAAAGAAAGCAGGTCTATGGACACCAAATGCTTTGTGTGATGCTCTCCTGTTGTAAAAAGTCTTTTATCTATCATATCGAAAGATATGTCAAAGACGTCAAAAGCAAAATTGAAATGGTATGTGAACTGGTAGAAAATCTTCCAATACCAGTAGGAGGAGCCTATGGGTTATGTGATTCATGGTTTACCAATGAAAAAGTCATTCAAGCCCACTTCAAAAGAGGGTACCATCTCATTGGTGCCTTGAAAACAAACAGAATCATCTATCCTAAAGGAGTTAGAATCAAAATAAAAGATTTTACCCAGTACATAGAAAAAAGCGACGTTTGCTCCGTGACCGTAAACAGCATAGATGACTGGGTTTATCGATATGAAGGAGCCTTAAATGGGATAGAGAATGCTGTTGTTTTAATGTGTTGGCCTAAAGATGCTTTTAATCACCCCAAAGCCCTCCGGGCATTCCTCTCAACTAATCCAGAATTAGAGACAAAGACAATCCTGGAATACTACAGTCAGAGGTGGCCCATAGAGATTTTTTTCAGAGAAGCTAAAAACAATTTGGGACTCAATAAATACCAGGTCAGATCTACAGAATCCATTGATAAGCTTTTGGCGCTAATTGCTTTAACCCATTTATATTGTATGACCCAGAGTAAGGAATACAGTTTCTCCAAAGGGTCGAGACAAGTCCAGAAGCAGATTAAAAAAGAGCAGATTACTTGGATCTATGAAAAAGCTAAAGAGCAAATGACATTGAATGAAATTTTCAAAGTGATGAAAGTATCCTAGGGGTACTGCATCCTGTCCATGTAAAATTTTTACAGCACTTTTTCTCAAGTATAGTTATTAACTTATTAGGGGGGTGAGATTATGAATAGTTTTAAATATTTTTTAAAAAAATCACCTTAGTGATGCTTATAATATTAATCTGTTTTTAAATTTCGGCATTTTAATTTAAGGGGAGGTTTTATTATGAGAAAAAATAGGGTAATAACTAACATTATACTTACAGTTATCTGTATTGCATTTTTAGCAAACTTTTCTTATGCTTCTTCAAATGAAGATGTAAATGGAGACTTATCTCTTGATGAAGGTGCCAATCCTTATATTATGACACCTGAGGATGCACATATTCTTAATCAAAAATTTAAAGAAATGGAAAAGAGAGATTTTAGCATACTATATGATCCGGATGCTCCATTTATAACATTAAATGTTCCCGTATATCAACAAGAAACAAGTTATTGGTGCGGTCCTGCAACTGTTAAACAAGTTGTTCAATTTATAAAGGGAAGTTCGGAAAGTCAGTCCAACTATGCAAAGCTATTAGGTACAACTACAAGTGGAACTGATATGACTGTTATTGCAGAAAAATTACGAACACTTACTGGAAAAAACTATGTATATTATTCATTTACTCAAAAGGCAGATTGGACTGATAAGTTGTTATGGGGATTAAATAATAATATGCCTGCTGTATTAGATATAGACACAAGAGAAGTTAGTGCATTTCCATATAGATCCAGTGGACACTTTGTTAATGTAAGTGGTATGGATTTGAGACATAGCGATAGAGTAAGAATTACAGATCCATATGGACCAGGTCTAGGCAACAGATGGTATGAACGTACAGATTTATATAATGCTAATAGAGCACATTGGAGAAGTGCAATTATATGGTAATCAGAACAAAAAAATCTCAAAAATTTCTTTTGTTTGGATCTTTAATGCTATGTATATTATTTAGTGTTTTAATACATGCTTCATTAATAAAATCACCAGGTTTTATTGAAAATGTAATAGAGATTGAGCCTTCTTTAGAAGAGAAACATATTATCTTTGCAGGTAAATTTGAGGAAGGGTTGATTTATGGTACATTTGATAATACGGTTAGGTTATATTTAGTTCCTCCTACAGGGGAAACTCATCGGGAAATATATAATTCTAAAACAAATGTTATTATGACTCAAATGAAAAGTTTAGGTAATTCTGTTATAATACTAGAAATTGTAAATAAAAATATGCTATCCTCTAAGGGGGATGGCATGTATTTTATATTGAAAGAAATCTCACCGGACCATGAAAAAATTCTATATGAGGATTTTTGTGAAAGAATGCCGTACTTATATAATTCAAAAGAAAACATATTACTAAATTATAACATTTATGGAAAAAGTAATTTACTTAGAATTAATCCTTCTACTGATATGATTGATACTATTGCGTCAGCTAGCTATAGATTTTCAAGTGATGGAAAATATACTGGTCAAGTTGTTGTATATGCTGGGGGCACTGAAGAAGTAATATATTACCAACTGCTAGAGCCTAACAATGAATACTTAGAAGAATGTGAAAAATATTACATTTTAAAGTATTCACTACAGGATGACGATATATTAGGCAAATATACTATTGATAATAAGTCGATGCATATTACTGGAACGAATCATTTTCTAATCACATCAGAGTATGCTTATGAATACCCCATTGAAGATAGTGGAAAAGTGTATTCAATTCAGAACAACGAAATTATTGAGCGATATCTAATTGAAAATATTAGATCGGGAGTAGACATAATTGACTCGACTATTTTAAGTGACGATGCTATTATGTTTTTAACTCCACAATATGGATATATATATAGCTATAGTAAAGATAGGCTCTACAAAAAAGATTTTTCTTCAATACGAGAGTCATCTAATTATATTAGTCTTCAAAATGATAAATTTGTATACTGGAAGCATCATGAAAACAGAACAACTTTTCATTTTATTGAATGGAGGAATACAATGCTTTCAAAGAAAATTATCTCATTAACAATAGTTTTTTTAGTGATTTTAGCAGGCTTTGCACTATTTAGAAATAACAAAAAGGATATACAGGTAAATTTTCAAAATCCAATAAGTAAAGACGAACGACTGTTTATTGTAGAGGAAGAGCCAAAAAATAATTATGAAATAACAGTATGTAATTATTATTTAGCAGAAATTACTGGTGAATTTGATCATTGGAATGAGTTGATTGATAAAGAACTATTTACTGATTTAAAAATTCTAATAGAGAATTCTAAAAATATTTATCAACAGGATAAAGGTTTTAAAGAAATTGTGATTAAAAAACTAGAAACATACAATGCTGATGAAGCAAAGCAGGATCTGGATTTAGAAACTGTTATGTTCCATTCAGGGATAGGCTTTGAAGAGTTTACCAGCAAAAATATGATTAAAGATTACAGCATTGTAAAAGTACAAGGTAATATTACCTATATGGATGATTACTATCCGCAATATCCTTCTGGAGATTTTACAGAGTATTTGATCATTGGCACCGGTAGACGAGCCAAAATTATGGCCATAAGCAATAGATAGTATTTTCTTGGTCTAATATTAAAAGGTTCAGTATTTAATTCAATATGTATATATGAGGTGGCTCCTGTTTGAGCCATCTTATTTTATGTTTTGTCCTTCGAAATAAATTCTGCCTTCCTTCAAGGGTTTTACATTCCATTTTTAATAATTTAAGTTTCAAAAAAATAAAGGGATTTTTACAAATATATAGAAGTTATCATAGTTGAATGTCGTTTTAGGAATGAATTTCGTTTTTATTGCTGAAAGGACACTAAAATTCTGGAATTGACTTAGACACAGGACTATGTCTTTTAAAATAAACAATATTGAAAGAGAGGGAAATTCATGTTTGGATTTGGATCGGATATTGGTATTGACCTAGGTACAGCGAGTGTTTTGGTTTATGTAAAAGGAAAGGGTATTGTGCTACAGGAGCCTTCCGTTGTGGCCATTGATAATAATACTAATCGAATTTTAGCAGTAGGCCATGAGGCTCGAAAAATGCTTGGGAGAACGCCAGGAAATATCGTAGCCATTCGACCTTTGAAGGACGGTGTTATTTCCAACTATGAAATGACCGAAAGAATGTTAAAGTATTTTATCAACAAAACCGTTGGCAGAAAACTTTTCTTTAAACCCAAAATTATTGTCTGTGTACCCAGCGGTGTAACCGAGGTTGAAAAAAGAGCAGTAATCGATGCTACCAACGAAGCCGGAGCTAGAATGACCTATATTATTGAAGAGCCAATTGCAGCCGCCATTGGGGCAGGCCTGGATATTTCCAAGCCTAATGGACATATGGTGGTAGACATCGGAGGCGGAACCTCAGATATTGCCGTCATCTCCCTGGGGGGAATTGTCGTCAGTACCTCGATTAAGATTGCCGGTGATAAATTTGATGAAGCCATTATTCGATATATGCGTAAAAAGCATAATATCATGATTGGTGAAAGAACAGCAGAGGATTTAAAAATTAATATTGGTACCGCCTATCCAAGAAAAGAAGAGGCAGCTATGGAGGTAAGAGGAAGAAATTTAGTATCGGGCTTACCGGTCAATATTAAAATTACCAGCTCTGAAATGCAAATGGCCCTGGAGGAATCAGTGACCTCCATTGCCGACGCCGTCCATAGTGTATTGGAAAGGACTCCCCCTGAGCTGGCGGCAGATATTGCTGATCAGGGAATTATTATGACCGGTGGCGGCGGCCTGCTGTGGGGCCTTGACAAGCTCATTGAGAAGCGCACGGGAATTCCCGTCTACATTGCAGAGGATGCGGTCTCTTGTGTGGCAAAGGGAACGGGAAAGGCCTTAGACTCGCTGCATATATTAGAACATGGTATGCAGGTTTCCAGAACAAAATACCGATGAAAAAGAGCTTAATAGGTATTCAGCACTAGATTGGAAAAATTAAAGAATATCCTCAAAGAATTCAATAAAAAAGCCGATATACTATAGAGAAGATAATTTGAGGTGGTTAAATGCTAAGAGGATTATACACTGCCGTTTCGGCGATGCAGACAACAGAAAAACGAATTGATGTCATTTCCAACAATATGGCTAATGTCAATACCACAGGCTTTAAAAGGGATGTGGTGGTAACAGAGACCTTTCCTGAGGTGCTGCTTCATAAAATTAACGGGAAGCTGCCTGTAGAAACCTTTGATTATACTGCTGGGGTTTCTGCTGTAAGGGAAGGAGAAGCTTATCAGCTAACGGCGGATAATGGTTTTTTTGCTGCCCAAACTCCCAATGGAACCAGCTATAACAGGGAAACCTATTTTGCTGTTGACCCAGAAGGGTATTTAAGAACCTACAGCAGGGATATTGATGGAAATATTGATACGACCTATGGTTATCTCATATTAGATAACGGTGGGAATCCTGTTAATGTAGGGCAACAGCCCTTTGAAATCAGCCCAGGAGGGCAGGTTGTAGTCAATGGACAGGCCATTGCCAACCTTCTTACCCGGGGTGGGCCCAATGTAATTGGTACCATTAATGGTGGACTTCGCCTCAATATGATAGAGGCCAACTATTCCCAGGGAGGCCTTGAAGAAACAGGCAACCCACTTCATTTTGCCATTAAGGGAAGGGGCTTTTTCCAGGTAATGAATCAACAGGGAGAACGCTTTTATACCAGAGATGGAGCCTTTACTTTAAATGATGCAGGTGAAATTATTAATTCAGAAGGCTACTATCTCTTAAATGAGCAGGGCTGGTCAATTCCTGTTGCAGGTCAGGATTTTATCCTGAGTGAGCAGGGAGAGATTTTGGTCAATGGGCAGGTCGTTGATCGGGTGGCCCTTATCGATATTGTCAATGAAAGAGACATCAGAAAGCATGGTGAAGGTCATTACTACATGGCCCCCAATACAGAAGCAGAGATTAGACCCTTCCAGGGCGAAGTATTTCAGGGATACTTAGAGGCCTCCAATGTCAATCCCATAAGGGAAATGGTTGAGATGATCAGTGCCTATCGTACCTATGAATCCAACCAAAAGGTTGTAAGGGCCTACGATGAAATTCTACAGCGGGCAGTAAATGATATCGGAAAGGTTTAAAAAATTGAACGAAATAACAAGGGTATTAGGCCCTGGGGTAATGGAAATATAGCATAGCATTTGATAAATAGCCATAAGAGAGGAGTAAGATTATGAGAGCGTTATGGACAGCCGCTTCGGGGATGAAGGCTCAGCAGTTGAATATTGATACCATATCAAACAACCTGGCCAATGTCAATACAACCTCCTATAAAAAGCAAAGGGTTGAGTTCAAGGATTTATTATATGCCACCTTGGGCAGGGCCGATTTAAATGATGGTGTAGGTAAGCCGGTCAATTTACAGGTGGGGCACGGAGTCATGCCGGTGGCCACCTCAAGAAATTTCTTAACGGGAAGTATGGAGCGAACAGAAAGCCCATTGGATGTAGCCATTAACGGGGATGGATTTTTTGCCATTGAAGGCCCCAATGGGGAACTGCTGTATACTCGAGATGGAAACTTTAAGCTAAGTGTTGAAGATACTGATCGGACCTTGGTGACATCCGATGGGTACTTTGTGTTGAGCGATTTTGACGATGTCATTGTTTTTGATGAAAACATGAGTGATATCAATATCGCCTCAGACGGACTAATTACCGCCAAAAATCAAGAAGGTGAAATTGTAGAAGTAGGAAGATTAAAGCTGGTGAAATTTATTAACCCTGAAGGCTTAGAGGCAGTAGGTAAAAACTTCTACAAGACCACCGTGGCATCTGGTGAAGAAATCGCCATGGAGGGTGAAGAGCGTACCAGTGAGATTTTACAGCAATATCTTGAAACCTCCAATGTACAGCTGGTGGATGAAATGGTTAGAATGATTACCGCCCAAAGAGCCTACGAGATCAATTCAAAGGCGATTCAAACCAGTGATGAAATGTTGGGCATTGCCAATAATCTGAAACGATAGGCCTGAAACAGACTTGAATAGGCAGGTGGAGTAGATGGAAATTAATAATATTAATTGGATAAATCAATCCTTATCGGTAAAAAGTGATCAAAATTTAAAGGAACAACCCGAGGAGCTGCTGAAGGCCTGTAAGGAATTTGAAAGCATTTTGGTCAACCTAATGCTTAAACAGATGCGGGCCACCGTTCCTGTGGATTCAGAAAAAAGTCAGGCTAGGGAAATATATGAATCAATGTATGATGAAGCGTTGTCTCAGGAATTGGTACAGGGTGAGGGACTCGGTCTTGCCAAACAATTATATCAGCAGTTATCTACCTTTTATCAGCGTCCATCCTATGAAGGACAGGAATAAAAAGATAGCTGTTTAAGTCTCATATTAAAAAAGAAGGGCATCATAGCTGACTATTGTCACAATCAGCTATGATGCCCTTTGCTTTAAAAAGAATTGCTGTTTAATAATTGTATCCCTGTGGAAAGTAGGATAAAATAAATAATGACAGGCTTTATTGTCATTCGTAAACAATATATAAAGAGCCGCGTTATCATGGAAGGAGTATACAATTATGTTGTTAAATAATATGGAAATACAAAGTATAATACCCCATCGTTATCCATTTCTATTGGTGGATAAAATCTTAGAAATGGAGCCGGGTAAAAGGGCTGTAGGGATTAAAAATGTTACGATTAACGAGCCTTTCTTTCAAGGGCATTTTCCTGGAATTCCAATTATGCCGGGGGTTTTAATTGTTGAGGCCCTGGCCCAGGTGGCAGCCGTTGCCTGCATGGGGCAGGCAGAAAACAAAGGAAAGCTGGGGCTATTTACTGGAATTGATCAATGTAAATTTAGGAGACAGGTGGTACCAGGAGATATCTTAAGACTTGAAGTTGAAATTACAGCCATGCGTAAGGGAATCGCAAAGGCAAGGGCTAAGGCCCTGGTAGACAATGAGGTCGCCTGTAGTGCAGATTTAACCTTTGCAATGGTAGACACTCCCCAGGGATCTCGAACTTTTACTTAATGCAGGAAAAGGGGGCAGCGGGTAAATCCCTGGCAAATTGACCTTACCAGGGAACGGAATGTGGTAATAAAAGACATTTTATATCAACTGAGTGAATAAAATTGATCCTGAGGGATCCAATAGAGGAAGAGATGACCTATGTCAAAAAGTGGACGGGCTGCGAAATCGGCCGTTATTGTAATGGCTTTTATCTTAGCCAGCAAGGCCATGGGCTTTTTTCGTGAAATATTGATTGCTGCTGTATATGGCTCTGGCGAGACCACTGACACCTATTATCTTGTATATAAGGGAATTGGAATTTTTATCAGTATACTCAATAGTGCCATACTCACGACGCTACTGCCCATTTTTAGCGAGATAAATGAAAAAAAGGGAAAAGGTGAGCTTCAGGGGTTTGCAGGTCTAATGATGAACACCGCAGGAATTTTTACGGTTCTATTGACCCTAGTCATTTGGATTATCTCGCCCTGGGCCGTAAAAATTTTGGGCCCGGGTTTTTCGGGAGAACAGGTCTCTTTAGCCGTGGAACTGTTTCGGGTTGGATTTATCATGATTATCTTTGTCATGATTACCTCCGTCATCACCGTTTATATGCATTATCATGAGCAATTTACCATTCCGGCAGCTTCAGGGATACCCCTTAATATTGTGGTAGTTGGGTTTCTGCTGTTGTTTGCCGGAATCAAGGGAATTGAAGGTCTTATGACTGCCATGGTGGTGGGCTATGGTATACAATTATTAATTATGATACTATTTCTGTTAAAAATGAAATATAAACACAGCTGGCGTACCGGCTTTCAAAGCCCCTATCTGAAAAAAACCCTTGGCCTTGCGGTTCCGGTTATGATTGGAACAACAGTTCAGCAAATTAACACTGTCATTGACACCAATCTGGCTTCTCAATTGAAGCCCGGCAGCCTTTCCAGTCTAAGCTATGCCTCAAAGCTTGAAGAAGTTATTGTGGGCGTGTTTATATTAACAGTTTCAAGTATTTTCTTTCCCATGCTGACAAAGGAATTTTCCCACCGGAATTATACTGGAATGAAGGAGATCATGTCCTATGGCATTAATTTCATTTTACTGGTAACAATACCTGTAACGGTTGGTGTCTTTGTCCTTTCACAGCCTTTAGTAAAGCTGTTTTTTGAGAGGGGCATGTTTGATGAAACCGCCACTGCAATGACCTCCATGGCCTTTATTTTTTATTCCATTGGGTTAACCGGGATCGGTATCAGGGAAATGGCCAGTAAAATGTTCTACTCCATAAAGGATACCAAGACCCCCATGCTGATCGGGGTAATGGGGGTTTTCATCAATGTTACGCTGAATTTGATTTTAATCAGATACCTGGAGCATAGCGGCCTCGCACTGGCAACCAGCATTGCAACACTGGTGTCGGCCCTTTTAATGATGATCGTATTAAGAAAAAAGCTAGGGACCATTAAGGGAAGCTATCTTCTACAAACTGCCCTGAAAATATCCCTGGCATCTGGGGTCATGGGACTGACTCTATGGTTGTTTAAGCCCCTGGTTTGGAGGGGGATTGAATTAGGATTTTCAACAGGTGTCATTTACCTGACCCTTGTTATCCTAGCAGGTGGATTCCTCTATGGTGTTTTATGCTATCTATTGGACATTAAGGAATTAAAGCTGGTTATTAATAAGGGGCAAGGTTATTTAAAGCGGAAGGGAATACTTAAATTTTAAGGTATTCAATGAATATATTATATTTGGGAATGAAGCAAATCGGGAGGGAGAGCATCCATGGATTTAAAAACCATTAAAAATTATGAAAGCTGGTTACAGGATGATTATTTTGATGAATTGACCAGGGAAGAGGTAAGGGCCCTCAGGGGGCAGGATCAGGAAATTGAAGATCGTTTTTATAAGGATTTGGAATTTGGTACTGCCGGCCTACGGGGAATTTTAGGGGCAGGAACCAATAGAATGAATCTTTACACCGTTCGTAAGGCAACCCAGGGCCTGGCTAATTACATTCTTTCCTTTGGCAAGGTGGTCTCCAAAAAGGGGGTAGCTATCGCCTATGATTCCAGGCATATGTCTAGGGAATTCAGTGAAGAGGCAGCTTGTGTGCTGGCGGCCAATGGGATCAAGGCCTATGTATTCAGGCGCTTGGTTCCCACTCCCTTATTATCCTATGCTGTCAGGGCCCTGGGGGCAACAGCGGGAATAATGATTACTGCCAGTCATAACCCCTCTAATTATAATGGTTATAAGGTATACTGGGATGACGGTGCCCAGGTGGCAACCCAGCGTGCAAAGGAAATCTCCAATGAAATAAATCGCCTGAACCAATACCACGAAATACATGCCATGGCCCTTGAAGAAGCGAAGAAGCTGGGACTCTTTCAATATATTGAAAAAGGCCTTGAGGATGACTATATTGCAGCTGTCAAGTCACTGTCCCTAAGGTCGGAGTCGATTCAAGAAGCAGGCCAAAGCCTGAAGATTATCTACACACCCCTTCACGGCACCGGTAATCTGCCGGTGAAGCGGGTATTAAAGGAAATAGGCTTTCAACAGGTATACGGAGTTTTAGAGCAGGAATGTCCCGATCCTAATTTTTCTACTGTGAAATATCCCAATCCTGAGGAAAGGGAAGCCTTTAAGCTGGCCATCGGACTGGCTGAAAGGGCAGGGGCGGAATTAATCATTGGTACTGACCCCGATTGTGATCGAGTGGGGGCTGTGGTAAAGGATCAGACCGGGGAATTTATTGTCTTAAGCGGAAACCAGATTGGTGCCCTGCTGGTGGATTATATATTAAAGGGCCTTAAAGAAAAGAAAACATTGCCTGTAAATGGTGTCATTATTAAAACCATTGTGACCAGTGAAATGGGGGCAGCCATTGCTGAATCCTATGGTGTGGCTACTTTGAATACCCTTACGGGCTTTAAGTATATTGGTGCTAAAATTAAAGATTTTGAGGAAACCGGTGAATATCAATATTTATTTGGATACGAGGAAAGCTATGGCTATTTGGCAGGAACCCATGCCAGAGATAAGGATGCAGTGGTGGCTTCCATGCTAATCTGTGAAATGGCCGCTTATTATCATACCCTGGGACTAAATTTATACCAAGCCCTTGAAAGGCTTTACCAACGCCATGGCTATTATTTAGAAGGACTAAAATCCATTACCCTGAAGGGGAAGGAAGGAATTGAAAAGATACAAGAAACCCTGGAGAATTTAAGGGTTAATCCGCCTAGGGAATTACACGGGAGAGAGGTACAGGTTTTAGAGGATTATTTAAAGGGGGAGGCCTATGATTTTGCTACAGGCCGCCACTACACCATTGAGTTGCCTAGGGAAAATGTCTTAAAGTTTAAGCTGGAGGACGAGGGCTGGGTGTGTTTGAGACCCTCAGGAACCGAGCCGAAGCTTAAAATCTATACTGGAATCAAGGCTCGAGGCCTTAATGAGGGACAATTGGAGCTAGAGCATCTATTGGAGGCCTTTGAAGAGGTCATGGGATTATCTTAACGAGGTGGTTGAATGCAGGTATTAATTATTGATGATGAAAAGCTGTTGGTAAAGGGGCTAAAAAAAAGCCTCGAGCAGGAAGGCTTTCAAGTTTCCACAGCCTATGACGGGGAGGCGGCCTGGGACACTCTCCAGAATAAGGATTTTGATATCGTTATTCTAGATCTTATGCTGCCTAAAATCGATGGAATCAGCCTTTGTCGAAGGATTAGGGAAAAATCAGAGGTGCCGATTATTATGCTAACAGCCAAGGACTCAGACATCGATAAAATCTTAGGCCTGGAGCTGGGGGCCGATGATTATATGACGAAGCCCTTTAACACCCGGGAACTGATTGCCAGAATCAGGGCCATCTTTAGACGAATGGAAAAACAGCAGAAAAAGACGGTGACCTTCAGTTCAAAAAACCTTCAGGTAAATGCCATCGATCGCTCTGTCACGATTGGAAGCAAAATAATTGATCTGACCCCCAAGGAATTTGATATCTTGGAGTTTTTAATCAGAAGCAAGGGCCAGGTCTTCACCAGGGAGCAAATATTTCAGTATATTTGGAACGAGCCCTGCTTTGATACAAGAACAATTGATGTTCATATAAAAAATCTTAGAGAAAAGCTGAAGGATGAAGAGGAGGAGCAGCCCTATATTCAAACTAAATGGGGGGTAGGCTATTACTTTAGAAAGGATTGATTAAGCATGTTCTTTTCAATCAGAAATAAGCTAACAGTCATCTATACCCTCTTAATTCTTATTCCTTTAGTGCTGGTGAATTACATGGCCGTTCAAAATATGAGCCGATCCGTATTTAATGAGGTTCAGGTGAACACTTTGAAAACCGCCAATATTATTGGGAATTTAAGTCGAGACCACATCAACGACCTGGTATATCTAAAAAGAATTACCAAGCAATACGGGTCGTCCATAGAAGGCAGAATTCTAATTGTAAATGACCAGAGAAGTGTGCTGGTAGATAGCTATAATCTGTTGGATTGGGAGACGATAAACAATAAAGAAGTAAGGGAAGCCCTGGATGGGCAAGAATCCCTAGGCTATTATGAACGGCAGGAAGACATCCTGCAGGTGGCTGTACCAATCTTTAGAACCATTGAAGGGGAAAGGCAGGTGGTGGGAATTGTATTGATCTCCACTGCCGTTACGGATCTTTATCAACAGGTAAGGGATTTTAGAAGACAGCTTAATTTGGTTTCATTTACTGCTGCCCTGGTGGGGGGGCTGGCAGCCTTTATAGCCAGTAGTCGAATGGCGGCTCCTATTGCGGCCCTTTCCAAGGCGGCTAAAAGGATTGGTCAGGGACAATTGGGAGAAACCGTACAAATCAAATCAAAGGACGAATTGGGAAGACTGGCAGATAATTTTAATCAAATGAGCCAGGAGCTATATCGTATAGATCAGGGTAGAACCCAATTTATAGGCGATGTGTCCCATGAATTAAAGACTCCTTTGGCTTCCATGAAGGCCCTAATTGATTCCTTACTTTATGGTGAAGATGATTTGGCTATTTATCGAGAATATTTACAGGATATGGATTCAGAAATTGATCGGTTAACAAGCTTGATTCAATCCCTATTGACCATGACAAAGCTAGAGGAGCAGGGAATCAAAGTTAAAGAAATAGATATAAATCTTTTATTGGCCGATACAGTAAAAATTTTAAGGCCGCTGATTCAACAAACCGCAGTAGCCGTCACGATAGACCTACCTCAATCAGTTTATGTTCAGTGTGATCCCAATCGAATACAGGAGGTTTTTATCAATCTGATGGATAATGCCATCAAATATCGAGATATATCAAAGGCCCATCAAATTGTAAGGATCTCTCATAAAATCAATCGAGATGGTCTTCATTTAATGATCGCCGATAATGGTGTTGGAATAAGTAGGGAAGATCGAGAGGCAATTTTCGAAAAATTTTATAGATCCGATGTTTCCCGCTCCAGAGATACAGGGGGAGCAGGCATTGGACTTTCTCTGGTCAAGAGAATACTTGATGTACATCACTGGAAAATCAGTGTTGAGAGCGAGTCTGGAGAAGGAACGATTTTTTCAATCCACATTCCTAAAGGTTCCTTTAGCCTTCCTTCATAGAATCTTTACAAATCTTCAGCGGCCCTTCATAAATATTGAGTATAATGTTATTACAAAGCAGCAATTAGTCTGGAAGGGAGAGAAAAAAATGAAAAGAACAATAACCATACTATTGATAGCAATTATGGCTTTATCATTGGCAGCCTGCGGCAGGCAGCCGGTAGAAACACCCCAGGACCCTGACAAGGATCAAGATATTATTATTGATCCCAAGCCAGAGGGGGAAAAGGTTGAGGTAACCCTGTATTATATGAATGAAGAATATATTGCCACTGGTGATGAAAGTCTAGAAAAGGCTATTGCCGTCAAGAGAGAAGTGCTGGTGGGGGAAAAACCCTTGGAGGAAGTGGTTTTAGCAGAGCTCCAAAAGCAGCCCCAGGAGGAGGGAATCACAACGTCCCTAGAAGAAATCAAGGTTTTAAGTGTTGAAACTGCTGAAAATACAGCCTATGTTAATTTAGCCGGAGATAAACTCCATGGAGGTTCTCTGCAGGAAACCTCGATTTTGACCCAGATGATTCTTTCTTTAACAGAGCTGGAAGGTATTGAACAGGTTCAGATTTATGTAGACGGAAGTGTAAGGGAAACCCTGATGTCTCATTATTTTATTCAGGAACCCTTAACCAGAAAGGATATAGGATACTAAGAAAAAAATCAGCGAAGACCTTCGCTGATTTTTTTATGTAAATTTTTTCGAAGATTTTGTCATTTAGTACCAGAGACCCCTTTACAAGCTTTAACATAAATGAGAAGATTTTGGTAAACGACCCAATCATATTATCATAAGGGGGAAGAGAAAAAAACTGTTATTGGTTTTGTGAAGAAATCAACTAATAGGGAATTGCAATGGTGTGCTAAGTGAATATTACATATTTTTCACTTATGTTAAAAGTGTATTACAAAGCAGTTTTTTCTTGTAAACTATGGTAGACTCTAATTATAGTCTTGGAAAAATTTCGGTGGTGGTATAAATGAAAATAATTTTTATTGTATTTTTAATTGCTCTTTATATTTTACTGGATTTTAACGGACGAGATGAAAAGCAGAAAGACCCTCAATATTGAAATATATTCTATTCCCCCTCCTCCTTCTATAGGCCTGATAATCAGGGCCTATAGTTTTTTGCAGAAAAAAAGCCCCTGTCCATTGATTCACCCTTTTAAGTCTGCTATCATAAGATGAGCAGAACAATACGTGGCTTTGGTCAGGTAAGGGAGTATATATCACAAAGGCCCTGTCGAGTCTCAGTATTCCTTTGATCAACCTAATGATCGGTCAAAAAAAAACCTTCAGTGTGAAGTGAACATCCGAAGGTTTTGTTTTTACTATGATTTCTTACTTAATTCGTGGAACTGGTTAATTAAGTCGTCTATCTGGCCATTAAGCTTTAAGATTTTCTGTTTGTCGGCTTTCTCCTCCATAAGGTGTCGCAGATGAGCTTTTAAAGATTCAATCTCGTTTTTTAGCATCTTCACTTTATCCATACTCTGCCCCCCTTAACCAATAAGTGCTGTCTAAAGAAAACATGCAGCTAAATGTAATGTTATTATACCAATGATTACATTTAATAAACAATAGATTTAAGTTAAAATTATACAAAATTCCTAAAAATAACAGACCATCCTCTAAGGAATCTTTTTCAAAATATATGATATAATGGTAATACAGAAGAATTGAGGTGAACTGATGGGAAAAATATTTGAGGTGATAACCCGAGAACTGATGGTGCTGCTGGTTGCCGCCATGCCCTTGGCAGAGCTGAGGGGAGCGATCCCACTGGGGGTTTCCTTAGGAATGCATCCTTTACATGCAACATTATTGGGGGTTCTGGGCAGCTTAATTCCTGTACCTTTTCTGTTATTTTTTCTAAAGCCTGTTGTATTATTCTTTAGAGATTTAAAGCCCTTTAAAAATCTGGTGAACCGAATTTTACGAAGGACCATTAAGAAAAGCGATAAAATTAAACGTTACAGTGCCCTGGGCCTGGTATTGTTTGTTGCTATCCCATTACCAACCACCGGGGTATGGTCAGGGTGCCTGGCCGCCACAATATTTAATATTCCTATCAAAATAGCCTTTCCGGCCATCGCCCTGGGCACCGTCGTAGCGGGCAGCATTATGTTTACCTTGAGCTATGTTATTACAAGTATTTAGAAGCAGGTTAGATGAAAATACAAGCTTTTTTAAAAGTTTCATATTAGTAAAAAATATGTTGACAGATATACAACTCAATGATATTATGAGTTAGTAATTCAATTAAATAAAAATCTTGATGCCTTATCAAGAGTGGTGGAGGGAAGGGCCCGATGATACCCGGCAACCGTAGCGTACGGTGCTAATTCCCACAGATTCTGATTCTGAAAGATGAGGTAAGCATATATAGTTGATATGCCTCTTCTTGAAAGAGGTTTTTTTATTGCAATCAATTATTCCTATTTCAGATCAGCATATTTTCCTGGCATGGATGGGTATATTAGTACAGAAAACCTTCACGCTCAGGAAGCTCGATTATACAGATAGCCTGATAACATTAGGAAAAGGGAGGTAATTTTTAATGGCACGAAGACTATTTACTTCAGAGTCAGTGACAGAAGGACATCCAGATAAGATCTGTGACCAAATTTCTGATGCAGTATTAGATGCAATATTTGAAAAGGACCCAAAGGCCAGAGTTGCTTGTGAAACCACTGTTACCACTGGATTGGTTCTGGTGGCCGGTGAAATCACCACCGATTGCTACGTTGATATTCCAAAGGTAGTTAGAAAGACAATTGAAGAAATTGGCTATACCCGTGCAAAGTTTGGCTTTGACTGCGATACCTGCGCCGTTTTAACAGCCATTGACGAGCAGTCCTCTGATATTGCCATGGGGGTTGATGAGGCGTTAGAGAGAAAAAAGGGGCAAATGGTAGATGAACTGGAGGCCATCGGTGCTGGTGATCAAGGGATTATGTTTGGCTTTGCCTGCAATGAAACACCTGAATTGATGCCTTTACCAATTTCCTTGGCCCATAAGCTTTCAAAGCGACTTTCTGATGTACGCAAGGATGGTACCCTTGATTATTTAAGACCTGATGGAAAAACCCAGGTGACTGTAGAGTATGATGGCGATAAGCCCCTGCGTATTGACACAATTGTTATTTCCACCCAGCATGGCCCTGAGGTAGACCAGGAAACCATCGAAAGGGATTTAATCAAGCATGTGATCAATCAGGTGGTGCCGGCTGGTTTGCTGGACGAAAATACCAAGTATTATATTAACCCGACGGGCCGGTTTGTAATCGGTGGACCCCAGGGTGATGCCGGGTTAACCGGTAGAAAGATTATTGTTGACACCTATGGCGGCTATGCCCGTCATGGCGGCGGTGCCTTTTCTGGGAAGGACCCAACAAAGGTGGATCGTTCTGCTGCCTATGCTGCCAGGTATGTAGCAAAAAATATCGTGGCTGCAGGCCTTGCCGATAAATGTGAAATTGAACTGGCCTATGCCATTGGGGTGGCCCAGCCTGTATCGGTATTGGTAGAAACCTTTGGTACAGGAAAGGTGGATGAGGGATTGCTGGTTGAACTGGTGAGGAAACACTTTGATTTAAGACCAGCGGCCATTATTCGAGACTTAGATTTGAGAAGGCCAATTTATAAACAAATTGCAGCCTACGGACACTTTGGAAGAACCGATTTGGCCCTACCCTGGGAAAAAACTGACAAGGCAGAAATTCTTAGAAGAGAGGCCCTGGGACAATAAGATATCCCTTGGATGATTTATAAAGACCCTATTCGTGATGGAATAGGGTCTTTATTATGTTCAGCTAACTTTTATGGTATAATATTACTATTAACAATTGCTTAAGAGGTGAGAACCCTGATAGAGGTAGAAGGAAAACTAGTTGAAGTGATATATCAAAATGAATCCAATGGGTATACGGTAGGGATTTTGTCTGCGGCGGAAGAGGATATCACCGTCGTTGGAATCCTGCCTGCCCTCCGGGAAGGGGAGGACCTCATTGTAAAGGGTAGGTGGACCATGCACCCCAGCTATGGCAGACAGCTGGAGGTGCAGGAATATAAGCCGGTGAAGCCCTCCACCATAGAGGGGATGATCAGCTATTTATCATCTGGTATGATCCATGGAATCGGAGAAAAGATGGCCAGGAGAATTGTAGATTATTTTGGTTTGGAAACCTTTGATATTTTACAGGCTGAGCCCCATCGTCTAAAGGAGGTGCCGGGAATTGGAGAAGCAAAGGCCGGTTCCATTGCTGAGGCCTTTCGAGAGCAGCGGGAGCTGAGGGAGATTATATTATTTCTTTCTCAATATGGTATTACCCCCAACTATGCCATCAAAATTTATAAAAAATATGGAGAAAAAACAATCCCCTTGATTCAGGAAAACCCTTATCGATTAGCAGAGGATGTAACTGGAATTGGTTTTAAAAAGGCAGATCATATTGCCCAGACCATGGGAATTCCCCTTGATTCAAAATATCGTATTTTAGCAGCAACCAAATATCTGTTGAACAGCTTTCACACCGAGGGGCACACCTATGCCCCCTGGGCAGACTTGGTCCATAGGACGACTGACCTGGTGGGAGTAAGCCCTCAATCGGTGGAGGATGCCATACAGCATCTAACCCTGGAACAAAAGATTCATCTTGAAAGGAATGGCGAAACCTTTCATATCTACTCGATGGTCTATTACTATGCAGAGACCTATACATGCAAAAAACTGATTGAGCTTGCCCAGGTTAATTTCCAGTCCTCCAGCTTAAATATTGATGAGGAGCTACATAAAATAGAAAAGGAGGAGGAAATTCTTTTGGCTTCCAATCAAAAAGAAGCCATTAAGCAATCGATACAAAACGGCATTACAGTCATCACCGGAGGGCCTGGTACCGGCAAGACCACCACGATTAATACGCTAATTCGGATTTTTGAAAAGCTGCAGTTAAAAATACTGCTGGCGGCCCCTACGGGAAGGGCTGCCAAAAGAATGACAGAGGCCACGGGAAAAGAGGCCAAAACCATTCATAGATTGTTGGAAATAGGGTATGGCGATGAAGAACAGGAAATGAGCTTTCAAAAAAATGAGGAGGACCCCCTTGAGGCCGATGTCATTATTGTTGATGAAATGTCCATGGTAGATATTTTATTGATGCATAGCCTGTTAAAGGCTATCCGGCCGGGAACTCGCCTAATTTTGGTAGGAGACGTTGATCAGCTTCCCTCTGTGGGGGCGGGCAATGTATTAAGGGACATAATCGAAAGTAAGATTATTCAGGTGGTCCGGTTGACAGAAATTTTTAGACAAGCCCGGGAAAGCATGATTGTCGTTAATGCCCATCGCATTAACCAGGGCGATCCTCCCCAATGTAATGTAAAGGATAAAGATTTCTATTTTATTGGCCGAAATAATAAAGAAGTCCTTTTACAAACACTGGTTCAGCTGGTAAAGGAACGGCTGCCAAGGCATTATGGCTTTGATCCCTTGAAGGATATTCAGGTGCTGTCGCCCATGAAAAAGGGTGAGGTGGGTATGATCAATCTGAACAAAGCCCTGCAGCAATCCTTAAACCCACCGGAAAAATGGAAGGCTGAAAAGGAATATGGCGGAAAGCTGTATCGAGTTGGAGACAAGGTCATGCAAATCAAAAATAATTATTCTCTACAATGGATTATCATCGATTCCCAGGGACAAGATGAACGGGGGGAGGGGGTTTTTAATGGCGACATTGGCTCAGTCCACGCCATTGACTTCCAGCAGCAGCAGCTCTCCGTACTCTTTGACGAAAATCGTCTGGTTAATTATGAGTTTAATCAATTGGATGAGCTGGAGCTGGCCTATTGCGTGACGGTACATAAGAGCCAGGGAAGTGAGTTCCCCGTAGTGGTAATGCCCATAACCTGGGGGCCGCCGATGCTATTGACAAAAAATCTCCTTTACACCGCCGTAACCAGGGCTAGAAATTTAGTGGTGATGGTAGGTACAGAGGCCTACCTGAATCAAATGGTGAAAAATGACAGAATTATTCAGCGATATTCAGGCCTTGGGCAACGGATGAAAGGTTTTTTTGAATTTCAACAGGGGGGAATATAGTCTTAAATATTCCTTTTCCGGCAGGAAATAGTCAAAAAAATGTTGAATTAAAAGACAGGATTCAATATGATTAAAGAAACAGGTGAGCTATGAAATATAGAAAATATATTCAATCCTATGCTGAAGCCCTTGGAGATTTAATCTTTCCGCCCAAAACAGAGTGTATTATCTGTAAGAACTCCCTAACAGAAAAAGATCGCTCCTATATATGCACTGGCTGCCGAGATCAGCTTCCCTTTGTTCCTCAAGGCAGATGGATACAATCTGGGGTTTTATTGGGCACTGAATCAATGCGGATGTTTTCAGTCTTTGAATATCAGGGTGATATTGTTAAACTAATATTCAGGCTAAAATACCAGCATCAAACTTATTTAGCCAGGATATTGGGAAGGATGATGGCTCTGCATATTCAGCGGGAACGGTTAAATATAGACTTGATGATACCCGTACCGCTGTATCAAAAACGACACAGCCAGCGGGGCTTTAATCAATCAGCCCTGCTGTCAAAATATATTGCAATGGAATGTCAGGTAGACACCAGCCTTAATAACTTGATCAGAATTAAAAGCACCAGAGTTATGCATCAGCTGTCGAGGCTTAAGCGACGACAAAATGTCAAGGATGCCTTTGCTTTAAAAAAACCCCATCAGGTGATGGGACTGAATATTTTGTTAATTGATGATATTTTGACCACTGGGTCAACAGTTGAAGCATGCGGCAAGCTATTACTGGAGGCGGGAGCCAAATCAGTGACAGTATTTACCTTGGCCCGCAGTCTTAAAAAGAATGTATAGTCTGAGAGGGGGATCTTATTATGGAACTGAGGAATTGTTCAAAATGCGGCAGGGTATTTGCATACAATGGAATCGATGTTTGTTCCCGTTGTATGTCTAACGACGAGGATGATTTTAAAAGGGTAAAGGAATACCTTTATGATAACCCGGGAGCGACGGTTTCCGAGGTTTCTGAAGCAACCCAGGTCACAGAAAAGCAAATACTGCGTTATCTTCGAGAGAATAGAATTGAAATCCGAGAGGAAAATAATTATCTGTTGGATTGTGAAAGATGTGGAAAATCAATTAGAAGCGGAAGATTTTGTGATGAATGTATTATTGAAATGCACCGGGAATTTACAGCAGTAACCAAGCCAAAGGCCCCGGAAAAGAATCGTGAAAAGAATCGTATAGACAAAAGCGGACACAAGATGTACATTACAGAAATCAGAAAAAAGTTAAAATAAGCTTAAGAAACACCTGACGATTGCCGATAATATGTTAGAGAGATAAATCGGAAAGAGTTGAGGTGTTTTTTTATGAAAATTAATCATCATCCCAATGTCATTCAGGCTATGAAAATCTACGATAAAACCAATCACCAGGCATCATCGGTGAAGGAATCGCAGCGATGTAAGGATCAATTGCAGCTATCCGACGGCGCCAAGGATTTTCAGGTGGCAGTGAAGGCCTTTAATAAGCTACCCGAGATTCGAGAAGAAAAGGTGAAGGCCCTGAAGGAAAAAATACAACAGGGAACCTACGATATTTCGGGTAAGGAAATTGCCGATAAAATAATAGCCAGTATTCACATTGATAAAAAAATCTAGCCTCCGTTGGAGAAGGGTTTGAGGTGATAATATGCTAGAAAGGGAAGTGGAGCAGTTAAAAGAGGCACTTTTTCAAGAGCTCCAAATGTATGAAGAGGTATTAAATCTTGAAAAGAGTAAAACAGAGGTCATTAAAAGGGGCAAGGTAAAGGAATTGGAAGAAATGACTAAAAAAGAGCAGCAATATATGATGAAAATGGGAACCTTTGAGAGAATTAGAAGATCCGTTTTTATCAATGCTGCCGATACCCTTGAGGTAGATGAAATTGACAGCTTGTCAGAGTTTTTGCTTCATTTGACCGATCAACAGGTAATAGATGAATTAGATGAAATAAGATATAAGCTTCTTGAAACCATTGAGGCAATCCATGAAACCAATCAAATTAACCAAAAGCTAATGGAGCAGCATCTGGAATATATTGAAATGAGTTTGGAATTAATGACTGATCATTTAACTGATGATAACAATTATGGGAAAAAAGCAGATGGAAAGGGAAAAGTTAAGACAAACCTCTTCGATGCAAGGGTTTAATAAAAGGAGGGTTACAAATGCGTTCAACTTTTTTAGGTTTTAATACAGTCAGATCAGGTTTATTTGCCGCCCAAAGAGCCTTAGATATCACCGGTCACAATATATCCAATGTTAATACGGTGGGGTATTCCAGACAAAGGCTAAATCAAGCCCAAAGTACCCCCATGGCCCTCTATGGCGGACAGGGGATGCTGGGAACCGGCGTTGATACCCTGTCGATTACCCAGGTCAGAAATGAATTTCTAGATTACAAATATCGTGGCGAGGTTACTACATATGGTTATTGGGCTGCCAAGCAGGAGGGCCTAAGCTTTATAGAAGCGATCTTCAACGAACCCTCAGATTCAGGTATCACCACTGTGGTAGATGAATTATTTAATGCCCTTCAGGAGCTCAGTAAAACTCCAGAAAAATTAACCACCAGAACCCTGGTAAGGGAAACAGCCATTACCTTTACCAATACCGTAAACAATATGTATAATCAGCTGGAAAAAATGGCTAAGGATTTAAATTATGAGGTGCAAACCACAGTTAATTCCATCAATTCCTATGCGGAACAAATTGCCGCTCTGAATGCCCAAATATATCGTACAGAGGCTGACGGAAGCCATGCCAATGACCTTCGAGACAGAAGAAATGTATTAATAGATGAGCTGTCAAAGATGGTTAATGTTGACGTGGTAAAGGTGGTCGATAACAATGACGGCCTGAGTGAAAAGATGGTGCTTCAAATTAATGGACAACCTTTGGTATATCACGACCGGGTCAACAAGCTTGACTGCAGCGTTGAAACTCCAAGCAGCTTTGACCCCAATATTTCAATGAAGCAGGTTAAATGGGCCAATGGCGACATGCTTAGCGTCAAAAACCTTGGGGGAGAGCTGAAGGGGCTTTTAGATATTAGAGATGGTGCCACCGCCACCAGTAAGGGTATCCCCTACTATATTGAGCAATTAAACACATTTGTACAGGAGTTTGCCGAGGCGGTTAATGAGATACATCGACAAGGTGTTGGTCTAGACGGAAGCGAAAATCTTGATTTCTTTACAGTTAACGGAGTTGCTTCTACGACTGATCCTGCTGAAGGACTTAATGCAAAAAATATAAGGATTTCTTTGGATATTGATGCTGACCCCAATAAAATTGCAGCTGCAGCAAAGGAAGAAGGACTTCCCAAGGGAAATACCAATGCATTAGAACTAATTGCATTACGGGATAAAGGAATTTTTCCGGGCAATGTAAAGCCCGAGGATTATCTTAAATCCCTTATAGGAAATCTCGGTGTAGATACCCAGGAGGCCATTCGAATGGCCGGTAACCAGGAGTTCCTTTTGGCCACCATTGATGGTCAAAGGCTTGCCGTCTCTAGTGTATCAATGGATGAGGAGCTTTCAAATATGGTGAAGTTCCAGCATGCCTACAATGCCGCCGCCAGAATGATGACCACCATGGATGAAATGCTGGATGTTGTCATTAACAGAATAGGAATCGTAGGAAGATAGGAGGGTAAGCCATGAGAATTACCAATAATATGATGATCAGCAAGTTGATGCTGAACCTGAATCGGAATATGCTTCGGATGGATAAAACCATGCTGCAGGCATCAACGGGTAAAAAGTATCATTTACCCTCAGATAATCCTGTGGCCATTACCAAAAGTATGAAAATCAAGACGGATCTTAGCCAAATGGAGCAATACAAGAAAAATGTTGATGATGTGGTGTCCTTTCTGGAAACCACCGAGCTGGCCATTAAGGGTATGGGCGATGCCCTGTCAAAGATTAGAGAATTGACAGTACAGGCATCCAATGGCGTTTTAACGGTGGAAGAGCGGGTTAAAATACAAGAGGAAATGGCAGAGCTGAAAAATCAGATTGTCACCTTGGGAAATACCACCTATGCCGGTCAATATATCTTTTCAGGAAAGTCATCTGACAAGCCCCTTTTGGAATATGACAGTGTAAACCAGACCTACAAATATAATGTTAACCTGGTTGATGAATACGACCCTACAGAAATGGATGATAAGATTCTATTTGAAGTGGGCATAAACGACCGAATTGCCATCAATACCCTAGGCTTTGAGCTTTTTGACTTAGTGGATCCAGATGATAATCCAGAAGATGGAAGAAGCTGTTCAGCAGGTGATTCGGTAGGCTTAATTGATTTTATCAGCGAAATTGAAGGGTACCTTCAGGCTGATGATGACGAGAAGCTGACCGGTGCCCTGGAAAAAATAGACCAATTCATCAATGTCAATTTAACCGCCCGGGCCCAGGTAGGTGCCAAGGTTAACCGTATGGAACTGGTTCAAAATCGTATTGCCGATGATAAAATAAACTTTACCAATTTGCAGTCAGAAATAGAGGATGCAGACTTGGCTGAGGTATACATGAATCTGCTGACAGAGGAAAATGTCTATCGCTCTTCCCTGTCCATCGGAGCCAGAATTATTCAACCCTCATTGCTGGATTTCCTCCGTTAGATTGGGCAACCAAATAGCGTATGCCGAAGATGGAAAGTTAGGTGATGGAAAATGCAGATACAAATTCGGTCACAAAATGCTTTGATAGGAATAGGGTCCACCCATGGTCAATATTCCATCAGGCAGCATCAATGGCTCATGGAGCTTAGGGCAGTGGAGCCGGAGCTAAAGATTAAAATGTCAGATGCGATCTTGTTGATAGACCAAAGCCAGTGCTTTGCTGAAGCTGGCCTTAAGGGTATACAGCAAATTAATCGAGACTATGCGGCAAAGGGTCATAGAGATGCCCTGAGGGGGATTGCAAGAATTGCCAGGGAGGGTAAGGAGCTGGCAGATATCCATAAGGGACCGGCCATTGCAAAACAGGCTAAGAGAAGGTACCATTCCAGAAGACAAGAATTTCAATATACAATGATTCCGAAATCCAGGCCTAAAATCACGGTCATTCCCCAGGAGGTTACAGGGCAATACCAAAAAGGCTATGTGGAAGTTAAAACAGGAAAAATTAAGCCTGATATAGATTATTACCCTGGTAAATTGGATATTTATTTAAGGCAGAAGAATTCCGTTGAAATACAGTTTGTCGGGAAAAATGTTGATGTTTATGGTGGTTGAGTATAGGATTTTTCTATCATCTATTTGCAGGAGGGTAATTTAATGCTGATACACACTCGTAATTTTGGGGAATTAGAGATCAAGCAGGAAGAGATTATCATGTTTCAAGACGGTATTCCAGGCTTTGAAAAATTGACTCAATATGTCATAATTAAAAATCCTGAAGAAGAAATTCCCTTTCACTGGCTTCAATCGGTTGAAGATCCTCAACTGGCCTTTGTAATTATCAATCCCTTTTTATTCAAAAAAGATTACGACTTTCAAATTCCCAAGTCAATTGTCGAAAGACTGGAAATCAACGCTCCAGAGTCCCTTTTAATTTATACCATTGTGGTGATACCCAATGATATCAATCAAATGACCGCTAATCTGATGGCGCCTATTATCATCAATCAAGAGAATAACCGGGGCAAGCAGATTGTTTTAGAGGGGCAGCAGTATCATACCAAGCATTTGATCTTGGAAGAAATAAAGCAGGCAGGATAGGAGGGGCGCCGGTGCTGGTATTGACTAGAAAACAGGATGAAAGCATTATCATAGGACAAAACATAGAAGTTAAAATTCTGGGAATTGAAGAGGGAAAGGTAAAGCTGGGAATTGAGGCGCCTAAAAATGTAGAAATTTATCGTAAAGAGGTCTATGTTACCATCGAGGCAGAAAACAAGGCAGCCACCAGTGTTGATGTCAAAAATATAGAGCAGCTGAAAAAGATTTTCTACAAAAAAGATTAAAAAAATTTATAATATGCTATAAAGTATCCTGTTTTTTATCCGATAAATATATTGTAAGGCAAAAAAATCCTTTTTCCATAATAATGCCGGCATGGAAATGGATCAACAAAAAGGTTTACCAACCCAGACATGGACGTCAGGGTAAATAAAAAAATTCAAGGAGGAATACAAAATGAGTAACATGGTAATTAACAACAATATGTTGGCAATCAACTCCCACAGATCATTAAAATTAACAGGAAGCGATCAAAGCAAGGCAGTAGAAAAATTGTCTTCTGGCTTAAGAATCAACAGAGCTGCTGATGATGCTGCAGGCTTGGCAATTTCTGAAAAAATGAGAGCTCAAATCAGAGGTTTAGAGCAAGCTTCCAGAAATGCTCAAGATGGTGTTTCTTTAATTCAAACTGCTGAAGGTGGTTTAAATGAAACTCATGCAATTCTTCAACGTATGAGAGAGCTAGCTGTTCAAACAGCCAATGGAACTTACCAAGATGAAGATAGAGACCTAGCTGAAAAGGAAATTTCTCAATTACTAAAAGAAATTGATGCCATTTCAGAAAAAATTGAGTTCAACGGACAAAAACTTCTTAATACTACTACTTCAATCGACTTCCAAGTTGGGCCAAACAACGAAGCTAGCCATAGAATTTCTGTTACATTAAATGCTGTTACTGTTGAGGCTTTAAGTATGAGCGGAGTAAGTGTAGCAACTCAAACAGCTGCACAAGCTGCAATCAACACAGTAAACGATGCTATTATTAAAGTAGCTGAGTTCAGAGCAGATCTTGGAGCCGTTCAAAACAGATTAGAGCACACAATCAAAAACGTAGACGTAGCCGCTGAAAACCTACAAGCTTCAGAATCTCGAATCAGAGACACTGACATGGCTAAGGAAATGATGAACTTCACAAGAACTAACATTCTTCAACAAGCTGCTACAGCTATGCTAGCACAAGCTAATCAAGCACCTCAAGGGGTACTTCAATTATTAAGATAATTAATGTAAAAAGTGACATATGAAAAGAGGGTAGCCAGTCTACCCTCTTTTTTAAATCAAATAAAAGCTTTGTTTAAGGAAAAAATATTTTTTCTTTAAACAAAACTTTTATAAATTAGCCAAAATTGTTTAGGAGGCGAAATAATGAAACTAAGCATTGTCATGATGGTAAAAAACGAAGAAAAATATATAGAAGCATCCTTAAAAAGTCTTGAGCCCCTAAGGAATTCCATTCCATCAGAATTGATTATCCTTGATACCGGGTCCGATGATCGTACCCCAGAAATTGCAAAAAACTATACTGATAAACTGTATTTTCATCAATGGAATGATGATTTTGCTGCCATGAGAAATCTTTCCATCAGCTATGCCAAGGGAGAATGGATTCTTGTTCTGGATGGCGATGAGGTGTTGGAGGATACCCGAGATATCATCGATTTTTTTAAGGGTTCTAAGCACAAAAAATATCAATCGGCAACCCTTAAAATCAAAAACTACATGGATGTTAGAAAAAAGACCATCAATATCAGTACAATTGTCCGCTTCTTCAAAAGAATAGGATTCCAATACAGTGGTGCTGTTCATGAGCAGCCCAATTTTAAAATGCCCATGTATCACATTAACTCTCTATTGGGCCATTATGGTTATATTTCTGATGATCCTCAATTAATGGAAAAAAAATTTAAGCGAAATGTGCCCATTCTGGAAAAGGAGCTGGAAAAGGACCCGGAAAACGTTTATATTCTATATCAGTTATCCCAGTCCTATTCAATGTATCATGACAATATTACCGCACTAAAATACATTCAAAGGGCCTATGATACTGCTTTAAAAAATAAATTGGATTTAAAGCATCGAATGTATATTTATATGCAATTATTAAATATGCTTTTTTCCAATGGGAAAAATGAAGAAACGGTAAAACTGGCGAAAAAAGCCATTTCGACCCAGGACGGTTATTTAGATGTCTATTATTTTCTTGGGGCAGCCCTTGAGAAGCTAAATAAAATTGATGAAGCCCTGGAAAACTACGAAAAATTTATTGATATGGCCAGTAATTATGAAAAATTTATAGGCTACAATGACATTGCAACGCCCTCCTTAACTTCTGGGTACCTGGAAAGGGTCATGGCCAAAACCTGCACTCTTTATTACAATGAAAAAAAATATGAAATGGCCTTATCTCAATTTAAATTACTTAAAGACCCTGTATTAAAGGGAAAAATCTCTATTGCCTTTATTGGTGCCTGTGTTAAAACTGAAAGACTTGAAGAATTAAAGAACTATTATAGTAGTGAGTTATTACCTGACAAGAAAAAGGATTTTATTTCGGATCTGGAAAAATACATGCTTGCAGAAGAGCCTGAGGTGAGAAGAAAGATATGGGAGCTCTTTAAGGACGAAAGCGGTCAATACGGTTTGCTAATGAAAATTCGTATAAGGCCTGAAGAAAAGGATGCAATAGATGAAACAAGGAAATGGAGCTTTAACGAGCTGCCTTCATATTATGGCGATATTTTATTGTATCAAATTAAAATGAATGATAGTATTGTTGAAATGCTGCGGGGCTGCAGTGAAAGGAAACTAACGGAATTTTTCCGGTATATTTTTGATTCCAATCGGCATAGCCAAAGGGAACTGTTCCAATTGATTTTAGACTATAGTAAGGACTTGTATGGCTGTAAAGATTTTAGGTTAAGAAAGGTAATCAGAAAGTGCTTATTAACAGATAAATTATTGGTAGACAAACATTACCTGGGTGTGTTTAAAGGCTTTATTTTTGAAGGTATACAGGATTTATTCACCACCTATCAACGGCAGCTAATCGAGGATCAAAGTTGTTTTAACAGACTTAAAACCGATGAAGATGTATTCTTTGCCCATATGTATCATTATTTAATGCTAAGGGAGGAAAGTCCATCCGACGCGATAAGGCTCCTGAGAAAGGCCTTAAAGGTGTTACCTGAGCTGAGCAGGGGGATTGAATTATTAATTAAAGAAAAAGATGAAAGATTGAACACCAACAGTGAATTTTTAAGCATCGCTGCAAAATTGAAATCAACAATCAACGATTACATTGTAAGTGGAAGCATTGAAGCGGCCGAAGAAATACTAAAGGAATATGAGGCCGTCAACCCGAAGGATATAGCAATTTATTCGATAAAATCGATGATTGAAATGCATAAGAAAAATTGGGTTAAGGCAGAGGAAGCCATAAAGGAAGGATTATCATTGGAATTATATAATTTCGATTTGCTATGCAATGGTGCCTTCTACTGCCAAACCATGAACCAGACCAAAGAGGCCATCACCCTATATGAAGGGGCTATCTTAGCGACCAGCTCAGAGCAGCAGCGGCAGCAGCTAAAGGAGCTAATCGCTGATCTTAAGGGAAATCCTTTAAATAATCAATACAATCAAGCTGATTCCCAAAAGCACCCACAGGATGAGCTGGAGCATTATAAGGAATCGATCAAGGATAAAATAAAGGCGTTAATCAATAATAACAATTTACATGAGGCCAGGCTGTTATTAAAGGAGTATAATTCTATTATTGAAGGTGACATGGAATCGGTATTATTGGAATCTGAGCTTCTGATAAGGGAGTAATTTTATTTAACGCTTCAATAACAAAGGAAATGAAGGTGTGATAAATTGGAGAAATCATTGGATCAAATAAAAAAAGAGATTAAAGAAAATATATCGATTTTAATTGAAAAGGGTCTATATGAAAGGGCCAATCAGATTATTGAAAAATACGAGGCAATGGCCGGTGATGATATTGATATGTTCTCCTTTAAAGCCGTGATTAATATTTTAAACGGAGATTATCAAGCGGCAGAAAACCATATTGAAGCAGGCTTAAAAATGGATCATCATAATGTAGATCTACTGTGTAACTTAGCCCATATCAATGAGGCCAGGCAGAACAATATAACGGCCTATAAGCTTTACAGGCAGGCCCATGGGGTTTGCCAAGATCCGCAAACCAGAGAAATGTTACATAGCAAACTTGAGGAGCTTAATCAATTGGAAGTGATCCAAAAACATGCCGTAAGAAAAAAGGTATTGGTTATTGCTCATATTTTTCCTCCTGTTGGGGGCTCAGGTGTGCAAAGAACACTGAAATTTATCAAATATCTTAGAAGCTTTGGCTGGGAGCCAATTGTCGTAACCGTAGGACATACCCATTACCCCCTGAAGGATGAAAGCCTGTGTGAAGAGGTTGATAAGGATATTGAAGTAATTAGATTCGATGAACCAAGTTCGGTTAATAATGGTGCTGTTCAGGAATTAATCAAACTCTATGATGATTTGCTTGATGATAAGGCATTACTCAATGAGTATATTAACTTACTTAATAATAACCCAGATCGACTGGAGCAAATTCTTTTTATACCGGACTTCTATATCATGTGGGGAAAGGAAGTTTTAAAGAACATCGAGCAGCATGTCAATTTCAACGAAATAGATTTGATCTATTCCACATCGGGCCCCTATTCCGACCATGCTGTAGCCTATTTATTGAAGCAAAAATACAACAAGCCCTGGATCATAGATTTTCGTGATGAGTGGACCAATAACCCTATGGCACAATATAATCGTAGCAGTATTCAATATAAAATAGATTATCATTTGGAAAATAAGTTTTTAAGTCATGCCGATCATGTTGTAGTGGCTGCACCAATTATGAGAGATAACTATGTAAAATTGTTTAATGTGCCGTCAAGCAAAATAACCTCTATAACCAATGGATATGATGAAGCAGATTTTGACGGTATTCACCCAGAGGGGCAAGAGGAAGGCAAATTTTCCATTATCCACAATGGTCTATTATATGGCAATCGAACACCCATCACCTTTATTAATTGTATCAGTAATCTTATTAAAACCGGAAAAATCCAAAAAGATAAGCTGATTATTTATTTCACCCACACAGATAATGATGATACATACATAGAATATGTTAAGAAATTGGGATTGGAAGATAATATTCGGTTTATTGGATACTTATCACATCGAGAGAGTCTCGTTAAAGCCAGTAGTTGCCACCTGCTGCTAATTATAACGGGTGAGGGCCCAAGGTGGTATAGCGTATATACCGGAAAGGTTTTTGAATATTTAAGACTGTCAAAGCCGATATTATCCCTGTCACCCAAGGGAAGCGTGCTGGAAAAACTAATCAAAAAAACTGAGCGTGGAAGAAACGTAGAATACCATGACGTAAAGGGAATGGAAAAATTCGTATTTGAAATGTATCGGAAGTGGGAAGAAGGAGCGTTGCCAACCTTAAAACTTACCGATGAAGTACAACAGTTTGAACGTAAGGGCTTGACGGAAAAACTGGCTTCTATATTTGATGAAGAATTAAAGAAAGAATACAGCAATCTATCACAACAATATAAAAAACAAATGGAAGCAGATAAAAAAATACTGATGTCAGCCAAAGAAAGTCTATGTCAGGAAGAACTATTATTGAAGCAGCATCTTGAGCACGACAGCAACAATGAAAAATTACTATTCGGTTTAGGCCAGAATCTGTTGAATCAGCAACGGTATTATGAATCATATCGTTTTTTTAAGATGGCTGAAAAGACCAATAAAAATAAGGTAATGGCGGCTCATATCAATAAGATACAGGAGCAAATTTATAATAGTAATTTGCATTTAGGGCCATTTAAAAGGACATTAAAATATAATTTTATTCTGGCGGGAGATGAGGTTACTCCCTTTGAAATGGGTTTATTAACGGATGTTGGTAATATAAAAGGAGTATTGAAGGAATATAAAACCAATCAACCCTACCAGGAAATTAGTATGAATTCCCTAGAAAAAATACAGCACGATTATGTTATTGTATTATCAAAGGATAGAAACAAGGCTCAAAAAATAATCGACGACTTGGCTATGGTTACTAAGAAGGATAAAATATATGATTTCCATAATTATCCTTACCATTATTTTATTGAAGGCTTTGAAACAAAGCTAAATGAGTTTCTGAAAAAAAGTAAGATAGAATTTCTAATTACGGGTTTATCCTATGCAGAGGTAGGCATTAATGCAGAAGAATTTCCATACAGCGCCTTTAATTTTGCATTGTCTTCTCAAGATCTGTATTATGATTATCATTTGACAAAGTATTTATTGTCCTATGATTCAGTGAAAAACCACATTAAAAAATTGTGCATATGTATTTCCTATTATGCCTTTGATTATGATTTATCTTCAATCCTTCAAAATAGTCGTATCCATCGATATTACTATGAATTGGGAAAAACCAATCGTTATGATAATATTCTGCATTTAAGATTATGCCATAGTCTTTATAAAAAAAATAATTATGAAGAAGATTATATCAATTACCATCATTACAAGTTAAATACTGTTTTAAATAAAGAAAGCATAAAGGAAGAAGAAGCTATTGCAATGAAACAGGCACAAATGAATTATCCCGATACAGTTAAAGAAAATAAAATCCTCTTTGACCAATATCTGAAATTGTTAAAGGAACATAACATAGAACCGGTCATTGTCATTTTGCCTACAAGTAAGTATTATCATAGGCAATTTGCAAATCAATATCAAAAAAATAAATTTTATAATATTATGAATGAGTTTCAGCAGAAATATAGCTTTAAGGTATTAGACTATTTTGATTCAAGGGAATTTGCCGATCAAGACTTTTGGGATACTTCCCATTTAAATAAAAAGGGAGCTTCAAAATTTACAAATATATTAAAAGAAGAACTATTTTAAGGGGGATACAATGAACATTTACTTAAGTAATGGGCCCTTTGATTGGACTCAGTATGAGAATATTTATTTTAAAGGTTATATTACTAATGAGTTGTATTCTGAAAACTTGAATTTGGTAAAAAGTAGTTTGGTGAATATCAAGCATATTGAAGAACTTAAAAAAATACTAAAGGACTTAAATGGAGCCTACTCGATTATTATTGAAATGGCGGATAAAATCATTGCTTGTGTAGACCATATCAGGAGCTTTCCTCTTTTTTACTGCCTTGTGGAAGGAGAACTCCTGCTTAGTGATTGTTTAGATATCCTTAAGTCAAAGATCAGCCAATTAACCTATGATCAACTGGCAATAGATGAGCTGAAGATGACGGGCTTTATTACTAAAGACGATACAATTTATGAGCAAATTAAGAAGCTGGAGGCTGGTCAATTTCTGGTGTTTGACAAAAATACCCGAAGGCTTCAAATTCAAAGTCATTATCAGTTTCACCATTCCGGCTTTATTAAGGAAGAAGAAAGCAGCATGCTTCAAAGACTTGATGAATGCTATATGAATGCCTTCAAAAGAATGATAGGAACCCTTCAAAACAAAACGGTTGTCGTACCCCTCAGCGGAGGCTGCGATTCCAGGTGTATTGCAGTGGCCTTGAAAAGACTGGGCTATCAAAATGTCATCTGCTTCACCTATGGTGTTAAAGGAAATCATGAATCTAAAATTTCAGAGGCGACAGCCCGTTTATTGGGCTACCAGTGGGAATTTGTTGAGTATAGTAATGAAAAATGGAATAAATGGTACCACTCCCCTGAAATGAAAGCATATTTTGAGCATTCATCCAGCGGGGCAGCCATACCGATCATTCAGGATTGGCCGGCTGTACTGGAATTAAAGCATAATAATAAAATACCTGAAAATAGTATTTTTATTCCAGGATACAGCGGAGATATGGTGGCAGGAAGCCATATTCCTAAGGAATTTTTAAATCATGAACAAATTCCCCATGAATATATTATCAGGTATCTATTTTCTGTACATTATTCGTTATGGAATTTAAACAGCTTTAATCAAAAATCAAGGGATTATTTTATTAATAAGATTAATACGTCGATTTCTTCCCAGCATCAATATAAAACTAATTACGGAAGAGAAGTAGCGGCAGACATCATCGAAGCTTGGGATTATCAATACAGGCAGGCTAATTTTATCAATAATGCCCTCCGGGTATATGAATTTTGGGGATTCCAATGGCGTACTCCATTCTGGGACAAGGAGATTTTACAATATTGGAAGCAGGTTCCATGGAACCTTCGCATCAATCGCAATTTGTACTTTAAATATGACCATGCATTAAAAGAAACCTATTTAAAGGGAATTTTTGATGTTGAAAGGGACCTGGCCCTTGAACAAACATATAACAATCATCCAATGGCATGGTATGGAATTATTTCTTTGGAACAATATAAAGAAAAGTCCAAGGCAGCAAATTCATATAATATCAATGCCTTTATAGCAGATGATGTCGTTACCAGGTTGAGTGAAACAATCCCTGATCAAACTGGGGAGTTAAAAAAATATGTCCATAAAGTGAATCTATATGGAATCATGACAGATCTTATGGAAACAATAAAAATGTTTGAAAATCAATTAAAAATAGGTATTTTCGACAAGGGTTTAATCGAAGGATCTATTGAGGTGGTAGAGCTGCTAGATTTCGAGTATTCAAATAAATTGATGAATGGCTATCAAAAATTACTCAAGCAAAATCAACATTTAGAGGCAGATCCGGCGGTTATTAATGAGCTAAAGGAAATACTAACAGCTGCTATAGCAGGCCTACAAAAAATTGATTAAGTAATTAGACAGAAGGTGATCAGCAATGAACATACCATTAATTAATCTTAAGGCTCAATATAAACAAATTCAAAATGCCTTAGAAGCCAAGGTGCTAGAGGTGCTGTCCAATGCCCAGTACATTATGGGCAAGGAGGTTTTTTCCTTTGAACAGGAGTTTGCCCAATATATAGGGGTTAAACATGCTATTTCAGTTGGGAATGGTACCGATGCCCTGGTAATAGCCCTGAAATCCCTGGGGATTGGGGAAGGGGACGAGGTGATTACTTCGCCCTTTACCTTCTTTGCCACAGCTGAAAGTATTTCGGCTGTGGGGGCAACCCCTGTTTTTGTCGATGTAAGACCAGATACCTTCAATCTCGACCCTAACCTAATTGAGGATAGGATTACGGCTAAAACAAAGGCCATTATGCCGGTTCACATCTTTGGTCAGGCGGTGGATATGGACCAGGTGAATGATATTGCCCGGCGTCATGGCCTCTATGTCATTGAGGATGCCTGCCAGGCAGTGGGCGGTAAATATCGGGGTCAGATGCTGGGCTCTTTAGGGAATATTGCTTGCTTTTCTTTTTTTCCTACGAAAAATCTTGGCTGTGCCGGTGATGGCGGTATGATTGTGACCAATGACGATGATCTGGCGGTGATTTGTCGGGGACTTCGGGCCCATGGCAGTGGGGAAAACGGGCGAAGGGCATATAATCTGTTAAAGGGTATTGATGAAGTGGTTGAGGTAGATTCTTCTACCGATAACACGGTATATAATCCTTTGAAATACTTTAATTATTTAATTGGTCATAATTCCAGGCTGGATGAGGTTCAGGCGGCGATTTTAAGGGTGAAGCTTCCGCTGCTGGATACCTGGAATAGCAGCAGAAGGAACCATGCAGCCTTTTATCATAATGCCCTGGAAGGGATGGACCTGGTCAGGCCCGTAGAGGCAGCAGATAATGAGCATGTTTATCACATGTATGTTATACAGTCGGAAGGGCGTGATGCCCTGGTGGCCTATTTGAAGGAAAGGGGAATTGCTACAGGCATTTATTACCCCGTACCGCTGCATCTGCAAAAGGCTTATCTTTCCCTGGGCTATGCCGAGGGAGACCTGCCTACTGCCGAATATTTGTCCAAAAGAACCTTTGCCATTCCCATGTTTCCAGAGCTGACGACGGATGAAAGGGAATATATTGTGGAAATGATAAGGAGGTTTAACCTTTAAATATGGCTGGCAAAAACTTTTTTGTTCATGAGTCTTCTTATATAGACGAGCCCTGTAAGATTGGAGAAGGGACTAAAATTTGGCACTTTTCTCATATTATGCGAGATTCGGTGATTGGTGACAATTGTAATATTGGACAAAATGTAGTCATTTCCCCGGGAGTTCGTCTGGGAAATGGTGTGAAGATCCAGAATAATGTTTCGGTGTATTCGGGGGTTGTTTGTGAAGATGATGTTTTTTTAGGGCCTTCTTGTGTTTTTACCAATGTTATTAATCCCAGAAGCTTTATTATTAGGCGGGACGAGTATCGTACAACCCTTGTAGGGAAGGGAGCCTCTATCGGAGCCAATGCCACTATTGTATGTGGGATTTCAATTGGTCAGTATGCCTTTATTGGTGCCGGGGCAGTGGTTACCAAGAATGTGCCTGACTTTGCTTTGGTAGTTGGGAATCCCGCCAGAGTGGTTGGCTATGTTTGTATTTGTGGAAACCGCTTAACATTGTGGGAAAAGGCTTATCGGTGTAACACCTGCGATAAGGTATATGACTCGGTTGATGATAATATATTGTTGAAAGGATAAGGTGATGGGCCAATGAAGAAAGGACTAAAACAGGTGTTAATGGATAAAATTGAAGATCGAACTGCTAAGGTGGCGGTCATCGGTCTGGGTTATGTGGGGCTACCCCTGGCGGTGGAAAAGGCCAAGGCCGGGTACCGAACCATTGGCTTTGATGTTCAGGAAGAAAAGGTCAATCTGGTAAACAAGGGACACAACTATATAGGTGATGTGGTAGATGCAGAATTGACCGATATCGTGGAACGGGGCCTGCTGTCGGCTACGACGAATTTTTCTGTGGTGGGAGAAGCAGATTTTATAGCCATCTGTGTACCCACTCCCCTGGACGAGTATCAACAGCCAGATATCAGCTATGTAAGAGATTCTACCATTGAGATTGCCAAATATTTAAAGCGGGGGTCCATTGTAGTGTTGGAAAGTACCACCTATCCCGGTACCACAGAGGAGCTGCTGATGCCCATCCTGGAAAGGGGCTCCGGCCTAAAATGTGGAGAAGACTTTTTTCTGGCCTTTTCCCCAGAAAGGGTGGACCCAGGTAACCTGATCTACAAGACGAAAAATACCCCCAAGGTAGTAGGGGGAGTGGGCAGGGATGCCACAGAGCTGGCGGCCGCCATGTACCGCAGGGTGTTGGACAGTGATATTTTTGAAGCCTCCTCACCAAAGGTGGCAGAGATGGAAAAAATATTGGAAAATACCTACCGGAATATCAATATTGGCCTAATCAATGAAATGGCAATTATCTGTAATAAGATGGGAATTAACATATGGGAGGTCATAGAGGCAGCCAAGACAAAGCCCTATGGGTTTCAGGCATTTTATCCCGGGCCAGGCCTGGGGGGCCATTGTATTCCCCTGGACCCCTACTATTTAAGCTGGAAGGCTCGGGAATATCAGTATCATACAAAGCTCATCGAAACCTCCGGCATTATTAACGATAGTATGCCCGAATATGTGGTGGAAAGGGCCAGTAAAATTCTAAATCGCTTTAAAAAGCCCCTGAATGGAGCCAAAATACTAATCCTGGGGGTTGCCTATAAACAAGATATAGATGATTATCGGGAAAGCCCAGCATTAAAGGTCATTGAAATTTTTCAAAAAGAAGGGTGCCAGGTGGACTTCTATGATCCCTTTGTGAAGGAATATAAATATAAGGGCAAAGAGAAGTCTGGAATGGATCAATTAAGGGCTGAATTGCTTCAAGGGGTCGATTTAGTGGTGATTACTACGGCCCATACGGTGATTGATTATGAATTTGTTCAGCAAAATGCCCCTTACATATTTGATACGAAAAATGCCATGAAAAGAGTATTAAACAGAGACAATATCGAGCTGCTATAAAGGGGGTTTTTCGGTGAAACGGCTAAGGATAGCTTTAATAGGCTGCGGAAGAATTTCATATAAGCATATTGAAGGGATTGTCAATAATAGAGAAATAGCAGAGCTGGTGGCAGTGTGTGACTTAGTACCCGAAAGGATGGAGCAAAGGGCCACCCAATATGGAGAGCTGATGTTGAAAGAGCAGGAAGGAGATATTCAAAAAGGACCCCTTGAAGAAATTGCCGCTGCTCGGGAAACAGTAGCCCAGTACCGTGACTATCAAGAAATGCTTCAAAAAGAGACGATTGATATCGTAACCATAGCCACAGAAAGCGGCTACCATGCCAGGATAGCCCTGGATTGCTTGGAGGCCGGCACCCATGTGCTGGTGGAAAAGCCCATGGCCCTTTCCCTGGAGGATGCCGATAAAATGATTGCCCTGGCCAGGGAAAAAAATAAAAAAATCTGTGTCTCCCATCAAAATCGGTTTAATCCGCCAATACAAAAGCTGAGAAGGGCCATAGAAGAGGGAAGATTTGGCCGGATTATCAACGGCACCGCCAGAATTTTATGGACGAGGGATGACAATTATTATCGTCAGGCCCCCTGGCGTGGCACCAGGGCCCTGGATGGAGGTACCCTGATGAACCAGTGTATTCATAATATAGACCTGCTGCAATGGATGATGGGGTCAGAGGTGGAGAGAATCCATGCAGAACGGGATACCTTTTTAAGAAATATAGAGATGGAAGACTTCGGGGCCATACTAATCCGATTTAAAAATCGAGCCATAGGAATTGTAGAGGGCAGTGCCTGCGTTTACCCTAAAAACCTGGAAGAGACCCTGAGCATATTTGGAGAGCGGGGAACAGTGGTTATTGGGGGCCTGGCAGTGAACGAAATCAAAACCTGGCAGTTTGCCGATAAAAGAGATTACGATGAAGCTGACGAAAGCTCAGAAATAGATAGTGTATATGGTAACGGCCACACACCACTGTATAAAGACTTTATTGAGGCAATATGTAAAGACCAAGAGCCCCTGGTAAACGGGGAAGAGGGAAAAAAGGCCCTGGAGATCGTTCTAAAGGCCTACTCCATTGAAAACTAAAGCCTTTGAAGGAAGGAATGAAAAAGAATGGAAAAATACATAGAGGTACTGACACGAATTTTAGAATTAAGCGACACCCTGCAGGAAGGAATTGAACATATACAATTGAAATTGGCTGAAGAAAAGATTGAAGATGCCAAGATTCTACTCCATGATGTGGCTGAGGCCCTGGAGGCCATTGACCAGTCTCTAAGCCCTATAGAGGAGGAACTGCCAGACAATAGTATCAATTATTTAATTTATAATCTGCTTAAGGAAATTAAGGAAATACTCATTCTGATTGAGGGTAACCAAATGGAAATGGCAGCTGAAAGGCCAGCTAAAAAGCTCATTCCGACCTGTCAGGCATGGAAGCAGGAATTACAAAAAGTAATCGGGCCTTTGGTACTGCAATAGAAAAATATTCACTTTAATTTGATGGTAAAATATGTTTCTGGTAAAATTGATATAACAACTAATTAGGGTGTGTCTGAATACTCCGAAAGGTGCATACCAGGGAGTACGTCAAGGAAAAGCAACGCTGCGTGGGACAAAAAAGCGGTGAAAGATGCCCTAGAGTGGGTTTTCAGACACGCCTAGGAAAGGTGAGTGATTTTTATGAACATAGAAGCTCTATCTACCATACAAAGCATGGCCCAGGTGAAGCAGGCGGCTGCTGTCTCAGTGTTGAAAATGACCATGGATCAAGCTCAAAGCCAGGGACTTGAATTAATAAAGGCCTTGGAAAGCACCAATAAGGCCCTGGAGCAGTCTGTTCATCCCCACTTAGGTGGAAGCATTGATATCTACCTATAACAGACTGTTTAATAGGCCAATGTAACTATATAAAGAGCAGTACCTTTTGTTTATAATAGAAGAAAGCTGTTTTAGTGAAGACAGTTAGGGGAAACATATACGGAAGGAGCATACCAATGGCTACCAAGCAAATTACTTTGCAGGAAATTATCAGCCGTGTGGAAGACATACCAACGCTGCCCGATACCATCACCAGGATTATTCAGCTAACCGATGATGCCAACTCTACCGTGCAGGATATAGAGCGGGAAGTGTTGAAGGATCAAAGCCTGACAACCAAAATATTGAGGCTGGCCAATTCAGCCTATTATGGGTACCCCAGAACCATCAGTACTATATCCCAAGCCACTGTATTGCTGGGTTTTCAAACTGTTAGAAGTATGGCCCTCAGTGCAACGGTCAGTAATATTTTAGATAAAGAGCTTGAAGGCTATGCCCTAGAAAGTAAGGCCCTTTTAAGACAGTCCCAGGCCTGTGCAATGATATCAAGGTTCCTGGCCAAGAAGCTAAGGTTCAGTAAGGCTGAAAATGCCTATGTGGCAGGGTTGCTGCGGGATATTGGAAAGGTCATCCTAAACTATTATATTACAGAACAGTATCAGCAGGTGATCAACGAGGTTGAAACCAGAGGCATAACCTTTTTAGAGGCTGAGGAAATGATCTTAGGCTTTAACCATGCAGAAGTGGGGGCTAAAATTGCTGAAAAGTGGAATCTTCCAGAGGAATTGGTAGAGGCCATTGCCTATCATCATACCCCCGATAGGGCGAAGGTGAATGAAAAAATGACTGCCATTGTCCATGTGTCAGATGCTATGATCATGATGATGGGGATGGGTTTGGGCATAGATGGTCTGGCCTATCGCTTTTCACCCCACGCACTGGAGCTGTTAAAACTAGATGAGTTGGATCTTCAGCAATATATGGCTGAGGCTTCAGATTTTCTGGTGGATGAAGATTCCTTCCATTATTAATTTGATTATACCGAAAAATCCAGCTCCTAACGTAAAGCTATGTACGTAGGGGCTGTTTTTTTATGTATTAGGGTTACCCGGTTCATTCTTGCATGGGCCAAAGGAGTAAGGTATAATGAAACGTAGAAATAACAGGAAAAGTCAAAACACCTTCAAAATCTTGAATCGTTCTTTCAGGCGGTTCAAGAAATAATGATAGTGGGAGGATTCTAATGAAGAAAGGGAAAATAGCGATAATTATATTCACTTTAATATTATCTGTTGTCATGCAGACCTTAATCAGTTTTGGTTCAACCGATCTAAGTTATGAGGAAATAGAAAGGATTATAGAAGAGGTAGCGGAGGAAAAAAATATACCCGCTGTAATCTTAAAGGCCTTGGCCTGGAAGGAAAGCCAATATCAACAGTTTACCAGCAGCGGTGCCCCCTTTGTTTCCAGAGGCAACACAGGAATTATGCAAATTAATAGTATACATAAACACTTTGATCAGGAGAAATTAAAATACGATATCAAATACAATATAGAGGCCGGAGCAGATATACTGCTGGGCCGGTGGTATGCTTCAGGAACAACCTATCCCAAAATTGGAAACATGGACCCAAACATATTGGAACATTGGTACTTTGCCCTATGGGGATACAATGGCTGGGTGGCAAGGAATAATCCCAATGTTTCCGGTGAAAAGGCCTTTCAAGAGGAAATTTTTCAATTGATTCGTGATAAATATCAGCAGCCTGTTACCTCCATTGATGCCAGCCATCTGCCGGCCAGTGGACTGCCAGGGGGTGATCTCGTGATTCCTACCCCTGAAATCCATCATTTTGCTGAAAAACCTGTACTTTTTATTGATCTGGTGGATCATCCCAAGCGAGAATACATAGAAGAACTATTTGAAAAAGGGATTGTCAGTGGTGTCGGCAACGATTTATTTTTACCCGATGATCCTGTTACAAGGGAGCAGATGACAAAAATCCTGGTGGATGGCTTCGATTTGGAGCTGATAAGCCAGGAATTTGCCGCAGTAGATTATCAAAAAATTGTAGGCTGGGCAAGGGATTATTTTGCAACGGCCTTCGATAATGGGATTGTCACCACAGATGAGTATGGATATATAAATCCCAAGGAATATGTCACCCGTGAAGAGGCGTTGATTATGCTTTATAATGGATTGCCGGATGATGTTGCCCCCAATATTGTAGAAATACCAAGGGATGCCATACCCTTTGGAGATTTGGAGGGTGTCAGACGAAGGGCCCTGGAGGCAATCGTCTATTTCCTTGATGAAGAGGTAATTGCAGATAGAGAATTATTCCGCCCTAAGGAATATATTACTCGAGGAGAATTATGCAAGTGGATGTATGAAATCTTAGAAAATATTCTTTAATAAATTGAAAATGACTTTGAAGCCCGGTTTCCTAGACTGTTAAATAAGCGGGCTTTAAAGTCATTAAATATACAACATAAACCAAAAATCCTGCTTATTAGTCAAAAACAAGGGTATCTAGTACCATGGGTCATCTTGTCAGGAAAATATCAATATTGAAGGAAGGTAGCGTGTTTAAATGGAAGCTATTAATTACAATGGATTAATAGAAGCTGTGGGTGCCTGCTGTCTGACAGAAACGCAGTGTGGTTCCTGTGAAAATGAGGCCTGTTTGGTGGGGTATTGCAAGCAGGCCTTGGTAACGGCATTAAAGAGCCAAGAAGAATTTTTAGACGGCGGAATGGAGGACATTCCCTATGAGGATTCCAAGCTATTCGACGAGGAAGAAATAATTAGGGCCATCGCCTTTACTTTAAATCAATGTCGAAATTGCAGAGTATATCATGACGAGGATTGTATCATTAATATCATCAGAAGCTCCCTTGAGGTGGCCCTTATTGGTGATTCCCTTGAATATAAGGGCAGTAATCTGGTTTATATCAGCGAGCTGGAAAAGAAGAACAAGGAGATCGCCCAAAGGGTGTTTCAACAATTTAAACAAGCTGGGAGGAACTAAAATGAAAAAGAGGGAATTAACAATTGAAGCAATTATCGGAGAAACAAAGGATACGAAGCTGGAGCGGATCGTCAGTCAAAATTTCAAGGGTGAAACCAGTGAAGCGGGCCTATATTTGGCAATGGCAAGATTAGCCCAAAGAGAGGGCTACCCTGAAATTGCAGAGGTATTAAAAACCATTGCCTGGGAGGAAGCCGAGCATGCTGCCCACTTTGCAGAATTAAACGGTATGATCCAGGTAGATCTGTTTGAAAATATTAAGGAGATGTTGGAGGGAGAAACCTTTGCCAATCAAGGCAAGCGTGAGGCTGCCCAAATGGCAGAAGAACTGGGGCTTTATTCCGCCAGGGATTATTTTAATGAATCAGCCAAGGACGAGGCCAGACACGCTCGTATGCTGGAGGGGATTTTACATAGATATGCAGAAAAATAAGATGGGAGCGTAATTAAAGTACGCTCCTTTTTTAAACAAAAAACTGCGGAAAGATTTACAAATCTGATTGTCTCCTTCACTCCAAGCTAGTACAATAAAAATAACATTACATAATTAGATTAGATACCCCATTATATTTGAAGGGAGAACAGTAAAGGATGGCGCTTTTTAATTGTACGGTCTGCGGTAGATTATTCAAAGGTACTGACTCAAAAATATGTCCTCGTTGTTTAAGTAATGAGGAGGGGCCCTATCAAAAGGTGGTCAGATATGTGTATGATCACTACGGGGCCAGCGTTTTAGAGGTATCAGAGGCAACAGGGGTTGACGTGAAGCTAATTTTAAAATATGTAAAGGATGGAAAAATCGACGTGATACAGGAGAAAGATGAATAGAAAAAAGATTGATAGGGCCATCAAATTAACATTGGTGGCCTTGATGCTGTTCAAAAAATAAATTTTAAAAATTCAATATTTTTTTGCAAAAGGGCTTGTGCCAATAAAAAAGTCATATTATAATTTAAATGTTAACGTTTTCATACATATCAAGCAATATTCTTTTTAATTTAAAATGTTCACGTGTGCAAGCTAAAACTTGAATTGTGATCTATGGGATAGGTATTTTTTTAAAAGAACTTGTTCACGTGTGCAATTCTGGTATAGGCTGGAAAATCTAGGCCTTTCCATTAACAAGACAGGAAGGGAGGAAAGGATACAAAGGTCTTCAAAAAGATAAGATCCAGGTAAAATATTTAAAGGGGGTTTTTAGGTGATTAGGTTTAGAGGTATTTTAAGTTTAATGATGGTTCTAGTATTGCTGCTGGCAAACATGCCCATAATGGCCCTGGCGGCTGACCAAGACCCAGATGATTCCCTTATCCAGGAAGTATCACCCCTTGAAGCAGAACTGCCTCAAGAGCAGGGGGATACAGCACCAGAGGACGAGGAGTCTCAGGAAGCAGAAGGGCCCGTCGAGGAGGAATTGCCCCGGGAAACAGAGGAGGCTGTTGAGGAAGGGGAGATCCCTACGCCAGAAGAAGTGCTGCTTCCTGATGAAGACCAGGCTAATTTAGAATTGGAAGCATTGGAAAACAATATAGATATCCATCAGCATATGACTAAAATTCTTTCAGACTGGCAATTTAGCGCCTTTGGGAGTAATACCAGTACTGAAAGGAATCCAAAACCCATGGAAAATGAAGATGGCTCCATTACCATAGGGGCTACGGGAGGAAAAATTGCCAGCGGTGATGAAGGCATTTCCTTCCTTTATCAGGAACTGCCCTCTGAGACGAACTTTCAATTAACCGTCCAGGTGACAGTCAATAGCTTTAACAATACAGCTACCATCAGCACGCCCAATCAAAAATCCTTTGGCTTGATGGTAAGAAACGAGGTGGGGGAGGATGGCGATTCAGCTGTCCAAACCAGCAGCTACGCTGCAGTGGGGGCCTTGGATACCGTCATGAAGGGCTTCTATAAGGCCCAGGGAACCCAGACAAAGCTGCCCCCCTATGAAGGTATCAATGCACCAACGGCCGACGAGGTTTACAGCTTAAGCTTAAGGAAATCAGGCAGTACCTATGTCTTTACCTGCAATGGAATCAGCGAAGCAGTTACATTGGAAGGGCTCCTTGATGAAACTGCCTATGTAGGACTATTTGTAGCCAGAGATGCAGAGATCACCTTTAGTGACTTTGACATTACCATAGACCAACGAAGGGTGACAGAGCTAAGCCTTGACTACAGTCAGATGAAAACTGAGTATCTGGTGGGGGAGACCCTAGATACAACAGGCTTAATCGTTAAAGCCCTTTATTCCGATGGAACAGAGGAAGCTTTAAATAGCGATGATTACATTGTAATGGGCTATGACAGCAGCGAGGCGGGCCAGGTGGTCATTTCCATTCATTACAACGGTGCCATTGCCACAATTAAGCTGACCATTATTTCATTGAGTATTACCAGCTTAGACATTTTATATCATCCTGCAAAGACCACCTATTATCCTGGTGATTCCATTGAAATTCAAGGTTTAACAGTTTTAGCCACCTATAATCACGGCTATTATCAGGAGGAACTGGAAAGGGAACAATATCGATTGCTGATAGATGGCCAGCCAATTGATGAGGCCAGCTATACCTTTGATACGCCCGGGGAGAAAATCATTACTGTTCAGGCCATTGATACCCCCGTTGTTACAGTGGATTTTACCGTCACAGTAGTCAATGCACAAATTACAGAGCTGGAAATCATCCGTATGCCAGAAAAAACCCTGTACTTTCCAGGGGAGGAGCTAAAGCTGGAGGGGATGATTGTCTATGCAAAATACAGCGATAACCGTTCCGTAAGACTATCTAGGTCAGAATATACAGTATCAGCGCTGGATACCACCACAACAGGAGAAAAGGAAATAACTATTTTCCATAAGGGAACGACCGTTTCCTTTAAGGTACTGGTGAAGGAAAGGGAGCTGGTGGGAATTGAGGTGAGAAGCTACCCAAAAACCACCTACTATTTAGGAGAAGTTTTTGATTCTACAGGTCTAGTGGTGGTAAAGGCCTACGATAATGGAGAAAAGGAAGTACTGGAGAAAGATCAGTATCAAATCGATCTAGGGAAGTATGATTCCAGCCAGGCGGGTATTTATGATATTAAAATTTTACCAGCAGATGAATCCATTGAGCCCATTATATTGAAAGTAACCGTTCAGCAGGCCCCAAGCCATGAATGGCAGTTTATTCGATTTGGGCAATCCTCGTCTGACAGCAGGAATTACGGTACGGTAAGGGCTGACGGTACCATTGAGCTGGTGGCCCTGGAGGGGGGCGGAAAGGTTACAGGAGACCATGATGGAATCACCTTCTATTATACCGAGATCGATGCCGGCAGTGATAATTTTACCCTATCGGCTGACATTAAGGTAATTGAATATGCCAAAACCCCCCATGACGGCCAGGAGTCCTTTGGAATCATGGCTCGGGATGCCGTCGGGCCCCATGGTGATGCCAGTGTTTTTGCTTCAAATATTGCAGCCGTTGGGGGCTACAGCGGAGGAACAAGAAATGATAATGGGACACAATTCTTCATCAGAACCGGGGTAGAATCCCCTGACGGTGCCGGAAGTCAGGGAATTAAGAGCATTATGCTGAAGGAAGAGCGACCACAGGAAAGCAACACCTATCCCCAGGCCCCCTATCGCCTAACCCTGTCCAAGACCAACAGTGGCTATACTGCCAGCCTGAATGACGGTGAAACCGCCATCTTCTATGAGCCGGAGCTGCTGAATGTGATGGATGGTAAAATTTATGTGGGCTTTTATGCGGCCCGATTGGCCACCATTGAAGTCAGCAACGTGGAGCTTTCGGTAACGGCTGCCATCACTGATGCCCCCAGGGTAGAGCCGCCTAAGGTTCCGGTGGAGCCAGACTTTGAATTTTTATCTTTGGAGCAAACCGCAAGCACCAATTATGAATTACTGTTGAAATCCAATGTAAAGGGCTATCTAACCCTCAAAATGGGCCATAAGACCTTGATTGAAGACCAGGCCCTGGATTCAAATGAGATTTTTAAAGTTTCTACAGAAATTGGGAAAAATCGCACCACCGGTTTTATAGCCACCTTTATTCCAGATGATACAGCCCTTTTAACTTCCTATGATAAGATTATCAAGCATTTTACTGTTGAAAACAGAAGCTATGATATAGGAGAAAACATTTATGTTTCGCCCACGGGCACCGGCAACGGAACAGGTACAGCAGATGATCCCCTTGATTTGGATACCGCCATTGCCTTCTTGAAGCCCGGACAAAAAATTGTGTTGATGGATGGCCGCTATGTACGTAATGCCAAGCTGGAAATTAAAAAATATAATGATGGTACGGCTGATGCCATGAAATATATGGTTGCCGCCCCCGGGGCAAGGCCTATTATTGATTTTGATAAAAAGACCGAGGGGGTTGTATTAAGCGGAAACTATTGGCATGTAAAGGGAATTGATTTTATTCGTTCAGCAGGAAACACCAAGGGATTTACCATTGGTGGAAGCCATAATATTGTTGAGCTATGCAGGTTTTACGAAAATGGCGATACAGGGCTGCAAATCAGCAGAACAGATCTTTCCAATGATATCAGCCAATGGCCCTCCTACAACTTGATTCTCAACAGTACGGCCTTCGACAACCGTGACCCCTCCGACAACAATGCCGACGGCTTTGCTGCCAAGCTTACCGCCGGTGTGGGGAATGTATTCAGGGGCTGTATTGCCCACAATAATATTGATGACGGATGGGATCTTTATACCAAGGCCGGTACTGGCGCCATCGGGCCGGTCATCATTGAAGACAGTATTGCCTATCATAACGGGTTTTTAACCGACGGTACCGTTGGTGCCGGTGACAAGAACGGCTTTAAGCTGGGCGGGGAAGGAATCCATGTTCCCCATATCATTAGAAACAGCATGGCCTTTGGTAATGGAGCCTATGGCTTTACCAGCAACAGCAATCCCGGGGTGATTGCAGAAAATAATATCGGCTTTAATAATGAAGGGGCAAATTTGAGCTTTACGACCTATACCAATATTCCTACAGATTTTACAATTAAGGGCTTTGTATCCTACCAAAAAGACTATAGGGCAAAGGATCAGTATCCAGCCCATTTAAGCTCCAATGACAACTTTATGTTTGACGGTACAAGCTCCAAAAACCAGACAGGGGTTGTCTTGACAGATCAAAATTTTGAAAGCCTGATGCCGACAATTCCCTATGAACGTGATGAAGCAGGGAATATTATATGGGGTGATTTCCTTAAATTTATTGCCCCTAGGCAAAACCAGACCGATGATTCAGGAAGGGGAGATTCACGGGATGGCAGCGAGGATCGGGATACAACCAGACCAAGGCCTAGAGCCACTACCCCTTCAGATTCCCAGGAGGATACCAGCCCTGCAACAGAAAAAACCTCAATCCTGGAAAACGCCCAGGGGGTTCAATTAACCAGAGAAAAAGTACCCTATATTAGCGGCTACCCCGATGGTACCATTAAGCCAAATCATTCCATGACTAGGGAAGAGGCCATAGCCCTAATCTATCAACTGATTATCAACGAAGATAAGGGAAATTACCAACTACCCCAGGGGGTACTGACGGATGTTGACCGAAGCAGCTGGTCGACAGAAGCCGTTGCCTATTTGTTTAACCAGGGCATGATAAAGGGTTATGCCGATGGCACTTTAAAACCAAAGAAAGATATTACTAGGGCAGAATTTATTGCTATGATGGCCAGCTTTATTCCTGATGATGCCACCGCAGGCATTGTCAGCTTTACGGATATACAAGGAAGCTGGTCAAGGGAATTGGTCGAAAGGGCTGCCGCCGCCGGTTGGATTCAAGGCTATGGTGACGGTACCTTCAGACCAAACCAAGGGATTACCCGGGCAGAAGCCATCACAATGATGAATCGTATTTTGAATCGAATACCTGATTATCCTTACATAGATCAAACAGGGGCAGCCTTCAGTGATTTATCGCCCGATCATTGGGCCTATTATGAAATAATGGAGGCTGTAGGAAGATAAATTTAATAAATTAGAGATGGTAAAGTCAGCAACCCTGGCGGCTATGATGCCGGCCATGGTTGCTGGCTTTATTTTTTTGTAAAAAAAATAAAAAAACCTTTGTCAAAATCGTGCTGGTGTATTATAATGATTTTATTGTAACCTTGCAGAATACAAATGTATATATAACAAGGACATAGCTGTTGATACTGTAAAAGTGTCTGGATAAAGAATGAATGGCCTTAATGAAAGAGCTGGCAAATTATATATTGATTGGCAGGCCATAACTTTTATTGATTTAATGCATTAAATTAATAAAACTGACCATGTGGGAAGAACACAATTCTATCAATCAGGTATATTTGAATTCCTTCAGGGAGGAGGGGAGTTCATTTATATAATTTTTACCTAAAAGAAAAATGCATAAGGGGGAAGTGAAATGAAAAGAAAATTGCTGGCTTTAGTTTCGGTGCTGTTGGTATTATCACTGGGGTTAAGTGGTTGTGCAGGGGAAGGGCAACCTGTCGAAAATCCCGGTAATGCCAATGGGCCTTCTGACGATGTGATTAGAATTGGAGTATTTGAACCGGTTACCGGGGCCAATGCGGCTGGTGGAGCCCTGGAGGTGGAGGGGATACAATTAGCCAATGAGCTGTATCCTGAGGTATTGGGAAAAAAAGTAGAAATTGTAGTTGTAGACAATAAGTCTGATGTGGTAGAAGCTGCCAATGCTGCCAACAGGTTGGTAGAAAAAGAAAAGGTGTCAGCTATCATAGGAAGCTGGGGGAGCTCCTATTCCATGGCGGCCGGAGATATTGTACGAAATGCCCAGGTACCTGCAGTGGCGGCATCGGCCACCAATCCTCTGGTAACCCTGGATAATGATTATTACTTCCGGGTTTGCTTTCTAGACCCCTTTCAGGGAACTGTAATGGCCAACTATGCCTATAATAGCCTGGGGGCCAAAAAGGTGGCCATTGTCAGGGAAGTCAACAATGATTACGCCGTTGGACTTGCAAAGTTTTTTGAGGACTCTTTTATCCAACTAACTGGCGATCAGAATGCTATTGTTGCTGTAACCAACTATAATACTGGCGACCAGGATTTTTCCTCTCAGCTGTTAAATATCAGCTCCCAGAAACCTGATGTGATCTTTGCACCTGGCAACTTTACCGAATCGGCCCTGCTGATCAAGCAGGCGAGACAATTAGGAATTCAGACACCCATTATCGGTGGCGATACCTGGGAGACTCCTGAATTCATCGAAATTGGCCAGGAGGATGTAGAAGGTACTGTTTTGTCAACCTTCTTTACCTCAGAGGTGCCCATAACAGCAGAATCAGAGGTGTTTCTTAAGGCCTATCGTGAGAAATACGGAAAGGAACCGGCCGCCGTTACGGCCCTGGGCTACGATGCCTATATTTTAATACTGGATGCCATTGAAAGGGCAGGTTCTGCCGATCCCGTTAAGATTAGGGAAGAAATTTCAAAAACAACAGGCTTTGAAGGGGCGGCAGGGGTCATTACCCTGGATGAAAATGGCGATGCAGTCAAAAGCGCCGTTATCAAAGTGGTGAAGGACGGCAAATTTGTCTATATGGATACAATTGAACCAATTCAATAGGATCATGAGGAGCTTCCTTCCCATAAGAGAAGGGAGCTCTCCTGATTCAATAATAATTAAAATGAGGTGGTAGGAAATGACATGGGAGCTATTTTTGCAGCACCTTACCAACGGAATATCCCTGGGAAGCCTGTACGCCCTGGTGGCAATAGGCTATACCATGGTTTATGGTATATTAAGATTAATTAACTTTGCCCATGGTGAGATCTTCATGATGTCTCTATATTTTGTGTTTTATGGTGTTGCAGTATTTACCCTGCCCTGGTACGTGGCCTTCATCATATCAGTTATTTTAACCTGTATTTTGGGGATGGCGGTGGAGCGGGCCGCCTACAAAACCCTTCGGGATTCCCCCCGAATTACCGTAATGGTATCGGCCATCGGGGCCTCCTTCTTTTTACAAAATCTATCGGTGGTGCTATTCGGGGGAAGGCCCAAGGCCTTTCCTACGGTGAAGCTCTTTACCGATGTCATACAAATCGGAGCGGTTTCCCTGCAAAGATTAACCTTGATTATTCCCGTAACAACCCTTGTCTTACTCTTTGGACTGCTTTATCTTGTCAATCAAACCAAAACCGGTATGGCCATGAGGGCTGTTTCAAAGGATCATGAAACAGCCAGGCTGATGGGGGTTGACGTTAACCGAACCATTACGATTACCTTTGGTATCGGTTCGGCATTGGCCGCAGTGGGAGGAATCATGTGGGGAATGAAGTTTCCTCAAATTCAGCCCACCCTGGGGGTAATTCCCGGGTTAAAATGCTTTATTGCCGCAGTTATCGGGGGAATCGGCAACATTACCGGTGCAGTCATGGGCGGGTTTATCCTGGGCATAGGGGAAATTATGCTGGTTGCCATGCTGCCCCAATTAACGGGCTACCGAGATGCCTTTGCCTTTATTCTATTGATTATCATTTTATTATTTAAGCCCACAGGTATAATGGGAGAAAAAATTTCAGAGAAGGTGTAGACATGGATACAAAAAAAAGAAATACCCTATTAACAACTGGTTCAATGCTATTATTAGCTGCCTTTTTAATATATGCCAATCACCGTTTTGATTCCTATCAGATCCGGATTTTGAACCTATGTGCCATCTATACAATCCTTGGCTTAAGTATGAATCTGATTAACGGATTCACCGGGCTTTTTTCTCTGGGTCATGCTGGCTTTATGGCCATTGGCGCCTATACCACTGCCCTCTTAACCATGTCAGAGGCCGTAAAGAAGCAAAATTTCTTTTTATCGCCCATGATTTCGCCCCTTGATCAAATTTCACTGCCCTTTTTGGCGGCATTGCTGATAGGAGGCCTTCTTGCAGCAGCTGTGGCCTTCTTAATTGGTGCGCCGGTATTAAGGCTCAAGGGCGACTACCTGGCCATTGCCACCCTGGGGTTTTCAGAAATTATTCGTATTGTCTTTACCAATACCCAGCGGATCACCAATGGAGCCCTGGGTTTAAAATCTATCCCCAATACCACTAATCTGGGATGGAGCTTTGGGTTGGCAGTCTTGACACTGGTTTTTATGATCTGCCTGATCAATAGCAGCTACGGAAAGGCCTTTAAAGCCATTCGAGAGGATGAAATTGCCGCAGAAAGTATGGGGATCAGCCTTTTTAAGCATAAAATGCTGGCCTTTATGATCGGTGCTTTCTTTGCAGGAATTGGCGGGGGGTTATTGGCCAACCTTTTAGGTGCCATTAATCCAACCATGTTTAGATCAGTCTTAACCTTTAATGTTTTACTGATTATCGTTCTGGGAGGCATGGGAAGCTTGACAGGAACCGTGATTTCAGCCTTTATTATTACTGCTGGAATGGAATATTTACGATTTCTTGATGAATCTATAAACCTGGGCTTCGTTAAGCTGCCAGGTATTTCAGGCTTAAGGATGGTGGTGTTTTCAACCCTGTTAATGCTGGTGGTGCTTTTCTTTAAAAATGGGCTGATGGGCACCAATGAATTTAGCTGGAATAAGCTGTTGGGGCTATTTAAAGGAAGACCCCTTGCCAAAAGGAGGGTTGGACAATAATGAGCTTTCTTAAGACAGAAAAGGTAACCATGAAATTCGGGGGATTAACAGCCGTTAAGGATTTCAACCTGGAATTAAATCAAGGAGAAATTGTCGCCCTGATAGGGCCCAATGGCGCAGGAAAAACCACAGCCTTCAATACCATTACAGGGGTTTACCGCCCCACCGAGGGGAAGGTTCTATTGGGGGAGGATGACATAACAGGCCTTAGACCCGATCAAATTACCAAAAAGGGGCTGGCCAGAACCTTTCAAAACATTAGGCTCTTTAAAGAGCTTACAGTACTAGACAATGTGTTAATAGGAAATCATCTGCATTTAAAGGCAGGTTTATTAGGGGCAACCCTGGGGCTGCCCCGGTACCGTAGGGAAGAAAGGATTATGCTTGAAAAATCCCATAATCTGTTGGATAAGGTGGGCTTGATTCAATACAAAAATGAAAAGGCCACAAGCCTTTCCTACGGGCTGCAGCGAAGGCTGGAAATTGCCAGGGCCCTGGCCACCGAGCCCCAAATATTGCTTTTAGATGAGCCGGCTGCAGGGATGAACCCCAAGGAAACCGATGATCTAACCGAATTTATTCAGCAAATCAGAGAGGAATTTCATTTGACTATATTTATGATAGAGCATCATATGCAGGTGGTTATGGGGATATCAGACAGAATTTATGTTTTTGACCACGGGGTCACCATTGCCCAGGGAAGCCCTTACGAAATTCAAAACAATGAAAAAGTCATAGAAGCCTACCTGGGGGTGAGTGAAGATGCTTAAAATAGAAAATTTAGTGGTGGCCTATCATGCCATTGAGGCCATCAAGGGAATAGATTTAGAGGTGAAAGAGGGAGAAATAGTTACCCTGATTGGGGCCAATGGGGCAGGGAAAAGCACCACCTTAAAATCCATCGTAGGCTTGGTAAAGCCTAAAAATGGGAAGATCACCTACCACGAAAGGGATTTACTGAAGGAGGATACCAAAAATATGGTGAGGTACGGTATTACCCTGGTTCCTGAAGGTAGAAGGGTTTTTTCCAATCTAACCGTCCTTGAAAATCTTAAAATCGGTGCCTTTTACCGGAATGACCATAAAGAGATTGAAAGGGATTTGGAGTGGGTATACCAGTTATTTCCCAAACTAAAGGAGCGCAGCTGGCAGCCTTCCGGCACCCTTTCCGGCGGCGAGCAGCAGATGCTGGCTGTAGGCAGGGCCCTGATGGCGAGGCCCAAATTATTGATGATGGACGAGCCCTCCCTGGGGCTGGCCCCCTTAATTGTAAAGGAAATTTTCAACATTATCAAAGAAATCCATCGACAAGGGGTTACGGTACTTTTGATTGAGCAAAATGCCAATGCCGCCCTGCGAATTGCAGACAGGGCCTATGTTATGGAGACCGGCCAGATAACAATGGAGGGCACAGGAAGGGATTTATTAGCCAATGAAGAGGTGAAAAAGGCCTATCTGGGAGAAGCAAAGAGCTAGTTCTTTTTCCAGGTATCATTTGATAAAGAGGAATAGAATATATTATGTTAGCTTAATATCAAAGGCCCCTGATTTCAGGAGTGGAAAATTGTTTCCACCCCGAAGGATCAGGGGCCTTTGATTGGAACTAACATTTAAAATATAATTAGATATATCAACAAGCTAAAAAGAGGATACTGGGGGGAAATGTTGAATCATTTAGTAGAATCATAGATAAAAAGCCAGGAGCAATGAGGTGAGGGCATGAAAAAGATAGAGATGATATTCAATAAATTACTTTTCCTTCAGAAAAAACGGGACAGGGGCATTTCTGCCATGGAGCTCAGCCAAGCCCTGGGCCTTGACCGGGCCAATGTAAGTCGCTACCTTAACCGGCTTCATGAAGAAGGTAAGGTGGAAAAGCAAGAGGGCAGGCCGGTTCGATTTTTGGCCAGGGAGGGGGAAAGTCAGGTTGCCGAAGGAAAGGATATTGGCAATAGCCTGGAAAGTATCGTCGGGGCCCGGCAAAGCCTACAGGTTGCCATACAGCAGGCAAAGGCAGCCATGATGTATCCTCCCAGGGGCCTTCATACCATCCTATTGGGAGAAACTGGAGTCGGTAAATCCATGTTTGCAGAGCTGATGTACCGCTTTGCACTGGAATCAGGTGTATTGAAGCAGGACGCCCCCTTTATCCAATTCAACTGTGCAGACTATAGTGAGAATCCGCAGCTTTTGACAGCTCAAATATTTGGTGTTAAAAAGGGAACCTTTACGGGGGCTGACCGGGATCGAGAGGGGCTGATGAAAAAGGCCCATGGCGGGATTCTGTTCTTAGATGAGGTCCATCGCCTTCCTCCCCAAGGGCAGGAGATTCTATTTATGTACATTGACAAGGGCTGCTTCAGGCCCCTTGGCGACACAACTGAGGCCATCAGGGTAGAGGTGCAGTTAATTGCTGCCACCACCGAAGACCCCAGGTCAAGCCTATTAAAGACCTTTTTACGGAGAATTCCCATGACCATTACCCTGCCTTCCCTGGCTGAACGAAGCCTCATTGAAAGGTACCAGTTGACAGAGGTCTTTATTAAGGAAGAATCTGAACGAATTGGAAAGAGTATTTACATTAATAAAAATGTCATGGCCTCCTTCCTGCTCTATGAATGCAGCGGCAATATCGGTCAGCTGAGAAGCGATATTCAATTGGCCTGTGCAAAGGCATTTTTAACCTATAAAACCCAAAATAAAGACTATATTATCATCAATCAAGTTGATCTGCCCCATCACGTAAAAAAGGGGCTAATGAAAATTCAAGAATATAGAAGAGAAATTGAAAATATCATGACCGGACAGGGAGACATGCTACGCTTCCATCATCAGCAGGGGTTAGACATGGAGATTAAGGAAAAGCCCCAGGGAGACGGAGACTTCTATGAGGTAATCGAGAAAAAGCTGGAGACCTTAAAGCGTACCGGTTTAGAGGAAAATGAAATTAATCAGATATTAAACATAGATATTGAAAGCCACTTTCAGAAATACTTGGGCAAATTAACCACCAATTTTAACCGGGAAGAGCTTTCAAAGGTGGTGGACGAAAGTATTGTTGAGGTGGTGGAGGCTATTTTTGCCTTGGCCAGGGAACGGTTGAATCGGGTTTACGATGAGAAGATATATTATGGCCTGGCGCTACATTTAAGCGGCAGTATTAAGCGAATTAAAGGAGGCCATAAAATATACCATCCAAAACTGAATTTTATCAGAGTAAATTATGTAGAGGAATTTTTAGTGGCCATGGAGGCAACCAAGCTAATTGATCAACGTTTTGAAATTGAGACGCCATTAGATGAGATTGGCTATTTGGCAATGTTTTTTGCCTCTGATCCCTACGATATTCATGAAGAGGAGCCGGCCCAGGTAGGAATTTTGGTGTTAATGCATGGTAGTGCTACGGCCAGCAGTATGGTGGAGGTGGCAAATCAATTGGTAGGGGCCAATCATGCCAAGGCCCTGGATATGCCGCTGAAAATGAAGCCTGCTGTGATGTATGAGCTGGCTAAAAAAGAAGTGATAGCTCTGGATCAGGGGAAGGGGGTTTTAATGCTGGTGGATATGGGCTCCTTAACAAATTTTGGCGCCATGATTCAGGAGGAGACCGGTATTGAAACAGAGACAATTGATATGGTCAGTACCCCGGTGGTCATTGATGCCTGCCGAAAGGCTGCCCTGGGCCAAACCCTGGGGGAAATTTGTGACTCCTTGAGGGATCATATTCCCCACGAGCATCGTGAAAAGGCTGTCTCCAATACAATAAAAAGAATCATCATTACTGCCTGCTTCACCGGTGAAGGGGCAGCAGCCAGACTTAAAGAAATGATTGCTGATACCGTAGGTAATACACCTAATTTTGAAATTATTCCCTTGAATCTTCTTGACAAGGGGGCCTTTACCAGAAAGCTGAATCAATTGCGACGTCAGCATCGAATTGTGGCAGTGGTGGGAACCCTAGAGATAAAAAGCCAAGTTCCCTTCATTTCTGCCGGGGATATATTAACAGGAAAAGGTATTCAACAGCTTAAGGGGCTGATTGAGCAGGAAAAGACCTATATGAATATTGCCGACTCGTTAAAGGATCATATCGGCTGTGTTGAAGTCAATCAGCTGGTCAAGGATTCCCTGGAAACCGTTGAAGCGCTGGAGGTGATCCTTGGGGCCCCGGTAGCCTATGAGGTAAAAACAGGGATATTACTTCATATTTGCTTTTTGATTGATAAACTATGCAGGGGAGATCAAGAGACCCTATACCACAATTTAGCGGCTTATGAAAAGGAGCATGTTAGAGAGCTGACCCTGGTAAAAAAAGCCCTGGGAGCTTTAGAGAAGCAATATAAAATACGCATTGGAGAAAATGAAACTGCCTATATCTGCCATATGTTTTTGGCCAATCAACCAGAGGGAAGGGTGTAAAAATAAAATAGTGTGCAGTAGTGTGTTGAAAAGTGTGTAATTAATTTACACACTTTTTTTTAAGAAAAAATTAATTTTTTATTATATAATTGGCTTTAAATCAATAAATTTAAACTAGAATACAAAAAGCAAAAAAACTATACAACGTTTTCAAAGTTGGCATTAAAAATGCATATTAAATAGCAGGGGGGATGGCTATGAAAAAAAGAAGTGTTTTGATAAGAAGCCAATCTGGGCTCCATGCCAGGCCTGCAAGTATACTGGTGAATCTGACTCAGCAATTTCAGTCAAGCATCACCTTTGAAAAGGGGGGAAAGAGGGTAAACGGTAAAAGTCTTATGGGAATCCTTAGTATGGCCGTAGGGGATCGAGAGGAATTAACAATCATTGCTGAGGGCAGCGACGAGTTAGAGGCAATTGACGCAATAGAAGCATTGCTCACAAAGGGGTTAGAAAAGTAGTCGGACATTTATAGAAAAGGGAGGTTGCAATGATGAAAAAAATTCTTTTAGTATGCTGTTCTGGAATGTCTACCAGCCTACTGGTTACCAAAATGAATGATGCAGCAGCGAAAAAAGGACTAGAGGCTAAAATATTTGCAGTTTCAGAAACCGAGGCCAACAAGCATTTTGATGAGATTGATGTACTGCTATTGGGGCCTCAGGTTAGATATTTACTAGGCAAGCTGCAAAAAAACCTGGAGGAAAGGGGGGTTCCGGTAGCCGTAATCGACAGTGTAAACTATGGCACCATGAATGGTGAAGCGGTGCTTGAACAAGCCATAAATCTTATGAAGGCTTGAAAAACACCCGGGTAACAAAAGGAATTGAGAACCGAGAGAAAATTGAAGGGGGATCTGTATGAAGAAATTGTTGGAATTTCTAGAGAAGTATTTTGTACCTGTGGCAGGTAAAATCGGAGCCCAAAGGCACCTGGTGGCCATTAGAGACGGCTTTGTTGCAATTATGCCATTAATTATTGCCGGTTCATTGGCAGTCTTAATTAATAACCTGCCCGTCAATGCCTTTCAAAATGCATTAAATGCTATCTTCGGCTCTGACGTATGGAAAGGGCTGGGAAACAACGTATCCAATGGAAGCTTAGCCGTCATGGCACTACTGGTTAACTTCTCCATCAGCTACAGCTTGGCTAAGGGATATAACTCTGACCCCTTGGCAGCAGGGGTTGTCAGTGTTGCCTCGCTAATGGCCATTATGCAGTCGGCCGAAGGGGTTTCGGCAGTTCCCTACTCCTGGCTAGGGGCCCTGGGACTATTTGTTTCGATTATTGTTGCTATCATTTCAACAGAAATATTTGTTAGACTTTTAGGAAATCCAAAGCTTGTACTGAAAATGCCAGAGGGTGTACCGCCCGCCGTGGCAAAATCCTTTGCTGCATTGTTTCCAGCGATGATTACCATCTTAGTATTTGCCTTTATTAAAATTATTTCTACAGCAGTAGGCATTGTAGACATCCATGCAACAATCTATGATCTAATCCAAAGACCGTTATCTTCCATGGCCAATACCCTGGGAGCCGCCTCAGCCATCGCAATACTCAATCACCTGCTGTGGTTCTTTGGGCTCCATGGCCCCAATATTTTAGAACCGGTTATGCAGACAATGTATCTGCCGGCTTTACAAGCCAATATTGCGGCCTTTGCCAGTGGTCAAGTGGTACCCAATATCGTTACCAAGCCCTTCTTCGATGCCTTTGTGTATATGGGCGGCTCAGGAACCACCATATGCTTAATCATTGCCATCTACATTGCTTCAAAGAGAAAGCACCATCGGTATTTAGCCAATATGGCTGCGCCAACTGGACTATTTAATATTAATGAACCTATTATATTTGGTCTGCCCATTGTGCTGAATCCTGTGTTCCTTATTCCATTTATTTTAACACCCCTGGTATTGACAATTTTCAGTTATCTGACCATAGCAGCCGGAATTATTCCCAAGACTATTGCCATGGTTCCCTGGACAACACCGCCCATTATCAGTGGCATTCTGGCCACCGGGTCATGGCGAGGGGGAGTATTGTCGCTGGTCAATATTGTCATTGGAGTCATTCTTTACATGCCCTTTATTATCATGTCGGAAAAGTTAGAGGATAAAAAAACAGCACAAAAGAGCAGCAATTAATCATAATGTGAGGGAGCAGGTCTTCCTGCCTCCCTCCTTTCCAAAATGCGGGAGGCGAAAATCATGGGTGACATCAAGATAGCCGTTATTGGAGGTGGCAGCAGCTATACGCCGGAGCTGATAGAGGGCTTTATTAAGCGGGCAGATACTTTACCCGTTGGCTCCATCTATTTGGCCGATATTGAAATGGGGGCAGAAAAGCTTGCGATTGTTGGAGCCTTGGCCAGAAGGATGTTGAAAAGGGCAGGGTTAAACATCCCGGTCTATACAACCCTAAACCGTCAAGAAGCCATTAGCGGGGCAGATTTTGTTCTAACACAGCTTCGTGTCGGAGGACTTCAGGCGAGAATCAAGGATGAAGAAATTCCCCTTAAATATCAGGTTATTGGTCAGGAGACCACAGGAGCCGGCGGCTTTGCCAAGGCCATTAGAACCATACCGGTGATCAGTGAAATCTGTTATGATATAGAAAAGCTCGCCCCCGAGGCATGGCTGATTAATTTTACCAACCCCGCTGGTATTGTTACAGAATTCGTGTTGAAGCACACTTCGGTGAAGGCCATTGGCCTTTGTAATGTGCCCATAGGGATGATTCACCATATTGCTAAGCTGCTGAAGGTAGACAGTAGCAGAATCAGAATCGATTTAGCAGGGTTAAATCATCTGGTCTATGGCAAAGCCGTTTATCTTGACGGAATGAATATAACCGACAGGCTCATTGAGGCATTGATAGGGGGTCAAACCTATTCCATGGAAAATATACCCGATATGAAATGGGACCCTGCCCTGATAAAATCCTTGGGTGTCATTCCCTGTCCATATCACCGGTATTATTATATGCAGGATGAAATGCTTAAGGATGAGCTTGATCAATGGACCCAGGGAAAGGGGACAAGGGGAAGACAGGTGGCGGCTCTGGAACAGGAGCTATTCAAGCGATATCAGGATCGTGATCTGGATATCAAGCCGCCGGAGCTTGAAAAAAGAGGAGGAGCCTATTATTCCGATGCAGCGGTATCATTGGTTAATTCCATCTACAATGATACAGGTGAAATTCATGTGGTTAATGTTTTGAACCAGGGGGCCATTGCTGATTTACCACCTAATTCGGTGGTAGAAACCAATGCAGTGGTAAATCGCAGCGGTGCCGTACCCATTGCTGGGGGAAAGCTGCCCCAGGAGGTGGTGGGGCTGGTGCAGGCGGTAAAGGCCTATGAAGCCTTAACCATAGAGGCAGCAGTAACGGGCAGCTATGACAAGGCACTTCAGGCCCTTTTAGCCCATCCGTTGATTCCATCAATTGGTATAGCTAAGAAAATTCTTAAGGATATTCTAAAGGCCCACCATGATTATTTACCACAATTCGATATTTGACAGTAGACTAAGGAGCGATCAATATGAACTTTGAAGAAATTATTTTGAAAATTATTACCCAGAGCGGGGATGCAAAAAGCTTTGCCATGGAGGCAATTCAATTTGCAAAGCAAAAAGAGTTTTCTAAGGCCCGGGAAGCAATGGAAATGGTAGCGGAAAAACTGGGAGAGGCCCACAAGGAGCAGACAAAGCTCATTCAAAATGAGGCCCAGGGTGATAAAACAGAGGTTTCGCTGTTGTTGATCCATGCCCAGGACCACCTAATGAATGCCATTACCCTTAAAGAAATGGCCAATGAATTTATAGAATTGTATCAAAGACTAGAATAGGGCAAGCTGTAAAATGCCCTTTTTTCCATTAAGGATAAAGGAGGAGCCGGAATGAGAGGATTGGGAATTTCCATCTACCCTGGTAAAATCAATATTGATGAAAACAAACAATATATACAGTTAGCCAGTGAATTAGGCTTCAGTAGAATATTTACCTGTCTATTGTCTCTGAAGGACGGAAAGGAAAAAATATTTAATGACTTTAAAGAAACCGTACTTTACGGCGCCTCCTTGGGGATGAAGGTTGTAGCTGATGTTTCACCCAAGGTTTTTCAGGAATTAGACCTCTCGCCCAGGGATTTAAGCTTTTTTAAGGAGCTGGGCCTCTATGGCATTCGGCTGGATTTGGGCTTTGGTGGACCGGAGGAGAGTATGATGAGCTACAATGCCTTTGATTTAAAAATTGAACTAAACATCAGTGGGGGGACAAAGGGGCTGGAAAACATACTATCCTACTGCCCTAATCGAATGAATCTTTTAGGCTGCCATAATTTTTATCCCCATCGGTATACGGGTTTATCCAGGAAGCATTTTATGGAAACCTCCCAAGAATTTAAAAAACAGGGGATTCGAACAGCGGCCTTTGTTTCATCCAATCATGCCACCCATGGGCCCTGGCCGGTGATGGAAGGGCTTTGTACCCTAGAGGAGCATCGAGGACTTCCCATTGAGGTACAGGCAAAGGATCTGTTTAATACCAATTTAATCGATGATGTCATTATCGCCAATGCCTTGGCCCATGAGACTGAGCTAAGATCCCTGTCGAAGCTTAATCGCCAGCTATTGACCCTCAGGGTAGCGCTTTATGAAGACCTGCCAGAGCTGGAAAGGAAAATTATTTTTGAAGAACCCCACTTTAATCGGGGTGACATATCAGATTATATGCTTCGTTCAACCCAAAGCCGAGTAAAATATCAAGGTCACCACTTTGCCGTTTTTAATCCAAAGCCCATTAAACGGGGGGATATTTTAATTGATAGCTCCCAATACGGTCATTATGCCGGAGAGCTGCAGGTGGCCCTGAAGGATATGGAGAATAGCGGTAAAACCAATGTAGTGGGAAGGGTGGTGGAGGAAGAACATTTTCTGTTAGACACCATTCAGCCCTGGCAGCGCTTTAGCTTTTCTTTATAGGTGCCAGAGGGCGTTTTTCTGTCGCTTTTCATCTTCAATCTAAGTATGAAAAAGTATGTCTATCCTAAGCAGACATACTTTTTTATTGCTTTGATCCCCCATCTTAATAAGGGTCATGGTTATACCCTGTTTTCTTTACGAATTTCATATTGAATGGTACAATGGGCTAGACTAGTATTTGAACCTCCCTTGAGGAGTTGAAAAATGGAAAGGTGGTGAGAAACTCACCAAAATTAAATTGGTGAGGATGAGGAATGCAAAATTACGGTAATAAGCTTCCAAAATATTTTGAGAGGATTAATGGTGAAATATGGCTGGTTGAAGATGAAAGGGACAATATGAAGCTGTATTATAGAATTAAGGAAATTCTTTATACAGGCCAGTCTCCCTTTCAACAGGTCAATATAGTTGATTCCTATGATTTCGGCCGCTGTCTTGTATTAGATGGTGTCATACAGACCACGGAATTAGACGGATATATATATAATGAGATGATTTCTCATATTCCTGTAGTATGCCACCACAACCCCAAAAGAGCCCTGATTATTGGTGGGGGAGATTGCGGAGTAGCCAACGAACTGTCAAAATATAGCGGGTTGGAAGAAATAGACATGGTAGAAATAGATGAACTGGTGGTAAGGGAGTCCATTAATAAGCTCCCCAAAATATCTGGCGATGTTTGTAATGATCAGCGGATTAATTTTATCTTTGATGATGGTGTAAAATTTGTACAGGGTAAAAAGGGTGTTTATGATATAGCAATAGTAGACTCTTCCGATCCGATTGGTCCGGCTGAGGTATTGTTTTCAGAGGGCTTTTATGTAGATTTAAAAAATTCCTTGAAGCAGGATGGACTCATGGTCTGCCAAAGTCAGTCGCCAATTTTTCACAGGGATATATTAAAAGAGACCCGACGTAAATTAAAAAAACATTTTTCTATTGTTGAAACCTATAAGGCTGTTGTACCAAGCTACCCCGGGGGAATGTGGAGCTTTACCCTGGCTTCCTTTAAATATGAGCCAATAAAGGCAAATCTTGAGAGACTTGCTCCCAATACAAAATACATTAATAAAGAGATATTCCATTCATCCTTTAGTCTTCCTAATTTTATGCAGAAAGACCTGACAACTTAGGTGTTATGGAATTAAATAGATAAGCTAAATAACAGGTGTCAAAGGTATTCCGTTGACACCTATCAATCATTACCAGCAGCCCTGCAATTCCGGCCACCTTCTTTTCTAGGTGTTAGAGGTGCTTTTTTGGTGCTTATTCCGGTGTAGGTTTAGGATCTGAATGGGTGGTGATGGGAATATTATGTGGAGAGATATTATGGTCTGTTGGATTTAGAGACATTATTGTTGATTACTATGTTCGTGATGATAAATTGTTTATTAAATGTGATGATGGTGATGACCTTTTTAATTAAGAATGGTTCTGTAGTTTAGTAGTATTCTTTGCAAAAACATAACTACTACTGATTCTAGAACTTTTTTATAAAGCAAAGGATAGCTCCTTTACTTCTTACTTATAATCTAAAATAATGATGTTGTCTAGAGAATGTAGTATTAGCTATATGAAGTACGAAAGGATATACCTGACTAGATACCGTCCTCTATTTGAGGAGTTAATTGTGGAAATATATAGTGAAAAAATCAAACTAAGTAATACTTTATTTTTAAAGGAAAAAGATGATTTATTTAAGCAGATTATAATGGATTTGAATTATTTTTCAGAACTTTAGAAAAGGATGAAGATTATGTTTCAACCTATTAATAAGAAAATTTTTGTAATTAAAGGTGATATTACAAAGATGGAAGTTGATGCTATTGTTAATGCGGCCAATAGTAGTTTACTTGGTGGTGGAGGTGTTGATGGAGCTATTCATAAAGCAGGTGGGAGAGGTATTTTAGAAGAATGTAAAAAGATAAGAAATAAGCAGGGAGGGTGTGCTGTAGGTGAGGCAGTTATAACCAGTGCTGGTGATTTGAAAGCAAGGTATGTTATACATACGGTTGGACCTGTATGGAATGGAGGTACTAAAGGAGAAATTGAATTATTGGAAGGATGTTATTCAAACTCATTACGATTAGCCTATGAAAATGGTGTAAAGAGTATTGCATATCCTTGTATAAGCACAGGTGTATATTGTTTTCCCAAAGATATTGCAGCAAATATAGCAGTAAATAAAGTTTCCAAATTATTGTTAAAATATATTAGTATTCAGAAGGTTATATTTGTCTGTTTTGATGATATTAATTATCTGGAGTATCTAAAGAACGGGATAAAACCACTGGAGGAATAAAGATTATATTTGATTAAAATACTTTTGATTTTAGTGATTCTGCCTACGGATGGTAAAACCGTTGAAACAAGGGTTGGCGGAATTAAAATTGAATTTCTTGTATAGATTACTTAAAAGGACACACAGTTTCGGCTCATGTGGCCTTTCTTTTTGAAATAGTTCAGCAGAAAGTTCTCTAATACTCAAAACAATGGAAATCGGCACAGTGGAGCTAAAGATGGAACATTTGCTGATTTAATGAGTATAAAATAAAAAATAGGGGGGAGGTTTAGGTGTTTAGCAAGTTAAAAAATTTTATTTCTATGTTTAGTAATAGTGAATACCATGTTATTGATAATGAAGGAATAGTAAAAGTCCATGAAGTAATAAACAATTATCCTAATCAAGAGAATTTCTATACTTTAGAATATGATGTCTTAAAAGAAAAATGGAATGTCTATTCCATTGCCAGAACAGATAAAAGATTATTAAAGTCATTTTATGATAAAAACTTTGGCTATTTTGCTTTGGCTGTGATCATTATTAAATATACTACATCACCGAAAATCATTAAACCAGATTTACCGGATAGAATATATACTTATAATGATAACGATATTTTTAGAATTACAATGGAATTAAATACTGTATTAAAAAATAATTACTATTCGATTTATCAACATAAAATCAATGCTGTTAATCTATATAAAGAAGATGGTTTCTACCTTGTTTCGTATATTGATTTAAACAACTTTTCCTATATCATCAGTGATGATAATGAAGAATTTGCTGATGGGCTAAATATTTTATATAATTTTGCATGGTATTTACATTTGCTCGATAGATTAACTTTGGAATGGTTTTCTACAATAAATAAAGATAACTTGGATTATCAAGAAGTTGTAAAGCTTATCTTAGGGATATAGAAAAACTATTGAATAATTGAAATATTAAAGTGGTTACACAGTTACGGCTATGTGACCTTTCTTCTTAGCATGTGAGTAAACATGAGGTTAATAAGAAGCACTCAATGAAGATAGTACAGTAAAAACTACAATGTTATTGAATATGTGGAAAAATTCTATACAAACATTTATATTTACATAGACTTTATTGATAATAATGGTGATATAAGTATTAACGTAGAGGCGAAGTAATGTAGAAATAAACTATCTATTTTTGGGAAGTGGCGTAGTTTTATTCCATCGGACACAAGTCTCCTATGGAGGAATGAGGTCTAAAAAAGATACCCAGATATCATTAAACATTAATAATATAGGGTATCTTATTTATTTCTTAGGCTTAAGAATGAGCCGAAGACATAATATATTGTTCGATTAATTCATTGTAGGCCCTTTGAATAGCTTGAACCATGGGATTTTCAACAGAGGTAAAGGGTTGTTCATCTACAGAGGAAATTGGCAATACCTTGGGAGACGTACCTGTTAAAAACAGTCCGTCTATCTTTTTCAAAAAGTCGATGGAAATGGGTTTCTCCTTCACTTCAATTCCCAAATCATTACATAGCTTCATGACTCTGCTTCTTGTTATACCCACCAATACATCCTTTGAAGGAGCGGTATATAAAATATCTGATTTAATAAAAAACAGGTTGGAACGGCTCCCCTCGGTAATTTCATTGTTTTCGTTTACCAAAAGGGCCTCATAAACACCGGCCTGATAAATGGCACGATTCAGCTCGTCCCGCTGGGACTGGGCAATTGCCTTTATATTGGGGTTCTTTCTGACAGCCTTGTATAATATTGTTGCGACCCCTTGCTGGTATTGGGCTTCAGCGGGATAATGACTTGGAATAAAAAACATATAAAAATTAGACTGCGATGAGTCCAGGTCAGTCACCAAAATTTTAAAATTCATTTCACCCATTTGATTTAAGGTAATTAGCTCAGAAATTTGATTCTTTAGTTTTGCCACATCGACAAAATGGCTATGACCTAAAAGTGAAATTGAATCCTGAAGCCTGGTCAGATGCTCTTCAAGAAACAGCGGTACCCCCCTGAGCACCCGAATCACTTCATAAACCCTTGGGCCTTGGTCGGCCTGGTCTAAGGAAAATTCAGATACAGGCAAGGGATGCCCATTTTTAATAAAAACGCTTCCTTCTATTTCTACCCTGTTTATATTGTTCAAGGCAAACACCTCCAATTATATTACTATTTTACCATGAAAGGGATTTTATGATAATATATTAAACTTTTTTTCAACAATAACCGATATAGTTTATATAAAAATACAATTAAATAATTTTATAGGAGGGAACCTCAATGAAGCTAGATGGTGTACAAGCCATAAATCCGCAGACTTCGCAGGTAAATGGCCCTGGGCAAGGAAGCCGTGAACAGGGACTGCGAACCTTTGGATTAAAGGAACCGTTATCGGGAGAAAAACAAATATCCCAAGAAGAATTGAATAAGGCCCTAGATAAAGCCAATAAGAGCTTTCAGGCCTTCGACCGAAAGTTAGAAGTATCGATCCATGAAAAAACCAATACCATTATGGTAAAGGTAATTGATTCAACCAATGACCAGGTGATTCGGGAAATTCCCCCTGAAAAAATACTGGACATGGCAGCCCATATGCTAGAGGTGGCGGGAATTATAATAGACAAAAAAATCTAACCAATAGGGGCTGCTAACCAAAACTAAATTTAATCAAAAAAGTTTGTTAGTTAATGAATAAAGAAAAGGGGTGTCTATATGAGAATCAGCGGAATTGCATCGGGTTTTGATACAGAAACCATGATAAAAGAGCTGATGAATGCTGAACGACTAAGAATCAACAGATATTATCAGCAGGAGCAAACACTTAAATGGCGGCAGGAAGCCTATAATACTACCAATCGTACCATGGCCAATTTCATTTTAAATACCAGAAAGGATTTGGGATTAAGTGAAATTATGTACAATGGTACCATTCGAAGTAATGCTACCAATAATTTTACCTGGGTAAAGCGGGCCTTCAGCAGTGACGAATCTTCGGTTTCCGCTGTTGGTAAAACCAATGCCATCAATGGAAGCTACCAGGTGAAGGTCAATGCACTGGCTGAAAACGCAGCAGCCACAAGCCAACAGCTGGCGGCCGGCAGTAACGAAGCTGATGGTGAAAACTTTGTTTTAGACAGCAACCTGAAATTTAAGGGGAATGATACAATTACCGTTACAACTGATGTAGGGTCAATTGAAATTAATGTCGGCCCAGATGGTGATGTAAAGGATATAAACGGCTTTGTGTCAGCCCTTAACAGAGCAGTAGACGGAGATGGCAAGAGTCTGGGAATACAGGCTTCCTATGATAGAAGCCTGGGTAAATTGATTGTGACCACCAGAGATTCTGGTGCGAATAAGTTTATCCAAGTTAGCTCCAATGGAGATACAGCTGGGAAAATGTTCACTGGTGATATCCTGGGGGCTGGTGTAACCGGTGCAGATGCTTCCATTACATTTAATGGAGATGAAATTACTTCATCGACCAATAATTTCAGCGTATTTGGTATTGATATTACTGCTAAAAAAATAACATCGGCGGAAGTTACCATTAAAGTAGATACTAATGTTGATGGAATTTTTGAAAAGATTAAAGGATTTGTAGACAGCTATAACGAATTAGTAGATACCATCAATGGTACCTTGAATGAAAAAACCTACCGGGATTATAAGCCTTTAACCCAGGAGGAAAAGGCTGCCCTTTCTGACAAGGAAATCGAAGCCTGGGAGAAAAAGGCCAAGAGTGGGCTTTTAAAGAACAATGAAAGCCTTTCAAGAACCCTGCAAAGCATCCGAGGCAGCTTTTATCAACCAATTGATGGGGTAACCGGTACCTATGATTATTTGCATCAATTAGGAATCACCACAGGCAATTATAAGGATGGCGGCAAGCTGGTGATTGATGAAGAAAAATTAAGGAAGGCCATTACAGAAGACCCCAATGGAGTAATGGATGTATTCTTCAAGACCCCTGAGATGGATTCCACCGGTGAGGAAAGAACGGCCACCTCTGGAATTATTCAGCGGGTATATGATGGTCTGGTTACTGGCATGAAGGATATTGTCAAACAGTCAGGAACCGGGGCCGATGAAAATCTTTTAAGGAATGTGCAGTCCAATATGCTGGTGGAATTTGTTTCCGACCATAGCTCCCTGAGTAAAATTGATAAGGATTTAAGAACCCTGTCAACCAATATTCTTCGGGAGGAAAGGCTGTTGATGCAAAAGGAAAATCGCTATTGGCAAAAGTTTACTGCCATGGAAAAGGCGCTGTCTCAAATGAATCAACAAAGCAATTGGCTCATGTCACAATTGGGATTAAGCTAATATAGATTTTTAGAAGGAGGAAGCTAAATGGCAATGCATAACCCCTATAACCAGTACAAGGAAAGCAGTATTAAAACAGCTAGCCCACAGGAATTAACCCTAATGCTCTATAATGGTGCAATTAAATTTATGAATCAGGGAAAGCTGCATATACAGCAAAAAAATGTTGAGGGGGCAAATGAGGCTTTAAAACGGGCACAGGACATTATTCAAGAGCTAAACATTACCCTGGATATGAAATATGAAATTTCTCAAAATCTTCGTTCCATTTATCTCTATATTTTGGAAAAACTGGTGGATGCTAATATATCTAAGGATTGTGTTTATTTAGACGAGTCAATTGAAATGGTAACGGAATTAAGGGATACCTGGAAGGAAGCCATGAAGCTTTCTAAGCAGGGAAATAGGTGATGAAATGAAGCCAGAGGTAGTGGTTGACTATTTATATAGAATTAGTGAAGGAAAGCTGCAATTAATGGAGCAGCTATTGAAGTTAACGAAACAGCAAAGCGTTGTTTTGAAGGATATTACCGATGAGAACCTTGCAGAATTAAATCAAGTAATTGAAGAGAAACAGCAGGTGATTGAAAAGGTGGACCTTCTGGACAAGGAGTTCGTCGGAAAATTTGAAGGCTTGAAGGAGCTTTTGGGAATCGATAGCTTTGCTGATATGTCAAAGGAGCCCGTAGTTGGTTTTAAAAATCTAAAGGAGACAATTGAAAAAATTGTTGATGTTAGAAATGAGATTGAAGCAGTTGACAAGGCCAATACTGAAAAAGCCCAAATGCATATGGCTGCCATCAAGCAAGAACTTCAAACAGTAAAGATTGGTAAACAGGTGAATAAAAACTATGGTAAAAAATACGTAGTTAATGAACCTATATTGTTTGATAAGAAGAAATAAATCAGTTATAATGATATATACATGGAGGTCTGTGGTTGAAAGTCCAAGCCAGTCGCAGGCAAAAGGACCCACGTAAGATGGCTAAAATTAGCTATCGATCATGGTGCGGCTTAGAAGTAAGACCTGCCGGTATCAAACCGAGAGGAAAAGTAGTGAAAGTGAACCCGTAGCAAAATTCCCAGCAGGCGAGTGTGGGGGAAAAAACCAGGTCAGCTTCATGTAACAAAAAAAGTCTTTGATATTTCAAAGGCTTTTTTGCATGTTCAGACTTTATTTTAATGGCGAGGGAAGCAGGAGTAATTTTTTTTTACTTAAGATCCAGGGATCTTTGTTATGATATGTTCTAAGAGAAATTATTCACACTATATACACAGGCTTATCCCATTGAAATATAAGTTATCAACAAACATACCCACATTATCCACAGATGTGCTATAAACATATTCACATACAAAGCGTGGATTATCCACAGGGAAAATGGCAAAAAACACTGAAAATTCATAGCTTTTGTAAGGGACTGTCTAAAAAGAAAAATAGTAATCATGGCCTAGCTGATGATTGAATATATTAGTTTAAACAGCTAAAACAGCATTATAGAAAATTTGAAAATGTACAACCTATGTTTGAGGGCTTGTATTATGGGTAATAATTTTGATAACCCATAGGAAATATTGATTAAGCTGTTACAATTTTAAGTTGACAAAGCTCAACTTAAATTGATAGATGGGAAGGGAGCTGAACATATGAGAGTAATTGTAAGCGGAAAAAATGTTGAAGTAACAGATGCCTTAAGGAGCTCAGTCGAATCAAAAATTTCTAAGATGGATAAGTATTTTAACAAGGATGTGGAGGCAAAGGCCACCTTATCTGTGGAAAAGTCCAGGCAAATTATTGAAGTAACCATTCCAATTAACGGAACGATCCTAAGGGCTGAGGAAACCACAGAGGACATGTACACTTCTCTTGACAAGGTGGTTGACAAATTGACCCGACAGTTAAGAAAGCACAAAACAAAGCTGGAAAATCGTAATGGAAAGATTAGCACAATTCGATTTGAAAATATACCATATCCGCAGGACGACGAAGATACCATAGAGCCAAAAATTGTTAAAACCAAAAGATTCCCTGTTAAACCCATGAGTGCAGAAGAGGCTGTATTACAGATGGAGCTCATTGGACATAACTTCTTTGTCTATACCAACGCAGATACCGAGGAGGTAAATGTTGTTTATAAACGGAAAGATGGAAATTATGGATTAATAGAGCCTGATTACGAATAAATTAAGGGCAGCCGGAGGGCTGCCCTTTTTAGGTGTTGAAAGTAAAAAAGCTGCTTCTTTTGAATAAAGTTAGTATAAAACACCGTAATTATTAAAATATTTAGAAAACAGAAGTTAGGAATAGAAAATAAGAGGTAGTTAGATTAAATGAAGGTAAATGAGATATAAGTAGTTTTGAATTATAAAACATATTTTCATATAATGAAACTGCATAGACCTTTGTCCATATTAGAGTCAACCAGTACTTAAACGCTTTTTTCTTTAATCCTCCCAAGAGCCTGTTATTGTTAATCAATAACAGGCTCTTGGCTTGGTCTGCCAAATTATCATAAAATAGTTCTATACCGTTTTAGAAAGGAGCCCTCCCATGTTGCCTGTCATTTCCCATCAAGAGTCAATTGGAAGAAGATTCCTGTTAATTTTTATTTTGATCCCCCTTTTAATGCTGGTGGGATTTTATATTACCTTTTCCATGAGCAATACCATTACCAAGGAATATAATCAAACAATTCAAACCAGCATTGCCCTAAGCCAGCTCTCAATGGAAATTAATCAAGTAAATAGTCTGATTGAAAATTATGTTCAGTCAAAGGATGAAGAGGTGCTAGAAGTCTACCGTACTGCTGAGACACATATTGATGACATTCTAAATAATATCAGAGCTGATATAGCTAAAGATGCCACCAGCAGTATCTTTTACAGAAATTTAGAAAATATGGTTGAGTACCAACAAAGGCTTGTTACTGAAATTCTTCAGTACAACACCTTTAATCTAGAGCTTTATCAGCAACTGGGTGAACTGAGAACCCTAACAATGTATATGGGTAACCATAGTCAACTGCTTACTACCAACTATTTAAGCTTTACAGACCAGGCCTATGGGGAACTAGTCAATGATTACAAACGAATCGAAAATAATGTCTACACAGTGATTTTTATTTTTATTATGATGAGCTTTCTATTCGCCTGGGCCTTTTCCAACGATATTTTAAAGCATATTAATAGTCTGTCGAAGCTGTCTGAAAAGCTTTCAAAGGGCCAGTGGGAGGTGGAAGACATGAAGGAAAGTCAATATGTAGAGTTAAACAATATGACCATTGCCTTTAACAATATGAAAAATAATATTCGATATTATATTGAAGAAATGGCTCGAAAGGTTGAACTGGAAAGAAGCCTTAATCAGGAACGGTTGAATAGCCTGGAAAAGGACCGGCTGCTTAAGGAATCACAGCTACTAGCCCTTCAAAACCAAATGAATCCCCATTTTTTATTTAACACCCTTAATATCATCGGCCGGATTGCCCTGTTTGAACGGGCCCGTGATACCGTAAGGCTTATTGAAGCAACCGCTAAAATCCTGCGTTATAACCTGTACCATGGCAAGGAAAGGGTACCCCTTGCAGAGGAGGTGGAGATACTGAAATCTTACGTTTTTATTCAGCAAGTCCGGTTTCAGGATCAAATGAGCTTTACCCTTTCGGTTGAACCGGGGCTGGATCATATCGAAATTCCGCCCATGACACTACAGCCCATTGTAGAAAATGCCATAATCCATGGGTTGAAGGATAAGGAAACCGGGGGCCAGGTATCTGTTTCCATTTCCAGTGGGGATAATACCCTTTATATCAAAATATCAGATAATGGGGTTGGTATGGGGGGCCAGCAGCTAAAGGACATATTCAGGGAACAGTCTATTCATCAAGGAAAGGGAGACACCACTGGGTTAGGCCTTGCCAATGTTAAAAGAAGGCTTGAACTGCATTTTGGCCAGGAAAATTTAATTCAGATACAAAGCAAGATAGCCCAAGGAACCCTTGTAACTATCACAATACCCCTAAAGGCAGGTGAGGAAAATGCTTAAGCTGTTAATCGCTGAAGATGAAGCCCTGGAAAGGAGGGCATTGAAATACCTAATTACCGAGCATTATCGGGGGCAGGCTATTGAACTGTATGAGGCTGCCAATGGAAGGGCAGCGGTGGAATTGGCCCTGGAAAGGATGCCCGAAATCCTTCTGATTGATATTAATATGCCTGTAATTGATGGATTGAAGGCGTCGGAAATCATTAAGGCCCAGTGCCCCGAAGTCGAGATTATTATTTTAACTGCCTTCAGCCAATTTAAATATGCCCAGAAGGCAATTCAGATTGGTGTAAAGGATTATTTGTTAAAGCCCATTGGCAATGAAGACCTGTTTAATACCCTTGATTCCGTTATTAAAAAAGTAGAGGAAAAGCAGACAAATCTGCGCAGGGTGGATATTCTTCGGGCAGGAATTAAGCAAATGCTGCCCTTTTACGAAAGGGAAGTCATTTATCATTTAGCAATGGGCAATGCCAGCTGGTTAGACAATTTTTACGCCTGCCGCAGGCTATTAGATATAGAAGGCCATGATTATACCTGCATGGTCTTTAAGGGACAATGGGAAGAAAAAATTGAGAAAATCATTGGTCTTACCAAAACCAAGCTTCAATTCCTTAGCACAATTATAATCGGCAATGTGATATTGGATGAAATGATATTGCTTGTTTTCCATAAAGGGCTGCCCCAATCCGATTTATATCAGAGACTAAAGGGACTAATGGCGGAGCTGGTGCTTCAGGTGAAGGAACGATATGGTATAGAGCTCTTTGGGGGTTTGAGTACGATTCATCAGCCTTCTTCCATGGCCCACGAAGCCTATCGGGAGGCCAAAGCTATGGCAGAGACCCAGCAAAAGCAAAAACAACCCCTTCAGCAGGTGGATCATTTAGTAATTATTTATCAGCTTGAAAAGAAAATCTTCAACAGCTTGATTAATGAAAATTTATCCCAGGCCTTAAAGGAGCTTGATTCCCTTTTAAAGGTACTTATAGAGCAAAAGCAAAGGATTCCTTCCATTAAGGCCTACATAGAAGAGCTAAATGTTGTCATGAAACGAAATGTGGTTCAGTTTTATGGGAAGGCCCTGGAGGGATTTGAGGATTTACGGCTTCAGACAGATATGAAATGCATTGATAATGTGGAAAAGATCATGGGCCTTATGGAACGGCGATTTCAGGGAATTATTAATGAAATAAAGAATTATAAAAGGGATCATGGTACCCAGCTGATTGAGACCATTAAGGAATATGTAATGGAACATTATCAAAAGGAGGTATCCCTTAATGAGGTGGCCCAGCACATTGGTTTAAGCCCCTACTACCTCAGCAAGCTCTTCAAAAAGATAGAAGGAGAAAACTATAAAGACTATGTGATACGAATCAGAATGGAAAGGGCCAAGGAGCTTCTGAGAAAGAAAAAGTCAATTAAAGAGACTGCCCTGGAGGTTGGCTATACAGACCCCAATTATTTCAGCAGGGCCTTTAAAAAGCACACTGGACTTTCAGCCACTGAATTTACTAAATTGTAATAGATGACAAATAATGAAAGAAAATAGCAAAAAAGTCTATAGAAAACGTTTTCTGAAAACGATAGACTGTAGAAAACAAGGAAGGGAGCAGGATATATGCATAAAAAAACATTAGCTGTATTGTTAATATCCATATTGATGATGGGAATTCTGGCTGGATGTTCCGGCACCAATCAGGTTCAAACAGACAACAATACACCATCTAAAGCTGAATCAATTACCTTGAGACTGGCCGACACCCATAATGAGGGATATGTAACCGTATTGGCAGACCGAGAGTTTGCCCGATTGGTGGAGGAAAAAAGTGAAGGTAGAATTAAAGTCGAGGTGTATCCCGGAGCCCAATTGGGAGATGAAAAAACCACCATTGAGCAGGCTCAGTTTGGAGCAATCGACTTTGTCAGAACCAGTATTTCACCCCTAAGTGAATTTAATCAGGATTTTGGCATTCTTATGCTTCCCTATCTTTATCGTGATCGGGATCATATGTTTAAAGTACTGGATGGCCCCATCGGAGAACAGTTTCTAACAAAGCTGGAGCAAAATAATCTACTAGGCCTCAACTGGTTCGATGGCGGTGCAAGAAACTTTTATAATGGTCAAAAAGAAATCAAAACCGTTGAAGATTTAAGGGGAATGAAAATAAGGGTACAGGAAAGCAAGCTGATGATGGACCTGGTCAAGGCCCTTGGCGCTTCCCCCACCCCCATGGCCTTCGGCGAGGTCTACAGTGCCATTCAAACAGGTGTTATTGACGGGGCAGAGAACAATTCCCCCAGCTATCTTTCCACCAGTCACTATGAAGTGGCGAAATACTATACCATAGATGAGCATACCCGGGCTCCGGAGCTGATCTTGATTAGCAAGATGACCTATGATAAGCTGTCGCCGTCAGATCAGGAAATAATTAAGGAGGCGGCCAGGGAGGCAGCCATCTATCAAAGAGAAGAATGGGAAAAGGTAGAAAAGGAAGCTGAAGAAAAAATTATTGCCAATGGTAATATTATTACTCGCCTGGAAAGCAATGAAGAATTTCAAGCCGCTGTACAATCCATTTACGAAGAGTTTGGAAAGGGTTATGAGGAATTAATTCAGGAAATTATTGATACAAAATAATAAATTGAGCAATATCCTGAAGGCATGGCATTTGAGGTGATAAATAGACTCTTGGCAATTTGTATCCTCCCGGCTGCAACATTGTAGAAGTCTTGGCCTTGTCCTTCAGGTTATTTAATTCATAGAAGAGGAGGGGAACAATGCGGGCCTTCAAAAAGTTTTTGAATCTGACAGATAAAGTATTTGAAGTGATAGGTATGGTATTTCTGGTTGCAATGATATTGATTATTTCCCTTCAGGTGGCCACCAGGCAGCTGTTGAGCTTTACTCCCCATTGGTCAGAAGAGGTGGCTTTAATTCTTATGATCTGGTTTGGCTTTATCGGCATTGCCCTGGGAGTGAAGCGGGGAATTCATATAAGCATTGAATATTTTGTGGGATTAATGCCCCAAGGGGTTAAAAAGGTCATATCAAAGCTAGAAAATCTATTGATATGCTCCTTTGGGGTGTTTTTTATGATTTATGGAAGCCGCTTGGTAAGCTATACAAGTACATCAACCCTACCGGCTACCCAATGGTCATCGTCAACAATTTATCTGATGGTGCCTGTAACAGGAGTCATGATTATACTCTATAGTTTGGAAAAGTTGTTTTCCAATGATATGAAAGAAGCTTCAATCGAGCAGGATTATCAATAGAAAGGGAGGTGGAGCTATGATTGATACACTTGCAATCATCATTTTAGTTGGAACCTTATTTGTACTGTTGTTTCTTAAAATACCCGTAGCCTTTGCACTGGGCCTTTCATCCATGGCCACAGCCCTTTATCTGGGAATTCCACCCATGGTGGTGGCGCAGCAAATGGTAAAGGGCGTTAATTCCTTTTCTCTACTGGCGATTCCCTTTTTTATAGTCGCCGGCGAAATCATGGGAGAAGGGGGAATTTCCCGTCGGCTAATTGATTTTTCCAATGTCATTATCGGTCGAATCCGGGGGGGCCTAGCCATGGTGAATATACTGGCCAGTATGTTTTTTGGCGGTATTTCTGGGTCCTCGGTGGCTGATACCTCCTCCATCGGTTCAATTTTAATCCCCATGATGGAAAAGCAGGGCTATGATAAGGACTATGCTGTCAACGTAACCGTCGCCTCCTCTACCCAGGGGGTAATCATCCCCCCCAGTCATAATGTTATTATCTATTCACTGGCCGCCGGCGGATTATCGGTAGGGCGATTGTTTTTAGGAGGAATTTTACCGGGAATTATATTGGGATTGGCCCTAATGGTCTTAAGCTATATTATTGCTGTAAAAAGAAATTATCCCAAGGGTGAACGGGTCAGTCTAAAAAATGCCTTGAAGATTACTGCCGAGAGTATTTTAGGCCTATTAACCGCCGTTATTATCATTGTTGGCGTCACCTTAGGCTACTTTACAGCCACAGAATCGGCAGCAATTGCCGCCATCTATGCCTTCATCATTACCTTCTTTGTCTACCGGGAAATCCCTCTTTCTAAAATGGGTGACATTTTAAACAAATCATTGCGGACCTTGGCCATGGTGTTGGCTATTATCGCCACCTCCAGTGCCTTCGGATACATGATGGCATACTTGAGAATTCCCGCCCTGGTGGCGGAAGCCCTGATTTCAATCTCAGATAATCGATACGTTATTCTGTTTATCGTTAATCTTCTGCTGCTGGCCCTGGGGATGATTATGGATATGGCACCCCTTATTCTGATAACAACCCCAATTTTACTGCCTGTAGTCACCAGTGTCGGTATGGATCCCATTCAATTTGGAATTGTATTAATGCTGAACCTGGGCATTGGATTAATTACGCCGCCGGTGGGCTCAACCCTGTTTGTAGGGTGCAGTATCGCTAAATGTCGGATTGAGGATGTAATTAAGTCTTTACTTCCCTTTTATGCAGTAATGTTTGTGGTATTAATTTTACTGACCTTCGTACCCCAGTTTACACTCTTTATTCCCAATTTAATTATGGGAGGCTGACGGAATACGCCAAAGGGCCGCAAAACTAGAATAACATGGCTTTTCAATTTTAATTTTCTATAAAAAAAGGAGAAATCTGGAGAAAAAGCGTGAAAAGATGTGAAAAATTCTGAATAGTGACCCCGAGGAATTTTTGAACTATGAAACTATATTTCATATAATGAAACTATGGTAAAAGATAAATAGTTAAATACCATAAGGGCTGTTTAGGGCGTGTCTGAAAACCCACTCAAGGGCTCTTTCACCGCTTTTTTGTCCCACGCAGCGTTGCTTTTCCTTGACGTACTCCTGGTATGCCTTCAAAAAAGCGCCTTGCTTGGAACAAAAATTCAGTAAAATCTGCACCCTTCGGAGTATTCAGCCACACCCTAATTAAAAACCTGTTATTTCAGAATAATAACAGGTTTTTTGCTCAATTTTTAAGGCCTTTTTTAGGGAAAGGCTAATAATTGGATAATGGTTGAAAACGTATCCACGGGTTAAAAACCCGAATGGAAAAAGGGGGTATTGATCATGGGTTTAAAAAAGCGGGAAAAGGCCCATCGCCTAAGGAATGTTAACAGGTACATCTTCAGCAGCTTAAGCTTTAAACTACAGGTTTTAATCATTGCTTTGCTGGCGGTTTCTATGCTAACCCTTGGTATAACGGCAAATCGAATCACAGAGGAAGTAATTGTACAAAATCTTGAAGCTATTATGGATGCCAAGCTGGAAATGGTAACAAGCTCCTACAATCAAATTACTGAAGACCTGGAAAACCTTACATTGCAGTTTTTTGCCAATAATCAAATACCAAAGGCTCTGACAGATTTACAATACGCAGATAATTCCTATGAAAAATATTTACTGACCAATAGTTTAAGTGACCAGTTAAGAAATGCTTCATTAACCTCGAAGTATTTCGATTCCATCGGCATTATTGCGCCGGCAAGCGACACCATAACCTATCACGGCAATTCTTCCCTCTTTAATCAGTGGACAGCAGAAATCAATTCTATTTCAGAGGCAGGGTGGTTTCAAGGGGCCCTTGAGGCCAAGGGAGCCCCACTGTGGAAGGTATTTCAAGATCAACAGGGAGAAAGGAATATTGCCATGGTCAGGGCCATTGTCGACTTCAGCACCATGGAGCCAATGGGAGTGGTGGTACTGCTGCTGAAAAATGAAATTATGATGGATTTCTTAAATCAATCTGCCTATGGCGAAACGGCCCAGGTGATGTTGATGGATGAAAACCTGGAATACATATTAACCACAGAGAACAGACCCTCAGAGCCAATATTCCCGGCGATGGAATCAAAGGAAGGAATTGATTCCTTTGATTACATGGATCAGCAAAATCATTATCTGGGTCGTATGACCTTTTTAGATAATGGGTGGATGGTCATTACGGCCATCTCAGAGGGAGAGTTGTATGCCCCCCTTCGCAGCTTAAAAAACAGAACAAACCAGTTAAGTTTGTTGTTTATAGGAATTTCGTGTCTGTTTGTCATGTTGATTCTCAAATATGCCGTGATTGGTCCCCTCAAGGCTTTAATGAAGCACATGAAGGTGGTGGAGGAGGGAGACCTGACTGTTTCTGTTGATCTTGAAACCAGCGACGAAATTGGTCAGCTCTCCCGCAGCTTCAATACCATGGTTGAAAGGCTAAAGCTATTAATCAGCAATATTATTAATACCAACGAAACCCTGGTCAAGACAGCCGCCACCCTGGATGAGGCCAGTGAGTCCATTGTCTTGTCTACCGAAAAGCATAACGAAGCCCTGGAAGAAATCAGTGTAGGCATATCAAACCAGTCTGAGGATGTAAAGGGGGGAACAGAGGCCCTGGATCGGCTAAATAAGGAGGTAGGAAACGTGGTTCAGGTAACCGACGCCTTAAAGCAGGACTCTGAAAAAATGCTAGGCCTCAGTCAAAGGGGCCGGGGAGAGGTGACGAAGCTCCAGGCAGATTCCAGGGAGTCAGCCGAGGCAATGGATCAAATCGCCGGAGAAATGAAGCTGCTGGCTCATAACTCCAGAGAAATTGAAGAAATGATAGCAGACATTCAAAGTATCTCAAAGGAGACGAATTTATTGGCCCTTAATGCTTCAATCGAAGCCGCCAGGGCCGGTGAGAGCGGCCGGGGCTTTGCTGTGGTGGCGGCGGAAATTCGGAATCTGGCAGCCCATTCCAAGGAAACCAGTGAAGGGATACAATCAATTATACAGCGGACCTTAGAAAAAACAGCAAGTGTAGAGGCTATTGTGGAAAATGCGGTATATAAAATTAACCGGCAAAATGAGCGGGTTCAAGAGACCAGCAGGGCCTTTGAGAACATCAATGCCTTTGTCGATACTCTATTAGAGCGGGTAAAGGAAATGGAAGCCGGCGTTTTTACCATGGAAAAGCAATACGAGGCGATTTTAAAGGTATTTTCTGATATTTTGATGATCTCTGGTGAAAATACGGCCATTGTACAGGAGATTACAGCCTGCTCAGCAGAAGAAATGGAGCAAATTCATCGGCTGGCAGAGCATGTTAAACATTTAAGAAATGAAAGCGATCATTTGAAGGATTCCATTGCTCAGTTTAAAATTATAAATTCATGAAATAAAAAGGAGGAATTTGTAAAAGAATATAGAACAATATCTATATTAACGGGAGAATGTTGAAGAACCCTTTAATTATTAGGTTGCTGAATATGTCAAATCCCGCTGTTTAAGCTAAGTTAATGCTATGTAAAATAGAAAACCCTGTTTTAGTGTTCAATGACTCATTCATTGTTATAAAGATTTTATTAAGGAAATTGTCATTTCACTATGGGTGATTTAGCTTTCTATTTACATTTGTAGGCTTTTAATGATGATTGATAGGAGCAGTGGTAGCATGATTTTTGAAGCGTTGATTTTAGGTCTTATATTTGGAAAGCTTCGGGGAGGTCAATTGAAACGATTGGGCTATCGAACCCTGGATTTTCCCATTCTGATTATCATATCCTTTATCCTGCTGTTGGGAACCTCTATTTTGATTCAATTGGGAAATCCTGTGGCAATTCAGTACAGAATGTTTCTTTATATTGGCGCTTACTGCCTGCTCTTTATTGTACTGTTCTTTAACCTGCATAATCGGGCCCTTTGGTTAATTTTAGTTGGAGCCATCTTAAATTTTGCCGCCATTGTATTGAATCAGGGCAGCATGCCGGTTGATTTAAACCTTCTGGCACGGGCAGGTTTTCAGAACATGCTGCAATCTATTAATATAGGGGCCCTACCAAATTATATTTCACTGGAAAATGCCCTGGGCTTCACTGCCTATTTGGGGAAACGCCTGGTAACCCCCGCCTTTTATCCTTTAAAACAGATTATGAGCGTCGGTGACATCTTCATTTCACTGGGTCTGCTAATTTATGTTCAGGCCCTGATGTGCTCCAGAAGTCACCATAGGGCGGCTGGGGTGATTCGATTTGATCAACAAAAAGGAATTAGAGCATAATATTAAGTTTTGTTTATATTTTATGAAAAACATGGGAAAATAAGCTGAGATCAAAATCTCGGCTTTCTTTATGACCTTTGAAAAAACAAGGATTGAGGGGACTAGCCATACATAAATTACCAGGGTTTCTTTTTAAGGAAGGAATCGGCCAAGGGGCTTACTGGAAAGATAGATAGCGAACCATAAACCATTTATTGTCTTGATTATTTTTTAGTGTTAAAATGAAAGGATAGGTAAATGAAGAAATTTATCAACAGAGGTGATAAAGGTGAAAAAGGTATTTGAAAAGCTTTTTGGAAGTCATAGTGATAGAGAATTAAAGAAAATGAAAAAGGACGTAGACGCAGTATTGGCCCTTGAAGCGGATTATGCAAAATTGACAGATAATGAATTAAAGGATAAAACCAGACAGTTTAAGGAAAGATTAAAAAATAGTGAAACCCTTGAGCAATTATTGCCAGAAGCCTTTGCTACAGTGAGGGAGGCGGCCTGGAGGGTATTGGGGCTAAAGCATTATCCTGTTCAGCTCTATGGTGGAATTGTGCTGCATCAGGGCAGAATTGCCGAAATGAAAACAGGTGAAGGTAAAACCTTGATGGCGACCCTGCCTGTGTACTTGAATGCCCTGACAGGCAAGGGAGTCCATGTGGTGACTGTCAACGACTACCTGGCAAAGCGGGATATGGAATGGATGGGAAAGGTTTACCAGTTCCTGGGCCTAAGCGTTGGAGTCATTGTTCATGGTATTACACCACAGGACCGTAAAAGGGCCTATGATGCTGATATTACCTATGGTACCAACAATGAATTTGGATTTGATTATTTAAGGGATAATATGGTTATTCATCGGCATAACATGACACAGCGGGAATTGAATTATGCCATTGTCGATGAGGTTGACAGTATTTTAATTGATGAGGCCAGAACTCCCCTGATCATTTCCGGGCAGGGGGAAAAGTCAACGCAAATGTATTCCACTGTCAATCATTTTGTTAAAACCCTTAAGGCAGAGGAAGACTATAATATTGATGAGAAGGCCAATACCGTAGCCCTTACGGAAGAAGGGGTTGAGCGGGTAGAAAAGTACTTTGGCATAGAAAACCTGTCAGATGTAGCCAATATGGAGCTTTCACACCATGTAAACCAGGCCCTGAAGGCCAATACCCTTATGAAGCGGGACAAGGACTATGTGGTAAAGGATGGAGAGGTGGTCATTGTTGATGAGTTTACCGGTCGTTTAATGTTTGGTAGACGGTACAGTGACGGACTTCACCAGGCAATTGAAGCAAAGGAAGGCTTAAATGTTCAACGGGAATCTAAAACCCTGGCCACCATTACCTTCCAAAACTACTTTAGAATGTATCAAAAACTGGCGGGGATGACCGGTACCGCCAAAACTGAAGAAGAAGAGTTTATTTCCATTTATGGTATGGATGTTATTGAAGTACCAACTAATAAACCCGTTATCCGGCAGGATTTATCCGATAGCATCTATCAAACCGAGGCGGGGAAATTCAGCGCCCTGGTTAAGGATATTGAAGAAAAGCACAAGAAGCAGCAGCCGATCCTGGTGGGTACCATTTCCATTGAAAAGTCAGAGGAGCTTTCCAGGCTGCTGAAAAAAAGAGGAATTCCCCATGAGGTATTGAATGCAAAGCAGCATGAACGAGAGGCAGAAATTGTAGCCCAGGCAGGAAGGAAGGGCGCCGTAACCATTGCCACCAATATGGCAGGTCGGGGTACTGACATTACACTGGGGGGAAATCCTGAATTTTTGGCAAAGCGGGAGATGAAAAAGCGGGGCTATACCGACGAACAGCTGACCTTTGTTACCAGCCATGCCGATACCGATGACCAGGAGCTGATAGAAGCAAGAAGGGAATATCAGCAGCTTCATGATCAATTCAAAATGGAAACCGACCGGGAGCATGATGAGGTGGTGGCCCTGGGAGGCTTGCAAATTATCGGTACCGAAAGGCATGAATCAAGGCGAATTGACAATCAGCTTCGGGGCCGGGCAGGACGTCAGGGTGACCCCGGTTCAAGTCGTTTTTATATTTCCCTGGAGGATGATTTAATGCGGCTGTTCGGTGGCGACAGGATGCAGGGCCTTGTTGAAAAAATGGGTCTTCAGGAGGATGAAGCCATTGAGCATAACCTGCTGACCAAATCCATCGAAAATGCCCAGAAGAAGGTGGAAGGCCGTAACTTTGGAATCCGTAAGCATGTATTGCAATACGATGACGTTATGAACAAACAGCGGGAAATCATCTACGGAGAACGTAAAAAGGTTCTTTCCGGAGAAAACATGTATGAGCATATAATGAATCTGTTAAGTAATATTATAGATGATGCTGTTAAGCTATATACGGCCGAAGCCAAGTATCCTGAGGACTGGGATATTCCAGGATTAGAGGATTATCTGCAAAAAATCTTCCTGCCCAAAGATTCCCTCAAGCTGGATAATTTAACCGAAATGACCGAGGAGGATTTAAAGGCTAAGGTCATGGAAACAGCCCAGGCAATTTATCAGGCCAAGGAAGAGGAATTTACCTCTGAAAGAATGCGAGAAATTGAAAGAATTATATTGCTTCAGGTAATTGATACCAAATGGATGGACCATATCGATGCCATGGATCAGCTGCGACAGGGAATTAACTTGAGGGCCATTGGTCAGGTGGACCCGGTGCGGGCCTATCAGATGGAAGGTTTTGATATGTTCCAGGAGATGATAAAAAGTATTCAGGAGGAAACGATCCGGTACCTTTTCAATATTCAGAAGGAAACCGTGGTGGAACGAAAACAGGTGGCAAAGCCCGTTGAGGCCTCCCATGGGGAAGGCAGCAAACCATCAACAGTGGTAAAGGAAGATACTGTCGGCAGAAATGACCCCTGCCCCTGTGGCAGCGGTAAAAAATATAAAAAATGCTGTGGGCAATAATGGGGTGAAAAGATGATTAACTTAGATCTATATCGACAACAATTACTGAGGTCAAAGGAAGAAATCAACGAAATGAGGGCTTCTCTTTGACATCGATCAGGCGATGATTCTATTGGAGGATTACGAGGCCCAAATGGCCTCCGAAAATCTGTGGGATGACCCCCAAGGGGCCCAGGAGTTATTGAAAAAGGCCAAAGCTTTGAAGGATCGAATCGAGAGCTATGAAGGGCTGTTAAAGATCTACGACGAGCTGGAAACCGCCATTCTTTTTATTGAAGAGGGAGAGTCGAGCTTTGAAGAAGATTTGATAAATGGACTCAAAAAGCTGGAAGCCAATCTGGAGGAGCTGAAATTGGCTACCCTCCTGAGGGGACCCTATGACAGTAATAATGCCATTATTTCCATCCATGCAGGCACAGGGGGCCTGGATGCCCAGGATTGGGCCAAGATGCTCTTAAGGATGTATACCCGTTGGGCAGAGGCTAAAGGCTTTAAGGTGCGGCATCTGGATTTGCTTCAAGACCCGGAGGCAGGAATTAAAAGTGTCACCATGATGGTGGAGGGGGAAAATGCCTACGGCTTTTTAAAACCAGAAAAGGGTGTACACCGGTTGGTGAGAATTTCCCCCTTCGATTCTTCCGGAAAGCGGCATACCTCCTTTGCTTCGGTGGATGTCATGCCGGAAATTGACGACCAGGTAGAGGTTGATATCAAGCCTACTGATTTAAAGATTGACACCTTTCGGGCCAGCGGAGCCGGCGGACAGCATGTCAATAAAACTGACTCGGCGGTAAGGATTACCCATTTACCTACAGGGATTGTGGTACAGTGTCAAAATGAGCGGTCTCAGCACAGTAATAAAGACACTGCCATGGCCCTGCTAAGGGCTAAGCTGGTGGAGCTTAAAGAACGGGAGCATAAGGAAAGGATTGAGGACCTGCAGGGAGAGTATAGCCAAATTGCCTGGGGAAGTCAAATTCGATCCTACGTGTTTAATCCCTATAATCTTGTGAAGGATCACCGAACCAACGTAGAGGTAGGGAATATTCAAAGCGTTATGGACGGGGAAATTGACATTTTTATCAATGAATATTTAAAGCAGAATCCAGGTGATTAAAGCCTGGATTTTCTTTTAAATATCAATGAAAAATTTGCCAAAATTTTTGATAATTCTAAAGGTATTTTGCTATTGTTGTCGAATAAATAGTACAACACCAAAGTTAAGCTGTATATATGAATTTATTTATACATATAAACCCAAAAACAAAATAGTCTTGAAATTATGGGGCTGCAAAATGATAGTGAAGGGGGAAGACTGATGGGGAAGTTTTTTCAAAAAAGGACACCCAATCGAGATGAACAAAAATGGAGCTTTATTAATAGTACCATTGGAAAGAAGAAAAGTATAAAAAGGCAGCTGGTTTTTGTTAGCTGCTTACTAATACTGATTCCCATTGTTACCATTACAAGTATATCTTATTTTTACGACTCTAAAAACATCATGAAAAATACGGAAGTCACCAATCAAAATATGGCCGATTCAGTCGCTTCCCAAATTGGTATTTATATGGATTCAGTGTTAAACATGGTGCGGCTGATGCCAGCGGGTCAGGATTTTTCAACAATCGACGAGTATAGGGCTAATAATCTTTTTAACAGCTACATATTTCAAAATAAAGATTTTAAGGCCTTTTATCTGGTTGATGCCCAGGGAACGGTGAAGATTTCAACCACCAGGCAAAGAAACTACAGTGTTGCCAATGAGGAATGGTTTCAAAGGGCCATGGCCGGTGAAACGGTGATTACCCAGTCGGGGTTTGAAGAGCAAATCAATACCTATGGTATTAAAATTGCCCTGCCCTATAGAGATCATATGAACAATCGTTCCGGGGTATTAATGGCAGTAATGGGTTTTGACAGCATTAATCGTATTGTTAGAGAGGTTTCCATCGGAGAAACCGGCCATGCTTATGTTGTTGATTCCGACGGCTATGTAATCGGGCACCGAATTGCCTCGCAATATGTAATGAATCGCTATAATATGATTGAAAATTCTTCCGGGGCCCTTGCTTCAGTGCTTGAAGGACAGCAAAATATAGCCGAGGGGTTAAATCATGAAGATGTTAACATGCTGTTTTCCGGGGCTACCGTAGGGGACCTGGGCTGGCGGGTAATCGTTGAGCAGCAAAAACGAGAGGTACTGGCCATGACCCGTTCATCCCTTAACCGAAGCTTGACAATTGCCGTTTTATTCACCCTTGGTTCCCTGGTGTTTTTAGCAGGCTTTGCCAGTGTTTTTGTGAAACCTATTGCCAAGCTGGTTGAGAGCGCAAATAAAATCAAAGATGGTGATTTAACAGAGCAAATCGAAGTAAAGGGTACGATAAAAAGCAAAAGTGAAATTGGACAGCTCCAAATGGCCTTTAATGATATGGCATCCTCCCTGGCCGGGATTGTAAGGCAAATTATTATCACCACCGGTGAGGTAGCCAAGAGCATTGAAGATTTGTGGAAAAACTCTGAGCTGACAGCCATGGCCGCCTCAGAAATTTCCAAGACCATTGAGCACGTGGCGGCAGGAACATCTGAACAGATGACCAGTGTTGAAAAATCAGCCAATGCCATGGTGGTAATGGTAAATAACGTAAAACAGGTTACGGAAAATGCCAATGTCATTGTTGCCTCCACCGAGCATACCTCACAATTGGCAGCCGGAGGGGTCAAGGGAATTGAAGCAATTAAAGAAACCATGGGAACCATCTCTAATCTGGTGGGAAATACCTCCACCCTGATTATGGATTTGAACCGGCATATCAGTGAGATTGACAGGGCTGGTCAGTTAATTACACAGATTTCAGACCAAACAAATCTATTGGCCTTGAATGCAGCCATTGAGGCCGCCCGGGCCGGAGAGCACGGCAGGGGCTTTACCGTAGTGGCTGAAGAGGTCAGGAAGCTGGCGGAGCAATCCCGAAATGCTTCCAAGGAAATCATTAGCTTAATTGAAAAAATTCAAAAAGAAACAAACCGGGCCGTGGTCTCGATGGAGGAAGGAATCAAGGGAGTTGAGGCAGGAAATGAAGTGATTAATCAAACCGCCGATTCCTTTGTATCCATTAAAGAAGAAACCGATGCAGTGGCTGAATCCATGAAGGAACTATCCACCGTCATTCAGGAAATGGCCCAAGAGGTGATGTCAGTGGAGGAAGCAATGCAGGAGGTTGCTGGGGTTTCCCAGTCAACTGCCGCAGGAGCAGAGGAAGTATTGGCCAGCGTCGAAGAGCAGGATTCGGCTATTCAATATATGACTACCTCGGCCTTAACCCTTGAGCAGATGATTCAGGAGCTGAAGGAGATTACTACACAATTTAAGCTTGCTGACCTTCAAGAGCCAGTAGAAGGGCCCCAGGAGTTTAATGAGATAGACCATGAAATCAAGCCAACTGATGATGATGCTATTGATGAAGTAATCAAAGAAGATACACAAGCATCCACTTTAGCTGCAGCTTATGAGGAATTTATTCCTGATGAAGTGGAGGAGGAAGAACAAAGGACAGATACCAGTGAAATAGAACCTCCAAATCCTGATGCTCCAACATATGATGATATAGAAGAAGCAGAGGGTCAGGAAATTCCAGAGGAAGAGACCGATTCAGAGATCGATCTGGAAAAAAAGGAAGCTGAATAAAAAAAATCCCCCGTCCTATTCCCTTAGGAAGGGGGATTTTTACATGAAAACATCGAAAAGCATACCACGTATGTCATCTAAACGCTTAATGATTGACAGACGGTCCACCTCATCCTTTAAAAATTCCTTCGTTAAGGCTTCCAGCTCCCGGTCAACATTTTTCACAATACTATAAACTCGATGCCGGCCTCGGCGATCTAAAAAGTTTTGCTTGGAAAATTGATGAGAATTTTTCACCGCCACATCTAAAAACTCCCGTACCAGTTTTTTATATTTAATCACTTCGCTAAGGTGCAGCTTGTCGCCAATTCGATCAGACTGCTTTACAATCTCTTCGTACAGGCCCTTAAGATGGTCTCTGACCTGTTCAGATTTAACCTCTTGAAACCTGGAAATAAACTCGGCCTGCTTGGCGGGGGTTCTTTTTGTGGTGGTGGCATTGACCATTTCCCGAAACTCTATTGGAGTTAGATTCTCAATTCTCTTCATGGAGTATTCCTCCTTTCAGCTTATATATATTATATCGTCAAAGTTATCGAAAGTCATTAGGGCTAAATGATTAAAGACAAGCTGAATTTGTGTCGATATAAATATAAGATCAGGAAGACATAAAAGGTGGTGTCATTATGTATCATGGAATACAAAAACCCTACTATACCGGTGTTAATCAGGCCTACAGCAAGCAAATGAACTCTTTTAAAATAAGGGGAACCCTGGTGTTTAAAAATGGTACCGATATTAAGCTGGATGTAGGCGATCAAAAAATATTGAGTATCAGCCTAAAGGGAGAGCTGAATGCCAAGCTGGGAGATACAGTAGTGATTGATAAAAAAAATATCCTCCATTCAAGGGTAGAGGATACCACAGCTGCCCCCATATTGCCAGAGGAAGAGGGGAAATATTCACAGCTTCTGAAAAACATGGAGCTTCCCCAGCGTAATGATCTGATGGAGGCCCTCAAGACCCTTGATTTACATGGAATACAATTATCAAAGGATACTTTATTAAATTTTGTCTCCTTAAAAGGTCAATTGAATACTCTGGTGGAGGGGTTGGATTACGATACAGCCATACAGATCATGGATCAAGAGGTTGATATCGACAAGGAGCCCCTGGAAAAGGTTAACCAGGCAGTAGAAGAGGCGAAGCAGGAAGAAGGGGGCTTTTCCATTGCCAAAATTATAGCTAAATTTAAAAGCATTAGTACAGAAGAAGCTGAAAAAATAGCTGAAAAAATATTCGGCAGCAAAATGGGAAAGGACATTACCGATATTATTAAAGCCCTGCACCGGGCCGGCATGGATATAACCAGAAAAAATATCAACCGGGTTAATGAAGTATTTACAAAGCTCCATCAGGCAAAGGAAATCAGCAGTGAGGGGATGATAGAGGCCCTAAAGGAGAATCCCGAAGCCAATATTGATCAGCTGTATCGAATCAAGAACTCAATTAAAAGGGGTGTTATCGCTGTAGAAGAAAAGGTAAGTCAATTGGCTGCCAGGGCCTACGATCAATTTCAGTCGAAGGGGCAGCCGGTAACCAATAAGGAATTGGAGCGCATGGAAGGAGATATTAAGGAGCTTCTGGTAAGGGAAGACCTTGAGGTCACCGATGAAAGGGTACAATTAGCTAAGGAAATGATTAAGGGCGGCATTGATGTAAGCAAGGACTATATTGAAAAGATCGAAGCCCTGAAGGGTCAGCTTAAGGAGCTGGCAGAAAAACTAAGCCATGAAAAAATAACGCATCTGTTAAAGTCAGGAACAGATGTAGAAAAGACCAAAATAGCTGATCTGATTAAAATGGTAAGGGAATTGGACAACCTTGAAAACAGCCAATTGACAGCTGCAAACTTACAGATGGATTCCGCTAAGATCGAGGATATCCTGGGAAAGCTTGAGCGTACCGGTGAAATTCAAGACAAGGATCTATTGCTATTACTTAACAGAAATATTGATTTAAAGCTATCGGATATAGAAAGAATCCTCTTTGGGGAGGCCCGGCAATCCATCGATGAAGGATATGGCCCCACCATTAAAATGATCAATCTGTTAAATGACATTAAGACGGTTAATTTCAACAACATTGCCCAGCATTTAAGCCAAAATCAGCCTATTACCCTGGAAAGCCTGGCCATGAATCAAGGGAATCAGACAAACCCAATTGCATTGAGGTTGAGTCAATTCCAAATGAAGGCCGCCGGATTATCCTCAGAAAATCCCGGTCATGTGGAGCTGGCCCAGGCCATTGTGTCCAATGAAATGGATTTAAATGAGGGAAATGTCAGGCGTGTAATTGATATTCAAGGTAAGCTTCAATTCATTCGAACTAACATGACCAGCCTACTGCTTCAGAAGGGACTGCAACAAGGGCTTCAATTTGAAAAGATGGATATCGGCCAGCTGATGGCCCATATGAACCAATTCAGAAAAAATCATGTATCCGCCCAAACCCTGGTGGATCAGCTGCCTAAAATTAATCAAGGAGGAAGCGATCTGCTGGCTATGATGCTAAAAAACCAAATTCCGCCAAATCTTAAGGAGCTTCAGGCATTATCCTCATTCATTCATAACAAGCAGCAGCTTGGGCACCAGCTAGGAGAAATTATTCAACTGCTGGAGCAGGCTGACGGTCAGCCATATGTGCGGGAGGTTAACGATCTGAAGCAAATGATAAAGGACTTGAGCCAGGGGCTTAGGGAAGGAAAAATCAACCTGGAGGAGTTTGAAAAGCAATTGGTGAAGGAAATGGGAAAACTGACGGAAAAGCTAGAATCCAATGGTCACGCCAATCGGGAGGCTGTCAGCAAGGAAATTGACAAAATGCTTCAGTCAGTTCAAACCCAAAATAGCCTGAATCACCGGGATGTAATGCTGCAATTTCCATTTATAATGGATAATCAGCTTAAAAACCTTCAAATCTACGTTATGAATGAAAAGCGTGGCAGTAAAAAGATTGACCCTAGCAATATGTCGATTTTGCTCAATATGGACACCAACAACTTAGGGAATGTTAATGTTTATGTGGGGGTAGCCCAAAGACAGATCACCCTCAAGGTAGGGGTAGCCTTGAAGGCCTATAAAGAAATGATAGAAGCCCGAGCATCTGAAATTAAAGGCCTCCTTGAGGAAATCGGCTATGGGGTAAAGGAACTGACCTTCAGAGTAGAAGAAGAAGTAAACCTTTTAACGACCATCGACGGGGCTGAAGAAAAACAAACAGGAGCCAGACATTTTATTGACATGATGATTTAGGAGTGAAGCCATGAAACAGGAGAAAAAGAAGCAGGCCGTAGCCTTGCATTATGACGTTGAAAAGGACCAAGCCCCCAAAATTATTGCCACTGGCCAAGGGATTACGGCAGATAACATGCTGAAGGTGGCAGAAGAGAGCCAGGTACCAATTCATTTCGATGAAAAGCTTGTCAAGGAGCTAATTCAATTTAAGGTAGGTACTGAAATTCCGCCAGAGCTTTATGAAATCGTCTCGCAAATATTAATTTTTGTTGAAGGAATTGATGAAAAGCTAAACAATGCTAAAGTAATGCCGAGAATCGACCGATATAAATAATAGCAAATTGAAAACGATGAGGGGGAAAAACAATGCGAATTAATCATAATATACCAGCACTCAATGCTCATAGGCTACTAAGTCATAATTCTAATTTAACTGCTAAAACTCTGGAAAGGTTATCTTCAGGAAAAAGAATCAATCGTGCCGCCGATGATGCAGCCGGTTTAGCCATATCAGAAAAGATGAGGGCCCAGGTGAAGGGACTTCAAGTGGCTTCTCGAAATGCCCTGGATGGTATTTCTCTCATTCAAACTGCAGAAGGGGCCATGAACGAGATTCATGCCATGCTGCAAAGAATGAGAGAGCTGGCGGTTCAAGCCAGCAATGGCACCTATGAGGACGAAGACAGAGAAAACACCCAAAGTGAGGTTGCCCAGCTATTGGCTGAAATTGATAATATTGTGGAATCAGCCAACTTTAATAATAAAATGATCTTAGACGGCTCATTGGCCGTTACAGGAATTCAACTTCAAATTGGGGCCAATGCAGGTAATACAATGGTCTTTACCATCGAAAGGCTATGTACCTCTTCCCTGAGCATTAATAATATTAATCTATCAACAGCACCTTCGGCGGCTATTTCAGACTTGGATGATGCAATCGCCAAGGTGTCTGCCACCCGTTCCAAACTGGGGGCCATTCAAAATCGTCTTGAGCATACCATTGCCAACGTCGATAATACAGCAGAAAACATCACTGCGGCCCTTTCAAGAATTGAAGACCTTGATATGGCCCTTGAGATGTCCACCTTTACCAAGCTGAACATATTAACCCAGGCCGGTACCGCCATGCTTGCCCAGGCCAACCAACGGCCCCAGTCAGTTCTTCAGCTGTTAGGTAGCTAGAGGTGGCCGTAATGGGAGTAAAGGATTATTTGGCCAATCGTGTGGCCACAGCCAACGGTGCCCAATTGGTGGCAATCCTATATGAAGGGTTAATGGAGTCTTTGGCGGATGCCCAGGAAGCTTTAACCGATGACAATTCACAGGCTCTTATGCAGGAAATTGATAAAAGTAGAAATATATTGGCTGAGCTCTTGGCAACCCTCAGGGGAAATGAAGAAATAGCCAATCAGCTCAGGGGCCTCTATCTATACGTAAATCAACTGATCACAGAGGCAGTTAACAAAAAGGAGCCCCTCAGGCTTCAAGATGCCCAGGCCGTTCTAAGGCCCCTGTATGAGGGCTGGTGCCAATTGGGAGAATCCTTAAATTGCGAGGGAGGCAATCAGGGCCCTGCCATTGTTTCGGGCTTTACCTATGGAAAGGGACAGCTTACCGACCATGTGGTCAATCAGGATGAGCGTTGGAAAAAGGGTTGAGAATAACTTAAAAATCAGAAATATGTAGGGATCGCTCCTTACATATTTTTTTTTACCCTTCAAAAATAATGGCAAATTTAATATTATGATTTAATTATGCCTGTGGTATAATAGCCTTATGAAAAATAAGGGAGGAAAAAATATGAATATTGTTCAGCAGCTGATGAAGGAATTTCAGTTGAGGGAGCATCAGGTGGTCAACACCCTTCAGCTAATTGATGAAGGCAACACCATTCCCTTTATTGCCAGGTATCGAAAGGAACAGACTGGGGAACTGAGTGACACCGTATTAAGGGAGCTGAGTGAGCGGCTTACATATCTTAGAAACCTGGAGGGGCGAAAGGAAGAGGTTTTACGCCTTATTCAGGAGCAAGAAAAATTAACACCTGAATTGGAATTGAAAATACAAGGGGCTGTAACACTGCAGGAGGTTGAAGATATTTACTTGCCCTTTAGGCCAAAACGCAGGACCAGGGCAACTATTGCCAAGGAGAAGGGGCTGGAGCCCCTGGCCATGGCCCTGATTCAGCAAAACTGTACAAAATCAGAATTTATCTCCATGGCCGAGGGCTTTATCACCTCCGATGGCGTTTCTTCCCTTGAAGAAGCTATTAATGGTGCCATGGATATTGTAGCTGAAATGATTTCAGATAATGGTGATTATCGAAGGGAAATCAGGAAAATTACCTACCTTGAAGGACTGATAATATCAAAGGCAGTCAAGGAGGAAGCTGAATCGGTCTATGAAATGTATTATGATTATCAGGAAGCGGTCAAATCTATTCCCGATCATCGAATTTTGGCCATTAACCGTGGTGAAAAGGAGGGCTTCCTAAAGTTAAAGGTAGATATTGCAGTAGACAAGGTGCATTATTATCTAAAAAGAAAAATTACCAAGGCCGAGGCCAATGAAAATGAATACCTGACAGCGGCCATAGAGGACAGCTATAAAAGATTGATTGCCCCCTCTATAGAAAGGGAAATCAGGTCACAGCTGACAGAAAGGGCAGAGGAAAAAGCCATTAAGGTATTTGGTGAAAACCTCAAGAAGCTCCTGCTGCAGCCGCCGATTAAAGACAAAGTGGTAATGGGCTTTGACCCTGCTTATCGAACAGGGTGTAAAATTGCCGTAGTGGATGGAACGGGAAAGCTGCTGGAAACTGCTACGGTATATCCAACCAAGCCCCAAAATGACATTGATGGCAGTAAGCAGAAGCTAAAGGCCATGATTGAAAAGTATGGCGTTGAGGTGATTGCCATTGGAAACGGTACAGCCTCCAGGGAATCAGAGGCCTTTGTGGCAGAGCTTATAAAGGAAATTGACCGCAGTGTCTATTATGTTATCGTCAGTGAAGCCGGAGCGTCGGTCTATTCAGCCTCAGAGCTGGCTGCCAAGGAGTATCCCGATATTAATGTTTCCCTAAGGGGAGCCATCTCCATTGGCCGCCGTCTGCAAGACCCCCTGCCGGAACTGGTAAAAATTGATCCCAAGCATGTAGGTGTGGGCCAGTATCAGCATGATGTCAATCAAAAACGTCTGGATGAAGCCCTAAGAGGTGTAGTGGAGGATTGCGTTAATAGCGTAGGGGTTGATTTAAATACAGCCTCAGCCGCTCTGCTTCAATATATTGCTGGAATCACCAAGACAACGGCAGAGAACATTGTTAAACATCGAGAAGAACATGGGAAATTTAAAAATCGCAGAGAGCTTCAAAAAGTCAAGCGGCTGGGGCCGGCGGCCTTTGTCCAGTGTGCAGGCTTTTTAAGAATCACCGATGGTGATAATATTCTCGATAACACCGGTGTTCACCCTGAATCCTATGAAGCTTGCGAAAAATTAATTGAGCTGATGGGCTTTAACAGGGCTCAGCTGACTACAAGGGAATTGAAGGCCCTTGGGGAAGCCTTGAAGGGACTTAATGAAGCCAAGGCTGCTGAAAAGCTGGGGATTGGCCTGCCAACCTTGAGAGACATGGTCAGGGAACTGAGAAAGCCCGGTAGAGACCCAAGAGAAGAGCTGCCCAAGCCTATATTCAGAACCGATGTGTTAAAGATCGAAGACCTTAAGCCTGATATGATTTTAATCGGTACCGTAAGAAATGTCATTGACTTCGGCGCCTTTGTGGATATTGGAATCAAAAATGATGGGTTAGTTCATATTTCTGAGTTAAGCGACCGGTATATCAGAAATCCCATGGATGTGGTCTCCATCGGTGATATTGTGAATGTAAAGGTGATTGGAATTGATATTAAAAAGGGTAGAGTATCCTTAAGTATGAAGGGAATACAACAAAATAAGTGATGATAAAGGAGAAGCAGGACAATGAAGGAAAATCAGCAGCGTATAAACAAAATGATGACCTACCGTTGGGTCGTATGGGGTGTACTGGCCCTGGCCTATATCATTGTTTTCTTTCACCGGCTGGCAATCGGAGTCGTTCGGGAGGATCTGGTAAATGCCTTTAATATTTCGGGTACCACCTTTGCCAATATCGGTTCAACCTATTTTTATGCCTATATGCTAATGCAAATTCCATCGGGAATTTTGGCTGATTCCCTCGGAGCCAGAAAAACCGTTACCCTTGGAACCCTTCTGGCGGGCCTGGGTTCTATTGTCTTTGGTCTGGCTCCCAATTTACCCATGGTTTTCCTGGGGCGTCTAATGGTGGGAATTGGGGTATCGGTTGTTTTTATAGCTATTCTAAAGGTTCAATCCCAATGGTTTAAAGAAAGTGAATTTGGCACCATGTCCGGCATTACCTCCTTCGTTGGCAATATGGGGGGAATTATTGCCCAAACCCCTTTAGCCCTGATGGTAGGTTATTTTACATGGCGCAGCACCTTTGCCGCCATTGGAATCGTCAGTATATTTTTAGCCGTTTTATGCTATTTGGTGGTAAGAAATACACCGGCAGAAATGGGGCTGCCCACCATTGAGGAAATTGAAGGGAAAACAAAGACGGGCCAGATGATGGAAAGGCCCCCGCTGGTGAAAGGGTTGATACAGGCCCTCACAAACTGGTATACCTGGCCTAGCTTCATTGTATTTACTGGATTTTTCGGTGCCTATGTGACCCTAACCGGTACCTGGGGCCAAAGCTATTTAGTGGAGGTATACGGCCTAGATCCCGGAGTAGCTCCCAATTACCTGAGTATGGCGGTATTGGGGATGGCCATCGGCAGTATTGCTATCGGTAAGCTGTCAGACAGCCTTCAAAAAAGAAAGCTGCCAATGATTTTATTTGGCGGAATCTATACCCTTTGCTGGGCCATTATTGTCTTTGCAGGTGGTGGTAAGCCGCCCCTGGGAATACTATATCCGTTATTTTTCATCCTTGGCTTTAGCTGCCCAGCCTTTGTAGTGGGGTGGGCCTGCGGGAAAGAAGTGAATCACCCAGCTATTGCAGGAATCAGTACATCCATTGTAAATATAGGAGGTTTTTTAGGAGGTGCCATTCTTCCGCCCCTTTTAGGTCGGGTCTTCGATACCTACAGCGGTCAGTTGGATCCGGTACAGTTGTATCAAAAAGCCTTTTTATATTGTTTTATCTTTGTTATTGTAGGTTATCTCTTTACCTTCACCGTTAAGGAAACCCGTTGTAAAAATATATACAAAGAGCTTGCTTAGATGAAGCACCCCTTGAGAAGGCTTAAGGGGTGTTTTTGTATATTAAAATAGGTATTCTATCAAGTTAATTGATAAAGGAGGCATTGATACTTAACGGTAATATAATTTTATCTTAATTGAAATATAAATATATTGTAAGCTATACAAATTACGACATAATTAATAGAAGATTTATGACAAAATAAAAAATGGTTGTGGTTGTATAATTACTATCTGGAGCAAACAGTATGAATAAGGGTGTAAAAAGGAAGGAAGGGTAGTGGATAATATGAAAAAAAGCAGCAGTTATTCTTTAATTTTAGTAATCATGATTTTAATCGGCAGTATTATGGGTGGTTGTAATTCTAATCGATATCAGGCTACAAAATATTTAAGCATGGTTCTTAACAATGACCCTCAGCAGCGATTGATTACCATTGGGAAATTTAAGGGAACCCTGAACAATTCCATTAAATTTGAAGAAGCGAAGATATTACAGGTTGAGATGAAGATTGAACAGGGCGATATTGAAATAACATTTTTTGATGTTAATGATCAGCCAATATTTGAGAAAACCCTGAGGGAAGGGGAATCGTATATAGATACATTTGAAGATGACTTTAAGGCAGGTACCTATGAGCTAAAGCTAAGCTCTAAAATGGCCCGTGAAGTAGAAATTAAATTGATTTTTAAAGAATAAACAAACTCTATGTTATTATTTTGCCAGAAATATATTTTGAGGAAAAGTATTCAGTGGCATTATTCTAGTTGAGGCCTTTTTCATTATTCCATATTTATCCATGATCTAAGGAACCTTTTTTTGGATTCATTCGTCTATCAAATAGGTTGACATATAAAAATATTTTTATTCCCGAAAGGTTTATAGGAACATTTGTTGAATATGTATTTAATGACATATACTAGGAGGGGATGAAATGTTACTAATAAAAAATGCAGAAATCTATACGATTGTGGGGGAAAGAATTGAGAAGGGAAATATTTTGGTGGCAGAGGGTAAAATTAAAGCCCTTGGCCCAAATGTAGAGGCACCTGAAGATGCTCGGATCATCGATGCCATGGGTAAACTGGTATTTCCTGGGATGATTGATGCCCACTGCCACTTGGGGATGTGGGAGGATGCCATAGGCTTTGAGGGGGCCGACGGCAATGAAATGGCTGATCCTGTAACACCTCAGCTTAGAGGAATTGATGGAATTAATCCTATGGATAGAACCTTTGAAGAAGCTTATCAGGGTGGTATTACAACCGTTGCCACAGGCCCAGGAAGTGCCAATGTTATTGGTGGTCAATTTGCTGCCATTAAAACCTACGGTAAACGAATTGATGACATGATAATTGATGAAAGTATTGCAATGAAGGTGGCCTTTGGTGAAAATCCAAAACGGGTTTATCATGAAAAGAAAAAGTCTCCCATGACAAGAATGGCAACGGCCGCCATTTTAAGGGAAACCCTAATGAAGGCCAAACGCTATCAGGAAAAAATTCAAGAGGCCAAGGGAGACTTAACAAAGTATCCTGGCTTTGATATGAAGTTGGAGGCAATGCTTCCTGTTTTAGAGGGGAAAATACCCTTAAAGGCCCATGCCCATCGAGCCGATGATATTTTTACATCCATAAGAATTGCCAAGGAATTTGGCCTGAAGCTAACCCTAGAGCATTGCACGGAGGGGCACTTAATTGTTGATGAGCTGGCAAAGGAAGGCTATCCTGCTGTGGTGGGGCCCAGCTTTGGTGAACGCTCAAAATTTGAATTGAAAAATAAAACCTTTGAAACCCCAGGTATTTTAAATAAAGCTGGAGTGAAAGTGGCAATCATGACAGATCATCCGGTTATTCCATTGCAGCACTTGCCAATGTGCGCCGCTTTGGCGGTGGGGGCCGGAATGGCCGAGGAGGAGGCCCTAAAGGCGATCACAATTTACCCGGCAGAAATTCTTGGTCTGGCAGATCGAATCGGCAGCCTTGAGATCGGTAAGGATGCTGATATTGTCATTTGGGATAAACACCCCTTTGATATTCAGGCTTCTGTAGAATATACCATTATCAACGGAGAGGTTGTTTATCAGAAATAGTACATGGGGAAAAGGAAGTGTAAAGGAGATCAATAATGGATACGATGCCTTGGAATTTTGTTCTATTGGGTTCTATACCAGAGGCAATATTAATTGTTACCTTAGGCTTGCATTTATTGGGGAAGGAGATTCCCCCTAAAAGAATCATACTGATCGGTATTCTTCAGGGGATTGCCTCTTATTTCATTAGAAAATACATGAGCTTTGGAATCCACATGCTATGTCAGGCCCTTACACTGGTTATTCTTACTTTAATTGTACTGAGGATTAGTATTCGAGCCAGCTTCTTTTCTTGTTTAATCGGTCTGGTGATTAACGCCCTGGTGGAAACACCCTATTCCCTGGTGGCTTTAAAGCTCACGGGTTGGTCAATTGGCGAAATTATGTCAAGAAGCTGGCTTAGAATTTTATACTTTACGCCTAAGCTGATGATCCTATTGGGAATTCTTTTTTTATTGAAGCGATATAACTTTACCCTTGAAGAGGAAATATCCTATATGAAAAGGGCGTCTAACTAATTTAAGTTTTTTAATTAAACAAATGTAATTTTCTTGCAAAATTCCTCTGTTGGGGTTATAATAATATTAAAAATAAATAAAAGATATCTATTCTTCAGGGCAGGGTGAAATTCCCGACCGGCGGTTAAAATCCGCGAGTCGATTGTTAAAATCGATTGAACTGGTGAAATTCCAGTATCGACAGTAAAGTCTGGATGGGAGAAGATTAGTTTTGTTTTAGTATGAAAACTATGTCTATTCAACACCTGAAGAAAATCCTTCGGGTGTTTTTTATGTGGTTTTCTCCTGACTACAAAATAAAGAAGAATAGGTGAGACAAGGAGGCAGCAGTATGCAAAAAGTAGAAGGAACCTATGGCATAACTAAGAATAAGCTATCAACCAGCAGTTTAGTTAAGATCTCAATTTTAGCGGTAATGGGCTACTTATTAATGGCGATGGATTTTCCCCTGCCCATTTTTCCGGGATTTTTGAAAATTGACCTAAGTGATGTTCCGGCCCTGGTAGGAGGCTTTGCCCTGGGACCAATGGCGGGTGTACTAATCCAACTGGTTAAGGTATTTCTACATTTTATCACAAAGACCCAAACCGGTGGTGTAGGAGAACTGGCAAACTTTATAATTGGTGTTTCCTATGTTTTGCCAGCCACTTTAATTTATCATTTGAAAAAAGATAAATTACATGCCCTAATGGGGGTTTTTGCAGGAACAGTGGCTATGTGTGCAGTGGGGGTACTGGCAAACCTGTATCTTTTAATTCCCTTTTATGCCAATTTTATGCCCTTTGAAGGGATTATCAGTATGGGTACAGCCGTTAATCGTCATATAGTAGACTTAAAAACCCTGGTGATCTACGGGATCACCCCCTTTAATCTCTTTAAAGGCCTGTTGATTGCCCTGGTGACATCATTAATCTATAAAAGAATCTCTCCCCTGCTAAGAAGGTAGGGTAAAAAAATCCGGTAGTGTTTAACCCTACTGGAATTTTTTTTGTCTACTTATGCTTTTCTGTTATGAGAAAATAAAATATACTAAAATAGTGTATAGTATGGATAGTATTATAATAAAGTTAAAAAATGACGATAAGTAGGTGTAGATGTAGTATGATCTGTAAAAAAATCTATAACGAAGAGGCCACAGCGGCAGTGGCGATAAGACTGGCTGAAATGGTGAATCCCGGAGACATCATTTGTCTATCGGGAGATTTAGGGGCTGGAAAAACCACTTTTACCCAATACTTTGCCAGGGGGCTTCAAATATCAGAGGCTGTTACCAGTCCTACCTTTACCATTATCCAGGAATATGATGGCAGGCTTCCATTGTATCATTTTGATGTTTATCGCATTAGCAATCCCTTTGAAATGGAAGATATCGGCTATGAGGAATATTTTTATGGCGATGGGGTGTGCATCATAGAATGGCCCACCCAAATTGAGCCTTTGCTTCCTGAAGACTATCTCTGGATTGATTTAACCGTAGTTGATGAATCAGAAAGAAATTTATGTGTAAGGGGAACCAATGATTATTATCAGAATATGATTGAGGAGTTGTTTAAGGAATGAAAATATTAGCGCTGGATTCATCCTCTATAGCCGCCTCTGTGGCGATATTGGAGGAAGAAAGGCTGTTGACAGAAATCGTAATTAATCATCAAAGAACCCATTCAGAAAAGCTGGTACCCATGATTAAGGCTGCCCTGGAACATTGCAGCCTGACGCCGTCAGATATTGATATCTTTACATCAACCCTGGGACCTGGCTCCTTCACGGGTTTACGAATTGGCCTTACTACCATTAAAGCCATGGCCCAGGCCCTTGATAAACCTGTAGTGGGTATTTCTACCCTTCAGGCCCTGGCCTACCAATTTCCCTTTTGCAGCAGTATGATATGCCCCATCATCGATGCACAGCGGGAATCGGTTTATACAGCCCTTTATAGGCGCCAGGAAGAAGGGCTGGTTCAGCTAATGGAACCAAGGGTTATTGAGATAAAGGAATTGGTGGAAATACTAAAGTCCTATCAAGAAGGAGTCTTATTTACAGGAGATGCCCAGGCTAAATTTAAAGGTACATTGGCTGATTCCCTTGGTCAGGCGGCTACCTTTGCACCAGAGCCCATGTCTATGATTAGGGCAGCAATGGTGGGTGAACTGGCCAGAATAAGGGCCAAGGAGGGAAAACTTCAGACTGCCAGTGAGCTGCTGCCAATATATATGAGGAAATCCCAGGCCGAAAAACAGTATGAAGAGAAAATGAAAGGACAGGTATCAGGATAAATGGAAGGGTTAATGATCAGGCCTATGGAATTAAGGGATATTAAGCAGGTGGCCGATATTGAAAATCGCTCCTTCCCTGTTCCCTGGAGCCGGGGGGCCTTTGAAAAGGAAATTAAAAAAAATCGTCTGGCCAAATATATCGTATTGGAACGGGAAAATCAATTACTGGCCTTTGGCGGAATGTGGTTGATTATTGATGAGGCCCATGTCACCAACATAGCAGTAGACCCCAATTATCGAGGATTAGGCCTAGGCAGGCAGCTGGTTCAGGGCATGATTCAAGGGGCAAGGGAGCTGGGTATGTTAAGGATGACCCTGGAGGTTAGGCGGTCTAATTTAGTGGCACAAAATTTATATCAATCCCTGGGTTTCGCCTGCTGTGGTGTAAGACCAGGCTATTATGAAGACAACGGTGAAGATGCTTTAATTATGTGGAAGGAGCTGACTGAATAAAAAAAGTCAGACCTTTTCTATTTATTTACGTATCAATAATAGAGCAAAAAAAGTTTAGTACCAGTCTAAGGAGGATTCAAGCGTGAAAAATAAAAAGAAGAAAATGATAGTTCTGTTAATTGCAGTAGTAGTTTTGGCGAGCCTTTCCTTTATGGCGGTTCGCTCATCAAAGGCATCCAATCAGGGTGTTTTTGCAGAGGTCATGACGGTTGAGAAGAAGGATATTGCTGTCAAGATACCGGCCACGGGTACCCTTGAAGAATTAGAGAAGGCATCCATTTTCTATGAGGGTACGGGAAAGGTTGCTGAAATTAAAGTAGAGGTTGGCCAATTTGTGAAGAAGGGTGAAATCCTGGCCAGCTTGGATGAATCTGAATTTGGCAATAAGCTTAACATTGCCAGTACCCAGCTTGAAATGGAACGCCTTAATCTTGCGAAGCTTGAAAAGTCCAGGAAGGAAGCAATGGAGAAGGCAAGAAAATCGTTAGAAAGTACTCAGCTGCAGCATGAAAGAAATATGGCCTTATTTGAAAGCGGAGGTCTTTCTCAGGCAGAGCTGGAAAAGAGCCAAGATGCCCTGGAGGAACTTCAAACTACATATCAGCAATATCAAAATAATGAGGATTCTTTATATTTTGAAATCCAGCATACCAAGAAGCAAATAGAAGTGTCTCAATTAAATATTGACGATTTAACCAAGGAGCAGACCCGCCTGGGAGGGATCATTACCAGCCCCATAGATGGTGTGATTACTGCCGTTAACATTGATAGAGGAACTGTTGTCAGCCCCACCTCACCATGCTTTGTGGTTTCAAATTTAGACCAGCTGGAAATTAAAATTAATGTAAACGAATATGATATTGCCAGGGTAGAGGTGGGACAGCAGGTGGAAATTGAAACAGATGCCCTGACGGGAACTGTTTTTGAAGGAACTGTAGAAAAAATTGCACCTGTAGCCAGTAAGTTGTCTACAGGACAAACCACTGAAACTGCTGTAGAGGTGACAATAAAGGTGATGGAAAGACACGAAATGCTGAAGCCAGGCTTTTCTGTCAAGACCAGAATCATCAGTGACAAAAGGGAAAATACCCTGGTGGTACCCTTTGATTCCATTCAAATCCAGCCCGATGGTAAAAAGCTAGTCTATATTGTTAAAGAAGATGGTACTGCTGCAGCCAAAGAGGTACAAACCGGAATTGAATCAGACTTTGAAGTAGAGATCACCCAGGGAATTGAAGCCGGGCAAACAATCATATTAAGGCCTGGTGCTTCTCTGAAGGATGGAGATAGAGTAATTATTCGATAGGAAAATAAAAGGATGGATTGCCATGAATTTACTGGAAAATATACGACTTGCCCTCAGCTCCATCAGAGCCAATAAAATGAGAACCTTTTTAACAATGCTTGGGATGATTATTGGTATTTCGGCTGTGGTTGCTATTTCTGTAATCGGAAATGGCGGAAAGTATCAAATACAAAAAAGTCTGGAGCAGTTTGGTACCAATCGATTGATGATTTATATGAATTGGAGCAATGAAGATTTAAGAAGAAGAGATTATCTGACGGATCGAGACCTGGAGGCCTTAAAATCCATTGAAGGAATTGAGGCAATGGCTCCCCTTTATGAGGAATATAACGAAATTGCTCTCAAGGATAAAAAACATGAAGTATTGCTCTATGGTGCCAATGCCGACAGTGAAATTATTAGTAATGTGGAGCTTCTAATGGGAAGATTCATTAATGAAGAAGATTTGAATCAATTTCGAAGGGCCATTGTTATTTCAGAAAAGGATGCCCGGGAGCTCTTCGGCCGATTAGATGTAATTGGCGAGGTGGTTACTTTAAAAACACCTCGAGGTGACCTGGATTTCCAGGTGGTGGGAATAAGCAGGCTGGAGGAAAGCCAGTTTACTGGAAGCGGCATGTATGGCAGTGTTTATGTCCCCATGACCACCATTATGCGCCACTATAATCTGGATGTATATTATGGTGTTAATTTAAAGGTAACGGACCGGCAGCAGATGGACCAAATCGGACAGCAGGTTGTGACTGTTCTAGAGCGAATTCATAATAATCAGGATATGTATACGGTCTACAATCTGGAAGAGGCTTTGGAAACCGTAGACAGTGTACTTAGTACCATTATCCTGGTGCTGGCATTAATTGCTGGTATAGCCCTGTTGGTAGGGGGCATTGGTATTATGAATATCATGCTGGTTACCGTAACAGAGCGAATCAGAGAAATAGGGGTCAAGAAGGCCATTGGAGCCAAGAAAAGGGTTATTCTTTCTCAATTTCTAACAGAATCGGCTTTGATTTCCCTGGCCGGGGGTCTGTTGGGAATTGCCTTCGGCTTCTTATTTGGCTTGGCTGCCTCTGTTTTATTGGATATGCCATTGCTGATCAGTGTCAAGGAAATTACAACCTCCAGTATTTTGGCCATATCAGTCGGTATCATATTTGGTGTTTACCCTGCAAACAGGGCTGCAAAGCTTGACCCAATCGAAGCTTTGCGGTATGAATAAGGAAAACAATAAAAAGGATGATTTTTCAATGATAATCTTTGAAATACTGAAGGTATCCCTTCAAAATATTTGGGTCAATAAAATGAGATCGTGCTTAACCATGCTGGGGCTGATAATTGGGATTACAGCTGTGGTGGTGATTACCACCCTGGGAAATGCCGCCAAGGCAGATATGACTAAGGCCTTCGGAGAGCAAAGTAAAGGAAAGCTCGCCATTAATGTCCGGTCAAACTCAGAGCAAACCGCCCTGTTAAGAGATTATTTTACAGAGGAGGATATAGGCTCCATCTCCAATTTAGATGATATCCAGGCGGCCTCCCCCGAGATTAGCATATATGTAGATATCAAATATCAGGGTAAAAGTTTAATGGTGGATCTGTATGGAGTGGACAATAATTATGATCAGGTACAAAGCGTTAATTTATTGAATGGCAGATTCATTTCACAAGAGGATATTCAGGGAAGAAGGAATGTAATCATTATAGATGAAAATGCCGCCACGGATCTTTTCGGCACCACCGATTGTCTGGGGGAGATTGTTACCGTCAACGCCGGCTATCGAACGGTGGAAATGATGATAATTGGCGTCGATAAATTGGCCGATTCAACCATTATGAAAATGACTAGGGGTAGTTATTTTTCTGGTTACATACCTATTAGCGTTGCCGAGCAAATGTTTTATATCGATCGCTACCCACGGGTTCTGGTACAGGCCAGGGAAGCCTTCGACGTCAATGAAGTGGGTACCAGGATTTTAAGCTTGATGGGAAGAAGAAACAAAAATCAAGAGGTATTAAGGGTTTATACTATGGAAAGTGATTTAAGTCAAATTGATTCCACCCTGGGAATACTTACTGGAATCATTTCAGGGATTGCCGGTATATCGCTGCTGGTGGGGGGCATTGGCATTATGAATATCATGCTGGTGTCAGTAACGGAGCGTACCCGTGAAATTGGTATTCGAAAGGCCATTGGCGCTAAGCCTGCTGTTATTTTACTTCAATTTCTATTTGAAGCGGTTACCCTTTCGGTTTTAGGCGGCTTCATTGGGTTGACCCTGGGCGGGGGAATTGGGATGTTAATCGTTAAGCTGTTAAATCTACCCTTTATTATCTCCAGCAACGCCATCTTACTTGCCTTTATCTTTTCTGTGCTGGTGGGGGTTTTCTTTGGGGTATATCCGGCTAAGAAGGCATCAAAGCTTGATCCAATAGAGGCCCTGCGTTACGAATAAAGGAAAAGGGAGCGATAAAATGATTCAAATAGAAAATCTTAATAAAACCTATCAAAATGGAAGTATATCTGTTCAGGCATTAAAAAATGTCAATTTGACCATTGGTAAAGGTGAATTTGTGGGAATCATGGGGCCTTCTGGTTCTGGAAAGTCTACCTTCATGAACGTATTGGGCTGTCTCGATCGTGCCTCCTCGGGAGTCTATATTTTAGATGGCAAGGCCATTAAAGACATCTCTGACAATGAATTGGCAGAAATACGAAATGAAAAAATAGGCTTTGTATTTCAATCCTTTAACCTGTTACCCAGAACCTCGGCTTACAAAAATGTCGAGCTGCCCATGATCTATAATAAATTATCTAGGCAGGAAAGGCATCGAAGAACCATTGAGGCCTTAAAGTGGGTTGGCCTGGAGGGGCGTATGGATCATAAGCCTAATGAACTGTCTGGGGGTCAAAGACAAAGGGTTGCCATCGCCAGGGCCTTGGTCAATCAGCCGGCAATTATACTTGCCGATGAGCCCACCGGGAACCTTGACTCTAAATCAGGTGACGAGGTAATGGAGATCTTTAAAAAGCTGAACCGAGACGGGGCAACTATCGTTTTGGTTACCCACGAACCGGAAATCGCCCAGCAGACCAAGCGGATTGTTACCTTTCGGGATGGAGAAATTGTATCTGACCAAATGGTTGAAAAAGTATTATAATTAAATTAGCCCTGAAAAGACAGGGAAATTTGATGGCTTGGAAAAGAGGTGGTGAGGGGCTATGTCTGATTGGGATGTAATACAGCAGATTTTAAAGGGTGAAAGCCAATGCTACTCGGAAATTGTTAGCCGATACAAAGGAGCAATTTATTCCCTATGCTACCGAATGACCCAGAATAAACAGGAGGCCGAGGATCTATCACAGGAAACCTTTATTAAAGCCTATCAAAATCTCAAAAAATATAATCCAAAATACAAATTTTCATCCTGGATTTTAAAAATTGCCACCAACACCACCATCGACCACCTGAGGAAAAGAAGGCCAGAAACCCTTTTACTGGAGGAAGAGCTCCAGTCAAAGCAGGAAGGGGCCAGTGCTGAAGTGGTATTCTTTCATCATCAAAACAAAAAGCTGATTGAGGAGGCAATTCAAAAGCTTCCGGCAGATTATCGGATTTTAGTCATTTTATACCATCATCATGGCCTGAGTTATCAGGACATAGCAGATATTCTCAAGCTTCCGATGTCTAAGGTGAAAAACCGTCTTCATAGAGGAAGAAATTTATTAAAGGAACAGCTTAAAGGAATAAAAGAGGAGGGGGCCCAATGGACTGCAAGACAAGTTCAAATTTAATGATGAGTTATATGGACCAGACCATTTCCAAAGAGGAATGGAAAAATCTTCAACAGCATTTGGCCACCTGTGAAAGCTGCCGGGAGGAGTTTGATCTTCTTGGTCAACTAAATGAAATGCTTGATGATCTTGAGCTTCTTGAACCCAATGAAGGATTTGAAGAAAGGGTTATGACATCCATTGACCCAAATCAATATGTTGAATCGAAATGGAAGCTGATTGGTTATAAGGAGCTTTTCTTCAGTATAGGTATTTATTATACCTTTTTACTGGGTATTCAGGGGGTAGATCACTTTTCCTTAGGCTTGTTCACCATTATGGAACGGATTCTATTATTTAGTGAGCTTGTTCAGAAGCTGGTTGTGGGAGCCTTTGCCCTATTGGTCCTTTATCCTAGAAATCTGCTTAAAACCCTAATAGGCTATTTATCCCAGGGTAAGACTTCATTACTACTAATTTATGGTTTAGGCTTCGCAACGATGATGCTTTTGATGTTTATTATTCAGGGAACCCTATATAGAATACTGACAACAAGGGAGGATGGTCGAAATGAGTAGATATCGAAAATTATTCCTCCTAACGCTGATGATAATGATTATGTCTGCTTCCCTTGTGACGGCAGTTAATCAAAGAGGTGACCTAACCAGCTTTTTTAGAACCATCAATGTGAGTGAAGACACCTTGATAAATGGTAATGTCGTAGCTATATTTGGTGACATTTATATTCATGGCGAAGTGACGGGGAATGTGGCTTCAATCTTTGGTAAAACTTATATTGATGGTATAGTCGCCGGGGATACGGTTTCTATTTTTGGAGGTATAACCATAGCACATACTGGAATAGTCTATGGAGATGCAACGGCCATTTTGGGCCATGGAATTGAAAACAGAGGCATAATTAGACAAGAAGAGATCAGTATATTGGGGATTATCCCCAAACATGTCTCTATCCTTAGAATGATTTTTCTACTGATTTTCTTTAGTATTTTGGCTAAGCAATTTTTTGCCCTGGTAATTTCCGTCATTACCGTATTGATTTTTGGTGAGCGATTTGATCGAATGGCAGCAGGGGCGCAACAGGAAGTCGGAAAAAAACTGTTGGTTGGCTTATTAGTGTACTTTGGGGCCTTAATCGGGTTTTCTATATTAATTATGACTGTGATTGGTGCCCCCGTTGCCCTGTTGTTGATACCGGTTGTCTTGATTCTAGGCTTTTTAGGGAATACTACCATTAAGGTGACAATAGGAAGAAAAATGGCATCACATTTTAATAAAAGCTGGAGCCTTTTAATGGAGCTGTTGGCAGGAACTCTGGTGTTTTTACTGCTGGAGGCTACAATTGTGGGTCATCTGATTACCTTTGCTTTAAAACTAATTGGTATTGGAGAGCTGCTAGACAGCCGTTTTGGAGATGAGATCAAAAAGGACTTAATTTAAGGGGAGGATAATTATGTCCAAAAAACAATATCTAGTATGGCCCATTATTATCATTGTGCTGATGTTAACAGGTTTGTTTAGCTTTAGTGTCCAAGGCCAACCAGGCCGTCCGGTCAATATCGCTGGCGGGGAAGTCGTTGAAGGGGATTATATTAAAGGTGCTAATCGGGTAGTTAACGAGGGAAACATTAAAGGTGATTTCATTGTTGCAGCCCAGGAGGTCACCCAATCCGGAACCATAGAAGGTGATTTTATTGGCGCTGTTAATCACGCTTTAATCGACGGAGAAGTAAAGGGGAATATACGCAGTATTGTACAAAGTATAGGAGTTCAGGGAGAAGTCAATAAAAATGCTTCTGTATTGGCTTCACACTTTACCCTGGAAGAGGAAGGAGCCATCGACGGCAGCCTATATGCCTTTGTCAACTATTTAAATATTAAAGGTACCGTTGGTGGTGATATCAGGGGGGCAGCCGGCACCGTTATTATCACCGGAAGGATTAAAGGCGATGTCGTGCTTCGTGCCGATAAGCTTTATCTAGAGCCCAATGCCATAATCGAGGGGGATTTGATCTATACCAGCTCAAGTCCTCAGGAAATCGATCCCAGCAGCGTAAAGGGAATAATTGAATATCGGCCAGCAGATGAAAAGCGGCTTCAGTTAAACAAGTCGGTTTTTTTGAGGACCCTATTTCTAATCAGCTATCTTTTAGTTGGACTGCTGTTTTTAAGGCTTTTTCAAGGGCCTGCTGGGAGGTCAGCTGCCTTCTTAAATGAAAAACCGCTGTTGGCCCTGGGAATAGGTCTTGTCCTATTGGTAATGGTACCAGTAATATCTTTTCTGTTATTAATTTCAATCATTGGAATACCCATTGCGATTCTGGCAATGGCCCTTTACGGAATTTTGATATATCTGGCTAAAATTCCTGTTGAATTGTGGCTGGGAAAAAAGATTTTAAGACAGGATGATCGCCCCTACCTATCCTTTATCATCGGAAGCCTGCTGATTGCTTCCTTAAGGTTTATTCCATATTTGGGCTGGTTGATCACCCTTGGTATAATTGGCTTGGGAATTGGCTTGAAATCTATGATGATAAAAACCTATTACTCAAGCTCTAAAGAGCTATAAACACAAAACCATTAATCGTCATGTTCATCCTTTTTAAAGCAGAGAGCCTTCTGCTTTATTTTTTTGAAAAAAGTTAGTTAAATTGAACAATTATGATTTAAATCACAGTAATTAATCTAAAAAAAGATAAACTAAAGTTAAGAACAAATGGAAAGGAGGCAATCTTTTGGGCATACTAAACTTAAGGAAGAGCATTTACGATTTAACAAAGGAACATCCAGATTTAATTGAGATAATGGTTTCTCTCGGCTTCAAAGATATAGCCAATCCAGTGGTTAGAAAAACCGCCGGAAAAATTATGACCTTGGAAAAAGGGGCTGCCATGAAGGGAATACCACTAAAGACGGTACTTAATCGCTTGAAGGAAGAAGGCTACGAAATTATATCAGATGGAGAGGATGTGGAAGTATGAGTGAATTAATTAATAACAGACAAGAGCGGAAGAAGATCCTGAAGGGGTTAATTCAAGAGCTTCATGATGGGGCTGGGGTGGAAGATGTAAAGGAACGCTTCGGCCAATTGATTAAACATGTTGGCCCCAGGGAAATTGCAGAAATAGAAGAGGCTCTGATTCAAGAGGGACTTGAGACCAGTGAAATAAAACGTTTATGTGATGTACACGTGGCTGTGTTTAAAGAAAGCCTTGATGAAGGGCCCCAGGCCGAAACCATACCGGGCCACCCCGTATATACCTTTAGGCAGGAGAATCGTGCCATAGAGAAGGTAATTGATCTTCAGCTTTTACCAGCATTAGATCAATTAAAGGATGAAAAGGCTCTGGATAAGGAAAATCTATTGACCATTAGAGATGCCCTGGGCCAATTGGCTGATGTTGATAAGCACTATAGCCGAAAGGAAAACCTATTGTTCCCCTATCTGGAAAAGTACAAGTTTACCGGTCCAACCTCAGTTATGTGGGGGATTGATGATGATATTAGAAGAAGCTTGAAGGAATTAATAGAAATTACGAAAAAAGCCCTTCATACCATGGAAATTGATATTTCCGATTTCGTCGAAAAGGCGGAGGATTTAACATCAGCCCTTCAGTCAATGATTTATAAAGAAGAAAACATTCTGTTCCCTACAGCGCTGGAGCTTTTAACTGAGATGGAATGGGGAAGTATTTTGGAGGAAAGTATAGAAATTGGGTATTGTCTGATCGAGCCCGAAGGAAATTGGAAGCCTAATCCCAAGGCTGAGAAGGCCAAGGAGGAAATAGCAGAAAGTAAAGCGCCAAGCGGATATTTAAGGTTTAATACAGGTATATTAAAGCTGGAAGAGGTCAGTGCAATATTTAATCACTTACCCTTTGACATTACCTACGTCGATAAGGATAACATTGTAAAATTCTTTTCAGAAGGTAAGGATCGAATTTTCACCAGAACCAAGGCGATTATTGGAAGAAGGGTAGAAAATTGCCATCCGCCGGCCAGTGTTCATGTGGTGGAGCAAATCGTGAAGGATTTTCAAGAGGGCGTAAAGGATCATGTGGACTTTTGGATTCAAATGAAGGGAATGTTCATCTATATTCAATATTTCGCTGTGAGGGATCAGGATGGAAACTTTATGGGAACCCTGGAGGTCACCCAAAATATTGCACCCCTGAGGAATCTTCAAGGAGAGAAGCGATTGCTTGAATCGTAATTAGTTATCAAGAAGATCAAGGTAAGGCCCCTAATATGCTGGCCAATGGCTGTCAATAGGGGCCTTAAGGGTTAATGATTGTTTTGATTCTTTCTATCGGATCCTTGATTAGCTGCTGCCTCAGGAGATTGAATTGCCACCGACAAAATAGCCAGGTCAGTTGGTGTGACGGCCTCCAGCATACCATCTGACATGATGTTAATATCATTATTTACGGTTTTTGATTTGTCAACCCTCCGCTTAACACGTCGATGCTTCATATTATCAACTCCTTTAGTTATATTATTTTCCCTTGGGGAACTAAAAAAACAGCTTAATTCCTTGAAAGAAATGAAGAATTACCCAACGGGCTTAATTAAATGCTATAATATAGAGAGCAAAAAAGAGAAGGAGCGAATGAGGAATGACAGTTGAGGAAAAGTCAAAAGATATTATTACCCTTGCGATAGAAACCAGTTGTGATGAAACCTCGGTAAGTGTGCTTAAAAACGGAAGAGAAGTACTATCAAATATTATTGCAACTCAAATTGAACAGCATAAAAAATTCGGTGGGGTTGTTCCAGAGGTAGCTTCAAGGAAGCATATAGAAAGTATTAATGATGTTATCGAAGCTGCTTTATCTGAGGCCCAAATAACCTTTAGTCAGATTACCCATGTAGGGGTAACTTATGGGCCGGGCTTGGTGGGTGCCCTGTTGGTAGGCCTCTCGGCGGCTAAAGCCATCGCCCTGGCCCGTCAGCTGCCCTTAAATGGCGTCAATCATATAGAAGGGCACATTTACGCGAATTTTATTCAACATCCTGAGTTACAGCCTCCCTTTATGGCCTTAATCGTATCGGGGGGACATACCCATTTAGTCTATATGAAGGATTATGGCAGCTACGAAATACTGGGCAGAACCCGTGACGATGCCTCCGGGGAGGCCTTTGACAAGGTGGCCAGGGCCCTTGGATTAAATTATCCTGGCGGGCCGGAAATAGATCGGCTGGCCCGCCAGGGAAACCCAGAGGCCATTAAGTTTCCCAAGGCCTATTTGGAAGATGGAAGCTACGATTTTAGCTTTAGCGGACTTAAATCAGCCGTGTTAAATTATTTAAACAGCCAGAGAATGAAGGGTCAAGAAATTAATATTGCCGATGTGGCCGCCAGCTTTCAACAGGCAGTCATTGAAATATTAACTGAAAAGACAATAGCCTGTGGTTTGGAAAAAGGTGTAAAAAAGATCGTACTGGCCGGTGGGGTGGCTGCCAACAGTGCCTTAAGAACCATGTTGAAGCAGGCCTGTGAAGCCAATCAGATGGAATTGTACTATCCTGACCTGAAGCTTTGCACCGACAATGCTGCCATGATTGGTTGTGTGGCCTATTATGATTACATTTCAGGGCATCGATCAGATCTGACCTTAAATGCCATTCCCAACCTGAAAATTGGTGAGCGCCACTAGGGTGTGTCTGAAAACCCACTCAAGGGCATCTTTCACCGCTTTTTTATCCCACGCAGCGTTGCTTTTCCTTGACGTACCCCTGGTATGCCTTCAAAAAAGCGCCTTGCAACAAAAATTCAGTGAAATCTGCACCCTTCGGAGTATTCAGACACACCCTAGTTACCCATGGTAATTAAATCCCAACTCAAGTTCAGTGGTAATTGTTGTATTTACTAGATTATATTGCTGGTATAAATGCATTTTCCCCCTATGATATAATCGTGTTGAAGCAAGAATGAAAAGGGGGGAAAAGCACGGTGGAAAGGTTGTCATGGATGAAAAAGGTAGATACTGACATGAGTAGAAGGGACTTGCTGGAATTAATCGATCATATGCATGGAGTAATTGATGCTTTGTTGGCAGAAAATAAAGAAAAAAGTATATTGATCCAAAAATTGAAGGGCGCTGCCAACGAATAGCGGGGTTTTGTACCGAATACATACTATATGATAAAGATAAGCAATTATATCATCTAAAGCATACTTATGTAATTTTAGTTATGTAAATAAATACTCCACGGAATTCAAGCCGATGGAGTATTTTTATTAACATATAATTAACATACTGTACACATGGACAGGGGCAGTAAAATGTGAATAATGTGGATTAATATTGAATCAAACCTATATGCCCAAGAAAGTTATGTGGATAAAGTTGTGGAATCTGTGGATACAATGTGGATAGCTGTGGATATTATTCAAACAAGTTCCTCCTTGCTAACAAAATCGAAGGGACTTCAACAAATTGTGTTTACATAAAATTAAGAAATAAAGGTGCATATTGTAGAAAGAAAGAAAAAGTCATCATTTTTTCTGTCAATCAATATTAAGCCATCCTGTGGATATTTCCTTAGGATGGCTATGGTAAGGCTTTAAAGGGTTTTAGGATTTTGATGAGGCAGTAAATTATTCCTTTTTAATGCATTGATAATTGTTACTGATGACATGGCTGCTATCAACACTTTAATCAGATCAAAAATTATGAAGGGTGCAACCCCTGACAAAAAGGCCGCCTGCCAGCTAAGGCCGGTTACGATCTTTAACTGAATTAAACCTACGGTATAAACCAGCCACAGGCCCAGAAACATTCCCCAAAATGCACCCTTAAAATGCTGGTATTTTTCCATCGTATAGCCAACTAGAGCGGCAGCAAAGGGGTAAGCAATTAAATAGCCCCCGGTGGGGCCTACTATCACCCCGATTCCACCAAGCATTTGAGCAAATATGGGGGCTCCGACGGCACCTAATAATAAGTAGATAATTTGGGAAAGGGCGCCCAATTTATACCCCAAAATTCCGCCAGCCAAAAAAACACCTAAAATTTGCATTGCAAAGGGAACTGGAGAAAAGGGCAGGGGTATGGAAATTTGAGCCAATACTGCCGTGATGGTTGTAAACATGGCTGTGAGTAGCATATTTCGTGGAGAAAGCTTCATTAAATCACTCCTTTTCGTTAACCTTATTTTATAGATTGGTTAACAAAAACAGTGTAATCCTTTTAGGATGAGATGTCAATAGCCATTTCCCATTCCTGGTATAATATATCCAGCTTTTCCCGATTAGATGCTGTTTTCTGCTGAACCTCTTTGCTTTTTTCAGGGTTGGAATAAACTTCTTCTAAACACATAAGGGCCTCCAGATTAGACAATTCCTCCTCTAAGGCCATAATTTCCTCCTCAAGCTCCTGTCTTCGTTTATTCTGTTCCCGCTGTTTTATCCTTTCCTCCCGCTCTCTTCTTTTCTCCTCTTTTATCTGGGTTTTAGTTTTTTCTTCGTAAACTGGGTTTTCCATTTCCATAAGCTGTTCCCGCCTCTTATAGAGGTAGTAATCATAATTTCCCAAAAATAATTCTGAACCCAAGGCATCCAAAGAAACAATTTTAGTAGCAACCCGATTTAGAAAATACCGGTCATGGGAGATAACCAACAAAGTCCCTTCATAATTGATTAAGGCTTCCTCAAGAACCTCCTTTGAGAGGATGTCCAGGTGGTTCGTCGGCTCATCCAGCAACAGAAAATTTGCCTTTGATAAAAGCAGCTTTAAAAGAGATAATCTGGCCCGTTCACCTCCGCTTAAGGAAGAGACCAATTTAAATACATCATCATTTTGAAATAGAAAGGCCCCTAGAAGGGTACGAATTTCTGTTTCAGTTTTAAGGGGGTGTTCATCCCATATTTCATCAATTACTGTTTTATGTCCATGAAGTTCTTTTTGCTCCTGATCGTAATAGGCGGGAAAGACCTGGTGGCCAATATGAATTTCTCCCTCATTTACAGGGATTTCACCTAAAATCATTTTCATAAGGGTTGATTTTCCAATTCCATTGGGACCAATCAGGGCTACCTTTTCACCACGATAAATGGGAAAGCCTACATTTTTAAATAGTGCTGTATCACCAAAGGCTTTACCGACACCCTCGAGCTTCAATACATCATTTCCACTTTTAATTTCAGCTTCAAAGTGAATTTTAGCACGCTTTTGATAGAGCTGAGGCTGATCCAAACGTTCGATTTTATCAAGCATTTTTTCCCGGCTTTTGGCTCGATTCATTAACTTTTCAGTGCCATGCTGACGCAGTCGTCTGATGATATCCTCCTGGCGTTCAATTTCACGCTGCTGACTCTGATAATTCCTTAGCTGCTGCTCCTGTAGAATCCTTTTCTTGTTAATATAGCTCGAAAAATTACCATTAAAGCTTGTCATTCGACGATTTTCAATTTCCAGTATCCTTGTGACTACCTGATCAAGAAAAAAGCGGTCATGGGAAATCATCAGTACTGTTCCTTCATAGTCCCTTAAAAATCCCTCAAGCCATTCTACCGCTTCAATATCCAGATGATTGGTAGGTTCGTCAAGCATTAAAATAGAAGGCTTTGTTAAAAGCAGCTTAGCCAGAGATAGCCGCGTCTTTTCCCCACCACTCAATGTACTGACAGGCTGGTTGAATTCTTCCTCCTTAAAGCCAAGCCCCTTTAATACTCCCTTTACTTCACTGCGAAAGCCATAGCCGTTGTTTTTTTCAAAGGCCTCTGTCATGGCTCCGTAGCTTTCCATCAGGGCCGTCAGGTCAGGATGATCAGCAGCATGATGGCTTAATTCGGCAATACGATTTTCCAGACCTCGTAAGTTAGCTTCCATTTCCATCAGGTGGGCAAAGGGAAGCAGAGCTTCCTCATATACGCAATTGGTTTCGGTCATTTCATTAGATTGATCCAAATAGCCCAGGGTAGTAGACTTGGCAATGAATAAATCCCCCTCATCGTAGGAAAGCTCTTTGCATAATATTTTAAAAAGAGTTGATTTACCTGCCCCATTAACACCTACTAAACCGACCTTTTCTTGATTTTGTATACTAAATGTGATATCCTCTAAAATTAAATCGATACCAAAGTATTTTGTTAAATGATTACATGATAAAATAATCATCATTATTCCTCCAATCGTTGTGCTCTATAATATTCTAACAAAAAATTATACTGTAAGAAAGAACCTTGTCAGCAATGGATGCTGGCAGGCGGTTTAATCAAAATAATAGATTGTTAAAAATTAATTTATAGATTTTTCAGATTTCTTGTTGCTTTTTAAATCAAAATAGCTTAAAATAGAAGCATTCTCAATTGTAAATTGAACTTCTAATGATTTCAGATTTTTACCTGTCCGTAAATGAACCTGCTAGACAAATCAGATGGCAAAGAGAATAGTCCTTCGTTAGATTTGCAGGGTGGTTTCGTTTAACCATCCTAATTTTCGTTGCGGCATTACAGGAAAGCTAAATATGTAACATTGTTTATTTTATAACCAATGAAAACGATGGCAAAACCTTGTAGTTTTCCCAACATATGCCCATTTCCAGGAAATCGTACAAAAATTTTCTTTTCAAATAATGAGGCTAAAAGCCTGGGTTTAACATGCTTTAAATGACTTCACTGATTGACATTTATTTAAAAGATTGTTATAATAATATCTAAAAATACAAAAGCTGTATGAAAAAGTTTTTATTTTTGAGGAACAATAAAAAATATAGGTAAAATCTTTATTTAGTTCCATCACTGGCTAGAATAAAATTACAGAATCTTCTAATATAATAAATTAAAAATGGGAGGCGATTTTGTGAACAGAGATTTTTCAAATGTTTCAATGGCTGTCATAAGAAGATTACCAAAATACCATAGATATTTAAAGGATCTATTAGACAAAGAGATTTATCGTATCTCGTCCAGGGAATTAAGCCGACTAATTGGCTTCACCGCTTCTCAAATCAGACAGGATTTAAATTGCTTTGGAGGCTTTGGACAGCAGGGATATGGGTATAATGTAGAGGAGCTTTACAAAGAGATTGGGAAAATACTGGGACTTAACAAAACCTATACGACCGTGATTATTGGCGCAGGTAATTTAGGTCAGGCCATTGCCAATTATCCAAGCTTCATTCGTTATGGTTTTAAGCTGCTGGGGTTATTTGATGTTAATCCAAAGCTGATCGGTATGAAAATTCGAGATATTGATATCTATGACCTAGATAACCTGGAGGAATTTATTAAAAACAATGAGGTGGAAATAGGAATCATTTGTACTCCTAAGGAAGTGGCCCAAGAGGTGGCAGATAAGCTGGCTACCTCCAATGTTAAGGGAATTTGGAATTTTGCACCCATTGATATTAAAGTTCCTACTGATGTAATCGTTGAAAATGTTCACTTGAGCGAAAGTCTATTTATTTTGTCATATTTACTTAATGAAAAAGAAAATCTGCAAGGTCGGTAGCAATAAAAATCCAGGTAAACTGGATTTTTAATTTGTATATCCTTTAGACAGGTGATATTCTAATGAGAAATTATTATCTACAGATCCATCAATATTTAGAAAGGTTGGTACATGGCATTTTGATCCTTGATAAAAATGGGATTAAAAGCCATACTAGCCATTTTTCCCTTATTGAATGGTATGTTTTAAAGCTGATGGGGAGCCACCAAGAAATTAAAATGTATGAAATGATGGAGGAATTGGATATTGACCGTAATTCCTTTGGTACAATCATTAATAAGCTTCAGGCCCAAAAGTATATTATGAAGAAAAAATCAGACGAAGATAAGCGGGTTCAGGTTTTGGTTTTGACAGAAAAGGGGAGGCACGCCCATGAAGCCCTTTTAAAGAAGGAAAAGGAGCTGCTTCATACCATATTAAACGATTTTTCCTTTAATGAAGAAAAGGCAATTTTAAAATTTCTCGTTAAACTGGATATGTTAAAAAGACAAGGCCACCCATAATAGAAAAGACAGCACCTTGATTCATTTAAATGAGATGCTGTCTTTCTTAGAATGTAATTTTCCTTGAATCCTATTCTTCTGGAACTGGAGCATCTACTGGACAAACATTAGCACAGGCTCCACATTCGATACATCCGTCTTGATCAATTACATAAATGCTATCTCCTGCTGAAATAACATCTACTGGACACTCAGGTTCGCAAGCACCACAGCTAATACAGGCATCAGTAATCTTATAAGCCATGATAAACTCCTCCTTGTACGTTTAAATAGTTTTGGTAATTCTTAAATTTGTATACAAGTGTATTATACCAACATTTGCAATTGGAAAACACTATTAATTTTGTTTTCTTGTCAAAAAAACATAAATATATAATGATTCTCATTGTATATTTATAAGGAATTCCTAATTTGGAATCATTGATTTATCATAGACCGGTGAAAGGAATTGTCTGTTGAAGCATAAATAGTACTTATAAAGGCGAAAGCAGTGTGATAAAATAATAGGAAGATTTATTCAGGAGGGAATAAGATGAATATTACGACCCTAATCGGCCCCAGCGGTACAGGGAAAAGTTACCAGTCCATTGCGCTGGCTAAGAAAAAAAAGATACCCTATATTATTGATGATGGCCTGTTAATTAAAGGAAACAAGGTGCTTGGTGGCTACTCGGCCAAAAGGGAAAAAACCAAGCTTTCGGCAGTGAAACGGGCCTTATTTTTAGACAGTGGACATCAACGGGAAATTAAGGAATTGATTGAAAATGAAAAACCTGATGGAATATTAATCTTAGGTACTTCCGACAAAATGGTGGATTCCATTGTAAAAAATCTCGATTTAGCGCCCATTAACGAAAGGTTTTATATCCATCAGCTGGTTACCCCTGAAGAAATAAAAGCTGCAAGAAGGCAAAGGGTTCAGGAGGGAAAGCATGTTATTCCGGTACCTACCTTTGAAATTAAAAAGCACTTTTCAGGGTATTTTTTAAATCCCCTAAAGGTTTTAAGAAGCCTGGGGAAGGGAGGGTATCTTGAGATTGACGAAAAGTCGGTGGTAAGACCGACCTTTAGCTATATGGGGCGGTATACCATATCTGATCGGGTCATTAAAGAGCTGGCCCAGTATGCTGCCGGTAAAATTCAGGGTGTCAGCCGGGTCTTATATGTGGAACTAATGAGCTATCCTACGGGGGTTGTTATTAATATAGATGCATCGTTTAAATACGGTTATCCCATTAAATCCCTCAGTGAATCGGTACAGCAAAAAATTAAGGACGAGGTATCGGAGATGACCTCTTTAAATATTTTAGCCGTCAACATATTTGTTAAATATCTATTAATACAACCCTAACATGTTTACAATAAAAAAGGGTTATGTTATAATGCAATTGTAAGAGAAAAAGGGGCCTGTGGTGCCCTATTTCTGCTGTTAAGGATGATTTTTTTAGACAATTCTGAAATTAAGTCATCGTTAAAATTTTATCAATGAAAACGTTTTTATTAGAGCGTTGCTCTTTTAAAAAATGTATTACAACTTTTTTTCAAAACATATCATTAGGAGGGTATTTAAATGTCTGAAAAAACATTAAATCCATTTGAAATTGCCCAGCAGCAAGTTAAGACGGCTTGTGACAAGCTAGGTACGGAGCCTGCAGTTTACGAAATCTTAAAGAATCCAAGAAGAGTGTTAGAGGTTTCAATTCCAGTAAAGATGGATGACGGTTCAGTTAAGTCATTTATCGGCTACAGATCACAACATAACGATGCTGTAGGTCCCTACAAGGGCGGTGTTCGGTTCCATCCTGATGTAACCAGAGATGAAGTAAAAGCCCTTTCAACATGGATGACCTTCAAATGCGGCGTAGTAGGTATTCCATATGGAGGAGGAAAAGGCGGCATTACAGTTGATCCCTCAGAGCTGTCAAAGGATGAGCTGGAAAGATTATCAAGAGGCTTCGCAAGGGCCATTGCTCCAATTATTGGAGAAAGAATAGACATACCAGCTCCAGATGTAAATACCAATGGACAAATTATGGCTTGGTTTGTAGATGAATATGAGAGAGCAACAGGCCGATTCGAGCCCGGCGTATTTACTGGAAAACCAGTAGAATTTTATGGTTCATTGGCAAGAACAGAGGCAACAGGCTATGGTGTAGCGATCATGGCGAGAGATGCTGCTAAAAAGATTGGTTTGCCACTACAGGGTGCCAAAGTCGTGATTCAAGGCTTTGGAAACGTAGGTAGCTTTGCAGCCCACTATATAGTAGAAATGGGTGCCAAGGTTGTCGGAGTGGGTGACCATACTGCCTGCATTATTAACGAAAATGGATTAGATGTAAAAGCATTAATGAGTTATGTAAAAGAACATAAAGCAGTTAAAGGCTTCCCAGGAGTCACCAAGGAATTAGACAGAAGCGCAGTAATGGGAATTGAGTGTGACATTTTAATGCCCTGCGCCTTAGAAAATCAAATTACTTCAAATAATGTGAATGATATAAAGGCAAAAATCGTCTGCGAAGGAGCCAATGGCCCCACAACCCCAGAAGCAGACAAGGTATTATATGAAAAGGGAATTATTGTTGTACCAGATATTCTTGCCAATGCTGGTGGTGTAACCGTTTCCTATTTTGAATGGGTACAAAACCTGATGAGATATTCCTGGTCCTTTGAAGAGGTTCAAGAAAAACAAGAAAGGCTGATGGTGAAAGCCTTTGAAGAAATTTGGGCCCTTAAGGAAGAACATAAGGTTGACATGCGTACAGCTGCTTATATGATGTCAATTAAAAGAATTGCTGTTGCAATGAAGCTAAGAGGCTGGTACTAAGAGGGATTTAAATTAATAAGATTATTTCGTAGTTTTAAAGCTCCTAGATATTAGGAGCTTTTCTATTTGTCAGAAAAGCCGAGGGAAATTGCCAATTATTGATTTTATGCTGTTTTAAATAAAAATCCTTGATGGATAAAATAGACAAAAATGATCATCTAGCCATGAAAAATATGATATAATAACATCATAAATGTATCGATAAAAAAATTAAAAATACATAGATTAGGGGCTGTCCCTTTGGGTATTGTGATGATAGGATCAGGACAGCATTTGTATGGATGAAGGAGTGAAGGAATGTTTAGCCCAATTAAGAGCACAAAGGTATACGAGCAGGTAATCGAACAAATACAGGGCATGATTGCCAATGGAGATTTAAAGAAGGGTGATAAGCTGCCCTCTGAGAGACAGCTTGCAGAGCAGTTGGGGGTAAGCCGAACCTCTGTCAGAGAAGCCCTGAGGGCATTGCAAATTATCGGATTAATTGAAGTTAGGCAGGGAGATGGAAACTTTATTACCGAGAGCTTTGACCACTGTCTTTTCGAGCCCCTTTCAGCCTTATTTATGCTGCAGGAAAGCAGACCCCAGGAAATAGTAGATTTACGAAGAGTCATTGAGGTGGAAACTGCTACGTTGGCGGCCCAGAGAATTACAGATGAGGAAATTAAAGAGCTGGGAGAGCTGATTAATCAGCTAAAGCTATTGAGTGAAGCCCAGGATGAAAAAAATAGCGTTAAGGTAGACAAAGAATTTCACTATAGAATTGCCAGGGCGTCTAAAAATTATCTTTTATTAAACATTTTAAATGTTATTTCAGCCCTGATGGATAATTTTATTGAGGATGCCAGAGGAATGATCCTAATGAATCAAAAAAACAAAAAGCTCCTGGTTGAACAGCATGAAAATATTTATAAGGCCTTAGCCAGGCGAGATCCAAAGGCAGCAGCAGGGGCCATGGAAACCCATATTAATTTAATTATCCAAGAATATCTAAATAAAATTGAGTAATGATCAATACCTCTCATATTTAAAGTCAGGTTAATGTTACGAAACCTTCGGCCGGTAAAACAGTGTATATATGCTGGGATTCCCGGCCTTTACCTTTGTAGTAAATAGAGTAGAGGTAGAAAACAAACGATACGTTAAATATATAACGATATCTAAGGTAATTTCTTCTCTATTTTCAATAAAATATATCAACGATATCGGCAACAAGAAGCCATAAAAATTTAAGCCACCGACAGAAGGCTTTGTAATTCCTTGAAAAAGGTGGAATCTACAAAGCAACTAATTTTTATAATAATATAAATTTATCTCCTTTATCGACATAGTGTGCGTTAAAAAATAAATAAATATTGAAATGTTTCAAAAATTATGATAACTTTATCATATACTGGTATGACCATATTACCATCCTGTATTTAAAGGATTCCTTCTTGGTAATAGTCAACGGATGTAAGGTGCTACATAGTATACAGGATTATGCGCTATCGGAAGGGATGAGCTATAAAAAATGGACAATATCAGGTAAATAGCAATTGAGAGTTATTTGAAAATTATATAAAGTATAGGGGGAATAAAATTTTTTTTAATAATTTTATTTAAGAAATCGTTTTCAATCTATTTTTTATGTTATTATTGGTATTACCATAATACCATTATTATAGGAGGGAGAATATGGAAATCGTTGTATGTATTAAGCAGGTTCCAGGAACAACAGAGGTTAAATTAGATGAAAATGGAAATTTAATGCGGGATGGTATTGATTCAAAAATGAATCCTTATGATCTATATGCCATCGAAACAGCATTAAAAATCAAGGAAGAGAAGGGGGCTGCCCTCAATGTGATCACCATGGGACCACCTCAGTCTGAAGCAGTGCTTCGGGAGGCCTTCATGATGGGGGCTGATGAGGGATATCTGTTAACAGACAGAAAGTTTGCAGGAGCAGATGTATTGGCCACTTCCTACACGCTGGCTCAAGGAGTTCAAAGGATAGGCAAGCCTCAGTTAATTATTTGTGGAAAGCAGACAACCGATGGTGATACGGCCCAGGTTGGGCCCGAAATGGCAGAATATATGGGAATACCCCATGTTGCCAATGTTAAAAAAATAATTGAGGTGAAGGAAAGTTCTATTGTAGTAGAGATGGATATGCCCACCACCTTAGAAACTGTTGAGGTTCAGTTTCCCTGTCTGATTACGGTAGAAAAGGGAATCTTTCAGCCCAGGCTGCCCTCCTACAAACGAAAGAAAGAGACAAAATATAAAGCCATTACCAGTTTAACCCTTCAGGATTTGCTGGATAAAGATGAAAAGCAATACGGGGGCAGTGGTTCACCTACTCGAGTTGAGCGGGTGTTTCCGCCGGCGGTTAATACCGATAAGGAAGTCTGGAATGGTACAGGTGAAGAATTGGCTGATAAATTGTTTGATAAGCTGGCTGAACTTAAGTTTATATAACAAACAAGTAAGATTTCTATTCATTTAGGAGGGAGTTTATGGCAGGTATAATTGTAAATCAAAGTAAAATTAATGATATTGATGCGGCTATTGGCCTATGTCCTTTTAGTGCCATTGAGTTTAAAGATGGTGAGGTTCAAATCAATGCAGGCTGTAAGCAGTGTATGATCTGTGTCAAAAAAGGGCCGGAGGGGGCCTTTATCTTCCAGAAGGATGAGGTTGTTGAAATTGATAAATCTAAGTGGAAGGGAATTGCAGTCTACGTAGATCATTTAGATGGTGATATTCATCCTGTTACACTAGAGTTAATCGGAAAGGCCAAAGAGCTGGCAGAAAAAATCAGTCATCCGGTATATGCCTTGTTTATTGGAGGTAATATAGAAGCCAAGGCCCAGGAATTGCTTCATTACGGAGTAGATGAGGTTTTTGTATATGATCATCAAGAGCTGAAGGATTTTAGAATCGAGCCCTATACGGCTGCTTTTGAAGATTTCATCGAAAAGGTCAAGCCCTCAACGGTTCTGGTGGGAGCCACCACCCTGGGGCGTTCCCTGGCACCCAGAATAGCCGCCAGGTTTAAAACAGGCTTAACGGCAGACTGTACTATTTTAGATGTCAAGGAAAATACAGACTTAGTTCAAATCAGACCGGCCTTTGGGGGGAACATTATGGCTCAAATCATTACGCCAAACCACAGACCCCAATTTGCAACGGTACGATATAAAATTTTTAATGCACCGGAGCGTAGTCACCAGGCCACAGGGAAAGTGACGATCTGCCAGGTACCGGGGGATAAGCTGAATTCTGCCATCAGGGTTTTAAAAATCAATGAAAAAGAGGTTGAGGAAAATATCTCCGATGCTGAAGTGATTGTGGTGGCAGGACGAGGTGTAAAAAAGGAAAAGGATTTGGAAATGATTAACGAGCTTGCCAAGGCCCTGGGTGCCCAGGTGGCTTGTACAAGACCCCTCATTGAGGCTGGATGGGGTGATCCAAGAAAGCAAATTGGTTTGAGTGGTAGAACAGTGCGACCAAAGTTAATTATTACCTGTGGCGTATCGGGTTCTGTTCAGTTTAAAGCAGGTATGAGCAATTCCGAGGTGATCATTGCCATTGATGAAGATCCAAAGGCAGCAATCTTTGATGTCGCTCATTATGGTATCGTTGGAAATATCTATGAAGTGATTCCAAGTCTACTGGAAAAAATCAAATCAATGTAAGAGGTGAATAGGATGAATTATAAAAAAATAGACGAGAAGGATATTCAGTTTTTAATCTCGATATTAGGCCAAGACAGGGTATATGTTGGTGAACAGATTAATGAAGATTTTGCCCATGATGAATTGGCCAGTGTAAAAAAAATGCCAGAGGTACTGGTGGAGGTAAAGTCAACCCAGGAAGTATCTCAAATAATGAAATATGCCTATGAAAACAATATTCCTGTAACCCCAAGGGGGCAGGGAACAGGCCTGGTCGGTGGTTCAGTAGCCCTTTATGGGGGAATTATGATGAACCTGAGTAAAATGAATAATATACTGGAATTGGATGAAGAAAATCTTACCCTAACAGTAGAACCAGGCGTATTGTTAATGGAAATCAGTAAGTATGTAGAGGCCCACGATCTCTTTTATCCACCGGACCCGGGCGAAAAGAGTGCCACCATTGCAGGGAATATCAATACCAATGCCGGCGGCATGAGGGCCGTTAAGTATGGTGTAACAAGGGATTACGTAAGGGGCTTGGAGGTTGTGCTTCCCAATGGCGAAATCATGGAGGTTGGGGGGAAAATTGTAAAAAACAGCTCCGGCTATAGCCTTAAGGATCTAATTGTTGGATCAGAGGGAACCCTTGGAATTGTTACCAAGGCAATATTAAGATTATTACCATTGCCTAAAAAGACAATCAGTCTTTTGGTGCCCTTTAAAACACTAGAGGAAGCTATTGAAACGGTACCTAAAATTATCAGGTCTAAATCAATACCAACAGCCGTTGAATACATGGTACGGGATACCATTTTATCTGCCGAAGAATTTTTAGGTAAGCCATTCCCCGATAAATCTTCAGATGCCTACTTATTGCTGTCCTTTGATGGGAGCTCAAAGGAGGATATTGAAAAGGCCTACGAGAGCGTCGCAGAGGTTTGTCTTGAGTCTGGAGCCTTAGATGTGTATATTTCAGAAACCCAGGAAAGACACGAGGCCATTTGGTCTGCCCGGGGAGCCTTCCTTGAGGCGATTAAGGCATCTACCACTGAAATGGATGAATGTGATGTGGTGGTTCCAAGGAATAAAATTGCTGAGTTCGTAAAATATTCAAACGAGCTGCAAAAAGAATATAATATCAGAATTAAATCCTTTGGTCATGCCGGTGACGGGAATCTTCATATCTATGTTTTGCGAGATCAATTGGATCAAGCAGAATGGGAAAAGAAGCTCAGTGATGTTTTTGACTGCATGTATAAACGTGCAAGGGAATTAAATGGCCAGGTTTCAGGGGAACATGGTATTGGTATCGCCAAGAAGGAATATTTAAAGGAATCCTTTAATAGTCAGCAGATTGCCATTATGAGGGGGATTAAAGCAGCCTTTGACCCCAAAAACGTTCTAAATCCCGGAAAAGTAATTGCCTAGATTAAATATAATGAATACAAAATAAGAGCAGGAGGCAGATAATATACTTATCTGCCTCCTGCTCTATTTAAAGACTCCGTTAGCTGCAAAAGATGGGTTTTATCATGGCAGGAGAGCATTTCTATAAAGCCTCTGGCCACCTGGGGATGAAATTGGTGTCCTGTTTCATTCTGAATAATCTCCAGGGCCTGTCGCCGGGTCATTCCCTTTCGATAGGATCGATCACTGGTCATGGCATCAAAGGCATCCGCTACAGACAAAATATAGGCTTCTATTTGAACGTCATCACCACTGAGCCCTTCCGGGTATCCCTTCCCATCATATCGTTCATGGTGCTGGTAAATGATCGATTTAATTTCGTTTAAAAAATTTGCATCATTTAATATTTTAATTCCAATGGCAGGATGGCTTTGTATTTTGCTCATTTCTTCCTCAGAAAGTCTGGCGGGCTTATTAAGGATGGAGTCTTCAATTCCTATTTTTCCAATATCATGTAAAAGAGCAGCGGTTCCAAGATTGCTAACTTGCTTATCAGTTAACCCTAAATGGGCCCCCAGGGCCTGGGCATAATCAGAAACTCTTTGGGAATGTCCGTTGGTATAGGGGTCCTTGGCTTCTACCGCTCGGGTCAGAGCATAGACAGATTCCATATATAGCTTTTTCATGTCTAAATAGAGTTTGAAGGAATGTCTTGCTAAAAGCAGCGGACCAAAAAACAAAAGCATGATGATACTGCCGTAGTTTAAATACAGGAGGCTGAGAAAAATGCCAAGGGTAGCAATTATAAAGGAATTGGGCAAGGTCCACTTAAAATTATTAAGGAACATTTGCCAGAAGGATTCCCTTGTCAGAAGGGTGAACAAGGTTGTTACAATGGTAGTGTTAATCAACAGGTAAGCAGTTACCGCCAATAAAAGGGGCATTATATAAAGATAAAAGGTGTGATTTCCCACCTGGGTATTAAATTGATAATATAGAAGGGCGGGAATCCCGATGGATAAAAAGCATTGGGCGCCATTAAAAAGTGTTTTATAGGGGGATGTATTGCCGATATGACTGTGGGTTCCATCAGCCTCCCTTAATATTCTTAAAGTGACTCCGATAGAACAGCAAAGGGCAGCGGCAAAGGGACCATTAATAATCATCACTGCCAGGCCTATGGCATAGCCCACTGAAACGGCACTGTCATTAGGCAATGGAACTGCCATCGATTCAACCGCAAAGGATAAAAATACGAAAAGAAAAAAGGCCGGTAGATTGGGAATTCCATATTGAAAGGCCAGATAAACGCCCAAGCCGGTGGCTGCCGACAGAATGATTAGGACGTAAAGTTTGACTGATCTGGGCAATGTATTCATTAATATTCCTCCAGAATAAAAGCAATTTAGATCGACTAGTTTTAATTATCTCCAGGTTAAATGAGCAGCAGCACTTGCCAATATGTTTAAAATGGTTGTTAGTATCGCCATTATTCCAGCCCCCTACGTTAAACTCTGCTGCGACGCTAATGCAGACAGGTGGCTACGCTACGCTATAGACGAAACCTATAATAGTCGATCTAAATTACAAAAATTAATCATATTGTTAATTTGATCAGCTTCCGATTAATTGCATCTAAGGTTGCTTTGACAACAGCCTCCCTCAAATCGTTTTTAATAATAGCAGTGCCCACCAGTAATTCCTCTTGATGAAAATTAATTACACTGACGGCTGCAATGATAATGTCTTGTTTAGCAATATTGGAACGCTCAATATCTTCGATGGAAAAAACCCAATTTCCCTGAATCATTTGTTGTAATGCCTTGATGGTGGCCCCAGCAATGACTCGATTATTATTACTGACGGTATTATAGCCCTCTTCATGGGCCTCAAAAATAGTGCCATCCTGTTTGAGCTTTACTCCCACCCGTATCATATTTCCATTTAAAGAATATGAAATTTCTTCAATCTCAATACGCCGATCGGGTTTTTGCAAAGTCGGCTCTGTAACCTGTGCAATACTGATTTTTTTATGATCAAAATTCACATCAAATTTTGCCAGCATGACCGATTGAATGTCTCTGGAAATTTGCTTTGGGTTCCGGTCAGTGGTGGCCATAATATGCATCTCTTCTATTTCATTATTTTCATTGAACACAATTTTTGACGAAATAATTCCCGGGATGCTATTCAAAACATTTTCCATTTGATTGATGCTTCCATTATTATTCTCCATAGTCAATCCCCTTATTTTCCCACATTTTATACCATGTCTATTATTCTACAATAGAATACTTTTTCCTGCTTATTCTATTAAATATATAGCGAGACTTTTAGAAAATATTAATCATAATCATGGAAAACTGACAAACATTTTATCATGTCAGATAATTTATAAAGAAGGTGATTTGTAGAAAAATAGCGAATAATAGATGTTTAAGAAACGTTATAAATATTACTATTAAGGGTAAGGGTGAAATTAGACATAATGTCTGAGAGGAGGAGGAAAATGGCCTACCAAGGAAAAACTATTGTTGTTACTGGGGGTGCCCAGGGAATTGGCCGGGAAATTGCATGGGCCTACGGAAAAATGGGCGGGAGTATTATCATCGCAGATATCAATCGGGAATTAGGTAATAAACTTCAGGGGGAAATGGAGGAGGCCCATATCAAAGCCAGCTTCCTCTATACCGATGTGGCTAAGGAAAGCGATGTCAAATATATGGTGGCTGAAACCCTAAGGCTATACAATAAAATTGATATATTGATCAATAATGCAGCCATATCATACTATTCTGAAGATCCCCTTGAAATGAGTCTAGAAAAATGGAATAGGATTATCGGAGTCAACTTAACCGGTACCTATTTGTGCTCCAAGCACTGCAGCAGGGCAATGAAGCTGCAGGGTGGCGGAAATATTATCAATATGGCGTCAACCCGTGCCTTTATGTCAGAAGCCCATACAGAGGCCTATTCAGCTTCTAAGGGCGGAATACTTTCCTTAACCCATGCCCTGGCAATTTCCCTAGGAAAGTATGGGATACGGGTCAATGCCATTAGTCCGGGCTGGATTGAAAACCAACACTATGAGCAGCTTAGACCAATAGATCATGAACAGCATCCTGTTGGGAGGGTCGGCCGACCGGGGGATGTGGCAAAGCTCTGCCTTTATCTCTCATCAGATGAGGCAGCCTTTATAACAGGGCAAAACTTTACAGTAGACGGGGGAATGACTAAAAAAATGATCTATGAGCCCTAGGGCGTGTCTGAAAACCCACTCAAGGGCATCTTTCACCGCTTTTTTGTCCCACGCAGCGTTGCTTTTCCTTGACGTACTCCTAGTATGCCTTCAAAAAAGCGCCTTGCTTGGAACAAAAATTCAGGAAAATCTACACCCTTCGGAGTATTCAGGCACACCCTAGTATCTTACATTACCGATATGAATAGATTATCCCTGGGCAGATTCTCCTCCTGTACCTTGCCCTATGGAAGTTTTCCTCGGGGATTAACAAAAGGCTTAACTGCGAAAGAACCCATTTAGAGCCCAAATATGTGATCTTAACGGAGCATATCTTTAAGGGCTAGAATATGGTATGATAAAGAGAGACCGGGTGAATAAGGAGGTTTTATTGCATGTCATACATCAAAAGATATGGCCCCTATGTGGTCATTATTGCCAGCTTGCTTTTAAATGGCATATTTTATGTAAGGCTACGTGATGCAAATTTAAAAATAGAAGAGACAAATCAACTAATCTCATTACAGGTGGAAAAGGGAATACGACAGAGTATGGGGTACATGACAGAGCTAAAGGCTGATCAGGGCCAGGTTTCCCTGCAAAACCTGCAGCGTACGTTACAGGATTTATCGGTGGCCTTTAAGCACTGGTTAGATTTAAACCAATCGGAGCTAAGGCCTAATGAACCTATGGAACGGGGACTGGCCGGAATTGAAGCCCTGCGTAACGCCATTATACATCATTTAAATAATCAATATATAATACATGATAACCAGTTAAGTGAATATGACCAGGTATTTTTGGAACGGTCCTATGAAGGGTTAAGTCATTTGTTAAATGTATATAACAATATTAAGGATCAAATTCCCAAGCTTAGAAACGATGATGAATATGATGGGGGCTTGATTCAGGTGGCTGCCAATTTCGAGGAACTGGCAAGGCTGTATCGTCATAGCTTGACACCCAATCAGCATCCACAGTATATCACCCGTCAGGAGGCTGTTAAGGCGGCAGAGGAAGCATTTCCTGAGCTAAAACGGTATCAGCTGTCCGCCGAAGGTACCAACCCATCCTTAAGGGACGGAGTACACTATTATCAATTAAACTACTATCATGGCAGAGATTTGGCTTATACTCTCTGGATAGATGCAATTGACGGCTGCCTGAGAAATTATGAAAAGAAGCTTAAGAGCCCTTCCCGAGAAGAAATTTCCCAGGAGGAGGCAATTAAAATTGCAAAGGATTATGTGTCAAAGTATCACGAAGGAGAATTGATTACCGAGATGTTTAAAATGAAAGCCGAGGACCAAGACTTTGGAACCATCTATGCCTTTCGTTTTACACCGGTAATTGAAAATATACAAATTATTTCTGATGCCCATATGGTGAATGTGTCGTCAATTGGAGGAGAAATATTAAAATATGCCAATGATTTTAGAAATACATTGGTACCCGATTATGAGGTGGTCTTTACTGAGGAAGAAATAAGGGAAAGGTACCTTCCAGAATTCAGCAATCTGGAATTTGGCGGTATTAGTGTTGTTCGATCCTTTCAAACCTATTATCGGCCCAGAGTGGCCCATCGTTATTCAACCGTACAAAATGAACAACAAATGCTGGTGTTTTTCGATACCGAAACAGGCAGACAAATTTATCAGCTGTATTATATTTATCAGCCCCTTGAAGAATAATCAATGTAGTCAGGAGGACCAATGGAGCAACGAAACGTGATTGAAAAGGAAAATGGCATCATTTTAAAAAATCAACAGGATTTTGAGCTGTCCCATATATTTGACTGTGGTCAATGCTTTCGATGGGAAAGGGAACCCGACGGCAGCTATACAGGGGTTGCCTATGGCAAAATACTGAATGTCAATAAAATAGGGCAGGAAATTCACTTTAATCATACCAATCAAAAAGATTTTGAAGAAATATGGACAGGCTATTTTGACCTAAATACAGACTATGCAAGTATTAAGCAAACACTGGCAAAGGAAGATGCTGTCATGGAGCAGGCAGTTGCCTTTGGGGGTGGAATTAGAATTCTTCGGCAGGATTTCTGGGAAGCATTGATTTCCTTTATTCTTTCGGCCAATAACAATATTCCTAGAATTAAAAAAATTATTGGTCTTATCAGCCAACGATACGGTCAGTATTTAGGAACCTTTGAAGGGAAGGATTACTATTCCTTTCCTGAAGCTGCTGTACTTAAGGAGGTCAGTAAAGAAGAGTTGATGGCATGCAATACAGGGTACCGGGCGGGCTATATTATTGCTGCAGCTGCCCAGCTCCTTCAGCGGCAGACAGAGATAGACAGGCTTCAAGAGGCAGATTGGGAAAACTGCCATCGTTGGTTAATGGAATTTACTGGTGTTGGACCCAAAGTGGCTAATTGTATTGCCTTTTTTTCCATGTCTAAGCTGGAGGCCTTTCCAGTGGATGTTTGGATTAAGCGATTAATGGAGCATTTTTATTTTAAGGAAGAAAAACCGGCCCCATATATTGAACGATATGCGAAAACAAAATTTGGTCAATATGCAGGCTATGCACAACAGTATTTATTTTATTACGGTAGAAGCTTAGGAATTGGTAAGGGGGAGCGTTAAGTGCTGGGAACGATTGTCAACGTATTAGCTATTTCAATAGGGGGTTTTTTAGGGATAATTTTAAAAAAGGGTATTCCAGAGGGATATAAAAAGACCATTATGCAGGGCCTGGGGCTAAGCGTATTTGTAGTGGGCCTGTCAGGTACCTTCAAAAGTGAAAACATCTTGATTATGATTACCTGTGTTGCCGTAGGCAGTATTTTAGGAGAGGCCATGGCTATTGAGAATAAGCTGGAGGCCATGGGAAACTGGTTAGAGAAAAGATTTAATAATGGAGGACAGGGTACCATTGCCAAGGGTTTTGTTACGGCCAGCCTAATCTATTGTGTAGGGGCTATGGCCATCGTTGGTTCCCTGGAAAGCGGCTTAACAGGAAATCATGAAACCCTCTTTGCAAAATCCTTGATTGATGGTATTTCAGCCATTATTTTTTCTTCCACCATGGGAATCGGAGTTGTTTTTTCCTCCATAGCAGTCTTGATTTATCAAGGGCTCATTACCCTTTCAGCGTCCTTGATGAAACCATTTTTAGTAGAAGGTGTCATCAACGAAATGACTGCTATTGGCGGGTTATTAATTATGGGTATTTCCTTGAACATATTGGAGATTAAAAAAATCAATGTGGGAAATATGCTGCCGGCGGTGTTTTTGCCCATTCTTTATCCATTACTGATGTCATTATTCAGTAAGATTACCCTGGTAATTCAGCAGCTTCTATTTGCATTTGGGAGCTTTTTATAATGCGTAGGAAATATATACCTTCTCATTTTCCAAAAGGTTTTAATTTCTGTAATATATTTCAAGAAAGTCTCCCTATAAATCTTGTTAAGGAAGACTTGTTTTAAAGGCTGGGTGTGCTGGCCTTTTAATTTTTAGGGAAAAAATTTTGTAATTGGGTTAAATTCAATTAAAAAAGCTAAAATAATAAGAAATTCAATGAAATAGTGTAAAATAATAATATAAATGATTATAATTGGCAATAAACGGACATATTAATCTTTAATTGGGTTTGCCTGGTGATTTACTTTTCTATAACATTATAAATGTAGTTAGCACTCGCTGGTGATGAGTGCTAATAATTTGAAAGTAAAGAAAATAAAAATAAATTAAGGAGGGTTAATTTATGAATATTAAACCTTTAGGCGACAGAGTAGTTATCAAAAGGCTTGAAGCAGAAGAAAAAACAAAAAGCGGAATTGTTTTACCCGGAAGTGCCAAAGAGCAACCTCAAATGGCTGAAGTAGTAGCAGTAGGCCCAGGTGGTTTTGTAGAGGGTAAGGAAGTTAAAATGGAAGTAAAGACTGGCGATAGAGTTATTTTTTCTAAATATGCCGGTACAGAAGTAAAATATGATGGACAAGAATATACCATCTTAAAGCAAAGTGATATCCTGGCTATTGTTGAATAGACATAGGTTTGATTAAAGACCGAAATAAGATTACTTAAATAAACGTTAAATAATGTAGAGGAGGTTATATTATGGCTAAAGAAATTAAATTTGGTGAAAACTCCCGTCGTGCTTTAGAGGCAGGGGTAAATAAGCTGGCTGATACAGTAAAGGTAACATTAGGACCAAAGGGACGAAATGTTGTTATTGATAAAAAATTCGGTTCTCCATTAATTACCAACGACGGTGTGACCATTGCCAGAGAAATTGAATTGGAAGATGCCTATGAAAACATGGGTGCGCAGCTGGTTAAAGAGGTTGCCACCAAAACAAATGATGTTGCAGGTGACGGTACAACAACAGCAACCCTTTTAGCCCAAGCAATTATCAGAGAAGGCTTAAAAAATGTTGCAGCGGGTGCTAATCCAATGATCCTGAAAAAAGGAATTCAAAAGGCTGTAGATGCGGCTGTTGCTGAATTAAAGAAAATCTCTAAATCTGTAGAGGGCAAAGAAGCCATTTCACAGGTAGGTGCCATTTCTGCAGGCGACGAAGAAATTGGTAAGCTGATTGCCGACGCCATGGAAAAGGTAGGAAATGACGGTGTTATTACGATTGAAGAATCAAAATCCATGGGAACAAACCTATCTGTTGTAGAAGGTATGCAATTTGACAGAGGATACTTATCTGCCTATATGGTAACCGATACTGAAAAGATGGAAGCAGTTTTAAATGATCCATATATCTTAATTACTGACAAAAAAATCAGTAACGTACAGGAATTACTACCCATCCTGGAAAAAATCGTTCAACAGGGTAAAAAGCTATTAATTATTGCCGAGGATGTTGAAGGTGAAGCCCTTACAACCCTTGTGTTAAATAAATTAAGAGGAACCTTTGAATGTGTTGCCGTTAAGGCCCCAGGCTTTGGCGACAGAAGAAAAGCCATGCTGGAGGATATTGCAGTCTTAACTGGTGGTACTGTAATTTCTGATGAGCTAGGATATGAATTAAAAACTGCTACCCTTGATATGCTTGGAACAGCAAGAACCGTTAAGGTTGACAAGGAAAACACTACTATTGTTGAGGGCGCAGGAAACGAAAAGGCCATCAAGGATCGTGTAAATCAAATTAAAGTTCAAATTGAAGAAACAACTTCTGAATTTGATAAAGAAAAGCTGCAAGAAAGATTGGCTAAGCTTTCCGGCGGAGTTGCAGTAATTGAAGTGGGAGCTGCCACTGAAACTGAGCTGAAGGAAAGAAAGCTAAGAATTGAAGATGCACTGAATGCCTGCAGAGCTGCGGTTGAAGAGGGTATCGTATCAGGTGGAGGAACAGCATTAATCAATGTGATTCCTGCCGTTGAAGCTCTTTTAGCCAATGCTGAAGGTGATGAAAAAACTGGTATCAAGATCATTAGAAGAGCCCTGGAAGAGCCAGTAAGACAAATTGCAGCCAATGCAGGCCTAGAAGGCTCAGTTATTGTTGAGAAGGTTGTAAATTCAGAGGTAGGTATTGGTTTTGATGCCTTAAATGAAAAATATGTTAATATGATTGAAGCTGGAATCCTTGACCCAACTAAGGTGACAAGATCAGCCCTTCAAAATGCCGCATCAATTTCTTCTATGCTATTAACTACAGAAAGTGCAGTGGTTGATATTAAGGAAGATGAACCACCAATGCCAGGTGGAATGGGCGGCGGAATGCCAATGATGTAATACAATAAAGGGAGTGGATGAAAATCCACTCCTTTTTTCATTAAGCTAAAGGAATTCAGATATCATGATTATCGGGGGGATAAATTGATGAACATAAAATGGGTCAGAATTGGCACCTATATACTCTTTGGGCTTTTCCTTTACTCCAGACATAGGAGCTTTAACGAGGTTTTAAAGGAAAGCAATAAGGATCAGAGGCAAGAGCATATTATTCGGTATATACATAAATTTGAACTGAGAGCTATTGTTATGTGGTTTTTTATAATGTTAAATCTGATACTAATTATGGAGAATCTGTGAAATGATAAATTGATATTATACTTTATTTAGGTTGCATGATTACAGTTTTTTATTATATCGGAATTTATTTAGCAGCCTTTTATTATAATAGGGAATGTATACAAGATTTTATGTAAAGGTTTAATACGCAACAGTTTGGTTTCATGCCTTTTCGTATAGATTTACACTTGAAAATAAAAGGGCTGCATAGAAGTAAGCAGAAACTTATAAATATTAAGAATAGGTCTTGAATATTTATGTAAACATGATATAATATAAATAAGAAGAGAAACTTCTTCTTCTAAATCCTTCTCTTATGAAGCTGGTAACGTATAATTTACACGTAGCAAAATTTATAAGAAGTAAGAACAGAAGTAAGAAGTATCGTTTAATAATGTGATTTGAGTAAAATGTATAGGCTTTTCAGCATTTTGTTTCGGATTTAAATGAAAGAAGGAATTTAATGAGCTTTAGCTGTACCAAAACCTCCAAGAATCAGTGGAATAAAGAAGGATTTAGGAAATGACCGAGTATCAGGAATTATATTGAATACTCGGTCATTTTATTTTTTATCCTATTGCAGCTGTTGCTGTTCTTGAGAGAACTTTGTCTTTGCACTTTGCACATCCTGGGGCTGTGCTTTTTTAATTTGGTACCAGCCTCTTTGGCGCATTGCATTAAATATTTGCGATTGAATGTTTTGTGTATCGGTTAGGCAATTGGTCAAGTGATTTCTCAGGTTATCACAGGAAGATTCAGTGATTCCGACATTATAAGCAGAGCAAACCTGTTTTTCAGATGCCAAAAGGTCGTGCATTAATTCCTTTTCCGATAAGCTTCTTTGATGATTCATTTAGCAGCTCCTCCTCTAAATTAATAATTGCATACGCAAGACTATTGATGTGAATTTAAATAATTAAACAGCTCGTTATAGTGCTGTTTATGCTTTTGAGCAGCCTGCTGACACAGACTTTTTAATTCAGTATCGGTACAATATTCTGCATAGGATGAAAATTTCCGATTCATTAAGCTTTCATAGCTTAATTGATCCTCTAAAATTTTAAGATTGTTGGCATCCAGCTGTTTACCACCTGCATTTTGGTTTTGCTGATCAGTCATAATTAAATACCTCCTGAAAACGTTTTTGTTTATTCTAAATTTCAATTATATTATTTCAGAATAACAGGCTTTCTATAGCATGAAATTAAAGGCAGGCTATTGGTTGTTATCTTCATGATGGCGCTGAATTATATTTACTTGATTTTGATTTTCTTGGCCAGGTTCTCCTTTTATAGTACTAAAAAAATTATCATTAATATTATATAGAGGGAATTCATGTCTTAATTGTGGATTTTTTTGATTTTCAAACCACCTGTCGGTAAAATTTTTAATTTTTTCAAACATTGCCATTCTCCCTTCTTGATTTAGATTTTAGGGCTTCAATTTAGTGTTCCCTTATCTGACAAGAAAAATCTCAAAAGGATCTCCTGTTTTAGGTAGCTTAGGATGTATTCTAAAAAATTGGAAAAAATTTTTTATTTAATATATAATAAAAATATCACTGAAAGAAAAAGGGGAGGCATAGAATGGAATATCGCGAATATGGAAAAACAGGAAAAAAAGTATCGGTAATTGGCTTTGGCGGTATGCGGTTTGGCCCCGATGAAGACTATTCTGCCGAGGTAGTTAGAAGGGCCAATGCTTTAGGTATCAACTATTTTGATACAGCGCCCTTTTATTGTGACGATAAAAGTGAATACATATTTGGTAAAGCCTTTAAAAACATGCCAGCTGACTACTATGTTTCAACCAAAAGCAGCATCAATAGTGAGCCAACTGCCGATAAGGTCAGGTGGCGAATTGAAAATTCCTTAAATAGAATGGGAATTGAAAAAATTAATTTCTTTCATATGTGGTGTATTAAAGATTTAAATCAATATGAAAGGGTCATGGCACCAGGCGGTCCCTATGAAGGCGCTTTGAAGGCCAAGGAAGAGGGGCTAATAGATCATTTGGTCTTTTCTACCCATTGTAAAGGCGCTGACATTAGAAAAATTATTGAAGATGGGGTCTTCGAAGGTGTATTGCTGGGCTACAATGCCATCAATCATCCCTATCGACAGGAGGGGGTCGAAGCAGCCCTGGAGCATCAGCTGGGAGTAGCCACCATGAATCCCCTGGGAGGGGGCCTAATACCACAGCATCAGGAGTATTTTAGCTTTTTAAGGCAATTTGATGATGAAACCGTGAGTCAGGCAGCCCTGCGCTTTAATGCTGCCCAAAAGGGTATTACTGTTATTCTGGCGGGTATGGGCACTATGGAGGAACTGGAGGAAAATATAAGAACTCTGGATCATCCCTTGACCTTCTCAAAGGAAAAGAAGGAAGAAATTCGCGAGAAGATTGGCAAGGGTATCAATAACCTTTGTACCACCTGTGGCTATTGCTTGAAATGCCCCAAGAAGATTAAAATAGACAGCTATCTTGAGGCCTATAATTTAATGATGCTGGATTCAGAAGAACGAATGAAGCATCATTTGAAGTGGCAGAGGGAACGGGGCAGAGTAAAGGAAACCGATGCCAGTCCAGCTGAATGCATCGCCTGTGGTGCCTGCGAAAAATTATGTACACAAAAGCTCCCTATTATACAGCGGCTTAAGGAAATGAGCCAAATCATGGCTTTGGGTTAAAATGACAGCGATTTTCTTATTCAATACTAAAGTTGAGGTGATTAATTTTGGATTTTAATCTACAAATCGGAATGAAGGCAAGGTTAGAAATAGAGGTTCAGGAAAAGGATACGGCTGAGTCCTTTGGCAGCGGAGGCGTGAAGGTCTTTGCAACCCCCATGATGATTGGAATCATGGAAGGGGCAGCTTTAAAGGCTGTAGACCCCCATCTGCCCCATGGCTTTGCCACCGTTGGCAGTCATCTGGATGTGAAGCATTTGGCGGCAACCCCTGTGGGTATGAAGGTTTATGCCACTGCAGAGCTGACAGCCATAGAGGGGAAAAAGCTGACCTTTATCATTGAGGCCTTTGACGAAAAGGAAAAAATCGGAGAAGGAACCCATCAGCGATATATTATTCAACTGGATAAATTCATTAAAAGAACTGAAGAAAAAAACGTATGATCTTAGTGTAAGTTTTATTTCACCAGGCTTCTATTTTTTTAAGCTCATTACTGAGTTAAAAGCATATCTAAAGGTGCAGCTTTACCATGTCTTTGACACAAAGACATCACTTTAATTCAGTTGGGTAGAGAATTCGGAATTTTCCATGTATTTGGAACAATGAAAAGTACTGAAAAAGTTGTCTGTTTTTGCTTGACAAGGTCGGGGGCTTCTGATAATTTAGTTATAACAATTTAATCGAACCACTCATATAATGCCGATAATATGGATCGGAAGTATCTACCAAATGACCGTAAATCATTTGACTATGGGTGAAATATATTATACGATCTGTCTTTTAAGGGCTTTATTCAGCGACGCCTGTTTAGGCCTGTTTTTTGCTTAAAGGCTGTATGATATTTTCACTCATTTACAGTGGATTTATCATACAGCCTTTCTGTTTATTTATTTAACTTCAGCATTTTAATTTTTACCTGGGGTTTTCAAGAGGCATGTATGATAAAAAGCTGTTGAAAAATAATAAAAAGAAGCAGAAAATGATAAGGAGGAATACCGATGATGGAGGGCAAGCTAGTAAAGGAAGGATTAACCTTTGATGATGTACTGTTAATACCGGCCAAGTCTGAGGTTTTACCAAATCAGGTAGAAACCAGCACCAATTTGACAAAAACAATTAAACTCAATATTCCCTTGATAAGCTCTGGTATGGATACGGTGACTGAGGGGAAGATGGCCATTGCCATTGCCCGGGAGGGTGGAATCGGTATTATCCACAAAAACATGACCATAGAGGAACAGGCCTTGGAGGTAGATAAGGTTAAAAGAAGCGAGCATGGCGTTATTGTGGACCCTTTTTTCCTAAGTCCTGAGCATATTATTTCCGATGCCCTGGAATTAATGGAAAGGTACCACATTTCTGGTGTACCCATTACAACAAAGGGCAAATTAGTAGGAATTATAACCAATCGAGATATTCGTTTTGAGTCCAACTATCATCGACCCATTGGAGAGGTCATGACCAAGGATAATTTAGTTACAGCCCCAGAGGGAATCACCATGGAAAGGGCCCAGGAAATTTTAATGACCCATAAAATTGAGAAGCTGCCCATTGTCGACCAGGAGGGAATGCTAAAGGGTCTAATCACCATCAAAGACATTGAAAAAGCCATCAAATATCCCAATTCCGCCAAGGATCATCAAGGAAGACTGCTGGTGGGGGCTGCGGTGGGTGTCACCAAGGATCTGAAGGAAAGGGTGGCAGCCCTGAGTCATGCCAAGGTAGATGTCATTGTGGTCGATACAGCCCATGGTCATTCTAAAGGGGTGATTGAGGCCGTTAGAAGCATTAAGGAAAAATATCCAGATCTTCAGGTGATTGCTGGAAATGTGGCCACCGCCGAGGCGACTGTAGATTTAATTCAAGCTGGTGCTGATGCCATTAAGGTGGGAATTGGCCCGGGCTCCATCTGTACCACCAGGGTGGTGGCCGGTATTGGTGTACCCCAGGTTACAGCTATTTATGATTGTGCCATGGCTGCCAAGTCCTACGAGGTGCCCATTATAGCCGATGGTGGAATCAAGTATTCAGGAGACATTCCAAAGGCCATTGCCGCCGGAGCCAGTGTTGTTATGATAGGTTCCCTCTTTGCTGGAACAGAAGAGAGCCCAGGGGAAACCATCATCTATAAAGGAAGAAGCTTCAAATCCTATCGGGGAATGGGCTCCATTGCAGCCATGCAAAAAGGAAGCAAAGACCGCTATTTTCAGGAAGAAAATCAAAAGCTGGTACCCGAAGGCGTCGAAGGAAAGGTTCCTTACAAGGGTCCTATTAAAGATACCATCTATCAATTAATGGGAGGCTTGAGGGCCGGAATGGGCTATTGTGGTTCCAAAACCATCAAAGATCTACAGGAAAACGGCAAATTTATTAAAATTACAGGAGCAGGCCTTAAGGAAAGCCATCCTCATGATATCAGCATAACAAAGGAAGCACCCAATTACAGCGTAAATGAATAAGGAATGCCGAAAGGATGGAAAGCATGAATAATGAATTGATATTGATATTAGATTTTGGTGGACAATATAACCAGTTAATCGCCCGTCGAGTTAGGGAATTCAATGTATATTGCGAGGTTGTTCCCTACAAGATTTCTGCTCAGGAAATCAAGGCAAAATCCCCCAAGGGTATTATCTTTACAGGTGGTCCCGCCAGTGTCTATGGAGAAGGGGCTCCCAAGTGTGACCCCGACATCCTTCAGTTAGGAATTCCAATTCTGGGAATTTGCTACGGGGGGCAGCTAATGGCAGAATTTCTGGGGGGGAAGGTAAATCGTGCCAAAAACAGAGAATATGGCAAAACCACCTTAGAAATCAAAACAGCATCACCATTATTTAAGGGAATTGAAGAAAATTCAGTTTGCTGGATGAGCCACACGGATTTTATTGAACGGGCCCCCGAAGGATTCAGCGTAACCGCCTCTACCCAGGATTGCCCTGTGGCAGCCATGGAGGATCAGTACAAAGACCTGTATGCTGTACAATTCCACCCAGAGGTAGAGCATACCCAAGGGGGTAAAGCGTTAATTCGGAATTTCTTATACGAAATTTGTGGTCTCAGTGGAAGCTGGACGATGAAAAACTATATTGCAGAGGAAATTAAAGCAATCCAGGCCAAGGTAGGTGACAGAAAGGTACTTTGTGCCCTATCGGGTGGAGTCGATTCCTCTGTTGCGGCGGTTTTGGTACATCAAGCCATTGGTGATAATTTAACCTGTGTTTTCGTCGATCATGGGCTATTGAGAAAGGACGAAGGTGATTGGGTAGAGGATATTTTTAAAAACCAGTTTAAAATCAATTTTATTCGAGTCAATGCCAAAGATCGATTCCTTAGAAAGCTTAAGGGGGTTACTGATCCTGAAAAAAAACGAAAAATTATTGGCGAGGAATTTATCAGGCTATTTGAGGAAGAGGCCCGTAAGCTAGGGGAGATGGACTTCCTTGTACAGGGAACCCTGTATCCCGATATCATTGAGAGCGGAACAGATACCGCCTCGGTCATTAAAAGCCATCATAATGTGGGCGGTTTGCCAGAGGATATGGAATTTGATCTGATTGAACCCTTTAAATATCTGTTTAAGGATGAGGTCAGAGAAGTGGGTACTGAGCTGGGGCTGCCTGAGGAAATCGTCTGGAGACAGCCCTTCCCGGGGCCAGGTCTGGCGGTTAGAGTATTAGGAGAAATTACCGAAGAAAAGCTGGAGATTGTTCGAGAGGCTGATGCCATTGTGCGGGAGGAAATTAAAAAGGCAGGCCTCGATAGAGAAATTTGGCAATACTTTGCCGTCTTGCCAGATATTAAAAGTGTTGGTGTCATGGGAGATGAAAGGACCTATGCCCACACAGTGGGAATTCGGGCCATCACCAGCTCCGATGCCATGACGGCCGACTGGGCCCGAATCCCCTTTGATGTTCTGGAAAGCATGTCCAGAAGAATTGTCAATGAAGTAGAGGGTGTCAATCGAATTGTGTACGACATTACTTCAAAGCCACCGGCAACGGTGGAATGGGAATAATAGTCCAGATGTAGCGAAAAACACGAACTATATAAGGTTGATATAGATTAAATGTATGTATAAGTACAAATTAAATAACTTAATTTAACTAAAAATATTCGAAAAAATATTGACCGACCGGATGAAATTTGTTATGATTATTTCGTAATAAAAAATAAAACTGCATAGATAGCTCGTATAATGTCGATAATATGGTTCGACAGTCTCTACAGAATAACCGTAAATTATTCTACTATGGGTGAAAGTGTACCTAGGGTTCCAGACCTCATTGCTGCTAGTGGTTTGGTCCGAGCGGTACAGGCATTTTTAAATGCTACACCGAGGGGATAAAAGCCCGGACGGATAGGTTTCACTTATATAAAGGGTGCCTATCCATCCGGGCTTTATTTTATAAATTTAAACAAAGGAGGATGTTTTGTGGCTCAGGAAAAATCACTTTCAGGCTTAGATTCATATTTTAAGCTATCAGAAAACAAAACAGATGTAAAAACAGAAATTATTGCAGGTATTACAACATTTATTACTATGGCCTACATTTTATTTGTTCATCCAGAGATGCTGGCTTTGACAGGAATGGATTTTAATGCGGTATTTATGGCCACCTGTATTTCAGCTGCAATTGGTACATTAGTTATGGGGCTCTATGCCAATTTACCCTTTGCCCAGGCACCAGGAATGGGATTAAACGCCTTTTTCACCTTCGGTGTGGTAATAGGTATGGGCTATAGCTGGGAGCAAGCCCTAGCAGCAATTTTTATTTCAGGAATCTTATTTATTATTTTAACAGTAACCGGAGCCAGAGAGGCGATTGTAGAAGCAATTCCTAATTCCTTAAAGCATGCCATTGGCGGCGGTATCGGATTGTTTATTGCACTAATCGGATTTAAAAATGCAGGTATTGTTGTTTCCAGCGAAGCCACCCTTGTGGAACTGGCCCGTTTTCAAGAGCCAGCAGTAATTCTGGCAGTAATCGGATTAATTCTTACTGGTATTTTAATGGCCAAGGGTGTTAAGGGGGCAATGCTGATCGGAATCATTGTCACAACCATTATTGGAATCCCCATGGGTGTAACTAATACCCAGCTATCCAAGTTTTCCTTAGATATTACCCCAACCCTCTTTAAAATGGATTTTCCAGGCCTGTTAAAAATAGGTGAAGCTGGAGTTGTAGGGGCCCTAGCCAGTGTTGCGACAGTGGTAATTTCCTTCAGCCTTGTCGATATGTTTGACACCATTGGTACCCTCATTGGAACAGGTCAAAAAGCGGGTATGCTTGATGAAAAGGGTAAGCTTCCCAATATGGATAAGGCCCTCTTGGCCGATGCCATTGCAACAACTGCCGGAGCTATGCTGGGTACTTCAACCGTCACTACCTTTGTAGAATCTGCAGCCGGTGTTTCAGAAGGGGGAAAAACAGGCCTTACATCTGTTACCACAGGAATCTTGTTTATTTTAGCCATCTTTGCAGCACCCTTGGCCCTGGTGGTGCCCAGTGCCGCCACAGCGCCTGCCTTGATTATTGTAGGGGTATTGATGATGGGAGCTGTTACCAAAATAAACTTTGATGATTTTACAGAGGCCATGCCTGCCTTCTTTACCATTGCCATGATGCCCTTTACCTACAGTATAGCCAACGGTATTGCCTTCGGAATCATTTTCTATTGCCTGACTAAAACCTTTACAGGCAAACTAAAAGAAGTGCATCCAACCCTGTTTATTCTGTCAATTCTCTTTGTGCTAAGATTCACCATATTACCCCATTAATCATTACAAACTTCATAAAGCAGCTAAGATTTTCTTAGCTGCTTTTCTTAACCTGAGTTTATTGAAAATTGAAGCAATGGGAGGAAAACAGCTAGATGAATTGTAATGATCAACCAAAAACCATAGGAATCATTGGGGGAGGCCAGCTGGGAAAAATGTTAATCCTTGAGGGAAAAAAGATGGGAATAACATTTGTTGTATTGGACCCCGATGGGGATTGCCCTGGGGCCTCCCTTGCTGATCAATTTATACAGGCAGACTATTATGATGCAGAAGGACTTAAGCGGCTGGCTGAAAATAGTGATATTATTACTTACGAATTCGAGCACATAGACGGTGAAATGCTGGAAAAGCTGGCAGAAGAAGGACACATCATCCTACCCAAGCCCGGTACCCTAATCCTTATACAGGACAAATTAAAGCAAAAGAATTTTTTAAAAGGCCATGGTATTCCGGTAGGGGCCTTTCAGGAGATTAATGCTGTAGAGGATTTAAAGGAGATTGTCGGAAAATGGGGCCTTCCGCTGCTACTAAAAAAGCGAAGAGGCGGCTATGACGGAAGGGGAAACCTTCTGCTCCATAGGGAAATCTCCATTGAAACAGCCTATCAATTGATGGGAGCTGGCCGGGATTCCCTTATGGCAGAGAAATATGTTCCCTTTGTCAAAGAGATTTCAGCCATTGCAGCCAGGGGATGGGACGGAGAAATCAAGGTGTTTCCCCTGGCAGAAAATATTCATAAAGACAATATATTACATGAAACCCTGGTACCGGCTGAAATTTCCCCCTGCACCCAGGAGCAGGCCCAAAAAATTGCCAGGGAGGTCATGAAGCATTTTGATGGGGCTGGGCTCTTTTGTATAGAGATGTTTGTGCTGGCCGATGGAAAAATTTTGGTTAATGAAATTGCGCCCCGAACCCATAATTCAGGGCACTTTACCATTGAGGCCTGTCGAACCTCCCAATTTCAGCAGCAGCTTCGGGCCCTATTGGCCCTGCCCCTGGGTGATACGAAGCTGATTAGTCCCTGCGTCATGTTAAACCTGCTGGGGGCCCAAAAATATCATGGGCAGGGTAGCATAATTGGCCTTAAAGAAGCCCTCAGGCTTCCAGGGGTGTATCTGCATTATTACGGCAAAAAAGAAACAAGACCCCAAAGAAAGATGGGCCATATCAATATTTTGGCCGATACCCTGGAAGAAGCTAGATCCCTTGCAGAAGGGTTAAAATCAACGGTTAAGATAACAGGAGCCATTAAGGAGGAATAGTATGAAGCCAGTGGTTGGAATTATTATGGGAAGTGATTCAGATTTACCGGTTATGAAGGAAGCCTGTGGGCTGCTGGAAGCCCTTGAAGTACCCTTTGAATGCCGAATCATTTCGGCCCATAGAACACCGGAGGCCCTCTATCGATATGCCCGGGAAGCAGATCAAAGGGGAATCAAGGTCATTATTGCCGGGGCCGGAGGGGCCGCCCACCTGCCTGGTATGACCGCCTCACTAACCCCCCTGCCGGTGATCGGTGTCCCCGTCAAGGGCAGACAGCTTGATGGATTAGATTCTCTCTATTCTATCGTCCAAATGCCCCCGGGCATACCGGTGGCTACAGTGGCCATTAATGGAGCAAAAAATGCAGGAATTCTGGCAGCTCAAATATTAGCTGTCGAGGATTTTGAATTAAAGAAAAGACTCATTGCCTATCGGAAGGGGCTTCGGGAAATGGTAGAAGACAAGGCTGACAAATTAACCAGCCAGGGCTATCAACAATACCTGGAGCACATGACAAGGGCTTAATGAAGGATAAATAGGGGAGGTTTATCATGATGGAACTGGAAAAACAAGAAATGCTCTATGAAGGTAAGGCTAAAAAGGTCTTTAAAACCAATTATCCTGACCAATTGATTGTTTCCTATAAGGATGATGCCACTGCCTTTAATGGTGAAAAAAAGGGCACCATCGTCGATAAGGGCAGAGTAAACAATCAGATGTCGGCTATTCTATTCAAGGAACTCACAGCGGCAGGTATTGAAAATCATTTTATTGCCCTGTTAAACCAGCGGGAAATGGCTGTAAGGGCAGTGGAAATCGTCCCTCTGGAGGTAATTGTTCGTAATATTACCGCCGGCTCCATGGCCAAGCGTCTAGGCCTTAAGGAAGGTGAAAAGCTGACAAAACCAGTGCTGGAGCTTTGTTATAAAAATGATGACCTGGGTGATCCCCTAATTAACGACGACCATGCCCTGGCCCTGGGACTGGCCACAGGGGAGGAAATTGCAGAAATAAGGGAAAAGGCCTTAAAAATAAATGATTTTCTGGGGCATTTTTTCCGCTCTAGGGGGTTGATTCTGGTGGACTTCAAATTAGAATTTGGTCGCTATCAGAATCGGATTATCCTGGCAGATGAAATTTCTCCCGACACCTGCAGGCTATGGGATTCCCATACCAGTGAAAAGCTGGACAAGGATCGTTTCAGAAGGGATTTAGGGGCCGTAGAGGAGGCCTACCAAGAGGTATTGCGTCGACTAAATCAGTAGGAGGAATGGAGAATGAAGGCAAAGGTGTACGTTACATTGAAAAAAAGCATTGCTGACCCCCAGGGCACAGCCATTCAAGGGGCCCTTAGCAAGATGGGCTATGGTAATGTGGAAGAGGTCAGAATCGGTAAGCTGATTGAATTAAACCTGAAGGGCCTTTCAAAGGAAGAGGCCCAGATACAGGTGAGGGAAATGTGTGAAAAACTGTTGGCTAACACGGTAATAGAAGCTTATCAAATTGAGCTGGAATAAGGTTGCTGGCAGCTTTATAATGCATAAATTTTAACAATCCGTGCAGGAGGTAGGAGGCTAAAAGATGAGATTTGGTATAATTGTTTTTCCAGGTTCCAACTGTGATATAGATTGTTACCGGGCCCTAAAGGATGTCTTTGGCCAGGAGGTGGAATATATCTGGCACGATACAGCAGAATTGGGTCATTATGATTGCTTGATATTGCCGGGAGGCTTTTCCTATGGCGACTATTTAAGGTGCGGTGCTGTCGCGGGCTTCTCGAAGGTAATGGATGCTGTTCGGCTTCATGCCCAGCAGGGAAAGCTGCTGGTGGGGATTTGCAACGGATTTCAAATATTAACGGAAATGGGTCTTTTGCCGGGGGCCTTGGTTAGAAATCAAAATCTAAAGTTTATATGCGATACAGTTACCCTAAAGGTAGAAAACAATCAAACCCGCTTTACCAATGGCTATAGGGCCCACCAACTAATTCAAATTCCCATTGCCCATGGAGAAGGCAACTATGTGGCAGAGGAGGAAGTGCTTCAACAACTGGCGGCCAACAATCAAATTGTGTTTACCTATGCTGAAAATCCAAATGGTTCCATGAAGAATATTGCAGGAATTTGTAATCGGCAAGGCAATGTACTGGGAATGATGCCCCACCCCGAAAGGGCCTGTGAAGCCCTTCTGGGAAACGAAGACGGAAAGGGATTTTTTCAGTCCATTCTGAACTATTTAGAAGGAGGCTATAAAAATGAGTAAACCCTATGAATTAGTGGGCTTAACCCAGGAAGAATATCAAAAAATCATCAATTTCCTAGGGCGTACCCCCAATGAATTAGAGCTGAATATGTATGGTGTAATGTGGTCGGAGCATTGCAGCTATAAGCATTCAAGGGCCTTATTCAAGCATTTTCCCACCAGTGGCCCCAGGGTTTTACAGGGGCCCGGTGAAAATGCAGGAATTGTAGATATAGGTGACAATTTAGCCATTGCCATGAAAATTGAAAGCCATAACCACCCCTCTGCCATTGAGCCCTATCAGGGGGCGGCCACAGGGGTAGGGGGAATTATTCGAGATATATTTGCCATGGGGGCAAGGCCTATTGCCCTTTTGAATTCACTGCGGTTTGGAGACATTGAAAATAATCGGCGAGTGCAGTACCTATTAGACGGAGTGGTGGCGGGAATCGCAGGCTATGGTAACTGCATCGGTATTCCCACCGTCGGAGGGGAAGTGTATTTTAACCATTCCTATAATGGTAATCCCCTGGTCAATGCCATGTGTGTGGGAATCATCCAGCATGATCAAATTCATCGGGGCAATGCCTCCGGGGTAGGCAACTCCGTAATGTATGTCGGGGCTGCCACCGGCCGTGACGGCATGGGGGGAGCCAGCTTTGCCTCTGTAGAGCTGACAGAGGAATCAGAGGAAAAGAAATCTGCCGTTCAGGTGGGGGACCCCTTTATGGAGAAGCTACTGATGGAAGCCTGCCTTGAGCTGCTGAAAACTGATTATATTGTAGGCATTCAGGATTTAGGAGCAGCCGGCTTAGCCTCAGCCTGCTGCGAAACCGCCACCCGGGGGGAAGGCGGAATGGAAATTGATGTACTGAAGGTGCCCCGCCGGGAACGGGGAATGTTGCCCGTTGAGGTGATGATTTCTGAATCCCAGGAGAGGATGCTGTTGATCGTTAAGAAGGGAAAAGAGCCTGAGGTTCAAAAGATTGTGGAGAAATGGGGCCTGCATGGTGTAATCATCGGGAAGGTAACCGATAACAACCGGCTTATTATTAAAGAGGGAGATCAGGTGGTAGGAGACATGCCGGCGGCCAGCCTGGATTCCTCGGGGGCTCCCAAATATGAGCAGGATTATGAGGTACCGGCCTATTTCTATGAAAAGCAGCATATTAACTTATCTACGATAACAGAACCCCATGACTATAATCCTGTACTGCTAAAGCTTTTAACCTCCCCCAACCTGGCCAGCAGAGAGTGGATTTATCGGCAATATGACCACATGGTCAGAACCAATACCGTGGTGAAACCCGGTTCCGATGCAGCCGTGTTAAGAATCCCTGATACCAACAGGGGAATTGCCCTCACCACTGATTGTAACAGCCGTTACTGCTATTTGAATCCAAGGGAAGGCAGTAAAATTGCTGTGGCAGAGGCTGCCAGAAACATTGTTGCCAGCGGAGGCAGACCCCTTGCCATTACCGATGGCTTAAACTTTGGTAATCCCGAGAGGCCAGATCGGTACTGGCAGTTTCGAGAAGGGGTCATGGGAATTAGTGAAGCCTGCCGGGAGCTGGATACCCCTGTTATCAGCGGAAATGTCAGCTTCTATAACGAAACAGAGCAGGAGGCCATATACCCAACCCCCATTATCGGGATGGTTGGCGTCATTGAAGATGTAAGAAAGGCTTGTACAGCTGCATTCAAGGAAGCGGGGGACCTGGTGCTGATGCTGGGGGAAACCAGGGCTGAAATCGGTGGAAGTGAATATTTAGCTCAGATCCATGGAATTGAAGGGGGGCGGATACCCCATTTAAATCTGGCCCTGGAAAAAAGGGTTCAGAATCTTTTGTTAGAAGCCATTGAGGCAGGGGTGGTGACCTCGGCCCATGATATAAGTGATGGAGGGCTGGCGGTGGCCCTGGCAGAAGCTACTATGGACCATGGGCTGGGGGCAGAAATCAATATTGTCACAGTCCTTAGAAGAGATGAAGCGCTGTTTTCCGAAAGTCAGTCTCGATTTGTCATAACCATCAAGACCCAAGACCTGAAGAAACTGGAGGAGAAGCTAAGGGATCATCAAATTCCTTATCAGCTGCTGGGCAGCGTTAAAGGTGAGCATTTAAAAATTACCATTAATCATGAAGAAGTGGTGAATTTGCCGGTTAAAGAAATGGAGCAGGCTTGGAGAGGGGCTTTGCAATGTATCATGGAAACCAATTAGACAAATTAAAAGAGGAATGTGGCGTGGTGGGAATCTATCACAGTCGTAAGGATAACATCTCTAAAATGATCTATTATGGATTGTATGCCCTGCAGCACCGGGGGCAGGAAAGTGCGGGAATCGCCACCAATGACGGCCTCAGAACCCATTATCATAAGGCCATGGGTCTGGTGCCGGAGGTCTTTAACGATGACAGCTTTAATCGGCTGCCCGGGCATATAGGCATTGGCCATGTTCGCTATTCCACAACGGGGGAAAGCTACGTGGAAAATGCCCAGCCCCTGGTGGTACGTTATCGAGGCGGCAGTATTGCCCTGGCCCACAATGGTAATTTGGTCAATGCCTCCCTATTAAGAAGACGACTGGAGGACGACGGTGTGGTTTTCCAAACCTCCATTGACAGTGAGGTTTTGGTGAATCTGATTGCCCGTTACAGCAACGAAGGGATTCAATATGCCATTGAACGAACCATGGAGCTGGTGAAGGGTGCCTATGCCCTGGTGGTAATGACCGAGGAGGGGCTAGTCGGGGTTCGAGACCCATTGGGCCTGAGGCCCCTCTGTATTGGCAGACTGGAGGCTGGCTATGTATTGGCCTCTGAAAGCTGTGCCCTGGATATCCTCGGGGCAGAATTTATTCGAGATGTGGCCCCGGGGGAAATTGTGACAATTAACGAAAAGGGTATGACCATCAAACAGCTTCAGACAGAAAGAAGGGCCTCTTGTATTTTTGAATATATCTATTTTGCCAGACCCGACAGCATAGTAGATGGGGTCAGCGTATATCAGGCCAGAAAAAATGCAGGAAGGGTATTGGCTAAGGAGCATCCGGCAGAGGTCGATGTGGTGGTGGCGGTACCTGACACCTCGATTCCTTCGGCGGTTGGCTATGCTGAGGCGGCAGGAATTGACTATGGTGAGGGCTTGATCAAAAATCGGTATGTGGGGAGAACCTTTATCCAGCCAGAGCAATCCCTCAGGGAAATGGCCGTTAGATTAAAACTGAATCCCCTAAAGCAAAATGTGGTCGGAAAACGAATTGTCATGATTGACGATTCCATTGTACGGGGTACCACCAGTAAACAGATTGTCAGCAGTCTAAGACGGGCCGGTGCCAAGGAGGTTCACGTTCGGGTCAGCTCGCCGCCGGTGGCCTATGGCTGCTATTTCGGTATTGATACCCCTGATCGAAACCAACTGATAGGCGCCATTAAAACAGTAGAGCAAATAAGAAGAGCCATAGGGGCCGACAGCCTGGGCTTTATCAGCCTGCCAGGCTTAATTCAGGCTACTGGTCTTCCGGCAGCCCATTTTTGTACGGCATGCTTTAACGGTGATTATCCCCTGGAGGTACCAGCGGGAAAGCCAAGGCAGGTATTTGAAAGGTTAGAAGGGAGCGGGCACTAATGGATGGATTAACCTATCGAGATGCGGGCGTAGATGTAGAAGAGGGACAAAGGGCAGTGGAATTAATGAAGCAGCATGTAAAGGCCACCTTCAATAAAAGCGTATTGACGGGGTTAGGGGGCTTTGGGGGCCTCTTTAAGCCCGATTTAACCGGCCTAAGGTCACCGGTCTTGGTGGCTGGAACCGATGGCGTGGGCACTAAGCTAAAGCTGGCCTTTATGACGGGTCGCCACGATACCATTGGTCAGGATTGTGTAGCCATGTGTGTTAATGATATTCTCTGCCAAGGGGCCAAGCCGTTGTTTTTTCTTGATTATATCGCATCTGGAAGGCTTCAGGCAGAAAGGGCAGCAGAAATTGTTGGGGGAATTGCCCGGGGGTGCCAACTGGCAGGTTGTGCTTTAATTGGGGGAGAAACGGCAGAAATGCCTGGCTTTTATCCCGAAGGGGAATACGATGTGGCGGGCTTTGCCCTGGGAATTGTAGACGAAGCTAAAATCATAACAGGGGCCGACATAGAAGCGGGGGATGTCATCATTGGTATTGCCTCCAGCGGGCTCCATAGTAACGGCTACTCCCTTGTCAGAAAGCTTTTCTTCCAGGAGCTGAGCATGACTATTGAAGATCAGCCGCCTGGCTTTTCAAAAAGCCTTGGGGAAGTATTGCTGACGCCCACGAAAATCTATGTAAAACCAGTATTGGAATTGATTAAGGAAATAAACGTAAAGGGCCTTGTCCATATCACCGGGGGAGGCTTTTATGAGAATGTACCAAGGATTTTACCCGGCAATGTAACGGCTGCCATTCAACTGGGTACCTGGGAAATTCCACAGATATTTCAATTGATTCAGGAAAAGGGAAAGATAGATGAAGGGGAAATGTACAAAACCTTTAATATGGGAATCGGCATGATGGCAGTTGTAAGGCAGCAGGATGCAGAAGGGGCCCTGGAAATCATCAGAGGCCAGGGGGAGGCAGCAGAAATTATTGGTCAAATCGTTGAAGGGGATGGACAGGTGATGCTATGCCGGGAATAAGAATTGCGGTACTGATATCGGGGGGCGGCAGTAACCTTCAGGCCTTGCTTGACCATATTAAGGCGGGGAAAATTAATGGACAGGTAAGTCTGGTTATTTCCAGCAACAGCCAGGCCTATGGCCTTGAGCGGGCCAGGGCGGCGGGAATCGAAACTGCTGTAATTGATCGAAAAAGTTATCCCGGGCCATCTCAAAGGGAAGGGGCCCTATTAAAGCAATTGAGGGAAAAATCAATCGATTTGGTGGTTTTGGCGGGCTATCTTGAAATCCTATCGAAGGGGGTTATTGAGGCCTTTCAAAATAAAATCATAAATATTCATCCCTCCCTTTTGCCAAGCTTTTCGGGTAAGGGCTATTATGGTATACGGGTTCATCAGGCGGCCATAGAACGGGGGGTGAAGGTTTCGGGGGCAACGGTGCATTTCGTCAACGAAGAAACCGACGGCGGCCCAATCATTCTACAGCAAACCGTAGCAGTCGACTTTCAGGATGATGCCGTGCTACTTCAGAAAAAGGTGCTGGCGGTTGAGCATGAAATTTTACCCAGGGCCGTACAGCTGTTTGCCCAGGGGAAATTACAGATAGAACAAAATAAAGTTTTGATTAAAGAAAAGAGGGTGAAGTGATGATTAGACGAGCATTACTTAGTGTATCAGATAAGCGGGGAATGGTGGAGCTGGCTAAAGCCCTGGAGGAAATGGGAGTATCACTTTTATCCACCGGTGGAACAGCCAAACTGCTGAGGGAAGCGGGGGTATCGGTGATGGATGTGTCGGAGGCAACTGGCTTTCCTGAGTGCCTGGATGGCAGGGTAAAGACTCTGCATCCAGCCATCCATGGAGGGATTTTGGCTATCCGGGATAATGAAGCCCATATGGAAACCCTTAAGAAAATGGATATTGAACCCATTGATCTAATCGTGGTCAATCTATATCCCTTTAAGGAAACCATATTAAAGCCCGGTGTAACCCAGGAGGAGGCCATCGAAAATATTGATATTGGAGGCCCCGCCATGCTCCGGTCGGCGGCTAAAAATTACCAGGATGTAACGGTGGTGGTGAATCCTGAGGATTACGGCAAGGTATTGGCAGAGCTGGGAGAAATGGGCCATACCACCTTAGAAACCCGTTATGAGCTGGCCAAAAAGGTCTTTCAGCATACCGCCCATTACGACACCATGATCGCAAGCTATTTGAGCAGAAATGATGTTGAGTTTCCAGAAACCCTGACCCTAACCTATGAAAGGGTGCAGAATCTGCGTTATGGTGAGAATCCTCACCAGCAGGGGGCCTTTTATCAGGATGTACTGCGAAGGCCCGGTACCCTGGCCGATGCCAGGCAGCTCCAGGGAAAGGAGCTGTCCTTTAATAACATTAACGATGTCAATGGGGCCCTACAGCTTTTAAAGGAATTCAGCGAGCCCACTGTGGTGGCTGTAAAGCATACAAACCCTTGTGGTGTAGCGTCAGGAGACACCATATATGAGGCCTATCAAAGGACCTATGAAGCCGATTCCCTGTCCATTTTCGGGGGAATCATTGCTGTTAATCGGGAAATCGACAAACAAACGGCCGAGGCCATGAAAATGGTATTTTTAGAGGTAATTATTGCCCCCAGCTTTACAGCCGAAGCCCTGGCGGTATTTCAAGAAAAGAAAAACCTACGGCTGCTGCAATTAGACAATATTGATCAGATCAATGGGAGAGATTACGACCTGAAACGGGTGGCCGGTGGGCTGTTAATACAAAATTCGGACGCCTCCCTAATGGCAGGCTGTGAAACGGTGACAGACCGTTCTCCCTCGGCCCAGGAGCTAAATGATTTGGAATTTGCCTTTAAGGTTGTCAAGCATATTAAATCCAATGCCATCGTCATTGTAAAAAATCAGCAGACCCTGGCCATTGGTCCGGGGCAAACAAGCCGAATTTGGGCCCTTGAAAATGCCCTCCGGCAGTCTCAGCATTCCCTAGAGGGCAGCGTTTTAGCCTCAGATGCCTTTTTTCCCTTTAGGGATTGTGTCGATGCCGCAGTTAAGGCTGGCATTAGGGCTATCATTCAACCTGGGGGCTCTGTTAAAGACCAGCAGTCCATAGAGGCCTGTAACGAGGCAGGGATCGCCATGGTCTTTACGGGCATGAGACATTTTAAGCACTAAACGGTGAAAAAACCTCAGTTTGATTGACATTATGTTATAAAATGGAAGCGAGGCGGGTGATAGGATGAAAATACTGGTGATTGGTGGCGGGGGCAGGGAGCATGCCCTGGTCTGGAAGCTCAAGCAAAGCCCTCTGATAACGGATATTTACTGTGCCCCAGGGAATCCTGGCATAGCCAGGCTTGCAAAATGTGTCAATATTAATCCCGAGGAAATTATGTCTCTGGTCGAATTTTCCCGGGAAATAGGAATCGATATGACGATTGTCGGACCGGAGCTTCCCCTGGTGTCGGGAATTGTTGACTCCTTTAGGTCGGCCGGGTTAAATATTATCGGTCCAACTGCCCATGGGGCCCGTCTGGAGGGCAGCAAGGCCTTTTCAAAGGAATTTATGGAGCGTTATAAAATTCCCACTGCCAAATATAAAAAGGTAAGCAGCCTTCAAGGGGGACTGGAAGCCCTAAAGGATTTTTCTCTGCCGGTGGTGGTGAAGGCCGATGGACTGGCGGCAGGAAAAGGAGTAATCATTTGCCAGAGTCAGGAAGAAGCCCAAGGGGCCTTAGAAGATATATTGACAAGGAAGATTTTTGGTCAGGCTGGACAGCAGGTGGTTTTAGAGGAGTTTTTAGAGGGAACCGAAACCTCAATTCTTTGCTTTGTGGACGGAAAAACTATTGTCCCTATGGTCAGCAGCCAAGACCATAAACGAATTTATGATGGAGACCAGGGGCCCAATACTGGGGGCATGGGCACCTATTCTCCTAGTTACAGCTATACGCAAGAGGTGGCTAAGCAGGTGGAAAAGGCCATACTGATACCCACCCTGAAGGGAATCCAGGCAGAAAGGATGGACTTCAGGGGAATTCTCTTTGTGGGCTTGATGTTAACCACAAAGGGGCCAAAGGTACTGGAATATAATGTACGCTTTGGCGACCCCGAAACCCAGGTGGTTATTCCCAGGCTTAAAACAGATCTGGTGGTAATCTTTCAGCATATGCTTCAGGATCGTTTGAATGAGCTGCCTATTCAGTGGCATGAGACAGCGGCGGTTTGTGTCGTCTTAGCCTCCGGTGGGTATCCCAAGGAATACCAGAAGGGGCTTCCTATTGAAATGGTCGAGGATGAAGAGGATCTTGTGGTTTTTCATGCTGGAACACAGCTAAAGGATGGGTGCCTGGTAACCAATGGGGGCCGAGTGCTGGGAATCACCGCATTAGGAGAAACCATTGAGACGGCCAGAAAAAAGGCCTATGGGGCAGTGGAAAAAATCAAATTTAATGGCAAAATCTATCGAAAAGATATCGCATTAAAATAGTTCAAAGGCCGGGGGATCCCCGGCCTTGATTAATGAAATCTTGACAAATGAGCGTAAATTGTATACAATAATAATGAAAATGACATTCATTATCAATACTTTAAATATATATTAAATTAGAAAGGAGGAATTCAATGGCAAATATGAAGGGCCCAAGATTTAAGCAATGCAGAAGATTGGGGGTAAATGTATACGGTCACCCCAAGGCCATGAATCGGGCCACCAAGGGAAGCAGCAGGGCAGATGGCAAGCTTTCCACCTATGGGCGGCAGCTATTGGAAAAGCAAAAATTAAAGGCCTATTACGGCGTTTTGGAAAGGCAGTTTAGACGATATGTCGAAGGGGCTAAAAAAAGTCAGGAAATGACTGGAGATGCCCTGTTAAAGCTACTGGAATGTCGATTAGATAACCTGGTTTATCGATTGGGCTTTGCAAAATCCATCAGACAAGCCAGACAAATGGTTAGTCATGGCCATATTATCGTTAACGGAAATAAGGTAGACCGCCCGTCCTTTGAAGTAAAGGCAGGGGATGAAATCGCCCTGGCTGAAAAATCAAAGCATGTAGAGCTGTTTGCTGAAAATTTTCAAGAGGCTGGCTTTGTGAGTCTGCCCTACCTTGAAAAGAAACACCAAAAAAAGGCTGGAATCCTTATTAAAATACCCGAAAAGCATGAGATACCAATAGAAATACAAGAGAATTTGGTAGTGGAATTCTACGCTACCCGATAAGGCCTCCTGTTAGGGTAAAGTAGAAAAAAAGATATCGATATTTTCAATTTTAAAATAACCTTTAATGGGTTGACTTTAAAATATTTTTAAAACTGATGAAACAGGTTTATTATTGATTAAGTAAAGCAAGGAAATTGAGATTTTTCTTTTACTGAAGCATTATCATATTTTAAATTTGAACAAAATTTAATTATTTTTGGATAAACCTTGATTTAATGGGAAAATATCGATGTTGATTATAATTTTAGACAATAAAAATAGGATGGATATAAGAAATAGAACAAAGCATTTTCAATAACTTGAAAGTGCTTTTCTTTTTTCATCTAAAAAAACTAGATTTTTATACAAATTTGTAAAAAAATACAAATATTTATGGTATAATTGTAATCAAATAAGAAAAATTTCAGTTAATTTTATGAAAAGGGGGAAGAATGCTTTGTGGAGATTCTAAGTCCAGGTGAAAAAATTAAACGTTTGAGAAAGAGCATTGGTTTAAGGCAGGATCATTTAACCAACGAAGAAATTACTAGAAGCTTAGTGAGCATGATCGAAAACAACAAAAGGCCCTTGACCCATAAGGCGGCATTAATTATTGCCGACGCATTAAATCAATATTACAAAAATCTTGGCAAGAAAATAACACCTGAATATTTGATGGAGTCAGAGACAGAACAGGCTGAAAAGATGATTCATGCAAAGTTTAAGAAAGTGCAATATATATTGAAAAAGTCTGATTTAAACAACGAAGAAGAAATCAAAGCAGATTTTAATTATCTGATAAAAATGTCCAGGCATTGGAATTTAGAAAGTACTTTAGCCTATTTACTATGGGAAAGAGGACAATTCTTCTATAATCGAGGACAATATAATCAGGGATTAGATGACTTTTTAAAGGCGATCGGATTTTATCTTAGAGAAAATCAACAAAATCATATCTATACCCTCTACTGTCAAATTGGAAGCTGTCATTACCATCTGGCTCTTTATGAGCAGGCTCTGTTATATTATGATCGGGCCTACGAGTTACTCACTGAGGGAAATGTAGAGTATGGGGCCAAGAAAAAAATGAAGTTATTACTTGATCAAACCCTATGTTATAGTAGGTTGAAACGATTTGACAAAATATTAAATAAAATAAATGATTTTAAAGAGTTAAATTATTATTCAGATGAGTGCTATAGTGAAATGTTATTGATTGAAGCCAATACCCATCGTGATTTAGGGAATATGGAAAGGGCCAGTATGCTTTATGACAAGCTTATGACGAAATTTGACAAGCTAACACCCGAAATTTATATGCAGGTAAATGAAAACTATGCGGTATTACATAAAAAGAATGGCGATACGAAGACCTGTCTTCAATATTTACAGCAAGCACAGATATACGGAAGATCATTGGCCCCAGAAAACATGGCCAGACTCCTTTATAAAGAAGCAAAATGCCTTGTTGAACTGAACCAAATACAAGAAGCAATTGAACGGGTTAAGGCAGGAATCGGTTACGCAGCAGAAGAAAAGGTTTCCATTGAAACTAGACTGGAGCTTCATCGTTTGTTAATTGACATACAGCTTCAGCAGGGAAATAGGCAGAAGGCCTATGAAGAATTAACCAGATTGGAAGATTTGATCGGCGAAAGGGAGATTACCGTCAAGGAATTAGCTGCCTATGCTTGTTTGATCGGTTTGCATTGCAGGGCAGAAAACTATTTACAATGCCTTAAGTACGCCAATCTGATTCATCAATATAACGAAGATTTACATTCACTATAGCCATATCGTTAATAGACACCTTGGCGGGGTGTCTGTTTATTTTAGGTGAGAAAACTGACAGCAAGAATTTAGATAAAATTAATAAATGAAATCAACTATCAATCCAATAAAATGCTATAATTAGGTTAATTCCCTTTAATTTAATTGATTATTTACCGTCAAACAGGCAATATTGATCAATAGGAAATAAATTCGCCTACTGAATTGACATCGATAGTGATTGGAGGACCTTATGATTAAGCGAATAATAAAGTATATTTTGTTTTTTGGTGTTTTTGCAATTGTCTATGGAGGAATGAATTACTACCTGTATTGGAATTTGACGCAGGTCTTTCTATTTGAGGGATATGGCCTAATTGCCTTAAGGCTGTTGTTTTGGCTGCTGGGCGGTGCCTATTTGATTACTCAGCTTATAAAAAGAAAGCGACACCTTCCAGGTCTATCCTACCTGGGGGCCGCCTGGATGGGAGTATTGTCAATTTCACTAACTGTATTTATGCTAAAGGATATCATATTGTTTTTTGTTCCGGTTAGCCGGCAGCTTGCTGGCAGAGCTGCCTTTGGAATCAGTGGGTTTCTCATATTACTTTCGTTACTCAATGTTTCCAAGGGGCCTAAAATAAAAAGGGTACCCATCGTCCATCAAAAGCTGAAGGGTAAGAAGGCATCCTTGGTATTGCTTTCAGATGTACATCTGGGCTCCATGACTACAGAAGCATGGTTAAAGGGGATTGTTGAAAAGATAAATCAGCTTAAGCCTGATTTCGTGGTTATAACCGGTGACCTGGTGGATGACAGCTTCGCTGCAGTAGAAAAATTTGCTCCTATTATGAAAAACATAAAAAGCAGGTATGGAACCTTTGCTGTTGCAGGAAATCACGAGCATTATCAAGGAATAGACAATTTTATTAAATTTCTTGAGGCTGCCGATATTACACTATTAAATGATCAATACTATGAATTGGCCAACGGGATCAATTTAATCGGTATTGATGATTTGGGGGTTTCCCGTTTCGGCGGCCTTCAACAGCGACTTGAAAAAATAATAAAGGACTGTTCTAAAGAACAGTTTAACATATTATTGATTCATCAACCCGTTGGGTTTCATCAGGCGGCTGAAATGGGGGTAGATTTGCAGCTTTCTGGCCATACCCACAGGGGCCAGATTCCACCTTTGAATTTATTAGTATATCTTTTTTATCCCTATGCCTATGGTCTCAAGGGTTTTCAAGATTCCTTTATCTATACCACATCTGGAACCGGAACATGGGGTCCGCCCATGCGGTTGTTTTCCGATTGTGAAATTGTTTTTATTGAAATTAACTAACGTTTCCTCTTTGCCTTTAACCCTTTGTCCCATTCCTCTTTGTAAAAGGGTTCAGAGCTTAGGGCATCTACATTTTTCACCATATCCAGGGGCATAACATAGGAGTTCATATCCTTTTCAAGGATTTCAGCATCTCTTTTATTGTAGGTAGAATCGATTATATCCTGTGGATTCCGGAAGCTGTTTTTACTTTTTCGATTCATCAAATAACCTCCCTTAAGGTTTCGTATTTAATAGATGAACAGTGACATTTAAATCCAACTAATTTTAACTTCTTTCCATAGTATATGTAGAAATGCATCTTAATAAATTGGAAAAATTATTAAAAAATATGCCGTTTCAACTAAAAAAATGCTACAATATAAATGAATAAAAACGATTGCATTTTTCTATGGATAGATAAAAGGAGGAGAATGAATGTTAGTTGGAATAGTCGGAGGCGGTAAAGGTGGTGCAGCGATACTGAAGACCTTGGAAAAAATGCCTGAAATTACCGTGGCTGGTATTGTTGACATAAAAGAGAATGCACCAGGAATACAATTGGCAAAATTACTAGGAGTCTATCATACCAATCGGATTAGCGAGCTGCTGGATAAAAGAATGGATATTGTTATTGAAGCCACAGGGTTAAGGCAGGTTCAGGAGGAGATTGATCAGTTTAATCGTCATAATATTACTGTTATGTGCAGTAAAGCTGCCAATTTAATGATGCTATTGGTTGAGAACGAAGAGAAACTAGTGGAAAAAATAGAATCACAGATCAAAGAAGTAGAAAAAATTAGCGAGGTTACATCTTCTGCCATTGAAAAAATGAAAGAGAGTATTGACAATACTGCAAATTTAAGTGTAACACTCAATTCCTTTGCTTCAAATACAATGAATTTGGTTCGGGAAACTGATAAGATCATAAAAATTATGGGACAAATTACACAACAAACCAATATTTTAGGCCTGAATGCTTCCATTGAGGCTGCCAGAGCAGGAGAACAGGGCAAAGGCTTTGCCATTGTTGCGAAGGAGGTTCAAAAGCTGGCCAACAACAGCGAAAACTTCACAAAGCAAATTGGAACGATTCTAAAGAGCATTACAGAAGAGGTGGTTAATGTCTCAAAAGAAATCAGTAAGCTCAATAATGTTTCTGAGGATCAAAAAGAAGTTGGTAAAAATCTGGAGGAAGCAATAGACAAGCTGATTCTTAATATTCATGAGCTATAATGAACCTGGCGGGGGTGAAGGAATGTCTTATGAGTCAAAGATAAAAGACAGATTTACAGATGCATTATTTGAAGCCATTTTAAAGCTTGAAAGCATTGAAGAATGTTATCGTTTTTTTGAGGATATCTGTACAATTAAAGAGCTGCAGTCAATTTCCCAGCGACTGGAGGTTGCAAAATTACTGAAGGATGGAAAAACCTACAGCGAAATTGAAGATGCAACCGGAGCCAGTACCGCTACAATTAGCCGGGTAAATCGCTGTCTTCATTATGGGGCCGATGGCTATAAGCTGATTTTGGAAAAGCTGGACAACAACTAACGAATATCATTAAGACAAAACGGGACTCGATTAAAAAATCGGGTCCCTTTCAAGTTTAGCGATTCAGATGAAAGGCCTCATGCAAAACATTGACCGCCTTAATGGCATGGGTTTTGTGAACTAAACAGGAAATTGTTGAATGGGAGTCGGAGCTTTGAAGTATGTTTATTCCTTCCTTGGCCAGGGCATGAACAATAGTGGCCATCACCCCTGGAATACCAGTAATTCTACTGCCGATAATTGTTACCTTACTGCAATCCGTTACAATCTCATAGTTTAGCTTTAAGTCATCCAGCAGTTTTTTTAAAAGCTGACATTGATTTTCCTCAATGACAAATACCTTCTTATCGACAAAAAAGTTAATCATATCAATGCTGATTTTTGCATTGGCCAGGGTTTCTAACAGCATACTGTCACTATTAAGGTCATTGGCAATCATAACAGAAGCCTGGGCAACGGAATCTCGATGGGTAATGGCCGTCAGCAGCCTTGGGGTTAATTCCGTTGAAAAGGGGCTTACCCCTGATTTTCGGTGATAATGAATGATCGTACCGGGGTGATTACTCAAGGTATTTTTTATTTTTACAGGCAAATTACTGTTTTGGGCAATTTCCACCGCCCTGGGGTGAATGACCTTGGCACCCTTTTCAGCCATTTGAAAAACTTCTTCATAATTTATTTCATCAATGATTTTGGCAGAAGGAACCACGTTGGGATCAGCCGTCATGATACCATCCACGTCGGTATAAATTTCAACCTCCTCGGCCCCTAGGGCTACACCCAGGGCAGTAGCGGTAGTATCGCTGCCCCCTCGACCCAGGGTAGTTACCTCTCCCCCTTGGGTTGCGCCTTGAAAGCCGCAAACAATTACCACTAAATCCTGCTCTAACAAAGATAGAATTCTTTTTTCATCAATTGATTTAATTTCTGCATGACCAAAATAATCATCCGTTTCAATTCCGGCCTGCCATCCGGTTATGGGGACTGCCTGAATTCCTGCCAGTTCCAGCTGAGCTGCCAGGGCGGCGGCTGATATTATCTCACCACAGCTCATTAAAAGGTCAAGGATTTTGGGGCTGCAATAGGGGTTATCCCCCAAAACAATGCTTCTAAGGGTATCGGTAGCATAGGGATCACCCTTTCTGCCCATGGCAGATACCACCACCACCACCGATTTTCCATTGTTTCGTGCAGCAATAATTTTATCGATTACCTTAGTGCGTCTTTCCTTAGTAGAAACCGATGTACCGCCAAATTTTTGCACAATAATATTCAAGGAGATCACCTCGTATAGTAAGATCGTTTATAAGCCTATATTATCTAAATTATGCTTATATCTTATAAAGGTTCATAGATAAAGTCAATGATAATCGACTAGGCTGTACATTTTCATAAGAAAAAGCACAACTTTTTTTAAAGAACATATCATGTAATGAGACCATAAGGGTCAGATACTATAATGGAGGTGTAGGATATGAGTGAAGCTGTAGGTGGTACAGGGGGACTAGGTGGTTTTTTTAAAGGCGAAAGCAGTATTTTGTTCTTCTTCCTGCTGTTGGTAATTATCTTCTGCAACTGTAGTCTATTCAGAGAATCAGGTGATAGCTTACTGTTCTTCTTATTACTGCTGGTTGTCCTATTTGGAGGCCGCTGGATATTTGGTTGCTAATAAAGGGGTAGGGAACTACCCTTTTATTAGTCAACAAGCTGAACCTGTCAGACACCTCAAGTCATTGAAAAGGTTAATCTGGAAATAGGGGAGGAATATATGAGTAATAGGGCTGTTTCTAACTTCTTTGGGGAAAGCAGTATATTATTCTTCTTTTTGCTTTTGGTGATTATCTTCTGTAATTGTAAGGTATTTACTAATAAAGACAGTTTACTGTTCTTCTTCTTGATTTTAATTATTCTTTTCTGTGGGGTAAGTGGCAGACGTTTTTTATGCTAATTAAAATATAATTTGATTATTTATATTACGGGATGTTAAAATGGAACACTTTAATTAGCATTCTCATAGTATATGGTAGAACGTTAGCCGTTCTTAAATCCATATATTATTAATAGGGAAGGTGAAAAATGTATGAGTGATGTAGGTACAACTAGCGGCTGCGGAGGCGGCATTGGCGGCATATTTACTAACAATACCAGCCTTTTGTTCTTTTTCTTATTGCTGGTAATTATCTTCTGCAACTGTGGTATCTTTAAGGGCTCAGGCGACAGCTTATTATTCTTCTTCTTACTGCTGGTCCTTTTATTTGGTGGAAGACGGTTCTTTGCATTTTAGCCAATGAATCAAAAAAGGAGGAGAAATCCTCCTTTTTTGATGTTTAAAGTTTACAAACCCTTCATGTTGAATGGTATTTTTTTTGGTATAATATTAGAAAATATAGTAAATGAATCATGGAGGGGAAAATTCAATGGAATTTGTACTAGATCTTCACTGTCACACCATTGCCAGCGGCCATGCCTATAGCACCATCTTGGAGCTAGCAGACTTTGCATCAAAAAATCATTTGCAGTTAATTGCCATGACAGACCATGGGCCCACCATGCCTGCCGGTGCCAATTTACTTCATTTCAACAACCTGAAGGTAATCCCTCAAACTTTAAAGGGAGTTGAAATATTAAAGGGTGCAGAGGTCAATATTCTAAACCATCAGGGAAAGCTGGACATCCCCGAAGAAATCCTGTCGAGGCTGGATTTTGTTATTGCCAGCTTTCATAACCAGTGTATCGAGCCAGGCTCTGCTAAGGAAAATACCAAAACCCTGATCGAGTTAATGGAAAAGCCCTATATCCAGATGATTGGTCATCCGGGAAATCCCAGTTATCCGGTTGAAGTCAAGGCCCTGGTTAGGGCGGCCAAGGAAACCAATACCCTGCTTGAATTGAATAACAGCTCTTTAAAGCCCGACAGCTTCAGAAAGGGCAGTAGGGAAAATTGTCAGGAAATATTAAAGGAAGCCCTGAAACAGGGGGCCAGACTGGCCCTGGGAAGCGATGCTCACTTTGCCCATCATTTAGGTCACTTTCCCCATGTTGAGGCAATGTTTGAGGGGCTTTCCGTACCTGAAGAATTAATTGTTAACACCTCTACCCAGGCATTAAAGGAATTTATCAGGCGAAAGAAGCCCTCCCAGATCGATTAATTTGATTTGGGTTTTTTATTTTTGTTTTTGACAGCCCAAACTATATGGTATATGATAATAATATACATATGATAACGATAATCTATATCAATTAATATTTTGGGAGAGGATACCATGAACCTGAATCACTGCTATTGTTTAAATAATAAAAATGACGATTTTTTAAAATGGTATGTAGAGCTGCTGGGGCCCGTACTATTGGGGGTGAAACCGGCAGAGATATTGAGCTTTCCCCAGCATAATCAGCGAAATATGGAAATCGTTGAAGGAGTTATGGCATTATTTAGTCAATCCAGACAAATACAGTTTATCAATATTCATCATCATGAAAGATGTCAAAAAATCCTTTTCTACAACAGCAGCGCACTGATTCAAACCCTGACCCACAAACAAAATCATAAATTTTTAATGGAATTGGGGTATCCTCAAGTCTTTACCCTGGAAAGCTATATTGCTTTTCTATTACAAAAAATGGATGGTGGCAGGGTTCCCGATGAGATCGGACTATTTCTGGGGTACCCCTTGAAGGATGTCATTGGATTTATGGGCCACCCTGCCCTAAAGCTGACCAAGGTGGATGGGTGGCGCTTTTACGGAGACACCAGGGCTTCAGATGTAAAAAGGCAGCAAATATTACAGGCCAGGGAATCAATTAAGGGATTATTATTGAGAAAAAGCCCCCAAGATATCATATTATCAGCATAGAAGTAAATAATAACGAAGCATAGTCGCCCTTATGGCAGGGGCGACTTTTTTATTGGTTATGATTCAACCCCGATGCAGTAATTAAAACTGGCTGGAAGGGATATTTTTTTGTTATTTTTGCTTCATTATGTCCTTTTGTTGAAGATATACTTCAAATAAGGTAAGATAATATATATTAAGCTAAACAAAAGGAGAGTTTTTAATGAACCTAGTACATTTAAACGGCCCGCAACAGGAGGCTGTTCGTCATACAGAAGGGCCGCTGCTAATTTTGGCCGGTGCCGGCTCGGGAAAAACCAGGGTACTGACCCATCGAATTGCGTATTTGGTGGAGGAAAAGGGAATATCGCCCTATCGAATATTAGCCATTACCTTTACCAATAAGGCTGCAAAGGAAATGAGGGAACGGGTAGAGACGCTATTGGGAGACAACTGTCGGGACCTCTGGGTGAGTACCTTCCACTCCTCCTGTGTCAGGATTTTACGGAGAGATATAGATAAAATCGGCTTTGAGAGAAACTTCGTCATCTATGATACCTCTGACCAGGAAATTGTCATGAAGGAATGTATTAAAGGACTGGGGCTGGATGATAAGACTTTTGCGCCAAGGGCGGTCTTAGGGGAAATAGGCAGGGCCAAGGATCAACTGATGGGGCCCAAGGAATTCCTAGAGACCTACCGGGGCGAATATAGAAAAGAAAAAATCGGTAAGCTCTATGAAATGTACCAGCAAAAGCTGCGGGGAAATAATGCCCTCGACTTTGATGATCTGATTATGAAAACCGTAGAATTATTTTCTGCCAACCCAACCATATTACATTATTATCAGGAAAAATTCCAATATATATTGGTAGACGAATTTCAAGATACTAACCTTTCCCAATACCAATTGGTCAGTATGCTGGCCAGAGCCCATCAAAACCTCTGTGTCGTAGGAGACGACGACCAATCCATTTATAGCTGGCGAGGGGCCGATATTCAAAATATCTTGGGCTTTGAAAAGGATTTTCCGAGGGCCCACGTCATTAAGCTGGAACAAAACTATCGGTCTACGGGTAGCATTTTGGATGCAGCCAACCATGTGGTTTCCAATAATCGTCAGAGAAAAAGCAAGCGGCTGATTACAGATAATCCAAGGGGTGAGATCATTCAGTATTATAAGGCCGTTAATGAATATGATGAGGCCCAGTATATTACTACCAGCATTAAGAAAATAATAAAGGAAGAACATAAGTCCTACGACAGCTTTGCCATATTATATCGTACCAATGCCCAATCCCGGGTTTTAGAGGAAGCCCTGATGAAGGAAAACATCCCCTATCGTCTTTATGGGGGCATTCGATTCTATGATCGTAAAGAAATTAAAGACATTTTAGCCTATTTAAAAATTATTGAAAACCCTGTAGATGATGTGAATCTTAGTCGAATTATCAATGTACCGAAGCGAGGAATTGGGCTGAAAAGCATCGAAAAGGTGGCAGAATATGCTGCTCAGCGGGGGGAAAGCCTCTTTAGTGCCTTTTTGGATGTAGACGACATAGGCGGTCTATCTACCCGAGTAAAGGTACAGGGCAATCAGTTTACAGAAATGATTGTGAGTCTGATTGAAAGAAAAGATCAATTAACTGTGACAGAGATAGTAGATGAAATCTATGAGAAAACCGGGTATCTCAAGGAGCTTCAAATGGAAAATACAGTGGAGGCAGCCAGCCGGATCGAAAACCTTCAGGAATTTCGCTCCTTAACCCAGGATTTTGATCAAAATTCAGAGGTTAAAACCCTGGAGGAATTTTTAGCCAGAACCTCCCTGGAAAGCTCTGTCGATACCCTGGAGGAGGGGCAGGATTCAGTGGTACTGATGACCCTGCACAGTGCCAAGGGCCTGGAGTTTCCTGTGGTATTCATTCCAGGAATGGAGGAAGGAATCTTTCCCTCTTATATGTCGATTCAGGAGCAAAATGAGGAAGAGGAGCGGAGGCTATGCTATGTGGGGATTACCCGGGCCATGGAAAGACTGTATATGACCCATGCCGTAATGAGGACCCTCTATGGACGAACCAGCTATAATACTCCCTCTAGGTTTATTGATGAAATTCCCCAGGAACTCATTACGAAGGAAAGGGCCTATGACCGTAAAAAAGAGATGCTTAAGATGCAAACCTCGCCGCTTTTTAGAGGCGAGATGCTTCATTCAGGGCGAAGGGCCACCCCTGCTCCTTCCTCCAATACGGGAGAATATAAGGCAGGAACAAAGGTGAGACATCCTAAATTTGGTCAGGGCACCATTGTGGCCGTTGATAAGGATATGCTAAGCATCGCTTTTCCCCAGGGAGGAATTAAAAAAATTGCGTCAACCTTTATCCAATTAGACATAATAGAATAAAAGGGCTATAGAGGTGAAGATATGGAAAAAATTCAAAGAATGAAGGAATTGATTCATCAGCTTAATGAGCACAATTATCGCTACTATGTATTAGATGAACCTATTATTTCAGACAAGGAATATGATGCAATTTATGATGAATTAACCCAGCTGGAGTCAGAGACTGGAGAAGTTCTGCCGGATTCTCCAAGCCTCAGGGTGGGGGGGGATCCTTTAAAGACCTTCCAGTCCCATCGGCATTTGGCACAATTATGGAGTCTGGATAAATGCAAAACCGACCAAGAGCTGATTAACTGGGATACCAGGGTGAAAAAGCTTTTAGAGGGGCATGACGTACCCATTGAATATGTGATGGAATATAAGTTTGATGGGTTAACCCTAAACCTGACCTATGAGGATGGGAGGCTGGTACAGGCCGCCACCAGAGGAAACGGCATAGTGGGTGAGGGGATTTTGGAACAGGTAAAAACCATCAGGTCGGTTCCCTTGACCATTGATTTTAAAGGAAAACTGGAGGTTCAGGGGGAAGGGCTAATGCGGCTTTCGGTTTTGGAAAAGTATAATGAATCAGCCCCAGAGCCCCTCAAAAACCCGAGAAATGCTGCGGCAGGAGCCTTAAGAAATTTAGACCCCAAGGTGACAGCCTCCCGTAACCTCGATGCATATTTTTATAATATCGGATACTACGAAGGAATTCAGTTTGAAACCCATACCCAGGTGATTGATTTCCTAAAGGAAAACAAATTCCCTGTCAGTCGATTCACTCAGCGATGTAACGACATTCATGAGGTGATTAAAACCATCGAAGGGCTGAAGGAAGCCCTGGGGGAGCTGGACTTTTTAATTGATGGGCTTGTTATAAAAATCAATTCCCTAAGGGCACGGGAAATACTGGGATATACCCAAAAGTTTCCCCGTTGGGCCATGGCCTATAAGTTTGAGGCCCAGGAGGTAACCACCAGGGTAAGGGCAGTCATATGGCAGGTGGGGCGTACTGGGAAGCTAACCCCCTCGGCTGACCTGGAGCCTGTTGATATTGGCGGGGTTACCGTGGGAAGGGCCACCCTTAACAACTGGGACGATATACAAAGAAAAAAAGTAAAGGTAGGCTGTCGGGTATGGTTAAGGCGATCTAACGATGTTATTCCGGAAATCATGGGGGCCATTGAAGAGACCTGTGACCAGGCAGTAGAAATTCAAAAGCCGACCCATTGTCCCGCCTGTGGCAGTGAGCTGCATGAAAAGGGAGCCCATATTTTCTGTACCAATTCCCTCTCCTGTAAACCCCAACTGGTATCAAGAATTGTTCACTATGCCAGCCGAGATGCCATGGACATTGAAGGCTTCAGTGAAAAAACCGCTGCTCAGCTCTATGAGGCCCTGGGCTTGAAGGGAATTGCTGACTTATATGAGCTTAAATATGAGGATTTGGTTTCTCTGGAGCGGTTCGGAGACAAAAAAGCAAGAAATCTGCTGGAGTCCATAGAAAAAAGCAAGGATTGCAGCCTCGATGCCTTTGTTTATGCCTTAGGGATTCCCAATGTGGGCAGAAAGACTGCCTCAGATTTAGCCAAGCATTATCAATCCCTCGATGCCATCATGGAAGCTAAATATGATGAACTGATCACCATTCCCGATGTAGGGGGGATCGTAGCCAACAGTATTATAGAATTTTTTGAAGATGAAAAAATTTGTAAAAGTATTGAGAAGCTCCTGAAGGCGGGGGTCAAGCCCCATCATGAAGCCCAGGCTGTTGTTGAAAATCCCTTTAGTGGTAAAACCATTGTGGTGACCGGTACTTTAAATCATTTCAGCCGTAAGGAAATCAAGGATTTATTAGAAAAGCTTAATGCCAAGGTGGCTGGCAGCGTCAGCAAAAATACAGATTATTTAATTGCGGGGGAGGCTGCCGGGTCTAAGCTGGATAAGGCCATGGAAATCTTAAATTCAGGAGTAGAAACCAGCTTGAAAATATTACAGGAAGATGACTTTATCAAAATGATATAAAACGTTTAAAAGACCTTAAACCAGAATATAGCTGGCTTGAGGTCTTTTTTGATATAAAGCCACTTTCTTAGGGGAAAGTGGCTTTATCTGCAGTATGGCAGCATATTTCAATCTGCTGCTAAATAAAGGTTCAGTAATTAGCAGAAGAAGTGTTGGCCGCCGAATAATAGGACTAGTAACAGGAAGAAGAATAGAAGGCTGTCACCTGATCCCCTAAAGATACCGCAATTACAGAAAATGATCACCAGAAGCAGGAAGAAGAACAACAAGCTACTTTTGCCTCCCCAAAGAGAACCTATACCTGTTGACATACATTTACACCTCCTTTTAGATGAAAAAAATAAGTTTTTGTACTATAGTCTATGAAAAATAATAAAGGAGGTGTTAAAAATTCCCCCATTCTTTAAAATTTTGATGGGGGAATTTCTATTTCTGGGATGAATTTATTTCTTTTAATTTTTTAATTAGTGACTGAAAGGCCCTTTCATGCTCCGCTTCAGTAACCCTTAGCTCCTTGAAGTAATTGGCTATCTCCTCGAAGCCTTCTTCCCGGGCAACCCTTTCATATTCACGGTAAAGGGTAACAGTTTCATAGCGTTCTCCCTCTACAGATCGTTTTAAATTAGTCAAAGTATCCTTGGTTCCATTTAGAAACCCATAGATCCCCTCGGCATGAGATTCCTCATGTTCAGCCGTTTTAAAAAACAGGTCGGCTATTTCCTTATATCCTTCCTCAAGGGCCTTTTGACCATAAAAAACATATTTATTTCTGGTTTGACTTTCCCCTGCAAAGGCAAGCCAAAGGTTCTTTTCTGTTTGTGTTCCTTTTAAATCCATGGGTTCCCCTCCTTATGGTTTTAATTTATTTTAACATAGATTAACCAAATATAAAATGACCCTTTCAGGGGAAAAAATTTAGCTTTTTCAATTTATAATCCCTTGGGAAAATATTGTGTTAATTAATTGACTGATAAGTACTCTTATGATAAAATTTATATCGTATATAAATGATAATCACTATCAAAAGGAAGGTGTTCAAGGATGAGCATTTACCAACTTTCAAGAAATAATAGCTGTATTATAGAAAGTCTGCCATCTCTGGGGCTTTTAAAATCCCTGGGAATGAGGGAGGGCATGAAGGTTAATGTCATGTCAAAGCAACCCTTTGGCGGCCCAATTGTACTGCAGCTTGGAAGAAGAAGCATTGCCATCTCTAAATCAGTGGCAGAGCTAATTACCGTTAAGGAGGTAATTTAATTGAGTTGTCATGTGCAGGAAGCTGAAATAACCACGGCTGAGGGAGAAATAAAGGTTCTGCTAATGGGAAATCCCAATGTAGGGAAAAGTGTTATTTTCTCTAAATTAACAGGGATGGACGTCATTGCATCGAACTATGCCGGTACAACCGTTACCTTTACCCAGGGGGGTATTACTCATCAGGGAAAAAAGGGACAACTAATTGATGTACCTGGTACCTACTCCCTAGAGGCCACTTCTCAGGCCGAGGAAGTGGCTGTACAAATGCTGGAAAGGGAAGTGGCCGATGTCATTATTTGTGTTTTGGATGCCACCAACCTTGAGCGAAATCTAAACCTGGCCCTGCAGCTACGCCGTTATCAGTACCCCGTTGTCTTTGCATTGAATTTAATGGATGTGGCAGAGCAACAGGGAATTCAAATTGATACCAAGGCCCTGGCAGAGGAGCTGGGAACCGTTGTAATCCCTACAATTGCCATTAGAAATATTGGATTAAGGGAAATTCTTAAAGAGACCTGGCGACTGAGCAATGAAAAAGACAAGGTGGAGCCCATTGCTTCCATGACCCAGGACGAGCGTTGGAAAAGGGTAGGACAAATTATTAATCGAGTTCAAAGGCTGGAAGACAGGCAGCCGACGTTTTTAGAGAAGTTTGGTGACGCTTTGATCAGACCCTTCCCTGGTATTCCCTTTGCAATCCTGACTTTGGCGCTGGTACTGGGGATTGTAGTAGGTGGTGGAAAGGCAATTCGAGCTACGGTCTTATTACCTTTACTTAATAACGTCTATGTACCCTTTATTAGTTCGATTGTCTCTAAATTTGTATCAGAAGGAATTCTATATAATGTGTTGGTAGGGGAATATGGAATGTTGATTAAGGGAATTGAGTGGCCGGTGGCATTAATTCTTCCCTACGTATTTTTATTCTATATTGCCCTGTCGTTTTTAGAAGATAGCGGATACCTGCCAAGACTGGCGGTTCTGGTAGATGGAATCCTGCATCGTATTGGTATTCAAGGGGGAAATATCGTTCCCATGATTATGGGCTATGGCTGTGCGGTACCGGCTATACTGGGTACCAGGGCTGCCACCACCCACAAGGAAAGGGTAATGGTTGCCGCCATGGTGTCACTGGCAGTTCCCTGTGTTGCTCAGACCGGGGCCTTTATCTCTTTATTGGGTGATCGTTCTGTTTTAGTATTAATACTAGTATATTTAATTTCCTTAATGGCTATTTTTCTTGCCGGCAAAACCTTAAACAGGATTATACCAGGCAAGACTGACCCAATTTTGATTGAAATTCCCAATCTGCTTATGCCAGATCGACAATCCTTTTTAAAAAAGGTCTTGATGAGAACCAAGCATTTCATGATTGAGGCAGAGGTGCCGATGCTATTGGGAATCGCCTTTGCAGCCCTTGTTGCCGAAACAGGAGCCCTGAACGCATTGGGGGTATATATCGAGCCTGTAATTGAAGGCTGGCTGGGTCTTCCCAAGGAAGCTACCATTGGGTTGATTCTGGGTATCATTAGAAGAGAACTGGCAGTATTGCCCCTATTGGAGCTGGAGCTCTCTACCCTTCAGTTATTGGTGGGAGCCGTGGTTGCTTTATTCTATTTACCATGCCTTTCAGTTCTGGGGGTATTAATCAAGGAATTTAAATTAAAAACAGCCCTTTTAATTGGATTATCCACATTTGTCATAGCCATTTTGGCGGGTGGTCTCATTAATCAAGTGGGATCTTTAATATTAGCGTTGTTTTAGCAAGTTAGGAGCGTGGAACCGGTGAAATTGATCCCATTCTTCACCACAAAATTAGAAAAAATATGTGCCTCTTCAATGCTTCTAGTCAAGCTGATGAGCATCTATTATAAAAAAATAGTCAAGCGGGAGGTAGCCCTGGGCGAAATATCCAGTCGTGACCAGGTTCTCTGTATTGGAGGAGGCCCCCTTCCCTGTACAGCCTTAGAGATTGCCTGCCAAACCGGAGCCCATGTTCAGGTGGTTGATATAGATCCCCAGGCGGTCAATATAGCCAGGCGAGTGATTCGGAGCTTGAATATGTCAAAGCAGGTGAAGGTGTCTCTGGCTTCGGGGCAAATTGTCGATGCATCCCATTATTCAGTGGTGCATGTGGCATTACAAGCCCATCCCCACGAGGAAATCCTTAAAAATATTTGGAAAAAGGCTCCCTGTGGTACCAGAATTTTAATGAGAAGTCCCAGAAACTTTTTGAAAAGTCTTTATGACTATATGGCTGCTGAGTGCCCCTGCGGCAAATGTAAGCAAATAGAGCAGCGTAATTTGACAATGAATTCTACCCTTTTATTTACGAAGGAAGGGGAGGAGGAAGTCAATGAAAAAGTACCTGCTGCTTTTGATCACCTTGTTGTCGATGGGGCTGGTTCTATGGTTGGCTGATCTGGAAAAGGTCTATGGTGCCCTTAGACAGGTGGATTATCGTATTGTGATTTTGGCTTGTATCATGCAGCTGTTAACCATATTCTTAATTACCTTTCAATGGTACAGCATTGGAAGGCAAATGGGGGAAAAACTGTCCTTTATTCAGCTGTTTCATGTAAATATGGCAGGTACCTTTGTAGAAAGCGTTACTCCCTCTGTCAAGGCTGGTGGTGAAGCTACCAAAGTCTATATGCTGATTAACCGATTGGGGCTTTCCGGGGGAAAGGCTGCTGCCATGGTAGGCCTTCAAAAAACCGTCAGTATGGCGGCATTCTTAATGCTAAATTTTGTTTCAATGCTTTGGTTTATGCTAACCATAGGCTTTAAGGGCTTTTATGGTAAACTGCTTTTAGGGAGCTTTGTCGTATTATGTTTGTTCCTGATTTTATTGGTATTATTATTGCTTTATCCCCATCGTATACAAAGCATTATCGGGCGCTTTTTAAAGGCAGAGAAAAGAAAAAGGCTTCAAAAGCTAACTGAGCAGTTTATTACTTCAGTCAAGGAGGCATTAAGGCAAAGGAATGTAGTGGGAAGACAGCTCTTATTTGCCCTGTTTATTTGGTTCTTTTATGCCTTCAAGGCCTACTTTATCAGCCGGGGCCTAAACTTACCCATTAGCTTTGTGGCTATTACAGTTATTACCTATTTAACCTACATGGTGGCCATGATCCCCCTGCTGCCCGGGGGACTGGGGACCTTTGAAGGCAGTATGTCTTTTTTGCTGACACCCTTTCAAATTCCCCTTTATCAAGGAATGGCCATGGCCATTATTTTACGCTTTGTAACATTTTGGTTTGTGTTTCTGGTCAGCGGTCTTTATTTTGCCCTCTTTACCCTGTTCAACGGCAGAAGGGGAGCTGTAAATAAAATATAAAATAATTTGAACCTATAAGCAGCAACAGTGCCTTTTCTTCAAAGGTACTGTTTTTTTATGAAATAAATTTTACAACGTTGCTTATAATAGCTTTAGATTCTTTTTTTGTTCAGCTTTATCTTTAAAATAGGCACAGCTTTTTTCTGTGGTTGCAGTAATTGAGGTTGCGTGGGTAAGGGTACATACACCATCGCTTTCATATAAGCATGGATGATTACAGTTTATTGTTGTCATGAAATCCACCTCCTGTAATTAGTTTAATCATAAAGATGCAGACAATTCATTGTAATAATTGCTACTTAAATTAGAAAATTTTTGTAAGGGAGCGATTCAATGTATTTTCCTGATTTTGAAGAAACCGGCCGGGTGTACCATATCATCCCCATACAGGATTTAAATAAAACCATCACCTGTGGAATCAGCTTTGATGATAAAATCAGCTATCAAAATCAATATTTCGATTTTCATAACTGGATTGATCAGCACAAGCCCCATTGGCTGCCTAAGTGGGTTATACGAAAAAAGGCCATATTTGCCACCATGAACTATCATAGCTCCCCCAGCTTCCATTCCCACAGTGCTGTTTTAGCCATTAGGGTGAATCCGAAAAGGTGCTGGATCGCCAATGAAAGTCGTGCCAATCAGTTGTATGAGCCCTTTATTCTTAGGCATACCCAGGGGCTGGAGGGGGCCAATCAATACTTGAAAACTAAGGGAGCAGAGATGATTAAGGAATACTGGGAAACTTCCTTGAGCTTTGAAGATAATCTTAAAAAGAGAAGGGACTTAACAGAAAAATATGATGCAGAGGTATTGGTTATGGAGTCAATACCACCGGAAGATATAGAAATTCGCTATATTATATCAGATCACCGGTTGCTGACCCCGGCTCAGTGGAAGCGCATTTTCTGTATGTAAGAAGTCCCGCCATATGATATAATACGGTTAGAATGGCTAAAGGGGGTTGACTAAATGAAAATTGGAAAAATACCAACAGAAATTTTGCAGGAAATTGTTTTTTCAAATATACAGCGTCGTCGAAGGGAGGTACTGGTGGCTCCGGGTGTTGGCGAAGATTGTGCTGTCATTGATTTTGGTGAGTATGTTTGTGTTATGAGCAGCGACCCCATTACAGGAGCCGCCAGGGATATAGGCAGTTTAGCTGTACATATTTCCTGCAATGATATTGCTTCAAATGGAGTGGCACCACTGGGAATTATGATGACGATTTTAGCTCCCCCCGGCACCACCAAGGAGGAACTGGCCCAGGTAATGGCCGATGCTAATCAAGCCGCTGCCTCAATTAATGTAGAGATTATAGGCGGCCACACAGAAATTACTGATGCAGTTAATAAAATGGTCATATCCACCACCGCTCTGGGACGCCAGCTGAAAAAGCAGATGATTTCCACCGGCGGTGCCCAAAGGGGTGACGCTGTCGTCATGACTAAGCATGCTGGTCTGGAAGGAATGGCGATTATCGCAACAGACCTCTATGACAGGCTGATTAAAACCTTTGATGCTGCCCTATTGCAGGAGCTTCAGTCCTATGGAAAGGACATAAGTGTTGTAAAAGAAGGCGTCATAGCTGGTGGCCTGGGAATTGTCAACAGCATGCACGATGCAACCGAAGGCGGAATTTTGGGCGCCTTATGGGAAATAGCCGAGGCTTCAGACCTGGGTATAGAGGTTTACTTCGATAAAATTCCCCTTAGGCTGGAGACTAAAAGACTGGCTGAGGCCCTGGATATCGACCCCTATCGTTTGATTTCAAGCGGTGTCATGGTGATGACTGTGGCCCAGGAACATAAAAATACCCTAATCGACACCCTTAAGCAGGCTGGCATACCAGCAGCAGAGGTGGGGAGGATTATAGAGAAAGAACGGGTACTGCTGAAGCAGGGAATCAGAACCCCCCTGGAGGCTCCCCAGGTGGACGAGCTTTATAAGGTAATCGAAAGAGGATAAAAGGAAAGGCCCCAGGGCCTTTTTTTCATTATAAAAGGCTAAAAGAAACCCAATTATTACAAATGAAAGTCATTATTACATGTTCATGACATTTGTCGGGATTTGTTGACATAAGTTTTTTTAAAATGATATAACTAATATAGAGTGGTGAAAATATCCGGGAAAACTGTTGTTTTATGTTTTTGAACATTCAGTAACGATGATGCCGATATAGTCTTTGGCACGAGGAAACCATCAGTAGAGGGAGGACATGTCGATGAAAAAAATAATTTCAATTTTGTTAGTTCTACAGTTTATTTTTGTTGCCACAATTGCAGCCTATGGAAATCAAAGCCAGTCCACTGTCCAGATGACCATGGATGGAAAACTGGTCAAATTCCATGTGGTGCAGTTGAAGCTGAATGATAAACTAATCAAATCTGATGTGCCTCCCGTATTATATAACGAGCGTACCATGGTTCCTCTGAGGGCCATTATGGAAAATCTTGATGCAGAAATAGAGTGGGACGGAGAAAACTATCAAGTAATGGTTAAAACAGCCTCAAAGGAGATTCTATTAAAAATTGACAGCGAAGTGGCCATGGTCAATGGGGAGGCCCTGAGGCTTCCCGATGATGTGCCCCCAAAGCTGATTAACAACAGTACCATGGTGCCAATTCGCTTTATTGCAGAAACCATTGGAATGGAAGTGGGCTGGGAGGATGAAACAAGAACCGTACTCCTCAGCTTAAAAGAAGAGGAAGAGCCCCATAAGCCTGATGATTCCCTGCCCCCTAACGAGACAGAGGAAAGGGTTGCTGTAAAAGATGTTAAAGTAAATATCAATAAGGGCCTTCCAGAGATAAGAATAAAAACCACTGGCAAGGTAAACTATGATGAAATGAATTTAACCAATCCAACCCGGTTAGTGCTGGATTTGAAGGATGTTCAATTTGATATAGAGGATTCAAAGAATTTATTAGCCAACGGATCCTATAGTGAGTCCATAACACATTCGGTTTTAAAGGCTGTCAGGCTGTCTCAATTCAGCAAAGACCCCTATGTTACCAGGGCGGTTGTGGAAATGAACGGCGAAATAGGTCATGAGATCAGCTTTGATGAGAAGACCAGCGAGCTGGTCATTCAGTTTAAAAACTATGTCAGGTCGGTTAAGACGGAGTTAATTAATCTGAAGGAAGTCGTTGTAATTGAAGGGGATTTCGTTGAAAATTACAATATAATCCAGCTGGAAAATCCAAGACGTCTGGTGGTAGATATTAAAGATTCCTACCTTCAGGGTAAATCCTATGAAGTAAACGTCAATGGGCGTGTAGCAAAGGGAGTTAGGGTTGCTCAATTTACTCCCGATGAACACTACAAGCCTGATGATAAGATCGTTCGTGTAGCGATAGACCTGCAAAACGGCGTCAATAGTAAAGACTTTTATTATGAGCTAAAGGATCATCAGCTGCTGATTCATCTGGAAGGCAAGCCCTATAGTCAAATCAGCTATCAGGAGACCGGCTGGACAACAGCAAAGCTAATCTTTAAGGGTGAGGGCGCAGGAAATTACAAAGTTTCAAAGCCTGGGTCAAATCTAGTGGAAGTATTGATTCCAAAGGGAAAAAATCAAACGTTGGAATTTTCAGATATTAATATCGGAGATCACATGATCAGGGATGTGAAGGTAGACAGTAGCGACAAAACAAATCATCGGGTTCTTATTACCTTGGAAAGTGATGTAGAGCTGAATGTTCCTGCTGCCTCCAATAGCAGTGAACTGGTGCTGGAGCTTAAAAACTCCAATCGGAATCGTCAGATTTTGGTTGTCATTGATCCGGGACACGGAGGCCATGACCCAGGTACGACCTCTGCCATATTAAATAAAAAGGAATCAGAAATTGTGCTGGATGTAGCACTGCGACTTGATAAGATGCTAAAAGAGGCAGGCTTTAGAACCTATATGACTAGAAACAATGATACCTATATTGCCCTACAGGATCGGTCTGATGTGGCAAATCAGCTGAAGGCTGATCTGTTTATCAGTATTCACGCCAATGCTTCAACCATGCTGGACCCAGTCACAAAGAAACAAATACCAAATCCTGCACCCTATGGTATAGAGACCTATTATCATCCAAATAAAGAAAATCTGACCAAGTATAATCAAAGCAGCACCATGGCCAAGCTCCTTCAAAAAGAACTGGTGAAGCAGTTGGAAGGCCATGACAGAGGTGCCAAGACAGCCAACTTCTTTGTATTAAGGGAGACGACCATGCCGGCCATATTAACTGAACTGGGCTTCTTGACCAATCCCGAGGAGGAAAAGAAGCTGACCACAGAAAGCTATCGTCAAAAGGCTGCTGAAGCGCTATTTAATGCAACGGTACAATATTTTGAACAAACAAAATTCAATTAATAGTACGATTTAAATCTAAGGCCAATTGTTTGGCCTTTTAGATTGTCTAAATAATTAAATTGAGACTATCTATTTAGACAAATTGCGATTAAAATGAAATTAGGTGCACACATAAAATAGGATAAAATTTAGGAGGATGGTTCATGGAGTACCTATTTGGCTATTTATTTATTTTCTTTGCAAAGGTGACAGATGTAAGTATGGCAACAATCAGGATGATTATGGTGGTACGGGGAAGGCGATTGCAGGCGGCGCTAATTGGCTTTGTTGAGGTGACCATTTATGTACTGGCCATCGGTAAGGTTTTAAGCGGCTTAGACAATCCCATCAATGTTATCATGTACGCCTCGGGCTTTGCGACAGGAAATTACATGGGAATATTCCTGGAGGAGAAAATGGCCTTGGGAAGCATTGTTGTTCAGGTGATTACAGAGCATGAGGTTTTAAAGACTGTCGAAAAGCTTAGAAATGAAGGGTTTGGTGTGACGGTTTTTGAGGGCTACGGCAGACAGGGAATTCGACATTTATTAAATGTTACTTTGCAGCGAAAAAATCTGGGCAGGCTCTATAGGCTGCTGGATGAGCAGGATAAAAATGCCTTTGTAACGGTTATGGATGCCCGTTCAATTCGTGGAGGCTATTTTCCTGCCATTAAAAAGAAATAAAGAATACAACATTGGCCCCCTTAATATAATGGTATAAAGTTTTCTTTCCTGTGGAAAGGATTAAGAGGGGGACAATTAAAATATGAGAAGGAATAAAGGGCTTCTGATTTGCATGATGATTTGTGTTTTTTTATTAACAGCCTGTGGTAATCCCCTAACTAAATTAATAGGGGATAAAGAAACTGATGTGAATTTAAATATAGAAAATGATCTTGATTTTACCCTTCAGGATGGCCTACGGGAAACAATGTTATACTATCGTGATCAGGAGGGTATTTTAATTCCGGTTATGAAAAAAATTCCCTGGGAGGAGGGAATTGCTAAAAGTGCCCTTAGACAATTAATAGATGAGCCCCAGGTTAGAGAAGAACTAAATAAGGTAGGGCTCAACCCTGTTTTTCCCACGGGTACAGAAATCCTGGGGATGTCAATCAACGAGGGACTCTGTAAGGTAGATTTCAATGAGGCAGTATTGAATCATCCCTCTGAGCTTGAAGAAAGGGCCATGATTCAATCCCTTGTCTATACCCTAACAGAATTTGAAGCCATTGACCAGGTAGAGCTGTTGGTTAATGGAGAGAAGGTAGATCGACTAAAGCATGGCACCCAGACAGCCGATGCCCTTAGACGGGAGCAAATTAATCTTTCAGCAGTAATAGATGATGAAATGGTGCCTGTAACGGTTTATTATAAAACCACTACCAACGGTGTAGATAGCTATTTTGTTCCGGTTACCAAGGGAATTCAGGCCCTTAAGGCCGATATTAAGTCAGCCCTGGTGGCGTTATTGGAAGGAGCCCCCGAAGGAACTAATCTCTATAGTGAAATTCCAGAGGGAGTCGTGGTGGAGGATGTTTATGTCAAGGATGGTATTGCCTATATAGATTTGTCTGAGGAAATTAAAAGAATACCCGATAATGCTGAACTGCAGCAATCTATGGTATATGAAATCGGATTAACCTTAAAGGCAATCGAACCCACCATCAGTCAGGTAAGAATCCTCTCAGGCGGTAAAGAACTGGAACTGGGAGCAGGAGTAAAATTAAATCTGCCAACCTACTCAAATTTAAAATAATCCGGGTTTCCCGGATTATTTTTTTTATAATCTATAGGAGCTGATGCTTCAAAGTGCTTTAAATCTTCCAAAGGAAGAATTTGTTCGATTATCACTAAAATATGATAAAGTGTGATACAATACTAAGAGACATAATTGCATTAAAGAAGGGATGAGATCATTTGATTAGAATAGATGGTAGAGCATTTGACAGGCTTAGGGAGGTACATATACAACGAAAGTATACAAAATATTCCCAGGGCTCGGTCTTAATTGAAATGGGAGAAACAAAGGTGATTTGTACTGCTACAATAGAAGATCGGGTTCCGCCTTTTCTTAAAAATACCGGAAAGGGTTGGATTACTGCCGAGTATGCCATGCTGCCCGGGGCCACCCAGGTCAGGAAGGTGCGGGAATCTAGCAGGGGGAAGGTTGAGGGGAGAACCCAGGAAATACAACGACTGATAGGCAGGGCCCTGCGTTCAGTTGTAGACTTAAATGCCATTGGTGAGCGTACCATCTGGATTGATTGTGATGTGATACAGGCCGATGGTGGTACCAGAACAGCTTCCATTACAGGGGCCTTTGTGGCGTTGATGGACGCAGTGCATCAATTGAAGGAGTCAGGGCAGATCAGTAGCTTTCCCATTAAAAGTTTCGTATCGGCTGTTAGTGTGGGGATTGTAGATGGCCAGCCTCGGTTGGACCTATGCTATGAAGAAGATTCTGCTGCTAAGGTTGACATGAATGTAGTGATGACTGACCAAGGGCAATTTGTTGAGGTCCAGGGAACCGGAGAGGAAGCCCCCTTTTCCAGAGAGGATCTTATGGAGCTCTTAAGACTTGCAGAATTGGGTAACCAGCAGTTAATTGAGCTTCAGCGGGAAGTCCTGGGGGATATTGCTGAAGAAATAAAATAATATACAAGGGAAAAGGAAGGCGTTAGCATGAAAAAAACCATCGTAGTAGCCACCGGCAATCAGCATAAGCTGGTGGAGATCGGAAAAATATTTCAGGGCTTTGATGTAGAAATTAAATCAATGAAGGACGTGGGACTGGGTCAGCTAGAAATAATAGAGGATGGTACTACCTTCGAAGAAAACGCACTGATTAAGGCAAGGGTTGTGATGAAAAAAACAGGCTATCTAACCATTGCAGACGATTCAGGCCTTGAGGTGGATGCCTTAAACAATCAGCCGGGTATCTATTCCGCACGTTTTTCAGGAGAAGGAGCCACCGACGAAAAAAATAATGAAAAGCTATTGGCCTTAATGGCACAGATACCAGAGAAAGAAAGAACCGGAAGATTTGTTTGTGCCATGGCAGCTGTATACCCCAACGGAAAAGAGGTGGTTGTAAGGGGAGAATGCCTTGGGTTAATTGGTACGGAGCCAAAGGGAAGTAATGGCTTTGGCTATGATCCTTTGTTTTTCGTCCCCAGCCTTGGACTAACCTTTGCAGAATTATCTCAGGAAGAAAAAAACAAAATTAGCCATCGAGCAAAGGCTTTGGAGAAACTAATGACAGCCTTGAGTAAAGATGTGGAGGAGTAAGGGCATGAAGATTGGAGTATTAGGGGACAGCCACCTTAATATGGAATACTTGAATAAGGTTATAAAAGAATTAAAGCAGGTGGATTATATTATCCATACAGGAGACAATTATTGCGATTTTGAATATATCATGGAGAAATTAAAAATAAAAGGCATAGGAGTCAAAGGCAACTGTGACCCCAAGGGACTAGAGGAGATCATTGAGGAAATTGCAGGAAGACGCTTTTTAATATGTCATGGACATCGATACGGCGTAAAGGAGAGTTTGAACAATCTGTTTTATCGTGGCAAAGAGGTTCAAGCAGATATTGTCATTTTTGGCCATAGCCATGTACCGGTGTATGAAGTAATTGATGGTCTGGTGCTATTAAATCCTGGCAGTATTGCTTTTCCAAGGGGGGGCTCCCGAAGGTCCTATGCACTGCTTAAGCTGGATGAGGAAGTCGGCGTATCGTTTCAAAATGTATAGTAAATTAATGATAATACAAGTATAATAATGAATATCTTTGTAAATCATTATTAGTGGGAACAATAATTTCTTGACCATCCACCATAATTCCTATATAATAAATCTCGTGCCTAGTTAAGGGCCCTTTTGAAGATTGAAAAACCCTTGACAAGTTATAAGATTTATGATAACATATTTAAATGTCAGGAAAAATAACGAGAGATAAAATGCGGGTGTAGTTCAGTGGTAGAACTTCAGCCTTCCAAGCTGACCGCGAGGGTTCGATTCCCTTCACCCGCTCCAATTTGTGCCCATAGCTCAGCAGGATAGAGCAACGGCCTTCTAAGCCGTGTGTCCGGGGTTCGAATCCCTGTGGGCACGCCAAAGAGTATGGTGGATGTAGTCAAGCGGTTAAGACACAGGATTGTGGCTCCTGCATGCGTGGGTTCGAATCCCATCATCCACCCCATTAACAAACATTGGGATATAGCCAAGTCGGTAAGGCAACGGACTTTGACTCCGTCATTCGCAGGTTCGAGTCCTGCTATCCCAGCCATTTAATTTTTTAGCTTTAATTGCGGGTGTGGCGGAATTGGCAGACGCACTAGACTTAGGATCTAGCGGGTGACCGTGGGGGTTCAAGTCCCTCCACCCGCACCACATTAAAAATTAAATTTGGCACACTGGCTTTTCCTATGCGGAAGTGGCTCAGTGGTAGAGCATCGCCTTGCCAAGGCGAGGGTCGCGGGTTCGAGTCCCGTCTTCCGCTCCATAACGTGTGCCCATAGCTCAGCAGGATAGAGCAACGGCCTTCTAAGCCGTGTGTCCGGGGTTCGAATCCCTGTGGGCACGCCAGTAACAACCACAATCAATTTAATAATAACAGGCGCCCTTAGCTCAATCGGATAGAGTTGCAGACTTCGAATCTGAAGGTTGGGGGTTCGAGTCCCTCAGGGCGCGCCATTTTGTTAAAATACCAATGTTTAATACGTTGGTATTTTTTACGTTTTGGAACTTTCCCTCTTTTTCCCTCTTGGGCGAAACTGGAAAATGTATTTATATGAATAAATCATTAATTTTATTCACCGCCTCCACCTTCTTTTCCTTAGAAACATGGGTATAAATTTCAGTGGTTTTGGAACTGCTATGTCCTAAAAGCTCCTGGACACTTGAGAGAGGAACGTCTTTCTCAAATAGCTTTGTAGCGAAGGTATGTCTTGAGGTATGGAATTTTTTATAGGATATGCCGGCAGCTTTAAGAATCCGGGCAAATGATCTTCTTAGGTTTCTAGAATCTACTGGGCCACCAAACTGGTTACTGAAGAAAAAGCCCTGATCCTCATACACCCCATGATCGGCTTTCAATTCTTGTGTAGCCTTTAATTTTTTATACTCCTTTAGTTTAGGAACCAGTTTTTTTTGGAAAAGGAACTTCTCTTTTCTTTTGTTTTTGGTTGTACCTATTATTGTTTTCACCTCCTTTCGTTGCGAACGTATGTTCTTAAAAATAGTTAAAAAAATTTCTCTATGACTCCCAACGGCTCAAAACAGATAAGGCAATTATCCATCTGATAGTAGGTGCCATATTTGGCTTTATAGTATACCAATACACCATCTAGAAACTCCTCAGTAACCCCTAAGTATTCGGCCAATTCAAAACGGTTTCTGATGCCCTCACGTGAGGCCCTGACGAGGTCTTGAATCTTAACCAATCTTTCATAGGCCCATCGGCGAGCGATCTCTTCCTGTTTTCGATTCTCAATTTTGGATTGATCTAAGATGTTCCCAACGGTGGTGTGGTAGTGGCCTAGTTCCTCTGTGATGATACAGACTTTTTCAGCGACAGTGCCGAGATCTCTTCTTATCCTAATTTTATTATTTTTGCAAAGACCTTTAGCCTTTGATTTGAATTGTTTTTCCACTACAACTATATAATTTTCTTCAGATTCTATAGTCATCTTTTCGTACAAATTCATAGTATCCACCAATTTATCCCCTGAATTAAAAATTACGGATTAACCTTTCTTAAAATGATTTCATCGTGTTTTAAAACCTCCTTTTCAATACGGTCCAATTTATCAGCGTTTTGCTTATAGCCATCAAAGAGGGCATCAATTTTAGTTTCAATATTATTTTCTAGTTTTGTCTCAACTTTGTTTAGTCTATCTTCAACACCGTCTAAACAATCATTGATAGATTTAAAGCCTTCTTTCATTTCGGTATACATCTTTTCCTGACTGCCTTTTAAATCGGCATACATTTTAGTCATTAGGTCAAATAATTTATCTTCGCCATTCATTTCATTATCCCCTTTCTATAATTCATCTATATCTTGCTTCATTAGTTCTAATTCTTCTTCTGTTAATTCCTCATCGTTGTGGGCTACTATAGGTTGGAAACAAGGTTTGGTTTCTTCTTTAATTGTATATTTGTCTATTTGGGTAAGTTCTTCAATTCTTTTAGTAGCTTCTATTTTGCCTAAATCATTTAGTTTATCAAAATTCTTCAGCAGATCTAGGGACTGAGACGAGATACCCAAATCTTGACCGGGAACATAACGTCTTTCCATAGGTACGTCATGGCCCATTAACCAAGCCTCATTTACATCTAACGCTTTTGCAATTTTATAGATGTTTCTTTGTTTAGGCTCATATTCTCCAGAGATATATGTGCTTATAGAGGATTTTCCTATTTTTGTCTTTTCTACCAAGTCGGCTTGCTTCATATTCCTAAACTCTAATGCTTCTTTTATCCGTTGGGCTATGGTAGCCATTTATATCACCTCTATGAATATAATAACAGTAATGTTCAGAAAATACAACAAAAAAATAAAAAATACATAAAAAAGTTCAGAAAGACGAAAAGAGCTATTGACATCGTAAAGTGCACATGACATTATTAGTTCATAAACAAGAACGAAGGTGATGTAAATGGCATTTGACTATAATAAGCTTAGGGGTAAAATTAAAGAAGTATTCGGTACTCAAGATAATTTTGCTAAGGCCCTAGGGATAGGCAGAGTATCTCTAAGTCAAAGGTTGAACAATATGCTCGATTTTAGCAAGAAGAAATTCATAAGGTCTGCAAGATATTGGGCTTAAAAGACTCTGAGATACCGATATATTTTTTTTACTCCAAAAGTTCAGAAAATAGAACTAAATGGTTTTAGGAGGTGAGAGGGATGACCAAGGAAGAAAGAATTAAGAATTTGGAAAAGAAGATAGCTGCTCTCGAAGGGCAAGTTCAGGAGCAACTGGTAGAAGTAACTGTCGATGAAGATGATTGGATTAAGCAGGTTATAATCGGCATTAATAAAATCCAAAAGAAAGCCCCACAAAAGCCGCTTAATCTGTAAATTCATCTAGTACACCAAGTTTTTGCAAAACTTTTAACGTAGTTAAGCAACTTAATTGGACGGCTGAGGATACGACTTCTGGAACAGCAGTATAGGAGACTTAAAGCTAAACAGCTGACGGCTTAAAATTAAGGAGGTGAGATGCTTGAACGAAGAACAAATGAATCAGGTCATTAAGATTATCATGAATCACCCAAATTGCAAAGGACTATGGAATGAGTGGTAATGAAATGAATAAATTACTACACGAATTGAAAGTACAGTATAAGCAGAGTGGTCAATGGCTCTTATACAAGGAACACCATGGAAAAGGATATACCCATTCTGAAACTATCGACATCGTTAGAAGTAACGGAAGGCCAGATGTGAAAATGAATACATAAATTTTTAGAGATTATCTTCGAATTGATAAAGAGGCATTTAAGGAATATGAAAGAGTAAAAAAAGAGGCTTCATTAAAATTTCGTTATAGCCCTAGAGAATATGTTGAAGCAAAGACCGATTGCATTATGGGCATTATGGACAAAGCTAGAGCCTACTATAGAAAGTAAGAACTTATAAAAATAGTTCGCAACCTTCTTACTTCATGTAAGAAATATAAAAGTTAAACAATTATTTTGCGGTATTTTTTATGTCGCATTACAAGTAAAAGCCGCAACTAATAAAATTATAAATTTTGCTCTTTAGAACGATCATTATTAGAAACTACAGAACGACTGTGCAAAACTATTCCTATAATTATCGATATCAAAAGTACTACCATTATATACAAAAGGCTTGTTTTCACATATATAAATAACGAGAAATTTACTGCAATGTGGTAAAAATTAAAACATAAGTATGAAACTTAAATATAGATAATATTTTCTTTTAAACTAAATGATACGGTATTTAAAATAGAACTACTATAATAACATAGAAAATGTGGTATAATTTTCTTGTTCGATAAATCGGGTTAGCAAGAAACAGTGAATTAAAAACTTAGGGGGTAAGGTAATATGAAAAGAAAGCTTCCGATCCTACTTATTATGGTAAGCCTAATTTTGGGAATGACAGGATGTGTTGTAAGAAATCAAAGTTCAGCACACTATGCTATTACGGAAGGTCAGAAAATTACTGATACCTATAGTTATACTGTTGAAGAAGACTTCAATGGAATGAAATTAGAAATGAATTTAACACTCACAAAAGGTGAGGTAGAATTTGAGCTTAAAGACCCAAACGGAGATATAAAATGGGATGGAAAAGCTACATCAAAAAAATCGATTAATGAAATTAGAGAATTTGAAAAAATAGTTGGAGAGTGGACTTTAATTTTTAACAGTATTGATAATACAGGTGAAGGGAAGCTAGCATTACAGTTTAATAGATTGTAGTAAATGCAAAGGTTAAATAAATATCTAAAGTACCCAATATTCAGAAATAGACTCTACGGTTTTTTTAGTTTCACATAATTCAAGATGCCCCTGCCTTTGAGTAAAGAAAGCAGGGGGCTTTTAAGCTACTTTATTTGTATCGGCTAGTTTTATAATTTCACTGGAAGCTCCTTTACTCCAACTACAGGATAGAATCGGCAGGGTATATTAAGCCCATTTGCTTCCGGGCAGTTTCTAATACCTGCATCACCGTCATGGTAAGTTCATGGGTATTTATGGTGGATTCCAGCTTACGCTCCTTGATTAGCTGTAAAAACTCCTTTATTTCATAGGACATAGGAGCCTGTGATTGTGGTACTGATATTTCTTCCTCTGTACCGTCTCGGTAGATTATCTTAACGTTTTCTGGTGTATGGATTTTATCTATAATGATATTTCCCTTTTCACCCTGGATCTCGCTGGGGAGTGACGAGTTGGTTATTTTGGAATGCATCATGACAGCATCCATATCTTCGTATTTTAAGGAAATACTGCCTTCCCCATCTACCCCGGATTTCAGCATAACTCCATTTGCCTGGATCATATTGGGTTTCCCAAACAGATAAATTGCAGGATACAGGCAATAGATACCGATATCCATCAGTGAGCCATTGGAAAACTGTGGGTTGAAGGTATTAGGGGTTTTCCCTGACTTATATAGATCATATCTGGAGGAGTACTGACAATAGCTTCCAAAATATCTTCTTACTTTACCGATTTTATAAAGATTTTCTCTGATGCTTTCAAAATTAGGCATAAAAATTGATTTCATAGCTTCCATTAAAAGAACGTTGTTTTTCCTTGCAGCCTCAAGCATTTCATTGAGTTCCTTCGTATTGGATGCAACGGCCTTTTCACACAATACATGCTTCTTGTTATTTAAAAATAATATTGACTGTTCAGCATGCAGTGAATTGGGGCTGGCTATATAAACAGCATCAATCAGATCACTCTTTGCCATAGCCTCTAAATCCGTAAATATATTTTCTACCGAATATTTTCCTGCAAATTCCCTGGCCCTTTCCTCTGTTCTTGAATATACCGCATTTAGCACAAATTCCTTAAAAACACCAGCGCTTTTTATAAACTCATCTGAAATTTTATTGGTTCCTATCACTCCGAATCTGATCATTTACTTTCCCTCCAAATTAAATAGTGATATAATAGGCCCTTTTAAATAATATAAAGGTTTTCTTTTGATATACGATAGTGCCCTTACATTTTACCCTTTGACAGAGAATAATCCCACTTAGTTAAAAGGACCTCCAGAACAGAATGGGTGTCTGAAGGTCCTTTTCAAGTCAGCTAAGCAAATGAATTACTTTTTATTATCTACATGCTCTTTGATTTTTTTCATAAGGGTGTTGGCCTTTTTAATTGCGTCTCCTATGGCGATTTTTACCACGGTACTGTCTTTAAATCTTTCGGTATTTTTAATTGCCATATCCTTTGTTAAAATAACTACTGCCGCCTCTTTAATATCCTGGGGTGTCAACTCATTTTCAATACCTATAGAACCCTGGGTTTCTACCTTTATTTCCATGCCTGCTTCCTTGGCTGCCTTTTCTAATGCTTCTGCCGCCATATAGGTATGGGCAACACCCGATGGGCAGGCTGTAACTGCTACTATTTTCATATTTACCACCTCATTCATCTTTTTTATCCTTCGCTTGAATTATTATCTACAACAAAACCTTACCCTATTCAAAATCAAGATCTATTTCATCTAAATCATCGTTGGCTGCATCTGTTAGAGTTTCTTCTTTTACAGGTTTTTTTAATATATTTACCAGTAGTGCGGTAACAATAGCCCCTAATACTGTAGCGATGATATAACCAATTCTATTACCGGCCACTGGCAGAACAATCCATCCACCCCACGGTGCATTGTTGGTTGCTCCCAAGAGTAATGCTGCTACTGACCCAACGGCGCTTCCTGCAATAATGGAAGGGATCACCCTTAATGGATCAGCCGCTGCAAATGGTATTGCACCTTCGGTTATTCCGATCAGCCCCATGATGATAGCAGCTTTACCGCTTCCTCTTTCATCCATAGTATATTTCTTGGGAGCTAATATGGTAGCTAATGCTAATCCCAATGGAGGGACACAAATTGCTACCCCCACCGCCGCCATGATTTGGGGATTGGTAGGAATGGTACTTACTGCAAAGAAAAAGGCTGCTTTATTAACTGGCCCACCCATATCAAAGGCAATCATCGTACCTAATATGAGTCCTAATACGACCTTACTTGTACCAGTCATTGTGTTTAACCAGGCTTCCAAGCCTGTCATGGCGGCCGCCACGGGGGCACCTATTATCCCAATAATTAGCGCTCCAACTGTCAACGTGGCCACTAAAGGAATAATAAATATGGGCATTACGGAACGCATTACTGCTGGAACCTTAATTTGTTTTAAATAATAAACGATAATACCTGCCAGTAATCCAGCAATAATACCCCCTAAAAACCCTGCGCCAATTGAATTTGCAAGATAGGCTCCAATCATACCCGGGGCAATACCTGGTCTATCTGCCATAGAAAAGGCTATGAATCCTCCTAAAATCGGAACAAACAATGCCATTCCCGCTGCACCAATATCCCACATATGCTTTAATACACCAGTTTCTGGGGCAGAGGGTGTACCTGACAGCATAACTGCCAGTGCCAGTAATACCCCACCTGCAACAACGAAGGGAAGCATATAGGAGACACCTGACATTAAATGCTTTCTAGTATCTTTTAATAAATTTAACATTTATAACTCCTCCTTAATAGTATAGAATTACCTCTAGGGTTTACAACTATTTAAATTCCCCCTTTTTGTTTATTCTTTTGCAAAAAGATTCTCAATACCTCATTGTTATAGCCTGTAAGGCTAATATTAAATAGCGCTATTTATTGCAAATACTTTAAACATTCTCTTATATTAAGAAAAGGTTTTCATTCTATGGTTTAAGGGTGGACTAGCACTTTTTCGCTAGTCCATTACCCTTATTTCTTTACCATAGGCTTCTTCCCAGTCAGATATAAATCGATCCACACTAAAATCTGTCAATGGGTGCTGCATCATAACCGTCATTACATCTGTAGGCACAGTCATACTGTGAACGCCGCTTTCAATGATATCGATTACCTGTTGTGCATTTTTAAAGCTGGCGGCCAGCACTTTACAGTCAAATCCATAGGTGTCAATAATTTTTGTAATTTTTCTTACAACATTAACCCCTTCTCCAGAGATATTGTCCAATCTATTTACATAGGGAGCAACATATTTTGCTCCGGCTTTTGCTGCCAGGGTTGCTTGATGAGCTGTAAATATAGCTGTTGCTGTTGTATTAATATTAAGGGCTGCTAAATGCTTGATGGCCTTTAAGCCTTCAAAGGTTACAGGTATTTTTACATACATGTTTTCCCTAAGGCCTGAAATGAATTTTGCCTCTTCCAGCATCCCCTTAAAATCCTTACTAATTACCTGAGCATGGATAGCCTTATCTTTTCCTATTATTTCTGCTATTTCTGTAATTAATTTAGCGAACTGTTTCTTTTCCTTTGAAACGATGGTTGGATTGGTTGTAACACCATCAATCGGTAATATATCCGCCAGATATTTAATTTCTTTTACATTTCCTGTATCTAAAAATAATTCCATGAGCCGTTCCCTCCCTTTTGTTATTCCATTACTGATTGAAACACTTCATTTAATAGATCCATCAGCTTGTCCTCTTCTTCAATACTTAATAACGCTTCTCTAAAATCTTCATTCATCAATTTTCTTGATAAAACAGCCAATATTTTTAGGTGTTCATTAGATGCAGCAGCTTCTGGTACCCCTAATATAAAAACAATTTTAGCCGGTTGTTCATCCAAAGACTGCCACTCTATTCCATTGGCCTTTCTACCAAAGGCCACTGTAGGTATGTTTACTGCTGCGCACTTCCCATGGGGGATGGCTATTCCAAAGCCAATTCCTGTAGTGGAAAGGTTTTCCCTTCGCAGAACCTCCGTTATATAATCTTCATAGCTGTTTAATCTTTCCTCTTGATCCATTAACTTTGCCAGCTCTTTTATGGCTTCTTCCTTAGTATTGGCTTCTAAATTCAGCTTAACTAGTCTTTTATTAATAAGTTCACTCATTTATGTCACCCTTTCTTATGATGAAGCTGTGTAGCTCTTTGACATCTGTCTTTTGTCGTATTTCTGATAATATCTTTTCATTATCTAGCATGGCATAAAAGCCTTTAAAGAACCTTCTCGTATTGGTATCGGTATCAAATTTTAATGCTAATAGAAAAACGATGTCTACCTTGCTCTCTGCCCATGCTATGGGGTTTTTTAGTGTTGCCACCACAATGGCGGGCTTTTTTACATAGACTTGCTGACCATGGGGGATCGCTATCCCTCTTCCCACTGCGGTGGAGCTAATCCTTTCTCGATCAATAGCCGATTGAATAAAGGCCTTATCGATATAATCTTTTTCCAAAAGCACGCTGCCCAGCCGTTTGATTAATTCTTCCTTATTTTTAACTGATAAATTAATAAAAACCAAATCTTCACTAAATAAATCCTGTTCTTCCTTGCTCTCTAACGCTGCTTTATTAAAACGCTTTGTGCTCTCCACATTTTTTATATATTGATTAATGGTTTTTATATCATCCTCTGTAACAAAAACACTAATTTTAATTGTAGGTTTTGCAGGATATTGAAGTGATATTGTAGAGATGATGATATCGAAATCCGTTGGGTTTAGCTTTTCTAAATCGTAGGCAGAAACGACACCCGCTATCTCAAGCTTTTTAATACTGCTTTCCAATCTTGTAGCCACCAGTTGGGCTGTTCCTATGCCACTTGTGCATACAATTATCGCCCTTGTCTTTCGGTTTAATCGCTCTAGGGCTGCCCCAATATGCATGGCCAGGTATCCGACTTCCTCTTCCGTTACCTTTACCCCGAAATGTTTTTCAAATAAGGCACTACAGCTCCATGATGCTCCAAACACACTTGGGAATTTTGACTTTATATCCTTCAGCAATGGATTTCTTAAGCTCAGCCCATATTTTAATCTATTGATAGCCGGCCTAAGATGAAGGGCCAGACCTGCTAAAAGCTTTTCATCCTTCTGAAAATCCACCGATAGAACATTTTCTATCAAGGCAATAATTTCCTTGGTCAATTCTACTATCTTTGGTTCGATATTTTTTAATATTTCGTTAACACTGCTGCTGGTGCCAAAGGGCTCATACACCTTAGCACCAAGAAGGTGAAGGGTTATATACCCAACTTCCGGTTCTGGCAGCTTAATTCCCAGGGATTCTTCAATGGACTTTGCAATCCACTTAGCCATTTGAAATTCTTTTTGATTCTTGATTGTAAATAGCTGCTTTGCTTCCATTTTAATGTCTTTGTTGTTTTTCAGTCTTTCAATACCGATGGCGATATGAATAAGCAGACTGGCAAAGGCTTCATCAGATAAAGCAAATTCCATTTTTCCTTCAGCCTCATTTAAAATTTTTTCGATTTTGGTTATTTCTATGCTAGGCAATAACTCTTTAATATGCGTTAAATCCTTCTGGCTTAATCGGCTATCTAATGGCAACGTTTCGTTATTAGTCAATAGACTCTTAATTTCATCATCTTTCTTTAATAGTAATAGTAATTCTGTAGCTGCCTTACGCCAATTTTTTTCTTTACCGGTGATCTCTATACCTTGTCTTTTTTTTCTTCTAAGCTTTAGCTCATATTTACCTAGCCATTCCTCCACACCATGCAAATCATTATAAATAGTAATTCTACTGACATATAGCTCATCAGCCAGTGCCTGCATAGTAATAGATTCCCTCGATTGAATCAGTCTTCTGATAATATAAAGCTGTCTTTCCTCAGGGGAATGGGGCTGTACGTAAACCTCGTCACTATTAATGATTTCCTTTAAACGATTTTTACCTTGCTGATCTCCATCGATCCATACCCCTATTCTGGGTTTTTTCTGCAGCTTTACATGGGGATTATCAGATAGATACATATCAATCTTTTCTAGATCGCTTCGAATGGTTCGATTAGAAACATTTAGCATACTGGCCAGCTGGTCTATTGTAATGCTAGTGTCCCTACTGATTAAAATTTCCAAAATTTTTTGGCATCTTTCATTAAAGATATTCTTCATGTTTAAACCTCACTTAACAGGTTTATTAAATGTGGCATTTCATAAATTAAAATGTGTTTACAAAAAGAGATTATCATAACTATATAGTATTTTCAACGCTTTAAACGTAATAAATTGTTATGTATTAATGGGGCAAATGTTTACATAAAAACATAAAACAGGCTGAAACAGACTGTTTTAATGGGTGTATCAAATTATGAAAATTTCAATAATATTGATAATATATCCTGTATTGATATTAATTATGTAATGTACGATAGCATTCAACTAATGTTTAAGTATATTTTCTCTTTTTATCAATGTCGAAAAAAAGGCCTATTGCTCCCGAAGGATTGGCCATTTATGAGGTGGTTTTTATAGGATTTTTACCCTATGCTTTTCAAGGCTGGTAACGATCGTCTCAGAGGGCCTTTCATCGGTAATAATCGTGTCTATTTCACTAATATTGGCAAACCTATAGGTGCCGTCATAAAAGAACTTTTGCTTCTCCATTACCAGTATTACTTCCATACCACTTTTAATAATGGCTTTCTTAGTATTTCCGTCTTCTATGTTAAAGGTAGTAACACTTTGAGTGGCCAGGTCTACACCACAGCTTCCGATAAAGACTTTTTGAACCTTATATTTTTCAATAGATTCAATGGCTGCCGAGCCGACAAACCCGCCAACGTTTTGGTATAATATGCCTCCGGGTGATATAATTTGCAGGTTAGAATTTTTAGCCAGGGTATATAATATATCTATATAATTTGAAATTACTGTAATCTCCAATGAAGAATCCCTGATCATTTCTGCTAGAATTAAGTTGATCGAAGAAATATCTAATAGTATGGTTTCACCATTTTTAATGATTTCAAAGGCTTTGGCAGCTATGATCTTTTTCGATTCAACATTATAATGCTTTCGTTCATCTAGCTTTACAAATTCAGCCATCTGCTTCTTTAATATGGCGCCTCCGTAGGTTCGTTCAAGAATTCCTTGATTTTCTAAGATTTTCAAATCCTTTCTTATGGCATCCTCTGAAACATTAAACCTGTCACTCAGCTCCTTTACAATGAGTTTTCCTTCTGTAAAGAGTATCTGTGTAATTTGATTCAATCGCTCCTTTGCAAACATAGCCTTCTCCTTTATTAGTTTATATTATTTTATCCTGTTTACGATTATATAAAACTTTTTATTTATTTTCAACTGAATTTTATTGTTGAAACTACATATGTATTTTACTTTGCCACTGGTATCGTTAATAGTTTATTCTTGCAAAGTAATAACAAATAATATAAAATAATAATAAACAATACATGAATAAGGGGTGGTATGATGAATAAAATCAGTAAAAGAATCCAAAGCTTGAAAAATTCGTTGTTTGCTGATAAAAGAGAGATTTCTCTTGAAAGGGCAAGGCTTTACACAGAGAGCTACAGGCAGACAGAAGGAGAACCCTCCATTATCAGGAGAGCTAAAGCTACGGCCTATATAATGGATCATGTTGAAATTACAATTAATGAAGGTGAGCTCATTGTAGGCGGTAGAACTGTAAAGCCACGATCTGGTATTGCTTCTCCTGAAATGTCTCCCTATTGGATTTTAGAGGAACTAGATACCCTAGCGACAAGACCCCAGGATCAATTTTCTATTTCTGAAGAGGACAAAGCCTACTTTAGAGAGCAATTATTCTCCTATTGGGACGGCAGGTCTTTAAAAAATTATGTTAATTCCAAAATGACAGACCAAGTAAAAAAGGCCAGTAAAGAGGGCATCGTTAAAATTAACCAAACAGACAAGGGGCAGGGGCATATTATTCCATCCTATAATAAATTATTAAATCATGGCTTGGGATATATGGTAATGGAAGTCGAGGAGGTCTTGAAAAAAAGCCCTTCCAATGAATTCTATCAAGCAGCCTTAATCACCCTTAAGGCTACCCAAAGATATATTAAGCGCTATGGAAAGCTAGCTGAAACCATGGCCCATCAAGAGGAAAATGAAACAAGAAAAGAAGAACTGCTGGAGATAAGTAAAATTTCCTATAAAATAGCCCAAGATAAACCAGATTCCTTCCATGAAGCCCTGCAGCTTTTTTGGTATATCAATACTGCGCTTCAGTATGAGTCCAATGCAAGCTCCATTTCTCCAGGAAGATTTGACCAGTATATGTACCCCTTTTATGCTGCTTCAATAGAAGCGGGGATGGATACAGAGTCAGCCAAGGAGCTTTTACGATGCCTTTGGCTTAAAATGAACGATGTCGTTCTATTGAGAAGTGAAGACAGTGCCAAATATTTTGCTGGCTTCCCTACAGGCTATACCATCATTTTAGGAGGGGTCGACAGACAGGGAAGAGATGCTACCAATGCGTTATCCTACCTTGTGCTGGACACCTATGCAGATATTCAGCTTCCCCAGCCTAATCTGGGGGCCAGAATCCATGAAAAGTCCCCTAGAGAGTTTCTAATTAAAGTTGCCGAAACCATAAGATTAGGAACAGGAATACCCCAGCTCTTTAATGATGAAGTGATCATCCCAGGGTATCTTAATAGAGGGGTTTCCTTAGAGGATGCCAGGGACTATGCCGTTGTTGGCTGTGTAGAGCTGTCTCTGCCGGGCAAAACCTATGGACTTCACGATATTGCACTATTTAACCTATTGAAGGTGATGGAGGTAACTTTAAATAAGCACGAAGGAAATTTTGAAACCTTTGAGTCCCTTATTGAGGCCATTAAGGAAACTATTAAGGAATATGTGGTTTATATGGTGGAGGGTTCAAATATTGTTGACGAAGCCCATGGTGCCTTTGCCCCGACTCCACTACTATCCTGTTTTATCGAAAACTGCATAGATAATGGAAAAGATGTGGCCCTTGGAGGGGCAAAATACAATTTCTCTGGCGTACAAGGAATTGGTATAGGTAATTTGAGTGATTCCCTGTACGTTATTAAGAAGGTCGTGTTTGAAAATAAGGATATGGCCTTATCAGAATTAATCATGATGCTAAAAAACAACTATGATGGCAGCGAAGTACAGCGTCAAAGATTTATAAATAAATTTTCTAAGTACGGCAATGATATAGATGAGGTTGACTATATTGGAAGCGATATACTAAGCTACTATTGTAAAGAGGTAGAAAAATACAAGAATATCAGAGGCGGAATTTTCCAGCCAGGGTCTTATACCGTTTCTGCCCATATCCCATTGGGGGAGGCAGTAGGTGCTACACCCGATGGCAGACTAGCCAAGGAACAGCTGGCGGATGGAGGTCTGTCACCTATGGTAGGTAGAGACCTGGAGGGCCCTACAGCGGTACTAAAAAGTGTCAGTAAGCTAGACAATTATTTGACTACAAACGGAAGCCTTCTCAATGTCAAATTCAGCCCTTCTGCCCTGGAAGGAACAGAGGGTATTCAGAAGTTCATTGGCTATCTTCAAGCCTTTATGCGATTAAAAATTCAGCATATCCAATTTAACATTGTTTCCGTTGCCACCTTGAAGGAAGCACAAAGGCATCCAGATAAATATAAAAATCTAGTTGTTCGTGTTGCAGGATACAGTGCTTTATTTGTTGAGTTAAACAAGTCCATTCAGGATGATATCATTAATAGAACAGAGCATAGATTATAAACCAAGGTGTGATCGAAATGAAAAAGGCGATTGTCTTTAATATACAGAAGTACAGTATCCATGATGGAGGGGGAATTAGAACAATTATTTTCTTTAAGGGCTGCCCCTTAAGATGCCCCTGGTGTTCCAATCCCGAATCCCAAAGCCCTGAGCCGGAAATGATGCGTAAGGAGTCCCTGTGTATCAATTGCTCCAGTGACAGCTGTTTTACCTGTCGTGCTACTGCGGAGGATTGCCCCACAGGAGCTTTAGAAACAGTAGGCAGGGAAATGACGGTAGAAGAATTGCTGAGGGAAGTTAAAAAGGACATGGTATTTTATGACAGTACCGGGGGCGGCGTTACCCTCTCTGGTGGAGAACCCTTAAATCAGGGTACCTTTGCTGTTGAATTATTAAGAAGGCTTCAGCTATTGGGAATCGATACAGCTATAGAAACCACTGGCTTTGGTAAGTGGGAAACCCTTGATAAAATGTCTGATTACTTGAATCGAGTACTATTTGATCTTAAAATTATGGACAGAAAAAAAGCTAAGGATATCTTAAAGGCGGATATTGATATCATCAAAAACAACTTTTCAAGTCTGGTGAATAAAGGAGTTCCCGTTATTCCTAGAATTCCCCTCATTCCTGGTTTTACAACGGATGAGGAAAATATCGATGCCATTATCGACTTTATTACCTCCCATAAACTCAAGGAGGTTCATATCCTTCCCTTTCATCAGTACGGCAGTTCAAAATATAAAGCCCTGGGCAGAGACTATTCACTGGCCTCTTTAAAGCCCCTTACCCAGGAAGAAATTGCGGCTATTCAACGAAGGATGGAGGAAAGGGGATTAACTGTTATTGTGGGAGGGAAATAGGCTAAAGCCAATTCAAGCCCCAGGCATCATAACCAAAAAAACATCAACACCTTGTGGGTTGGTGTTTTTTGGTTTCTTGGCACCCTATTGGCATAACCCGACAGGGACTATTGTACTATATTTTTTGTGGCCTTTATGGGAAAAGGGCCTTTATAAGCACCTGAAGAATAAAAGCAGCGCTTTATACGGTTTTTTGTAATTGCATTCCTATAAAATATATTGTAAGCTATTTCATAGAAAATATGGAGAAAAGAGGGAAAGTATGGCAACCTATGCAATTACGGAAAAACACTACAAAATCATTGGAATAGCTGCTTTAATTATTGGTATCGTAATGCTGGCAAGTAATTCTTTTGGATTAATCAAGGAGCTAGGTGCATTACCGAAGGAAATAACGAGCGATGGTAATCATTTATTCCATGCTCGGTCGGCGGGGAAATATACCATTAAAACCTATGGGGGAGGCTCGGCTACCAGCACAAAAACCAGATATAGTATTTACTATATATCCTCCAATGGACTATATGAGCTATATGAAGAGCTGCCTGAGGGTACGGCCATTCTTCAATCCCTGTTGGCCAATAAGAGCACAAGGCGAACTGTATTCGTTTTTGATTCCGGATACTTTGTTGGAAGTGCCGAAGATATGACGGTGGAAGCGGGGCTGACAGAAATGAAGAAGGTAATAAGAGATGCCAAGCTCCCTTTAATTATCATTGGGGCCGCTGCCACCGTAATGGGAATCTGGTTTCAATTTGTGGCTAAATCAAGGAGAAGAACCGGTCCTGTTGAAACAATCAGCGTTTAATGTTTATAAGGTTTTACATAAAAAAATACCAATTCCGCTATGGGTTTGGTATTTTTTATTCCCTATAATCAATAAAATGCTAGAGAATAGTTGTCCTTTCAAGCCTTCAAAGAAAGGCTTAGTTTTAAAACCCTGAATACAGCCATATTTATACCATGTTACAGTATGCCTATATGATATGATAAAAACAATCCCCCTGAAAGATTGATTTAGACCAAATAAAATTTAATTGGCAGGCAAACTAAACACCAAAGGGTGTTATTTTTTATGATCAAAATTAGAAAGGAGAAAAAAGGATGAATCTTGGAAATGGAATTAAAATAGGCTTGGCAGCAATTTTAAGCACCGCCGCACAAAAACTAGGAGGGTGGGATACAGCATTGCAAACACTTGTATTATTCATGGCAACAGACTATATGACAGGCTTAGTGGTGGCGGCAGTTTTTAAAACCAGCCCCAAAACAGACACCGGAACCCTGGAAAGTAAAGCAGGCTTTAAGGGGTTATTTAGAAAGGGGGCTGTTCTTTTGGTAGTATTAATTGGAACCAGCCTCGATATGCTGATGGATACGGGAGAACTGGTCAGAAATGCTACGATTATAGGGTTCACAGTGGGCGAATTGATCAGTATATTAGAGAACATCGGCCTTATGGGCGTCGATTTACCGCCAGTGATTACCCAGGCCATTGATGTTTTAAAAAAGAAGGGTGATGAAGTGAAGCTGCCTTAGGTAGGAATATCTTTAATCGGTTGAGATCCTCAACTGCTGCTGCAAATATTTACCGCTTTAATTAAGAACATACGTTCTGTATAATCATATTAGGACGAATTAGGGGGGAGAATTATGGAAGGTAATCAATTAAGCTTGCTGGCAGAAAAAATATATCAAGACTATAAAGCCTTCAAAAACCTAACTGATGAGGAAAAACAGCTGGTTTTAAGGGAAATGAAAAGGTTGAGTAAAAAGGCCCTGTATCATGAAATGCAAACATAAGAATGGCCTGTGATAGGCTAGGCAGGTTGCTTTCAAGGGTGGATCAGCTATGGGTAAAGGCAGGTAAGGATACAGGATGTAATTTCCATAGAATAGTAGAGGATCTGGCCGGCGCCCAGAGAAGTAATAAGCAAATAAGACTCCCTGTTAATATCCACCAAAGGATTGACAGGGAGTTTTAGTATGATACATATAGGCACTGGGCCTTATGTCCTATTATCCTATTTATTCATTTGAATTTGTTATCTTTGCAGGTGCCAGTGCCTGATACGTCGAATAAAATGACAGTTCATATACAATAGGAGGGAATTATGCCGCAAACTGGAATTATATGAATGAATTATTAATAGGGCAGTGGTCATCCCCTTTCCATATGAACAGAGTCGAATATTTAAGGAGGAAGCTGAAATGCGATGCAGAAATTGTGGAAAAGAGGTAAGTGAAGATGTAAAAATATGTGGCGAATGCGGATTCGATCCGATGGCAGAGAGTAATTATTGCCAGGAATGTGGGGCAAGTACGAAGCCAAATCAAAAAATTTGTGTAGCATGTGGCTGTGAGCTGTTGAATCGGGCTACCAGCCTAAATGTAGTAGAGTACGCAGGTTTTTTCCAGCGTGTGGCGGCAGCCTTAATTGATTTTGTAGTATTGGAATAATAACAGGGGGAATAATGGGCTTTGTTGTGGCCTTTGTCATGGTATTAATGGGATTCTATCAGTATGAGATAATAGAAATGGTAGAGTCCCTGGGAGCTATTTTGGGGCTGACCATAAACTGGCTGTACTGTACTTTGATGGAATCCTCCAGTAAACAGGCTACCCTTGGAAAAATGGCTCTGGGGATCGTGGTGGTGGATGCCAATGTCAACCGTATATCCTTTGGTAAAGCCACCGGTCGGTTTTTTGGTAGCATTGTATCCGGTTTAATCATTGGAATAGGTTACATTATGGCTGCCTTCACAGAGCGAAAGCAAGGGCTGCACGATAAAATGGCAGGAACCTATGTTGTAAGGAAGCGCTCAATAGAAAGAAAACAGCAATCTTCAGCGGCTAATTATTAATATTTTTCAGTTTTGCCAGGCAAATTGCCTGGCATTTTTTATGCTTAAAATTAAAGTTATTGGGAAAAAGGTGAAATTTGACATTCCACCTTTTGAAAAGGCGCAAATATGAATATAAATAATAAAATGATAAGTTTTTATGTCAAATGTATAGACATTTATAAATAAAAGTATATAATTATAAATGTAAAGATTTTCGGATATTTCGGAATTAGCGGGAGGTGACGGTAAAAAAGGAAGCCAAGGAGAAAACAATATTTGATGCCAATATACAAATGAGTAGACTAGGCAAAACTGTTCCCTGGACAGTCCCCATTTTTTTCAGTGGGCTAATGGCCACCAATTCCCTGGCGGGCGGATTGTTGCAGTTGATCAACCTGGCCATTGTATTTATAATTTGGTTTCACTTCCTGAAATTTATAGATCGAACCAATTTGAAAAGAGAGCAGGAAGAAAAAACAATCAGTGAAAAAGAAATGTAAAGGGGCGATAAGATGGTAGAATATTCTTTTCCAAAGGGCTTTTGGTGGGGATCGGCCACCTCAGCTCCCCAGATAGAGGGGGCAGCCGATCAAGATGGAAAAGGCAAAAATATATGGGATCATTGGTATGAAATAGAGCCTAATCGTTTTTTTAATGAAGTGGGCCCTCGGGATACCTCGCAATTTTACCAGAAATACAGGGAGGATATCAGACTCATGAAGGAAATTGGCCATAATTCCTTCAGAATATCCATTTCATGGTCAAGGCTGTTTCCATCAGGCAGGGGTGAACTTAATCAAAAAGCAGTAGATTTTTATAACCGGGTGATTGATGAACTAATGGCCCATGAAATTATTCCCTTTGTAAATCTTTATCACTTCGACATGCCGATGGCAATGCAGGAAATGGGCGGTTGGGCCAGCCGTCAAGTGGTAGATTTCTACGAGGTCTATGCAGCCACCTGCTTCCGGCTCTTTGGCGATCGAGTGAAGCATTGGTTTACCCATAATGAACCCATTGTACCCGTTGAAGGGGGGTATCTTTATGATTTTCATTACCCCAACGAGGTTGACTTTAGAAAGGCTGTACAGGTGGCCTATCATACGACCCTATCCAGCGCCAAGGCCATCAAGGCCTATCGGGAATCGGGGCAGAAGGGCAAGATTGGAATCATATTGAATCTTACCCCTTCCTATCCCCGAAGTCAAAATCCAGCAGATTTAAAGGCCTCTGTGATTGCCGATGCCTTTTTCAACCGATCTTTTTTAGATCCTGCCGTTAAGGGTCAATTTCCCCAAGAGCTGGTGGAAATTTTGAAAAAAGAAAACTACATGCCGGTAATCGAAGCCGGGGATTTGGAGTTGATAAAAGATAATACCATCGATATTCTGGGCATCAACTATTACCAGCCAAGGCGGGTGAAGGCCAAGGAGCATCTGCCTAATCCAGAGGCACCATTCCTGCCCGACCGCTATTTTGACCACTACGTCATGCCGGGGCGAAAAATGAATCCCCATCGGGGCTGGGAAATTTATGAAAAGGGTATATACGATATTTTGATAAATCTAAAAGAAAAATACGGTAATATTGAATGCTTTATTTCTGAAAATGGAATGGGGGTAGAGAATGAAGAACGCTTTCGGGATGAAAAGGGTATAATCCAGGATGATTACCGAATTGACTTTGTTCGATCCCATCTGATTTGGATACATCGAGCCATTGAGGCGGGGGCCAATGTGAAGGGATACCATATGTGGACCTTTATGGACAACTGGTCATGGTGCAATGCCTACAAAAACCGATATGGTTTCATTTCTGTCAACCTTGATAAGGCTGGTGAGCGAACCATTAAAAAAAGCGGTCGATGGTTTCAAATGGTTTCCCAAAATAACGGGTTCTAGCGAGGTTAATAGAGTTGAGTCCTTGCCCAATTATAGAAAGGGTAAGGACTCTTTTGTATCCATTGCAGATTATTTGTGATCCTGGGGACAATATTTTACAGTAAAGAGGAAAAACGCCTTCTCTGACGAAAGGATAAGCATAGGTATAGTCTTTTTCAAGAAAAACCACTATAATGATAATCAATATGATATTAGACCTCGTCGCAGTTAAAGCTTAAGTTTCCCTGAGGAAAATTTCCATAGGGCAAGGTAAAATAACAACAATGAAGCTATATGGAAATTAAACCAGGGGTTACCTGGAATTTAATTGTAGGGCAGGATTCCAATGGAGGACAATGGATATGAACAAGTACGAAATGATTTCTAAGGAAATAAGACGAAGGATATTGGAAGGATTTTATTCAATTGACCTTCCCATTCCCGATGAAGTTTCTCTATCGAAGGAATTTAGCTGCAGCCGGATGACCATGAAAAGGGCTTTAGATATTCTGGTCATGGAAGGCCTGCTTTTTAGGAAACGGGGACACGGTACCTTTATAGTCAAATCAGCCTTGCAGCATGGCCATGTCAATGTGGTTGATAAGGAGAACAGAGGATTAACAGGTCTATTAAAGCATAAAAAGGTGACAAGCAAGATCATTGAATTTGACGTACACTTTCCCAGTGAAGAGGTGGCTTCCCATTTAGCCATCGATACCAATACACCGGTGTACTATATTATTCGATTGCGCTATGTAGAGGATGAGCCCTATGTTCTTGAAAAAACCTATATGCCTACCAATTTGATCAGGGGGGTAAATGAAGCTGTACTCCATGGTTCTATTTATCAATATATCACAGAAACACTACAGTTGACCATTGCCGGCTCCCATCGAAGGATCAGGGCCTGTAAACCCAATGAGTTGGATCAAACCTATTTAGGGTGTCAATCGGATGATCCCATTTTAGAGGTAGAGCAGGTGGCCTACTTAAATACCGGAGTGGCCTTTGAATATTCCTTTTCCAGACATCGGTACGATCGGTTTGTTTTTACGACGGTTAATATCAGTAAAAAATAGGAGGTACATGAATGCAGCCATTATTTTTAAAACCAATTTTTCAGGAGAGAATCTGGGGCGGCACGGCCCTGAGGGATATTTTTGGCTACTCGATTCCATCCCATCAGACGGGGGAATGCTGGGCTATATCTGCCCACCCTGTGGGGGCCTCCATCATTACAAATGGCCAATACGCAGGAATGACCCTACATGAGTTGTGGAAAAATCATCGTGGGCTGTTTAATCATGATGAGGGGGAGACATTCCCTCTTTTAACCAAAATTTTAGATGCCAAAGAAGCCCTTTCTGTCCAGGTGCATCCTGATGATGCCTATGCCATGGACAGGGAAGGGGGAAGTCTGGGAAAAACCGAGTGCTGGTATATATTAGACTGCAAAGAGGATGCCGAAATTATTCTGGGGCACAGGGCCAAAACCAGAACAGAGCTGGTGGAAATGATTGAGAAAAAACAGTGGAATCAATTCCTTAGGCGGGTTAAAGTGAAGCCTGGTGATTTTTTCTATGTCCCCAGTGGAACCCTTCATGCCCTGGGGGCCGGCATTTTAGTCCTTGAGACCCAACAGAGCTCCGATACCACCTATCGGGTATATGATTATGATCGAAAAGACGACAAGGGGGCCAGTCGAACACTTCATCTTGATAAGGCCCTTGAAGTCATTACTGTTCCCCATATTGATTATCATACTGCTCCGGCCGTTGAAAAGAGAAAAGGTATTACCATAACGACCCTGGTAAAAGCCAAATATTTTTCCGTTTATCATTGGGAAGTAGCAGGAAAAGCAAGCCTTGAAAGGGAAGGTTCCTTTCTTCTATGCAGTGTAATCAAGGGGCAAGGCAGGCTGCAGCATCAAGAAAGCACCTATGAGCTTGCTATAGGCCAGCACTTTATATTACCCTCGACCATTGATCAATTTTCCATAGAAGGGAAATGTACCTTAATTGTTTCTCATCCTTAAAATAGATTCCCCCAGCCGGCCCAGGCTGGGGGATAAAATTTGAACATTTGTTACAAAGGTATTAAACATTGTTACCGGAATTTATATTTATACAATTATCTTTTAATCCTTATTACGTGAGTTTTGTTATAAATTAGAATTTAACCGAATTGTATTAATATCCATGGTACATTAGTATATTGCTAGATTAATAAATATTCACCACTTCCCCAGATAAGGCGGTTAGCATACTGGTATAATATCAATACCGATGATATAATTAAAATGCATTTTAAGCCAAATAAACCTTAAATCTTTAATGTTTTTTAGTAGGTTAAATGCCTATAGGGGGGATGTGAATATGAGAAATAATGTTATAAGATTTATGATAGCTTTTATCATGATCATGATTATACTTTTTAAAATCAAGTCCTTTGCTGTAACTGATCGATTCGGCGATTTTAAGGAACTAAAATTAAATAAAGAGAAAAATACAGATTATAGAATTACTGGGGCCTATTCTGATTCAAATATTGCTATTATTGCAATTCATGGCGGCAAAATAGAAAAGGGCAGCTCTGAATTAGCCTATGAATTGGCATCCCTGGGCAATTATAATTTTTATTCCTTTGAAGGAATAAAAAAGAAGAATAATTCACTTCTTCATATTGATTCTACTTGCTTTGATGAACCTATGGCCCTTGATATGGTTTCCAAATCTGAAATTACAGTATCGATCCATGGAACCAGTGGCAAAGATGAATTTACCTATGTTGGCGGATTAGATCAGGAGTTGGTTGAGAAAATCAGGTATACCCTTGAAAGCCATGGATTTACCGTATTAGACCCGCCTAAGCATTTAGCCGGGGTACACAAATCTAATATCGTTAACCGCAATGCAAGAAAGAAAGGGGTTCAGTTGGAAATATCTGAAGGCCTAAGGGCTCACTTTCTGCAGCCTAATGGGAAAAGGGATGTGCTAGATAGGTACGTAAATGCCTTAATGGAGGCCCTAAATGCCACTGGTATTTAAATAAATGATGCACATAAAAAGAAGCCACTTTCTCTGCCTAGAAAGTGGCCTTTTTAATCAATCCTTTCACTTTTTAAAGATTGATTGTATTCTAATCTCTTTTAAATTGAGTAGAAATGGGAATAGGGGTATAACACGATGGTTTCGTGTGGGTTGCATCGTTAATTACTTTCCTGCTGCTTCCTGCAGCTTAGTTAATAATTCTTCCGGTGAATTAAAGCTGTTTTCTAAAACCTCTTTAATCACTTTATCTTTATCATTTCTATTGAATGAAGCATTTTTGCTGGCCTTTTCTAAGGCTCTAAAGCTTGGACTTGCATTGCCGGTACGAGATTCTAAAATATTGGCTGCCAATGGCCAGCTATTACTTAGGGCCTTATTTAGGTTGGCAATGTATGATTGGAAGGATACCTCGTCCTCTAAAAGTAAATCTCTTAAACCTTTAGATACGGCTATTTGTACTCCGCCTAATTTTTGTTCATCGAATAGCAGCTTATTTTGGTTGACAATATTACTGCTGAGAACCCCGGCAATATTGGTAGGAACATAAGGTGAATCTTGAACACTAAAGCCTGCCGATTGAAGATGTAATGTTATTAATCTGGCCAACAGCTTGTTTTGACCTCCAACATAGGTGATCATCGCATCTTCTTCCTTTATGCCAATAAAGGAAACGGTATATTTTGAGTTTTTAATCATATTCAGGGCTGTTGGTTCATCAAATCGGGTGGAAGTTAGGTGCAGCGACAGATTGTCAGCTGGCTTTGTACCTTCAAATAGATAGTGGTTAAATCCTCCTTTGTTGGCCAAAGCAGTAACTAACTCAGAGGTACCCTTTGCAATAGCACCGCCATGAATGGTAAATATGGTCATATCACTGTTCTTGTTGCTGCTTGTAATCTTATAATCAACATCTTTTGTTTCATTTTGGCTCAATTCTGCAAAATTTCGATAAATACCCAATGAGGATGAAGCATAGGCAAAGCTTCCTGCTAAGGTAAGACAAGCCAAGCAAATGATTAGAAGAACACGGGTTTTTTTCATTTTTTTCTTCCTCCTTTTAATAGAATGGTTGTTATAGCCTTGGTACACTACCTCATTTTTGAATCACCTCCTATCAAGGGTAGGGCTTACGAGGCCAAGCAGTTACGCCACTAAATGAACTTTAACAGCATCAGGGCCATGCAAATTGAAAAAGTTGCAACTACCTGAGAGCTTGTATTTTTCTTGCTGACCTTAATAAAATATAGGTATTTTTCTTTTAATGACAGGCCTTTCATGTTCCTCACCTCCTTAACCGATAAATCGAACTGACAGGGTTGCAAGATAGGTGATAATAGTCAGCAGTCCTGTACTGGTAACAGTAGAGACTAATCCCTGTCTTTGAATTGTATTGGCTATAAGTCCCGGAATCACAGCACCCATGGCTGCCAGCCCGATGATACCTAGATAGGCCTCTGGAAGCGCAAAGCTGAGGGCATATTTAATAATGATGGCGATCGTGATCATGGCTGTAAATTTTCTTTTTCCGTATAGAATGGTAATCCTTGCAATACCATGGGTAACGATCAGGTAAGTGACTAAACTTATCAGAAATATTAATAATATGGTCTGTGGTTGTCCCATCATTAACGATAAGTATCCCGGCACCACCAAACCTGCCGGCATTACGCCAGTCAGCTCGGTGAACAATAGACTTAAAATAATCCCTATAATGATTGCTATGTAGATATCTGTTGTAATCAAATCACATACCTCCTTAAATTGGTTAGCCTAAGCGCTTTTGCAAAGAATAGCTGATTCTTCTATTATCAATTCAGCAATTTCTTCACCACCACCATGAATATTTCCAACTCCGTATACCACACGATTAGAAAAGTATTTTTCTATTTCATTGAAAACCTCATGGGGTGTTAAGCCTTCTAGGTTTATGTACTCTTTGGCAGTTATGCTTTTCTTATTCAGGGCCTCGGTGATGGGCTTAGTATTCTCACCCATAACCACCAATATATCGATATCCATGTTAGGTAGAACATCCTCTGCAAATTGTATTGTTCGATCAACCCTGTCGGGGCGGCAATTTACTAGAATTAGATTTTTATCTGTCTGATATCCGATACTTTGAATGTGATTCCATATAAATAAAGTTGAATTTGGATCATTGGCCGCAAAGCCATTAACGAAATAACCGTTGTTTTCTTTTCCAATAGGATAGATACTCAGGGCTCCGGGATCAGGGTTAGCATTCAACATGCCCCTTAGCGCAATATCTCTATCAATATTTAAAGCTTCAGCTACAGCCAGGGCAATGGAAACATTTTCAGGAAAAATAATGTATCCGAACTTATCTAAATACCCACTGGGGATTTTAGATTCATCTGCAATAATTGTTTTGCAATTCCGTTTTTCCGCTATTTTTATAAAATAATCATTATACTTACTATCCGTAATGATTAAATAACCGTCCTGGGGAATGGTGGAGGTAAAGGATTCAGCGATAAAATCTAATGTAGGACCGCATAAATCTAAATGATCCTCCCGTACATTCACGATAACACCAATAGTCGCTTTAACCAGGCTATTTTGAAAAGTAATTTGATAATCGGGGTTGACTGCCATACATTCTGTAACAAAGGCTTCTGCTTCCAGTTTGGCGGCCTCCCTGACAACTTTTTTTTGTTCAATAATATTTGGCCCTAAGGGACCACGGGTTATTGGTTTTTCCTCATCTTTGTTCCAATATATAATTCTTGCACTTGTTCCGGTGGTTTTCCCCACTACTTTAATACCAGCTTCCTTTAATACTCCGGTTATTAGTCTTGTAACAGTAGATTTACCTCTTGTTCCGTTAACGTTAATACGGGTATTTATCTTAGATAAATTCTTATTATGATTGACTCGTTCCAATATCCCCAGCAACAGCAGAACAAGAAATAAAAAGATTACTATAACCAATTTAACCCCTCCTACTTTGTCATTTATCGATCCGTAGATGTCCTGTTAAGATAGATTATTAATTTGTCGATCCCTTTCCAGTGAACCATAACCTCCTCTTAGTCTCATTCTTCTAAGGCAATAGGTAATTTGCCCTTAAATTTTAATTGCTTGTCCATTTTTAAGCCAAATAATAAAATACGGTTTTGGTACATTTTTTGTTACCTTAAATATTTTATGGGAATCCACAAATAAGCTGCCTTCTTAGCATTGTCTCATCTCCTATTCAGCATTTTGCTCCATCTAAGCCTTGATTCACTTACCATAAAAGTGAATCTCTGTAAATAATTATAGAAGAATATTATTTCCAGTACATTGCCAATTCTTTAACAATTGTTTCTAAATTGTTATAATTTGTTACCAAAATTTATATTTATACATTTTAAAATTTTAAGATTCAATACGGGTATTTCTTTTTAATTCTTTATATAGAAGGGATTTAATGTAGTGATTTTATGAATAAATAATCTTTTTAACAAATAAATATTTATTATGCTTAAATTTTCGAGAACTATCGTACTAGTATAATGTTAATACCTAATGATATAATTAAAATGCATTTTCAACTATGCCAGTATTTGATTATTAGTAAATGAAATGAATCCCAAAAAGTGAATGGGGAACAAGTTAAGACTATTTTTTCAAGAACTTATGATATTTTATGATCACAAAGACTTTGAAAAGAACGTGACGTGAAATCGTCAAAACCTAAATTACTAGAATTTGGCTTCAACAGCAATGGCAGGGAGGTGTAATGCTGTCAAAGAATTGGTATGAGTCAGCTTAGATTGAAGCGTAAATTGTTAGTATCGTAACGGAGGTGATTAGCGTTGAACTATCAAGGTAAGGTCTTGGTTGTGGATGATGATCCAAACATATTAGAATTAGTAAGATTATACAGTGAAAAGGAAGGCTTTGAAGTAATAGGAGCAAATAATGGAGATCTAGTATTGTCAGCTTTTAAAAGAGAAAATCCTGATGTTATTATTCTGGATATTATGCTTCCTGGGAAGGATGGATTGACCCTGTGCCATGATTTAAGAAAGATACGTATGATTCCCATAATCATGCTTACTGCTAAAGGCGAGGAGGCTGATCGGGTTCTGGGACTGGAAATGGGAGCTGATGACTATGTAGCAAAGCCCTTTAGTCCCAGGGAATTGGTGGCTAGGGTCAAAGCTGTACTACGTCGAACTAAAATACCTGATACATTGGGGAATGTAAATATAAAATACCCAGGACTAGAGATTAGGCCAGATATCAGAAAAGTGTTTATTAATGATAAACAAGTGGAGGTCACACCTAAAGAGTTCGATCTGCTATATTATCTTGCACAGAATCCGCTGCGTGTCTTTTCGAGAGAAAACCTTTTGTCTGCTGTTTGGGGATATGACTATTTTGGGGATCAGCGTACGGTAGATGTTCATGTACGAAGGCTAAGAAAAAAGCTAACTCCTTTAAAGCATGAATATTTGACAACAATCTGGGGTGTCGGTTATCAATTTACCGCTCCGTCCAAATTAAAGGAAGTAGCTTATGAATAAGCATATATCACAGGTGCAGAAGCTACTAAGAAGGCTCTTTGAAATAATCTGCAAAGTCGGATTGGCCTTTAAGCAATTTATGCTAGAGCAGTTTAATAAGAATATTTATACAAGAGTCTTATTTTCGAATGTAATCTGCTTTGTGATCTGTCTGATTACCGTAATCATATTTTTTGACTTTTCAGTAAAGCAGGTAACCCACAGCCAGATTCAACAGGAATTATTCCGAAAGGCTAAACGAGTAAATTTTGCATTACTGCAGCAAGATCATTTAGAAAGTATGATTCTGTCTGAAAACAAAGGTACCAACATCAACGTAACGCAACAGGAGCAGCTCAAATTTTTATCTGATCTCTTTGATGTAAAAATATTAGTCTTTGATAACAAAGGTAATATCGTAGCTACATCTGCAAAACAAGAAATCGTACCAGGGGCCCAGGTAGATAAAAAATATATTGAGACCATCACAAGTGGTGAAACTATTTCAGAAAAAAAAATTAATCAAGAGACGGAAGAATTGGAATTTATAGCAGCCATTCCCATGGGAGACAGTAAAGATACTATTGTAAACGGTATTTTGTTAGAAGTAAAAAAATCCAATATTGATCTTAATAGAATCAGAATGCGTTCGTATCTAATACTGGGAGGAATTTTTCTACTGCTTTTTATTATAGTTGCTTCTGTCTACCAGGCCATACATATTTCCAGGCCTATTTCAAGGTTAACTACCTCTATAGCTGAACTAAACAGCGGAAACTATGTTATTCATGAGGATAATTCTAGCCTCGATGAAGTTAAGGTATTAATTAATCAATTTAATAAACTAGCCGAAGCGATGCAAAGAATGCAGAAGGAAAATCAGAGTGTAGAAGAAGAAAGAACAAAGCTTTTTGCTGAAATATCCCATGAGCTCTGTACACCCTTAACTGCTATACAAGGCTTTGTAGAGGCTATTCAGGATGGCGTAGTTGAAGATCAGGATTTACTTGAAAAGTATCTGAAAATTATTTATACTCAAACGATACATATAAACAGATTAGTTGATGATATGCTACAGCTAAGCCGATTAGAAACTGGCTGCATCAGTCTTAATAAACTTCCCTTTAATTTAATATCGTTGGTAGAGAAGGTTGTTGAATCTATGGAAGCAATGGCTCAATCCGTGGGTTCAACAATTATATTTGAGGAAGGCATTGACCAGGCCATGATTATGGGCGATATCGATCGAATCGAACAGGTAATTAAAAATCTGCTGCAAAATGCCATCAATGCCACGGCTAATGGAGAAATCAAGGTTAAAGTTAAAGTCTCCGGGGGTGAGGTAATTCTCAGTATTAAGGACAATGGTACAGGAATATCCAATGAAGATTTACCCCATATTTGGGATAGATTCTATCGAAATAAGAGTCAGAAGAGCAATAATAAGCAACAGGGCAGTGGCCTTGGCTTAGTGATAGTCAAACAGCTTGTTCAGCTGCACAATGGAAAAATCGATGTGGAAAGTCAGCTTGGGGTGGGAACCACCTTTTATGTATGCTTTCCGGTTTTTTAGCATTTTTCGTCTATAATCATACCCCATGGATAATACACCGGTAATTATCCCATAATATAATTACATTATGATAAAGGAGGGCTTTAGCCATGATCCATGCAGAGGTAGCCTTATACCCATTAAAGACAACCCAGGCCAGTGAAATTATCACCAGCTCAATTAATGCCCTGGAAAATCATGGAGTAGAGTATCAGGTGGGTTCAATGGATACCCATATCCATGGAACCGAGGAACAGGTCTGGAATAGCCTCAGGGCACTTTTTAACCGGGCCAATGCATCCGGTGAGGTAAGCATGGTGGTGACCATTACCAACGCCGCCCATCATTAAAAAGAAAAAACCTTTAGAAGAGCAGAATCCATTCACCAATGGACTGCTCTTTTTCATGTTGATAATCATCATAAAAACGATTTGATTATACTAATTGGGTATAATATGCTACAATAAGATATTTCATTTTCTAAAAGGAAGGGAGTGATGGCTATGACCATAACAGTGGCTTCAGTTTTAACGCTAAGCAGCTTTAAGGGAGCTCGAATTGTGGCGGGCAGCAAGGGGATTCATAATATCATCAATCATGCCTCCCTGATGGAGGTGCCAGATATCTTTAATTATGTAGATGCCAACAATCTCTTAATTACCACCCTTTACCCAATTTATAACAATGAGGAGGCAATTAAGACACTAATTCCAAAGCTGGCAGAGAAAAATCTGGCGGGAATCTGTATTAAACCTATTCGATATGTCAAAGAAATACCGGCAATCATGCTACAACAGGCCAATGAATTGAACTTTCCGGTAATTGAGCTTCCCCCCGATGCAAATTTGTCGACCCTGGTGAATCAAATACTTGAATTAGCTTTAAATAAGCATATTAATACATTGAAGTTCAGAAACTTTGTTCATGAGGAACTGATGAATTTATTTTTAAGGGGAGCCGATATCAAGACCCTTATCGACAGTCTGGCAAAAATGGTGGGATACCCGATATTGCTGTTAGACCGGAATCGAGAAATCATCAGCCTGTCCCAGGAGCTGGAAAATCAGCAAATTTCCCTTCACCCCCTGGAAGGAAATCAGCGGGAGAATGCCGCCCTTCGTATCAAAGTGAATGACAGGGAATACCTTGGAGACCGCTACATCGAATATTCCATCAAGGCCGGAAAAACCGGCTTTGGCTATATTGTATTACTTAAAGGAGACGGTAATAACCCTAATCTGCTGGTGGCCGTCGAGCAAGCCGCCCTATTGATTGCCTCAGTTTTTTACAAAAACAATGCGGTATTGGAAAAGGAAAAAAACTTTCAGGATGCCTTCATTCGAGATATACTACAGGGAAAAATAAAATCCCAGCTGGAAACCATCAATAAGGCCAAGGCCTTCGGCTGGAGCTTGGAATTTCCCCAGGTTATTGGGGTGATTCGAGTGTTTGAAGAAAATGAGCTGATGAAAAAACGTCGCTATGAATATCTAATTGGTTCAGGGATTGTTGAAGGAACCTTTTCCAAAAGACTTTCCATCAATACCAATCGAATTAAAACCATTTACTTAGACGATTCCCTGGTGGTTTTTGTGAATGCACTTTTTATTAATAGTATCAAGGAATCCTGTATGGAAATTGGAAGAAGCATTATTGAAAGCTACAAGCATGATGGAAAGCTGGGAATCGGCATATCTGACATTATAGAAAATATTAATCGCTTTCCCCAGGCCTATCGAGAGGCCCAGGACACCTTGAATTTAGGAGCCATCCTTAACAAGGGCTCCTTTGTTAGCCATTATGACGACTATCAAATGTTTCACCTCATCAAAGAAATTAAAGAGCCCGACCTATTAAGGCGATTCATGACCGATAGGCTTGGCCGGTTAATGGCGTATGATCAAGCCAACGAAACGGATCTGATGAACACCCTTAGGGTACTGATGGAAGAAAACTTTAATGCAAAAAGGGCAGCAGAAAGGCTTTATGTACACTACAATACCTTGAGATACCGGGTTGAAAAAATCAAAGAGCTAGGGGTTCAATTTGAAAATGGCCTTCAAATTGGTGAATTGGTTTTAGCCTACAATATTTACCTCTGGCTAAGGGCTAATCATCAGCTTTAAATGTATATTAATCACAATTAAAAACGTTTTCCAGCGGCGCTTGATTGGCAACAGGTGACAATTAAGTGCCTGTTTTTTTGTCTAAATATTATGATGACTCTGAAAAACCACCATGATATGATTTGAGTAAACCAAAGGTTTAATTTAAAGATATGTTTTGAAGGACTTTTGCAAATAATACAGATATTACAATTGCAATGAAAACCAGAGGGATTAGAAAGGATGAGTTCAATGATGGATGTAAACGTATTCAAAATTTCCATGGCTGCACCCGATGATGTCACAGGACTAAAAAAGCTTATTGACCAGGGGGAAATTGACCCCCGGGATATTGTAGCCATTCTTGGAAAAACCGAAGGGAACGGTTGTGTCAATGACTTTACAAGGGGCTTCACCACAATGGCCTTTAGAACTTATCTGGCTGAAGTGCTGAATATACCCGGTGAGGAAATTGAAAAACGAGTTGCCTTTGTTATGTCGGGGGGCACCGAGGGAGTCATGTCACCCCATGCCACAATCTTTACAAAATCAGAAGTACAAGCAGAGGCCCAGGCTGGAAAATCCCTGGCCATTGGCGTTGGATTCACCAGAGATTTTTTGCCGGAAGAGATGGGAACCCTGGTGATGGTGGAAGAAGTGAAGAAGGTTGTACTAGAGCTGATTAAATCTGCAGGGATAGAGGACAAAAAAGATGTTCACTTTGTTCAAATTAAATGTCCCCTGCTAACCTCTGACAGAATCATAGATGCCCAAAGGAGAGGTAAAAAAGTTGTTGTAGAGGATACCTATAAGTCAATGGGCTATACAAGGGGAGCATCGGCCCTTGGGGTAGCCGTTGCCCTGGATGAAGTGGAAGCCGACGCTGTAACGGAAGATTCCATTCTAAAGGACTGGTCGCTGTACTCACAGGTTGCTTCCACCTCTGCCGGGGTAGAGCTATTAAACTGTGAAATTATCCTAATGGGTAACTCTCAAAAATCTGTAAGTAAATATCGTATTGGCCATAGTATCATGAAGGACGCCATAGACCTGGAGGGGGTAATAGAGGCCATTAAAGACAGTGGACTGGCAGTCAATCAATTACCCACTGAAGATGACAAGAAAAAAATTATTAATATTCTGGCTAAGGCAGAGGCTTCCCCCGATGGCTATGTAAGGGGAAGAAGAAATACGATGCTGACAGATTCAGATATTAACCATACCCGACATGCAAGGGCTGTCGTAAATGGTGTAATTGCCTCCATTGTTGGTGACCCCATGGTCTATGTCTCTGGAGGGGCAGAGCATCAAGGCCCAGCAGGAGGCGGACCTGTGGCCGTTATCATTGAAAAATAATAAAGTGAAGGAATTAGAAAGGGGGAAAATCGATGGAACTATTAATTAGTGTACTGCCCTTGATTGTAATTCTGGTCATGCTGTTTATGAAAAAGCACATGCTGTTTGCTGGCCTTGTGGGCGGAATCCTGGCAATGATCTTCGGTAGAATTTCCATCGGAGAAGCATCAGGAATATTCATCGGCGGTATATCCAATATGCTCAGTATCACCGTTCCAATCCTTTATGCCGCAGCTGCCGTCATGGTTTCTAAGGCCGGCAGTATCCAGGCACTGGTAGAGCTGGCCAAGCGAGGCTTAAAGGGTAAAATCAGTATTCTAGCCGGTATCATCGTGCTGATCCAGGCCTTTGCCACCTATATGGCAGGGATGGGGGCAGGAAACACCATGGTAACAGCCCCGCTAATGGCCGCAGCCCTTGGGGCCATACCAGAGGTTGTGGCAGCCATGGCCATCGCCACGGCAGTCGGGTTTACCACTTCGCCGGCCTCCACTGAAACCATTTTAGCCGCAGAAAGTGCCGGTAGAGAGGTGGCAGCCCATGCCACAGCCATGATGCCCTACACCATAGCCTTCTATATACTGGCTGCCCTGCTGGCAGTCTACGGAGTCTACAAGCGAGGTGCTATGATTCAGGCTGGAAAGGAAGATACCAAGCATCAGGAATCAGAATCCACCTCTGTATTGATTAAAAAGGCAATTCCAGCCATAGCCCTTTTGACCATGGTGGTGGCAGGGAGCTATATTAACACATTAATTGGAATCAGCTTATTCTCACCAGCTACTTCCGTAATTATAACTGCTGTCTTAACCGTTCTATTGACACCTTTAAATACTGATGAGACTTCGGAAGCCTTAATAGAGGGTTCGAGATTTATTTTGACAACACTCTTTGCTGTGGGGATATTTTTATCCTTCATCAATATGATTGCTGAATTAGGCACCTTTCAACAATTGGCAGCCCTTGTAGACAAGGCACCTCAACCAATCATTGTGCCGGCAGCGATAATTGTGGCCTTCTTAATCGCCATCCCCTCAGGGGCCTTCACCGCCGGGGTATTGACCTTAATTTTACCAACCCTGTCAGTGCTGGGGCTACCCTCTGAAGCCATGGGCTTTGTTGCCATCGCCACGGGGCTGGGAACCCAGATCAGCCCGGTTCAAATTAACGTAGCGGCCTTGGCAAAGGGCTTTGATCTGGAAATCATTGATATTATTAAAGGAAATTTAAAATATGTATTAGGGGCACTGGTTCTCTTAATTATTTTAGCAGTGATAATAGTATAAGCCCACAGGTTTTTCTATTCTGATAACCAGATTGAAGGCCGATTGGAGGTGGTCTATGATGGAGAAAAAATCCACGCAAATAGACATAATTTATGGAATTGAGGATAAACCAAGGCTCCCAAAGGGAATTCCCCTTGCCCTACAGCATATATTGGCCATGTTTACTGCCAATATCACCGTTCCATTGTTATTGGCGGGGCTTTTGGGGATGGGTAATACAGAAAGTACCTTTTTGATTCAATGTGCCCTCTTGGTGGCAGGGGTAACAACCCTTTTGCAGATTAGAAAAAATAAATTAATTGGGTCGGGCCTCCCCATTGTAATGGGAACCAGCAATGCCTTTTTACCCACAGTGCTGGCCATTGGCAGGCAATACGGTATTGGTGCCGTCTACGGTGCCGCCTTTGTAGGGGGATTCTTTGAAGCCTTCCTGGGGAAAAACCTGATTCGTTTAAAAAAAATATTTACCCCCTTGGTTTCAGGAATTGTAGTATTGACCATTGGGCTGACCTTAATTCCCGTTGGCATCAGACAGGCTGCAGGAGGAAGCGAAGATATGGGGAATCCTGTCAACCTTTTGATTGCCGGACTGGTTTTAATCGTGATTATTATATTCAATCAAAGCAGAAGTAAATTTTTGAAATCCACATCAATACTGTTGGGGCTTTTGGTGGGCTATCTTGCTTCGCATCTATTGGGGTTGATTGATTTTTCCCCGGTGGCTCAAGCCAGCTGGGTTTCGGTACCCATGCCCTTGCAGTATCAATGGCGCTTTGAACCGGCTGCCATAATGGCAATGATGTTTATGTATGTTGCCACCGCCATCGAAACCATCGGTGACATATCGGCCTTAACAGCCGGTGCCGAGGGGCGGGAGGCCACCCAGGGAGAAATGAGCGGCGGGGTGATGGCCGATGGATTGGCCAGCAGCTTTGCAGCCCTCTTTAATGCCTTTCCCAATACCTCCTATTCTCAAAATATAGGGGTTGTGAGCTTAACCGGGGTATTTAGCAGACACGTGGTGAAGATTGGCGCCTTTATCCTCATTATCCTTTCCCTGCTGCCCAAATTCAGCGCCCTGATTTCCATTATGCCTGGGCCTGTACTGGGCGGGGCCTCCGTTGCCATGTTCTCCATGGTGGCGGTTTCGGGTCTTTCCCTCCTAAGGGAAGTCAGGTACGACAGCCGTAATCTACTGATTATTGCCGTCTCCCTGGGAATCGGCCTTGGGTTAAACATTGTACCAGAAACAGTACAATATCTTCATCAGGATTTACAGCTATTTTTAACTTCAGGAGTCGTACCGGCATCCCTGGTGGCCATTGCCATGGATCAGCTTCTGCCCCGGCAGTAAACACAAAAATTGAAGGGAGGGATTACAATGGAAAAGAAACGGGTCCTGACTGCCCTGACCTGGGACAAGCACTTTAAGGGGCTTTATCGGGAATACAAGGAAGGCCAAACCCTTGGGGTAATCCACAGTGTTTACGCCAGCGTAATGAACCTTCGTGGCCTTCAGGGCCAGCTCTATTCCATTGGGGGCCAAGAAACCGACAATGGCCCCTATACCCTTCGAATTGATACCGGCGGTCAATCCCTAATGGAACTGGGGCTCTTGCCGGGTCAAAGGTTGAGGAGGCAGAGGGGCAGTATTTTGGTTGGAGAAACGATTGAAATCAAGCTGGCAAATATTAAGCTGTGGCAACACAGAAGTTTTAGGAACCTTCGACCTTCAGCCGACATTCTGATTAAAAATTGCAAGCTGGTGGAAAACCAATTAAAGGCCCAGGCTGCCCCAGGGGGGTGCAGCCATTTTTATCACCAAATGCAAGGTTATGTAAACAATTTCCCTACTCTGATGGAACGGGAGCTGGCCCAGCGAATCACTTTATTAATAGGGGCACTTTCTGGGAAAGGAACCATTGAAGGGGCAGTGAAGTCCCTGATCGGCTTTGGCATTGGGCTAACCCCTTCGGGTGACGATTTTATTACAGGTCTGATGGCGGCATTGGAGCTGGCTCCCTTTAAAGAAACAGAAGAAATAAGCAATGCCCTGAAGGCTGCCGTCAAAAACAGCTGTGCCGTAACTACCGACGTAAGCCGCCAAATGCTTACGGCCGCCGTAGCAGGTGAATTTAAACAGCAAATTGAGGAGCTGGCTAAAGCCTTCATGGTAAATGATTCTGAACAATTAAGGAAATGCCTTGCCGAGCTGTTGATGGTGGGCTCTACCTCCGGTACAGATATAGCCGTCGGTATGATCACAGGATTTCAATGGATGATGAATAATACAGAATGGAGGGATGACGATGGAAATTACCATTATCAAGAAAAATGCATACTATGATTCAGTTACCTTAATGTCATTATCAAGTAAGGTGCTGGCCATGGAGGGCGTAACGGAGGCCGTTATTTCTATGGCCACCCCAATGAATAAGGAGCTTTTGGAAAAGGTGGGACTCTCCACCAAGGAAGCCCAGGACGCCGGGGGCAACGATTTAATTATTGCCATTAGGGCTGATCATCAAGGGGCCCTTGAGGCGGCCGAAAAAAAGGTGGATGAGCTGCTCAATACAAGAAAAAAGGGAAGGGATAAGGGCGAAGCCCCCAGTCCCAAGACCATAGCGGGGGCCCTTAAGACAATGGAGGGGGCCAATTTGGCAGTAATTTCCGTTCCGGGTCAATATGCTGCCAGAGAGGCTAAAATAGCCCTGGAAAATGGACTCCATGTAATGATGTTCAGCGATAATGTCACCCTGGAGGAAGAACGAAGACTCAAGGAGCTGGCCCGGGAAAGGGGGCTGCTGATGATGGGGCCCGACTGCGGAACCGCAGCCATTAACCAAACAGGTCTATGCTTTGCCAATCAGGTTCGCAAGGGGGGAATTGGCATCGTGGCCGCCTCGGGTACGGGGTTACAGGAGGTCATGGTACAAATTCATCGACTGGGGGGCGGCATTTCACAGGCCATTGGTACAGGCGGTAGGGACTTAAAGGAAGAAATTGGCGGTATTATGATGCTGCAGGGGCTAAAGGCCCTTGATCAGGACCCGGAAACCCAGGTAATCGTCTTAATTTCCAAGCCCCCGGCTCCATCGGTGGAAGAGCGAATTTTAGAACAGGTAAAGAGTCTGCAAAAACCCGTAGTGCTTTGCTTCCTAGAAGGAGACCCTGAAGGGATAGCAGCAGACAATCTTATTTTTGCCTACAATTTGTATGATACTGCTGAAAAGGCTGTAAGGGCATCGGGCCATGAATTAAATTCAGAGGCGGAAAGCCAACGAAGGGCCCAGGTAGAAGTATTCATTCAGAGGGCTAAGGGGAATTTAAAGCCCCAGCAAAAATATGTTAGGGGACTTTTCGGTGGGGGAACCCTCTGTGCTGAAGCCCTGACAATTTTGCGAAAAGAACTGGGAAGTATCAAGAGTAATATCAGTAAAAGACCCCAGGAGGCCCTGGCGGATTTAGACAGTTACACCGGAAATGTATTGCTGGACCTGGGAGAGGATGAATTCACCCTGGGTAAGCCTCATCCCATGATTGAACCGGCCCTTCGATTAGATCGAATTAAGCAGGAAGCTAAAGACGAGACCGTAGGCGTTATTCTGCTGGATTTTGAATTGGGCTTTGGCTCCCATGAAACTCCGGTGGGGGTGACCTTAGATACCATAAAAGAAGCAAAGGCCCTGGCTTCCCAGGAAGGAAGAAGTATTATCTTTATTGCTTATCTGTGCGGTACCGAGCTGGATAAACAGGGTTACCGCAGTCAGCTTGAATTACTGGAGACAGAGGGTGTATTGGTGGCACAAAGTAATGTGGAGGCTGCCTACATGGCCGCAAGGATTCTACAATAGAGGGGGGTTAAGGATGAAAAGTATCAATCAGCTATTTACTGAAGAACTAAAGATTATCAATATAGGAACAAGTAATTTTCGAGATGACCTGCTGCTGCAGGGAAAAGAGGTGCTGCAATTGGATTGGGCTCCTCCGGCGGGGGGCAGCCAGGCTTTGATTGAAGCCCTGGATCAATTGGCAGGCAGAAGGGAAGAAATTCAAAAAGCCAATCAGAAGGTCGTGGAAATTATGATGAATTCCCACCCGGTTTTGGTGGATGTGGATCGTGCCCTGCAGGTGATACCAGGTATGAAGAAAAATTTAATTCTCCATGCCGGTCCGCCCATTGGCTGGAGCAATATGAGCGGGCCCATGCAGGGAGCCATCATCGGAGCCCTGATTTATGAAGGGCTGGCCCAGGATGAGGAAAGTGCCAGAAGCCTTGCCGCTTCCGGAGAAATAGAATTCGCTCCCTGTCATGAGCATAACACCGTGGGCCCCATGGCTGGGGTGGTATCGGCCTCCATGCCGGTGCATGTGGTTTATAACCAAACCTATGGCAACTATGCCTTCTGTACCATTAATGAGGGGCTGGGAAAGGTACTGCGATATGGTGCCTTTGACGAAATCGTCATCCGCCGGCTAAAGTGGCTGGAAAAGGAGCTGGCACCGGTTCTGAAAAAGGCCTTGAAGCTAACACCGGGAGGCATAGACTTAAAGGCAATCATTTCCCAGGGGGTTCATATGGGAGACGAATGTCATAACCGTAATAAAGCATCCACCAGTCTTTTCTTTAGGGAAATTACGCCCTATATTTTACAAACAGGCTTGCCAATCGATGTAATAAAGACTGTGTTAGGTTTTATGAAAGAAAATGACCACTACTTCCTGAATCTATCCATGCCTGCCTGTAAAGCAGCCACCGATGCGGCCCATGGAGTTGAAAATTCCACCATCGTCACAGCTATGGCCCGAAACGGGGTAGAATTTGGTATACGGGTCAGTGGATTGGGAAATCAATGGTTTACAGGCCCTGCCAATATGATTCAAGGACTGATGTTCCCAGGCTTTAAACCCGAGGATGCCAGCCCAGATATTGGTGACAGTACCATCACCGAAACCATGGGTATTGGAGGCTTTGTCATGGGCGGCGCCCCCGCCATTGTTCAGTTTGTCGGCGGAACTGTGGCAGATGCCCTGGGTTATAGCGAGTCAATGTATGAAATTACTACAGGAGAAAACACCAATTACTCGATACCCACCCTGGATTTCCGTGGCTCTGCCATTGGAATCGATGTAATAAAGGTGGTGGAAACAGGTATATTGCCTATCATCAATACCGGTATGGCCCATCGAATGCCAGGAATCGGCCAGGTGGGGGCAGGACTGGTGAATCCGCCTATGGACTGCTTTGAAAAGGCCCTGCTGGAAATGAGCAAATAACTTAAAAGGAGGAACAGCCATGAGTAGAATTATGATTGCCCTGGGAGGCAATGCCCTGGGGAATACCCCCACAGAGCAGCTTTCCCTGGTTAAAGATACCGCAAAGCCCATAGTTGACTTAATTGAACAGGGCCATGAAGTAATCATTGCCCATGGTAACGGGCCCCAGGTGGGAATGATCAATATGGCTATGGAAAGTGCATCCAGTACTGTGTCAGAAATTCCTCCCATGCCCTTTGCAGAGTGTGGGGCCATGAGCCAGGGCTATATTGGCTATCACCTTCAAAATGCCCTGGGTGAGGAGCTAGGCCGTCGTGGAATAAAAAAATCCGTTGCTACAGTCATTACCCAGGTGGTGGTTTCTCCCACCGATGAGGCCTTTCAAAATCCGAGTAAACCAATAGGAGGCTTTTATACAAAGGAAGCCGCCGCTCAACTGGAAAAGGAACGGGGCTACGTGATGACAGAGGATGCCGGCAGGGGATATAGACGGGTCGTTCCCTCCCCTGTTCCAGTGGATGTGGTAGAAAAGGACATTGTCAAAACCCTGATCGAGGAAGGGCATGTGGTAATTACCGTAGGCGGGGGAGGAATACCCGTTGTTCGGGAGGGCCATGGCCTAAGGGGCGTATCAGCCGTGATTGATAAGGACCTGGCCAGTGAAAGGATGGCAGAAATTATAGACGCAGAATATTTATTTGTCTTAACTGCCGTAGACCGGGTTTCCATCAATTTCGGCAAACCCAATCAAATGGATTTAGATCGAATTTCCACCCGTCAGGCCTACGATTATATTAAGGAAAATCATTTTGCACCGGGCAGTATGCTTCCCAAGGTGTTGGCAGCCATCAAGTTTGCCGAGTCTAAAAAGGGAAGAAAGGCAGTGATTGCCTCCCTTGAAAGGGCTCGAGAGGCCTTGGTGGGAAAAAGCGGTACTATTATTTATGAAGAATAAAAAAAGAGAGGCGGTGCTATCACTGCCTCTCTTTTAGTTCTAGTTCTGTAATTTACAGACTAAATATTTTCCTTACGTAGACCAAATATTTTATCCTTATATCTTTCCAAAACCTTCATTAAGGGATACCCCAGACCATAGCAGGCAATGGCCTGACCCAGGCCTACCCAGGCCATGATGGGCAGCAGGGGCATAGCATCGGGAGTACCTAAAAAGATATAGTATAGCATTGCTCCAATGATTACGGCATTCACCAGAACCGGTGGAAGGGGTACCAGGGATTTTCTTGACATTTTATAGGAAAGATAGGCAGCAATTAAGGTGGCCAGTGTACCCAATACAATGTCTAACAGGCCATAGGGGCCCAGCAGGTTAGAAATCAATACCCCTAAGGTCAGGCCAGGTATGGCGGCAGGCGTAAAAAAGGGCAATACTGTCAATGCCTCGGCCACCCGAACCTGCATAATACCGTAGCTAAAGGGCTTGAAGGCTTCCACCATCACCACATAAATGGTAGCGATCATGGCCGATTGGGTTAAAAATTTAGTTTTATTCATCCTTTAATCCTCCAATCCAAGGAAGTAATTAAGTAGATAGAAAATAAATATTCCACAAGCATAGCTATAATTTAAACATATCTAAAAAGCCTTGTCAATCATTGCGATGGTACATTCAGCAAAAAAAGTCTAATGACAATATTGAACATTATATCAGTTCAATCGGTTAAAATAAATGAAAAATTATTTTAAAAAAGTGATATGGCTTGAAGGAATTCGTCAAATATTGTCGAATTAAGTAGAAAAATAGCAATGAAACCAGTATCCTCAAATAATATGATTTGAGCGATAATGGCAAACTTGTCGAAAGGTAAGGACGCAAAGCTATGGGTCTAAGGGAGCAGAAGCTTCTATGACTGCCAGGCTGCCGAAGAAATCATGTAGGCTAAGGAAGGCACGTGTTTTTGAAGCCTTTCAAGTTAATGGGCGACCCTTCTAAGGTAGTCTGTGTATGAAAAAAATTTGAGGAGGAATTGAAATGGTTATTAAAGATGTACAGGGCAAGTACGAAATCAAGGTAGACACCCAAAGAAGAATTGTTTACGAAAATCCCAATGGATTATGGGAAAAATCAGACTTTGAAAGATTTAAAAATGATTATATCAATAAGGTAGGCCCCCTAATTAAAGGAAAAAAATGGGCTAAGTACTGTGATCTAATTGGTTATCGAACCTCTAATATTACAGATGAAATCGGAGAGCTGAATATTTGGTGCGAGGAAAATGGTCTAACCCATGCCGCCCTTTTGGTGGAAAGCGCCATCATTAAAATGCAAATGAATAGAAGTGTAAAGGGAACCGTTTATCCCCAGGCCTTTACAGACCCTAAAGAGGCAGATGCCTGGTTGAAATCCCAGGGCTTCTAATAATTACATATTGAAAGGCATTTTAAACCCCTGTTGAGGCCGGCCAGCCCCTGGCAAGCCATTAACAGGGGTTTATTTTATGCCCCTTTTTAATATTTCCACAGCCGACATCAAGCCGTTTTGCTTCCCTTTTTCAACCGTCCACAGCATTCAAAATGTTATATCATAATATTATCAAGAAAGCATTCTTGAAGCTGCTCCACCAAGGAGCGGCATTTATTTTACCCTTTTTTCTCTGCAGAGAAAGGTAAGCTGTAGGCTCAATAATTCATCTAGCAAGGAGTGGTGAAATGAAGATAACTTCACCAGAGGCATGTCATGCATTTTTAGTCGATTACTTAAAAGCAAAGGAAGCATTAGGCCAGATAACCATTCTGGGTCAGGAGGTTGAAATAGAATCCCAGCTACCTCTGGTGCAGCCGTTAATGGTTGTGCTTGAAGAGAAAAGGGAGGTTGAACCCCTGGCATTTCAAGATTATCTTGGGGAAAGATTCGATCAGGAAAGCAACAGGATGATCGAAGTACGGGGCAGGCTGCTGCAAATCACCTATCAATTGCAGCTTTGGAACGAAATACTGGAAAATAATCAAGGGGAAGCTGAGGCTGATCTTAAGACCCTTCAACAACACCTTGAAGAAATCTTTGCCTTTGATGAGGCGGCCTTGAAGTCCCGTGGAATCAATCTAAAGGGCTTTAACACAGAAAAAATAGTAAAGGAATCTACCCGGGAGAATCTGTTGAAATTAACCTGTCAGTTAAAGCTTCAACTGTTTTGGGAAAAGGAATTTATTTACGAAATGGTGGAGGAAATCATTCCCCACACAGAATTGAAAAGGGAGGAATAAACCATGTCAATTAAAAACACCCAACGTATCGGTGTATTTTCAGAATCCATTGTATCAAAGGAGGTATCGGGCTTTCCAGGTACCTGCCTGCCCGTGGGGATTGTGGCTACTGTAGATGAGTCAGTCTATACCGGTGAAGCCAAGGCCCATGGTATTCAGCTGAAGGAGGAAGCCCAGGAGCTGTTCGGGAAAGACAGTGAGATGGCTAAGCTGATTGAGATTGTCACCCTCAGCGGTGTAAATCGAATAATTGCCGTACCAGTATTAGGGTCAGAGGAGGGAATCAGCAAAGCCGATTATGAGGCAGCCCTGAATCTATTGGCCAATGAAGAGGCTGTAAAAATTGTGATCAGCGATACGACTGATCCAGAAATTCATCAGGCCATTAAGCTACATTGTGAGGCGGCTTCAGAAAACCGAAAGGAAAGAAGATGCCACCTGGGCCTGAATAAGGAGCTTTCGGTATCAGCCATGACAAACCAGGCTGCAGCTCTCAACAGCGGCAGAGTAACCCTTTGGGGAAGTGTACCCTTAAGGCTTGATGGTACGGCCCATGACAGCTCTGTCTATTTAGCCGCCGCCGCCGCAGCCCAGGATGCTTTAGAGCTGGATCCTGCCATGCCCATTCACAACGTACAATTACCTGCTTCCCTCTTTGGAGGCCTCTATAATCGCTTAGAAGAAGCCCAGTACGAAGCCCTTTATGGCGGGGGCGTTGCCGCCTGCAGAGCCGTCAACGGCAGAATTTACATTGACCGGTGGGTGACAACCTACACCCAAAATGACCAAGTGAATCCGCCGGTGGCAGACGATATCTATCAAGAGGGAACCGTCGCCAAAGTAAAGGATTATATTGATGAGGGCTTAAGAAATCGTCTGGCTACCCTGCATCCGAGGGTGAAGGCAAGCCAAAGCGTAATGAATGAAATTAAGGCCGATACCATGGCCTGGCTAAAGGAACAGGAGGCCCTGGCCATTATTGAAGAGCCTGTTATCACCAAAATTGAACAGCAGGCTGATCTTCGGTCCAGGTTCCATGTTTACTATAGCTACAAGGTAGTTCTACCATTAAATACAATCTTCCTTCATGGAAAAGCATTGGTATAGGAGGGATTTAGAATGAAAAACTTTATAATGGATTTACAGCTGTTTGCAACAATACCAACCAGTGATGATATTTATTTCAGAATTATCCATAATGGTGCATCTAAAAAGGTGGCCATCGTTGAAAGCTATCGGGTTAATAAAAAGAAGGAAGTCAAAAGACAAGAGGCCTTTGGTGAGCACGAGGCCATTGCCACCTTCGGCGGAACAACCGATTATGAGCTGGAAATTTCAAAGGCCTATGCCACAGAGGCGGCTATTAATGATGGTATTTTCCTTGATGAGCTAGAAAATTTTGAGTTTGTTATTGAAAAGCCCGACCGTTCAGAGGTTTACTCGGGCTGCAATTGGAGCGAAATTTCAGAGGATGGAAAGCTGAAGGACAAGGTTGTTGAAAATATTAAATTCAGCGCCGCCAAGTTTAAGAGGATTATGAAATAGGGAGTAGCTGCGGCTACTCCTTTTATCAACCATTCCAGGAGGGATAAAAATGGAAAAAAGTAAGCTGGCAATGCTGCGGGAGGGAATACCCAATCATCGGATTGTGAACTATCCCGGTACCGATTTAAAGGTGGCGGTGGTGGCCCTAAGCTCCAGGGAAATTATTGAGGCCCGGGAAGGGGCAATGAAATATCTGAAAAATAAGCAGGTGGATCTCAATACAGCAGATTTGGTATTAAACCTTTATATATTGCAATTGGCCATGAGGAATCCAGAAAGCTTAAAAGAACCCTTTATCAGCTCCATTGAAGAGCTTGAAGAGTTATCGACTCCCTTAGAGATATACGAGCTTCATCAAATATATTTAGAGGTACAAAATGAGATGAAGTCCGATTTACAGATGATGACCACTGATGACTTTGAAGCCCTAAAAAAGCAATTGGGTCAGATGACCTTGAAAGACTTCGATGGAGAATTGCTGACTATTTTAAAACGCTTCCATCTGACCCTAGCTTCAAAGGCCTCACAGGGGGGCAATTAGTCTGGATCTATGCCAATATGCAGTTAGATCAGGAGGAAAGAATGGATTCCCTCTGTCCCAAGTGTAAGGGAGCGCTTCAAGAAGCCCGGTGCGTGGGATGCGGAACAGCTTTAACCCATCAATTCCATGGAGTTAATCAGCAATTTGATGATAATGCCTTTCAAAAACAGGCAAGGGAGTAGGTGAGAAAAATGGAAAGTAGCAATCAAGGAATTGGGTTGATAGAAAATTTAGATTGGTGGGGTATTGAAAGAACTGGTGGGGCGGTTTTGACCCTGAGCCACAGGCTAAAGGAAGCTGACAGATGGGGGCAAATATTTGGAGGAAATCTAGCTGTTTTGTCCAGTATCTACTTAACCACCACCCTGAGGAGTGTTAAGGATTTAGAAAACGGAGTTTATCAGCTCATAGAGGCCTTTCAATATCTTCAGTCATTTAACCAAATGTATCCTGCTGAACTCAACAGCAGTATTCCAATTGGGGCTAATGGAGCATCACCGATATTAGACGACGTTCTAAGACAGCTGAATGAATTAAATCCAACTTTAAGGGAACTGATAGAAGCTTTAAAGCAGAACTATTCTCTTCCTGGGGAAGGCCCTACAGACACTGGGGGCAAAAGCGGATTGGAGAATGCTTATGGTTATGCTAAGGAGTTTGTCTTTATGGTAAATTTTCTTAATACGCTAGGAAAAATTTTAGGGTTTACGGGTGGAGAACTGGGCATTGTTTTAACCAGGCTGATGGGTAAGGCCCTAGCGCCTGCATTATTACCAGGAATTTTAGCAGGAGGCATGATGTATGGCACATTAGCCCTTGGTCAAAAACTACAAAAATATGACCCTTCCTATCAAGAAATTAAGGCGTTAGATGAATATTCAGGATATGAACGAATTGAAAAAATTCAAGAGCAGAATTCTGATCAGATTGATCAAAAACAATATCAAGAAATTACAGATTTTGTAAGATCAATTTCGGCTGATAAAAGATATCATACCCAGGAAACGATGCAGGAATTTGTCAATAACCTAGCGAGTGAGATGGAGATAAACATTGCCCAGGGTAAGGATTACTTGATTGAGCATGGTTCCAATGGTACTTTAACTGACACGCTGGTAGAGAAATTTATACAGTTTCGAGAAGAAAAGAATATGGAACGATTTAAGCAATATCAGAGCCAGAATCCAATAATTAAAAACCTGACAGATTACCGAAGCCTGGAACAGCAGATCAATTTACATCAAAATCTACAGCAGAGCATAATTACGAAGCCATCCTTCTCTGTAGAAGTAAACATTGATGGAAAAAATATCCCTAGCAGTGCAACGATTATTGATTCTCGAGAAATAAGTGAATGGGTTTCTAATTTTGATGAAATTGACAGCATACGCTATGGCAAGGAAGCCATCAGAATGGGATAAGGGGGAATTAAATTGAAATTATCAGCATTAAAATATAAAACCTATACCTGGCCCAACAATCCCAGAAGCTATTCAATTCGATTTGAAAAGAATACGGCTGTTCACCATTATCCCTTTACCAATATTAATGAAATTGACGATACTGGTATGAAACCCAGGGAGGTTTCCGGTGAAGGCGAATTTATCGGGGAAGGGGCCTATGAAGAATTTAAAAAATTGGCCACAGTGTTTTATAATCGTGGGCCGGGGCCGCTGATTCACCCCATCTGGCAAATTCAACAGGCTGTTTTTTCAAGGCTTGAGGTTCAGCAGGAGCCGACACCTAATTATGTCAGATATAGCTTTAGCTTTATCGAGCATATTCCTCAGCCAGAGGTATTAACGGTAATACAAACGACACGAGAGGAGTCGCCTCAGGCTGAATCAGGCACTTCACAGTCTTCTGCTGCAATCCATGTGGTGAAAAGGGGAGAGACCCTCTCGCAAATTGCCAAGGTATACAACACTACCTGGCAGCAGCTGGCTGAAAAAAATCCCCAGATAAAAAACCCTAACTTGATTTATCCTGGTCAAGAAATAAAAGTGTAGGTGATAAAATGCTTGTTCATGTTGAAAGCAAGAGAAATCAAAAACAATATAGAGTATCAAGAATGAGTGAATATTATATCGAAACCAGTCTTGATATTCCTGCTGATCACTTTAATATTGTACTGGAAAATACCGTGGATGAAACCGGTAAGGGGGCCTATGGGGGTATGCTTGGGCCAAATGATGTCATTAAAATTGAGCAAAATAATGAAGTAATTTTGAATGGGATTATTGATGATATAAAGGAAAGCTGGAATTCGTCAGGTTCAACAATTGAAATCACAGGAAGGGATAAAAGCCTATTGCTTCTTGACAATGATGCCGAGCCCAGAACCTATCATCGTTTAAAATACAGCGAATTCCTAAAACAACTATCTGCTCCCTATGGCTTTAAAGAAATTAAGGTGGCATCTTCTCAAGATGTAATGATCGAGAAAATTGTAGTTGAGTCTGGCGATAGCATATGGGACGCTCTGAACCGTGAGGCAGAAGGGCTTAAGATGAAGCTCTGGTGTGATGCCCATGGAGCCATCGTTGCAGAGGCTTTAAATTATCAAAAGCAGCCAATTTATCATTTTTCCAATCAGTTAGGCAATGCAATTAAAATCAAGCAGCTTCAAAATAAAATAAAGGGCAGTAGAATAAAAGGTGAGGTTTGGGTCAGGGGCCATGGCAGCAAAGCCTTTATAGTAAAGCATCAAAATGAAGATTTGATGCGTCAGGGGTATCATAAGCGGGCCATCATCAATTCAGGCCTTACCAAAAATGTGGCCGAGGCAGAAGCCCTTGCCAAAAAGTATATCAAAGACCGAGTTGAGGGAAGCCACGAAATTGAAATAACCATCAATGGAAAGCATCAAATAAAGATTAATGAAACAGCCTATCTGGAGGATCATATCACCGGAATGAAGGGTGTTTTTTTTATAGTCGGCATTAAACACCGAAAAAACACCAGGATAGGCGAAGAAAAAATCATTCGATTAAGACCATTAGGGGAGGGATTATAATGGGCTTTAGAAATGCCAGAATTCGTGATATTCAGCGGCATACCGCTATTGCGTCGGAAATAACCACCGTCACCAGTCCAGGGAAGACCATTAACGCCCTGGGAACAGGAGAGTATCGGGAGGTACCCTTGATTGCTCCCTTTGGTATTCGCTGGAACCCCCCGGGGGGAAGCAATGTACAGCTGATGAAGAACTGGAATTTTGCAGAGGCGGCGGTGGCCCTGGGAACCATTGTAGATGAAGCTGTTCCTCCGGGGGAAATACAGCTATATTCCCAGGGGGGCGCCAGCCTTCACTTAAGAAACGACGGAACCATTTTAATTAATAACCGATTACTCATAAAACAAGACGGAACCTTCCAGGTTCTATAGGCAGGTGAAAAAATGGATTATCAAATTAATCAAAGAGATCTGGTAAAAAAGGGCTTAGGGGATTTAAAGCTGGTGTTGGGGCAGGAGGCAGTCAAACAAAGGCTGATGCTGAGGCTGACCATAGAAAAGGGCAGCTTTCAATATGATGAAGAGCTGGGAAGTCATTTAAAAGAGCTTCACCGGGCGAAGCCTTCACAGGTTAAGGCCCTGGCCGATCTCTATGTCAGAGAGGCCCTGGCGGTAGAGCAGGATGTTGATGTAGAAAGTGTAGAGATTCAATGGAGAAGCCGAAGAAGTATACTTTTGACCGTCTATTACCGTTGGAATGGAATAGAGGATTCCTTGGAGGTGATCATATGATACAAAAAACCATGCAGGAAATTATAGAACAAATGCTTTCAGATTTTGCTCTTCAATTGGGGGTTAGTCAAATCTCAGGGGCTTCAGATATTGCCATTAAGGCCAAGGTGCTGGCGGCCCAGATCGAAGGCCTCTACTATAATCAGGGGTATATTTTAAAGCAGGCCTTTCCCCAAACGGCTACAGGTCAATATCTTGATTTGCACGGCTTTATTTATGGCGTTGACAGAAAGCAGCCCAACAAGGCCCGGGGAAGGGTGCAAATGGGAAGAAGCACCGCCGCCCTGGAGGACTATTTTATCCCCAAGGGTACCATCTTTTCAACGGAGGACCGAAACAACAAGAAGGCCCTCCGGGGCCTTACCACCGAAGACGCCATTTTAAGGGCTGGTGAAACCTTTGTGGATATCCAGGCCGAGGCCGAGCTGCCGGGTAAAGAGGGGAATGTAGAGGCCGGGGCCTTTACCATACTGAATACCCCCCCTGTAGGAATTGAATATGTAACCAATTTTGAGCCTTTTACCGATGGAACCGACCTGGAGGAGGAAGGGGCCTACCGGAAGCGGCTCTTAGACAAGGTCAGAAGCCCCCAATTGGGTGGCAACAGCAGAGACTATGAAAATTGGGCTTTATCCCTGGAGGGGGTATCTAGCGTAAAGGTACTGCCCCTTAATCGGGGGCCAGGTACTGTCGATGTTTTAATTTCCACCCCGGGAGGCCTGCCCAGCGACGAATTGGTCAATACGGTACAGGAATATATAGATGAACGCAGGCCCATTGGTGCCGATGTATTGGTAATTAAACCTCAAATTCAATTGGTGGATGTTGTGGCCAAAATCACCCCTGCCGGCTCCTATACCCTGGCCGGTATTACCGATAGAGTTGTCGAAGCCCTCAGGGAGGCCATTGAGTCTGTTGAAATTGGCGGTACAGTCAGAATTGCCGCCCTTATCAATGAATTATATAAGCTTGAAGAGGTAGAGGATGTAGAAATAATCGAGCCCACCGCCAATATCAGCTTGGCCGGCGATGTGGTGGCCCAGGCAGGTGAGATTAATGTCCTATAAGGAAAAAATGCTGGAGCTATTGCCCTACGGTTTATACCGAGACGATAAAAACACCTTAAATCACAAGGAAATGGCTGTCTATGGCAAGCTATTAGACCAGCTGCAGGAAGAAATCAACCATCTGGAGGCTGAACTAATTGTAGAAACCGCCAGCGACGAGGGGCTGAGGGCCATGGAGGTTTTTTTGGAAATTCCCACTGACCCAACAAAGCCCCCTAATCAAAGAAGAAGCGCCATTATTGGCCGCCTCAGGGGAAATTCAACGGTCACCAGGGAACTAATCAAGTCTGTGGCCGACAGCTACGACCGGGGAACTGTTCAGGTAACTGAAGACTTTGACCAGTACGCCTTTCGAGTAAAATTTATAGATACCCTGGGCATTCCCTCCAACCTGGAGGATTTGAAAAGGGCCATTGAAGAAATTAAGCCGGCCCATTTAAAGGCTTTATATGAATTTAGCTACTATTTAATTAAGGAAATCCATGGGGTTATGACCATTAACGAGCTGCAAAATCAACCCCTACACAAATTTGCAGGAGGTAGAAAACATGGCTAGTCAAACACCAAATTTAAACCTGTATAAGGTTAATCCTGAAACCGATGGAGAGATGACCTTTAATGTGAAGACAATGTTGAATGAAAATTGGGATCGCTTGGATGAGAGTATTGGAGAAGTCCATCAAGAGATTACGACCCATAGGGCTGATTATGTAAGGCACCCTGGTTATGCCGTCACAGCCGGCACAGGCAATGCCTATACCATCACCACAGACCCTGCCCCCACAGCCTATGTAGATGGTATGGGGATAGTTATCCGGGCCAATCGGGCCAATACCGGGGCCGCCACCCTAAATTGGAACGGCCTAGGAGCAGTACCCATTGTCGATGCCAAGGGGAACCCCTTAATAGCAGGGAAAATTCCCAACGGGGCCAGGCTGTCCCTTCGATACAGCTCGGCAGCCGAAAATTTTCAATTACAGGGTGAAGGAGGTGAGTATGGAACAGCCACCCCGGCAGAGGTGATGCAGGGCTATACAATAGGAACAGAGGAAGGGGTTTTACCCGGTACCCTTGCCCTTACGGGGAATGCCGCAGCGGGGGACGTAATTGCAGGTCAAACCTTCTATAACACTAATCCCAAGAGTAAAATTACAGGTACTCTTGCCTTAACAGGGGATGCAGCAGCAGCCCAAGTATTAAGCGGAAGAACCTTCTACAATACTAACCCCAAATCAAGGCTAACGGGTACCATGGCCAACCGAGGGGCAGTAACAAATACCATTACGACCCAGGGAGGGCAATATACCATTCCCCAGGGGTATCATAGTGGGAGCGGTGTGGTGACAGCTAGTTTTGCTAACCTTATACCTGGTAATGTGAGGCAGGGAGTGAATATTGGTGGGATAGTTGGTACGCTTATAGATGGTTCTAATATGCTGAGAATCATTGAAGGTACAACAGTGACGGTGAGGGTAAATCTTCAACCTAGTGGGTGGATGGAAAGTGTCGCACGTGTGGGATCATTACCATTTAAACCTAAACTGGTTTTTGTATTTAGAAGCGATGACCCAACTAGGTATGCTGTAGCTAATGAAGATATTGTTCCGGTGCGTTTCGGTGTGAATATGACAGGAGAAAATTTACATGGTGCATTCATTAATGAGGTGACTAATGAACAGTATTTACAGGGAATATACGCAAATGGTTTTGAACTAGCCTGCAATAATGCAGGTCCACAAGGAACAACTGTTAGGTGGATTGCAATTGGATAAATTAAGAAAGGATGATAAAAAATGCTTTACTACGCAAAACTAAACGAAAATTTAATCTGTACCGAAATTATAACCCGAACAGAACTGCTTCCAGCAGGATTATCGGGCTATATCAAGTTACCTGAATACAATCAAACCTACCTATGGCGAAAATGGGAAGGTGACCAGTGGAGCCAGGAAACCTATGAGCCTACTGTATCCTTTGAAGTACTTCAACGAAGAATCCAAGACTTGGAGGAAGAAAACAGTAGCCTACAAGCAGTTATAACAGATTTAAGAACACAAAATGATGAAAACTATACAGCTTTACAATTAGCTCTGGCTGAAATAGCCGAGCTACTGGCAGGAGGTGAAGCCTAATGGTTGCGGTATACGTAAGCCTGATTCAAAAGGGGCTTAGAACGTTGGAACAGATACCCTCCCTTTGGAAAGATGCAGTGGCAGAGGCTATTAAGCAATAGGAAACTAGTACGATATTACACTATCAATCAAAATAATAAAAAAATCTATGACAATAAATTAAACAAACTGGAGGTGTAAAACCATGGCGAAGCAAACGCCAAATTTAAAATTATATAAGGTTGACCCAGAAACAGATGGGGATATGAGCTTTAATATTGAAACGATGCTGAATGAAAACTGGGACAAGGTCGATGAAGGCTTTGAGCAATTGCAAGATAATCTTTCCCAACAAGAATCAGATTACGTTCGTAAACCAGGCTATAGTGTGACATCAGGTACAGGTAATGCCTATATAGTTACTACTGATCCAGCCCCGACAGCTTATGTTGACGGTATGGGTATAGTCATCCGGGCTAATCGAGCCAATACCGGAGCCGCCACCCTAAATTGGAATGGTCTGGGTGCAATACCCATTGTCGATGCGAAGGGGAACCCAGTAACAGCAGGGAAAATACCCAATGGAGCCAGGTTAACCCTGCGCTATAGTGCATCAACCTCAAATTTTCAATTACAGGGTGAAGGAGGTGAATACGGAACAGCCACCCAGGCAGAAGTAATGCAGGGCTATACAATAGGGACGGAGGAAGGTGTTTTATCCGGTACTCTTGCATTAACCGGGAATGCAACACAAGCTAATGTATTAAGTGGAAAGACATATTATGCGACAAACCCTAAGATCAAATTAACAGGTGGTATGGCAGACTACAGCGGTGGAGGTGCTAATCAGAACCCAGTTAAAGCAAGTACTGTATACTGTTATAATAACTCTAATATTTGGAATGGAGTTAATACGCTAATTACTGTTCCACCTGGATATTATGCAAATGCACATAGTATTGGTGCAGTAATTAAGAACTTATCTCCAGAAAATATAAAACATGGTGTGAACATAAGTGACAATCAACCAACAAATTCTGGCTGTGTAGGAACCTTTACTTCAGACGGAACTATACTCGCTAGTGATGTTTTGTCAGGAAAAAAGGATATTCTAAAGGCGTACCCATTACCGGAACCATGCCTAATAGAGGAGCAGTCACAAATACTATTACAGCCCAAGGAGGGCAGTATACAATACCTGCTGGATACCACAATGGAAGTGGAAAGGTAACCGCTAGTTTTCCAAACCTTATACCTGGAAATGTGAGGCAGGGAGTTAATATTGGTGGAGTTGTTGGAAGTTTACAGTCACAATTTAAATCAGTTAGAGTAAGCATATCCAAGTTTCCATCTGTCGGATCAGGTCCAACAGTAATTGAGGTTAATTCTACTTTATTCAATTTTAATATCAACACAGTTATTTTAGAAGCATACATTATGAACGGGCAGACAGGCGGTACTAGCCCCGAGACGGCATATGCTAGAGGGATGCTTACAGTTGGAGATAGTATGTCTTTGGAAATGAATGGTGAAGGAATGGTTTGGTGTGCATTAAATTCATTTTCACAAACTGGAACAACACTATCGCTAGTAGTTGAAGCAGACTTTAGTTATTATGAGCCCGATAATTATAATGTAAGATTAGAGGGAGTTCAAGCTATTGGATTGGCATAAACCAAGGTCAATATAGCTACAATTAAGTTATATTCAAGGAAACGTTATAAGACAACGAAAAATCAAATATATCAAGACATATTGAAATATGTTACCTAAATATATTAAAGAATTACCTAAAATATAATCCCCTAAAAAGGAGAAAACCATGCTAACCCTAATACAAATCAAAAACACCATCAAACAAACCATACAAAACAATTTACCAACGCTTCAAATACTACACCAAAAAGGCCCCGAAGGCCTTGACACAAACGCTATCTACATTGAGCTTGACAACATAATCAAAACCAGCGGCCTGTACAATTACGAAAGAAGCGTTACCGCCAGAATCTATCTGTACCCCCTCAATGGGGAAAATGGATCTGACGAAACCCTGGAAATCATCGAGAGGCTCCAGGAAATATTTGAATTAACCCTAAATATTAATAATCGCCCCATTAAAATATTAGAAACTTCATCGAAAATAGTCGATGAAGTTTTTCAATTTGAGTTTACATTAAACTACCACGAATCCAGGGTGATTAATGAAAATCAAGATTTAATGCAGCAGTTAAACTACAAATAAAAAGAGAAAGGAAGTTGAAAAAATGGGTTTACCAACAATTGATATTATTTTTAAAACAAAGTCAGTCAGTGCAATTGAAAGAAGTCAAAAGGGCATTGTGGCCCTAATTCTAAAGGATGATCAGGGGGAATTTGAAGCCAGGGAATATAAAGCCTTGGCTGATGTAGATACTGCCGATTGGTCGCCAGAAAGTCTGGACTTAATTGAAAAAACCTTCTTAGGGAATCCCTGGAAGCTCATTGTTGAAAGAATTGATACCACTGCAGAGGGCTACAGCGAAGCATTAAACAGACTAAAGAGCAAGCGATTTAATTACCTTGCGGTGCCTGATCAAGCAGCCTCCTCAGAGGTGACCACCTGGATAAAGGGCTTAAGACAGCATGAACACAAAACCTTTAAGGCTGTAGTGGCAAACCATGAGGCCGATGATGAGGGCATTATCAACTTTACTACAGAAAATATTATTGTGGCAGGCAAGGCCTATTCAGCCGCCCAATACAGCTGTCGGATTGCGGGTATCTTAGCCGGTCTTCCCTATAGCCGTTCAGCCACCTACTATATATTACCCGAGGTAGAGGCCATTTCAGAATCCGCTGATCCTGATCAGGATATTGATGGAGGTAAGTTAATTTTAATCAACGACGGCGAAAAAATCAAAATCGCCAGGGCAGTCAATTCCCTGACCTCCACCACTGTTGAAAAGGGGGCAGAATTCAAGAAAATTAAAATCCTTGAAGGAATGGATTTAGTCAAGGAAGACATTACCCGCACCTTTGAAGATGAATATATTGGCAAGGTCAACAATTCCTACGATAACCAGGTACTGTTCCTAACGGCAGTCAATGCCTATTTAAAGGATTTAGAGGGAGAAATTCTTGACCCGGCCTATCCAAACAGCGTATCTATCGACATTGAGGCCCAAAGGCAGGCGTGGCAAGGAATTGGTATTTCTGTAGAGGATTTGAACGATCAGGAGATTAAAGAAAAATCCTTCCAAAGCACCATTTTTGTTAAGGGTAACCTTAAATTCCTAGATTCCGTAGAAGACCTTAAATTTAGTATTATGCTTTAAAGAAAAACAGAGAGGATGAATAGACAATGAAAAAATTAGAAGGCAGTCGATTAATAAACGGTACATTTGGTTCAGTCTGGTGGGATGGCGAGCTTTTGGCAGATATCGAAAGCTTTGAGGCGAAGATCACCATCGACCGAGAGGAAATCAACATGGCAGGCTCCCTGTCAAAGGATTCAAAAATGTTGGGCTGGAGCGGTGAAGGTACCCTGAAGCTGAAAAAAGTGTACTCAAGGGCCCAGAAGAAAATAGCCATGGCCATTAAAGAGGGCAGAGACGTTCGATCAAAGCTTGTGGCCAAGCTGGCAGACCCAGACGCCTATGGTACCCAAAGGGTTGTACTATACAATGTCTGGTTTTCAGAGGTAATGCTTATGGCCTTTGAACAAAAGGCAAAGCTCGAAGAGGATATTCCCTTTGGTTTTAGTGACTTTGACTTCCCAGACCTAATTGAAGAATAGAGGTGAGCTTTATGTCAAACAAGAGCGTTAAAAAGCTAACATTAACCGATCTAATTAAGAAAAAGGAACAGCTAAAACAAAAGCAAAATATGACCGAGGAAATCTATATTCCTTCGCTAAATTCCTATATTGTCGTTCAAAAGCCCACCAGGGCCCTATGTATGGAGGCCTTAACTGCTGCTCAAGATGAAAGTACGCAGGATAGGGCAGATTTACAAATTGTCTATCAGTGTGTAATCGAGCCCAACCTTAAGGATTCAAAGCTGCAGGAGGAATTTGGATGTGTAGAACCTACCGATATCATTGAGAAAATCTTTGAACCGGGGGAAATTGGTAGTATTTCAGGCTACTGCCTACAAATGGCCGGTTATTCAGATAGGGTTAAGGCGGTTAAAGACCTAAAAAACTAATTCGTAGTGATGGAGATTTTTATTTGCTCCATCACTACCTTCAAAAAGGTTTTTCACTTGAATACTTGCTTAATCTAAGCTATGATGAAAGACTATTTTTATCGGCGAGCTTAGAGCTGTTTTTTGAAGAGGAAAGAGAAGGGCGGAAATGATAGATCTCGTAGAAAGAGGGTGATAAAATGTCTACTTCCAATGAAGAAACGGGTGTGCAGTATTATAAACGATTTCTAAAAGGGGTATCAGAATTAAGTAAAAAATATGGAAATGTGGCATATAAAGAGGTTAAAAAGATTGCCAAAGAAAGTGTTCTAGCTGCCAAAACCCAAATAGATTCAGAAATGAAGCTGGAATCTGCCATGAAGCTATTAAACGGAGCTACTGATGTTCAAATTGACAGTATAAAAAGCTATGCTAATCAATTGCAGAATTTAGGTGTAATTGGTGATGAAGTACAATTGTCGGGGGCAAGACAGCTGGCTGCTTACCGTCTACAGGCTGAGACAATAGAAAAGTTATTACCTGGAATTAATGATTTGCTTGCCTATCAGCATGGCTTGAATGCAACCCAAAAGGATGCAGCAGATGTAGGAAATCTGTTGGCAAAGGCAATGGGTGGCCAAACTGATGATTTAAAAACCATGGGTATACAATTCAGCAAAGTTCAGGAGGACATTTTGAAGTATGGGTCTGAAGCTGAAAGGGCTGCAACTTTAGCAGATGTGCTTAACAGAAATATAGGGGGAGTCAGTCAAACATTGGCAGATACAGACCTAGGGAGTGTCCAAAATTTAAAAAATGCATGGAGTGACGTAAAGGAACAAGTCGGTAAAACAGTAATAGAGCTTCAAGGAAAACTAGCTAAATGGTTTGTACAATATATGCCATTAATCCGACAGATTACAGATAAGGCCTTTGATGGAGTCAGTAAAGCTATTGACAATGTTTCACCTTATCTAAGCCTAGTGGATGATTTGATTAAGAAAATCGGAAATACAATCTTAAAGGTTAAAGATTGGGGTGTAGAAGCCTTTAATAACATGAAGGAAAGAATACTTGGTAATCAGCGTGTTATTGAGGGTGTAAAGGTGGTTATTGATGATGTAAAGGTCGCAGCTCAAAATTTAGGTGTATTTTTTGGTAACGCCTTTGAAGGAGCTCAACCAATTTTGCAGTGGCTAAAGGAAGAAGGGCTATCTGGAGTGGCTAATTTTATCACTGATATTATAGATATAGCTCTACTATTATACAACAATATTAAAGACAATTGGGCTATCTTTGAACCAATGATTTATGGTATCGTTAGTGCTTTAGCTGTTTATAAAATTGGGATGATGGCGGCTACCCTCAAAACAAAACTGTGGGCCCTGGCCATTGCCACAACCAATACCATAGCACTAGGCCTTAATAATGCCATGCTGATTATGAATTCTTCTTTTGGATTGATAGCGTTGGGTATTGGGGCTGCAATAGCTATTGGAGTGCTGCTGTACAAAAACTGGGATACCATCAAAGAAAAGGCCCTGATGCTATGGGAATCAATTAAAAGCATTTTCGGGGGTGTAGCTGAATTTTTCCATCAAACCTTCAGCAGCGCCTTTGAAGGAATTGTTAACTTTTTTACTCCTGCCATTGACCTCATAAATGGAGTTATAGAGGGGCTTAACAAGCTAAATTTCAAAATGCCCAATCTGTTGGGGGGAAAGGAATTTAAAATTAATATTCCTACCATAAGCCTGCCCCAATTTGCCATGGGTACAGCCTATGCCCGGGAGGGCTTTGCCTTAATCCATGAACGGGGTGGCGAAATCAGGTATACCAGCCGGGGGGAAACCATTATCCCCGCTGATAAATCAAAGCAGATGATTGAAAAAATCAATCATGGTAGTAATATTACAATCAACATCAACGGTAGCAATTTAACAGCTGCCGATGTGGTCAATGAGATGGTGCCAAAGTTAAAATTGGCCCTGTCTAATATGTAAGGAGGGCAGACAAATGATCGATATTTTTCTTTCCATTAACAACCGAGAAGAAGTGATTCAGCTGCCCGTTGTACCCCAAGAATTTACCATACAAGAACCCCACAACAATGAGAACTATCAAACCATTACCCAGGGGGATATTAAACTCATCGGTCTGGCAGGGCTAAAGTCCTTAACCCTGGAATCCTTTTTTCCAGGACAGGACTACCCCTTTTTAAGAAGCCGCAGCCTGTGGGGGTGGGAATACGTTGAGAAAATCCAGGGATGGATGACAAAGCGAATACCCATCAGACTTGTAATTGCCAATACGCCCATTAATATGGCCTGTACCATCGAAGACTTTACCTATGGTCTTAAACCGGGCAGCAAAGATATTCATTACACCTTGACGCTAGAGGAATTCAAATTCATTCAGCTGGATAGAAGGCAGGTGTAATATGGATTATCAGCTTTGGCTAATTAAAGAAACTGAAATGATAAATCTTACCCCCATGGTGGGGGAAATCAGCTGGGAAAGCCATGTTGACCAACTGGGGCAGCAGCTGACCTTTAATTTTGCAAGGGGAGATACACGATATATTCCGAAGGACCCCTGCCAATTGGGTGATATGGTTTTACTCAAAAAAGGCAAAGAAATCCTTCGGGGCATCATCGTATCCAATCAAATTAATGAAACCCAGCCCCGGCAATATACGGTAATGGATTTTGCCTTCTATCTGAATAAATCAGAGGGGGTCTATCAATTCAATTCCATTGAGGCCTCCCAGGCCATAACGGAAATTTTAAAGGATTACAATATTCCCATAGTCCTTATCCCCCCTATGGGTGCAACCATCAGTAAAATTTATCAGGATATGGTCATCAGCGATATAATCAAAGATATATTGACCACGGCTTCCTATGCAACGGGTCAAAAATATCATATGGAAATGCATGCAAATGGCCTAATCATCTATCCCCAAGTGGAGCTTAAGGTTAAAGGTTATTTCAAATTGGCCTCAAACCTACAGGGCCATGACCTGCAGGCGGCCATTTCATCCCCATCAAGGAGCCAATCGATTGAAGACATCAAGACCAGTATCAAGCTTGTTCATGAAAATCAGGTGGTTGCCCATGTTCAAGACAATAGTCTAATTGAAAAGTATGGATTGCTGCAGCAGGTGGAGGAGATTGATGAGGATGAGCTGCCAAGGGCTAAAAGCATGGCAGAGGAAATGCTAAGGGAGATGGGAAAAATACTGGAAAGTAATTCCGTTACCATGCTGGGGGATGCCGGAATCAGGGCAGGCAGAATTATTGAGATAGAAGAGCCCATAACGGGGATGACAGGAGACTATTTAATTAAAGGCTGTACCCATACAGTAAAAAATGGTATCCATACCATGTCTTTAGATTTGGGGGTGACTCCATGAATGGAATTGTTGAGCTGGCCAAAATTTTAAAGGAGAGGGAAAATGATCGGTTTTCTCCTATACAGACGGGGCGGGTCATTGCCCCTCTGCCAGAAATTAAAATTGCCCTGGGAGATAAAATTATCCTTACTCGACAGCATCTAATATTTTCTGCCCACCTACTAAATAATTATGAAAGACAGTTTAGCTTAAAAGGAGAGCTAACCTTTGCCGGCACCAACAGCTCCTGCAGTGCTTTGGGGCAGCTTACCCTTGCAGCAGGGCTGAAAACAGGGGACGAGGTAATTCTCATGGCTGCAAGGGATCAACAAAGCTATTATGTAATTGATAAGGCGGTGAGGCTATAATGCTACCTAAAATAGGTTATTTAAAAATTGAAGCGGAACAGGAACAGCAGGACTTACCCATGGGGAAGTCTTTTTTGTTTGATTTTCAAAGGGGAGATTTTATCTTAAGGGATGGAAAGCTGGTGGCTGTAGAAAATGAAGCCGCCCTAAGGATATGGATTGAAAAGGTACTTAGAACCGACAAATACAAATATTCCATTTATTCAAGGGAGTATGGAATTTCTTTGGAGGATTTAATCATCGGGCACAATTTGCCCCTGGAATTCATCAAGAGCGAGGTAAAGCGTGAGGTGACAGAAGCCCTTCTGGCCCATCCTCATATTACCGATATTTCAGACTGGCAGCTGGTAAAGAACAGCTCCCAGTTGATTATTTCCTTTAAGGTGAATCATTCCATCGATCAGGAGGTGATTTTTAATGTTTAAGGATAAAACCAAGGAAGCAATACATGAAGCCATGATGAAGGAAATCAGCGACCAATACGATAAAACCCAGGGCAGCTTTATCTATGATGCCACCATGCCCGCTGCCATGGAGCTGGAAGAAATCTATGGAAGCCTGGGGAAGGTGGTAGATAAGCTAAGGCTGGAAAACCTTTCGGGTGAGGAGCTTGAGGCAAGAATTCATCAGGTAACAGGTATCAGTCGAAAGCCAGCCACAAGGGCTACAGGTTTTTTACAGGTCAAGGGTAATGGAACCATTCACCAGGGGGCCCTCTTTGAAACCCAGGGAGGAATTACCTTCGAGGCAGTGGAGTCTGGGGCAATCTCAGGGGTAGGGCTAATCAAAATACAATGCAGCTTGGCCGGCATCATTGGCAACGTGCCTGCCAACCAAATTACCCGTATGCCCGTAACCCTGGGGGGTATTACCGAGGTAAATAACCCTGAGGCGCTGACCGGCGGCTTTGAGGCGGAAACAGATCAGGCCCTTCTGCAGCGATACTATGAGAGAATTAAAACCCCTGCCACAAGCGGCAACAGGGCCCATTACAAAAACTGGGCCAAGGAGGTTCAAGGTGTGGGTGATGCCAGGGTCTTTCCCCTGTGGAAGGGGCCCAATACTGTAAAGGTAGTGATTGTTGATGCCCTGAGGGGGCCGGCCGGTGATGAAATTGTTGAAAGGGTGCAGGAATACATTGACCCGGGGGTCAAGGGACTGGGAGAAGGAGTAGCCCCAATCGGGGCCCTTTGTACGGTGGTCAGTGCCACCCCCAAGACCATTGATATTAGCCTTAGAGTTAATCGTGACAGTGCCTATGCGGCCCAGCAGGTGCTGGAAAATATTACGGAGGGGATACTTCAATACCTTCGGAATGTAACCTTTACAGAGGATTATATTAGCTATGCCATGATCGGCAGTATTATATTACAGGCCGATGGTGTCATTGATTATGCCGATTTAAGGCTAAATAATGACACTGTCAATGTCATCCTCCAGCAGGATGAGGTGGCAGTTTTAGGGGAGGTGAAGCTCGATGAATGGGGGGCTAATTAAAAGACTTCCGATTTTTATGCGAAGCTCCAAAATATATCAAGAGATCTTTACGGGGGAGGAAAACCAGCTTACACTGTTGGAGGCCGATATAGCCGATATTGAAAAACAATTAAATATCGATACAGCCACCTGGGCACTGGCAGTTTACGAAGAGGAGCTTGGAATTAAAACCGAGCTAAACAAACCCCTGGAGGAACGCAGAAGTGTGATTAAATCAAAATGGCGGGGAACAGGGAAGGTAGATGCCAAGCTGATACAAATTGTAGCTGAAGCCTATTCCAACGGCGAGGTGGCCGTAAGCTTCAATGGCAAAATGATAGTGAAATTCATTGGTACCCGGGGAGTTCCCCCCAACATTCAGGATTTAGAAAGGGCCATTGAGGATATTCGCCCGGCCCATTTGCCCTTCCAGTTTAAGTATACCTACTTAGCCTGGAAGGAGCTGGATGCCTATAACCGCACTTGGGATCAATGGGATGCCCTTAATCTAACCTGGAATCAACTAGAAACCTATGGGGAGGCGATATAATGCCAAGTCAGGAAAAAACAAAGCATTTAGGCTTAAACCAATGGCAGGGCAATGAATATGTGAAAAGACAGGATTTTGTTGACGATAATCAGATCATTGACTCTGCCGTTGAAACCATTACAGAAGAAGTAGAAGCAATTCAAAATGAGATTTATTCTCCTCAATACTCAGATCAAAAAACAACCGTGGCATCAGTAATATCAATGGAAAATACTGTCGATGGAAAGTTGAAGTATACCTTGAAGGGGAGGACACTCACGAATTTAGTACAAAATGGGAATTTTAAGGATGGCATTAGTGGGTGGGTACCAGGAGTTTCTACGATATCCGCGACAAATCAAATAATGTCCATTACCGGCTCGGGTACTACGCGTTGGCCCCAAGCGTATACGACGGCATTAAAAGCGCAATTTAAAACCGGTAAAAAGTACTTCATAAGGTTACGAGCAAGAGTAACAAACGCAGACGCGGAGTTCCTGTCACTGATGTTTTATGACTCCTCCGGGTCGCATCATGCCGGGAGAGCAGAAGTTTCATCCCCTGTCGCAAATCAGTGGTATGAGGCTTACGCAATTATAACGACAACTACAGACCAAGGAGCCCCTTCAAGACTTTACTGTAGGCATACCTACCCTGATGCCGCCACAGCAAACGGAAAAGTAATGGAAGTACAAGAAGTCATAGCCCTAGATTTAGACCAATACCCAGACCTCCAAGGCTTGACAGCAGAAGAAATTAACGCACAGATACCTGGCTATATAGACGGTATGCAGAGCGTTGAGAATGTGAAAATGGTTAGTGTGGGGAAGAATTTGTTTGATGGACATTTAGAAATAGGGACGCTCTCCACAACAAATGGTGCTCCTCAATCTCTCTTAACTAATTGTAGAACGAATTTTATTCAAGTGATTCCAGGAATGAACATACGGAATTCTATTGGAAGCGAATATATGCTTAGTGCATTCAGGCTTTACGACAACAAGAAAACGCTTATTACGTCTAGCGGAAACATTACAATTCCAGAAAATATATATTATATTCGGGCTGTTCTACGTAGAATTGACCAGTCCAATCTTACGACGGAAGACATAATAAACATGCAAAACAGCTTTATGATTGAAAATAGTGCTATCCCTACCCCCTACGAACCCTACCAGGAATCTACTATGTTCCTACCCGTACCGCTTCGTCAGCTTCCTAACGGTGTGGCCGACACAATAGATTCAGATGGGAATTATGTTAGACGGACAAATGAGATTATTTTGAAGAATAGCGACATATTCGCCTTAAATACGACTAGCACTAATTTCGACTTTTTGAGAGTCAAAAAACCCACAGACCATACAGGTTATAATGTCACAACACAATTATCAGGCTCGGCTAAAATAGAGAGTTTTAGGACAAAAAACTGGACAGTATTTGATACATCTGAAAATGTGTATATGTTGGCAGGATGGACACTCACGGAGTATTGTATTACTTTCCCTAAGGGCACCTATGCCAACCTAGCAGCAGCACAAGTAGCCCTAGCAGGTACTAAAGTCATCTATGAATTAGAGACCCCAGTAACCTCAAAGGTAAACATACCGCCTTTAATTAGCTTCAAAGACGGTACCCTGATGTTTCAGAATCGAAGGAAACATATTTTACAGGTTGATGATATAGTGGGATTGAGTACTGTTCTCTCAAATGTTGATGTATTGTATTCTCCATTAAGTATATTTAAGAGCTGCAGACCTGTAAGAACAACGCATAACGACAACTATATTTTCGATGTTAAGGGGAAATTACCCTGCTACACAAACCCGGACAGAGTTTCTGAGATAGGAAAATGGTACGTAAATCAAAATGGGAATATGTATTTCATCTTCCCCAAGGGCATCCCCGTAGAACAAGCAAAAGAGCAACTGGCAGGACTGGAAATCGAATACGAAACCATACCCTATCCGTTGCCACAAGTTGGGTACACATACCCCCTTAATTTAGCAGCAGGGCAGCAGGGGAATACAGAAATGATTGCCCAGTTAAACTCGGTTTTTCAAGACCTGGGCGAAGGAGGTGAGTACGGAACAGCCACCTCCGCAGAGGTAATGGAAGGATACACCCTTGGAACAAAAAAAGGATTAGTAACAGGGGAATTGGCCCTAACAGGGGATGCAGCAGCGGCCAATGTTTTAAGTGGAAAAACCTTTTACACTACAAATCCCAAATCAAAGCTAATAGGCACCATGGCCAATCGAGGGGCAGTAACAAATACCATTACGACCCAGGGGGGGCAATATATAATTCCTCAAGGGTATCATAACGGCAGTGGAAAAGTAATGGCAAGTTTTCCGAACCTTATACCAGGTAATGTGAGGCAGGGGGTAAATATTGGTGGGGTTGTGGGGACGTTGCAAGAGGGATATAAAATGGCAACGGGCACAACAAATCTAGTGAATGGGAGCGTGGAGATATCTGGATTACCATTTGAACCAGAATTTGTTTTTGGTAGAACTAATTATTCGCAGGGCCCTAGACCACATATTTTATTTATAGGCACAAGGGATAGTACAAATACTGCTGTAGCATATGAAACACCCTTCCTACAGAAAAATGATGATTTTAGATTTAATTCTTCTCCAGATGATAGGAAAAATAGGAATGCAATGGCACATATGTTTTACTATATTAATAGTGATTGTCTATTCGAAGGGTATACCGATCCTGCTCCAATATTTGGACAAAATAACTTTAAAATAAAAATTACTAGTATTATCAATTATGACATTCCTGTACAATGGTTTGCATTTGGAAAATAAGAAAGGACGATGATAAAATGCTTTACTACGCAAAACTAAACGAAAACCAAATCTGTACCGAAATTATAACCCGAACAGAACTGCTTCCAGCAGGGCTATCGTGCTATGTTAAACTGCCCGAATATAATCAAACCTTCCTGTGGCGAAAATGGGAAGGCGACCAGTGGAGCCAGGAAACCCATGAGCCTGCTGTATCCTTCGAATTGCTCCAGCAAAGAATTCAAGACCTGGAGGAAGAAAACAGCAGCCTGCAAGCAGTTATAGCAGATTTAAGAACACAAAACGAAGAAAACTATACAGCTCTGCAATTGGCCCTGGCTGAAATTGCCGAGCTACTGGCGGGAGGTGAGGCATAATGGTTGCGGTATACGTAAGCCTGATTCAAAAAGGCCTCAGAACCATTGAACAGGTGCCTACCCTTTGGCGTGAACAGGTTCAACGGGAGTTGAAAGAATAGGTTAAAAAATTAACCACCATTGCATTTTCATCCTGAATTGTAATATAATTTAGAAGATAATATATATTTTTACAATAACTGAATAAAAGCCCAGATGAAAATAGCGAGAGATATCTCATATAACGCTGAGATAGCCGAAGAAGCAATATAAAAAGTGCCACCTTTTTATAGAAACTTTCAGGCACCCGTATCGCTATTGGATGGAACTCTGAAGAGTCCGTTCAATCGGCGCCGAAGGAGAAATACAATTATTGTAGAAGCTCTCAGGCCTAAAAACAGAGGGGTATAATGGCATCAATAGTGTGCTGTTATGCCCCTTTTTTGCTGCAAAAAAATTGTCAGGGTACCTTTGATTTTTAGGGGTAGATAAATCTATGTACTAAAAATTCATAATCTAAGGTTCCTGGGAAAAAGCTAACAATAAAGTGTATTCAGGTTTTAAAATTGAAAGGAGGAGGTAAGCCATGTCAGAGCCAAGAAAAACATCCCTATACGATAGCCACAGCAGGTATGGCGGTAAAATGATTGATTTTGCCGGATGGTCACTGCCGGTGGAGTACGAGGGAATTATTCAGGAGCACGAGGCGGTACGAAATGCGGCAGGGTTATTCGATGTTTCCCACATGGGTGAAGTAGAGGTAAAGGGAAAGGATGCCCTGGCCTTTGTACAAAACCTAATAACCAACGATGCCTCGGTTCTGGAAGATAATCAGATCCTTTACAGTCTAATGTGTTATCCCCATGGGGGCATTGTGGACGATTTATTGGTATATAAATTTGCCCACGATCATTTCTTTCTGGTGATCAATGCCAGCAATATTGAAAAGGACTTTCAATGGATGCTCGACCAAGTTGGGGACTATGAGATTGAATTAAAGAATGTGTCTGAAGACTATTCCGAAATGGCCCTGCAGGGTCCCGAGGCCCAGGCGATACTGCAAAAGCTCACCGATACAGATTTATCAGAAATTAAATTCTTCTATTGTAACCGAGATGTCAAAATTCAAGGAGTTAGCTGCCTGGTTTCAAGAACTGGCTATACCGGTGAAGATGGCTTCGAAATTTACTTAAACCATGAAAGTGCCCCCAAAATTTGGGACTTAATCATGGAGGCAGGGAAGGAAAAGGGGATTAAGGCAGCAGGCCTTGGCTCTCGAGATACCCTGCGATTTGAAGCCTCACTGCCCCTCTATGGCAATGAGCTTTCTGAAGAAATTACCCCCCTGGAAGCAGGCCTTGGCTTTTTTGTCAAGCTTGATAAGGCTCAGTTTATTGGAAAGGATGCCCTGGTAAAACAAAAACAAGAAGGTCTGAAAAGAAAAATTGTCGGCTTCGAGCTGCTAGACAAGGGGATTCCTCGTCATGGCTATGAGGTGGTGGTTGACGGAAAAGAGGTGGGCTTTGTCACTACTGGCTATCTGTCCCCAACCTTGAAAAAGCCCGTAGGTCTGGCCATGGTACCCATTGAATACAGTGCCTTAGGTACTCCCCTTGAAATTAAAGTCAGAAAAAGACTGCTGAAGGCCGTAGTAGTCAGTAAAAAATTCTATACCAAAAAATATAAAAAGTAATTTAACTTCAAGTCATTTATTCATATAATTGAAGGTAGCTGGTCAATAAAAAATGAAGGAGGAAGTCAATATGAAAACAGTTGAGGGATTATATTATTCAAAGGATCATGAATGGGTAAAGGTAGAAGGTAACCAGGCCACCATTGGAGTAACCGACTATGCTCAGCACCAATTGGGCGAAATTGTATTCGTAGAGCTGCCAGAGGTGGATGACGAGCTTAATTCCGGAGATTCCTTCGGTGTCATTGAGTCTGTTAAGGCAGCATCGGATGCCTACATGCCGGTAAGCGGCAAGGTTTTAGAGGTAAATGAAGAACTGGTGGGCTCTCCCCAATTGGTTAACGAAGATGCCTTTTCTGCCTGGATGATTGTGGTGGAACTAACCAATGAATCAGAACTGGAAGGATTAATGAGTGCAGAAGATTACCATAAATTCTGTGAAGAACAATAAGGAGGATCAGTATGCACAGGTACATACCCAATACTGAAGCCGATCGAGCCCAAATGCTCGAGGAAATAGGAGTAAAGGCTGTAGAGGAGCTCTTTTGTGATATTCCAGAAGCCCTGCGGATGAAGGGGAGCCTTGATTTGCCTGAGGCCCTTTCAGAAATGGAGCTGTCACAGCACATGAAGCAGCTGGCAGGAAAAAACAAAGGCACTGGTCAAATGGCCACCTTTTTAGGGGCGGGGGCCTACGACCATTACATTCCATCAATTGTCAAGCATTTAGCCATGAGATCAGAGTTCTATACCGCCTACACCCCCTATCAGCCTGAAATCAGCCAGGGAACCCTGCAGGTAATCTTTGAATATCAAACCATGATGAGTCAGCTAACGGGAATGGATGTGGCCAATGCCTCCATGTATGACGGGGGCACCGCCTGTGTTGAAGCTGCCATGATGGCTGTTGAGGCCGCCAGAAAAAGCACCATTGCCGTTTCAGAAACCGTACACCCTGAAATCAGAAAAATATTACATACCTACCTGAAGTTTAGAGAGGTAGAGGTTATAGAAATTCCCATGAAGGATGGCGTCACCGATTCATCGGCCCTGAGGGAGCTGGTGAACAAGGATACGGCAGGGGTGATTATACAAAGCCCCAACTTCTTTGGTGCCATAGAGGATGTAACAGAGGCAGAGGCCTTGATTCATCAGGGGAAGGGCAGCCTGATTATGGTGGTGGACCCCATTTCCCTGGGGATTTTAAAAAGTCCCGGGCAGCTGGGGGCCGACATTGCCGTTGGTGATGCCCAGGCCTTTGGTAATCCCTTGAATTTTGGTGGACCTTATCTGGGATTTTTAGCCGCCAAATCAAAGCTGGTCAGAAAAATGCCCGGCAGAATTGTGGGGCAGTCAGTTGATGTAGATGGAAAACGGGCCTTTGTCCTAACCTTACAGGCCCGGGAGCAGCATATCAGAAGATATAAGGCAACATCAAACATCTGCTCCAATCAAGGGTTAAATGCTTTGATGGCGGCCATTTACCTGACTACCATGGGAAAAAAGGGTCTACGGGAGGTAGCCCTTCAAAGCACACAAAAAGCCCATTATGCCCTGGAGCGAATTACTGAAACAAAGAAATTCAAACCACTTTTCAATCGACCCTTCTTCAAGGAATTTGCCATCACCAGTGATCTGGACAGCCACCATGTCAACGGGGAGCTGTTAAAGGAGCAAATCATCGGCGGTTACCAGCTGGAAAGGGATTACCCGCAGCTGAAAAACGGACTGCTCCTCTGTGTCACTGAAAAACGCACCCGGGCTGAAATTGACCGCCTGGCAGCCCTGATGGAGGTGATCAAATGAAGGCATACAATAAACTCATCTTTGAACTGTCAAAGGAAGGAAGACGAGCCTATTCCCTGCCCCAAAACGATGTAGAGGCAAGGGAGCTGAAGGAGCTGATTCCAGGTAATTATTTGGCAGAAGAAGAGCTGAATTTACCCGAGGTCAGTGAGGTGGATGTGGTTCGGCACTTCACCAATCTATCAAATAAAAACTATGGGGTAGATACGGGCTTTTATCCTTTGGGCTCCTGCACCATGAAATACAACCCCAAAATTAACGAGGATGCCGCTGTCCTGGAGGGTTTCAGCAGCCTTCACCCCTATCAGCCCCAGGAAACGGTTCAAGGGGCCCTGGAATTGATGTACAGCCTTGATGAAATGCTTTCTGAAATTGCAGGTATGGCCAGGGTATCGCTACAGCCTGCTGCTGGAGCCCACGGGGAACTGGCGGGGCTGATGATTATTAAGGCCTATCATGAAAATCGGGGTGATTTGAAGCGGAAAAAAATCATCGTTCCCGATTCCGCCCATGGCACAAACCCATCCAGTGCGGCGGTGGCTGGCTTTGATATTATTGAAATTGAATCCGACGAAATGGGTGCCGTGAATTTAGATGCCCTAAAAGCAGCCCTAAGTGATGAGGTGGCAGGCCTAATGCTGACCAACCCCAGCACCCTGGGATTATTTGAAAGCAATATTAAGGAAATAGCCGATTTAGTCCATGAAGCCGGGGGCCTGTTATATTATGATGGCGCCAATATGAATGCCATTATGGGAATTTCACGGCCTGGTGATATGGGCTTTGACGTCATTCATTTTAACCTTCATAAAACCTTTTCCACCCCCCATGGCGGCGGTGGACCGGGCAGCGGCCCCGTTGGGGTAAGGGAGGATCTAGTACCCTTCCTGCCGGTTCCTGTGGTTGAAAAACAGGGAGACACCTTTGTACTGGACTATGATCGCCCCCTTTCCATCGGAAAGATCAAAAATTTCTATGGTAACTTTGGTGTAATGGTCAGGGCCTATGCCTATATTCGATCCATGGGGCCCCAGGGCCTGAGGGAGGTCAGCGAAACGGCAGTCCTCAATGCCAATTATATGATGAGTCGCTTAAAGGATCATTATTACCTCCCCATACAGCAGGTGTGCAAGCATGAATTTGTATTGGGAGGCTTGGATAAAAACGAGAAAGAAATTACAACCTTAGATATCGCCAAACGATTACTGGATTATGGCTATCATCCGCCGACAATCTACTTCCCCTTGATTGTCAACCAGGCCATTATGATTGAGCCAACCGAGACCGAAAGCCTTGAGACCCTTGACGGCTTTATCGAAACCATGATTAAAATTGCTGAGGAAGCCAGGGAAAATCCGCAAATCCTTAAGGAGGCTCCCTATCATACCCCTGTCAGGCGGATTGATGAGGCAAAGGCCGCCAGGGAATTGGTGTTGAAGTGGAGTCAGGAATAAAAATATAAACATGGGTGGTGAGGATATGTATTTAATCGACGGAAAAGCAGCAGCCAAAAAAATTAGAGCAGAGCTGGAACAGCAGGTAAAGAACCTAAAAAATGAAAAGGGAACTGTACCGGGCCTAGCCGTTATTATTGTAGGAGAAGACCCCGCTTCAAAGGTGTATGTCAGTAAAAAGCACAAGGCCTGCCTTGAGCTGGGAATCCACTCAGAGGTCTATGAGATGCCGGCAGTTACCACCGAGGAAGAGCTATTACAAAAAATTGAAGTTTTAAATCAAAAGGCCGATATCCATGGAATTCTTGTGCAACTGCCTTTGCCTGGGCACATTAATGAAAAGCTGGTTATCGAAAAAATTGACCCGAAAAAGGATGTAGATGGCTTCCATCCCATTAATGCAGGAAAGCTATCGGTGGGAGAGGAAACCATGCTGCCCTGTACCCCCCACGGAATTATAAAGCTATTGGATTTAGAGGGAATAGAAATCGAAGGGAAGCATGCTGTGATCATAGGCAGGAGCAATATTGTGGGTAAACCTGCTGCCAGTCTATTGCTGCAAAGAAACGCTACAGTCACCATCTGTCATTCCCGAACCAAAAACCTTAAGGAAATGACCCGCCAAGCAGATATTCTGGTGGCGGCCCTAGGGAAACCCAACTTTGTCACAGCCGATATGGTCAAACCGGGAGCTGTGGTAATAGATGTCGGAGTAAACCGTCTGGAGGGCAAGCTGGTGGGGGATGTTGATTTTGAACAGGTAAAGGAAATTGCAGGGGCCATTACCCCCGTTCCCGGTGGAGTAGGACCCATGACCATTACCATGCTGCTTTACAATACCGTGATGGCTGCTAAAAAAATATAAGGGGTGAAGAATATGAAGACCGATGTACAAATAGCCCAGGAGGCTAAAATGCTGCCGATTGTTGAAATCGCTAAGCAATTGAATATCTCAGAGGATGACCTTGATCTATACGGAAAATATAAGGGTAAAATATCCCTTGACCTCTATAAAAGGCTGGAAAATCAAAGGGATGGCAAGCTGATTCTGGTAACAGCCATCAATCCTACTGCCGCCGGCGAAGGTAAAACTACCACCAATGTGGGCTTGAGCATGGGGCTAAATAAAATCGGTAAAAAGACCGTTACCACCCTGAGGGAGCCCTCCCTTGGGCCCTGCTTCGGAGTAAAGGGCGGAGCCGCCGGAGGGGGATATGCCCAGGTGGTACCGATGGAAGATATCAACCTTCACTTTACAGGAGACATCCATGCCATCACCACGGCCAATAACCTGCTGGCGGCCTTGATAGACAACCACATCCATCAAGGGAACAGGTTAAACATTGACCCCAGAAGGGTGACCTGGCGAAGGGCCCTGGACATGAACGACCGTGCCCTTCGAGATATCGTCATTGGTTTAGGGGGCAAAGGAAATGGAATCCCCCGGGAGGATGGCTTCGACATCACCGTTGCCTCTGAAATCATGGCAATTCTGTGTCTGGCCACCAGTATGGAGGATTTAAAGGATCGTCTGTCCAGGATGATTATCGGCTATACCTATGACAATGCCCCAGTAACGGCAGGAGACCTGGAGGCCACAGGAGCCCTGGCACTGCTGCTGAAGGATGCCCTCAAGCCCAACCTGGTGCAAACCCTGGAAAATACCCCTGCCATTATCCATGGCGGCCCCTTTGCTAACATAGCCCATGGCTGTAATTCGGTGCTGGCAACCAAAACAGCCCTGAAAATAGCCGACTATGTTGTAACAGAGGCAGGCTTTGGAGCAGATTTAGGGGCAGAAAAATTCTTTAATATTAAATGCCGCTATGCCGGACTGAAGCCCGACGTAGTGGTGGTGGTGGCCACCGTAAGGGCTTTGAAGAACCATGGAGGCGTGGCTAAAGCCGACCTCAATCAGGAAAACATGCAGGCCCTGGCCGATGGCTTTGAAAATCTAGAAAAACAAATTGAAAATGTGAAAAAATTTGGTGTATCCGCTGTAGTGGCCATTAATGCCTTCCCCACTGATACAGAAAGGGAACTGGAATTTGTTCGGGAAAGATGCCTGGCCCAGGGGGTTGAGGTGGTACTGTCTGAGGTATGGGCCAAGGGCGGCGAAGGCGGCATTCAGCTGGCTGAAAGGGTGGTTGAACTGGCTGAAAAGGGCGAGAGCAGCTTTAAACCCCTATATGACCTTGATCTGCCCATTAAGGAAAAGGTTGAAATCATTGCCCGTGAAATCTATGGAGCCGACGGAGTTGAATTCAGTGGCAAGGCCCTGAAGGAAATCGAAAGCTATGAAAAAATTGGGTTAGATAAGCTGCCAATCTGTATGGCAAAAACCCAGTATTCCCTATCGGATAACCCTAGGCTATTGGGCAGACCAAAGGGCTTCAAAATCACCGTTAACACCCTTCGAGCCTCGGCAGGGGCAGGATTTTTAGTAGCCATTACAGGAGATATTATGACAATGCCCGGTTTGCCGAAGGTGCCGGCAGCCAACCATATTGACATACTGGAAAATGGAGAAATTGTAGGCTTATTCTAAGAAAATATTTCAGTAGGAGGTGAATGATGATTTCGTTCACCTCCTACTCGATTGATTAAGAAGTAAGGGGGTAAGGCAATGAAGTTAAAGGTGGTTGATTTGGGCCGCTGTGATTATGATAAAGCCTTGGATCAGCAGTTGGAATACCTGACCATGCGACGGCAGGGAGAAATAGAAGACACACTGATTTTAGTAGAGCATCCCCCGGTGATTACCCTGGGCAACCGGGCCAATAGCAGCAATATTATGGTCAGTGAAACATTTTTAAAGACCCAAGGAATCACCCTTCATCAAACCAACCGTGGGGGCGATGTAACCTACCATGGAATCGGACAAATTGTAGGCTATCCCATTGTTGACTTGAAGGCAGCTAAAATTGGAATCAGGGCCTTTGTCAAGGGTCTTGAGGAAAGCTTTATTCATCTGCTTAAGGATCACTTTCAAATTGAGGCCCAAAGCCACTGTGATCATCGTGGGGTTTGGGTGGGGAATCATAAAATTGTTGCTCTTGGCCTGGCGGTAAAACGGGGCGTCACCATGCATGGCTTTGCCTTTAATGTCAACACCAACCTGGAGCATTTTAATTATATTGTTCCCTGCGGTATTCCAGACAAAGGAGTTACCTCCCTGAAGGCCCTGCTGGGGAGGGAATACAATCTTGAGGAAATTAAGCCCTTGGTGGTGGATTACTTTATGAAGGCCTTCCATTATGAAAAGCAGGTTTGATTGGAAAGGTCAAATAGACAGAGGTGATAATCAGTGGAAGTAAAAAGAAAGCCAGACTGGCTCAGGGTAAAGCTTAGAGGTGGTCGAAACCTAAGCTATGTGAAAACCGTATTGGATAAGCTGACCTTAAATACCGTCTGCGAGGCAGCCAATTGCCCAAATCGGGCAGAATGCTTCAGTCAAAAAACCGCCACCTTTATGATTATGGGGAAGGAATGTACAAGAAATTGTCGGTTTTGTAATGTAACCCATGGAAAACCCCAGCCGCTGGACCCGCTGGAGCCTGAAAATGTGGCCACAGCTGCTGTAGAGCTGGATCTGAGGCATGTGGTGGTAACCTCGGTTACCCGAGACGACCTGCCTTATGGGGGAGCCGATCATTTTGCCCGGGTGGTAGGGGCCATTAAGGAAAAGAATCCCAGGATGATTGTGGAGGTTTTAATTCCCGACCTGAAGGGCGATGAATATTCCCTGGAACTGGTGGTAAAGGCCAGGCCGGAAATCATCAATCACAATATGGAAACGGTACCCAGGCTTTACCCCCAGGTTCGGCCTGGAGCCATCTATCAACGGTCGATTGATTTAATTAAAGCTGCAAAAAAAATAGATGCTCATATCATTACAAAATCTGGAATTATGGTGGGCCTGGGAGAAACAGAAGAAGAGGTAATTAAGGTGCTTCAAGATCTTAGAGAAGTAAGCTGCGATTTTGTCACCATTGGTCAGTATTTACCTCCCAGCCAGGCCCATTATCCTTTACAGGAATATGTTCACCCCGACCAATTTGAACGTTATCGAAAAATTGCTCTGACTTTAGGCTTCAGCCATGTGGCTTCGGCACCCCTGGTCAGAAGCTCCTATCATGCGGCCGAGGCTTTGGAATCTATTGGCTAAAACAAGATTTTTCCTGGTATAAAAGAACATGTAACAGCAAAAATAATCATGAACTTTAATGTAGATCCCACAACATTTTAATGACTGTGGCGAGCTATAAGAAAAGAGGTGCTGTCATATGGAAACACCAAAGGGAAATCAATTTAACCAACCTCAGCCACCAGTGATCGACCGGGGCGAGATTGCCTCACGGGAGCTGGGGTTTGTGGGAGGCAGCCTGGGAGGAACCATGACCAGAAGGCTGGTGGAGCTAGGAGAAAAAATTCTGGCCGAACAACAGAAAAACCCTGGGGGGCAGCCACCCCTTCAATAAAGGTTCATGTTGGGTCCGTAAAATGCGGGCCCATTCTATATTAAATCTATTCTGAATCCTTCCTTCGGCCTTATATAGGCCATTTTTCATTTTAGCATTTTTTCATTAACCCTTATGCTGTTTCAGATACTGTTAAACTACAATTTGATAATAAATAAATCCCTCCCTTCATAGTATTTAATACAATAAGCCTATGAAAGGAGTAGAGGGGATGAAATTAACAACTAAGATATTACTGGGTTTAGTGGCGGGAATTGTTTTTGGTTTATTACTGGGAGGAATGCCCCATATAGCTGACAGCTATATCGCCCCCCTTGGGGCCCTGTTTTTAAACCTTGTTAGAATGCTGATCATACCCTTAGTATTCTCATCAATTATTGTAGGTACCGCCAGCATGAACGATATTAAAAAAATCGGCCGAATCGGAGGAAAAACCATTGCCTTTTACATGGGCACCACAGCCATCGCTGCAACCATTGGTATTTTCATGGCCAATTTAATTAAGCCTGGGGCAGGCTTGACACTTTCCCTTACTACGGCCCCAGAGGTAACGGAAATACCGGCCCTGTCTGAAACCCTCCTCAATATGATCCCTGCCAATCCCCTAAAGGGTCTGGTGGAGGGGAATATGCTGCAAATCATCATATTTGCCATCTTTCTTGGAATTTCTGCCACAGCTGTAAAGGAAAAAAGCCGGGTGTTTCTTAGTTTTTTTGACGGCCTGGCAGAAACCATGTATACCTTAACGGCCTTTATTATGAAGCTGGCCCCTTATGGTGTTTTTGCCCTAATTGCCCCTGTGGTGGCCAACAATGGCCCAGGGGTGCTGCTTCCCCTGGGAAAGGTAATATTAGCCGTATACCTGGGGGTGTTGCTCCACAGCGTATTGGTATATTCCACAATTGTCAGCTGCTTTGGCCGAATTAGCCCAATTCAATTCTTTAGAGGAATCCTGCCGGCCGCAACGGTGGCCTTCAGTACCTCCAGCAGTGTAGGCACCCTTCCCGTAACCATTAAGGCGGTAAAGGAAAACCTTGGGGTACCTGGAGGGATTGCCAGCTTCGTACTGCCCCTGGGAGCCACCATCAATATGGATGGAACTGGATTGTATCAGGGTGTATGCGCCCTTTTCGTGGCTCAAATTGCAGGAATTGACCTAAGCCTTTCCCAGCAGGTGATCATTGTATTAACCGCTACCCTGTCCTCCATCGGGACTGCCGGTGTACCAGGGGCAGGCTTGATTATGCTGACCATGGTCTTAACCTCGGTGGGGCTGCCCCTAGAGGGAGCGGCAATGATTGCAGGGGTCGACAGGATATTGGATATGGCTCGAACCTTTGCCAATGTGGTGGGGGACGGAGCAGTGGCGGTGGCGGTTTCAGCCACAGAAAGAAAGGGGACCATTCTGCCCTATAAAAAGAGAAAAAAGTAGCGCAAGGGGACAGAAAAAGAAAATGGGACATATCATATATAATGTATATATAAATTTAACGCTGCATTTTATATATTGTTATTTTTTAAACAATACCGTGATTGGTAAAGGTCACAGGCCACCTGGATGATAACTAAATACATATTTACTTTATTGTCGATTTTTGTTATATTTAAGTGTAAAGGTATGTGTAAATTTAAATCAACCCTGATACTGGCAAACTTGTTGAAAGGCAAGGACGCAAAGCTATGGACCTAAGGGAGCTGTTAGCTCCTAGGGTTGCCAGGCTGCCGTGGGATTTTTTTGATTACATAAAAAAAGGAATAAACATCCTCTAAGATGTTAAAACCTGTTGTCATGGCTAGGGGTGTGGTTGTTAACTAAGGATGAGAAAGGGGCAGGATAACAAAATGAAAAAAAACAAAGTTAAAAGCAGTAATCGTGTCAGAAACCAGCTTATCATTGTAATGATTTTAATCATTGTACTACCCGTAAGCCTGTTGGGCTTTCTGAGCTATCGAAGGGCCTATTCCATACTGGAAGAAAAGCTGAAGTTAACCACTGAGCAAACTGCTAACCAGGCGGCTGATTCATTAAATGAGTACTTCTTGGGAATCGAGAGGCAGGTGAAGGCCCTGGCGGAAAACTCTTTAGTGATCAAGCTGGCCAGAGAAGGTCAGCTGGGGGGCGACGAAGCAAGTCAAAATCAATATTTTGATTTAGCCATGGAATTATTAGCCAATGCCAATCATCCCAACGAGTCTGTTCTCAATACCTATGTAGGAACAGAAAGTAAAGGAATGTATCTTTACCCCCGTTCCGAGGTGCCAGCGGGTTATGATCCCACCGATAGACCCTGGTATTCCGAGGCGCTGAAAAACCCCGACAGGGTAGCCTGGACGGATCCCTACATAGATACAAATTCCGGTCAATATACCATTACGGCTTCGAAAATCATTCAGGATAATGGCAGCACCCTTGGAGTGGTAGCCTTTGACGTCGACATCGAGGGTCTTGCAGAAAAAATAGGCAATGTTCATCTGGGAAATGAGGGCTATTTAGTCCTGGCCAGTCAGCAGGGAATTGTCATTTCTCATCCCGATGTTGAACGGATCGGAACCAATGACATTACAGGCCAGAGCTTTTGGGAAACCGTGGTCAGCCATGAAGCAGACTTTATACGATATGAGTTTGACGGTGGACACAAGTTCATGAGCTTCACCACTATACCCAGCACCGGATGGAAGCTGATGGGAGCCATGGAGGCCCATGAGCTGCTGACAAGCACCAGTGACCTTTTAAATTATATATTGATCGGAGTAATTATTGCTTCCATCTTAGGGGTAGGTATTGCTATTATCATTTCAAGAAGAATTTCAGGCCCCTTAAATCAGCTTAAAGGAGCCTTCGGCAGGGCTTCCACAGGAGATTTAAGCGTATTTTCTCAAATTAATACCAATGACGAATTTGGGGAATTAAGCGCCAGCTTCAACACGATGATGGAAAATATTCGTGCCTTAATAGAGGATGTGCAAAACTCCTCCAGAACCGTTGTAGAAACAGCCACAGCCCTGGCCGGTATAACGGAGCAAACCAGTGCCGCCACCAACGAGGTGGCCCTGACGGTGGAGGAAATAGCCAAAAGTGCCGGCGAGCAGGCCAGAGACACAGAAACAGGGGCCGTGAAGGTCAATGAGCTGGCTGGAAAAATCGAAGAGGTACTGCTGTCTACCCAATCAGTGAAGGATGTGGCAGAGGAGACCAATGAGTTAAGTAGTCAAGGGCTAAGGACCCTGGAGGAGCTGGTGGAAAAGACCATTCAAACCAGGGATTCCGCTATAGAGGTTAGTAAAATTATCAACAGCTTACATGAAAGCGCCGATGCCATCAGCATTATTACCCAGACCATTACCCAGATTTCAGAGCAGACTAATCTATTGGCCTTGAATGCCGCTATTGAAGCAGCCAGGGCTGGGGAGGCCGGCAAGGGCTTTGCTGTGGTGGCTGATGAAATCAGAAAGCTGGCAGAGCAATCGGGCAATGCCACTAAGGAAATCTACCTGCTCATTGAAGGAATTCAAAATCAGGCCAACAATGCTGTGGTTTCCATGGATACGGCACAAAATATCGTTATGGAACAGGATAAGGCCGTTACTATGACCCAGGAGATATTTAATCAAATATCTGGTGCAATTACTGCTGTAAAGCAAAAAGTTAATGAAGTAGAGCAGAGCTCCGATGAAATGGCCCTTAAAAAGGATGAAATTGTAGGTGTGATAGAAAATGTATCGGCAACGGCAGAGGAAACCTCTGCTGCCACCCAGCAGGTTTCGGCTGCCACAGAAGAACAGTTGGCCTCTATTGAAGAGGTGGCCTCCCATGCCAGGGAGCTTCAGGAGCTGGCCGATATATTAAAAAATGCCATCGAAAAATTTACTGTTAGGGCATAATACCTGTTGGGGTGTATAAGAATGGTGCCAATGGGTATAATCCATAAGGAGTATTCCTTCCAAGGACTTGACACAGTCCTTCAAATCAGTGTATAATCTTATAAAATGTAATAAATTGGCGAAGAAGAGGACAGTAGTAAAAACAGCTGATTTACAGAGACATAATCATATGCTGAAAGATTATGATGAGGCCTTTTATGAAGATCACCTCTGAGCCGGATTCCTGAAAAGCAGTAGGGTTTCCCGTAGACATACGTTAACTTGTATTAAGTGATAGGAAGCAGTATGCTGCCTATAATCAGGGTGGTACCGCGGTAAAATCGTCCCTAAGTGTAATGCTTAGGGACTTTATTTATGTATAAAATAGCTTGAAAGGATGAAGCCTATGGAAAAGTATCAATCGTTGTCTAATTCCCCTGTTGCCCAGCGTGAAGGGACAATTGCAGACCATTGGGATCAAAATAATGTGCTGGAAAAAAGTATTCAGATGAGAGAAGGACAAAAATCCTTTATTTTCTATGAAGGCCCCCCAACAGCCAATGGAAAGCCGGGAATCCACCATGTTTTAGCCAGAACCCTAAAGGACTCGGTGTGCCGCTATAAGACCATGACAGGCCATCAGGTAAAAAGAAAGGCCGGATGGGATACCCACGGTCTGCCGGTGGAAATTGAGGTGGAAAAGCAATTAAAGCTTAGCAGCAAGCAGGAAATTGAAGCCTATGGTATCGACAAATTCAATGAAAAATGCCGAGAATCGGTTTTCACCTATGAAAGGCATTGGCGTGAAATGACCAAAAGGATGGGTTATTCCATTGACCTCGATAACCCCTATATCACCCTGGACAATAACTATATTGAATCGGTCTGGTGGATTTTAGACCAATTTTTTAAGCAGGGCTATATCTATGAGGGCCACAAAATCTTGCCCTATTGCCCACGATGTGGAACAGGTCTGGCCTCCCATGAGGTATCCCAGGGCTATAAAGAAATCAAATCCAATACTGTGATTGTGCCCTTTAAACGGAAGGATGCCGAGGAATATTTCCTGGTATGGACCACAACCCCCTGGACCCTGGCGGCCAACGTGGCGCTGGCTGTTCACCCGGAGGAAACCTATTTAAAGGTTAGACAAAACGGAAAAGTATATATTGTTGTCGATAAGCTTGCCAAGAAGGTATTGGGGGAAGATTTTGAGATATTAGAGGAATTAAAGGGGAAAGAACTGGAATATGTAGCGTATGAACAGCTAATGCCCTTTGTTCATGCCGACAAGAAGGCCTTCTTTGTAACCAATGCCGATTATGTTACCACCGATGATGGTACAGGGATTGTACACATCGCCCCTGCCTTCGGTGAGGATGACTACCAGGTAGGAAGAAAATACGATCTGCCTGTACTGCAGCCGGTGGATGAAAGCGGCAAATATACCACCACCCCCTGGGAGGGCCGGTTTGTAATGGATTGTGATGTTGACATTATAAAATGGCTCCATGGGGAAAATAAGCTATACAAGAAAGAGAAATTTGACCATAATTACCCCCATTGCTGGCGATGCTCAACACCCCTACTATACTATGGAAAGCCAAGCTGGTATATAGAGGTGACTAAAATGAAGGATCAGCTGATTGCCAACAATAACAGCGTCAATTGGTACCCCGACTATGTGGGTGAAAAGCGTTTTGGCAACTGGCTTGAGAATTTGAATGATTGGGCCCTATCGAGAAGCCGTTATTGGGGAACACCGTTAAATATCTGGCGCTGTCAATGCGGTCACACCACCTCTGTGGGCTCCCGCAAGGAATTGGCAGAAAGGGCTTTGGAGGAAATCGACGAATCCATTGAGCTGCATCGACCCTATGTGGATGATGTCCATTTAAAATGTGATCAATGCGGAGGCACCATGACCCGGGTGTCAGAAGTAATCGACTGCTGGTTTGACAGCGGGGCCATGCCCTTTGCCCAGCACCATTACCCCTTTGAAAACAAGGAAAACTTTGATGTACTGTTCCCTGCCGACTATATTTGCGAGGGTATTGACCAAACCCGGGGTTGGTTCTATTCCCTGCTGGCCATCTCTACCTTTGTCAAGGGCGTGGCCCCCTATAAAAATGTATTGGTTAATGACTTAATACTCGATAAAGACGGAAGAAAAATGTCTAAATCCAGAGGCAATACCGTTGATCCCTTTGAGCTCTTTGATCAGTACGGGGCCGATGTATTGCGGTGGTATCTATTGCATGTATCACCTGCCTGGACACCAACCCGTTTTGATATAGAGGGATTAAAGGAGGTTCAAAGTAAATTCTTTACCACCATACAAAATGTCTATACCTTCTTTACCCTGTATGCCAATACCGATGGAATCGATGCCACCAGCTTCTTTGTGCCCTATGATGAAAGGCCCGAGCTGGATCGTTGGATACTTTCCAAATTCAACAGCCTGGTGAAGAATATCGATTTAGATATGAAGGGCTACGATTTAACCAAGTCCGTCAGAAAAATCCAGGAATTTGTCAATGAAGATTTATCGAACTGGTACATTCGAAGGGCAAGAAGACGATTCTGGGCCGTGGAGCTGACAGATGACAAAAAATCTGTCTATAATACCACCTACGAAATACTGGTGGGGGTTTCAAAGCTGGTGGCTCCCTTTGCACCCTTCATGTCGGATGAAATGTACCAGAAGCTGACAGGGGAGCTTTCTGTCCACCTGGCGGATTATCCCGTAACGGAGGAAGCCTTGATTGATAAACAGGTGGAGGAAAAGATGGACCTGGTAAGAAGTCTGGTGGGTCTGGGCCGAGCGGCAAGGGCCCAGGCGAAAATTAAGGTTCGCCAGCCCCTTCAAAAGATTCTGGTGGATGGAAAGTTTGAGGCCCAAATCAGTGACTTAGTTCCCTTGATGATGGAGGAGCTGAATGTAAAGGAAGTTGTGTTTGAGAAGAATTTAAAGGAATACATGGACTTTAACCTCAAGCCCAATTTCAGAACAGCAGGGGCCATTCTGGGATCCAAAATAAAATCCCTAGGCAAGGCCCTGGCAGGTCTCAATGCAGCAGAGGTGGCAGCCAAGCTGGAGGCAGGGGAAAGCCTAATGCTGGAGCTGGATGGAGAGATGGTGGAAATTCTAAAGGACTATGTACAGATTACCATTGCCTCTAAGGAGGGCTTTACCGTAGAAACAGAGAATAACCTCTTTGTTATTCTGGATACCAGCCTGACAGAGGACCTTCTCGATGAAGGCTATGCCCGGGAATTCGTTTCAAAGATACAGCAAATGAGAAAAAATAACGGTTATGAGGTATCAGACCAAATCAAGATCGTCTATGATGGAGATGAAGCCATTACCAAGGCGGTGGAAACCTTTAAGGAGTACATCATGACAGAAACCCTGGCGGTTTCCATTGAATCGGTCAAGGATGATAGCCTTGAAAAGCAGAATTTAAATGACCATGAAACTGGAATCAAAATAACAAGACTTTAAACAAAAATCAGGGCCCATATTTGAATAGGGCCCTGATTTTTTATTTCATAGCAAATCCCTGCTCCTTTAAAAATGCCTCCATATGGGGTCGCAACTCAAGGCTGAATTTTTCAGCCATTTGCCTGGACCATTGGTCATTTCGCCTTCCCTTGGTTCTTTCCAGATAATATTGGCTGATTATTTCATCATATTCAGCAATGAGTTCAGTCTCATTTACTGAAGTATAGTAATTTTCCCTGTAGATGATGGATTGCGGAAGCCGGGGCTTTATTTGGGGCTGCTGGTCGGGGTATCCCAGGCACATTCCGAATAGAGGAAAGGCATACTTGGGAATGTTCAAAAGCCTGCAAACTTCCCGGGGGTTATTTCTGATTCCTCCAATGTAAACCCCGCCCAAGCCCAGGGCTTCGGCAGCCACCATGGCATTTTGAGCCGCCAGGGCAGTATCAACGGTGGCTATGATAAAGGTCTCCATGTAATCCTTGGGCATGGCAACACCATGCATTTGGCAGGCTTGGTCTAAATGGTTCAAATCTGCACAAAAGACAAGAAAAATAGGGGCCCTGACCACATAGGGCTGATCTCCTGAAAGCTCTGCCAGGGCTTCCTTCAACACCGGGTCCTTTACGCCAATAATGGTATAGGGCTGCAAAAAGCTGGAGCTAGAGGCGGCCTGGGCGGCCCCAATAATCGATTGAAGTAATTCAGGCTCCAATGGTGTATCCTTAAATCTTCTTATTGAACGATGAGACTTTAATAGATTGATGGTTTCATTCATACCGTTTCCTCCTGTCAAAAGCTTTACCATACTATTAGGTTTATATCACATTTAACAAAGCTTTAAACATTTAGCCCAATAGCCCCTTTTTATTTTCATTTATCTTTGATAGAATGAATTCAACCCCTAATCATTCCTTAAATTGAAATAAAGCGTAAAAACATGTATAAAATTGTTAATTTACTCATACTTTAGGGAATGTTAATTTATATAGGATTACTGGAGGTGGTTGAATGCAATATTTTTGTGGTATGACCCCTGGTCTCCATTTTCCCCTTTGTATCACCAATAAAGGGAAAATCAGGGGAGGGGCAGCAGCAGAAATTGAGTTCGATAGAAATACCAAAATTTCCAGTCAATTTGTATCCTTAGGTTGTCAGGACTCTTCTAAGGAATCAAAGGAGCCTGAGAATATTTATGTTGCCCTGGCACGGGCAGCCATAGAGGAATGGCTTAGACATGAACAGCAGCTGGATTGGGACATATATCAGACTCTGATCCTGCAGGGTGAGCTGGTGGAAACCCTGGAAGCTCAGGCTTTGGGGGTATTTGTCTCGCTGTATCATCAAGGGAGCTTGCGGGGCTCCATAGGAACCGTTGAGCCTGTTAAAAAAAATCTTGCTGAAGAAATCATTCATAATGCCATTTTGGCGGCTACAAAGGACCCACGATTTCATCCGATCGAAAAGGAAATACTCCATGAATTAAAGATCAGTGTGGATATCATTGGAACTCCTGAAATTGTTCAGGATGAAGGCAGCCTGGATGACAAAGCTTACCATGGTCTTATTATCGAAGCCGGCGGGCAAAAATCCCTGATTATACCAAGATTAGTGGAGGATAATGATATAAAAAAGGAAATAGCAGATGCCAGGGCCACAATAAAAAATGAGGCTGATGCGATTAGTATTTATCGATTTGACATTGCACGATATTAAAATAGTTGAAAAAGATTAATAATTAATGAACAATAGAGAAAAATAATTGACAAAATATTGACTAAACTTAGAGAATGAAGTAGAATAATTAGTTAATATTAACAATAAATTGGAGGTGTATTTCGTGAAGTTTAACATAAAGGACGTAGCTAGAAAGGCCGGGGTTTCCATTTCTACGGTTTCCCGAGTAATCAATGAAAGTAAAATTGTCAAGCCCGAAACCCATGAAAAGGTAATGAAGGCCATCGAGGAATTGGGCTACAAACCGAATGCCATTGCCAGAAGTCTTAAGATTAAAAATACAAAGACAATTGGAATTTTAATCCCCGACATATCAAATCAAATCTACCCCGAGGTTGTAAGGGGAATTGAAGACATTGCCAATATGTACGAGTACAATATCTTTCTTTGCAACACAGACCTTGACAAGGAAAAGGAAATACAATATTTCGATGTGATGGCCGAAAAGCAGGTGGATGGTGTTGTTTTTATCGGAAATGAGGTTTCTGAGGAGCTCTATAAAAAATTCAAAACCTATGGAATTCCGATTATACTAATTGGTACCGACTATGAGGATATTCCTTCGGTTACCATAGACCATGTGGGGGCCAGCAGGGCCATGATGAAATATTTAATCAAGAAGGGTCATGAGCGAATTGGTATCATTACAGGCAAACGCTTTGACCCGGTGACCTATGGTACGAGAATGGAAGGCTATCAAAAGGCCTTGGAAGAAAATAATCTTCCCTTTTTAGAGGAGCTGGTCATAGAGGGAGGCTTTCGCTTTAAGAGCGGCTATGAGGGTGCAAAGAAATTCCTTGATATGGAGCAGCCACCCACTGCCATATTTGTAGCTAATGACGAAATGGCCATCGGTGCCATGCGGGCTGCCCTGGAGCAGGGAATCAATATTCCCGAGGAGCTGGCCATTGTGGGCTTTGACAATATTGACATGGCAGGAAAAATCTATCCGGCACTGACCACTGTGGCTCAGCCCATGTACGAAATGGGAGCCATTGGCATGAGAGTGCTGACTAAAATATTAAATGAAGAAACCCTTGAAACCCATAAAATTGTGTTAAACTACAGCCTTTTAGAAAGAGAAAGCAGCTAAGGACAAAACTAATTGCCTTTTTATGGAACTAAATTCATTTTTTATCGTCTATTAGGTAAAGAAAAGGAGGATGATGAAAATGAATAAAAAATTAATCAGTAGTTTGGTATTGGGCAGTATTTTGGCTTCCTCAATCTATGTTGCATCCTTTGGAGCCGAAATTCCTGGAAGCAGCAACCCAGACCATTGGGCTATGACCTACTTGGAATCCCTTGAAAAGCAATATAATATAAAGACATTGATAGATGCAGCCAGGCTGGGAGAGATCATCTCGGTGAAGGAGTTTAATAGTTTGCTGGCAAAAACCATTGGATCAGGCCAGCAGTTGGAACTAAAAACAACTACACGACAGGAGGTAGCTCATAACCTGGTACTCATTTGGGCACAAAAAACCAACACCAATTTGGATGAGCTGGTTCAGCCTATGATACTATTATATCAGGATGAAGATCAAATTGATGAGCAATTTCTTTGGAACGTAAGAAATGCTAACTTTATCGGCTTGGCAAAGGGACGAGGAAACGGATACTTCTCTCCAAAGGAGGAGCTAACCTATGGAGAGGCTGTGGTCATGTTGTCCCGATTAGATGAGCTGATTGAGCAGCATGAAAAGGATAAAGGAGTGAAGGAGGAAATGGATTCTGCTAATACTTCACTGCAAACCATCGCAGCCTATGAGAAGCAAGGGGACAAAATTACATTTGATTTTTCACTGACAAATCGTGACAAAGAGCCAAAGGAGCTGACCTTTGGTTCCGGGCAACAGTACGAGATCACCATCATCGACCAGGAGGGACAGGAAGTATACCGTTATTCGGATGATAAATTCTTTACCATGGCCTTGATAAATAAAACCCTGTTACCGACTGAAAGCATCAGCTGGCAGGAGGAATGGGATCTGACAGACAAAGAGGGCAGACCATTGAAGAAGGGCTCCTATGAGGTAATCATTGAGGTATTGGCCCAGACAGAAGCAGAAATACAAGAAGCAGCCTTAAATTCTATACTCCAGCTTACCATTGACTAAGCCCAATATTAAGCAGCTTACCCTTTCAGAGGCACTGTTAAGTCACTGTTAAAAGTCCATCCTTCAGGATGGACTTTTACGTTGTAATGATAGCTTCTTTTCTCAACATTAATTGTAAAGGTCTAAAAAAATTTGAAATGTGTATACAAAAAGAGTTATAATTTAAATGTAATCCCATTTAGATTGGAGTGAAAAAAATGCATGTACTGTTTATTGTTTTGAATCAGGTAGAATATCTGGATGATATTCTAACCGAGTTTGTCAACATAGGTATTAGTGGCGCAACGGTACTGGACAGCCAAGGAATGGCCAGAGCCATTAATGACCATGAAAAAATCCCTATTTTCGGCTCCTTAAGAAGTCTGTTGGATAGCTCCAGACCCTATAACAAAACAATTTTTACAGTGGTACAAAACGACGAGCTGCTGGATATGGCCATGGAGTCTGTCAATCGACTGGTGGGGGATTTTTGCAAGCCAGGCATTGGTCTGATGTTTTCTGTTCCCATCGGCCGGGTTTGCGGCTTGCCAAAATCCATTGACAAAGAAAAATAGGAGGCGTATTATAGTTGGACATTCTTGTTAAAATTAGTATTGTTTTATTAGCTGGTATATTAGGAGGAAAATTGGCAAAGCGCCTGCATCTGCCCAGTGTAACAGGGTATTTATTGGGTGGACTCATCATTGGTCCTTCTATAGGAAAGCTCCTTACCGATAGCGATATAGAAGGCTTTTCTATAGTCAATGATATAGCCCTTGCTGCCATTGCCTTTAGCATAGGCAGTGAATTTTCCTGGAAGGAGCTTAAGAAGGTAGGGGGAAAAATATTCACCGTTACCTTATTTCAGGCCCTTATCACTATTCTGATGGTCTTTTTAACCAGTTATTATTTATTAAATCAGTCCTTTCAATTCAGTATACTTTTAGCCGCCATTGCCGCTGCCACAGCACCGGCTGCCACCACCATGGTTATTAATCAATACCGGGCCAATGGCCCCTTAACCAAGACCATTCTTCCGGTGGTGGCTATTGATGATGCAGTATGTGTTATGAGCTTTGGAATCGCCATGGCACTGGTCAGAATTACCTCAGGTGGGGCTGACGTCTCATTTTTTCAGATGATGACCCAGCCGGTAATTGAAATTGCAGGCTCCTTGATACTGGGCATCATCATAGGTTTGGTATTGGTTTTCTTTGCCAATCGGGCCGCCAATCAGGACGAACTGCTGGGTATTGTTCTAGCCCTCATCGTTGCTGGCGGCGGCTTAGCCAATATGTTTCACCTTTCCCCAATTTTACTGTGTATGTCTCTGGGGGCTACTATTACCAACATGATGCAAAGCTCCCGTAAGGCCTTTGACAGCTTGCATTATTTTACACCGCCCCTTTATGTATTTTTCTTTACCCTGGCAGGAGCAGGGCTGCACTTGAGCGTACTTGGCAAGCTAGGTATCTTGGGGGTTGGCTATGTCATTGCCCGGGCAGTCGGTAAAATTGGCGGCGCTGCCCTTGGTGCCAAGGTGGTGGGCTACCCGAAGGTAATTATCCATAACTTAGGACTCGGTCTATTACCCCAGGCAGGAGTAGCCATTGGCCTTGCCATGGTGGCGAAGCAGCAGCTACCCAACCTGGGAGGACGGTTAAGCACCATTGTCCTGGGGGGTGTCTTTGTCTATGAAATCATCGGTCCCATCGCAGCAAAGATTGCCATACAAAGGGCAGGGGAAATTCCTGCAAAATCCTCTGTATAAAAATGTGATTAAAAAGACGATTGAAGGGTAATATTATAAAATATTTCTCTTGATCAGGAGCTATCTGTTGACATCAATAGGATAATTAGATAGTATTAATATGATAAGCATCCTGATGAATGAAAACATCCACAATATGGATGTTTTTTCATAGTCTGCGGAATTATATCAAAAAAAAAGCCATGGAAATTATTAAAGATTCAAAAATATTTGTTAATAAAATCAAAAAAATGGTAAAATTAATAGAGGAGGATCAATTTAATGAGTTCAGAGATTATTAAACAGGAAGACAATAGAATTACCCTGAAACTAGTTGTACCCGCAGAAGAATTTGAAAAGGCCATTGATAAGGCCTACCATAAAATAAAGGGTAAATTCAATATTCCTGGCTTTAGAAAGGGTAAAGCACCAAAAAAGATAATTGAAAGCCACTACGGAAGGGAAATTTTTTATGATGAGGCAATTAATGTTTGCCTGCCCCAGGTGTACGAAGCGGCCCTTGAAGCCCATAAGATAGATCCAGTAGACCGACCAGAAATTGATTTCGACGAAATTAATAAGGGTGAAGATGTAGTATTTACAGCTGTTGTAGAGGTTATGCCGGAGTTTTCCGTTGAAAACTACAAGGGTATAGAAGTTGAGAAAAAAGAGTATAATGTACAAGAAGAAGATGTAGAAAATGAACTTAAAGCAATGCAAGAAAAGAATGGCAGAATGATTGCTGTGGAAGACAGACCCGTTAAGGAAGGCGATATGGTTATTATTGACTATAAGGGCTTTGCAGACGGTGTAGCCTTTGAGGGTGGTACTGCCGAAAAGCAGTCCCTAACCATTGGTTCAGGTCAGTTTATTCCAGGCTTTGAAGATCAGTTGATTGGTGCCAATATTGGGGATGAAGTGAAGGTAAATGTAACATTCCCAGAGGAATACCATGCAGAGGAATTAAAGGGTAAGGAAGCCACCTTTGAAGTTAAAATTCATGAAATTAAAGAAAAGGAACTGCCAGCCCTTGACGATGAATTTGCAAAGGATGTATCAGAATTTGATACCCTTGAAGCGCTGAAGGCTGATATTAGAGCAAAGCTAGATGAACAGGGTAAAAGAAATGCAGAGCAAGAAGTTAGAAATAAGGTAGTGGAGGCTATTGTAAATCAAGTAGAGCTTGAATTACCAAAGGCCGTTGTAGAACGTCAAATTGATGGTATGATTCGAGATTTTAGTTATCAACTGGGTTACCAGGGAATTAATCTGGATTATTACTATCAAATGACCGGGTCTAATGAGGCAGCCCTTAGAGATCAAATGAGGGAAGATGCCATTAATCGAGTAAAGACCCAGTTGGTTCTTGATAAAATCAGCCAGGCAGAAGCAATAGAAGCCACCGAGGAAGAGGTGGAGCAAGAAGTTCAAAAGCTGGCTGATCAGTATAAGCAAGAGCTGGATAAATTTAAGGAAAATTTAAGAGAGGCTGACTTAGCATACTTTAAAGATACCATTGTTGTAAGGAAGACCATTGACTTCCTGGTGGAAAATGCTAAGCTTGCTTAAATCTTAATTTATATTAAAAGATGAGGAGGGGATTGTGATGGCGTTGGTGCCTGTTGTTGTAGAACAAACAAATCGAGGCGAAAGATCCTATGATATTTATTCCAGATTGTTAAAGGAACGAATTATCTTTTTAAGTGATGAAGTAAATGATGTAACTGCAAGTCTTGTGGTGGCTCAGCTGTTGTTTTTAGAGGCAGATGACCCAGATAAGGATATTCAGCTTTATATTAATAGCCCAGGAGGTTCGATTACTTCCGGAATGGCAATATATGATACAATGAACTATATTAAACCCGATGTTTCAACCATTTGTATTGGTATGGCCGCCAGTATGGGAGCCTTTTTATTGGCCGCTGGAGCAAAGGGGAAACGCTTTGCGCTGCCCAATGCAGAAATCATGATCCATCAGCCCCTGGGAGGAACCCGAGGTCAGGCAGAGGATATTCGAATCCATGCGGAACGAATACTGAAAAGCAGAGATACAATTAATAAAATACTGGCTGAGCGTACTGGTCAGCCCCTTGAAAAGGTTCAAAAAGATACAGATAGGGATTTCTTTATGGAAGCAGAGGAAGCCAAGGCCTATGGCATCATTGACGAAGTGATCAGCAAGAAATAAAGCCGATTGAAAGAGGTGTGAAAATGTCAAGATTTGAGGATAAGAAGCAGTTGAAATGCTCCTTCTGCGGTAAATCCCAAGATCAGGTAAGAAGACTGATTGCAGGGCCCAATGTGTACATTTGTGACGAATGTATTGAATTGTGCCAGGAAATCATTCAAGAGGAATTTGAGGAAAATATCGATATAGACCTGATGAATCTGCCAAAGCCCAAGGAAATTAGGGCCATTCTTGATCAGTACGTTATTGGTCAGGATGAGGCTAAAAAGGCCCTGGCAGTGGCCGTCTATAATCATTATAAAAGAATTAATATGGATATTAAGTCGGATGATGTGGAGCTTCAAAAGAGCAACATCATTATGCTGGGGCCCACAGGCTCAGGGAAAACCCTCTTGGCCCAAACCCTGGCTAAAATATTAAATGTACCCTTTGCCATCGCCGATGCTACCTCTTTAACAGAGGCCGGTTATGTGGGCGAGGATGTAGAAAATATCCTGCTAAAGTTAATTCAAGCGGCTGATTATGATATTGAAAAGGCAGAGAAGGGAATCATCTATATTGATGAGGTGGATAAGATTGCTAGAAAATCTGAAAACCCTTCAATTACTCGGGATGTAAGCGGAGAAGGTGTACAGCAGGCCCTTTTAAAAATACTGGAGGGCACTGTAGCCAGTGTACCCCCTCAGGGTGGCAGAAAGCATCCCCATCAGGAATTCATTCAAATTGATACCACCAATGTACTATTCATTTGTGGTGGTGCCTTTGATGGGGTAGAGAAAATCATTCAAAAGCGTATTGGTAAAACAGCCATGGGCTTTGGAGCAGATGTAAGAAGCAAAGAAGTTAAGGATGTAGGCGAGCTTCTAAAGCATTTGCAGCCCGAGGATCTGTTAAGATATGGTTTGATTCCAGAGTTTGTAGGGCGATTGCCGGTAATGGTAACCCTTGACCAATTGGATGAAAAGGCTCTGGTTCAGATTTTAACAGAGCCTAAAAATGCCCTGGTGAAGCAATTTAACAGACTCTTCGAAATTGATGGCGTTACACTGGAATTTGACGAGGGTGTTTTGGAATTGATCGCCCAGAAAGCCATCGAAAGAAAGACCGGTGCCAGGGGGCTTCGAGGAATTATCGAAGGAATCCTACTGGATGTTATGTACGACATTCCTTCAGAAGAGACCATTGATAAGGTCATCATTACCAAGGAAACGGTCAATGAAAAGGCTAAACCAACAATTCTGTATAAAAAAGCTAAGGCAGGAAAAAAGAAAAACGAAGAAACAGCTTCATAATATCAAATAAGGGAATCTCTATGGATAGAGATTCCCTTTAAATATTGTCGGGTTTCTATATTGAGTAAATGAATATTCCCAATAGTCCTGAGAGCATTATCATGACAATGGGGTGTATTTTAGTCTTTAATAATATCCCTAACACCATTAGTCCAATCAGCAGGCCCTTAAAATCCACAATGGAGCTTTTAAAAAGTGAGACGCAGGCGGCAGCTATTAAGCCGATTACACCGGGCCTGATACCTGCAAAAATTCCTTGAATGGCTGTAGAATCATGGTATTTCATAACGACATTGGCCAGAAAGGTTACAAGGAAAAAGGAACAGAAAATGACCCCCAGGGTAGCCGCCAAGGCCCCTAACACTCCGAGATGCTTGAAGCCCACAAAGGTGGCTGAATTGATGGCAATGGGGCCCGGTGACATTTGGGAAATGGCAATAATATCAACGAATTCATCTTGATTAAGCCAATGGTTAATATGAACAATTTCCTGTTCGATTAAGGGAAGCATGGCATAGCCACCCCCAAAACTAAAAACACCGATTTTTAGAAAGGATAAGAACAGCTTAAGGTAAATCATTTTGATGGCTCCTTTTCCGATAAATTAGTCCGGCTGCAGCACAGCCAATTATGACAAAAACAGGAGAAGCATTGAAGACAGCTATGGCGGCAAAGGCCCCAGTCATGAGCAATATATTGAAATACTTTTTTTCAATGGCTGCACCCAGCTTCATGGCAGAGACAAAGATTAAAGCCACAATAGCAGGCCGAACACCCTTAAAAAATAGCTGAATAGTAGCTATATCCTTAATTTGATTGTAAAAAACAGCCATGATGATAATAACCAGGAATGAAGGCAGTACCGTTCCAAACAGAGCCGATATTGCCCCCATGATCCCCGATAATTGATAGCCCACATAAATGGTAGTATTAACGGCAATGGCCCCCGGAAGACTCTGGCAGACAGCAATAATATCTATAAATTCTTCATAATCAATCAGCTTTTCCTTTTCAACCATTTCTTTTTGAATAATGGGAATCATGGCATAGCCTCCACCAAAGGTAAAGGCCCCTATTTTGAAAAAAATCCAAAAGAACTTTAAGTATTTCTTCAATTTCTACGCCTCCTAAAGTGCATTCCATTTACGATCGCCTTTGTTGTAATAATTTCATTATATCACTAATGTTCTTCCTATTGTTGCCTTAAGAGGTAGGTTTTTTACACAGGATAAAAACAAAAGGCCAGTACATACTACTACTAGGTGTCAATGGAAGGAGGCAAAGAAATTGTCCAACGTCTTTTTCTTAATACAGTTCTTTTTTGCCATCGTAATTGGGCTATATTTCCTAAGCCTGCTTAAAAGCCAGCAGGGTAATAAAAGCGCCATAGAAAGGGAATCTAAAAAAGAACTGGAAAAATTGAAAAAAATGCGGGATCGTTCCTTAACGATTCCCCTTTCTGAATATACCAGACCAACATCCTTTAAAGAAATTGTCGGTCAGGAGGATGGCCTGAAGGCCCTTCGAGCAGCCCTTTGCAGCCCTAATCCGCAGCATGTGATTATTTATGGACCGCCGGGAGTGGGAAAAACTGCTGCCGCCAGGGTAGTGCTGGAGGAGGCAAAGAAAAGCGATTATTCCCCCTTTAATGAACAATCAAAGTTTGTTGAAATGGATGCCACAACCCTTCGGTTCGATGAAAGGGGAATTGCCGACCCCCTCATGGGTTCCGTTCATGACCCTATTTATCAGGGGGCAGGACCTCTGGGACAGGCGGGAATTCCTCAGCCAAAGCCGGGGGCCGTAACCAAAGCCCACGGGGGTATTTTATTTCTTGATGAAATTGGAGAGCTTCATCCGGTTCAAATGAATAAACTGTTAAAGGTATTGGAAGATAGAAAGGTATTCCTGGAAAGTGCTTACTACAGTCCAGAGGATACCAATGTTCCCGGTCATATTCATGAGATTTTTCAGAAGGGTCTTCCGGCTGATTTTCGCTTGGTGGCGGCCACCACCAGAACGTCCCAGGAGCTTCCTTCGGCCCTTAGATCCAGGTGTGTCGAAATATATTTTAGACCCCTGTCTCAGGATGATATAGGGATGATCGCCGAAAACGCATGTAAAAAAAGCGGCTTTCATATTGAAAATGAAGGCATTGAAGAGATCAAGAAATATGCTACCAATGGCCGTGAGGCGGTCAATATTATTCAGGTAGCCAGCGGGATTGCCATCACCAATCAGCATAAGGAAATTACCCTGAAGGATGTAGAATGGGTCATTGAAAGCGGTCATTATCATCCACGGCCCGAAAAGAAAATTGAGGAAAAGCCCAGTGTGGGATATGTCAATGGACTGGGGGTCTATGGGCCCAATTTGGGAATGCTGATTGAAATTGAAGCATCGGCCATTAAGGTTCCCGAAAAGGGCAAGGGAAGAATGATTGTAACCGGTATTATTGAATCGGAAGAAACCAATGCCTCAGGAAAAACCCTGAGGCGTCGGAGCACCGCCTCAGATTCCGTGGACAATGTTTTAACGGTTATTCGTAAATTTTTAGAGGTTGACCCAAGAGACTACGACATACATTTGAATTTACCGGGAGGCATTCCCATTGATGGTCCCTCGGCAGGGGTCACCATGGTGACGGCCATTTATTCGGCCATTGTCAATGAGCCTGTCGACCACCGGGTTGCCATGACGGGGGAAATTTCAATACGGGGCAAGATAAAGCCGGTGGGGGGCATTGCAGCTAAAATTGAAGCCGCCATTAAGGCCGGCTGTCAGGTTGTGATTATCCCAAAGGGGAACTATCAAGAACGCTTTAAAGACTTTAAGATTGATGTGATCGGGGCAGAGGACATTCAAGAGGTAATTCAACTGGCTATGAACAGCCGTAGCGAGAAAAAGGAAGAGCAGTACAGTAATGAAAAAATCGATTTTGTTGCAGCCCTGGGGAATCCCATGGATCAATTAAAATAATACTCCTTAAATAAAGCCAGCAGACTGTGTAGAAAGGTTATATGGTTTGCTGGCTTTGAAATAATAGAATGATGTGTGCTTTTTTGGCAGTTTTCTGGTACAATGTTATAATGGAATTGATAGATTTAGGGCAATTAGGGTAAAATATTGAAAAAAGATTCATTAACCGATATAATAATATTCAACTGCTAAAATAAAGTAATCTGACCAATTATTTGGACTATTATATAATTTAAATAGAATTGAGCATGCTTAAGATTTTATAACAAAGGAGTGATCATAGTGGAACAAGAAAGCCCAAGAAAAGAAGTGAAAAGTCGCAGCCTTCCGTTAATACCCCTTAGGGGCCTTACTGTTTTTCCATACATGGTATTACATTTTGATGTGGGGAGAGAGCGTTCTATCAATGCCCTGGAAGAAGCAATGGTCAATGATCAGTTAATTTTTCTGGCTTCCCAAAGGGAAGCTGAGATCAATCTGCCGAATCCAGAGGACTTTTATCAGGTAGGGACCATATCAAAAATTAAACAGATGCTAAAGCTGCCCGGAGACACCATCAGAGTATTGGTTGAAGGCATTAATCGAGCCAGAATTAAGGAAATTCATCAGGAAGAGCCCTATTTTATGGTAGAGGTCGAAGAGGAGATCCATGAAACAGAAATTGTTGGTGACAGAGATATTGAAGCCCTTATGAGAAGTGTTTTGGGCTCCTTCGAGCAATACATAGAAGTCAGTAATAAAATATCACCAGAAATTCTATTAACCGTATCAGAAATAGAAATGCCAGGCCGTTTAGCCGACACCATTGCTGCCAATATTAATCTGAAGCCAAGCCAAAAACAGGAGATACTGGAGGCCTTCTCTCCCAGAGAACGCCTAGAGACCCTGTATCGTATCTTGCTTGAAGAAATCGAAATTTTAGAAATAGAGCAAAAGATCAACAGCCGAGTAAAAAAACAAATCAATAAGGTTCAAAAAGAATACTATTTAAGAGAACAGCTAAAGGCAATACAAAAAGAACTTGGAGAAGATGAAGGCATCGTTGAAGAGGTTGACGAATTTAAGCAAAAGCTCCAAAAAATTAAATTTCCAAAGGATATTCATGAAAAGGTAGAACGAGAAATTGACCGCCTGCTCAAGCTTTCTCCTTCTTCGGCAGAAACCGGTGTAATTAGAAACTATATAGACTGGGTTTTAAATCTGCCCTGGAATAAAGAAACAAAGGACAAGCTGGATCTAAAGCAGTCAGCTGAAATCTTAAATGAAGATCATTATGGATTGGAAAAGGTAAAGGAAAGAATATTGGAATATTTGGCCATTCGCCAATTGGCCAAAACCATGAAGGGGCCTATTCTGTGTCTAGTAGGGCCACCGGGGGTGGGGAAGACCTCCATTGCCAAATCAATCGCCAGGGCATTAAATCGAAAATTCGTCAGAATGTCTCTGGGAGGTGTTCGGGATGAAGCCGAGATTCGGGGTCATCGAAGAACCTATGTAGGAGCCATTCCGGGTAGAATTATTTCTGCCATGCGTCAGGTGGGAAGTAAAAATCCTGTATTTCTATTGGATGAAATCGATAAGCTGGCCAGTGATTTTAGAGGTGACCCTGCTTCAGCACTGCTGGAGGTACTGGACCCTGAGCAAAATTCAGATTTTACAGATCATTTTCTGGAGGTTCCCTTTAATCTTTCCAAGGTAATGTTTGTTACCACGGCCAATTCATTGGATACCATACCAAGGCCCCTTCTTGACCGTATGGAGGTAATCCGAATTGCGGGCTATACCGAGGAGGAAAAGCTGAATATCGGTACCAAATACCTGCTGCCAAAGCAAATAAAAGAGCATGGTCTTCAGGAAAGCCATATAAAGCTGTCTGAAAATACCTTTCGGGATATAATTAACAATTATACCAGAGAATCAGGAGTCAGAAACCTGGAGCGGCAGATTGCTAATGTATGCCGTAAGGTTGCAAAGAAGATTGTTGAAGATAAGGTCAATGCCGTTAGAATTACCCCTAATAATCTAAAAAAATATTTAGGGAATCCCATTTATCGCTACGAGTTGATCAATGTCAGGGATGAGGTGGGTATTGTCAGAGGCCTGGCCTGGACCCCAGTAGGGGGAGATACCCTGTCGATCGAGGTGACTCCCATGAAGGGAGCAGGTAAACTGGTGCTGACCGGTCAATTGGGGGATGTCATGAAGGAATCTGCCAGGGCAGGAATCAGCTATATACGATCTAGGGTTGAGGAGTTAAAAATTGAACCCAATTTTCATACCGAGCTGGATATTCATATTCATATTCCTGAGGGGGCCATTCCCAAGGACGGCCCATCGGCAGGCATTGCCATGGCCACAGCGGTCATTTCTGCCCTGACCAATGTGCCGGTAGATAAGCAGGTGGCCATGACTGGTGAAATTACCCTCAGGGGAAGGGTACTGCCAATTGGTGGTGTCAAGGAAAAGGTGCTGGCGGCTAAACGGGCTGGAATCACCAAGGTGCTGTTGCCTAAGGATAACGAAAGGGACATAGAGGACATTCCGGAAAATGTAAGAAGGAAAATTGAGTTTGTCTTTGTGTCCCATATGGATGAAGTATTGAATCATGCCTTAAAGAGGGGAGAAAAAAATGAAAATTAAAACAGCAGAAATTGTTATTAGTGCCGTTTCCCCTAAGCAGTATCCTGAAGGGCAGCTTCCGGAAATCGCCATGGTAGGCCGATCAAATGTGGGAAAATCTTCAACCATTAATACCATTTTGAATAGGAAAAAGCTCGCCAGGGTCAGCTCCAGCCCAGGAAAAACCAGAACCATCAACTTTTATCTGATCAATCAGGAATTTCATCTGGTGGATTTACCCGGCTATGGCTATGCCAAAGTCTCTAAAACTGAAAGGGCCTCCTGGGGAAAAATTATAGAAACCTACCTTTCCACCAGAGAAAATCTGCAAGAGGTGGTGCTTTTGGTAGACATACGGCATCAGCCCACTGAAGACGACCAGCTAATGTACGATTGGATTAAGCACTATGGCTTTGGTACCATTGTTGTGGCCACCAAGGCAGATAAAATTTCAAGGGGCAATTATCAAAAACATATTAAAATCATCAGGGAAGCTCTAAAAATGGCCCCAGAGGATAAAGTATTGCCCATCTCATCCTTGAAAAAGGAAGGAATAGATCAGCTATGGCAAGCGATTACAGAGGTATTTCAGCAACGGGGTGCCAATATTACCCTGGAGGAATCGCCCCGGTAACATAGATTGAGCATATCAAAAAGCCAGTACCCATTCCATTTTGGTTAGGGTTACTGGCTTTTTTCATGGGGCTCCTTGGGCCCCTTTTTAAATACTATGTAATTATTCTTCTGGTTCAAACATGTCCTTGCCAACACCGCAAACAGGACATACCCAATCCTCTGGAATGTCTTCAAAGGCAGTACCTGGCTCGATGCCGCCGTCTGGATCTCCTACTTCTGGATCGTACACATATCCGCATGGAATACATACATATTTCATTTTTCTATCCCCTTTCAATCGGTTTATTGTGTTGAATTACACAATTCCATTATACCCTATAATTAAAAAAGTTAAACAAACAAATTAAATAAAAACATAGTTACGTATGAAAGAATTTTTATGATATAATTGTTTTAAAACATTCAAAATATTCCATAAGGAGTGAAGCAATTGAAGGATACAAGAATTGAACAACTGGCAAAAAATTTAATCCATTATTCCGTTCAATTAAAGCCCGGTGAAAAATTATTAATTGAAGCCATCGGCTTAGAATATCCCCTGGTAAAGGCCTTAATACAGGAAGCCTATCGAGTACAGGCGATCCCCTTTGTAACCATAAAGGACCCTCAATTTACAAGGGAGCTTTTGATGGGGGCTACTGAAGAACAGATGAAGCTGATGGCCCATTACGAATTAACCAGAATGAAGGATATGGACGCCTATATTGGCCTTAGGGCAGGGGAAAACAGTGCTGAGCTTGCTGATGTACCGGTGGAAAAGCTAAACCTTTATTCCGAAAGGCTGGTGGGGCCGGTTCATCTACAGGAACGGGTGGCCAACACCAAATGGTGTATTTTGAGATACCCAAATTATTCCATGGCCCAGGCAGCCAATATGAGTACCGATGCCTTTGAAGAATTTTACTTTAACGTATGTAACCTGGATTACAGCAAAATGGATCGTGCCATGGACCCTTTAGTGACCCTTTTAGAGAAAACCGATAGGGTCAGAATAAAGGGCCCTGGTACCGACTTGACCTTCAGCATTAAGGACATTGGCGTTGTCAAATGCGCAGGTAAAAGAAATATTCCCGATGGAGAAGTCTATACAGCCCCTGTGAAGGATTCGGTAAACGGCTATATCACCTATAATACGCCGGCCCTTTACCAAGGCTTTACCTATGAAAATATATACCTTCAATTTGAAAATGGTAAAATTGTCAAGGCCACTGCCAACGATACAGAAAAAATCAATCAGATATTTAATAACGATGAAGGGGCCAGATACATTGGAGAGTTTGCCCTTGGTGTCAACCCCTACATATTAAAACCCATGAAGGATACTCTTTTCGATGAAAAAATCATGGGAAGCTTCCACTTCACCCCTGGTAATGCCTATGATCTGGCCGACAATGGGAATCGCTCTGCACTACACTGGGATCTGGTGGCCATTCAAAGACCCGAATATGGCGGTGGTGAAATTTATTTTGACGATGTATTAATTCGTAAAGACGGTATGTTTGTTGTGGATGCTTTAAAGGGCTTAAATCCAGAAAATTTAAAGTAAAGAAAGGGCCAGACAAATCTTTTCATTCCCTCAGGAAACCGATATAATATATAAGGGTCAAAATTTTAATTAGGCAAGGAAAGGGATCATAATGAATAGCATACAAAAAAGGGAATGGATTGAATTGGTAAGAAAGCTGCCTTCGTTGTTTTTGGGATATTTTCTTTATGCCCTGGCAGTGCTGCTAATGCGTGATGCAGGCCTGGGAATGAATCCCTGGGGGGTATTTCATATGGGCGTGTCACTTCATACTCCCCTCACCCTGGGGCAGGTAACCCAATTAATGGGGCTGGTAATTTTAACAGGCTCGATGGCTCTAAAGGTAACACCAGGGCTGGGCAGCGTGGGCGATATGGTTTTTATTGGTTTTATTGTCGATTTAATCGACAGCTTAAAAATTATCTCAACTCCTGAAACCCTCGCAGGAAAAATGCTAATGCTGTTGACAGGTATTTTAATTATCGGCTGGGGCTCCTACTTCTATTTGAGGGTACGGCTAGGGGCAGGGCCAAGGGACGGATTAATGGAGGGATTAGTTAAAAAAACTGGAAAGCCAGTATGGCTGATCAGGGGAAGCATTGAGGTAACGGTCCTGACCATTGGTTATTTGTTGGGTGGCCCCGTGGGGCTGGGAACCCTCTTTGCCGCCACCGCCATTGGGCCCTCGGTACAGTTGGCCTTCAAGATCGGACACTACGACAGCAAGGCCGTAGAACATATCAATTGTATTGAGTTATACAAAAAATTAAAGGGTCAATTCCCCAAGGAAGAGGCCTGTTAATGGTGTATTTTAACACTTTAGATTTAAAAGGGACTCCTATATAATGATGCTTAGGAGTTCTATTTTTTAGATTAGGGGGATCAAAATGAAAAAGCTCATGACAGTCCTGCTGGTGCTGACAATGATGGTTTTGACGGGGCTGTTGGTCATTTCAAGACTTGTTCAAGGCAGTCATCTGATTGGCAACGAAGCCATGGAAATGGGTGGAAGGCCCATATTAGAGGATCAATATCTTGATACAGAGGTAATTGTAATGGATCAAGAGGTTTATATGGCCCTGGAGGGTGTAAACCAGTATATACATCAGGAGGTTTCTATTGACAAGGACAATCAAAAGCTGCTTTTAACACCTAAGGAGGATGGCTTTTATTTTGAGAATGAATTATTGGACAGGCAGGTAAAAGAGGCACCCCTTGCGTTGAACTTTGTTCTTGAGGAAATTGACGGTCAGCTATATGTTCCCATAAAGTCCCTGGAAAGCTTGCTGGGGATTAAAGTGAGTCAGGGAGAAAGCAGCGGCATTGTGATGATTGATTGGGCAGACGGTAGTTATTCCCGGGGGGAAATTACTAAAAAAGCCTATTTACTGGAGTCACCGGGGATACTGGGAAAAAGAAAGCTTACCCTGACGGAGGGAGCAGCGGTAACCCTCTATGATTCCGTAGAAGATTATTACCATGTACGAACAGAGGAGGGCTATCTGGGCTATATTCGAAAGGACAGACTTCAGGAAAAGGAGCCTGTCTCTGAACCCGACAGTCTCACATTTTCAATTAAGCATCAGCCTGGCTTTCAGGGAAAAATAGGCCTGGTATGGGATTATGTCGGCCGATATACAAAGGATCGCAGGCAGGAGGAAAAGCTGGCGGCAGTAGATGTACTGTCCCCCACCTGGTTTAGACTGACGGATGAAAAGGGTAACCTTGAAAATAAAGGGGATTTTACCTATATGGAAAACGCCCGGCAGAAGGGCTATCAGGTTTGGGGACTGGTAACCAACAGCTTTGACCCTGACTTAACCAGTGCCTTTCTGGCCAATGATTCAGCCCAGGATAACTTTATTCGCCATTTATTGTTCTATAGCGGGTTATATGGCCTGGATGGCATCAACATTGATTTTGAAAACATCCATTATCAGGATCAAAGGGCCCTCACTGCCTTTGTGGCCAGGCTGACGGAGGTTCTGCATCAAAACAATCTGATTGTTTCGATTGATGTTACCGTTCCCTCCAACAGCTTAAACTGGTCAATGGTCTTTGATCGGCAGGCTTTGGCTGAAATTGTAGACTATGTGGCTGTCATGACCTATGATGAACATTGGGCATCCAGCCCCAAAAGCGGTTCAGTTGCCTCCATTGGGTGGGTTGAAAGGGGACTTAAGCGTACCCTTGAATCAATTCCAGCGGAAAAGCTGCTACTAGGACTGCCCTTTTATACCCGGCTATGGGAGGAGGAACCCCTTGCCGGCGGTGGTGTGAGGGTTAGCTCCAAGGCCTACGGAATGGAGCAAATTAACCAAATCCTATTGGAAAACGAAGCTTCTGTTCAGTGGAATCAAGAAACAGGGCAATATTATGGTGAATATAGTGCCGATGGAAAGCAATATCGAGTCTGGCTGGAGGAAAGTCGTTCCCTTGCTCTGAAGACAAGCCTTGTTAATCAATATAATCTGGCCGGTGCAGCAGCCTGGCGAAAGGATTTTGAAGTAGAAGCTGTATGGGAGACAATTAATTCAGTGTTAAAGCAGGGACAAGACTACGAAAGCGTGGCAGCCCGTTTGCCTCTGCCATAAGAGTAGAGAATCGTATAACAGGAACAGCTCGAAGGAACTGTTCCTGTTATGAAAAGGAAATGATGTAAGCCTTTCTATAGCCTATATTCTATAAGCTCTTCACAATAGCTGCAGCGGTATTGAATTTTACCATTGGGAACCAAGGTAAAAACTGCTTCGGCATAATGATCCTCGCTGGTAATGCAGCGGGGATTTTTGCATTGAAGGAGTCCTTTAATCTGTTGGGGGATTTTAACAGCTATTTTCTTTTTAATGGTCTCGCCTTCAATGATATTGACTGTAATATTTTCATCAATCACCCCCAAAATAGCCAGGTCTATATCAATTTCATCCTGTACCTTAATAATATCCTTTCTCCCCAGCCGCTGACTGGGTACATTCATTAGTAAAACCACCGGTGAATCAAGCCTATCAAGGTTTAGCTTCTGAAATATTTTCAAGCCCTTTCCCGAACTGATATGGTCTAAAACAATTCCCCGTTCAATACCCGTCACCTTCAGCATGATTCAGTCACCCCCAGTAATTTGGCAATCAGGGCCATTCTAACATAGACCCCCAGCCTGGCCTGGTCAAAATATTTAGCCCGGGGGTCAGGGTCCACATCATAATGTATTTCGTTGACCCGGGGAAGGGGATGAAGAATCAACAGTTCTTTCTTAGTATGAAATAGCTTGTTTTGATTCAAAATATAACTATCCCTTAACTTTACATAGTCTTCTTCATTGAAAAAGCGTTCTTTTTGAATTCGAGTCATATAAAGAATGTCTATTTCGGGTAAAAATTCCTCTAATGAAGTGGTCTCATAGATTTTAGCCTGCTGATTTTCTGTTAGCTCCAGCTTTAAGTGATGGGGGATTTTTAGCTCCGGCGGAGAAATTAATACAAAGGATATTTGGGGATACCGACTAAGGGTTCTGAGAAGGGAGTGGACAGTTCTGCCAAAAAGCAAGTCGCCGCAGAAGGCCACTGTAAGATTTTTAATTTCACCATGATAATATTGAATGGTGATCAGATCCGTTAAGGTTTGGGTAGGGTGCTGATGACCACCGTCACCCCCGTTAATAATGGGTACGGTTGAAAATTCAGAGGCCAGCCTGGGGGCCCCTTCCCTGGGGTGGCGCATGACCAGCAGGTCAGCGTAATCATCCAGTACACGAATGGTATCGGCAATGCTTTCCCCCTTTTTAACAGAGCTGGTATTGGCATCAGAGAAGCCCAAGACACTGCCTCCCAGCCTGAGCATGGCTGACTCAAAGCTCAAGCGGGTTCTGGTACTGGGTTCATAAAAAAGAGTACCTAAAATCCTTCCCTTACATAAATCCTTGTAATCTCTAGAGCCTTGATAAAATGCCAGGCCCAGGTCAATGATCTCCTGCAGCTGATCCAGGGTAAAATCATTGGGGTCAATTAAGTGCTTACCTTTTAATTTCATAATATGCCTCCCTTTCTTTTTTTGATGGGAGCAATACTCCCTTTTTAGCCTCCCGGGACTAAATTAAAGGTGAATCAGATAAAAAAACCCTTTGATCCTGAAGGATGAAAGGGTTTAAATGCACACAAAATAGAATACATTTCAAAATGCATCGTAGTTCCTTGTCAGCCTCACAGGACCGAATTAAAGGTATATTAATCTTTTCAAAATATACCACGAATTATATTAATTGTCAATATGGGCCCTATTACAGAAGGAAATGTTCTATTTATGTAGAATTACAACTATACAAACAAACGAAGAGGTGCCTTTTCATGTATATGATGTCCTTAAGCAAGGCTTACGAGCTGTTAATTGAACATGGCGATATGCCAGATTTTATGAGATATAGCGAGGCCATTAATCTGATCCCGCTACCCAATATTGAATATCGGGAAAAAATTCGGGGGACGATGGTCAGTATTGCTATTGGTGATGCCTTTGGCAGTTACCTGGATATTAATCACCAGAGGGAGATTGAAAATATCAATAATTTTCTAAGGGGCGAAAAGCGGTCTGTTTCCTTAAGCATTACAAGCAATACAGAACTTTCTATTAAATTTGCCGAGTCATTAATTATCAATCAGGGCTTTCATCCTGAAGATCTGGCCAATCGCCTGGTTCGAATTTCTCCTGTCACAATGGGTAATACATTACGGGAATTCAGAATGAACTATCACGAGCGAAGGGTCGAATGGTATAAGAGTGGGGTTGAATCAGCAGGAAACGGGGCTGCTAAACGATGTGCTCCAGGAGCCCTCATAAACTATGGCGATTTCAATGGTTTAAAGCTGCTTGCAGGAATGCAGGCGGCCATTACCCATATGGATCAAATGGCCATTGCCTCCAGTATTCTGCACAGCACTGCCATTGCCCTTTTAGTTAATTGTGCCCCCTTTTCATTGCGGGAACAGGACGAGCTTATTGCCTTTGTAGAATCCCTGGCCAAAAGTATTAAAGGAATCGAGACAAAGGTCTACCGTACCAGAAAAAATAATGAAATCGCCAACCTCTATACGAGAATTAACCGTGATTTAAAGGAAGCCTTAATTGAAAACTGGACAATAGAAAAGGTTCAAAGGGAATGGGGAAATGGTGATTATGTGTTGGAGTCGATTCCCTTTGCCCTTTATGTTTTTTTAAAAAATCCAAACGACTATGAAAGGGTATTAAAGGATTGCCTGCTGTCGAAGGGTTCAGACAGTACCGCCAGCATTGCCTTAACCCTGGCAGGGGCCTACCTGGGCTTTCCCCATATACCAAAGGGCTATGTCAACAAAATAAGCAATGTCGAAGAGCTGCTGGCCCTGTCAGACAGGCTTTTTGAACTTTCCTTGAAAAATAAAGGGAATAACCCCTACCGAAGAATGAGGGAAAGCATCAATGAAGAAAAATGTCAGGATGAAATCCATCAGCTTCTATGGACAGGAATTAAACTCAATAAGGAAGAAAGCTATAAGGAAGCCGTTACGTATTTTGAAAATTTAGTGAGTAAAGGTCCCGACTTAAAAAAGAATGAAAAAATAAAGCTTCATATTATTGAGGCCTATGAAGGCTATGGCACCCAGTGTCTTGAAGAGGAAAATTATGAAGAAGCCCTGAAGTCCTTTAAAAAGGCCCTGGCCTATGATTTGAATCATCCCATGCTGCTTTGTGATTTAGCCGTTACCTATTTAAATTTAGACGATCTGGAAAAGGCAGAACGATATGCCAGAAGATCTGTAGAAATTGCACCGGAATATGAAATCGGCAGGGAGGTTTTAGAGGCAATCCAAAGCCTTAAGAAAAATAACTAATAGCGCATAACCAGCTGGTCAATAGATTGGTTATGCTTTTTTAAAATAAATAAAAATAAATATCATCAGCAATACTGTAAATCCCCCGTAAATTCCCCACGGAATGTAGCTGCCCATAATGGTGAAGCGATTAATAATTTGGCCGCTGGCATAGGTACCCAGGGCACTGCCTATGCCCGTGGCAATACTGGAAGCAGCGTAATAAGCTCCCACCAGCTTCGGATCAGAAAATTGACCTGTAAGACTGTCGAGGGTGGGCATGGTTAGCATTTCTCCCACAATAAACACAATTCCGCAGAAAATCAAAAACGAAAAGCTGTCTGCAAGGCCGATCATTGTCACCCCCAGGCCTACCATCAATACCCCCATGATCATACTGGTTTTAGAAGGATACCTGGAAAGAATTCTGTTGGCAACGGTACTTTGAAACAGGATAACACTGATACTGGTGATGCTCCAAATCATACCAATTCTTCCGGATGTCCTCAAAACTGCATCTCCCCTTAACGGAAGCAAGAATGCCAATTGAGAGTGAAGACTCCAGATTAAAACAGATATTAACAAAAACCTGATAAATTCCCCCTTCCGAAAAATTGTTTGATAGGCCTTAAGGGGAATCGGCGGACAGGAGCCGCCGCCACAATTACTGGGCAAAAATAAAAAAGATATTATAAACAGGAGGCCATAGAGGATGCCGCCATAATAAAAATTATAAGCGGAGGCAAAAACAAAGACCAGTAGCCCGGCCAAACTGATGCCTATATGGGAGGCAATGCTTCTAAGGGAAAAGGCCGTTGTCAGCTCCTGCTCGGAGGCAATATAGGAAATGGCGGCCTTGGTAGAGGGAATATAGATTCCAGTACCAAGTGTGTTAAGGGCAGAAAAGAAAATCAGACTGGAAAAGCTATGGAATAAACCCATGCCCAAAAGTCCAATTCCCTGGAATGCATTGCTAATTAAAATGCTGTATTTATTTCCTATACGATCAGACAATAAGCCCGAAGCAAAGCTGCCTGCCTGCATAGAAAAGGAACTAATGCTGATGATGATACCAATTTCCATTACTCCCATGGCTTTTTCATTTTTAAGCAGAATAGGAAGAATAGGTGTAACCAAATAGGCGGCTGTATGGACAATGACAATGGAGGCCAGGAAATACCATATTTCCTTTTTAAAGGATTGCATAGGAATGCCAAACATAGAATGACTCCTTTAAATAAAAATTCCTCAAACCTGTCTTTTTCATGTGAGGTCAGTACTAGTATTCCAAAAAATTATCAAAACATAAGGGGCAGAAAATAAAGATATTAATTGCAGTTATTTTCTAAATATTATAAAATAGGAGTGGAAATAAAAGTAAATGTAATGTCTATAGGAAAATATAACTATTTTGAAAAAGGCAGAGGGTCATTTCAGGGGGAAGGCAGTAAATAGATACATATTATTAGACAATAGCCCATATATATCTATGAAACCGATGGAAATGGAGAGGGTATATTGAGTCAGGGGAAGCTAGAGAAAAAATTTATTAACATGACAAAGGAAAAGCTACGGGGAATTTTAGCGCTTTCAAATTCCTTGTTGGGTTCAGGGGAGCTATTGGTTTATTTTAGCCGGAACGGTCGGGAATATGTTCAATTGTCTGAAACCGACCTGCCGCCCATTGAAAGGGAAGACAAGCTCTTGAGCCGGCTTTGTGCTGTAAAAATACCTATGCAGCGTACGAATGGTACCCTTATTCTGGGCCTAAGGGGAACACCAAAGGTGACTAAGCCTGATCAGATTTATCAGAATTTAGTTAATGCCATTGAACCAATTATTTCAGAAGTTGATCAACGGGTTAAAGGAGAAGACAGCTTTAATTTGATGCAGCTTTTCAGGGGGTTAATTCGCCAATACGATAAGGAAAGGGCCCTCCATATGGCCCTGCGCTTTATTAAAAACAAAATGGGCTATGAGGGCATTTATTTTAATATTAATCTTGAAAAAATGCTGATGATTCCCCTGGTGGCTACAGAACGGAAATCCTTTTTAAACGACGGCAAAATATATGAGCTAAGGGCCCCCTTGGATTTTTATAAAAAAGGACAGCTAATTCAGGAGCAAAGGATGCTGGAGGAAATTTTCCCGACCCTTCACCTGTATTATGCTCCCCAGATTGTATTGACGTCTCCGGTTTTCAGTAAGGGAAAGCTGGTGGGCCTATTGCTGAACTACAGTTCCCGTAAAGAGATTTATCTTAATGAAGTTAGAAATGCACTGGAATCGATTACTGAGGAAATATCGGCCTTATTTTCAAGAATAGAAAGGCAAAATTTAATCATGGAAAAAATCCTGGGAGCCACCTCCCTGGAAGGGCTGCTGGCCTGTCATTCTGCAGAATCCTTTCAATTGGAAGAGGGCCTTCAGCATATTTATCGAATCATTACAGACGTAACGGGAGCAAAACGATGCTTGATGACCCTTACCGGAGAAGGAAAGCAGGTATTGTTTCAAAATCTACCGGAAAAGGACTCCATAGAAGGGTTGGGGGAGGTGCCCCATACCATTAGCCGACTGGCCCTTGAAACAAAAAAACCGGTTATCGTATATGATGCATCAACTGATCCACGATGCGATTTCTTGTGGGCCCAAAGAATGAATATCTTCTCCTTTGTAACGCTGCCCATTTTCAGTTACCAGGGAACTGCCTTGGGAACCTTAACCCTGGGACATAACAGCTATTACATTTTTTCTAAGGAGCAGCTTCGTTTTACGGAGCTGATGGCCCAGCAGATCGGTCTGATGATTTCTAATATACAATATATCGGAGACCTTCAGAGGAAGGCCCGTATTGACGGCTTAACCGGCTTATATAATCGGCTGACCTTTGAAACGCTATATGAAGAAATCTATGATCAGCATAAAAGAGAACGCAGGGATTTTACCCTGATGATGCTGGATATAGATAATTTTAAAGAGGTTAATGATCAATATGGGCATCAGCTTGGGGATGAAATATTAAAGAAGGTGGCCGAAAAGATCATTAGAAATGTACGAAAAAAAGACGTGGTGGCCCGTTACGGCGGCGAAGAGGTAATTGTACTGCTGGTTGATATTAAAGAGGAGGAAGCAAAGCAAATAGCCGAAAGGATTAGAGATGCCATTGCCTCCTTCCGAATTCGGGGAGTAGGGGTAACTGTTTCCATAGGTATTTGCAGCTTTACCAATTGTCATGTAGAAAAAAACCAGCTGATACAATTGGCTGATCAGTGCCTCTACGAAGCGAAGCGCTTTGGTAAAAACCATGTTAGGTGCTGGGAACCAGAGGCCCTTCATTAAAAAGAATTTATATGGAAAAATAATTAAGAGAACGATTGATATCGGTCTCTTTTTTTATTGTTGGAAAGCATACATTTATAGTTTTGGGAAATGATGTAATAGTAGAGAATCGTTGATTGGAGGCAATTCTATGGTGAATTTGTACAAATATGGCTTTATGCTGTTTTTCGCTATGATATTTTTTCTTAATCTGTTTTTATTCATTTCCCATGGCCTAATGATCGGTATTTACCCCTATGTGGCTGCCATGACAGTCATATTGGGAATTGCCTGGCTGCTCCATCGTCTTTTGGAAGGAATGTATTATCTAAATATGATTGATGTCTTCATGATTACCCTCATATTATTTTTTACCTTTACCCTGTTTCAAATCTGGAAAAATACAAGGCTGGCCAACGGATATCAAAATGACCGTAGTCAATATATGGATCAATTAATGGAATTAGGAAGGGGGGCTCCAAGCCAGCGTACCTTTTCCCAGCCCGAACAGGGGTTAATTAATTTAATTGAAGCCAATACAGGGATTCCCGTAACAGATCACAATCAAGTAACGCTGTTTAATGGAGGGAAAAGCATCATTGATGAAATGATTGAAGCAATTGATAAGGCAGAGCATCATGTACATATTGAATTTTTCATCGTCAGAGATGATCAGATTGGCAATAAATTTAAGGATATATTGATTGAAAAGGCCAGGGAAGGGGTGGAGGTAAGGTTTTTATACGATGGCCTTGGCAGTGGCCATCTGGGAAAGAATTATGTAAGGTCCCTGCGGGATGCCGGTGTCCATGTCTATTCCTATGATGGAATCATAGCCTCGCTGCTGAAGGGAAAGCTCAACCATCGTAATCACCGTAAAATATTGATTGTTGACGGCAAGGTGGGCTTTGTAGGGGGATTCAATATTGGCGACGAATACCTGGGAAGAGATCAGGCTGTAGGAAATTGGAAGGACCTGCACATTAAAATAGAAGGAGAGGCAATTAAAGGGCTGCAGCAGATATTTTTGGGAGATTGGCATTATGTTACAAAGGAAAAATTACTTGATACAGCGTACTTCCCGCCGGTGGAGACTAAAGATGAAGTTGCTGTACAAATGGTAACCAGCGGTTTTGATACCCATTGGAATGAAATTAGTCAGGTTTACTTTTCAATGATAGCTACCGCCCAGGAGAAGATTTATATTGCCACGCCCTATTTGATTTTAAACGACAGTATGCTAAAGGCCCTTCAAACCGCCGCCCTTAGGGGTGTCGATGTCAGGATTATCATCCCCCATAAGCCTGATTTGTTTTTGGTGGGGTGGGTCAATGAATCTTTCTTTCAGAAGCTGCTGAAGGCAAAGGTAAAAATCTATTTATATGATGAGGGCTTTCTCCATGCCAAGGTGCTGCTTAAAGACAATCGAATCGCTTCGGTGGGGTCGGCTAATCTGAACACCAGAAGCCTCTTTTTAGACTATGAGGTTAATGGGGTTATATATGACCGGCAGACCTGTGATGCCATTAATCGAGAATTTGAGGATTACCTAAAAAACAGTACTGAGGTTACCTATGATGAGTTTAAACAGATTACCGTCGTTCAACGGATCAAGTATTTAATTGGTCGGTTGATTATCCCCTTTGCCTAGCAGGTGAGGTCTTATCTACCACTTAGGTGATGCAGGGTACCAAAGATTAACAGCAGTATTATAAGGAATAAAATTCAAATATTTGGAAAGACTATATTAATGTTGAAGGGAGGAATTATATGAAAATTAAAATAGGTATTCCAAGGGGCTTATGGTATTATGACTATTTTCCCCTATGGAAGGCCTTTTACGAAAATCTGGGGGCCGAAGTGGTGGTATCCAGTCCAACCAATAAAAAAATACTGGATCGAGGAGTAAAAAGTACAGTAGACGAAGCCTGCCTGCCGGTTAAAATATTTCATGGTCATGTGCTGGATTTAAAGGATCGGGTAGATTATATTTTTGTTCCCAAAATGATGAGTGTCTATCAAAATGAATATATTTGCCCTAAGTTTTGCGGGCTGCCTGAAATGGTAAGCCACTCCATCAAAGATTTACCCCCTTTAATTGACGACGAAATTAATTTTAACAAATCCCGTAAGCATTTGATGAAAACCATTTATCGTTTTGGCAGCTATGTCAATAATAATCCCTTAAAAATCTATAAGGCTTACCAAAATGCTTTATTAGAATATCGTACTTATCATGACAGGCTTCGGCAGGGGTATATTCCGGTGAATGGCAATCTTATGAAACAAAAATCTTCTTCAGATCATAAAAGAAAAAAAATTGCATTACTAGGGCATCCCTATCATTTGTATGACAGCTTTAGCTCAATGAGTATCATCAATAAGCTGACTGATTATAATGTAGAAATCATTACTCCAGAAATGATGAGTCTAAAGACCATTAATCAGCTGGCTGGAACTCTGGAGAAAAAAATATTCTGGAGCTATGGCAGGAAGGTGTTGGGTACTGCCCTTCAACTGGAACAGGGCCAGGGAATAGATGGGGCCATTTATGTTTCTGCCTTTGGCTGCGGAATTGACTCAGTGGTGGCCGAGCTCTTTGAACGATGGACCAAGAACAAGGCGGCCCTTCCCTTTTTATTGATCACCATCGACGAGCATACAGGGGAAGCCGGTGTGAATACAAGGCTGGAGGCCTTTATTGATATGATTGATTGGAGGAAGCGAAATGAAGGTAACTTTCCCGCACATGGGTAATCAATACGTGGGTACAAAGGTATTATTAGATGAATTGGGAATCGATAATATCGTGCCTCCGGAATGCAGCAAGGAAACCCTAGACATAGGAACGAAATATTCCCCTGAATCCATTTGCCTGCCCTTAAAGATTAATATAGGAAACTATATCGAAAGTATTCGCCAGGGAGCCGACACAGTGGTTATTATCGGAAGCTGTGGGCCCTGTCGATTTGGTTACTATTCTGTACTGGAAAGGGAAATATTGAAGGAGGTCGGGCATCATGTGAATTTTATTTTACTTGATCCGCCCCAGGGAGATTATAAAAGATTTTTTAACAGCATTGTCAGTCTGACCCAGACGAAGAATCCCTTTAAGGTTATGAAGGCCCTGGCCAAAACCACCAGGGTGTTGTATGAAATAGATGCCATTGACCAGGCTGCCTTCTATAAAAGGCCCAGGCAAAAACAAATTGGCGAGGTAGACAGGCACCTGGAAAGCCTTAGAAAGGCCCTGTACCATGTGAAGGGCTATAAAGCTGTCATGGAACTGTTAAAAACAACAAGGGAAAGGGTCAATGAAGTGGAGGAGGACCCAAACCGGGAAATCATCAAAATTGGCATTATTGGTGAAATCTATACAATTATTGAACCCTTTGTCAATATGAATATAGAAAAAAAGCTGGGAGAAATGGGGGTTGAAATAGACAGGTCTTTAAAGGTCAGCCGATGGTTGACTGAGCATCTGTTCCTTCACCCCTTAAAGCTAACACAGGAAAAGGACATCAGAGAATATGCCAAGCCCTATTTAAGAACCATGATTGGCGGCCATGCCCGGGAAACCCTTGGGTACGCCGTTAAGTTTGCCAAGGCTGGCTTTGATGGCGTCATTCAGGTCTATCCCTTTACCTGTATGCCGGAAATTGTGGCCCAAAGTATTTTGCCAAAGGTGGAAAAGGATTACGATATCCCCTTCTTATGCCTAATTGTTGACGAATTAACCGGGGATGCAGGTTATACCACCAGACTGGAGGCATTTGTTGATCTTCTCAGAAGAAGAAAGGAGAGGAAGCAAAATGAAAAATTGTTATCTGGGTATTGATGTCGGTTCAGTTAGCACCAATGTGGTGCTGATGGACGAAGATAAGGAAATTATGGCAAAGGTCTATACCAAGACCCAGGGTAAACCCATTGATGCCATTAAAAGAGGGCTTATGGAGGCTCAGGCGGACCTGAAGGAAGAACTGCGGGTCATGGGTGTAGGAACAACCGGCAGTGGAAGACATCTGGCTGCCATGATTGTGGGAGCTGATGTGGTGAAAAATGAGATTACCGCCCATGGTATTGCAGCCTTAAACTACGTAGAAGGAGTCAGAACCATCATTGAAATTGGGGGCCAGGACTCAAAGATTATTTTATTAAAGGATGGTATTATCAATGATTTTGCCATGAACACCGTTTGTGCCGCAGGTACGGGCTCCTTTTTAGATCGGCAGGCCGCCAGGCTGGGAATTCCCATTCAGGAATTTGGTAAATTGGCCCTAAAGGCCACAAGTCCCGTTAGAATTGCCGGCAGATGCGCAGTATTTGCCGAATCAGATATGATTCATAAACAACAGCTGGGCCATAACCAAGAGGATATCATCAAAGGTCTTTGTGATGCCCTGGTTCGTAATTTCCTGAATAATCTTGCCAAGGGCAAAGAGCTGGCAGGTCCGGTGGTATTCCAGGGAGGCGTTGCAGCCAATGTAGGAATTAAACAATCCTTTGAAGAGGCTCTGGGCTGTACCGTAACGGTTCCGGCCCATCATGAGGTGATGGGGGCCATAGGCTGCTGTTTATTGGCCCAGGAGCATCAAATGAAGCATCGTCATACTGCCTTTAGGGGCTTTGAAATTGTCAATTCGGGCTATCAGGTAAAGGGCTTCGAATGTTCAGACTGCTCGAATGGCTGTGAAGTAATTGAAATAATGAAAGACAACCAGCTGGCAGCCCGGTGGGGTGACAAATGTGGAAAATGGAGTGACAGTCTAAAACCAAAGGAAGAAGAAACGGCTTAAAAAAACGAGTAGTCGGAAGAAGTTAATTCCGCTACTCGTTTTTATTTGCTTAAGCCCTACTCATTTAGCTTTTCTAAGATGGAATTGACATTAATGCCATGGACTGCCGCTGCCTGCTCAAGGGATTCCATTTGAGAAGAGGGACAGCCTAAGCACCCCATACCAAAGGCCATTAAGATGGAAGCCGCCTCGGGCTTAACCTTTAGAATTTCTCCTATCAGCATATCCTTTGTAATTGTCATAATTAAACCTCCTTTGGGTTTTAAACTGATTAAAGGCTGTTGAAGTCTAAGTAGGCAAAATGTAGCTTTAATATATTCAACAACCTGTTTAAATTGGTAATCTTTGATATTAAAAGTATATCAAAGCAGCCAGTATGACCCTACAACATAAGTCACGCTTTGATGTGATAATTATCACAAAACTTAAATTCCCAGTTCTTTTCGTTTTTTCTCAATGTGATCAACATAAATTTGAATTGTTTTTTCGGCATCCAGTTCAATCATCAGCTTACCCAGGCCCAGGCTTTCGGTGGTTTCGGTTAGGGTTTTCACCACCACATCACTTCCAGTCACAGAGGGTACCGGAGCCACGTGGACCAGCCAGCCAAGGGCAATGGCAGTACAAGCGTCGGCAACAGCTTTTTGCTCTAAATATTCAGGGGCACCAATAACCAGTGGTAGCTTATTGGTATCGACATTAAGGGCATCAGCCAGCTCCATTGCAGTATGGGTCATCTTACCAATATCAACGCAGGCGCCATAGGATAAAACCGGAGGAATACCCAATTGCTTGCAAACTGCCTTTAGGCCTTCTCCGGCCTCGTCAGCCGCCGCCGGGTGGGCAAGGCCGGTATATTCCATCACAGCAGAGGTACAGCCTCCAGATAGAACCAGAATATTGTTTTCTATCAAACCCTTGGTAATCTTGAATATATTACTTCCTCCCTGGCCGTAGCGTGCAGTGGTACAGCCAACAATGGTGGCAATTCCCCTGATATTACCCTTGGCAATCTGTTCAATTAGTGGATCAAAGCTGCCCCCCAGGGCTTCACGAATTGACTCGGTACTAAAGCCAACCATACATTCTGAGGTATAAGATGGAATATAGACCTTTCTATTTTCAGCCTTTCTGGCTTTAAAGGCCTCTAAAGCCATATTCAGTACCTTTTCAGCCTGTTCATTCATTTTTTCAGGAACAAAATCCAGGGTTTCAGTACCCTGCAGCTTGATAACAGGATGGGTACTGACCAGCTTGGTTCCAAAACGCTTGGCATAAACCGGCAGGGTGGGTATAGTACAGTTATAGTCAAACATAAATAGATCAACTACCCCTGTGGCCAATAAATATTCCTCAGACAGCCATTCTCCCTCCTGACCGCCATAGGCCCTTTGGCTTTGACTGCCAGAATAATTTAATAGCTGTTGGCCCTCACAAACGTGGCCTAAAATTTGAATACCGTTGGCGCCCAATTGGCGGGCCTTCTCCTGCCATTCATCACTTGATGCCATTTCAATGGCTACATGGGCCAATAGGGGCATATGACCATTGGTAATAATGTTGACCATGTCGGGGCTTAAAAGGCCCATGTTTTGTTTTTGCAGAGTAATCTTTTGGGTTCCAATTAATATTTCCTGAAGAATATCCAGGGCAAATAATCCCTGATATTCATTGGCAATTCCCAGACGGACACAATTTAACAAGAAGTCTACAGGGTCAGAGGTGAAATTGGTCATACATTTAGTCTGGGCATAGGCCACTTCACTATAGCCGCCACCGGGATAAAGCCCCAATTGATTCCAAAGGGCCTTTCTCTTTGACGGAGCAAAGGCTTCCACCAGCTTGGAGGGCTCATGATTAGGCCGGTGAATGTCATCTATAACAAATTGAGCAAAGGCCACAGCTAATTTTTCAATGGGCATACCAGAATCCAGCCCAACCATTTCTGCATATTTTTTTAGCTTCTGAGGATCTCTGATTTTTAAGCCGCTGTTTGGGTTTTCTCCAGCAGCCTTCAAGGTTCTAGCGGCCTGATGGGCGTGAAAAATGTTAGCCGAGGTTCCGATGGTTACGTGGCGATAGGTGAAGTTACGGGCCACCATGGTGTGGGCATCAACACCACAGACTCCCCGGGGAGCCTTGGGGTGGATTCGGCAGGGGCCATTGGCGCAGAGCTGACATGATAAACCTTCAACGCAAAAACGACATTGAGGCTGTTGTTCCGAAAAACGATCAAAAACATTGGTGAAGGAAGCATTATGTACAACCTGGTACATTTCCCGCATGGCGGGGTCAACGATGACATTTAAAGGGTAGCCCTCGGGCGACTGATCATCAACCTGAATATGCTCCCGCTGCCACTGGTGAACCTGATCGGGATTAGGCGATTTTTTTATATTCTCATAATTAACTTCTATTTTTTCATGTAAATCTTCATGATGAGCTGGGTCGTTGGTAGCGCTTAGTCCTGTAACATCTGCCTTTAAGCCTACCTTTCCTTTACCAATGGTATTGGTACTGTTTTCTAAATTTCTTTGATCATCCTTAGACATTTTCTTACCTCTCTTTCATTGATTTTAAGTTATTTTCCCAAGCTCATCAGAAAGTTATACCCAAAGACATGATTTTTTCAAAATAAAAAAACCTCATCTGTTTTCTAATCCAGATGAGGCTCCTTCACTTTAAATCTTAGGAATGGGCAGATATCTTTTTCTTAGATACTTCCTTTTCCTTTAATTGCTTTAATTGTAAAAATTCATTGCAATGCTTTGTATCAGATTGGATTTCCCAGTGAATAACATAGGTTAAAATCAATCTTAAGGCAACTACCGCAGCCAAAACATAGATTTCGTCCAGGGTTCTTACTGTAACGGTTTTTAAGATCTCACCTGCCAGCTTAAATTCTAGACCCAGGGCTAAAGCCTTGGCTAATTCAATTTTTATTGTGTCATCAGTAAAATTAAAGGTCTTCAGTGCATATTGCGCAAATGCTTTTAAGGCCGTAAAGGCTATTACAAATACTCCCATGGCCTCTAGTAAATGAATAACATAGGGTATAATTGCTTCCATCAAGTGTTCCAAAATCATTTTTTTCTTCCTCCTACTTTAATTTCTTCAAGCCATTTTAGACAATAAAAAAAATTAAGTCATAAGTAAAATATTTTAATAAATTCCATAGCTCTACACCACTATTATGCTCTTGAAAATCTCTTTTGTCAAATAATATTTTAACAAATATCTATTAAAAATTCGGAATATTAAATAAAAAGACTAAAAAATATAGGAATTATTCAGAATCCTAGAACCCTAGAAATTTTAAAAAAATAAGTAATATACTAAATACGTAAAGGTCACGAGGGAAAACGTTATCCCATTTAAAATAAAATGGTTAACCAGATACGTGATACAATATTAACAAACAATGAATTAACACAAAAATTATTTTCAATAAACAGTCAATTTCGAATATGCTGGGGAAAATACGATATATATGCTATAATCTTACTATATAAAAAATTAGAGTAGACAAACAGTGAAAGGGGGGCTAAAGGGATGATAAATAACTCCTATCATATCTTGAAAAAAATATCTGCCTTTAGTACGCTAAAGGATGAAGACTTAAAGAAAATCTGGGCCATGACAATCGAAAGGAAATTGAGAAAGGGAGCCATTATCTTTATGGAAGGGGATCCCGGTGAGGCCTTTTATTTTATTAAATATGGAAAGGTGAAGGTCTACAAGACCACTGCCGATGGCAGAGAGTTAATATTTACGATCCTGAGTGAAGGAGACGTCTTTGCTGAAGTAACGCTGTTAAATGATATACCGTATCCAGCCTCGGCTGAGGTCCTGGAGGATGCCAGCATTGGCATGATAAAAAATGCCGACCTGGAAAAGTTGGTAAGCAGCAATGCGGAAATTGCCCTTAGAATTATTAAGGTATTGAATAAAAAGCTGGCCAGCTCACAGCAAAAAGTAAAGGAGCTGGCCCTGTCAGATACCTATATGAGGACAGCCCAAATGATTCTTCAGCTCTCGATGGAGCATGGGGTCGAAACCAAGGAAGGAATTGAGCTAAAGTTAAATTTGTCAAGGCAAGAATTGGCCAATATGATTGGAACGGCCAGGGAAACCGTCAGCAGGGCCCTGGGACAGTTTAAAAAGGAAGGCTCTGTTGAAATCAGCGGAAAAAAAATAATTGTAAAGGATTTACAAAAGTTAAAAAATTGGATTCAATAGCTTAGTGACCTTCAGGTGAATTAACCTGGAGGTTGTTGACTTTTTGGCACTAAGTACATATGATAAACCTCCGAAGAGATCGAAGCGGTTATTAAAGATATTATCAAATTTATAAAGTAAAAATGTCAAAATAATATATAGCTATTTTTTAACCACTAAAAAAGAAAACAGAAGTTGTAAGCAATTTCCATTTGCTTCTTAAACTGATAAAAATAGGTGTTTTTTAAATGTGGAAATATTGGAGAGACATCTATTTTTTTGGTTAATTATTTGATAAGCTGTAAGATAGTAGTCTATTTGTTCAAATTCACAAAATTAATTTTTTGATGATTTAGTATTACTTGTACATCTTTCCCAAGAAATATCATATTTTTATATTAGGGTTGGTAAAAAGGTACAAGAAAAGGATGTTTTTGATACAAAAATCAACTGATAAGGCCATGGAAAAGTTGGCACAAGAATTGCACATTAATATTGCAAATAGGGAGGAGATTGATATGGCAGGTCTGTTTTTTGAAAAAATACAGAATAATCCCATTATTGCTGCTGTTAATGACTTAAGCAAGCTGGAGGCAGCAATCCAATCCCCCAGTGAAATTATCTTTCTGTTGACGGGGAACATACTGAACCTGAAGGAGATTGTCAAGCGAGTGAAGGACCGTGGCATGGATATCTATATTCACCTTGATTTAATGGATGGATTTTCAAAGGATGCCATTGCTCTAAAATACATCCACGAGCATATCCGGCCCGATGGGATCATTACTACTAAAAGTAACCTTATTAAGCTTGCCAAGGATATGAAAATCTTTGCCATTCAAAGACTTTTTATTCTCGACTCCCTTTCTCTGGATACAGCTATTAAAACTATTCAAATGACCAGGCCAGATGCTATTGAGATTCTGCCGGGGGTAATGCCTAAAATAGTCAGACAGATCAGCAGGGAAACCAATACCCCGGTAATTGCAGGGGGGCTGATTATCGATAAGGAGGATGTCATTGAAACCTTAAAGGCTGGAGCCATGGGGGTATCTACCAGTAAGGAACAGGTATGGGAGCTTTAAAAGGTAATTTTCATGGAATGGGTTTTACCAGCCCCTTAAATGGCTGGTAAAATTAATCACCGTCAGGAAAACCTTTGCATAGCTTTTCAAAATGATAGGATAATCCAGGTTTTCAACCTGTGGTTATAAATATTATTGGTTATTTAAAAATATGGAGGGAGGCAATTGTATTATGAAGCATGTAGGAACAATCATCGGATCGGCAATTGCAGGGATGTTTGTTATGTCTGTATGGGGGGCCTTTGTTGATCAGGCAGGCATCATCGGAGGATGGTTTGCAGGACTTATTATTATTGGCACCATGTGGCTAATGAACCATTATATTGGTGTGATTAACAATGATGGAGCCTTTGTCGATATGGCCTGTGGAATTGGTGTGGCTGGCCTTATGAGGGATGTCTTTTCTCAAGGTATACAGGTAGGAATTGATTCATTACCAACCCTGGTGCTTGTTATTTTAGGGGGAGCCCTTGGTGGCTTGGCGGCCTTTAAGGTAGAGCAATACATTGCAGAGCGTGATAAGCAGGCAGCGAAGGAAACAGCTTAATTATCAATTTTGAGAGGAGGAAAAGGGATGACAATCGGTTTTGCAATTACAACCATAGCTGGAGGCTTTATTTTTCCATTTTTAATCAGACTATTATGGGGTAAAATGTGTGAAAATTGGGGCCCGGCAGGGGGCTACATGGCAGCGGGCTTTATCGTTGGTACTGCCTGGACAATTAATCATGGTGTAGGCTTAATTTTTCAATCAGGAGGAGCCTGGATCGATATGGCCTTTGCGGCAGGTGCAGGGCTGTTTGTGGCTTCGGCCCTATCGGGTGATAACGTTTCTAAGGGTTTAGTTAATTTATTTTATGCTATTTTAGGAGGAGTCATAGGCGGTTTCATTCTTTCATTACTGGCTTAATCAAAATTAATAAAAGGGGGAAATTTATATGAAAAAGTATATTATGGCATTAGATCAGGGTACCACCAGCTCAAGGGCCATTCTTTTTGACCATGACGGAAAGGTGGTTGCTACTGCACAAAAAGAATTTACTCAATTTTACCCTAAGGCCGGATGGGTAGAGCATGACCCCATGGAAATCTGGGGTACCCAAAGCGGTGTAGCCCGGGAGGTTTTGGAGAAAACGGGAATAAAGCCTACAGAGGTGGCCGCCATTGGAATCACCAACCAACGGGAAACAACTGTGGTCTGGGAAAAAAGCACCGGTAGACCGATTTATAACGCAATCGTCTGGCAATGCCGAAGAACCGCTGCCATTTGTGATGACTTAAAGGCCAGGGGCCTTGTGGACTATATTCGAGATCATACCGGTTTAGTGGTAGATGCCTATTTCTCTGGAACAAAGATAAAATGGATTTTGGACCATGTGGAAGGGGCCAGAGAAAAGGCCGAAAAGGGTGAATTACTATTCGGAAATATTGATACATGGCTGATTTGGAACCTGACCCGGGGAAAAGTCCACGTTACGGATTATTCCAATGCCTCCAGAACCATGCTCTATAATATCAAGGAATTAAAATGGGATGAAAAAATATTAAAGGAGCTTGATATACCGGCCTCCATGCTGCCCGAGGTGAAGCCATCCAGCCACGTTTATGGCTATACCGATCATGAAACCTTTGGCGGAGCCGATATTCCAATTGCCGGTGCTGCGGGTGACCAACAGGCTGCCTTGTTTGGTCAGGCCTGCTTTGAACCGGGAATGGCAAAAAACACCTACGGTACAGGCTGTTTTATGTTAATGAACACCGGTGATAAGTTTGTTCCCTCTAAAAATGGTCTGCTGACCACCCTGGCCTGGGGAGTAGATGGAAAGGTGGAATATGCCCTTGAGGGAAGTATTTTCGTGGCAGGGGCTTCAGTTCAATGGCTGCGGGATGAATTGAAAATTATTCGTGATGCAGCTGAGACTGAATACCTGGCCACCAAGGTAAAGGATTCCAACGGTGTGTATGTTGTTCCGGCCTTTGTGGGTATGGGAGCTCCCTATTGGGATATGTATGCTCGAGGAACTGTAGTTGGCTTAACCAGAGGGGCCAAGGCAGAGCATTTAATCAGAGCGACCCTGGAGTCCATCGCCTATCAAACCAGAGATGTTTTAGAGGCCATGCAAGAGGACTCAGGCATTAACCTGCAAGCCCTTAAGGTGGATGGTGGAGCCGTTGCTAACAACTTCTTAATGCAGTTCCAATCAGATATTCTCAATGTTAAGGTGGATCGTCCTGAAATAACAGAAACCACCGCCCTGGGAGCCGCTTATCTGGCAGGGCTGGCAGTGGGCTACTGGAACGACAAGTCTGAAATATCCAATAAGTGGAGTGTAGACAGAAGCTTTACTCCCGATATGGATGAAGAAAAGAGAGGAAAGCTGTATCGAGGCTGGAAGCGTGCCGTAGAGCGTTCCATGGGTTGGGAAGAGGAATAGAGAATCCTTCCTAATTAATAAAGCTCTGTACAGAATAAGAAATAAATGATATAATAAGTTAACCGAATAGATTGGCTGAGACTTGGAGAGCCACATAAAACACCTATTGAAGAATAGGGCTGTTTTGTGTGGCTTTTTTTATTTCTCATAAATTGTATGAACGAAAGGTCTTTAGCCTTAGACTAGGAGCAAAATAAAGGAGTGGAAAATCATGTATGATGTGACCGTAATAGGCGCAGGGATTGTGGGAACAGCCATTGCAAGAGAACTGTCGAGATATCAGATAAAAACGATTTTAGTAGATAAGGAAAACGATGTAGCCAATGGTACCACCAAGGCCAATAGTGCCATTGTCCATGCCGGGTACGATGCAAAGCCCGGTACCCTGAAGGCCAGGAGCAATGTCATGGGAAATGCCATGTATGAAGACCTTTGCAGGGAGCTGGAGGTGCCCTTTCAAAGAATTGGTTCCCTGGTGGTGGCCTTTGATGAGGAAGATATGGCCTCTTTAAAAAGGCTCTACCAACAGGGAGAAGCCAATGGCGTGCCTGGTATTGAGCTGATCGATGGAAAAAGGGTAAAGGAAATGGAGCCTAACCTGAATGATCAGATCATTGGAGCCCTCTATGCGCCCTCGGCGGGAATTGTGGGCCCCTGGGAGCTGGCCATTGCCCTGGCAGAAAACGCCGTTGAAAATGGCCTGGAGCTATTGCTAAACAGCCAGGTAACTGCCATTGTTAGAAACGATAAGGGTTATTTGGTTACCGCCGGAGAACGGACCTTTCAAACAAAATATATTATCAACTGTGCCGGTCTCTATGCTGACAAGGTAAATGATATGGTCAATGAGCCTAACTTTAAAATCTTGCCCAACAGGGGGGAATATAACCTATTCGATAAAAGTGTGGGCAATTACGTACAACGGGTAATTTTTCAAACACCAACCACGAAGGGAAAGGGAGTGCTGGTGCTTCCGACAGTCCATGGTAATCTTTTAATCGGCCCAACCGCCGATGCCGTTAATCATCCAGGGGCCCTGGAAACCACTGGGGAAGGCTTAGGCTTCCTAAAGGAAAAGGCGAAGAAAGTGGTTCCCGATTTCCCCTTTCATACAGTAATTACCTCCTTTGCAGGAATTCGAGCCAAGGTGGCAACTAATGATTTTATCCTGGAATTTGCATCCGATACGAAGGATTTTATCAATGTAGCTGCCATTGATTCCCCCGGCCTTACTGCGGCCCCTGCACTGGCGCAGCTGGCTGTGGAAAAGTTGATGGAGGCAGCAGGAAAATTTGAAAAGAATCCTGAGTTTATCGCAAAACGAAGGCCGGTCATTCATTTTATGGAGCTGTCAAATGAAGAAAAGGCTGAACTAATCAAAAAGGATCCTCGTTATGGTCGGGTAATCTGTCGCTGTGAGGGAATTACCGAGGGAGAAATTGTTGATATTATCCATCGTAAAGCCGGAGCCACCAATTTAGATGCCGTAAAACGCAGGGCCAGGGCTGGAGCAGGTCGATGTCAGGGGGGCTTTTGCGGCCCCAGGGTAATGGAAATCCTGGCAAGGGAGCTTCATATCGATATTACTTCAGTGGTGAAGGATTCAAAGCAATCCTATCTATTAACGGGCCCCACAAAGTCAAGCACTTCAGAGGCACTGGTGGCCGTTTCACAGGATAAATAGAGGGGGAATATGACGTGAAAACCTATGATATTATTGTTGTCGGAGGCGGGCCAGCTGGCCTGGCGGCGGCCATAGAAGCAAAGAAGCAAGGTGTCAATAAAATTTTGGTCATCGAGCGGGATCGTGAACTGGGAGGCATATTGCAGCAGTGTATTCACAATGGCTTTGGGCTCCATGTGTTTAAAGAGGAATTAACAGGACCTGAATATGCAGAGCGCTTCATTGAGGAATTGAAGCAGCAAAATATTGAATATAAGCTCGATACAATGGTACTGGATATTACAGAGGATAAATTGGTCAGTGCAATTAATACTACTGATGGATTTGTTCAATATCGGGCTGAGGCCGTTGTGCTGGCCATGGGCTGCCGTGAGCGTACCCGGGGGGCCATCAACATTCCTGGAAGTAGGGCGGCAGGGATATTTACAGCCGGTACCGCTCAACGATTTGTCAACATGGAGGGTTACATGGTTGGTAAGGATGTTGTTATCTTAGGTTCTGGTGATATTGGCTTGATTATGGCACGAAGAATGACCCTTGAAGGAGCCAATGTTCATGCTGTGGTGGAGCTGATGCCCTATTCAGGAGGATTGACCAGGAATATTGTACAATGCCTTGAGGATTATGAAATTCCCTTGTATTTGAGCCATACAGTGATTGATATCAAAGGCAGAGACCGGGTGGAAGAGGTGGTCATCGCCCAGGTAGACGAGAACCGCAGGCCTATTCCGGGAACCGAGGAATCATTTCAATGCGACACCCTGCTTTTATCGGTGGGGCTGATACCGGAAAACGAGCTTTCCAAGGGGGCTGGCATTAAGCTGGATCCCGTTACCGGGGGACCCTTGGTGAATGAATCCATGGAAACCTCGGTACCTGGTATTTTCGCCTGTGGTAATGTTGTCCATGTTCACGATTTGGTAGACTGGGTTACCGAGGAAAGCAGGCGGGCAGGAAAAAATGCAGCCAGGTATGTCCTCAAAGAGCTGGTCAATCAATCAACGATCATTGCTACTCAACCCGGTACCGGGGTTCGATACATTGTACCCCATCAAATTAGAATGGAAAATCTTGAAAATCGCCTAGACCTTATGTTTAGGGTAGATAATGTTTATCAACGGGCAAAACTGGTGGTTAAATCGAAGGATCAGATCATTAAATCCGTTAAAAAATCCCACCTGGCGCCGGGTGAGATGGAATCAGTTACCCTTATGAAAAAGGATTTGGAAGCTATAGCGGGCAATGAAATAACCATCGCCCTTCAACTGGAGGAGGTATAGACAATGAGTAAACGATCAATGGTATGTATCGCCTGTCCCCGGGGATGTCAGATGGAGGTGGAAGCCGTATCTAATGGGGTTACAAAATATGTGGTGTCAGGAAATCAGTGCCCCAGGGGAGAGCAGTATGGCATTAAGGAAATGAGCAACCCCACCAGAATGGTTACGTCAACCGTTGTCATGAAAAATGGCCACTTAAGTCGTCTTCCCGTTCGAACCAGTGATGCCATACCAAAGGATAAAATATTTGAGTGCATGAGAACATTAGACCAAATAGAGGTGGAGGGTCCCGTTAAGGTAGGAGACGTAATAGTCAAAAACCTGTTGGGACTGGAGATCGACATAATTGCCACACGAAGTATGTAAAAAGGTAGGGGAAAAATTATGAGAAGAGCAAATGTTACTCACTTAAACTACACGAAGGGCAGTCACGAAGACACAGCAGTATTTTCTTACCGACAGCTTTTTCATCAGGTATTGGACGGAATATTAATCATAGGTTCTACCGGCAGGGTAGAATATATTAACCCGGCTTATGAAAGAATGTTTGGTGTTAGTAACTTTGCAGTAGTGGGAAAAACCATCTATCAAATACCCAATGATGATATTATTTTAACCTCTATGAAAAACAAGAGGAAAATTCAAGGATATATTAAGCTGCCCTTCCATCATAAAAAGATCAGCGCAACAGCTTCTCCCTTAATGGATCAACAGCAGTTCCAGGGGCTTTTGGCCATCTATCGGGAGGAAAGCCTGGGGGAGGCAGCTGGCCCTAAAGATCAATGTCAATGCAGCAATCAACGGCTGCTGGCTCCCTTTGATACCATTGTGGGAAATAGCAAGATCATGAGGGAGGCCCTAACGATGGCTTGTAAAGCTGCAAGGACTCAATCCACCGTACTGATTATGGGGGAAAGCGGAACCGGAAAAGAAATGGTGGCAAAGGCCATTCATGAAGCAGGGCCCAGGGCAACGGGCCCCTTTGTGAAGGTGAATTGCGGTGCTATTCCATCAAATTTATTGGAATCAGAGCTTTTCGGTCATGAACAGGGGGCCTTTACAGGGGCCATCAGAAGAAAGATTGGTAAATTTGAGCTGGCCAATGGCGGCACCATATTTTTAGATGAAATTGGAGACATGCCTATAGATATGCAGGTAAAGCTCTTAAGGGTATTACAGGAAAAGGAGTTTGAAAGGGTTGGAGGAAACGAAACCATTCAATGCAATCTTAGAATTATTGCTGCCACCCATCGAGACCTGCAGGAGCTCATTCGAGAGGGACAGTTTAGAGAGGATCTGTATTATCGTCTTAATGTAGTACCAGTTAACCTGCCTCCCCTCAGGGAGCGAATAGAGGATATTGCTGATCTATGTCACCACTTTATGGAAAAAATCAAGGTCAAGACAGGACTTTCTAAAAAGAAATTTGATCAGAGTGCCTTGACGGCCTTCAGTGGCTACCATTGGCCCGGAAATGTGCGGGAGCTGGAAAACTTGATGGAAAGACTGATGGTGCTGGTGGACGGGGAAGAAATAACCCTGGATGATTTGCCTTCTCATATTTCCCACACCTACAGGGGCCGATTTGAGCCCATGAAGGAGCATAGTCTGGTGAATATGAGTCATAATGGCGAAATCGCAACAATGGATGAATACGAGAGGGAAATTATTAAAAAAGCCCTTGCTCAATTCGGCAGCTTTAACAGAGCCGCCAAGGCCCTGGGTATAACCCATAAGACAGTGGCCTTCAAAGCTAGAAAATATGAAATTGTAGATTAATAACATATAATAGGGGTTCAGCCCTTCCATGTAAAAGGAAGGGGGCTGAACCCTTATCTCATATAAAAAGCCTTTACTTACCTAAATTTATGACTTGATAATTGAGTAAAAAAAATATATAACTTAAAAATTGTATTAAAAAATTGAATACAAAACTACGTAAAATACCAAAATAATGGTATCAATTAAGGAGGAATCAATATGGATGATAAGCATTACGACATCATGAAGCATTTAGAGAGCTTGGAAAAGGAACGGGGCTTTTTTCAAAATGTCGAAGAAATTAATCGATTAAATATTGATGCCATTATTGAGCTGATTCAGTACGAAAATGTGAAAGAACTGGGAAAGCCCCTCTTTACCCGTCGGGAAATCAGGCAGGGTTTGAAAAAGTATTTCGAAGGCTGGATAACAGACTAGACTATTTGAAATTGAGGAGGAGGCAGATGCGAGCCATTTTCTTCGATCGTGATGGTGTAATCAACGATAATCGTAAGCCCGTAAATACCCCGGAAGATTTAATCCTGTTTCCCGGGGTACCAGAGGCTTTAAAGAAGGCCAATGAGGCAGGTTACGAAATATTTATTGTCACCAATCAAGGGGGAATCGAGCTGGGTCAGCTGAGCCATGAAATGTTAAAAAAAATTCATGGACGTTTAAAGGAGCAGCTAATGGGGTATTGTGATATAAGGGGAATTGAATATTGTCCTGATTTTAAAAGGCCAAGTCCCTATCGAAAGCCTGCCCCGGGGATGCTGTTAAAGCTTGCTGAGGAGCATCAAATCGATCTGTCTCAAAGCTGGATGGTGGGAGATCGAGATACAGACATAAGCGCCGGCCTAAGGGCTGGCTGTAAAACAGCTAAAATTGGGGCCTATGATAAAAGGGCCCACATTAATGAATCCAGGTTGAAAAAGGGGTCACGAAATAGGTCGGTTGATCTTGAGGCAGTGATCGATGCCATTCTCAGGGCAGAGTCATAAGTTTGTTTTTCATACAAAATGTGTTAAAATGTATTGGGATACTGAAGGAATCCAGAGGGAAAAAATAATCTCAAACAATAAGCCTAAAGGCTAAGATAAGAGGAGGAATTATAAAATGGCAAAGGAAGTTATTGTTTACAGCAGCAACACTTGCCCCCATTGCGTAACCGTAAAGGAATACTTATCAGATAAGGGCGTGGCCTTTACAGAAAAAAATGTATCGGTTGATGCTACGGCAAGAAAAGAATTAATGAAAAAAGGCATTATGGCAGTTCCCGTTGTGGAAATCGATGGAGAAACTGTTGTTGGCTTCGATCGAGACAGAATAGAGGATCTATTGGGATAGGCCTTTAGGGCTTATACAAGAAAAGACTCGAAAAGGACAGTGTCGTAAATATTTGTCCTTTCGGGTCTTTTGTTTTGCCTAAATTCCAATAAAAAGCTGAGTAAAAACATAGCCGTAGGGTCCGCCCTTTACGACTCCGATTCCCACATGGGTAAAGGCCGGATGAAGAATATTTTGACGGTGGGTATCAGAATTCATCAATTCTTCATGGGCCTTTCGTGCATCTTTATTTCCCGCCAGGTTTTCCCCTGCAAATACAAAGTCGATCTGATGCTGTTCCAGCATTTCAAAGGGATTCCCATAGGTTGGAGAATAATGGCTAAAATAGCTATAATCAATTAAATCCTGGGACTTCATCCGGGCCAATTGTGATAATTGAAGATCCAGCATGAGGGGCTTCAGGCCGGCCTTCAGACGCTCCTCGTTGATGAGATCCAGCATAGTTTGTTCCTGGGCCGACAGGGCTTCTCTGCGATGTTGATTCACCTCAGTATTTTTCCCCTCTATGTAAGGAACCACATTGGCCTTTTCAATACAACCAAGCTGACGATTTTCTAACAAAACAACATACCATTCATCGACCTTGCCCACCACCTGGTACACCGCCTGATCAGGTGCCAAGTCAAGGGCAGGCAGATCAGTACTAAGGCCTGGGTAAATGGGGGTGTGATGAACCGAGACCATGACCCTGGTCACCTCGGCCTCTTGAAAAATAGAAGAATGCTTTACAATTCCAGCTTGATTTGGGCCGCAGGCAGCTAACAGCAGCATGAGGCTCAATAAAGGGATTATACCTATTTTAGGGGTACAACGAAAAGACATGGTCAACACCTCCCAAGATAGTATTGACCAAAACATAGAGAAAAATAAACTAAAGGCCGGTGCTTACATCTAAGGGATGAAGCGCCGGCCTTTAGTTTATATTTGATACTTTTTCAATTCCGCCTTGAAGTTTCCTATCAGGGTCTCTAATTGGTTAATATGGGCCGTTAAATCCTTTACCTTTTCGGAATATTGAATAACATTGGCGCTCATTTCCTCTGAAGAAGCAGAGTTTTCCTCTGCAATGGCAGCTAGAGAATGGATATTCTCTACAACAGAGGTAAGCTGATTGGTTTCAGTAGACAGTTGATTAATTAATTTTACAATGACATTGGCCACCTGCACCAGGGCCGAGGTTGATGCCTCATTGTCCCTTGTTACTTGGTCAAGGGTGTTGTTACTGGCTTCCAGCTGCTGGTACTGGGCCTCAATTTCCTTCACGAAGCCATTAATCAATTGAATAAAATAGACCAGATTATCGTTAATATGATGTACAGCCTCTTTGGAGTCCTCCGCCAGCTTTCTGATTTCCTCTGCCACCACAGTGAAGCCCCTGCCAGCCTCACCGGCCCTGGCTGCTTCAATGGCGGCATTCAGGGCCAATAAATTGGTTTGATCGGCAATTTGTTCAACGGTTGAGCTAATTTCCATTATTTTAGAGGCCTGCTGGGATAAATCCTGGCCCTGTTGATTCACACTGGAAAAGTTATTTCTTACCTGATTGATCATTTGGTTAACCCTTTGAATCGATTCAAAGGAGCTTTTAAGGCTATCAACGGAATGGGTTAGTTGGTTTTTTCCTTCAGTTTCCTCTACAACAATTTGGTTCAGGGTATGAATATATTGATCCAGTATTGAGACGGCGTGCTCGGTTTCCTCAGCCTGACTTGAAGCACTGAGGGCCACCTCATGAACTACAGAAGAAATCGAATCCGACAGCTCCTTCATATTGTTTGCAATTTGAGAAAACTCCCGTAAGTAATTGTTCATATCATCGGTTCCACCCTTTAAAAAGAGGAAATCCTTTTTTACCACGTCCTTGGCCTCGTTAAGAACGGCAACCATATCTTCATTGGCATCGCCGGTTTTTAACAGGGTTTTATGGGCAAAATCCAGGCTTTTTAACCTGTTAAGCTCTCCTTCCATTATTTTCAGAGGCTTTAGAACAATAGAGGCAATCAGAAAAGTAATGACGAAGCTGGCCAGGGGGAGCCCTAAATTGATCAACAGGGGTTGGCTTGAATTTAAAATCATCAGTCCAATGAAAAGTAAGATTGATGGAATTAAACTAACCTTAAGGGCAAGGCTTTTAAAGATACCCAGCCCCATTATCCTGGACATTGGGCTTGAAATAGTTTGGTCAGCCGATTTTTCCAACCGTATGTTTACCTTCATAAAGGCTTTTTGATCTTCAGTATATCCTGTATCCAATATATTGAATTCAATTTTTTCATTAAAATAAGCAGAGCTTCCCTCTAAAAGACCTAAAAAGTAATCAAACAGACCCCGCTTAGATATGTAGGTAATTTCAATTTCCTTTTCGCCGATTTCCCTGGCCAGCAGTCGAGGTGGATTGGCTCCCTTAATAATCTTCGTCAGCTGCCCATGAACATCATCCATCATCATCAGAAATCCCTTTAGGCTATAGCGTTCAAAATAAGAGGGAAACCATGCCTGAAAGGTTTTGATATTTTGGTTTCCGACTTTGCGCCAAATCTGATTAACGGGCTCCTGGGTATGATCCGATACAAATTGAAACACTGAAAAAATCTCTTCATCAGGGATATCTTCAAGGGGGCTGATAATACGATTTTCTTGCCAGTCTACAGATTTTACAGCTGCCCTTACAATTTCTTCGCCAAACAGCCTTTCCAGACTGTTTAGCCAGGTAGACACAACAGTTCCCTTCACCCTTATCACTCCTTTATTTTCATTGTAAAAAATATAATGACAAAGTCCTTTATATTATCCTAAATTATATCAAAAAAAAACTTTTAGAGATAGGGAAATAAAAACTAAAACAAAATAAAATCTTTTTTGTAAAGCAAGATATAATCAGTTTTGTTCGTCACTAAAAATATAAAATATGCTATAATTAGTCCTATAATCAGATAAGGAGGCATAATCAAATGTCATTTCTATACCAGGGTGTTAATCTATTAATCGTATTGATTTTATTAGGAATACCAGTTGTGGTTACCCTGCTGCTGTTTAAGCGTTTTCAAAATCAGCCCCAAGAGGAAACCGGGCTTCAGGAAAAAATAAAGGAGCTGGAGGACCGAATACGGCAGCTTGAGGATAAAATGTAGCTCAGTTAATCCCATAATCTCAAACAGAGTATTAATATTAAAACAGATTGATGACGGCTTTTTTAATTGATGCAGCCGTCTCATTTTTTACCCTTTTTTCGCCAATGATTCCGAAAAATTTAGAAAAAGGCCAAAGACCTCTTGAAAGATTGATAGGTAAAAGTACATAATTTTCTATGTATTTAAAAAAATAAATACTTGCTTCACTGAAAAAAGTAAGTTACAATAAAATTAATCTAAAGAGTAAAGGTGGAATTGATTTTGGGTGATTTAAGAATTGGAAATAAGCAGTTAATCAAAGATCTCAATCGATCCCTGGTAATTGAAAAGATCAGAAAGGATGGGCCCATTAGCCGTACCGATATTTCCAAGGCGCTGAACCTGGGGCTTTCTACTATTACTAATATAGTAGAAGAGCTTGAAAATGACAATTTGGTTTTTGAAACCGGTGAAGCAGATTCCACCGGGGGAAGGCGGCCAATCCTTTTGAAATTCAATTATGAGTTTGGCTATACCATTGGGGTGAAAATCGAAGAAGATCATCTTATTTTGGCCCTTACCAACTTGAAGGCCGATATTCAGGATAAGTTGGACTTGTTTTTTAACAAGGGTGAAAAGCCAGAGGTGGTTATGCCCCTTATTATTCAGGGGGTTCAGCAGCTTCTTGACAATAATGGCCTGACAGAAGGACAGTTAATGGGGATTGGAATTGCCGTTTCAGGGCTGGTGAATGGCCAGGAGGGAATTTTAATCAGGTCCTCCATGCTGGGCTGGCATCAGGTGAATATCAAACAGTCCATTGAGGCAGTTATTCATGTTCCTGTCTTTTTAGACAACAATGTCAATGCCTATTCTATGGCAGAATTACAGCTGGGCTATGGAAGAATATATGATAATTTCATATGTGTTTCGGTGGGTGCCGGGGTTGGGGCAGGTATCATCATTGACAAAAAGCTATATTATGGTCAGTTTGGCGGTGCAGGGGAGATGGGCCATACCATTATTCAAATTGCTGGGTATCCCTGTCACTGTGGTCAAAAGGGTTGTTTAGAGGAATATGCCTCCGATAAATATTTTGTCAACAGGGGGCCGATATTATTAAAGGAGTTTCCCCAATCCAGCCTGAAAAGTGGAAAATTCTCCTCTGAAGAAGTTTATCGGTCAGCCATGGCAGGTGATCAGCTGGCACTGGCCCTTCTAAAGGAAAGCAGTCTGTACCTGGGCTATGGCTTAGTCAATGTCATTAATACTATGAATCCATCCATCATCGTATTGGTTGGGGAAAGAATGGTGGTCAAGGATTTGTTTCTTGATCATACGCTGAAGGTGGCCCGGGAAAACTTTTTCTCGCCAGTGAATTATCATACGACTATACATGTATCAGAGCTGGGGAATAATGCATGGGTAGTTGGGGCCGCACTGCTGGCCATAGACCATTTGTTTCAGATGCCTATTTATAAAAATACTAATCCCAAAACCAGGGTTATATAGCAGGGGAAAAGGGAGGGGTACTATGGTTGGTGAAAGAGGATGGAAAAAGGGCCTGGTAATTGGATTATTTTTACTGCCCAATTTAATCGGATTTATTCTGTTTACAGGAATTCCAATTATCTATTCCTTTGTCCTTAGCTTTACAGAGTGGAATTTAATTACAACCCCCAGGTTTATTGGGCTTGCGAATTACAAAACATTATTGAAGGATGAGGAGTTCTGGTTGGCCTTAAAGAATACCCTTCGATTCATCGTGGGCTATCTACCCCTGGTCATGTCAATATCCTTGGGGATTGCATTGATGTTGAATAAAAAAATTAAGATGAAAACGTTTTTTCGAGGGGCCTATTTTCTTCCTGTGGTTACCTCCTGGGTGGCAGTATCCTTAATATGGAAATGGCTGTTAAATCCCGTATACGGCCTGGTAAATTACGGACTGTCTCTAATTGGAATCAATGGCCCGGCGTGGCTGCAAGATCCTAAATGGGCCATGGCAGGCATTATTTTGACCAGCGTCTGGAAGGATATTGGATTTATTATGGTACTGTATTTGGCAGGGTTGCAAGGAATTTCAAAGTCCTATTACGAGGCAGCCGATATAGATGGGGCAGGTTCATTTCAAAAGTTTTGGCATATCACCCTGCCTATGCTGGCACCGACAACCTTTTTTGTCTTCGTTATTTCATTAATCAATTCCTTCCAGGTATTTGACCAAATACTAATTATGACTAACGGAGGCCCGGTCGGTGCCACCACCGTACTGGTGCAGCAAATCTATAATAACGCCTTCAGATATTTCAAGATGGGTTATGCAGCGTCAATCTCCTGGGTACTTTTCCTTCTTGTGTTTGCAGTCACCTACATACAAATAAAGCTACAAAAAAGGTGGGTTGATTATGGACAGTAAAGCCATTGTAAAAACTGAGAAAACAGCCAAAGTATTATCCTTTAATCGTATCAACTTCGTCAAACAAGGCTTATACTATGTTGTTTTGAGTCTTGGAGCTTTCATTATGATCATTCCCTTTATTTGGATGATTTCCACTTCCCTCAAAACCGGCGGAGCAACCATGACCCTTCCACCTCGGTTGATTCCTGAAAGTATCAGCTGGGATAACTATATACGGGTTACAAACGCCTTCCCAATGAAAAGGTTTTTATTAAACAGTGTCATTGTTTCTGTCTTTTCAACTCTGGGTCAGCTTTTGTTTTGCTCCATGGCGGCCTATGCCTTTGCCAGATTAAGGTTTAAAGGCAGAGATACATTATTTTTAATTTATTTAGCCACGTTAATGATTCCATCCCAGGTGACGATGATTCCCCAGTTTATTTTAATGAAGCATCTCAATTGGCTTGATACCTATCGGGGCTTAATATTACCAGGGGTATTCAGTGCCTTTGGAACCTTTTTATTGAGGCAGTTTTTCCTGTCTATCCCCCGTTCTCTGGAAGAAGCGGCCTTCATCGACGGGGCAGGGCATTTCAGGGTTTATTGGCAGCTGATTTTACCGCTGTCGAAGCCGGCCCTGGCGACCCTGGGGGTGTTTTCCTTTATGCAGTCCTGGAATAATTTTTTATGGCCCTTAATTATTGTTAGCCAAAGGGAATACATGACCTTACCCCTGGGATTATCCATGTTACAGGGGCGCTGGGAGACCGACTGGAATTTAATGATGGCAGGGGTAGTTATTAGCGTCATTCCTATAATTTCTGTTTACCTGTTTGCCCAGCGGTATTTTATAGAGGGAATCACATTGAGCGGCCTGAAGGAGTAGCCACAGAACGAACCTGAGAGGTGGTGGTATTACATATTTACAGCTTGGTTTACTTGAAATCATTTAAAAAGGGAGGAATACCTTTATGAAAAGATGGTTGGCAGTCATTTGTATACTTAGCCTGGTTCTTTGGTTGTTAATTGGATGCAGTTCTGAAACTGTTGATTCCGACAATGATGAAATTACAATCCGCTATTTTGCCTTTTCACCCGGTGAAGCCCATGAAAAGGATTTACAGGCCATGATCAGGGCCTTTGAACAAAAAAATCCGGGAATTAAGGTAAAATATGAGCTTGCCTCCTTTAATGACTATTTTACCAAGCTGCAAAGTCAAATTGCTGGGGGGAATCCACCCGATACCTTTGAGCTTAATTATGAAAACTTTGTCAGCTATGCAGCCAAGGGTGCCCTACTGAAGCTTGACGAAATGATTCAGGCAGATCAGAACTTCGATCTCTCCAGTTTAAACCAGCAAGCCTACGAAGCCTTCCGATATGATGATAAGCAATATGGAATGGTAGAGAGCTTTTCCAATGTGGTACTGTTTTACAACAAAGACCTGTTTGATGCTGCGGGGGTATCATATCCTGAACCCAGCTGGACCTGGAAGGATGAGCTGCAAGCCGCCCAAAGGCTGACCGATCGGGAGAAAAGAATATGGGGTACCTTCTCACCCATACAGTTCTGGGAGTTCTATAAGACAATTGCCCAAAATGGTGGGGCAGTCTTTAACCAGGATCAAACCAAGGTAACCCTCAACAGCAGAGAAAACATTGAAGCCCTGCAATGGATGGTAGATAAGGTCAATCGATATCAGGTGACCCCGTCTGATCTGGAAATGTCTGGTCAACTGGAGGGCGATCTGTTTAAGGAAGGCAGGATCGCCATGCTGAGAACCGGCAGCTGGATGTTTGATTCCTTTAAGGATGTGCCCTTCGATTGGGATATTGCTCTGGAGCCGGGGAATATTCAAAAAGCCCACCATTTCTTTGCCAATGGGCTGGCCATATCTAGAAATACGAAGCATCAAGAGGCTGCTTGGAAATGGATTAAATTTATGAGTGTCAGTGAAGAAGCGGTAAAAATTCGAGTAGAAAGCTCCTGGGAGCTGCCCGCCGTAGGGGATCAAACCCTGGTGGAGGACTACTTGAAAAAAAGCCCACCCCAAAGCCGGCAGGTTATTTTTGAAGCGCTGGATACCCTGGTGGTTCCTCCAGTGATTGAAAGGTGGAGTGAAATGACAGATATCATCGACAGAGAGCTGGAATTGGTGAAATTAGGACAAAAAACCCCTGAGGAGGCCCTGACCGATGCAAACAATTATGTCAGGAATTTAATGAATTAATTCCATACGTAACCTGATTGAGAAAGGGAGCTATTTTCCCTTTCAATCGGGATTGCATAAACATAGAAGGGTGTGAGAGAGATGAAAATCAATTTAAAAGATATTTATATTCCTACAGGAAATGAGCAGATATCCATACCGACCTTGTGCAGCAGGGGGGCCATCGAAGGTATTAATTTTATCAGCATGAAGCATCGGGGGCTTATGGAAATCACAGGGGAATCCAGGGATAATCCTTTAATCAAGCCCTTCTTAACCGTCAATGGCAATGGCTGCCATGAAGTCCTACAATGGCAGCGCAGTGCCTATTGGATTCCCAGCTTCTATGTCAATTATCAAGGGGTGGAATGGAAGGGAGAAATCTGCGTTCCCACGGGGGAACGGGGATTTTACTACCAATTGGAGGCAGTAAACAACAGTCATGAGGTTAAGTCCATTGAAATGGGCCTTGAGGGATGCTGGTACAGGACATTACATACCATTAATGAAAGTAAGGCGGTACGGGCACTACCCACGGTTTTTGAAAGTGGGTGGAATGATTTAATTGTTTTTGAATTGCTTGGGGAAACCCCCCTCTTTGCCCTTGCTCCCATGACAGATATAGCCCTGGATTCAGTGACATGGCAGCAGAAGGAAAATCATGGCATCACCTACAGGCTGCTTAAGGAATTGAGCCTAAAGCCCGGCGAAGGGGCGAGAATTTGCTTTTACTGGGGGCTGGGCCTGGAGGAGGTGGGGGCGGCCACCGGGGCTAAGGAAATGCTTCGAAAGGGGTGGGAACAAGTGAGGAGAGAAACCACTAAATGGCTGCAGGAGAGAATTCAAACAACAGGCGACTCAAGGTTGGATGAAGTCATGAATTTAAATCTATTTTTCAACTTCTTCTTTGCGACGGGCCGTTCCCTTGATACAGAGGAGGATGTTCTGATGACCTCCCGCAGTCCCCGGTATTATGTTAGTGCAGCCTATTGGGATCGGGACAGTCTTTTGTGGAGCTTTCCCTCCATCCTGGTCACAGATGCAGGTCGGGCCCGCAGCATGCTGGATTATGTGTTTACCACCCAGCGAAAAAATATTGGAATCCATAGCCGCTATATCGACGGTACCGTACTGGAGCCGGGCTTTGAGCTAGATGAACTATGTGCCCCGGTACTGGCCCTGGATAAGTACTTGAGGGCCACCGATGATTGGGAATACCTGAATACTGCCCACGTTCAGGAATCCTTGAAGCAGATTATTCAGGAGCTGGAAAAGCATCGTCATCCCAAAATTTCATTATATGATACATTCCTGCAGCCCACAGATGACCCCATTGTCTATCCCTACCTAACCTATAACAATGTCCTGGTTTGGAAGGTATACAGTATTTTGAGCAGTCTTTACCAGGGAATAAGTCAAGGGAAGGCCCAATCCTTCCAGGGGCTGGCAGAACAGGTGAAGGCCGCAATCTATGAATACATGGTGGTGGATTATAGGGGGAAGAAAATTTTCTCCTGGTCGGTGGATTTGGAAGGAAACTTCAATGTATATGACGAGCCGCCAGGAAGCCTTCAGCTATTGTCCTATTACGGTTTTTGCCCAGCAGATGATCCAGTCTATATCAATACAGTGGCAACCATTCGGTCACCAGAAAACCACTATTCCTTTTTGGGATGTGAATTTGAGGAGTTAGGCTGTGCCCATGCCAACTACCCCTGGGTGTTAAGCATAGGCAACAGTTTCCTGGCCGGCCGAAAAGAACAGGCAAGGGATTTGGTACTAAGGGCCCCCATGGATGGAGGAATTGCCTGTGAAAGCATTGATCCCCATACAGGGGTATCCAGAACAGGCGAGCATTTTGCCACCTGTGCAGGTTTTTTAGCCTATGGAATCTATCATGCCTATGGTAAAAAAGGAGAGTAAGCCATGCTTAAAAAGCGATATCCGGCCATTGCAGTGCTGGGGGGAGAAAAAATTTCAGCCCTCTATGGAGTCGATAATGGAATCGTAGATTGGCAGGGGATAGGGATTCAGCATTTCTTTTATGAAAGCTATCAGTATGATTTAATTCATTCAGGCGTCACCTACCTCAAGCATTCCAACCATACGGTGGAGCTGGGAAATCGTAAAATAGACGGAAAAAGCCATCCCCTTCACCAGCATCCCAAAGAAGTCAAGACAATCGATGGCTATTTATATCAAACCCGTTTTCAATCCCAAAAGATTCGTGATATTTCCTGGGTAGAAGCGGTTTATGCTACCCAGGATAACGGTATTATCTTTGAAACAGAGGTATTCAATGAAGGTGAAGAACCCTATCCGCTGGAACTGGGGTGCTATGTTATTCTTAGAAACCCTGGGGCGGGCCGGGCAGAAAAAACTAATATGGACGTGCTATGGCAGGGAAGGGGCGGTGCCCTAAAGATCTCTCTCCAGGGGGCACAGGTATTCAATATCAATACAGAGGCCCCCACTGGCTTCATTTATCGGACCTTGCAAATGCTTCGAGGGGGATACCCTGATACCTCAGCCCTTCAAGCTAATACCTTTATTGGAGTCACCATGGGGCGTCATGTCAAGGTGCCTCCCCATGGCTCTGTAAGGGTCAGGTGGGGAATAGCAGCCAGTGGCAGTATTCAACAGCTGCAACGGCATCGATGGGATTGGCAGTACGAGAGAAAGAAAGCATCCCGGTATTGGCAAGGCTGGATAGAAAATGAAGTTTATCAAAGATTAAAGCCATCAGGCGATGTAAAATGTCACTATGAAGCCAATTTAGTAGCCATCAAGGGGGCCATTCTAAATGGCTTTGTTCCGGCTGATATTACAGGGCACTATTTTTCCCATGGTTCTCCCTGCTACTATGCCAGGGATGCCATGATGATTGCCAGGGCCTTTTTATTGAGTGGTCATTACTCGGAGGCTAGGGATATTATCAATTATCTAATTCAACGGCCCACCAAAAATAATAGTGGCGAATTTTATCAACGCTATAATGCCCTGGGGGAACCCAGTGAAGGAGCCAACAATAACGTACCCCACCAGTTGGATTCCCAAGGGTATTTTCTAAGAAATATATATACCTATTTTCAAAGAACGGGCCAATGGCTTCTGTCATTGGAGCAAGTCAAGCCTTATGTCGAGGTGCTTCGGCAATGTATAGGGCCTTCAGGCCTCGTTGGGCCCGAAGGGGGTGTCAATGAAGGGGTTTTTGGCCCAGCCTATATTACTTCCTCAAATATGTTTATTTACGGAGGACTAATGGCTGCAATTGAAATGGCCAAAATCCATGGGGAACCAGATACCGCAGCCCAATGGAGGGAAATGGCCGAGACAATTGATGGCGGCATTCAATCCACCTGGGTAGAAAGAGAGGAACGCTATGGCTACGGCTACGTGCTTTATGGCCCGGAGATCGTTAAAAAATATGATACACCCCAATACTTTGGCACTTTATATGGCTACCCCATTAATGAAAGGGTTGCCCAGAATAATGAATTCTTTCTAAAATACAGTACATTTTTTGAAAATGGAATTGGCTATACCGAGCAAGAATACCATCATGGCCCCTGGCTCTTTAATACCGGAGCCTGTGCCCAATACCAAGCCTTGGTAGGAAAGGTTGAGCAATACCTGGCGAAGTTAAACTGGATGATGGAACATTCCAATGGATATGGGCTCATGCCCGAGGCAATTGATGCCGAAAATGAAGACCATGCCTTTATTAATCCCCTTACCTGGGCCTGTGCCGAGTTTGTATCTACCGTTTCAATTCTGGCAACGAAGGATGGCTTTAGGCCGGGGAAACTAAAGGGCTTTGATGGGATTGTTCAGGAGGTGAAATAAAATGAAGGCAGTTATCAACCTGTTTCAAGGTCACTTCCATCAGCTTAAGGGAGACCTTGAAGGTTCAAAAAAATTGCTCCATCAAGCCGTCATTACTGTTTTTAAAGAAAAGCGCTTGCCCGAAATGGCCCTATGGCTATGGCTGCTGTCAGAGCAGGTGGAGCGAGGTCGGGAAAGGGCACTTGTGACAGCTTATCGACCTTATGTCGATTCAGCCATCTCAAGGGTAATGGAAAACTGGCATAAGCCTTGCCCCCCACTATTTGAAATGGATGAGCCAAGGCTATATATGGCCAATCTGGGAATTTATTATGGTGCTTTAAGTGGTGCCAAGGGAATAACAGGAAATCAAGAAATACAAAAAACCTTAACAGACATCAGAGACAGTGTATTTTCCTCGGGGCTTTCCGGGGGAATGGTGGTTCGGGCCCCAGAAATAAAGGTCGCTTCCCCAGATCTTTTATTAGCTGTGATGCCCTTTGGACTTTTGTCGCCGGAGGATTTGGTCATGGTGGAGGCAGTAAGGGAAATGGAAGCCCGACTGGTGGCCAGAAATCAGATCTCCCCCGTTGGGGCTGCATGGCTGGCCTGGTACTATTTTGAGAAAAAAGACATTAAAAAAGCAAAGGACTATATAAACCTGACTGAAGAGCTAATGAAGGCTTCTTCAGGGGATGAAGCTGAGCTGGCCCGGGTAATTCTAAAAATCGTACTTTGCTATATGGAGGCTACCAATAAGCATAACGGGGCCATACAAATTATTCATACTCCCTTTGGCAACGGCAGCCCCTATGAGGCATTAAAAACCGAAAGGGTGCCCAGGGAACCCCAGGCGGGGGAGCAGGTAAAGGTCTATGTACAAATTTGGCCTGAGCTGCCGGGTATCAAGGTTGATGCAGTAGTGAAGACCAATCACCGCCAGTACAAGGTTTGCTGTCAGCCGATAGAAAGAGATGGAGAAAGGCTTTGGGAGGCCACGCTGGGGAATTTTGATTTTGACGAAACGGTAACCTATCAATTGGTTGTTGTAGATGATAAGCAAGTGGTGGAAACGGGGGAGGTATATACTTTTCAACCCTTTAAGGTTAATGGACTGGCCGCCATAGCCGGACATTGGGTTACAGAAAATACCCTCTGGCTACGGGGAAGGGATTTATTAGATTTATCCCCTATATACCTGGGAATATCGGAAGAGGAAGGCTCATTGAAACTACAGTCAACAGTAAGACCTCCTTTAAACAAAGATATTTCTCAATCCCGGGGGAACCGGGGAAGAATGGGAAGCTTAGGATGGGAAGAAGCATCTGAATATATCCAGGTGTGGCATGAAGGGTGGCGATTGCAAATTAAGAAAAGCCCCTTTCAAGTTCAGCTAGTGGATGCCAGGGGAAAAACCCTATTGTCGGGTAACAAAGCTTCTCCGGTGCTGCAGTGGTGGGTAAATGGCAGGGGAGAAGCCATAAGGGCCTCCTGGCACTTGAATACTCCGCCGGAGGAACACTTCTATGGTCTAGGAGAACGCTACAACTCCTTTACCCATCGGGGGGAAGAATTGGATTGCTACGTATATAATCAATATCGAGACCAGGGGAATCGTACCTATATGCCTGTTCCCTTCTATATTAGCTCCAGGGGCTACGGGCTGTTGCTAAAGGAGTCCTATTATTCAATTTTTGACTTTGCTAAAGCATCACAGGATTTGCTGAAAATACAAACCGATTTAGACCCCGCTGGTGGTGACATGACCCTGTTGATTTTTCCTGGTACTCCCAGAGAAGTGTTGGGGCAGTACACTCAACTGTCAGGAAAACCTGCACTGCCTCCCCCCTGGGCCTTTGGACCATGGATGTCAAGTAATAACTGGGATCGGGATTCAGTCGTCAGAGAGCAGGTGGAAAAGGGCAACGCCTTGCAAATTCCCAGTACCGTCCTGGTGTTGGAGCAGTGGAGCGATGAAGCAACCTACTATATCTTTAACGATGCCCAATATCAGTTAAAGCCAGGGCAGGATTACTTCAGCTATGAGGATTTTACCTTTCCCTCATGGGGAAGATGGCCTGACCCCAAGGGGCTTATAACGTATCTCCATGAAAATGGCTTAAGGGTAATATTATGGCAGATACCCATTCAGAAATATTTAAATCGACAGGTACATCCCCAAAAGGATGTCGACGAAGCCCACATGCTGGAGGCAGGCTATGCTGTAAAGAACCATGATAATACCCCCTACCGAATACCGGAGGGCTGGTTTACCGGAAGTCTTTTAATGGATTTTTCCAATCCCCAGGCAGTAGAATGGTGGTTTAATAAACGGAAATATTTGCTGGAGATCGGTGTGGACGGTTTCAAAACCGACGGGGGAGAATTTGTCTTTGGCAGGGACCTTCAGTTCTATGACGGAAAAAGGGGGATGGAAATGAGGAACCTCTACCCCAATGCCTACATTGAGGCCTACTATCGCTTTGTAACAGCATACCGTAGGGGAGATGGTCTAACCTTTAGCCGGGCTGGGTTTACCGGGGCGCAAAATTATCCCGCCCATTGGGCAGGGGACGAAAGATCAACCTTTGAAGCCTTTCGGCATTCCCTAATAGCAGGATTAACCTCGTCCCTTTCAGGTATTCCCTTCTGGGGCTGGGATTTAGCAGGCTTTAATGGAGACATTCCTTCCTGCGAGCTGTTTGTTCGATCGGCCCAAATGGCGGCTTTTTGCCCCATTATGCAATACCATGCCGAGAGCAAGGGGGAATTTAATCAAGACCGTACCCCATGGAATATTGCAGACCGTACAGGTGATCACAGGGCCATCGAGGGCTATCGTTTTTATGCCAATGCCAGAATGAATCTATTGCCCTATCTCTATGTTCAGGCCAGAAAAACCAGTGAAACGGGAATTCCCCTGATGAGGCCGCTGATGCTGGAATTTCCCGAGGATGAAGCTACCCATACAATTTATGACCAGTACCTGCTTGGCGATGACCTGCTGGTAGCCCCGGTCATAGAAGCCGGGCAGACAGAAAGAAAGGTCTATTTTCCCCAGGGGGAATGGGTAAACCTGTGGGGAAATGAAGTGATAAAGGGGCCCCTATGGAAACGGGTAAAGGCTGAGCTGATGGAGATTCCTGTTTATGCACGAAGGGGCAGTGCTATTTTGACCAATTGTGACGAGTCCTTGCGCTTAGGCGCTTGGGTGGGGAACGATATTCAATGTTACCACGTACCCGCTATCAGGCTTTATTTAAAGGATCAAATGGAGGCAACCCTTCAGGATCATCTTTCCCAAAGATGGCATATTAAGGCTTTTAGGGAACAAAAACAGTGGCATATTTGGCTTGAAGGGGCCAGGGGAACCAAAATAATGATTCCCTACAGCTTAATCAATAGCGATGAAAGCATTGTCATAAATCAGAACGTTAAATACATAGAGAAAATACCCGTTCAAAATGGTTATTATGTTATTTCTCTTCCAAAGGAGGATGAAATATAAATAAAGGTGGTTTTCAAAAGGGAAGAATTCAAATTTGAACAATGAAAGGAGAGGTTACACATGTTGAGAAGGTTAATCAGCAGAAAAAGGGGGATTTCAATCATTGTTTTCTTGGTACTGTTCCTTTCTGCGGGAGTCAATGTCCATGCCATTGAAGGGGTATGGCATCATCCCTATGGAATAGACGATCTGTACAATATTGAAGCAACAGAGCGATTCCCCAGGGACCCCATGGCAGGGGAAAATGTCTACATTAAAATGAACACCTGGCCGGTGGAATTTGGCCAGGCCACCTGGATTACCTGGACAAAAAATGGTGTCAGCCAGCCTATAATCAATGGAGGGTGGAAGTATAACAGTGATAACAATTCCTACTGGGAGGCCGATCTGGGAAAATTCAACAAGGGAGATGTAATCAGTTATCGCGTTCATGCCAATCAGAACGGCACCAATGAAAAGGTTGTTGGTCCCTTTGAATTTACCGTAACCGATTGGGAATACGTCAACAGCGTCAATGGCTATACCGACAAAGGGAACCATGTAATGCTGGAGGCAGTAGCAAATACGGGAAGCTTTACTCCGATAATCAATATTCTCTTTACAGATGAAGATGTACTTCGGGTTCAGTTGGCTCCCAATGGCAGTGGACCCTTTGCAACGGGAAACAACAACTATACCCTTGTTGACAAGGGAAGCCATTATATGATTAGCACATCAAAATTAAAGGTAAGAATCGATAAATCACCCTATCGTATGAGTGTGTACGATCAAAACAATAACCTGATTACCCAGGAATATGACAGTACCCTTCAGCCCACAATGGGGTGGCTAACCAATGGAAATTCAATAATTAATCAAGTTCAAAACAGCTTCTATACCCCAACCAATGAAGAGTTTTACGGCTTCGGCGAACGATACAATGACTTTAGAAAAAGAGGTACTGAAGTAGATACCTATGTCTATAACCAATACTTAAACCAAAATGAACGAACCTATATGGCTATTCCCTTTTTCATCAACACCGGGGGATACGGTTTGTTTTTAAACAGCACCTATTATTCCAAATTCAAGCTGGCTACGGAACGCAGTGACATGTACAGCTTTACGGCCGATACCAGCGGCAGCATAGATTCTATGCTAGATTACTACTTGATTTATGGAACAGACCTGAAGAATGTAGTATCTAATTATACCACCATCACAGCCAAGCCTGCTTTATTGCCTAAATGGGCATTTGGTCTATGGATGTCGGCCAATGAGTGGGACCGGCAGTCAGAGGTGCTGGGGGCCATAGAGCAGGCCAACAATCACAATATACCTGCCTCTGTAATTGTATTGGAGCAGTGGAGTGACGAACATACCTTCTACATTTTCAATGAGGCACAATATACACCAAAGCCAGGGGAAGAGGCCCTTACCTACCAGGACTTTACCTTCCCGGCCAACAGCAAATGGCCTGACCCAAAGGGGCTGGTAGAGAAGATACACGACAATCATATGAAGGTTTTATTATGGCAGATACCGGTTATGAAATATACCTCATATCCCTATCAACAAAGGGACAACGATGAAGCCTATATGATTTCCCAGGGCTATGCAGTCGGTGACGGAAGGGGTGGGGCCTATCGAACCCCATGGGGAACCTGGTTCGATAATAGCCTGTTACTGGACTTCACCAACCCGGCAGCGACCCAATGGTGGATGTCAAAAAGGGCTTATCTGCTGGATGACTTGAAAATTGACGGCTTTAAGACCGACGGTGGAGAAATGGTTTGGGGCAGATGGAATACCTTTAATGATGGCAGAAACGGGGATGAAATGCGAAACCAATATCCCAACGAATATATCAGAGCCTATTATGATTTTGGAAAATCAAAGAATCCAGAGGCAATCACCTTCAGTCGAGCGGGGACAACGGGCTTGCAGCAATATCCAGCCTTCTGGGCAGGAGATCAGGATTCAAGCTTTAATGCTTATCGTCAAGCAATAATGGCTGGTATGACCGCCAATATTTCCGGGGTACCCTTCTGGACATGGGATTTAGCCGGCTTTACAGGCAACTATCCCTCAGCAGAGCTATATAAACGATCTGCCTCCATGTCAGCCTTTATGCCCTTAATGCAATTCCACTCCGAAAAGGCCGACCCATCGCCAAGTGAAGAGCGGTCTCCTTGGAATGCCGCCGCAAGAACAGGGGATTCAACCATTATCAGTACCTTTAGAAAATATGCCAATGTAAGAATGAATATTATTCCCTATCTTTACAGTGAGGCTAAAAAAACCAGCGAAACAGGTGTACCCTTAATGAGGGCAATGGTATTGGAATACCCCCACGATACCAATACCTATGGTTTAACAGAGCAATATATGCTCGGCGATCATCTTTTGGTGGCTCCCATCGCCCATGAAGGGGAGACCATTAAAAGTATTTACCTGCCAGAGGGGGAATGGATTGATTTCTGGTGGGGTGTCCCAAGGCCTGGCAAAAGAAGCATCGACTATTATGCCGGAGTTGATGATATTCCGGTATTTGTAAAGGCAGGAAGTATTCTGCCCCTAAATTTGAACCAGCAATACGAGCTGGGAGGCAATATAGGAAACGATCTGATCCAGTATACCAATTTAACCTTTAGAATTTATCCTTGTGGAAATACAGCCTATGATTGGTATGATGATCTGTCTGGAGCAGTAAAGACAATTACAGCTACAGAGGCCTATGAAGAAAGCATGGTAACCGTGTCGCTGCCGGCCATGGATACGGTCAGTACCCTACAGGTATTTACTTCAAAACCGGCATCGGTAATGGTAAACGGCTCCCAATTAAACCAATACAACAGCAAAGACCAGCTCATTTCAGCCGGCCAGGGATGGTACTATGACTCAACTGAGGGCTTTACTTATATCAAAACTGCCCCAGGAGCTGTTAAAACGGTTATATTAAATGAAGTCAATAAAGCAGCCCATTACAATTCGATAAATGTAAAATAAACAAGGTTAAGGGGAGTAACTAGAAAGGTGGTTGAATTAAATGCTTGCTTATCAATTGGGAATAGCCAAAAAAATGTCTGTTATGCTGTTACATGTCATCTTTTTTACCATGGTGTTAACCATACCAACGATACCTGCCCATGCCTATGTCGAGGCCCTGGGCAATGTAATCGATGTCTATACTTCAGAGGATTCCTTGACCCTGGTCATTGACAATGGTTCTGAGCCACAGGACGATTTACTGGAAATCCAGGTGCTAAGTGAAAATATTTTAAGGGTAGATTATCGGCCCAATGGCATCAGCCAGAGTCCCGGTACCCCTATGATTGACCCCAATAAAACCTGGGAGGGGGTTGGGGCTTCCATTGATATTTCCGGTGACCCAATCATTATTACCACTTCAGAAATGAGGGTGGAAATTAGCAAGTATCCTGTCAGAATGACCTACCGAAAGGCCGATGGCACCCCCTTGCTGTGGGAACCCCAATCGGGGGGGATATTCCACGACGGTGTCAGGCTTCAGCACGCCACTGGAGATAATATCTATGGAATCAGAAGCTTCGGTGCCTTTGAAGAGGCCGAAGGAATATTAAGAAACAACAGCAATCACCCGGCCCATGCCGGAGAGCAGGGAGATGCCGGTGGCCCCTTTATGTGGTCCACCTCAGGATATGGAATTTTAGTTGACAGTGATGGTGGGTATCCCTACACAGAGGATTTGACAGGGAAATTAGAGTTCTATTATGGCGAAACCCCTGTGGAGGGAAGACGTTATGTTAAAAATAATGTGGAGTACTATGTGATGATTGGGGAGCCTGAGGACATTATGGAGGCTTACTTTGAAGTAACTGGAAGGGCACCTATGCTGCCTAAATGGTCTCTGGGATTTATGAACTTTGAATGGGATATGGATCAAAATGAGTTAATGGAGCATGTGGATAATTATCGAGCTAAAAATATTCCCATAGACGGATACGCCCTAGACTATGATTGGAAGCGGTATGGTGAAAACAATTATGGAGAATTCAGATGGAATACAGCTAATTTTCCCGATGCCGCCACCACTTCCCTGAAATCAACCATGGACAGTAAGGGAATTAAAATGATTGGAATTACAAAGCCCCGTATTGTTACCAGGGATTTAAACAATCAGCGAACGATTCAATATCATGATGCCGAGGCAGGGGGATACTGGTATCCAGGCCACAGCGAATATACAGACTACTTTATACCCGTCACAGTCAGAAGCATTGACCCCTATTCGAAGGCTACCAGAAGCTGGTTCTGGGAAAGCTCTATTGATGCCTTTGATAAGGGAATCATAGGCTGGTGGAATGATGAGACAGACAAGGTTTCCTCCGGCAGTGCCCAGTTTTGGTTCGGAAACTTTACCACCACCCATCTTTCCCAGGGATTTTATGAAGGGCAAAGAAGCTATACCAACGATAAAAAACGGGTATGGCAAACCGCCAGAACCTATTACCCGGGGGCCCATCGTTATGCTACTACCCTTTGGTCTGGTGATATTGGCATACAATACCATAAGGGAGAAAAAATCGATTGGGCAGCGGGTATGCAGGAACAGACAGATGTCATGCTTTCCTCCATCAACCTGGGACAAATGAAGTGGGGAATGGATGCCGGCGGCTTCAATAAGCAGGATGGAACCATAGATAACCCTACACCTGAGCTCTATACCAGATGGATGCAATTCAGCGCCTTGACACCGGTATTTAGGGTTCATGGCAATCATCAACAGCAGCGCCAGCCCTGGTTCTATGGAAAAACCGCCGAGGAGGTCTCCAAGGCTGCAATTCATTTGAGGTATTCTTTCATTCCCTATATGTATGCCTATGAAAGGCTGGCCTATGAAAAGGGATTAGGCCTGGTAAGGCCGTTAATCTTTGATTACCCGGAGGATGAACATGTTAAGAACTACACCGATGCCTGGATGTTCGGAGATTATTTACTGGCGGCCCCCGTCATTCATCAGGAACAGACCAGCAAAAATATCTACTTGCCCCAGGGAACCTGGATTGACTACTTTAGAGGTAATACCTATACAGGGGGACAAACCATCCATTACCCGTTGAATTCAGTTAGCTGGACCGATATTCCCCTGTTTATTAAAAAGGGTGCCATTATTCCCACCCAAAGGGTATTGGACTATGTGGGTCAAAGTCCCATTACAATGGTCAATATTGATGTATTTCCCGATGACCAGGAAACCAGCTTTACCTACTATGATGATGATGGTGACAGCTATGGTTATGAAGCAGGTCAATACTTCAAACAGCCCATAACCGGCCAGGACCTTGGGGCAGCCGATACCTCTGTGAAAATAAAGGCTAAAGAGGGAAGCTATTTGCCGGATGTTCAATACTATTTAGTCAAGGTACAGGGCAGGGGGGCAACCGATGTAACCATCAATGATGGCCCTATAACAGCTTATCAGAACCTTGAGAGCTTGAAGCAGGCCAATGGCGAAGGCTGGGCCACCGGCAGAGAAATCTATGGCGATGTTACCTATATTAAGGTGGAAGCTGCCAAGGCCTATGATAAAAATATTAGTATAACAGGCAATACAACCGCTTTGACCGACTCCCTTCAGTACGAAGCAGAGGAAGCCTCCCTTTCAGGAAGGACCACCAATGAAAGGGCTGCAGTAGCCAGTAATCATCCAGGTTATTCAGGCACGGGCTTTGTAAATGGCTTACATCATAAAGGGGCAGCCGTTACCTTCTATGCCAATGTGAAGACGGCAGGTGACTACCCAATCGAAATTGGCTATGCCAATGGAACGACCTCCGACCAAACCCTGGGCATATACGTAAACGGTCAACGGGTTAAGCAGGCTGTCTTTAGCAATCTTTCCAGTTGGAGCGATTGGGTCACCAAAGAAGTGATACTGCCCTTAAATGCCGGTCAAAACATTATCACCCTGCAAAATGATGAAGCAGCCGGTGACACAGGAAATGTTAATATTGACTATATTAACCTTCCCTTTAATCCGCTGCAGGCCAAATATGAAGCTGAAGCTGCCAGGCTTTCAGGAGGAGCGGGCATGAATCAAAATCATGGATTCTATTCAGGTACAGGCTTTGTGGATGGCATAACCAGTGTTGGGGCCCGGGTAGAGTTTGAAGTATGGGTACCAGAGTCAGGAAGCCATCAGGTGGCTTTAAAATATGCCAACGGCACAGGCAGTACAAAAACATTAAGCACCTATCTAAATGGGGTGAAGCAGAATCAGATTAGCTTACCTAGCCCCGGTAGTAACTGGAGCACTTGGAATCAACTGATTCAGACCGTACCCTTGAATGCAGGAAAAAATACAATCCGTTATCAGTACGATTCAGGAGACAGTGGAAATGTGAATTTAGACCGTATTCTCGTTTCTCATACAGAAATTATGCCTTCTGAATCAGAAAAAAATCTGCTGGATAATCCAGGCTTTGAGAGAGAAGCTAGTTTACCCAGCAATTGGACAGAGTGGCACCCCAGCGGTCAGAGCCTGGCCTATGGAATAGACAGCGGTTCTGGTGTGAATCCCCCGGAAGCTCCCATTAATGGCAATCAAAGGGCCTATTTCTATGCCGCAGGTCCCTATCAGCAAAGTATCCATCAGGTAATCAATGTGCCAGAGAATAATGCCTACTATTCCCTTGAGGCATGGGTCAGGCTGAAAAATACCACTCCCCAGGTTGCCAGGGCGGAAATCATGGATTATGGAGGTGCTCCAATTTACTACGATATTCATAAGGGCGGGATTTGGAAGCTCATAACAATTAAAGATATCTATGTAACCAGTGGGAAAATAGATGTAGGGTTTTATGTAGATTCCCCGGGAGGAACCACCCTGCACATTGATGAGGTCAGGATAATTAGGCAGGAATAATGAATCAGCCCTTCAATCATGGTTATTTCTTGTTGACATATCAATATTTTTTGATTATAATGCAAATAATAATATTAAAGCGATGATTAAGACGAGTAGAAACAGTGACTTTGCTATAGCGAGTCGATGATGGTGAGAGATCGATGCAAAGGCTGTTTTGAATGGACTTATGAGTGCTGGCCGAATTAAAGTAGGTTAAGACGGCTTTCCTCCGTTATCGGGAAAGGCTTCAGAAAATGAAGCTGTAAAGAGGTGTTTAAAGCACAATTAGAGTGGTACCACGGAGAATAGTCCCTTCGTCTCTAGATTAACTAGAGGCAAGGGGCTTTTTATATGTAATCAAAAAATAGAGGAAGGTGACTAACAATGGAAAGCAAGCAAAAAATCATTTTCAGCGGGGCACAGCCAACGGGCAGCCTAACCCTGGGGAATTACATCGGAGCAATACAAAATTGGAAGGCCATGGAAGCTGATTATCAATGTCTATATTCAATAGTCGATTTACATTCCTTGACGATTCGCCATAATCCAGCGGAATTTCGTAAAAATTGCCTGTCTTTTTTAGCACAATATTTAGCCTGTGGCCTGGACCCTGAAAAGAATATTATTTTCTTTCAGTCCCATGTGCCCCAGCATGCAGAGCTGGCCTGGGTGCTAAACTGCTATACCTATTTAGGTGAACTGAATCGAATGACCCAATTCAAGGAAAAATCAGAAAGACATCGGGATAATATCAATTCAGGACTCTACACCTATCCTGTTTTAATGGCAGCCGATATTTTGCTGTATCAAACAGATATTGTTCCCGTAGGTGAAGACCAAAAGCAGCATTTAGAGCTGAGCCGAGATATCGCCATACGGTTTAATCAAATATATGGAGAAACCTTCAAGATACCAGAAGCTCATATCCCTAAAATGGGGGCCAGAATCATGAGTCTTCAGGAGCCTGACAAAAAGATGTCTAAATCTGATGAAAATGTAAATGGCACGATTTTTCTAATGGATTCAGAAGACCTTATCTTAAAAAAGCTGAAAAAATCAGTTACCGACAGTGAGAATCTGGTGCGTTACAACGATGAACAGCCAGGCATTAAAAACCTCATTATAATTTATTCAACCATCGGCGGTATTTCAATTGAAGAGGTGGTGGCCCGCTATGATGGCAAGGGCTATGGGGCCTTTAAAAAGGAACTGGCAGAATTGATGATCGATACATTAAAGCCCTTCAAGGAAAAGTACAGCAGCTATATGAATGACCTGGATTATTTGGAAGGAATCTATAAAAGGGGAGCCGAAAGGGCCATTGAACTGGCCGAGGAGACCATGAAGAAGGTAAGAAAAAATATAGGTTTGGTGACAAAATAATCAATACAGGGCCTTCACTGTTCAGTGAAGGCCCCAAATATGTGTCTTATGTCTAATTACGAATAGAAAAGCCCGCATTTTCAATACTTGTCTTTAGCTTATCGATGTTATTACTTTCCACCCTTAAAATAATCTTCACCACATTGGTTGAAACCTGGGGATTATCCACAATAAGGCTAATGATATTGCCCTCATTTTTTGAAATAAGCTCCGTTAAAACCGCCAGTCTTCCGGGCACATCATAGGTGTTTAAAACCAGCTTGTAGCCTTTGTTAATGCCAAATAATTGAGTATAATGCTTGAAAATTGTCTTGTGGGTAATGATGCCCATAAAATCTCCCAGCTCATTGTTGACTGCCACAAAGGGAGTATTGGTTTCAGCTAAAATTCTTGCTGCTTCCTCCACCTCGTTTTCCAGGGTGATATGGGGAATATCCCTGCGGGCTATGGTAATGACCTGTTCATCAGAATTATTTTCTGCAAGCATTTTTTTAAGTATTTGCTCCCTCGATACAACCCCTATAAATTTGTTGTTTGAGACAACGGGTAAAGATAAAAAATTGTTTGATTCCAGTATAGTCAGTGCATCTTTAAGATTTAGACTTCCGTCAATCAGTGTCAGGTTTTCCTTTGCTAATAAAAAGCTTAGTGAAATCATGGCAGACCTCCTTATCAATTCGTGATATGCTCTGCATTATATATATGTATATCCATTATAGTTATTGATAAGCAGAATATGCATTGTTTTGAAAAAAATGTTATTCATAATAGCAGATAGACGGATGATACTATAACTGAGGTGATGAAAAATGGCTAACCGCAAAAGAAATGTTGTACCCGAGGCTAGACAGGCCTTAGATTCCTTTAAAGAGGAAATTGCCCGGGAACTGGGCCTGGAAAACCACACCAGGGCAGGCTATGTGGGTGGTAACATGGTGAAAAAAATGGTGCAAGAGGCAGAACAAAATTTGATAAGCAGAGATACAGAGCGGTAAGCAAAATGGGAAGCCAGGAGCAATCTTTGCTTCCCATTATATTTCCGATGGCTTTGAAATTTTCTGGAATATATATATTTGGATTGTTTTAGCATTGACTAAAGGGGCTTTAGAGGTTATCATTTTTGATAAGGACTAATTTGCCTAAAATTTTGTACCTGTGGTTAAGTAAAGGATGTGATGCCTTGAAGCATACTGGAATTATTATATCATTTATATTTTTTGTGCTCTTTGGAATAATGGCAGGCAGTCACCTGAATGCCAATATAAAGGTGCAAGAAGACAATTACAATGCTAATCGTGAAACCGAGACCCAGGAAGTGTCTGATATTATAAAAGCCAATGAAGAGATGAAGCAGAGAATAGAAGAGCTGTCTGCCCAGGTTGAGGCCTATGAAAAGGAATGGGCTACTGAGAATATTATTTTAAAAAAGCTCAAAAGCGATGTGAATCACTATAAAATGCTCTCGGGCCATAGCCCTGCAGTTGGGCCGGGGGTTACAGTTATTTTAGAGGGAGTACTGGAGGAAAACATTGCCCCTGTCATTGAAGGCAACAAGTATTTAATTACCCTGGTCAACGAGCTGAAGTATTTTGATGCGGAGGTAATAGCAATTAATGGACAGCGTTTAACGGCCCGAAGTGAGATTGTATTTGCAGGAAATCATATTAATATTAATGGTGTACCCATTGCGCCACCCTACCAAATTCAGGCCATTGGCGATACCAAAAAGCTCCAACGATATATAGAGCATGGTACCTTTATTTTTGAGATAATGAAAAATAATGGAATTCGTTCAACGATCCAATTTGAAGATGAAATTAATATTCCAGCCGTTGTTCGGGAAAAGCCTATAGAATTTTTGAAGGCTGTAGAGAGTAATTAACCAAAAAATAACAGATCCTAAAAGGATCTGTTATTTTTTACTTTGTAAAAACGTGATTCCCTATTTTTGTCTCGGGCTGCCTTTGAAAGCTCCATGCCGCCGTAGCAATGGAGGGGTTATAGAAGTAAAGGCAACCATCGGTGGGATCATGGCCCATTATTGCTTTAGCCGCTGCTGAAAAAGCAACATCATCAGGCTCCAGTTCAAATTGACCATCATAAAGGGAAGAAAATTGATTTGGTTGATAAATTACCTTTTCAATGCTATTAGGAAAACCAGGTGACTCAACCCGATTTAAAACCACCGCACCTACAGCAACCATCCCCTCAAAGGATTCTCCCCTTGCTTCTGCATGGATAATTTTGGCCAGATAGTAGACCTCCTGATAATGATAACCAAAGAAATATTGGCTATTAACGGTGCCTGAGTGAGGGAGCCATGGCATAGGTTTCCTGGGGCTCCTCCATAATTAAGAAATCAGACTCATAATCCTTATAAGCATTGATTTCTTTGACCCCTGGTAAAGAAAACAATAGGGTAATCGAAAGCATTACAAACAATTTTTTCATGGTTATTACCTCCCTATAGCCTACGAGGTTAGCTGACGGGTTAGGCTTGGGAATAGCCTTCGTTTAAAACGATTCACCCCAATTGATCGGGTCCCCCGCAGTTTTATTTTAAAACTTTCGGCTAAATCTATTTTTTGTAGTTTTTCAAAAAATATAGAGGTAATTATTGAAAAAAAAACAGGATTATTGAAAATTAAGGCTTAACAAACATTCTGAAGAGTATTCCTACAAAGGTGTAAATAACCATGACCATTACTGCCCATAATAGAAATGAGGAGAAGGTAGGCTGGCGATTTCTTAAAATAATTAAAAAGGCTGCTACAATTAAAGAAGAAAGATATGTATCATGATTTCTGATGGTTGTACTAAATTTCCGCCCCATGAAGATTCGATCAATAATTGAAAAAATAATAAAGGTTTTAAACCACTCAAAGAGTAGATTATATCCAGCATATAAATAACCCATTAAAGCTCCTCCTAAAATTTACTCCTTCAAATATTGTAACCGAAAGCCCATGAAAAATCATTAAAATAAGAAAATTTATTCAATGACAGAACAATTTTTTTTAAATATAATCAATGGGAGAACGATCACCGAGGGTGGGGCATAGGATTAAATAAAGTTATGAAATGGGGTTGTTAATAAATGCTATCGCTTCCAATCATCCTATTAAGGCTTGTTTTAGCAACTATTCTTGGGGGAATTATTGGGGTGGAACGGGAAAGTGCCAGAAGGGCGGCTGGCTTTAGAACCCACATATTGGTTTGCTGTGGTTCAGCGTTGGTCATGCTGCTGTCCCTTTTTATGTACGAATCCTATCGAAGCTATACCAATATTGATCCTACCCGTTTGGGAGCTCAGGTAATCAGTGGAATTGGTTTTTTAGGAGCAGGAACCATTATAAAGGATGGCAGCTCCATCAAGGGCTTAACCACCGCTGCCAGCCTTTGGGCTGTGGCCTGTATCGGCCTGGCCCTGGGGGCAGGTTTCATAATGGGCGGCCTCATAACAACCGCCATCGTTTTAATTTCCCTTAGAGTTTTTTCCAGGGTTGAACGGTTAATTCCCAATAGAAAAAATGCCATTACATTTCAATTTAACCTTGAAAATAGGCCAGGACAAATAGGCAGAGTAACAGAGGAGCTAGGGAAAAAAGGGGTTTCCATTGTACAAATATCCCTGGAAATGGATTCAGAGGACAGCCAATATGCACTTTTAACCACCATCGGAAAGATTCCCGGCCATTTAGCCAAGGGTGATCTTTTAAAGGATTTAGGAGAGCTGCCAGGTGTTAATGGAGTGAAAATTTTATAATTAGATTTATTAATATGAAAAACACTTAAGCGTAGAGCGGTACGGTTAAGGCTAAGAATGTAGATCAATATGTGAAAAATAGGACTTGATTCATAATTTTGAGGAGAAAATCAACTATGAAGGAAGTATAGAATTAGTGTTCTTACGAGGGGCATGATAAATAGACAAACTGTCCCTCATTTTCTGTAATAATAAAATAACAAATCTTCCATACCATATTAATTGATTACCAATAAATAGACAATTATGGTAAAATAAAGATAAGGTAATCGGGAAAAGCAGGGTGTTGGTTGTCACCTCATTTCAGAAATGAAAGGAGGTGGTGCGGATGGAGGCCTATCAGGCGATCTATTTAATGATTGCATTCGGTACGTTTCTAATATCGCTTATCTCCTACTTAGATAGGAATAACAACCAAAAGAAATAATCACCCTGCACGGCCATGCAGTGTGATTAAGTAAAATATCCCTTATGGCAACCGCACCATGCGGTACCGATTACCTTTTTTTATATTATATCATAGTGTTGAAAAATATAAACCCATAAAAAGTAAATAATCTAAACTTCTTTCAAATAACTCACATAAATGAAGTAATCACCCTGTGTTGGCTACTGCATTATGGGGTACCGATTACTTTTTTCATTTAAATCAAAGTAAAGAAATATTAACCCATAATGTAAATTTGAATTACATTTAATCAAGGTTTTACAGCTAATAGTTCTTTTTTGCATTTGGTATATAATGACCATTTATCGCCCTTTGCTTCTGGAAGAGGGTACTAAGCAGATTAAATAGCACTTCTCCTAGAATAATAGCTGCAATCACATCTAAAATAACATGCTGCTTTATAAAAAGGGTAGAGAGAATAATGGTAAAGGCAATGCTGGAAATTACCAGCTGATTTAATTTATTTCTAATGTGGCTGTGCCTAATTCCCTTAAACATTAGATAACTGGTTAGAACGTGGATGCTGGGAAAACAATTAAAGGGTTGATCGGTAGCATATACCCATCCCACCATTTTAGTTAAAAGATCCTCGCCTGCCAGTAAAGGCCTGGATACTGTAGTCTGATAGAAAAAATACACGATATAGCAGACCAGAAGACCTAAATTCGTAGAAAGTAATGTTTTGTAATAAACTTCCCGATCTTTTAGGCAAAAATAAATAAAGGTAGAAAATATAAATAAATACCAGGCCAAATAGGGAATAACAAATACCTTTAGGAATGGGATTGCCTGATCTATATTTGTCATAAGAGTGCGGGCGCCTCTTTCTCCATGGTTTAAAATGAGATAGAAGATATTGATAATGGGAATAGAAATCATAAGGCATAAAGCCATAATATCTTTTTTAATCGGTTTCATTTTTATCGCTCCTTTTATAATTGTTATCGTTTATGTTAAAGGAGTGATCTTAAGGATTGATTAGAATATTCTTAAGATTTTTTTAGAATTAAATTAAAATTGGTTTAGGCACACTGGTTAACCGAAAAAATCTAGGGACCTCGTTTTAGTCTGCTTTTTTAATAATACCCTAAAAAAATAAAAAGTCAAATAATTGGTTATTATATCCTTTGTTCTATGCTTCACTGTCGATTATACTATTATTAGAAAGCATTTCCTTCTATGGAGAATATTATTTATAAAGAGAGGATAATTATATGTTCAATCAAAAAAATATCAAAGCAGCTTATATTTTATTGCTGATCGGTATGTTTGTTCTTACAGCCTGTACCCAATCAACCTCCCAACAGGGCCAAAATAGTGTTAAAACTGATGAAAATGGTGAAATTACTGCTTATATTTTGGAACTCAATATAGAAGAGAACTCATTGTTAATAGACCCTGTAGAGTGGCTGACTCCAGAAGATGAGGAGCGATTGAATGAATTGAATCTGAATGCTGCCAGAGACCTTCCCACTGGTTTCAAGGTCCACAATGAAGTAGAAGAAAAGGAGTCCTACCCACTATCGACCGATGCAGATTTGTACATTTTAGACTTAGAGGATCTGCCGAGGGAGAAGAAGGTCGATAAAGAAGAACTGGCTGTCAGAATAGACTACCAGCCTTCTCCTTATGTTTTAAAGATACAGGAAGGAACGATAATAGAGGTTCGAGAAAGATATTTACCATAGTGTTGATTTCTAAAAATAATAACGTGATAAGCGGTGTTGTTACTGATACATTTTCATACAGGGTCACTTTGCCTTTGGGTAGAGTGATTTTTTTTCTTTTTTGAACACATTATTGAGCAGTTCATACTAAAAATATAGAGATAACAACATAACAAATTTTTAAAGGGCTACCTCCTTTTTTGATATAAATAAGACAATAGATTACATTATTGTATTTAATATGATAAAATAATGTCATTATCTACTAGGGCGTGTCTGAAAACCCACTCAAGGGCATCTTTCACCGCTTTTTTGTCCCACGCAGCGTTGCTTTTTCTTGACGTACTCCTGGTATGCCTTCAAAAAAGCGCCTTGCTTGGAACAAAAATTCAGTAAAATCTGCACCCTTCGGAGTATTCAGACACACCCTAATCAGGAGGTGTTAAATTTGAAAAAAAGTAATTATTGAAAAATTGCAGGAGATTGAAAAAAATAATGAGATCAAAATACTCTATGCAATTGAGTCGGGCAGTAGAGGCTGGGGATTTGAATCAAAGGATAGTGATTACGATGTAAGATTCATTTATATTCATAAACCGGAATGGTATCTTTCCATACAAGATCGTAGAGATGTCATAGAATTACCGATAGACAGTTTGTTAGATATTAATGGTTGGGATATCAGAAAATCATTGGTTTTATATAAAAAGTCTAATCCAACTTTACTTGAGTGGCTGAGCTCTCCAATTATATATAAACAGGAAACTACTTTTGTGGATCAATTAAAGGCCTTACTTGGACAATATTTCTATTCAAAGACCTGTATATACCATTATCTGCACATGGCTCAAGGGAATTATCGTGAATATCTAAAAGGTGATATGGTTCGAATTAAAAAGTATTTCTATGTACTAAGGCCGATTATGGCCTGTATGTGGGTTGAAAGATATGGAACTCAGCCACCCATGCTATTTGAACAGTTATTAGACTCGCTTCAATTAGATAAAGAGCTTAGAAAAGAGATCGATAAGTTACTCATTCGAAAAAAAGCAGGGAAGGAAATGAATGAAGAAAAGCAAATAAAGATAATTAACGAATTTTTAGAAGCGAAGATTGAATATTTTAGCATTTATGTAAAAAGCTTGAATATTAGATCGACAAGTAATATTGAAGAGTTAGACCAACTATTTCGAAATATTTTAAAGGAAGCCTGGGGATAAAATCATAACAGTAAATCCTGTTTCTAGGTGAAATACCATAAAAAGGTATTAAAACTGATAAATAAAAGGTAGGTGACAAACTAAATGGAAAATAAAATAACTCCCAACGGAGATAAAAGGGGGTCTTGAAATTGAAGCTAAAATTTTCTAAGGCTAGCGCTATTGTGATGGCAATACTTTTTCTTGGAATTTTAGTTTTGTCAATTGAGCTGGTTCAGTTAAGCAAAACTGTAGAAACATTGAGGGCAGCTGAAATGACGGCAGGTTCTTCTTACGAGACAATCAAAAACATAGGGGAAATTCAGGCAGACATGATCAATCGTTTGAATACAATAGAAGAACATCTGCCCAATGAAGATCTGCAGCAATTTATTAATATCACTCGAATTGAATACAGCCGACTGCAGGATTTAATATATAAAGTCTTGCAGCTAGATAAAATTAGTGGTGAGATTGTAGAGGCTGAAATCGACAATGAAATTATTATAACCGTAAAGAAGACAAATAAGGATGGTAAAGAGGCCGGAGAAGCAATTAAGATAACTTTATCGGATGACTTTACAGCCTTTATGGCAACGGAATTGACCCTGGTACCCGTTTCAAGGGATGAGTTTTTGGCGGTATTGGAGTCGGATTTAGCCGGTGGTTTTCAACAGACCTTTACATTTATCATGGCTAATGGAAAGGCTGTACAAATCTATCAGGGAGATAATTGAAAAATATCAAATACTATCCAGGATTGATTGCAAAAAACTTGTTTTTATTTCTGTGAAAAGATTTCAACGCAAGCTTACCATAATGGGTCAATAAAGCCTTCCTTTATTCCAGCTCAACCCAAAGAGGGCTATGGCCTATATAGGGCAGGAACTTGTTCAAAATGTCATCTAATTTAATTTTCAGGCTGGTTGTGTTAATACAGGGGTGGCAGCCCAAATAGGGCTCCTTTAATATTTCACGGTCAATGATTAACTGAACCGCTTTATCTGTATCATTCATTAACGATAAAACAGTGGCTGAGCCTGGAGCCACCCTTAGCAGTCGTTCCATATCCTGGCTTTCACCAAAGGATAGTCGAGAGGAGTTGATTTGCTTTGAAAGCTCCTTTGTTCTAAACCTTTTTTCCCCTGGCATCAGTAATAGATAAAAGCGGGTCTTCTGGGTGTTGCACAGAAACAAATTTTTACATAGCTTAATCCCCAACCGCTGGTCAACCTGCCTGCAGGCCTCAATTGATGGGGTGGCGTCGTGGTCTAACCGCCAGTAGGGAATGTCAAGGTCGTCAAGCAGGTCATAAACAGCCATTTCAACGGCCAGCCTCCCTTCCCCATCTGGTTTGGTTGTGTAAAGGGTTGAGTCAATCCAGATTTCTTCCATGTTAATATCTCCTGTTCAATCATCGAGTATTTTGTCTTTAGAATATACTATTTATTTTATCCTATTGTAGTGGATTCTTCAATTGAGTCCAGATAATAAAGCAGGAAAAAGGCCAGGGGGTTATCCCCTGGCCTTGACAATTGATTGTACATAGCTCTTTAGCTGATCATCATCCCTTTGATTAATGATTCGAATAATTTCACTTCCTATAATCACACCATCGGCACCATTTTCAATGACCCTTTTCACCTGATCAGGATGGTGAATTCCAAAGCCGACCTGAATGGGAATATCGGTAAAACTCCGTATTCGCTGCATGGTGTTAAGATATCCCTGGGGCAATGAACCCTTTCCACCGGTGGTGCCATGGCCTGACATGACGTAGGCGAAGCCTTTATTATGGGCCAGTCTTTCCTGAATGACTTCATCAGACATGTCCTCATGGTAGATCTGTACAAGCTTTGAGTCCTCATCCCGGGTGGTAACAAAGTGGTCGGGACAAAGGATGAGGTCGTAGAGCTGTGTCTTTTGCCAATCAAGTAAATGATATTGATTGATTCCCTCGTGATAGGATAAAATGACAATAGGCAGCTTTGGGTATCTTTCCCTCAGTTTTTTTAATGATGATACCAACATATCTTCATTAAAACCCAATTCTATGGCCCGATGGTGGGTATCGGCAATGGTATTGCCATCAAGACAAGGGTTTGTAACGGGTATGCCGATTTCCAAAATATCCATACCTGCTTCAACCAGTATATCAACATGCCTGAAAAATTCTTCCACACTGGGATACCCCAGGGTTAGATAGAGGGTAATACATTTGGTTTGATTCTTGAAAATTCTATTAATATTTTCCATTATCCAATTAACCCCAATAGCCACCCAAGAATCGGGCCGAAGAAGGTATAGTCTGTTTCACTCAGCACCCGCATGATCGGTTCATAGGCGCCAATATAGGGAAGCAGGAAGGCCTGCCCAAAGATTAAAATCAAACCATTTATAAATGAACCTACAATTGCACCCCTTCTACCCCCTGTGGAATTACCAAAAATAGCTGTTATTGCTCCGGTGAAGAAGGTAGGGATTAAGGCTGGAAACACAATAACAGGATATTTAACAATTCCCAGAACCAGCATACCAATTAAGCTTGCCACCAGACTTGTCAGGAATCCAACAATAACAGAGGTGGGGTGGCTGGGGAATAATAGGGGAATATCTAACCCTGGTACGGCATTGGGCACCAGTCTGTCTGAAATACCATGGAAGGCTGGAATAATTTCAGAAAGCATCATACGAACCCCTGTAATAATAACGGTGATCCAGAGCCCAAAGGTTAGACCGTTTAAAATTGAAAAGATAACAATATCCTTTCCATCACTGAGGTTATTCATAACAAAATTTGGCCCTGTAATTAATGAAATAATGAAAAAGATTATCGTCATGATTACACTTAAGGCAATGGTGGTTTCCCTTAAAAAGCCTAAGGCCTTTGGAAGCTTTATGTCTTCCAGGCTTTTGTCCTTATTCCCCACCAGTTTACCCGCCTTTGCAGCAATCCAGCAGCCGATTGAGCTGGAATGGGCAATGGTAAAGCCTTCACCACCGGGTACGTCCTTCATTAATGGTGCCATATAGGCGCAGGTAAAGGTTAAATAAAGTCCCAGCAGGATAGAACCAATTACAGTAACCCAAAGGGGAGAAAGGCTTGTTCCTACCGTTAACAGGGCTGCGATTAATCCCGCATAAAAGAAGGAAACATGGGCTGACAGATGGATATACTTGTATTTTGTAAAGCGTGCCAGCAATATATTGACGATAAAGCCCAGGGCAAATATGAGGGTGGCAGAGGCCCCAAAGGCTGCCATACTCGATCCGATGGCTGTATTAAGATCTGTCAGATTCGCCTCAAGGCCGAATACATGCTGAAGCATAGATTGGATCGGCAGCAGGGTTGTACCCATGCTTTGGGCCCCAGTTGTGATGAGTAGAAATCCTACCATGGTTTTAACGGTACCGGCCACAACATCACTGAATTTCTTTCTTTGGGCCACTAACCCCAACAGGGCCACCATACCAATAAGAAAGGCTGCTTCGCTTAATACGTTGGAAATAATATACATAATAATGTTCATAAGATTACCTCCTTATATATTTTTATAAGGTGCTGCATTAGCTACTTTTCAAGCTCCTGTATGGTTTTTAATAGCTGCTCCTTTAAATATTGCTTATCAGTAAGATTGTCTATTTTGATTATCTTAGCAGTGGTATTTCTAATTACATTGGCAAAATCAGTAGTGGTTATAATGATATCAGCAGCATTTGGGTCAAGGGAGCCAATATCAGTGGCTTCAATTTGTGCATCTAAATTTTCACTTGATATAATTTGTTGGGTAAATACCTTCAGCATCATACTACTTCCTACTCCAGCACCACATACAGTAAATATTTTTAACATAATTAATCATCCTTTCATTTTTTAAATTAGTGTTTGTTTAAATTTTTTTGTAATGATTTCAATAAAGTCGCCTATCAATTTTTCAAAGGAAGACTTTACTATAACAAAACATCATACAATGCTTGGCTGGACTTGCTTTCTAAAATATGATTCAGCTTTTCATTGTCACCAAGTAAATCCATTAGCTTTGCTAAGGCGTTTATATGGGATTGATTGTCCACTGCTGCCAGGGCAATCACCAGCCTGACAGGATCATTTTTTTCATGACCAAAGTTAACCCCGTCTGCAAGGGTAATCATGGCTAAAGCGGTACGCTTTGTTCCATCCTCAGGCCTGGCATGGGGCATGGCCACCTGGGGAGCAATAACGATATAGGGTCCCAGCTCCGTAACCCTTTGAATCATTGCATCAATATATCCCTCCTCAATGGCATCTGCCTGTAGTAAGAGCTCACCTGCCTTTCTAATAGCTTCCTTCCAGCAATCAACCTTTACCTTTACCGCTATGGTTTCAGGGCTAATAAATTCATTAATCATGGGTCATTCCTCCTCTATTTCAATAGCTCGTAAATTTCCTTTGAGCTTGATGAAGCAATTAATTTATCAATGTTTTCCTTTATCGATAATTGTTCCAGTACATGGGTCAGGGCTTCAATATGGGTATAATTATCCTTTGCTGCCAGAAAAATCACCGTATGCACCGGGTCATTTTTCTGATGATAAAATTTAACAGGTTTTTTTAAAGTCATAATGGCCAAGGCGGTTTTATTGGCACCATCATCTATTCCGCCATGGGGCATGGCGATACCGGGGGCAATTACCATATAAGGGCCATGGCGCTTTATTTTTTCAATAATTCGTTCCACATAACCCCCTTCAATATAGCCCTTATCCAATAGTGGCTGGGCAGCCTTTTCAACCGCTTCCTCCCAGGTGCTGCATTCAACCTGAAGCTGAATATTTTCCTTCGACAATATCCTTCTTTGGGGAGTGGAAGTAAGGGGGCTATATAAACGATTAATATTGTTAAAGAGGGATGCAATTTCAGTCTGAAGGCCATCATAGTTTTGTATGGTGCAGTGCTTACCAATAATATTCATCACGTCCATAATCAAACCAGTGCTGTTATATTTAAAATGATGGTTGGCCGTCAGGTAACTGGAAAGCATTTGAATATCCTTTTGATCTAACAGCGGCGAAACTACAACAACGGGTATTTTAGACTCCTGAATTGGAATGGTAGAGATAATCAGGTCAATTTCATCAGAGTCCATATACCTGGATACATCTTGATGAGAAACAATATCAATGATGTGGAAGGCTCGAAAATAAGATAACAAATTGGCCTCTAACAGCTTGGAGGTTCCGATACCGCTGGCACAAACCAGTAGAATATTGGATGTTTCATTGTTTTTGGGTCGCTGAGCCTCCAATGCGGCTCCAAAATGCATAGCGATATAGGCTACCTCATGGTCATTTACCTTAATATGAAATTCCCTTTCAAGGTATTGTCTGGCACCGCTGCATGCCTGAAATACAGCATTATATCTTGAAACAATCTCACTGAGCAAAGGGTTTTGTAGGGGCTTATTATATTTTAGCCGTTGAATCGTAGGCATCAGGTGAATATACAAATCCTTTTTAAGAGAGGATCGGCTTGTAAACGAAACCCCCAGCACCCGTTCCACATGGCTGATGATTTGATCGATTACATAGGCCAACTGACTGTTTTTTCTAACGTATTTGTCCTGATCCCCCACAAAGCTTAGCTTGGCTCCGATTAAATGAAGGGTAATATAGCCCGTTTCATCTAAAGGCATTTTAATATTAAAATATTGGGAAATACGCTCGCTTAAGCCCTTGGCTATGGCAAATTCCTCCTTAGCCATTAAATCATGCAGAAGCTCCTTACTGATTAAAATGTCCTTTCCCAGGGTAACCCGCTCAATGGCCAAGGCTAAATGCGACATTAGACTGACAAAGCCTTCATAGCTGAATTTGATCATTAGCCGCTCCTGAACCCTTTCAATCTCCGTTTTAATAAAATTCAGATCAATTTTAGGCAGCCATTCCTTTAATGATTCGATATATTTTTCAATGGATTGATCACTGTAAACCTGTCTGCCAGGGTTCGCCAATATCTTAAGGAGTGTACTGATGGCATTCCGCTTATTTTCTTCCGTACCCTCCACATAGATTCCATAGCCCTTTCTGCGAATGAGCTTAAGATGAAACTCCTTCAGCCATTTGCTGATATGATCTAAATCGTTCGCAATAGTGGTTTTACTTACAGCGGTTTTATCGGCCAGTTCGATCAGGTTTACCGGCCTGTTTTCACTTAAAATATTTAATAGTACCAGCTTTTGGCGTTCTTCTGGTGAAAGCACGTAGGAATAGTAGTCACTGGGCTTTAGTTTGGCTTGAATTGATTCCTTGTCGCCTTCCCCGGCCTCCAGGAACACGCCCTTACGAGGAGCCCTGGTTAAAACCCTGAAGCCATTCTCTGCCAGCCAGGCATCGATTGCGTCCAGGTCATAACGAATGGTTCTTAAGCCCACATGAAATTGATCAGCCATCTCCTTAATGGTGATAAAATCATCCTGACCCAATAAGCATTGAATTAGCTGTGTTTTTCTTTCGTCTAACATGCTGTTCACCTCCTTGCCACATTATTGTTGACAATCTGAATAAGTTACACCCTGGCTAGGTGTAATATATATAACACTAATATAGTTGTTTATCAAGGATAACTATAGTATGGGAAGAAGGAATTTGTTTCATACCTATTGTGGCAAAAAGTGAATAGCTGAATTAGAAGGAAGTTTTCAAAAAACAATAGATAAGGCTGCTGAAAATGATAAATCATTGATCAGCAGCCTTAATAGCTTTTTAATATAGATGGGTTTTATTTCTAGGAACAGTCTGCCAATGGGTGGGCCTGTTCCCTTTAGTATAAGCCGATGGTTTTATTGATATCTTGGATAAAAATAATACCATTGCCGGGCTTGTCGATTTCAAGGTTATTTCTGATGGAGGCAGCTATTGGTTCTGTCCGACTGCTTTCTGAAATAATTAGTACAATCTCCTTTTCTGGTTCTATTTCCATGGAAAAGAGCTTGCTGGTTTCATGAATACCTGAACCCCTGGCGTTAATAATGGTTGCTCCCCTGGAGCCAGCCTTGTTGGCGGCATCCACCACAAATTCTGCCTTTCCTCTATCGACAACCACAAAAATTAGGTTATATTTTTGATTTTCCATCTTCCTACACTCCTTTACATCCGTACAGGTTAAGTTCTTGGTTCCCAATATATTCATGACAGAGGTACTAAAGGCAATGCCATGATGAGGTTTGTCAAAGCGGAACTTTTTGTTCAGCTCATCCAGGGCAGTATAGGCCGTTTCCTTTGTCGCAGCCATTAGAATAATTTCCCTTCTCGCCTCATTTAACTCAAGAAATTCTAAAATAGGATTTTGAATAGTTCCCTTGCCTAGAAAGATTACACCACCTGTTACACCATAATTTTTTGCGTGCTTGATAACTTTGCTTGCCAAGCCATAGTTTACGATGACACATAATAATTCGTAGCTTGGATCCACAGGATTACTGAACATCCTCTAAAATACCTCCTTTCTTAGACTTTAACTGGAAGATAAAACCTAATAGCTGCAGCGTAATAATTGGTGTTAAGGCAACGGTGGCAATCATTCCGAAGCCATCAATTAAAATACTGGCAGCCTCCACTGCTTCTGCGGCCCCCTGGGTGAAGGCTAAAATAAAGGTGGCCGTCATAGGGCCTGTGGCCACGCCCCCGGCATCAAAGGCAATCCCAACAAACAGCTTGGGAACGAAATAGGTCATTCCAATGGAAATTAAATAGCCAGGCAATAAGTAATGCCATAATTGAATCGAGGGTATTACGATTCTTATCATAGAAAGGGCCACAGCCAGGCCTACACCGATGGAGAGGGCAATTAAAACGGCCTTTCTCTTGACATAACCGCTGGTAACCTCCTCAATTTGATGGGTTAATACATAAACCGCCGGTTCTGCCAGAATGGTCACAATACCTAGTACGAATCCAATTATTATAACATAAAGCTTGTTGTCAAGGGAAGCAAGACGGTGGCCGATTAGTGTTCCTACGTCCATAAAGCCAGCATTAACGCCCACTAAAAATAGGAACAGGCCAATAAAGGCATAGACAAAGCCCTTAATCATTCTTGCAAAGGATCTTCTGCTCATATCTAACGACATTCGATACAAAATAAGAAAAATGATTAACAGTGGTAGTATCGTAAGAAAGCCCTCCTTTAATACGGTGGGAATGATCTGAATAAAGGGTCCGATTATGGAGCCTGATTCAGCCATATTAATTTCCAGCCCAGAAGTAAATTCTTCGGTTGTAGTAAAAATACTTAAAAGCATAACAGAAATGATGGCACCGACAGATGCAACGGCCACGAGGCCAAAGCTGTCCTTTTCCGATGCCTTACTGTCCTTCTTTAGGGTGGATATCCCCAGGGACAGGGCCAATATAAAGGGAACCGCCAGAATTCCTGTAGTGGCCCCGGAGGCATCAAAGGAAATGGCCAAAAACTCCGTGGAGGTAAATAAGGCCAATATAAAGGTTAAACCGTATAATCCTGTTAATAGCTTATATAGGGGAATATTTGAAACAATTCTGATGAACCCCAGTGCAAGCATGATGGCCAGGCCAATTGACACGGTAATTAAAATGCTTAAGCTGGATATCTGACCGGAAGTCACCATATCCACCTGATTGGCCAGGACAATTAAGCCCGGTTCGGCAATTGAGATAAAAAAGCCCAGCACAAGGCCCCCGATGATAATAGCCCATAGCTTATTGGTTTTGGCCAGTGTTGATCCCACCAGGCTGCCGAGGGGGGTTATACTAATATCGATTCCGATTAAAAAGACAGACAGGCCTAGTAAAATCAATACACTACCCAATAAAAACCTAATCAATAGAGGCAGGGGCAGGGGGGTAAGGGTAAAGTTCAAGATCAAGACAATGATCGTAATAGGCAAAATTGAAGAAAGAACTTCTCTAAATTTTTCAGTAAATATATTCAAATGCAATTCACTTCCTTTCACTATTGGCTAATCAACTCCATGACAAAGCAATTAATAGTACATGTTCCATTGGATTAGATGTTTGTTCTGACTGAATTTTGGGAAAGCAGTTTTTGATTTGACTGATTAGAAATCAATCGAGGTTTTAGGAACATATCATGGATTAGCAGGATTTAATTGAAGTATTCTAAGGTCCTAATCAGGGTTTTTTATAGCTGCTCCTATGCAGCTTAGGGAGCAATAATTGGTGCAGCCTTAAGTATAACCAAAAGCAGCATTTGGCTTCATAGCCAATGGCAGGACGATGGTTAATTAATATAAGTGACGAAAGTAATAGTAAAGACCATAGTAAATTAACAGGGGTAGATCGGATAAGCTGTTTAAAATATTCACTGTTACGGAAATAAGCAATGGAGGGTGAAGAAGAGGATATACGGTGAAAATAAATGGACTTCGATGGATTAAGCTCATTTATCAAATAATTTTCCATTGGAAGGCTAATTCCGATTAAAAAAATGACCAGTAAAAAAATCATAAAGGGTAAAAATGCCTTTAGTTTTTGACGTTCTATGTAAATGGACATTATATTTCACCCCTTTCTTTTTTTATCGTAACCTTATTTTATTATACAATTTTTTTGACTGAAATAAAAGTTATCAAGGATAACTCAATTCAACAGGATAAATAAAATGGCTGGAATAGAAAATTCACAGATGACATGACACTTTGAATAATGATATAGTATTATTTGTTATAAACTATTGGACGAGGTGTAGCCTATGAGAGTTAGAAACATACCTGGAGTCGAAGCATTACTTGGGCAGTGTCCCTATTTCTTTAAGGAAGGGTCCCCTTCGCCGGGAAAATGGAATAAACTATTTAGAAATCCACATCCCATACACATTGAAATTGGCATGGGTAAGGGACGTTTTTTGACAACGCTGGCTGTTGATCATGTAGAAATTAATTATATAGGAATTGAAAAGTCAAAGGAGCTTCTTTGGAAGGTATGCAAATCATTGGAGGAGGCCCAGTTGAAAAACCTGATGCTGGTGAATTTAAAGGCTGAGAACATAGCTTCCTACTTCGCCCTGGGGGAAGTAGAGCGTATCTATTTAAATTTCAGTGACCCATGGCCCAAGGCCAGGCATGAAAAAAGAAGGCTTACGCATCTTCATTTTTTAAAACAATATCGATCGATATTATCTGATAAGGGGGAAATTCATTTCAAGACCGATGGCCTTGATCTTTTTGAGTTTACCCTTGATCAGCTTGATAAAGCTGGGTTCACTCCCCTTGAGGTTACTTATGATCTTCATCGTCTGTATCCTCAAGGAGTCGTCATGACGGAATATGAGATGAAATTTAGATCCCAGGGGAAAACAATAAAACGAGTCATTGCTGTCAAATAGGCAATCTATTTTTCTTCAATGATATATTCAATTTCCGATATTAATTCCTTGACATTATCGAAGGCAAAGTTAGAATCCAAAAGGGCTGCTTTAATGGTTTTAAATTCACTGTGAACCCTTGGCCGCAGGTTCGGGCTAAGGGGTCCTGCCTCCAGGGTTTCTTTAATTTCAAAGAGTCGAATAATAGATTGCAATGTATTCATGCGTTCTCCCCCTAAAGTGTAAGCTATCATCTATCATACAGTAAAAAGGAGAAGAAATGGTTAAATCTAGTCGAATCTTCTTTAAAAATTCTTCACTGAAAGATTAAACTTATTTAACAAATTGGTAAAAAGAGGATATCTATTGCTATATGGCAGCCTTGACAATTATTTCAATGATACCCACAATTAGAATATTCATAATGCCCCAGAGAATGCTTTCAATGGCGCCTTCATATTTCTTTTCCTTTTCCTCCCGAACCACATCTGCCACATTGGAATGGTCCACCAGACGTTTGGTTTTTTTGAGGCTGATCGGCAGAAAAAATGTTACTACCCCATAGGCAATGATGATGCTGGCGAGGAAGAAATTAAAATTGAAAATATTTTTTAAAATAGGCCCTTTTTTGATTAGGCTGTAGAGTAAGGAAATAAGGGACAGTATCAATATACTGGATACAGATATTTTCAAGAGCTTTAAGGTCTTATTCCATATTTTTTGCTTCACCTTTTTGCCTCCATTCTGTCAATGCTTTTACTACAGTCTTAGTATAGACTAAATTAACCATAACAACAATCCCCTCTTCTGTTTTTTAGAGGGGATTTGAGCTGAATTAAGAAAGTTTTAAGGGTATGATCAAATTAACATTTAAACAGAACCCCCAGGGCCTTGGGGCCAAGGTGGGCCCCTACAACGGGGCCCAGTTCACATATTTCAACCGTTGCACCTGAAAACATTCCTTGCAGGGTTTCCTTTAGGGTTAGGGCCTCATCCATGGCGTCGATTTGGGCAATATGAATCACCCTAGCCTGGGGTGGAATTCCTTCTATTAGCTTTTCAATGGCCTTTTTTCTCCCCCGAACCTTTCCAGCGGCCTCCAGCTTTCCCTCCACCAGGGCAATAATGGGTTTAATATTTAAGAGGGAACCGATAAGGGCCTCGGTATTAGTCAATCGACCGCCTTTTTTTAAATAATCCAGTGTTCCTACGGTTAAACGAATACCGGTGTGATTTTTTTCGACTTCCAGGGCAGCTGCAATTTCAAGTCGGCTTTTTCCCTGGGCCATCATACCCAGAGCCGATTCAATCAATGCCTTTAAATTGGCTGCGGCAGTTAGAGAATCAATAACTGAAATTTTGCTCTGGTCAACCAGGGTTGCAGCGGTTACGGCACTGCTGTAGGTGCCGCTTAATTTTGAGGAAATGGTTAAGACGATGACCTCCTTTTTATTCTTCAGGGCCTTTTCGTAAACAGCTTTAAAGGCTCCCACCGAGGGCTGGGAGGTGGTGGGAAATGAATTTGACCTGGATAACCGATTAAAAAAAGCATCGAACTCACCTGGAAACCCCTCTTGAAGAATTTCCCCTTCGAAGCTGACAGACAAGGGAACAACTTCTATTTCATATTTTTGAACAAAATTACGATCCAGATAGGCTGTACTATCAGTAATAATTTGAATATTTGCCATCACAATAATCACTCCTTAAAAGGCTTCTATAAATATAATACCAGGTACTAATACCTGTTGTAAAGTAATTTGGTTTGATCGTTAAAATATAAACGTTTACAAGGGGAAAAGTTAAAAAATGATTTTCTTGTCAATTACTGCCCCATATGATAAACTGTGGGTAAGGATAGTATCTTCGGAGCTATACCGGTTTGATAATATGAAGTTATTTTATGTATGATTCTGCTCTGAGCCATAGGGGACCGAGACAGAGAAAAAGACGATAGGGATATGATGCCTTTTTTGCTACTGCAAATAAGGATTTTTTCTTAACCTTTTTCTAAGTCCTTTTGGGCTTGGGAAGAGGTTTTTTAACGTTTTTGGGGAGGTGATCGGATGAAAATTGGCTTTATCGGAAGCGGAAAGGTAGGTCAGAGCTTTGGCAGCTATCTTTATGAAAAGGGATTTCATGTTGTGGGTTATTTTAGTCGCAGTATTGATTCTGCCAGGTCTGGCGCTGCACTAGTGGGGGGAAGGGGCTTTTCCCGTATGGAGGAGCTGGTTGAGGTGGCTGATATTATTTTTATTACTACTCCTGACGATATGATTCAGCAAATTGCCAGTACTATAGCCGATCTACAGACCAGTATAGAAAATAAGCATTTTGTACACATGAGCGGTGCCCACAGGGCATCTATTATGCAGGAAATTACCAAAAGACATCCCTTAAATCGACTATATTCCCTGCATCCCCTACAGGCCTTTGCCAGGGTCGAAAAGGCTGTCAAGGCCTTGAGCCATACGATGTTTACCCTGGAGGCAGATCAGCCGGAGGTAATTGAGGAAATTCTTAAAGAATGTGGAAACCAATATTTTTTAATCAGGGGAGATCAAAAGACGATGTACCATGCTGCTGCCTGCGTGGCATCCAATTACTTAGTTACACTAATTGATATGGCCTTAAATATGATGAAGACCGCTGGATTTGAAGAAAAGGAGGCCTATCAAGTCCTGTTACCTCTAATGAATGGCACCTTAAGGAATATTGAAAGTGTGGGAACAAGTCAGGCCCTTACGGGCCCAGTCGCCCGGGGTGACAGTCAAACTGTTAAGAAGCATTTAATCGCCCTAAAGGAGCAGATGCCCAGGGGAATGGCCCTTTATCAATCCCTGGGAAAAGCCGCCACTGAGCTGGCGTCGAAGGAAAAGCTCAAGGGGACAGATCAAATAGAAGCATTGAATCAATTATGGAAAGAGGGAGTAAAATGAATAAGTTTACCACAACGTCCTTTAACCGATGTAAAAGGGAGGGGCGTAAAATTTCGATGCTGACTGCCTATGATTATTCCATGGCGAAGCTTTTGGATGCGGCAGGAGTGGATTGTATTTTAGTAGGGGATTCCCTGGGAATGGTTATGCTGGGTTATGAAAATACCCTGCAGGTAACGATGGATGACATGGTTCATCATACCAAAGCGGTAGCCCGAGGAGCTAAAAATGCCTTCATTGTAGCAGATATGCCCTTTTTGTCTTACCATATGGGCCCCCAGGAGGCCTTAAAAAATGCTGGCAGGCTAATACAGGAGGGCTGTGCCCAGGGGGTAAAGCTGGAGGGGGGAGCTGAGGTGGTTGACCAGGTCAAGGCCCTGGTCAGGGCTCAAATTCCAGTCATGGGGCACCTAGGCCTAACCCCTCAGTCGGTTCATGCCTTTGGGGGCTTTAAGGTTCAGGGAAGGGATTCAGAGCAGGCTAAAAAAATAATTGAAGATGCAAAGCGACTGCAGGAGGTGGGGGCCTTTGCCATTGTTTTGGAATGTATCCCTGAAGGGCTTGCAGACCTCATTACAGATAATCTCGATATTCCCACCATTGGTATTGGTGCAGGGAAGGGCTGCGATGGACAGGTATTGGTCATACAGGATATGCTGGGAATGTTCCCAGACTTTACGCCAAAGTTTGTAAAAACCTATGCTGATATCGGCAGCCAAATTCAGTCTGCCGTTAAGGAATATTGCCAGCAGGTTAGAGAAGGCAGCTTTCCAGAGAAGCAGCATGGCTTTTCCATCGAGGCATCAATACTGGAAAAATTATATTAGAAGGAAGGCTTACGATGAAAGTTATAACTGGAATTGAAAAAATGAAAAAAATCCTTCGGGAAGCCCGTAAAGAAGATAAGGCCATAGGCTTTGTTCCCACCATGGGGTATTTGCATAGGGGGCATCTTTCATTAATTGAAAGGGCCAGCTGGGAAAATGACGTGGTGGTGGTCAGCGTATTTGTCAATCCCACTCAATTTGGTGTAAATGAAGATTTTGATGTATACCCCCGGGATCTGGACAGAGACCGACAGGTGGCGGCTTCCGGTGGTGCCCACTACCTTTTTCATCCAACCATAGAGGAAATGTACCCCGAGGGCTACGAAACCTATGTAGAGGTTTTAAGCTTAACAGGTAGGCTTTGCGGTGCCTCAAGGCCGGGGCATTTCAGAGGCGTAACGACGGTGGTTGCCAAGCTTTTTAATATTATTATGCCTCAGCGGGCTTACTTTGGCTTAAAGGACGCCCAGCAGGTGGCGGTGATTACCCGAATGGTCAAGGATTTAAACATGAATGTTCAAATCGTTCCTTGCCCAATTGTACGGGAGGAAGATGGCTTAGCCATGAGCTCCCGGAACGTCAATTTAACTGCAGAGCAGCGACGGGCAGCCCTGGTGCTTTCTCAAAGTCTGTTTCAGGCCAAGTCAATGATTGAAGCAGGAGAAAGGGATGGAAAATTGATCGTATCAAGCATTGAACAGTGCATTAAAAGGGAGCCTGCAGTGACCGTTGATTATATTGAAGCTGTTGATTTTGAAACGCTAAATTCCGTACCATATATACAGGGAAAAGTGTTAATTGCCCTGGCAGCTCGGGTAGGCAAGGTGCGGCTAATCGATAATATTATTGTGGAGGTGCATTAAGATGTATTTAACCTTTTTTAAATCAAAACTACACAGAGCAACGGTGACTGAGGCCAATTTAAACTACGTGGGCAGCATTACCATTGATGAGGCTCTTTTAGAGGCAGCGGGAATTTATCCCAATGAGAAGGTGCAAATTGTGAACAATAACAACGGGGCCCGTTTCGAAACCTATGTTATTAAAGGGGAACGAAACAGCGGGGTAATTTGCCTGAATGGGGCGGCGGCCAGATTGGTGCAGCCCGGTGATCAAGTAATTATTATTGCCTATTGTTTAATAGAGGAATCTGAAGTCGGTAATTTTCAGCCGAAGGTGGTCATTCTGGGGGAAAATAACCAAATATTAAAGCAGACCAGGGGAGAAGTCCATGGGGAGGTTCTTTGATTGAATTCAAAAAACAGCGCCTAATTCGATACTAGCTGTATATACCTGGAAATATCAATTGATAAGACGATCCTTGCTATTACGGGCAGGATAAGCTATAATAAAAATATCAATTCTTGTTAAAAAAACATCAATAAGGCTGTGAAGTATTATCTTGATTATTAAAGAGGAGGAGTACCCATGTTTGGAAGATTAGGCGCTTCAGAATTAATTTTAATTTTAGCAATTGCATTGGTTGTTTTTGGGCCATCAAAGCTTCCTGAAATTGGAAAGGCCTTAGGAAAAGGAATCAAAGAATTTAAAGACCATTCCAATAAAATCTCACAGGATGTTGCTGAATCAGTAGAAATTGAAAAGAAGGGCGAGTAGTAGAAAAGTTTCTGTTTCAGGGAGGACACCCAGTTGGATGAATTGCGTCTTACTTTAATACAACATTTAGAAGAACTGAGGAAAAGAGTTATTATTATTGCCATTGTCATGATAGCAGGAGCGGTGATCAGCTACCAATTTATAGATACTATTATCGAAATTGTTACCAAGCCTGCCAGTCAGTTGGATTTCATCTATTTGAGTCCGCCGGAGCTGTTTGTGGCCTATATTAAAATTTCTTTGGTGGTAGGGGTGGTGTTAACCTTACCTATTACGCTGTTTCAAATCTGGTTATTCGTTAAGCCGGGATTAACTAAAAAGGAAAGGGCTAATTTACTGTTTGCCCTATTTATGGCAATCATTTTTTTCCTTCTTGGAATTTTGTTTGCCTACTATGTAATTATCCCCCTAACGATTCAGTTTTTTGTCAAGGTGTCGACCCAACAAATTGCACCATTGTTTTCCTTTGAAAACTATATTGGCTTTATCAGCTCATTGCTTTTAGCCTTTGGATTAACCTTTGAAATGCCGTTAATTATTTTGTTGTTAACCCATTTAAATCTAATTACCCCTGCTGCCCTAAAAAAATATCGTAAAATGATTATTCTGGTAATCTTTGTGGTTTCAGCGGTACTAACACCACCAGATATTATTTCACAATGCTTAATGGCAGCGCCCATGATTTTATTATTTGAATTAAGTTTAATCTTATCTTCAATCATATACCGTAAGAAAGCACAAGCATAATATTAGGGGAAGAATGTCAATTGGCAGCCTTCCCTGCTGTTATTATTAAAGTGAAATTAGCACCAAAATATGGCGTGAGGAGTAGGAAAAAATGCTAATGAAATTTTTATTGGAAAAATTAACTGAAGATATTCGACCTCAATTGGCCATTAAACATTGCCTTCATTTTAAAAATAGATTAAAAAGCTGTACAATTTGTCAGGATGCCTGCTCCCACCAGGCCATTACCACTACTCGGGCTGCCATTAAAATAGATGAAAATCGATGCAAGGGCTGTGGCAGCTGTCGCGGGCTGTGTCCTACCCAGGCCTTGACCCTAAAGGGCTTTAGTTTAGAACGGTTAATTACAGAAGCTGCCAAAAAGCCAAAGGTTATATTGGGCTGTTCTCAGGAAGGTAACAAAGGGAATCTATCGGTTCCCTGTCTTAGGGGTATGACAGTTGAGGATTATATTACGCTGGCAATATTATCGGGAAAGCGGGAAATCTTTTTAAATAGAACACAATGTCATCATTGTGAGCATATGAATCAGGAATGGAATGATGAGATCCTCCATAGGGCTCAGGAGTTAGGAAGGGCCCTGGGGATTGAAATTGTGATTCATGCAGTCGACTCTGAAGGTGAAAGCCTTCAGATACCACAGCCGGAGCTGACCAGGCGAGAGCTTTTTAGCTTTTTTAAGAGGGAAACCACCCAGATGGCAGGGCGGGCCATTGACCACGTGGCAGAGGAGTTTGTGGGGGAAAGAAATCAGCGGCAGATCAACCGTAATCTGTTTTTAGGTGCATTAAAAGCCTTAAAACTGTCAGACAATACGGTAATTCCTTCAGAACTGGCCTCTATAAATGCCTGGAGGGTAGATGCAGCCTGTAACGGATGTGGTCTATGTCAGGGAGTATGCCCTGGGCAAGCATGGCAGGTTAAAAAGGAATCTGAATCAATTACAGTAAGCCATGGGCCGGGGCGGTGTGTAGGCTGCGGCCTATGTCAGGAACTATGCCCACAAAGTGCTATAAAAGAAGACGTGCTTAAAATTTCAAAGCTTGAAGGGTTCTATTTAATGAAGGCCCTCAGCAAAAGGCAATGTAGCCAGTGTGAAGCGAGTTTTTTTAATTCTGAAGACGATTCAGAAGCAGAGATATTCTGCTTAAAATGTAAGAAGGAACAGGAAATCAAAGGCGCCGTAAACTAATTCGGCGTCTTTTCTATTATGATACTTTATGATAAGATAAGAAAAAACGAATGGAGTTAGGGAAATGATTAACACAATTTTATTTGATTTAGATGGTACACTACTTCCCCTTGAAATGGAAGAATTTTTAAAGCATTATTTTGATGCCCTGGAGAATCGGTTTGGAGCTTATTTTCCAAAGGGACAATTGACAAAGCTGGTATGGGCCTCTACAAAATACATGGTACAAAATATAGATTCCAATAAAACCAATGAAGAAGCATTTTTTGAAGACTTTTTTACCCGTACGCATCACAAACAAGAGGAGATTTACCCTATTTTTAATGATTTTTATCTTAATGATTTTATCAAGGTGAAAAAGGCTGTTGGGCAAAATGAAAAAATGATTGAAGCGGTTAAGGTCTTAAAGAAAAAAGGGTATACTTTAATTGTTGCGACTAATCCTATTTTTCCCTACGAGGCCGTAAGACAGCGAATAGCGTGGGCAGGTCTTATGGAAGAGGACTTTACTTTGATTACCTCCTTTGAAAAGATGCATTTTTGTAAGCCCCAGCTCAATTATTATAAAGAAATATTAGAAAAAATTGAACGGTTACCCCAAGAATGCATGATGGTTGGGAATGATCTTCAGGAGGATATGGTGGCCAAGGGGCTGGGAATGAAAACCTATTTAATTGAAAACCATAAGATAGGCCAATCCAATGAAGATAATATAGATTATATGGGAAATTATGATGATTTCTATGAATTCGCTTTGGCATTGCCTGAAGTTAAATAAATGAATTAATATGGATTGATATCTGGCTGCCGGGCCCATTAATAGAATAGTAAGTCATCTAATAAAATTAAGGAAGTGATATTATGGGTCAATGTGGCGGCTGTAGCCATAAGCAGGAAAAACAATATAAACCCTGCCCCCTTTGTCATCGTATGGGGGAATTCGTTCATCCTCCAGTAGTTCAATCCGTTGTCAAGGATGAGATTAAGCCTTTAATTGTTGAGGCAGGCTATTATATTTGTACAAATCATGAATGTGAAATCATATTTTTTGATGAGAAGGAAAGTCAGATGATTCTAATGGTTGATATAGATTTAAAGGCAGATTTTGATGCTGTAACCAAGACTCAAAATAACTGCAGTCAATGTTCTAATGGTTGCCGGAGGACGAATAAATAAGGCCAAATTTTAATAGACCTATTTTGGGAGGTTATGATGAATTTTAAATCAGTATCGGCAGTTATATTGGCAGGTGGGGCCAGTAGTCGAATGGGGCGGAACAAAGCATTGATGGAGCTGGGGGGCAAGCCAATGATCGATCGAATTGTTGAAGTCCTAAGGGAAGGATTTCGTGAGATCATTATTGTAACCGACTGTCCCGATGAATATAGTCACTTGATTGATGTAAAGCTGACTAAGGATAGTATAGCATTGGGGAAGAAAAATTCCCTGTTGGGGATTTATTCGGGGCTGGAGGTTGCCAGTCACCCCTATATATTTGTAATTGCCTGTGATATGCCCTTTGTCAACCTGCAGCTGGTGCACTATATGATTGAGCAGATAGAGGGGCAGGATGTGGTTATTCCCTATATTGAACCCCATTATGAGCCTCTTTACGCCCTGTATAAAAGGGATTGCATGGAGCCTATTAAAGAAATGCTTCAAAGAGATCGATTCAAGATTACGGAGCTATTAAAGATGTTAAGAGTAAAGAAGGTGCTGCCTGATATCATTAAACAATTTGATCCAAAGATGAAATGCTTTGTTAATATCAACACCTATCAGCAATATCTGGATGTAAGTCAGGCTTTTTTAAATTTAAAAAAATAATTACTTTTTATAATTGCGGATCAGCTATGATTGCCGTAATATATTCAAAAAAGGTTACTGATCAATTGCTTAACAGGAAAATTGTTAGAAGAGGAATAATCAGTTCATAAATATTATTTGAAATAAGGAGGAACCGGGATGTCTAAAAATGCAATGGAAATAGTAGGAGAGCAGGGAAAAATCAAAATATCAAATGATGTAATTATGACTATTACGCAAAAAGCTGTGGAGGAGGTGCCAGGTATCGTTTCCTTTACAGGGGGGCTATCGAAGGGAATAACAGAGGTCTTTGCCAAAGACAGCAATAAGGGAGTCAAAATAGATAATGAAGAAAAGCAATTGGAAATCAATCTATCTGTGGTGGTGACCTATGGTTCAGTCATTCCTGACCTAATTAAAACGCTGCAGCAACGAATTAAAGATTCCATTGAAAATATGACTGAAATCAGTGTAGAACGAGTCAATGTATTTGTTCAGGATATTCAGCTTTAGTCAATCAAAAAAATATGAGAATAAAAGGATAAAACAGGCCAGCTTTGCTGGCCTGTTTTATGTATCCTGCATCAACCTAACAGTGGTCTTCATCCCGCTTATGGCACTCATGATCACAATGCATCATCTTGTGCTTATAAGCCTCTGCCTTGTGCATTGCCGCCATATACATATGCATATAATACATCTTTTTCATATGATCAGCCGCATCTTCAGGCATGCAGTGATCTGGTAAAGGCATTATGCCGGGGGGCATTGGCATTGGCATGGGGCTGGGCATAGGCATAGGCATTGGTGTTGGCAGCGGCATGGGGCTGGGCATGGGCATTTGAGGACACGGACTTGAAACCGGTGGGTAGCAGCCGGGCATTCCACCATGGCCTGGGAAATAACCCATATCGCCCATAGGAGCCATCATAGGGGACATAGGGTAAGGACTAGCAGGGAAATCCTCCATAGGAGGGTACATGAAATGATTATTTGCTTCCACAGAAAAACCTCCTTAAACCATATATTTTAAAGCATAGTTACTTTAATATATAGGTTATGAAGTTATTCAGGAAAGGAAACTTGTCTAATAGATATTTTTCTTATTCAATAAAAAAAGATACTGTCAATTATTGAACAGTACCTGTTGGGTTAATTTTTAATTAGCAAAAATTATCGATGGGACTCTACATACTCAACGATATCGCCAATCGTTTTGAAATTTTCTGCTTCCTCATCTGGTATTTCCACACCAAATTCATCTTCGATGGCCATGATAATTTCTACTGCATCTAGTGAATCGGCATCAAGATCATTTGTGAGGGAAGTATTTTTTTCAATGGTATCAACATCATCAATTCCCAGTTGTTCAGCGATAATTTCTCTGATTCTTTGAAACATTCTATGTACGCCTCCTTAATTTCCTTTTTCACTGTCAAAAAGTTCATTTATAATATACCACATATTATATTGAATGTATATCCCCTAATCTTTGATTTTATCGATTTCTTTAGAGAAAGGACCAGAGTAGGGGGTGTTTAATTTCAATTGATAATACAAATCAATCCCTTTAGATAATAAAATTCAGAAAAATTAATGTGTTTACAATTTATACTTTACAACATATAATGATATATAAATATCAATTGATAATTGGGGGACTGTATATGAAGGAGTATCCAGGGGAGAACTTCCAAAATCAGCAGCTGAATCAGGTTTTAATCATGACAGTATTACTGAATCTGTTTTTGGTGATATTAAAGGTGACTGCTGGAACAGTGTCGAACAGTAAGGGACTAATTGCCGATGGGTTACACTCGGCCTCTGACGTGATTACCACCCTAGGAGTAATTGTGGGGATGTTTTTAGCCAAGAAGCCAAGAGATGAGCGGCATCATTATGGTCACGAAAAGATAGAAACCGTAGCGGCCTTCTTATTAGCTATAGTACTGATATTGGTAGGGCTGGGAACGGGAATACAATCGGTTAAAGCTATTTTTGAGGGTGAAATAGTCTATGTCAGCAAACTGGCATATTTTTCTGCATTGGTCTCTATTTTAATCAAAGAGGCACAATATCAGGTTACCATCAGGGTCAGCAAAAAGCTAAACAGTAATGCCCTGAAGGCAGATGCCTGGCATCATCGTTCCGATGCCCTTTCCTCTGTTGCCGCCTTGATTGGTTTGGTGGGCGCATCCTTCGGCATAATGACCTTAGATGCCATAATGGGAGTAGTGGTCTCCTTTATTGTGGCAAAGGTAGGCTGGGATATTCTAAAGGATAGCTTTCACGGACTCATTGATGTGTCAATACAGCAGGAGGATTTAACGAAAATTAAAGAAAGAATACTTCGGTTAAAGGATGTATACAACATCAATGACATTCGAACTAGGGTCCATGGTTCGGTGGTCTATGTTGATGTCAAGGTCTGCGTTGATCCCTATATGGAAGTCCACGAGGGACATCGGGTGGCTGATCAGATTGAATCAATCGTAAAGGAAGAAATACAGCATTTGGAGGATGTTATTGTTCACCTGGATCCTTGTTTTCAAGAAAGCGATGGGGAAAATAGCTGTAGTCTCAGAGAAAATGATTAGTTAGAATAATCAGAAAAGTGAAATTTGTGTTAAATCTATGTTAAAACATTTAACATAGATTTAACACTTCTCTAACATGTAATTAACGAAAGAATAGGAAAAAAGTCTTAAGCTAGAAAGGGTGTAAGTTAGAGCTGGAAGCTCAATAAGGAGGCGCTTGAATGGAAATCGTTTTTGGCATATTAGGGGGCTTGGGACTATTTCTCTACGGAATGAACGTTATGAGTACCGGACTCCAAAAGGCGGCAGGTGACAAGCTTAAGTCCATAATCAGTATGCTTACCAGCAATCGCTTAATGGGGGTTGCAGTTGGAGCCCTTGTTACAGCTGTGGTGCAAAGCAGCAGCGCCACGACGGTGATGGTGGTAGGTTTCGTCAATGCGGGAATGATGAAGCTGACCCAGGCTGTTGGGGTAATTATGGGGGCCAATATTGGGACAACCATTACTGCTCATATTATAACCTTTAAAATTGAAAAATACGCTCCCATTATTGTGGGACTGGCAGTGGGGGTATGGTTATTCACCGAAAATCGTAAAATTAAACAATTTGCTGAGGCTTTTATCGGGTTTGGTATTCTCTTTATTGGTATGAGCTATATGGGCGAAGCTTTAAGACCCTTGAGAACCTATCAGCCCTTTAAGGACTTATTGGTAAGCTTTGGGGATCATCAATTTTTAGGGATACTTGCAGGCTTTGCCATAACTGTTGCAGTTCAGAGCAGCTCGGCCTCAACGGGTATACTCCTGGCCCTGGCCATGGAGGGATTAATTCCCATTGAATCGGGGCTTCCAATTCTGTTTGGAATTAATATCGGTACCACTGTTACAGCAATATTATCGAGTATTGGAGCCAATAAAACCGCCAAGCGGGCGGCAGCGGTTCACTTTATTTTTAACCTTGTGGGTACATTGATTTTCATATTTGTTCTACAAAAACCCATTTACCGAATTATTACCTATTTGAATCCGACGGATATTTCCAGGCAGATAGCCAATGCCCATACTATTTTCAACATTTCTAACACATTGATTCAATTACCCTTTGCAGGTTTGCTGGTTTACCTATCTAAGAAAATTATTCCCGGGGAAGAAGAGGTGTCCCACGGAATTAAGTACATTGATGATCGTATATTGGAAACCCCTTCTATCGCCCTGGGGAGTGCCATCAAAGAGGCCCTTCACATGGGAAATGTTGCCAAGGATTCCCTTACCCATGCTATGGAAAGCTTCTTTAAGAATAACCAGAAGAAGGTGGAAGAATGCTTCCAACTGGAGAAGGTTGTAAACGAGCTTGAGCGGGAGCTGGCAGCATATTTAGTTAAATTATCCAATACAAATATTTCAAATCGTAACCGTGAATTGGTGGATGGCCTGTTTAATACGATCAATGACATCGAACGGGTGGGAGACCATGCGGAAAATATTGCAGAGCTGGCTCAATATAAAATAGACAATGGATTGCATTTCTCTGAAATCGCTCTTAAGGAGCTGAAGGAAATGGAGGAGCTTGTCATGAAGGGTTATATCAATGCCCTGGGAGCCATGAGAAATCTTGACAATAATCTGGCTATGAAGGTTATTGAAATTGAAGGGAAGGTTGACCTGATGGAAAAATCCCTTCGTGCAAATCATATTCATCGGCTTAACAATCAACAATGCAGTCCCGGCTCCGGCGTAATTTTTCTTGATATTATCAGTAATATGGAACGAATTTCAGACCATAGCTCCAACATTGCCATGGCAGTGCTGGACGAAATTAAGGCCAGCAACCGGAATAAATAAAACAACTTTAATCAAAGCGTGTTCTTTTAGAGAGCACGCTTTGATCTTTTTTATTAGAATTAAACGGATATATTGAATGAGCCTCCTGATTCGACAGTCGTTTCTGTAGCGATTGTAGTATGATCCTTACCATAATAAGCCGTACATATATTGCGCTAAAATCACCGGCCCGTGCTATTTGTGACTTGGTCATAGCCATTGTCCAGCCGTTATAGAGAATAGTTGCTGTGTTGGTGATAATTGGAAATGACTAGTTTTTTAAAGCTGAAAGAGTATATTTACAAAAGTTGAGGATAAAATAACAATAGTTTATTTTGGAAGGAGCAGCCTATGGGAAAGGATCAATCTACAAAATTAATCATTATTGGTGGTGGAGAGGACAAAAAAGCAGGAAAAGAAATATTAAAGGAAATTGTATCAAGGGCTGGAAATGAGCAGTCTAAAATAGCCATAGTAACTACTGCCACCAATTACCCTTTAGAGGTTGGAGAAGAATATAAGGAACTATTTTATGAACTGGGGGCTAGTCGGGTAGAAACTATTAATTTACTTAGTCGGCAGGAGGCAAATCGCCGACAGGTAATTAAAAATCTTGAGGGACTAAGCTGTATTTTTTTTGTTGGCGGTGATCAACTGCGAATATCGAGCCTATTGGGAGGAACTGACTTTCATAAAGCAATTTATCGTTTTATGGAGGAAGGAGGCATCATTGCAGGCACCAGTGCTGGCGCCTCCATGATGAGCGAAATTATGGTGGTAGAAGGAATGGAAGAGGAGGCACCTAAAAAAAGTGCCATTCGCCTGGCTCCGGGCATGGGCTTTTTAAAGGGAGCTATCATTGATCAACACTTTAACCAACGGGGAAGAATTGGCAGGTTACTGGGAGCGGTGGCCCAAAATCCCTATCCCCTGGGCATTGGAATTGACGAAGATACGGCTATAGTCGTAAATCATCAAAATGAAATTGAAGTGATCGGTTCAGGTGTGGTAACGATTGTAGATGGAAGTGAAATTGAATTTACCAATATTTCTGAGCAATACCCCGATGAGCCATTGGTAATTACCAATGTAAAAGTGCATATTTTACCTAACCAGTATGGCTTTCATATGGAGAAGCGAAAAATTCTTTTTAAAGAAGATTAAATATACAGTGAGTGATTAAAGGTTGAGGAGGATCTTTAATGAAATTAATTGATATTCGTCTTTATTCAGGAAGGAATATATATAGCCATTGTCCTGTGGTAAGGATACATGTTGACCTAGGCAAATATGTAGATATTCCAACCTGTGATATTGAAGGATTTAATGAGGGCCTGATTGAGATTCTGCCTGGCCTGAAAAAGCACCATTGTTGCCTGGGTAGAGAAGGGGGATTTTTAGAAAGATTAGAAAGGGGTACCTATCTGGCCCATGTAATGGAGCATACTGCTCTGGAAATACAAAATATGCTGGGGTATGATTTAAGCTATGGTAAGGCCAGATATTTAGAGAATGAAACCATTTATTATATCGTCTACGCCTATGAAAATAACATTGCCGGTCTGGAGGCTGGTAAACTGGCCTTTGAGTTAATTCAAGCATTACTTAACTCTAAAAAATTAGATATTAGTCAAGGCCTGAACAAAATCAGAGAAAAAATTTATCAAAAAGGTCTTGGGCCAAGCACTGCCGCTATTGTAGAGGAAGCTGCAAAGCTCAAGATACCTGTCATAAGAATGGGCGAAAATAGCCTGATTCAATTGGGCTATGGAAAAAATGCAAGAAGAATACAGGCTACCATTACAGATCAAACCAGCTGTTTAGCCGTTGACTCGGCCAGTGATAAGGAACTGACTAAGGAAATGCTTAAAGGAGCGGGCATACCGGTACCAATGGGAAAAATTGTTGGAGACCCCATTGAGGCAATGGAAGCGGCCCAGGACTTAGGTTATCCTGTGGTGGTAAAGCCCTACAACGGCAACCAGGGAAAAGGTGTTTCCATAGATTTAAGAAGTTCAAAGGAGGTTTTAAAGGCCTTCCATATTGCCAGGGGTTTTAGTGAGAGAATTTTGATTGAAGAATATATAAAGGGAAAGCACTATCGAGTGGCGGTGGTGGGTGACCGTATGGTGGCAGCCGCCCAACGATTGGCGGCCCATGTAATTGGAAACGGAAAAAACACCATTCGAGAGCTAATTGAAATGGAAAATCAAAATCCCCTTAGGGGGGATGGCCATGAAAAGCCCTTGACAAAAATTAAAATAGACGATGTTATGTCGCTGCTTTTAGAAAAGACATGCAAATCTCTTGATGATATTCCGGCTCCGGATGAGGTGGTGTTTTTAAGGGAAAATGCCAATTTGAGCACCGGCGGAACAGCCATTGATGTAACTGATGATGTGCATCCTGAAAATGCAAGGCTGGCTATTTTGGCAGCTAAAATCATCGGATTAGATGTCGCTGGAGTCGATATCACTACAGAGGATATCGGCATTCCCATAAAGGAAAATTGCGGCGCCGTAATTGAGGTCAATGCCTGTCCTGGCATTAGAATGCATCATTATCCCTCTGCGGGTAAAGCCCGTAATGTGGCAAAGGAAATTGTTGAGCTGTTGTTTCCCAATGGGAAAAATGCCAGTATTCCAATTATATCTGTAACGGGAACAAATGGAAAAACCACCACCACTCGATTGCTGGGTAAAATGTTGAAAAATAGTGGGCTGGTTGTTGGAATGACAACAACTTCTGGGATTTATATAGATGAAGAGCTAATTTATAAGGGTGACACAACCGGACCTAAAAGTGCTCAAACGGTGTTAATGGATCAACGGGTAGAAGCGGCTGTGCTGGAGACCGCCAGAGGAGGAATTATTAATAGGGGTCTTGGCTATGACCTGGCGGATGTAGGGATTATCACTAATGTTGCCGATGACCATTTGGGGATAGATGGAATCAATACACTGGAAGAGATGGCCCATGTAAAGGGGCTGGTGGTGGAAGCGGTAAAAAAGGACGGCTGGGCAGTATTAAATGCTGATGATCCTTATACCGGCGAAATTGCCAAGGGGGTCAGGTGTAATCAAATATACTTCAGTATGAGCTCTGATCATCCTGTGATGGTAGGCCACATAAAAAAAGGCGGTAAGGCAGTATATGTATACGATAATCATGTATATATATTTGATGGTGAAAAGGCCTTTCCATTAATACCTGTTAGGGACATTGCAATATCCTTTGGGGGACTTTTAAAGCATAATCTACAAAACAGTATGGCTGCCGTGGCAGGTGCCTACGGAATGGGAATTTCTTTAGAGGTTATTGCACAAACCTTAAAGGAATTTAAGGCAGATGTAAAAAATAATCCTGGCAGATTTAACGTCTTTGATTTGAATACCTTTAAGGTTATCATCGATTATGGTCATAACCTGGATGGTTATATCAATGTTCTAAATGCCTTAAAGGAGATGGAAGGTTCAAGATTGGTCGGAGTAATCGGTGTACCTGGTGACAGAACCGATATCAATATTATTAAATTGGGGGAACTGTCAGGTAAATATTTTGACCAGGTATATATTAAAGAGGACAAGGATTTGAGAGGTCGAAGCCCCGAGGAGGTGGCAAAGCTCCTGAAAAAGGGCTGTATCATGGCAGGAATGGCAGAAGACAAAATTATCATTGAACCCTGTGAGGTACAGGCCCTGGAAATGGCCATCAGTAATGCCCGGGAGGGGGACCTGATTGTTGTATTTTACGAGGAGCTGGAACCCTTGATTAAATTGGTAGAAAACTACCAGTCCACCGCCGCCCTTTTATCTAACAAGGAAACAGAGGTTTCAGCAGCAAAGATAGCCTGGTAACCGTATAAGGGTTGAATGGATTATAAGGGCCCCTTTCCTATTGAAAGGGGTTCTTATTAACGTTATGATTGAAAGAACAGACAGCCTAAAAATCATGCTGTTTTAAAATTTACTTTTTTGTGTATATATTAATAATATATCTATTAAGTAACAAAATTTGAGTAAACATAAATGCAGGGGGGAATTGAAAAATGAAACAAATAGGTGTTTTCATAGATATTGATGGTACCTTATATCGTAACTCTTTAATGATTGAACATTTTAAAAAGCTCCTAAAATATGAAATTATTGATCCTGCCCTCTGGCATAATATTGCAAAAAAGACCTATCATGACTGGGATAAAAGACAGGGAAATTTTGAGGATTATTTGCTGGAGGTGGCTGCCATTTACCTAGATACAATGAAGGGCTTAAATAGAAACGAGATGGAATTTATCGCTAACCAGGTGATCGATGTAAAGGGGGATCGTGTTTATCGTTATACCAGAGACCGTATTGAGTGGCATAAGGAACAGGGGCACTTGGTTTTCTTTATTTCTGGCAGTCCTGATTATCTGGTGAAAAAGATGGCTGAGAAATATGGTGCTACAGATTATCGGGCCACCATTTATTATGTCGATGAGAAGGAAAATTTCACCGGTGAAATCTCACAAATGTGGGATTCAATCAATAAGCATGCTGCTATAGATGAATTGATCGAAAAGTATCATATTGACCTAAGGGCTAGCTACGCCTATGGTGACACCAACGGGGATTATTCGATGCTGAAGCGGGTAGGAAACCCCATTGCAATTAACCCAGCCTACGAGCTTCTGGAAAACATTAAAAAGGATCCCGAGCTGAAGGATCGAACCACCGTCATTATTGAGAGAAAGGATGTTATTTATAAGCTCCCTGCCGACGTAGAGATTTTATAAGTCCTCTCAATAATAAAAAATCCATAGATAAAGCCCCAGGCTACCCTGGAGCTAAATTAGCTTAAAAGTAAAATCTATTTGAAAATGTAATCTACCTTACCAGCTGGTAGCTGTTATCCATAATTTCCAGCTTATCTACGATCCCTGAGGTGGCAAAAACCTGTTTATCCTTTGTAATCATAACACCCTCTATATTTTCCAATTCCTCAAGGAAAAGAAGTCCCTTTTCCAGCCCCATGACAAATACAGCGGTTGACAGGACGTCACCATCAATAGCCTTTTCAGAAATCACAGTCACGCTGGAAAGCTGATTGTCGGTAGGGTACCCGGTTTCAGGGTCTAAAATGTGGTGGTAATGAACATCGTCTTCAATAAAATAACGTTCGTAATCACCTGAACTGACAACTGATTGATTGACAACGGGAATCTTTGCCATAACGGTATTACTGCCAATTACCGGATTTTGAATACCAATTATCCAGGGGGTATCATCGGGCTTTGCTCCAATGGCGTAAATATCGCCTCCCAAATTAACAAATCCACTTTCGATTCCATTCTCTTTTAAGGTTTTTACAGCCTCGTCAACGGCATAGCCCTTGGCAATGCCGCCTAAATCCAGCATCATATTTTTATCCCTTAAAAAAACGTTGTTACCATCTATTTCTAGTTCATTGATATCGATATGCTTCAGCACCTCGGTAATTTCCTCCGGGGTAGGAACCTTCTGCCACTCCTTGCCGATTCCCCATAGATCGATTAAGGAGCCAAGGCCAATATTAAAGGTCCCCTGGGTAACATCTTCATAGTTGAGGGCTTCCTTGATGACAAAAAGAGTATCATCGTCCACCTCAACGGCCTCCTTGCCTGCCGATTGATTAATCTGTTGAATAAAGCTGCCTTCGATGGAGGTACTCATTTTATTTTCAACTTCGTTTATTCTTTCAAAGGCCTTTTCCATGGCGGCTTCACCCTTTTTGGTAGAGGAGGCAAATACCCGCATAGAACCAAAGGTTCCCAACACCAGGTCCTCCATATCCGCCTGCTCCAGTTTTGTTTCACCACAGCCGGCCAATAATGTAGTTATAAGGGAAACTGTAACAAATAAAATTAGATATTTTAGCTTTTTATTGATCATTAGATAACACTCCTCTTTTGAATTCCAGATTATTATATCAACTGTCATAAAAAAAGTAAAGAAAGGAAGAAAACCAGCACAATCATAAATATCATCAATTCTACAATATGTAATTAGGGTGTGTCTGAAAACCCACTCAAGGGCATCTTTCACCGCTTTTTTGTCCCACGCAGCGTTGCTTTTCCTTGACGTACTCCTGGTATGCCTTCAAAAAAGCGCCTTGCTTGGAACAAAAATTCAGTAAAATCTGCACCCTTCGGAGTATTCAGACACATCCTAATTTTTATTAAATAATAAATAATCTTAAAAAAATTAAAAAAAAAGAAGGATTTCTTAGTTTTTTGTTAAATAAATATTAAACGAGAAGTTGTTTATTGTAAATAACGACTCAAAATGCTACACATTTTAAAAAGGAGGAACGTTTAATGAAAAAAATGCTTGCTGTACTATTAGCCGTAGCAATGGTCTTACCAATGGTGTTGGCTGGATTCGTAAATGCTGCAGACGCGCCTGCCACTGCATTTGAAGGACCTGGTGTTAAGCCTGCTATCGTTTTTTTGGATGGGGTAAAACAAACATTAGAAACACGAACTCAATATAAGGGAGGTGTTACCTATCTTCCTGTAAGAGAGATTACTGAATTATTAGGACTACATATTCATTATGCAGAAGCTACCCGAAGTGTTTATATCTTAAATAGTGAAAACGCTTCCAATCTTCCAACTGCTGAAAAGGCAGAAACCATGAACATCTTTGTACAAAATGCAAAGATCGATACACCTGTAATTATCAACGAGGATAATAAGGCTCTTATTCCAGCTTCCAACTTTGCTGCTGCCCTGGGACTATACTATTATGAAGATGTTTTAAGCAATAGTGTATACTTCTTTAGCGAAGGCTCAGCATTAAAGGACGGAACATATACTGCTGTGGGATTAGACAGCAGAGGCTGGGTTCCACAGGTAGATGTTACAATTGCCGGTGGAAAAATTACTGCTGTTACCTACAATGAATACAATGTTGAAGATGGCAGAGGTAAGAAAACCGATGAAGAATACAATACAAACTGGAAGGCCAGATACCCTGAGGCTGATTTGGCCAGTGCCATCGATTCCCTTGAAAAAGATCTGCTTGCTGTACAAACACCAGTATTGGTTGATTCCGTAAGTGGTGCCACAGGTGCCAGCTCAAGCTTCAAGGCCTTAGTTAGGGAAGCCCTTGGTAAAGCCATGGCAGCCAAGGCCATAGAAGATGAAATTGTTGCCCTTGGCGGCGAAGTAGTAGATGCCTCCTACAGAGATGGTAAATATGTAATTATTGGACTAACTGCTTCAAACGGTTGGACTCCACAGGTAGACCTTGTGGTAGAAGATGGTAAAATTGTATCTGTTGTGTATAATTCCTACAACGAAGCAGGCGAAGGCAAGAGAGAAAATGGTGCTGGGTACTTGACCAACTGGACAAACAGATATCCTGATGTTGATCCAGTGGCAATTATTGCAGAAAGAGAAGCTCAATTAGTTAAAACACAAGATCCTAATATGGTTGACGTTGCCACAGGAGCAACCGGATGGGGAACTGACCTAAAGCTGCTGACTGCTGGAGCTTTAAATCAAGCAAAAAGAGCAGATATTGAAGTAACAGAAGATTCTACAATCTACGTATTCCATGGAGAGCCTACTGCTTCCAGTGCTTATTATGTACAGTTCCTAGCTCTGGCTGAAGGTGGTAAAATAGTAGATGCTGACTATGTAGAATATCAAACTGGTTCTCCCTTAGCTAAACCCCACAATCCATCATACTTGGAAAGATGGGCAGGCAGAACACCAGATGTACTACAGGGAAGAAATCAATTAGACATCAAACAGGGAATGATTGATAAGTTCCTGGAAAATAAAGCAATTGACGAAGTAGATACAAAAACTGGTGCCACAAACTGGGGTAAAGGAATCCTTCAATTGGCGCCTAAGGCAGTAGACGTAATAGAAAAATAAAAAATAGGCTTAAAATCAACCCTATGGAAATAAAAAGGTATTTCCATAGGGTATTTTTATTGTAGAGCAGCTTAAGACACTCTTTTAAATAGTTAATCGTATAATAAAGAGAGGAGGCGTTTAGGATGGTGTTAGCCAGTAGATATTTAAGATTATTAGACCCCTATATGGAAGGACCAGATGTCATACATGTACAGGAACGACTAACAGAGCTTGGTTTCTATGACCAGACAATAGACGGTATATATGATGAAGATGTCTTTGAGGCAGTCAGAACTTACCAGACAGAATTTGGCCTGAATCCTGACGGCATTGTGGGGCCCGACACATGGAATGCCATCGGGCTAAGCCCCAATCAGTATTATCCACCACCAGAGGAGGGGTATTCTATAGAAATTGACTTAATGCAAAAGACCTTAACCTTGAAACAATTCACAGAAATAATTAATACCTATCCTGTTGCAGTAGGAAAACCCTCTACACCCACCCCGGTGGGGGATTGGCAGATCATACAAAAAATCATGAATCCAGGGGGAGCCTTTGGTACCCGGTGGATGAGACTGAACATTCCCTGGGGTGGCTTTCAACAGGAACACATATCTTAAAAGGCCTATGCCTTTTTCTTAGCCATAAAATCAATAAAATCCTTATCAGCTCGTTTAATATGCTCCTTAAACCAGATATTCATAATTTTATTGATTTTAATAGCAAGACTAGATGACTCTCCGGCTGAAAGCAGTTCATTTTCTAGTTCTGTAACATGTTTTAGGAAATTTCGATGGGCTTCCCGATGATTTTGAGCATAATGATATTGATGCTGAGCATGAAGTCTCTCTTCTTCTTCAAAGTGCTCCTGTATATATTTTTTCAAAAATGTCGTCTGCTCCCTCACTAAACTTTTGCCCTGGCCGGCCCTTAAAGCATCATAGATTTTAGATGCATGCTCAATTAGCTCCTGATGCTGCTTATCAATTGTTGTATTACCCAATGCCAAATCCGGTGTCCAATTAAACATAGTATCAGCTCCTTAGCAATTATTTGTTACTATTCATATATTTCCAGGAAGAGGTTGTTTAAACGGAAAATCTAACGATATTTTCTGAAAATTATATTAATTTCTACTGGCGTAAGGGAGCATTTATTTTAAAAATTACAATTCTGTCTTAATTGCCTAGGTCATTGCTCTTAAGGGTGATTCCCCTGGTGGCCAAGGGCTACAATTATTCAGGCTATATGTCCATCCCCATTGTGGTCACACCAATACTGTTTAAGGGAATTACTCGAATCCAGAGGAGACAGGGGTAAGGGCAATGACTTTAATCTAACTGTAAAAACAAATTATGGACAGCCCAATCTACAATTGGTGCTGTCCATTTTGATAGCTATTTATGCTCCAGGCAAGGCAGTTAATATTTCGGGGCCATTTTCTGTAATGACAATTGAATGCTCGTATTGAACTGAAAGGGACCCGTCGGCTGTTCGAGCCGTCCAACCATCGTTATCGATTGTGGTATAATATTTCCCAGCAGTAATAATTGGCTCTATAGCCAAGGTCATGCCTGCCTTTAGCTTGATTCCCTCCTTTGGATTATTGCCGTAGTGTAACACCTCTCGTGGTTCCTCCCATAACTCCTGGCCTACTCCGTGGCCGCAAAAATCACGAACTACATTGTAGCCCTCCGATTCAATAAAGCGTTGAATGGAAAAACCGATGGCCCCCAAATGGTTGCCCTTTATAGCCTGCTCAATTCCAATAAAGAGGGATTGCCTTCCAATCTCCATTAGCTTCCTTGCTTCCTTTGTAATCTCTCCTACACCATAGGTCCAGGCAGAATCCCCATGATAGCCTTGAAAATGGGCACCAATGTCAAGGGTTACGATATCGCCTCCCTGTAGGGGGAGATCAGTCGGAAACCCGTGGCAGACCACATCATTTATGGCTACACAAATAGAGGCCGGAAAACCATGGTGGCCTTTAAAGCTGGGAATTGCGCCACTTTTGACAATATGCCGTTCTACCATCTCATCCAGCTTTTTTGTTGTAATACCAGGCCTAATGGTTTCAGCCAACAAAGCATGGCATTCAGCGACGATTCGGCCTGCTTGACGCATAATTTCTATTTCTCGCTTTGATTTTAATATGATCATTTTTATCGCCTCAATTTTTTATTTTATTATATCATGTTTTTCTATTGTTTATGAACTATGATAAAATGGAACATAAGACTAATTTATATGTTCATATGAGGTGAAAATATGAAATATTCAAATAAAAATAACTCAAAGGGCCCATCTTCAAAGCATATATCGACCTCCTCGACTAATATTTCTGTCAAGAGCCTCATGGCTGACTGCAAAAACTGTTTTGGGCTATGCTGTATTGCACTCTATTTTTCTGCCTCAGAGGGTTTTCCGGTGGATAAAGCCCCGGGCCAGCCTTGTCAATATTTACAGGCCGATTTTCGATGCGGTGTCCATGAAGACCTCAAGAACCGTGGTTTTACGGGCTGTATAGGCTTTGACTGTATTGGAGCGGGCCAAAAGGTGGCCCAAGGAACCTATAGAGGAGTTAGCTGGGAAGATAATCGACATTCCTCACAAATGTTTCAGGTGTTTTTAATCATGCGGCAGCTCCATGAGTTATTGTGGTATTTAGCGGAGTCCTTAAGGCTGAAGCCAGCCCAATCTATTCATAACCTGATTCGTTCAATGTTCGGCAGGATAGAGGAACTAACCCACCGTAACGCCGATGATCTGATGAACCTTGATTTAGAACCATATCGGTCGGATGTTAATGAACTGCTCATTAGTGTCAGTCGGCTTGTACAGGCCGATGCACGCAGGGGCATGAAGGCCCAGAAAGCCTTCCCACGGGGAGCTGATTTAATTGGTGCCGATCTTAGAAAAAGAGACCTCGTCGGAGCCAGCTTTAGAGGTGCCTACTTGATTGCTGCCGATTTGAGGGGGAGTAATTTAACAGGGGCTAATTTTATCGGAGCTGATTTCAGAGATGCCGACCTAAGGGGGGCCGATCTTTTTAAAAGCATTTTCCTTATCCAATCTCAAATTAATGCAGCCAAGGGAGATGCCGCCACCAGAATACCTGAGTCACTGATTCGACCAGCGCATTGGAAATAGATTTTAAAATAGTAACAATATATTGTATTGCAATAAGCTTTGGCATCGTGATATTACGAAAGTTTCTGATTGACAATAAAATCAATTCATGATATTCTTCAAACATACCAAATGAATGTATGAAAAGGATGAAGATAAAATATGGCTAGAAATAAGTATCCGGAAGAGACGGTTAATCAAATTTTAGATGTTTCGTTAAAGCTCTTTTTAGAGAAGGGCTATGACCAGACCACTATTCAAGATATTGTAGATCATTTAGGGGGACTTACCAGGGGAGCCATCTATCATCATTTTAAATCTAAGGAAGAAATTATTGATGCAGTCACTGAAAGGATTTTTCAAGAAAATAATTGGTTCGGCACCGTTGAAGCGGAAACAGAACTAAATGGGCTACAGAAAATACAAAAAATACTTTCATTAGCATTAAGTGATAAAAATCAGCTCCAACTATTTCATTCTATGAGCTCCCTTACGAAAAATCCTAAATTTATAACCCAACATTTAACCGATACGATTACCTTTGTTGCTCCACTGGTAGAAAAGCTAGTGAAAGAAGGAATTGCCGACGGATCAATTCATACTAATCAACCTAAGGAAGCCGCTGAGGTGATTATGCTACTAATTAATGTCTGGTGTAATCCTATGATTTTTGAGGTGGACAAAGATCAATTAATGAATAAATTTCGTTTTTTAAAAGACCTGATGGAGCGTATTGGTGTTCCAATTATAGATAACGATATCTTAAAGAAATGTGATGGGTTTGCAAATTCCTTACTAAATAGTTTTTAAAAATAACCTGCTTAAGGCAGATTATTTTTTTAATATTATACATACATTCAGTCGGTATCATTAATGAAGGAGTGAACAGAATGAATCAATCAATAGCAGTAAGAACAAGCAATCTTGTTAAGGCAATTTCTGGAGTAGAGATCATTAAGGATTGCAGTATGACGATTGAAACTGGGACGATATACGGATTATTGGGTGCTAATGGTGCAGGGAAAACATCAATTTTTAAAATTCTGACAGGGCTATTTGAGCCAACAGCTGGTGAGGTAATGGTATTGGGAATGGATATGAGGAAGGATAAGATTAAAATTTTAAGAAATATTGGAAGTATAATTGAAATGCCAGTGTTTTATGAGCATCTGTCGGCAATAGAAAATCTGGAGTTGCATTTAGCTTATATGGGCGTAAAGGGGATGGATTTATCAGAGATATTGAAAATGGTGGGTCTTAACCATATAAATAAAAAGCCTGTCTCAGACTTCTCCCTTGGTATGCGCCAACGGCTGGGGATTGCCAGGACCTTAGTTCATAATCCAAAGCTTCTAGTATTAGATGAGCCTATAAATGGTCTTGACCCTATGGGGATTCGTCATATGCGGGATTTACTTCTTATACTGGCTAAGGAATATGGAAAAACAATTTTAATTTCCAGCCATATACTCAGTGAGGTTGAACATATTGCAGATAAAGTTGGTGTTATTGTAAACGGCGCCCTTCGTCAAGAGGTTTCCTTATCTGCTGTTAGAAAGCAGTATGCTGGTGGGCTGGAAAATTATTTTTTAAGTATGATGGAAGGGGGAAATATAAATGCTTAAGTTAATGTTATTAGAGTGGAAGAGAAACAGACTTCAAACCTATTTAATGGCCAGTGGAATTATCACTTTAGTTTTACTGGGATTCATCTACCTATTTGCTATAATGCCCAATATGACAATGTTAGAAAATGAACCTGATTTAAAAATATTAACTAGCTACGATACAATAGTCGCATTTGTTTCATCTTTGGCAATGGTATGCTTTGCAGTACTTTCTGCGGTAATGTATGGCCGTATGGTAATAACAGAATACACAGGCAATCGTGTCTATTTATTATTTTCCTATCCAATAGGAAGAAAAAAGCTCTTTTTTGCAAAATGTATTGTTGTGTTCCTATTTACAACGGTTGTCGCCTTAGTAAGCAGCCTATTGGTTTTTGGCATTTTTAGTGGAACTGAGTCAATCTTTTCAATTGTAGAGGATATGTTGACAAAGCAAATTATAATAAAAATGTTAAACATGACTGTTATTACGGCCCTAACATCGGGGGGATTGGGGTTGATTGCTATGGGAATTGGCTTTGCCAAAAAATCTTTACCTGCCACAATCCTTTCGGCAGTAATTTTATCTGCAATTTTAGGCAATATACTTAGTAATATACTAATGGAAGGTTCTGTGACAGTGAGCTTAGGGGCTATGGTGTTGGCCATAGTTGCAGGGGGATTAGCGGTCATTCTATCAACTAACAACGTTAATAGAATGGAGGTTTAGCTTGAATGGGCTAAAATATTTCTTATATAATTTATGATCTATATTGTTTTTCTATTATATTTTAAATGAGTAACTAAGACGCTCCATTGATATGGCATTTATACTGCTGGGTTTATAGGCTGCTTGGCTTGAAGAGTACTTAAAGCATATAAAGATAGAAAAGTAAGGGAAGGATAAAATGGTCTTGCTGGTAAAGATTAAACCGGGAGGGCCATTTTTATTGAAGCCATTCAATAGCTACATTAAAATCCATCCTTGTATTCCACATCAATAAAAGCCCCTTTATCTTCCCTTATATTGAGGGATTTTTTTATATATAAGACAATCCCATTGAAACATATATATAAGTCAAAAGGGGGCGAAGACATGGGAAAGGATGAATCATATTCGGTAGAGTCTGTTTTTAATCCGGCTGGGAAGGCTCTTGAGATTCTACTGGCAGAAATACTACAGGAAAAAATCAATCTTGATATTGTATTAAAGGATTGACTGCTCATTGATCATGATTCCAGGGAGGGAGGTTTTTGTGCAGAATCTAATCAATAACAGCGGCTTGACGGCAGGCTTTCGAGCCGCAATATATTGCAGGATTTCCAGGGAGGACAGTGGACTTGAACAGTCAGAATCTATCGTGAATCAAAGGGATTTCTTACAGCGTTACGTAAAGGAGCAGGGTTGGCAGCTTTATGATGTGTATATTGATGATGGCTTTACAGGAACAAGCTTTGACCGGCCGGGTTTTAAACGGCTATTGGCAGATATTGAGGCTAAAAGGGTAAATCTGGTTATCACCAAGGATCTTAGTCGGCTAGGGAGAGATTATATTACAACCGGGCATTATATCGAAAGATATTTTCCTGAAAAAAGGGTCAGATACATTGCTGTAAATGATAATATCGATACCTATATTGATTCGATGGGTAATGATATTACACCCTTTCGATCGGTAATTAATGATCTTTATGCCAGAGATATTTCGGTTAAGGTTCGGGCTGCCATGGACAGTAAACGTAAGGAAGGAAAATTTATCGGGGCCTTTCCTCCCTATGGATACCTTAAGGACCCCACAGATAAAAATAAACTGATCCTTGATGAGGAGACAGCGCCGGTGGTAGCACAGATTTTTCAGCTGTACGTCGAAGGCTGGGGTCTTTCTCAAATTGCCCGGTGGTTAAATGAAGAGGGGATTATTACCCCCCTGGAGCGTAAAGATAAGCTAAGGGGGCTTGGAGAAATAAAAAAATCATCCCCCTGGAATCATGCTACAGTAAAGATGATTTTGCAGAATCCAACCTATATGGGCAATCTTCGGCAGCGGGTCAATAAAAAGATTAATTATAAATCAAAGGGCTTAATTCGTGTTCCGGAGGAGGACTGGATTATTGCGGAGGGAACCCATACACCGATTATTGACCCGATCCTTTTTATGGAGGTTAAAAATAAGATCAATAAAAAGAAGAAACATTTCAAATATGGAAAAACAAAGAGGATTTTTTCAGGTATGGTCTACTGCGCCGACTGCGGAAGGTATATGACATTTCAGACCAGCGGCCCAGATCAGGTATACCTGATCTGTTCAACCTATAAGCGATATACGGCACGTTATTGCAGCAGGCATTCCATTAATGAGGAAACCCTTAAGAATCTGGTGCTGGGAGACCTTAAACAGATAACAGCATTTTTGGATGCCAGCAGGTTGAGGCAATATGTTAAAATTCCCAATGATGGGGCCCAGAGGCCCCTACTGAAGCTGCAAAAAAGAATCAGGCTGCTAAATAGTAGGGTGACTGAAATAGATCGTGCCATTAAAACCCTATACACCGATCGGGTGAATCAGCTAATTACTGCCCAGCAGTTTTCTGAATTGACCCAAGGGTTTATCAATGAAAAGAATGATTTGTTATTACTGGAAGAAAAGCTTAATATCCAGTTGCTTGAGCTTGAGAGGCAAGGCCATGAAAAAATAGATATTCAGTCCATGGCTGAAGGGCTCCTTAACATGGAATCTATTGATGAGAGAATTTTAGAAAAACTGGTAGAAAAAATCGAGGTATTTGAAGATTGTAAAATTAAAATTTACTATCGTTTTAAATCTCCATTGGCCTAATTATACCATGTGCTTGTTGTAATATCCCCTGGGGTGGCTATGGTATCCATGGAACCAATAATCCTGAATCAATTGGTACAGCGGCCAGCAATGGATGTATTAGAATGTATAATGAGGATGTCAATGAATTGTACGACATTGTTCCCCTGGGTACCCGGGTAAAAATCACTGGTGAAGTTTTTACCGGAAGGATTCTAAGGGAGGGTGTTGAACCAGGCCCTGATATTTTTTCTGTTAAAACAACCCTAACCACCCTTGGCTATTATGATGGTGAAATTGATGGTATTTTTGATCCAGCTTTAACGGAGGCTGTTCGGGCCTTCCAGAGGGATTTTAACCTTGTTGCAGACGGCGTTGTCGGGGTCAATACCTACGATCAGCTGCAATTAGCATTAGATCAATATACTGATAATCGAGAGCCATAATTTTCTTAAAAAAAGAGTCCTCCTTTAAAGGAGGACTTTTTAAATGGAAGGGGAGCGGTTTTTTCCAAGGGCCCTTTTAAAAAAGCTGACGATCAACAAGGCTGCAGGAATAATCATTTGAAAAGGAACCGAATAAATTGGCCAGATATTCAGGGCCCAATGGAGCATTTCAGGAGCACTTTGGTATAACCAAATGGTAAGGCCTACTAAAATAACCGCAACGGGAATTACAAAGGGGCGATGATCTTTTGTTTTGCTTAACTGAGAAATACCAATGGTGGCCCCTAAAAAGCAGATGCAAATCTTTGCTCCCCCACTGGCAAAGAAGATTACCCCTATTAAGGTGTCAATATTAAGATAAGGAATATATTGGATGGACAGGTGAGGAGGAAATATACTCCGTTCTATCCCACCGGGGCCAATGACGGCAATATCTCTGATAATTCCCAGAAAAAGAAGGCTTCCCGACAATAAAAGGGAAAGCAGATAGGTGTTTTTTAACTTTTTTTGTTGCTTTACGTAGGGAAAGAGCATTAAGAAAACAACCGTTTCACCAAAGGGAAAGGCAATTACAGAAAAGGTAGCATTACCGATGGTGCTAAGGCCTCCCTGCATAAATGGTTTAAAGTTTGTCCAATCAAAATGGGGCATCAGTATGAAAAAAATAATTAATTGAAAAATGAAGATAGCAGGTACCACCAGCTCAGCGGTTCTGCAGGTAACCTCCAGGCCACTTCTAACGGAATAGCCCGTAACTAAAATATAGCAAAGTACAATGAACCATAAAGGGGTTTCGGGCAATGAAATGGTGAGTACATATTCCCCGAAGTTACGAAGAATTAAGGCAGCCAGGTGAATAAAATACCATATATATAGTATTGAGATTAAGCCCCCAAGCCATTTCCCTAAAAGATTGCGATTCATCTCAATTAAGGTGTGATTGGGATTTAAACTGTAAAGTAGGTAATATAGGCTAAACAATACCATTCCCCCTGCCCAGGCCAGAATATAGGCAATCCAGGCATCCTGCAGGGCATGACTTCCAGGAACAATGATCATGGTACTCCCCATAATAAAGCCCATTAGTAATATGGAAAATTGATAATTTGAAATACCTGCCTCTTTGTTCATTATTATTACCTCTCTATAAAAGACATGATAATACGCTCGAATATAACAGACGGAGAATCAATGGGTAATCGTTTTATGACAATATAGTTGATTCCCAGCCCAATGATTAAAAGGAATCCGTAAAGAAATTTCAGTGTTTTAGACTTATTTCCCTTTAGTAGTGGATAATCGATGGAAAGCAGAACAAGGCCTATGAGAAATAAATATACGATCGTCAAGAAAAACCCTCCTATTGATTTTTACTTGGCTTGAGCAACTGGCCGCTCCTTTCAACCTTGGTACTAACGTTGATTTCAACGGGTAATGTGGCGAAGACCTCATCCCACCGATCCTCAACTTCTTTCCAGATTTGAGGGTGATTTTTACGAACCAGTTCACCAAAACCGAAGATATCACTCTGATATTCAACCTGGGCTTTAGAAAAGGCCAATTGTATTTCATTTTTAATTAATTCGCTTTTCTTATCCTGCAGGTATTTTATCATCTCTTCTGTCGTAAGATCGGTATTGGTTTGCTGTTCTCCGATGTTACTATATTCCTCTACGGTAACGATCAGGGTAAGCTGGTTATTTTTAATTTTTACATCCATATGGGAATTCATTCTTAAAATTTCCATAGCAATCAGCTTATTTTGATCATCTGGAGCGGGAATAACCAAAATTCCACCGGAAAGCTCTCCAATCACCCAAAGATATCCACGGTTCTCCTGCCCGTTTAGAAAACCTACCAACATTCCATCCTTAAATACCCCCGACCCCTCTGCCTCTAAATCACGAACAATCTTAGGGGTTTCATTAAAGCGAGGACTAATAGACGGCAATACTAGATTGTGTCCCTTACTGTTGATTTCGGCGAAAAATTGTAATAAATTCATCTTTCGGCTCGTTCCCACATGAACATTGTTTTCAATAACTCCTACAAGATTCATGGCAGGAATAGCTTCAAAAATACTTCTCGTTTCCAGTACCGTTTTGGCACTTACATCCTTTGATAAGACCACCAGGGCTTGGCGTCTAAATTCGTGGTCCCTTGCGAAAAAATCAGCCATTTGATCAATACCTGATTTAGCCAGGGTTTCTCCGATAACAATTATCTGAATATGGCCTATATAAATTTTTCTGCTGGAAATATTAGTGAGCTTCCGCAGGATTTCAAATATCGTACTGCCCGTAGCATTAAAAGTAATCACGGCGTTTTCTTCAAGGCTTTCACTTTCAAGCATCCTGGGAACCAACACCTGAACCGTAACCTCCAGTAGATCGTCTTCTATCAAATCAATTCCCATGGCAATTGCCACACCCAGGTCGCTGGCCTCCCGACTATTCCAACAGCCTGTTAAAAATAAGCATAATATGATAATTAAAATGAGTCGCTTTTCCATAGGCTTGCTCCTTTTATTAAAATACCAATCATATTTATTTTCGATTTTCCGATTTCAATGAGGTATGGTCAAAAAACAGCGACCAAAGGGGAAATCGGATCAAGCTGTCCTTTAGCTCCTGTGAGGTGGGAGCTACAGGGTACAGGTATTCGATACCAAAGGATTTAATATTGTTCATGTGAATAAATATCCCCACGGCCGCCATGATAATGCCATAGAAACCTAAAATATTACCGGCAATCAATAGTACGATCCGTATAAAAAAGATGGTAAAATCCAGCTCAGGGGTGATAAAACCAGATATGGCGGTCAGGGCAATGACAATTACCATTAAGGGGCTGGCAATTCCTGCTTCTACCGTAGCCTGGCCAATTACAATGGCTCCTACGATGGTTACGGTTTGTCCGACGGGCTTTGGCATTCGTAACCCGGCTTCTTTTAAAAATTCAAAAATAAAAAGCATCATCAGGGCCTCAGTAAAGGATGAAATAGGAATTCCTTCCCTTGCTCCGGCTATGGTTAAAAATAACTTAAAGGGTATAATTTCATGATGGTAGGTTTGAAGAGCCACATAAATTCCCGGCAATGATGTCGAGACCAGGAATGCCATAATCCGAATCAGTCTTATGGTTGAGGCAAACAGGGTGCGGCGATAATAATCCTCACTTACCTGGAGGTTTTCCATAAAAATCCTTGGTACGGTTAAAACGAAAGGGGTGCCGTCACAGAGAATGGCAATTCTGCCTTCAAGGATTTTTCCCACCACCACATCAGGGCGTTCCGTAGAGCCGATGGTGGGGAAGGGGGAAAGGGGATGATCTTCAATAAATTGTTCGATATAGCCTGTTTCTAAAATTGAATCTATATTGATTTTATTGATTCGCTTTTTAAGCTCATTCAAAATATTATCATCCACAATTCCATTAATATAACAAAGGGCAATTTCTGTTTGAGAAATGGTTCCCAGGGTAATGTTTTCTATCTTTAGTCTTGGGTTTTTCAGCTTTCTCCTAATTAACGCTATATTTGTGAGAATATCTTCATTAAACCCCTCCCGAGGGCCCCTTATAGAGGCTTCCGTTTCAGGTTCAATAATTCCCCTGGTTTCCCAGCCTACTGCACCGGTGCAGATGGCTCCCTGATAGCCGTCTAAAAACAGTATACAACGGCCCGACATTATGCTTTCGATTACATTATTAAAGGAATAGGTAGGGGCACTATGGAGGGAGGTAATTACCTCTTCTGTCAGATAATCCAACAAATTTTTAGGGGCTGCTTTAAATTCATGGTTTAATATAGGTTTCAAAACATTTATTTCTACATTACGATAATCATTGAGACCGTTAATAAAGACCACTAAAATTTTCTGTGGTTCAGGCGTATGGATCGTAAGGTTTCGAATGATGACATCAGTAGACTCGCCGATTACTTCCCTGATTAAATCGGCTACCTCCTTTAAGCTGCGGGGGATTTTATCCTTTACATAAGTAGGAGCTGAATCTTGATTACCACTGCTGGAATGATATTTTAAATAATGAAATAAGCCCATTAGCTTTTTGATCATCAGTACACCCCCTGTTTTTGTTCATATGATAAGGTAATTTGGTCTCTTATGAAATAGATTAACCCAAATTATATATTTCTATCAAAAATAAGTCGTATACAAAAAATGTTATCCAAATAATTACATTTATTTCATTTGACTTTTATGTAAATATGGAATAAAATAAGGTTTGTTTAATAAATTAATGATAGTAAACAGTCTTTCATTAATTTATCAGCAATCTATTTCACGATTTGTCTTGATTTTATCAATGTCAAGATGAATAAGTAAGAAGGAGGAAGAAAAATGAGTTTAAAGAAAAAGGCTTTAATTGGAGTAGTAGGTTTAAGTATGTTAGCTTTAACTGCCTGTGGAGGCGGTGGCGGTGGAACTGACGACGGTGGAGCCTTTACTGATGGTACATATAAAGGAACTGGTGAAGGCTACAATGGCCCGATTGAAATTGAACTTGTAGTAGAGAATGGAAAAATTTCTGACATGAATGTACTTTCCCATGAAGAAACAGAAGGAATTTCTGACTCAGCCTTTGAGGGAATCAAAGAGCAGCTTTTAGAAAAGCAATCTGCTGAAGGCTTAGATACAGTTTCAGGGGCTACAGGAACCAGCAATGGTCTAATTGAAGCGATCAATGCTGCAATGCCAGAAGCTCAAAAATAATTCTATAAAGATCAGGTAATAGGGTGTGTCTGAATACTCCGAAGGGTGCAGATTTTACTGAATTTTTGTTCCAAGCAAGGTGCTTTTTTGAAGGCATACCAGGAGTACGTCAAGGAAAAGCAACGCTGCGTGGGGCAAAAAAGCGGTGAAAGATGCCCTTGAGTGGGTTTTCAGACACGCCCTAGTATTATAAACCTGAAAAATGGTCCCTAGACATTCCTGTGAATAAAGAACAGTTTTATTTACAGGGAAGCTAGGGGCTTTTTATTGACAATTTCAGAGGGGCAATATAAAATAAAATTATGAATGAATATACAAAAACAAGAATAATTAAACCATTCTATTAAAGGAGGAAGGGGAATGGACGAAAAAAAATATCTTGAACATCGGTTCATCAAAGAACAAGCCAAAAAGCATACAGAGATAGAGAAGACGTATAAAATATTACTGGAGAATAGACAAAAAAGAAGTATACCAATGAAGACGCCCCGTAAATGAAGTGCACCTTAAATGTTAGACAAACATTTGTAGGTGCACTTTTAATTTTCTATTTCAGCAAAGAGTTTTTTTTTCTTCATCACAATTTGATTTATGGCGGTTTTTCTGTACAATAAAAGGGTGCGAATTTTATGTCTTGTTGCTTCAGCTATTTATAAAAGTAAGATTCATTCTCAAAAAACGACAAAATAAAACAATTTATGAAATATTATAACACGATAAGAGGATTTTTGTAAAATGAATGGAATACTAATTAATAAGAATGAAAACAGAATTGAAAGGTGAAAACAATGACAAATTATTTTACCTGGTTGAATTTTGTTGAGAAGGAAATCATCAACGATGATGTTCATCAACAAATTAAAGAAAGCTGGCAAATATCCAAAACAATGAAGGTTCCCTATCAGGACCCCTACGAAGAGGCGCCGGTTGACCAAAGCCTAATTAAACAGTTAAAGGAGCGGAATCGACAAAATCTTTTCCTGATCAAGCAGTATATGGTAAAAATTGCCGATGCTTTACTTAAGGAATGTGAGTTTTCAGTATTTCTCATTAACCAAGAGGGATTTATACTGGAGGTACTCAGCAATTTTGCTGATAAAGTATTAGAGCAATTAGCCTTAACCATTGGAAGCAATTGGAGTATCGAAAAAAGAGGAACCACTGCCGCCGGTATTGCATTGAAGTATAAGGACCCAATTGGAATTTCGGGTACAGAGCATTACCAGGAACGATATCATCAATATGGGGCCATTGGTATGCCAATTTATGATACTGAGGGACAGGTAATCTACGTCTTAAATTTGCTGTTGCCAGAAGGAACAAGGCCCCGAATCATTGATGCTTTGATGATGACTGCAGTACAGGGGATTGAGCGGGAGCTATATCATCAGGAATATAAGCAAAAAATAGAAGCCCTTAATCAACAATTAGAAATACAAAATAATCGATATCGAGTTCAGGCCAATCTGTTGGACCATATGTTCGATAATGTGAGTGATATGGTCTTTATTATGAATAAAGATAAGGCATTTATTAAGGTCAATAAAACAGGAAGACAGCTGTTAAAACGAATGAAGGCTAAGAATTTGACAGATATCTATTCCAAAATGAAGATCACAGACTTTGAGGGTAACATTATTTCTATTGATAACGACCCGGTTTATCAGGTTTTTAAAGGCTACTGCTGCAGAAATTCAAAAATATGTATACACTTTAAAGACAAAAAGGAATATTATTATATGGATGCAATTTCCTTTAAGGACCATTCGGGCAGAGACTTTGCCATTGGTATATTAAGAAATATAACGGATTTTGTAGAGCTGAACAGCCTTAAAAATCAATATAAGCTCAAGGCTGATGAGCTAGAAAATGTAATTAATACTATTTCTGATGGGGTAGCAATTATTAACGCAAGGGGAGAATACACGCTTTTAAATCCTGCCTGCGATGAAATTTTTCAATATAAAAGCCTTGTAAAAGACAAAGACTACTATGCCGGTATGGCTTTATCCTATGGAAACATTATGGAACTCAACGGTGAGCCCATTACCCATGAAAATTTTCCTGTCTTTAAAGTGCTGAAGGGTCAAGAAATCAGGAATAAGATATTTAAGGTAGAGGTTAAAGGAGAAACGAAGTATGTTTCCTTTAATGGTATTCCTGTATTAAATTCCCAAAACCAAGTGGAATATGCTGTCATAAGCTATAGTGATATTACCAAAATTCAACAGCAGCAAATAACGATTTACCAGAACAATCAATTCATTAAAAGCATCATGGAAAGTCTGGGGGCTCCCATGGTGGTTATCAGCTATCCCCAATGTGTTTTTGAAGCATTGAATAGTCGTTATTGCAATTTTATTGAAGATGTTACGGGAAAGAAATACACCCCGCAGCAGCTTGAAGGAAAGAGCTTCAGGGAAACCCTAGACCCCGATGTGGCACTGGAATGGCATGACGTGGCCGACAGCGTTGCCTATGAAAGAAAGGTGGTCGATACAAGGGTAGTACAATTTAAAGACCCAGAGGGCCATGAAAGGCATCTTCAAGTAATTTATACCCCCATTATGAATGAGTCTGGGGAAGTATGCAATATTACTGCCGTTGGTGTAGACATTACCAATCAGATCAATGCCAAGAAGGAGGCAGAAGAGCTGGCAAGGATGAAGGAGGAATATTTCTCGGTGATTTCCCACGAGCTTCGTTCACCCATTGCCGTTGTCCATTCTGCAATCCAGCTGCTGACAGGGGAATTATATGCCAAAGAATTCAGTGCTGGTAACATCAAAATGCTGAAGAAAATCGAGAAAAATACCTATCGATTGCTGCGGCTAGTTAATAATTTTTTAGATATAACAAAGGCTGAGGCAGGGTATATGAACGTTAATTATTGCAATGTAGAAATTGCTGCCTTGACGGAATCCCTTTTGGAATCTATCCAGCCCATTGCCCAGAAGAAAAATATCCAAATTTATTTCATCAATCAATGCCAGGATCTGGTTATAGCCGTTGACCCGGAAAAGTATGAGAGAATATTGCTGAATTTATTATCCAATGCCATCAAGTTTTCAGACAAAGAAGGGAAAATCATCATTACCCTACAGCAGGATGAAACTTGCATTTATATTGGTGTAAAGGATAATGGAGTCGGAATTCCTAAAAGCAAGCAGAAGAAAATTTTTGACCGCTTCTATATTGTCGATGGTTCCTTGAGCAGAAAAAACGATGGCACAGGAATCGGTCTTTCGTTAGTAAAGAAGTTTGTCGAGCTGATGGAAGGAGAAATTCGTCTAAATAGTGAAGCGGATTGGGGCTGTGAATTTACCGTCGTACTGCCTAAAAAAATCAATATTGGTGCCATGGGGATTGAATTTAATGAAATCAATGATAATTTTACTGAAAAAATCCAGACGGAGTTTGCCGATATAAAGGAATAAAATAAGAGAAAATATTGGATCGCTGCATCAGTATATGCTACAGTCCAGTTATCTAAATAAATTTTCGAGGGAGAATCATTATTATTTATTTTCCATTAAAAGTATGGTATGATTTTATTACAGGAAAGCAAAGGTTTTCCCATATATAGAGTATAGACCAGGAGGATGAAATTTGGAAACTGGAAAGTAGTGGATAAAATGCCAATAAATTATATCGTTTTTTTCGAAGTTGCAGTGGGAATTTTCACAGCCTTTAAGGCAAGGCAAAAGAAGCAGAATCCCATACTATGGCTGCTGTTGGGCACAGCCTTTTCATTAATTGCCCTGGCAATTATTCTTGAAATGCCCCATCCTCAAGACCAAGCAAATTATGTAAAACCAAATAACATAGCATAAAATAAAGTGTCGAGTTTTCGACACTTTATTTTTTTGAAAAAAATAATAGTTAATTGAAAATAATTGTTATTTTCTTTGGGGTACGGATATAAGAATAACAAGAGAAATTCTAAATCAGAATTGGAGGGATGGTTATGAATTTTCAAGATTATAATCCTTTAGAGAAGAAAATGCTCCAAATCATGGATCATGAAGGAAATATTGTAAAGCCTGAACTAATGCCGGCGCTAACCAAGGAAGATCTATTAAAAATGTATAGACTAATGGTTCAAACCCGGGAAACCGATAAAAAGGCATTAATGTATCAGCGGCAGGGCAGAATGTTGACCTACGCCCCCAATACGGGGCAAGAGGCAGCCCAGGTGGCCAGTGCCTATCCCCTTAGGAAGCAAGACTGGATGGTACCAGCCTTTCGTGAGCTGGGGGCATGGCTTACCAGGGGGGCCGATCTAAAAATGATATACCTCTATTGGTATGGAAATGAATTTGGCAGTTATGTACCAGAGGATTTGAGGATTTTACCCGTTTCGGTACCCATTGCCAGTCATTTGCAGCATGCAGTAGGAATCTCATGGGCAGCGAAGCTACAAAATAAGGATGAGGTTGCAATCACCTACTTTGGTGATGGAGCCACTTCCCAGGGAGACTTTTCAGAGGCTTTAAACTGGGCCGGTGTATACAAGACACCAACAGTTTTCCTCTGCCAAAATAACCAATGGGCTATTTCGGTACCCAGGGAAATACAAACGGCTGCAGAAACCATCGCTCAAAAAGCCATTGCCTTTGGATTCCCTGGCATATTGGTGGACGGTAACGACATCTTCGCAATGTATGTCGCTACCAAGGCCGCCGTAGAAAGGGCCAGAAGGGGAGAAGGCCCTACCTTAATTGAGGCCTACACCTATCGCCTGGGAGCCCATACCACCAGCGATGATCCAACTCGTTACCGAGATAATACTGAGGTAGAGGAGTGGAAGAAAAAGGACCCGATTGACCGCATGAGAAAATATCTAATCAGGGAAGGGTTGCTGAGTGAAGAAGAAAACGAAAAAATTATTGAACAATATGCCCAAGAGGCTGAGGCTGCCTTTAAATATGTAGAAGCCAACGGACAAACAGAGCTGGAGGATATCTTCAAATATCAATTTAAGGAAATGACCCCTCAGTTACAGGAGCAACTAGCTGAATACCAACAATTTTTAAGGGAAAGAGGTGAAGCATAATGGCTGTTATGAATTTATTACAGGCTGTTAATGAAACCCTAAGGCAGGAAATGAAAAGAGATGATCGGGTTGTTGTATTTGGTGAAGACGTAGGCTATGAGGGGGGCGTTTTTAGAGCCACTGTTGATCTTCAGAAAGAATTTGGCAGGGAACGTTGCATGGATACGCCATTGGCTGAATCGGGCATTGTAGGTGTCGGTATTGGGATGGCTGTCAACGGCATGATTCCCGTTGTTGAAATACAATTTATGGGCTTTGTGTATCCTGCTTTTAATCAGATTATTACCCATGTAGCAAGACTTAGAAATCGTTCAAGGGGTAGATATACAGTTCCTATGGTCATTAGAATGCCCTATGGTGGCGGAATTCGGGCCCTGGAGCACCATTCCGAATCAACTGAGTCACTATTTGCTCATATACCGGGATTAAAGGTGGTCATTCCCTCTACCCCCTATGATGCCAAGGGGCTATTGGCCTCGGCTATTCGTGATGAAGATCCCGTTATCTTTATGGAACCAAAGCGAATCTATCGGGCCTTTAAGCAAGAGGTTCCCGACGAGGAATATTTAATTCCCATTGGTAAGGCCAAGGTAGTACAGGAGGGTAGTGATATTACCTTAATCTCCTGGGGAGCCTCCATGAGAGAAACCCTTAAGGCTGCAGAAATGGCCCTGGAAAAGGGAATTAAAGCAGAGGTGATCGACCTTAGAACCATAGCCCCCATTGACAGGGATACCGTCATAGATTCCGTTAAGAAAACCGGCAGGGTGTTAATCGTTCATGAGGCCGTCAAAACCCTGGGAGTCGGGGCAGAGCTGATTTCAATTATCAACGAGCAGGCCTTCCTGCATCTTGAGGCCCCCCCAACCCGATTAACAGGCTTTGATACCGTATTTCCGCTGCCCAGGGGTGAGCATCACTATATTCCGGGCCCAGACCGTATATTAAAGAAAATTACTGAAGTGGTAAATTATTTAACCTAAGGGGAGGGAACGCATGATGATAGAGTTCAGATTTCCAGATATTGGAGAAGGTATCACCGAAGGTGTTTTACTAAAATGGCTGGTACAGGTGGGGGATCAGGTGAAGGAAGGAGATTCCCTGTGCGAGGTGGAAACCGATAAGGTAAATGCCGAACTGCCTTCCCCTGCAGCAGGTACCATTCAATCCCTCCATGGAGAGGTGGGGGAAACCATTTATGTTGAAGATATATTGGTTGTCATAGACAATGGTGAAGGTACAGCTTCCGAGGCTCAACCAGTATCCCAAAGTGATACGGAAACGAAGGTGGAGCCCGTAGAGGAAGATAATGCAGGAGTAGTGGGGGCCCTGGAGGTATCAAATGAAGTAGTACCTGTCAGCCAGGAAGGAAGGGCCTCTGACAGTCCTTTAAGCGAATCAAGGAAGAAGGTTCTGGCAACCCCTGTTGCTAGAAAAATGGCCCACGATTTGGGAATAAACCTTGAAAATGTCATTGGAACCGGCCCCGCAGGCAGGATTATGAAGGCGGATATTCAAAAAGCTCATCAAGCCAAGGCCGTTCATAGCCCAGCACCGGAAATGGCTCCCCTGGGCCGTGAAGCAGAGGGTTCCAAGGTAGAAAGAATTAAGCTATCCAGCCTGAGAAGGACCATATCCAAGAAGATGACGGAATCCTTCTTTACTGCCCCCCATACCACCGTGATGGAGGAAATAGATGTTACCGAGCTGGTGGAATACCGTCAATCCATCAAGGAGCTTTTTAAAGAGGAAAAGGGTCTTTCCATTACCTTTTTACCTTTTATAATTAAAGCCACCACCCTGGCCTTGGCGGAAAATCCTAAGTTTAACGGTCAATTAGATGAAGATGGTGAACATTATTTAATCAAGCAAATGATTGATATTGGTATTGCCGTTGACACTGAGGATGGCCTGTTGGTGCCTGTCATTCGGGATGCCAACCACAGGGGAATTGTAGGATTGATGGAAGAAATACAGCGGCTGGGCAATGGAGCAAGGGAGCGAAGTCTAAAAATTGATGAGTTGAAGGGAAGTAGCTTTACCATTACCAACTACGGGGCCCTGGGAGCCAGCTTTGGAACCCCCATCATCAATTATCCTGAAGTGGCCATTTTGGGTGTAGGAAGAATCGAAAAGAAGCCCGTTGTTATCGATGATCAAATTGTAATCCGTTGGATACTGCCTCTATCCCTGGCCATTGATCATCGTGTGCTGGATGGTGGAGACGCCGGCAGGTTTATTAAGTCCTTTAAGAAGTATATCCAGCGTCCCAATATATTGTTACTAAGCTAGGGGGAATCGATATGAAATACGATGTAATTGTATTGGGCGGCGGGCCCGGTGGTTATGTGGCCGCTATTAAGGCGGCCCAGATGGGCGGAAAAGTTGCCCTGATAGAAAAGGAAGCCCTGGGGGGAGTATGCTTAAACTGGGGTTGTATTCCCACCAAGGCCTTGTTAAAAAACGCCAGAGTTTACCAAGACATATTAAAAAGCGATTTCTATGGAATTGAGGGAATAGAAAAGGAAAAAATTAAAGTAAATTGGCCTCAAATGCTGAAACGGAAGGATAAAGTGGTAAAACGCCTTGTCATGGGTGTCGAGGGATTAATGAAAAAAAATAAGATAGACCTGTATCGGGGCTTTGGGCAGGTATTGGATGCAACACATGTCGAGGTTAACGATCAAAGGCTTGAAGGTAACAGGCTGATCCTGGCCACTGGGGCATCACCCATGATGCCCGATATAAAGGGCCTGAAGGAAGGCTATGAGAAGGGGATCGTTTTAACCAGCAAAGAGCTTTTATCAATGGAAAAGCTGCCCGAAACCATGGTGATACTGGGCGGCGGTGTAATTGCTGTTGAATTTGCAACCCTTTTAAATACCCTGGGGGTGAAGGTAACCCTGCTGCAGCGTTCAGAGGGAATTTTGTCAGGAACAGAAAGAGAAATGGCAGCTACCCTCAGCAAGCATTTGACCCATAATGGTGTTAATATCATTACCAAGGCATCGGTTAAGGCCATTGATGGGCATATCGTTATTGCCGCTATCAATGGTGAAGAAAAGCAATTTAAGGGTGATAAAATACTGCTTTCCCTGGGAACAAAACCCAACTTAAAGGGCCTGGAGGGCCTATCCCTGGAAGTAAACCAACGGGGCATTGTGACCAATGACAAGCTGGAAACCAGCATAAAGGGTGTCTATGCCATCGGCGACTTAAATGGAAAATATATGCTGGCCCATGTGGCCAGTGCAGAAGGAATAGTAGCCGCCAGCAATGCCATGGGTGAAGAAGAGTACTTGAACTATAAAATTATTCCATCCTGCATCTATAGTTTCCCTGAAATTGCCTCGGTGGGCTTAACTGAGGAGGAAGCCAAGGCCCAAGGGTATCAGGTGTTGGTCAGCAGGTTCCCCTTAAGTGCCAACGGAAAGGCCCTGGCAGAAGGGGAAAGCATCGGATTTGTGAAGGTAGTGGCAGACCAGCAGTATGGAGAAATTTTAGGAACCCATATCATGGCTGTCCATGCCACTGACATGATTGCAGAGGCTGTAATTTCAATGGAGCTTGAGGGAACTGCCCATGATGTGGCGAAGGCTATTCATCCTCATCCTACCCTTTCAGAAATTGTAATGGAGGCGGCCCACGGAATTATGGGTAAGCCAATACACTTCTAATAAACTGCTAAAAAGTCTGGCTATTCTATGGAATGGCCAGGCTTTTTTTCATTAAAATATTTCATTAATTCTGGTAGGAATTCCATGCCGTCATGGAGAATAGATTAAAAGGGAAAAAGAATATATACCTTCCCTGGTCGGACTGTTATAATAATAAAAAGGATTGTTTTATTTACAACTATATAGGTTTATAGGGTGGGGAGGTTAACTCTAAATAACCAAAATACTACACAAAGGATAGGAGGGGAGGCCCCCAATGATGACGAAAAAAATACTGATACTCAAACCGCAGGATAACCCCCCTTGCTATTTGAAAAACCTATTGAGAAGATACGGTTTTCAAATTATTGAGAATTATATTGCAGAAGACTTGATTTCTGTCGTTCTGAAAGAGCTGCCTCAAATTATTTTGATGAATACTTTTTCTGATGATGATCATACAATAGAGATAATAGCGCAGTTAAAAAACAATCAGCATACTGCTGATATTCCTGTTTTGGCCAATTTACACCAATATTCACCCGAAGGAAAGGAAAAATTAATACAGCAGGGTATTGATGACTATGTAGCGTACCCCTTTTTAGAATCAGAGCTGCTGCTAAAAATCAACAATCTGCTAAAGCGGGTGAACTTAAACAAAAACCTGACGGAGTGCAGAAGGGCCTTGGAGGAAAGCCTGCTGTTAATACAAAATCAAAAACAGGAATTAGAAAATAACCTCTCCTTGGCAGCCAAAATTCAAGAGGCCTTAATACCCAAAAGCCTTGGGAATATACCTAACTGCTCCTTTGTTTGGCACTTTCAGCCTTCCGGTAGGGTTGGCGGGGATATTTTCGATGTATTCATGCTGGACGAGGATCATATGGGGCTATATGTTATTGATGTGATGGGCCATGGATTAGCTTCCTCCATGCTGGCGGTAGCCCTTTCAGAATCCTTAATTTTGGATGTGGAACGGGGATCACCGTTAAAACGAAAAATTAACGATTTCCCCTATTATGAAATTATTTCTCCCAAGGAGGTCATCCATTATTTAAATAAACGTTTTCCCTTTGAGAAATACGGGCATTACTTCACAATTGTCTATATGATTCTAAATGTAAAGACAGGCGTATTAAAATATGTCCGGGGAGGTCATCCTACCCCCTTATTGATAAAGACCTATGGAGAAATCATAGAGCTGGATGGATATGGTACCCCCATTGGCTTTGAGCTGGGAGAGGATTACGAAGAAAAGACAGTATATCTTGATTCAGGCGATACCATTATTGCCTATACAGATGGTGTGCTGGAGCTAAAGGATGAAAAGGGGCGATACATTGATTATGACGGCTTCATTGACCACCTTAGGAAAGAAATTGAGATGGAAAGCCATCACTATACCCTGGGATTAAAGAAGCTGTCAAGAAATCAGCTGAAGCTAAAGGACGATTTATCCTTTATTGAAATGAAATGGATTAAATTTGTATAGTAATTTTTCAAAAAGGATAATTGAAATGTAGGCATAAAGCTGTTATGATATAATGTAATACCTTCAGCAGTATGATTGAGTTTTCAATGCTTTCTGTCCCTTTAAAGGGAAAGCCGATAAAATCAAGCAATTTAATAATAAAATCAAAAAATCTAAAATAGGAGGTTGATCGGGATGTTAGAGAAGGTAGTAACAATAAAAAATGAAATTGGCTTACATGCCAGACCTGCCAGTTTACTGGTGAAGGAAGCCAGCAGGTTTAAGGCAGACACATTTTTAATTAAAAAGGGGAACAAATACAATTGTAAAAGCATCATGAATGTGTTAAGCATGGGTGCTAAAAAGGGCGATGAGATTATTCTTAGGGTAGATGGCTCTGATGAAGAAGAAGCAATGGAAGCATTGGTAGATTTAATTGAGAACAAGCTCAATGAAGATGAATAGCTGTAGGTAGTATTAATTGTCAGGAAATTAGAAAGATCAGTTCCTTTATTGGGACTGCCAAGTAATGACCCTGAGGGATAAAGAAAGAAAAAACCCTCTCTTTGGGGTAAACATTAAAAAATGGGAATAGGGTCGATGAAATTTGGTCGAGCCTACTTGTCACTTTTGAAGTATACTGTATTCAGAATTCAGAATACCAAAATTATCTTTGGTATTCTGTTTGTTTTATTATACTGATACGATATATTTTTAAACATCATCTGCCTATATCAATGCCATTGTTTTTGGGTGAATTTAAAGGATGACCAGCTGCAAAAAATAATTGAAATATTACAATTATTTATAAAAAATTACCAAACCTTAATATTTCTAACGCTGTAGTGTTTACATTTTTGCAGAATTCTTGTATAATCATTATTAAAATTCAAAACCAAATAAAAATTTTCGTTTTAATACAAATGAAAAGCTAGATTGAGTTTATTTTGTTCGTGATTTATATGAAAATAGGAGGGATATTGATGAAAAAGACGCTTGAAGACTTATTAGCCGAGCCAATGCTTTATTTTCTGCCACCCTGGACCCACGATAAGGAAAGCATTACTAAATTGTTAGAGGGCCACCCTAATATTCGCTTTGTTTCCTTGGTAGGGGTAGATTTAGGGGGAAACAGCACCGACGAAAAAGTACCTATTTCCTTGTTTTTAGATGACGTAGAGGATTTTTTAAAGGTAGGAGTCCAAACCGACGGCTCCAGCGTTGTACTGCATGAAATTGCCACCCTGAATAATGCAAAGGTAGATATCATCCCTGACCTTGATGTAACCTGGTTTATTGATTATAATTATGAGCTGCTGGAGGAAAGTACGGGGCTTCCCATTGGAACCTTAAAAATTCCTGCATATTTAGAGCATAATAACAAATGGGTAGATTCCAGGGCTATATTAAAAAGAACCGTGGACTATTTTACAAAGGAAGTAAAGGAATTATTTATAAAATATCCTCATCTATTGGCCGAATACGGAATTGAATCGGCCGATGAGATTGAGGCCGTCAACCTGACCAGTGCTACAGAGCTGGAGTTTTGGGTGAAAACCCCTGAAGATCTGGCGGATGAAGAAAAGCTGTCTACCTCCCAAACCCTGAAGGAGCAATATTGGAAACGGACTAAGGGGTCAGTCAGATCAGCCCTGGAGGAATCCATTATGCTTTTAGAAAGCTATGGCCTGGAACCTGAAATGGGCCATAAGGAGGTAGGGGGCATTCGGGCCACCATTGCCGGCTCTGGAAAGCTAAATCATGTTATGGAACAGCTGGAAATTGACTGGAAATACAGCAGTGCTCTGCAATGTGCAGACAATGAGCTGTTTATCAGAGAATTTATAGAAGAAACCTTTGAACGATACGGTCTGGAGGTCACCTTTCAGGCAAAGCCCGTTGAAGGGGTGGCAGGCAGCGGCAAGCATACCCATATGGGGGCCAATGTAAAGCTGAAAAATGGAAAATACATCAACTTGTTTTCACCAAGGGATATGAAATCAGATTTTGTCAGCCCCCTTGGATGGGGAGCCCTAATGGGAATGCTAAAGCATTACGAAGTCATTAATCCCTTTGTCACCGCCACCAACGATGCCTTTAACAGATTAAAGCCAGGCTTTGAGGCACCGGTTTGTATTGTTAGTTCAGTGGGTCATAATGCTGAAGCACCCTCTCGAAACAGAACGGTATTGGTTGGATTGGTCAGAGACATTAATAATCCCCTGGCGACCCGGTATGAATTAAGGGCACCAAACCCCACTTCAAATTCCTATTTGTATATCAGTGCCTGCTATCTGGCCATGATGGACGGAATTAAATATGCAGTAGAAAATAAGCTCACCAGCAAGGACCTGGAAAATGAAATTTCTAAAACCGCCGGAGAAGATAAGCTATATCTTGAAAATGACAGGGCCTACAGAAGCGAGCATGACGTCTTTGAAGACTATTCGGATGAAGAAAGAAATCGACTGTTCGGCAAACCACCGGCAACGGTTTGGGAAAATCTTCAGGGCTTTGTCAGCTACCCTGAAAAGAAGAATATTCTCTTTGCGGGAAAATGTTTTGATGAGGCCATTTTAAGCTCCTATCAGGTTGCTACCCTTGATCAATGGGTAACAGAAATATTAGGTAGAATTATTCCCAATAACGCTGCCATTGTTCGTAGTTGTAAAAGGCTTCACGATGCTGACCATGCTACAGATATTGATGTGGTCAATTGGGAAAAAATCAACAGCCTCAGAAACTATTTAATGAAGGATAGCCTAGAGCGGAAATCCCTCTTTACCCAAATCAGAGATGCCCTTGAAGGTAAAAACTATGAATTGGCTTCACAGCTGCAAATAGAGATGGCAGAAAAAATAACCCTTCTAAAGCAACTGTATATTATATATAAGCGAAACCTATTAGATATTACCAATGGAGATTTTTAAATCTATGTTCAAAACCAGCCCGGGAAGTATAGACTGCTGACTTCTCGGGCTTTTTATGTGTCTGTATTTACATATTTTCTTTTTTTAATCAGAACAAGGAAGGAGAATAGTTTCATGGAGCGAATAAATATAGTTAAGAGGAAAATATTAGATTTTTGCCCCTTGATAACTGAAGGCTTGAAAAATCCATTGTTTTCTAAGGTCATTCAGGGGTATAATTTACCATATCTTCATAAATATATATAAAGGAGTGACAGGTATGAACCTGAGAGAAGTGGAAAGGCGAATGAATCATTTAAAAAATCTGCTTGACCCAGAGCGGGCAAGGCGTGAAAAGCGGGCTGAGCGTTCTAAGGGTCTGATGAAGGGCTTGGCCTTGGGAGCATTTTTGGGAGGCTTGGCAGGGGTACTCTTTGCACCCGACAAGGGGGAAAATACCAGACAAAAAGCCAGGGAAGAGCTTGAAAAGGCTAAGGAAATATTAGAGGTTAATTATGCAGTTGGCAAGGAGAAGGTCAGTGAATTTGTTGAAGACCAAAAAGAGGTACTGGAAGAAAAAATGGTTGTACTTAAAAATAAATTAAATTCCAAGACTGCCTGTAGTCTGGATGACGAGGAAGCTGCAGACGCAGAGGAAGAAATTGTTGATCAAGAGGCTTAAAGCCTCGTGAAGGGAGAATAGAAGCCATGGAAATCAGTATTACCCTAGGACAACTGTTAATTGGGTTTTTGATGATCGCTGGAATCGTTCTGGTAGTTGCCTTGATTAATGTGGTATTAAAGCTAAATGAAATCCTTAAGCAGGTGAATCATATCGTCGTTAAAAATGAGGCCAATATCAACGCTTCAATCGATACCATTCCAAAGATTTTACATAATGCCGAAGAGATAACGGATAGCTTTAATGAACAAATGAAGCATGTTTCCGGAACAGTTAAGAGTATTGAAGAAACGGTGGAATATGCTGCATCAACTGCCCAGGTATTAACAGAGGATGTTGTACTGCCCATCAGTGAGCTGTTTCAAATCTTTAGCTTTTTAAAGGGTATATTTATTAAGGAAAAGAAAAAAGGTCTATTCCGAAAATAAAGATTGATCAGGCTTAATTAGGCTGTTAAATCAATGTACATATTATAATCTATTCCAAGGATTTAGCCATACTGCAGCCCCTAAAGGGGGGCTGTATTTTTTTTGCCTATCTGTAAAAAAACAGTTGTATTTTTATAAAAATTGCTGTATGATTAATAACAAGGTTTTTAGAATAAATATACATGTATACATAATAAATATACATATTATGAATAAAATGTGAGGTGGGCAGTATGTTTAAAATCGGTATATTGGGGGCCACAGGCTATACCGGCGGAGAGCTGGTAAGGCTATTGACCAATCATCCTGAGGTAGAAATCAGCTTTTTAGATTCAAGAACCTATTTAGATATGGATTTCAGCAGGGTTTATCCAAACCTTAGAAAAAAGCTGGAAAAAAGATGCATTTCAGTGAATATTGAGGACCCCGGTCAATTTGATGAAATTGACGTACTATTTTGTGCCTTACCCCACGGTCTAAGCCAAAAAGCAGTAATGGCGGGTATGAGGCGGGGAATCAAGGTAATTGACTTGTCTGCTGATTTTAGAATTAATGATTCGAAGATCTATGAGGAATGGTATGGAACCGGCCACGTTGCCCAAAAAGAACTGGAAATGGCTGTCTATGGCTTAACGGAACTATATCGAAGGGAGATTCGCCAGGCAGACCTAATTGCTAATCCTGGCTGTTATCCCACCAGTATCCTTTTGGCCCTTTACCCGTTGATTAAGGAAAAGGCCGTATCCCTTTCCGGGGTAATCGCAGATGCCAAGTCGGGTGTATCGGGGGCCGGCAGAAGCCCCCACGATGGTGGGCTATATGCTCAGTGCAATGAAAATATTAAGGCCTATGGCATTGGAAGCCACCGGCATACCCCTGAAATAGAGCAGGAATTGAGCAAAATGGCCGGAGAAGCTATGGTAATCCAATTTACTCCCCATTTAACACCCATGAACAGGGGAATTTTAAGTACTATTTACGTAGATAATCCAAAGGGCCTGGATGAAGCTGCCCTGGAACGTATCTATCAAAGCCATTATGACAAGGAGCATTTTATCAGGCTTCTTCCCCAGGGAGAGCTGCCCCAGACAAAGGCCGTGGCAGGATCAAATTTCTGTGATATTGCCCATATTGTCGATGAACGAACAAATAAAATTATTTTGGTCAGTGCCATTGATAATCTAATCAAGGGTGCCGCCGGTCAAGCGGTTCAAAATATGAATGTCATGCTTGGAATAGAAGAGTCACTGGGAATTAATCAAACGCCCCTTTGGCCATAACGATGGAGGTGCTTAAAGAAATGGAACAATTTGAAATAATAGAAGGAAATGTAACCTCCCCCAAGGGCTTTTTAGCCAGTGGGGTCCATATAGGAATGAAAAGGGTAAAAAAAGACTTGGCTTTGGTTTACAGTCAGGTACCAGCAGTGGGGGCAGGGGTATTTACCACCAATAAGGCCTGTGCCGCTCCTGTTATTGTATCAAAGGAAAACATAAAGGATAATCAGATTCAGGCCATTATAATCAATAGTGGCAATGCCAATGCCTGCACCGGTCAGCAGGGGCTGGCGGATGCCCGGGAAATGGGGGCCATTACAGCAGCGGCTTTAAAAATACCTGAAGAAAATATCATTGTATCCTCTACAGGGGTTATTGGTGTACCATTGCCAATGAACCTCTTAAAGAAGGGGATTCCCCAGGCCGTAGCGGCCCTTTCCGCTGAAGGCGGGGGTTCCGGGGCAGAGGCCATTATGACCACCGATACGGCCCCCAAAACCATCGGGGTGGTGGTGGAAATTGACGGGAAAAGGGTTACCGTAGGGGGAATGGCCAAGGGATCAGGAATGATTCATCCCAATATGGCCACCATGCTTGCCATTGTTACCACCGATATTTTAATTGAAGCAGACTATCTTAATGACCTATTGAAGGAGGCCACTGATCAAACCTACCATATGATCTCGGTGGATGGAGACACCAGTACCAATGACATGGTGGCAGTAATGGCCAATGGCCTGGCGGGCAATGAAATAATGAATCATCAGCATCCCCAAAGAAAGGAATTTGAGCAGGCCTTTCTGTATGTTCATGAATATCTGGCCAAGGCCATTGTAAGGGACGGTGAAGGGGCCACCAAATTCATCGAGGTGGCGGTAGATCATGCCCCCAATGTGTCAGATGCCCGAAAAGCAGTAAAGGCGGTGTTGACCTCTAATCTGGTAAAGACAGCCTTCTTTGGAGAGGATGGTAACTGGGGCCGTATTCTTTGCAGCATAGGCTATTCCGATGCGAACTTTGACATAAACAAAATTGAAATCAGTCTTAGCAGCGGCCCTGATCTTGTGAAAATCGTCGAGGGGGGTCAGGGAACCAATTACCAGGAGGAATCGGTGGCAGCCCTGTTAAAGCATCAGGATATTAAAATTCATGTAGATATGAATAATGGCAATGAAAGGGCAGTAGGATGGGGCTGTGATTTATCCTATGACTATGTAAAAATCAACGGAGCATATCGAACCTAGGGGGAAGCAAAAAATGGATTTAACACCTCAGCAGAAGGCCCACGTCTTGGTGGAAAGCCTGGCCTATATTCAAAAATTCCACAATCAGATTGTTGTGATCAAATACGGCGGAAACGCCATGGTTAATGAAGAACTGAAGCAATATGTCATCAAAGACATTGCCCTCATGAAATATGTAGGAATGAACCCGGTGATTGTCCATGGCGGAGGCCCAGAAATTACAGAGATGATGGCTTGCTTTGGGAAGGAGCCGCAGTTTATTGATGGACTGCGGATAACAGATGAAAAGACTATGGAAATTACAGAAATGGTTTTGGGTGGAAAGATTGCCGGCGAAATTGTTAGCCTGTTGAATTGTAATGATGTTAAGGCCCTGGCCCTTACCGGTAAAGACGGTAGGCTGATTGAAGCCACCCAAAAAGATCCCAGGCTGGGCTATGTTGGGGAAATTACAAAAATCAATACGGGCCTTATTCATACCGTCATTAAAGAAGGCTATGTGCCGGTGATATCGCCCATTGGCATGGGTGCCGGCGGTGAAAGCTATAACATTAATGCCGATGAGGTGGCAGGTAGGCTGGCGGTGGCCCTGGAGGCTAAAAAGCTGGTGCTGATTACCGATGTGGAAGGTGTATTAAAAAACCCCAAGGACCCAAAGACAATCATTACTGAAATTAAAACCACCGAGGTGAAGGGCTATATTGAAAAGGGCATTATTCAAGGGGGTATGATCCCCAAAATCCATTGCTGCATGGGGGCTGTCACCCAGGGAGTGGAGCGTTGCCACATCATTGACGGCAGAAAATATCACTCAATTTTGCTTGAGATATTTACCGATGATGGAATTGGAACGATGATTACGACCTAAGGGGGTTATTGAAATGCAAATCGACGAAATTGTGGAAACTGGCAATCAATACTTAATGAATAATTATAAAAGGCTGCCCATTGCCTTTGTTTCAGGTAAGGGATGCCGCCTGTATGATACCGAGGGAAGGGAATATATCGATTTTCTTGGCGGAATCGCCGTCAATAGCCTGGGACATAGCCCTCAGGAGCTGGTTGAGGCCATTCAAGACCAGGCTGCCAAGGTAATGCACGTATCTAACTATTTCTGGAATGAAAGTCAGGTAAGGCTGGCAAAGCTGTTGGTGGAAAGCTCCTTTGGTGATAAGGTGTTTTTCTGCAATTCCGGTGCCGAAGCCAACGAGGCGGCCATCAAGCTGGCGAGGAAATATGCCTATCAAAAATATGGTGCCCATAAATATGAGATTATTGCCATGAAGGGCTCCTTCCATGGAAGAACCCTGGGGACCCTTGGTTTAACCGATAATCCAAAATATCAGGAGGGATATGGCCCCTTGCCCGAAGGCTATGGATTTGCTGCATATAATGATATTGATGCCCTCAAGAAGGCCATCACCCCCAATACCTGCGCCATCATCATAGAGCCCCTGCAGGGAGAGGGGGGCGTCACCCCGGCTGAAGCTGCCTATTTAAAGGCAGTTAAGGAGCTCTGCAATCAAGAGAACATTCTATTAATCTTTGATGAAATTCAATGTGGTATTGGAAGAACTGGAAAGCTCTTCGCCTATGAGAACTTTGGCGTAACCCCAGACATCATGTCGCTGGCTAAGGCCCTGGCAGGAGGATTCCCCATTGGGGCCATTGTGGCTACCAATGAGGTGGCTTCCGCCTGGAAGCCCGGAGACCACGGCACTACCTTTGGCGGGAATCCCCTGGCCTGTACGGCAGGGGTAGCCACCTTGGAAGCGATGCTGAAGCAAAGGCTATGGAAACAAGCGGAAGCAACCGGAGCCTATTTCAGGGAAAGGCTTCAAAAGCTGGTGGATGAATTCAGCTTTGTAAAGGAAGTCAGGGGCATGGGGTTAATGCTGGGGCTGGTGTTAACTATAGGGGGGGCTCCCATTGTGGAGCAGGCCTTTAAAAAAGGCTTCATCATCAACTGTACGGCAGAGAAGGTACTTCGATTTGTACCACCCCTTATTGTAACCAAAGAAGAAATCGATGGCCTCGTGGCAGTTTTGAAGGAGATCTTTCAGGAAATGGAGGGAGCACAATGAAAGCCTATTTAGTATTGGAGGATGGCAGTATATTCGAAGGAAAGGCCTTTGGCAGCCTAAAGGGTGAGGTAGGTGAAGTGGTTTTTAATACTGCCATGACAGGCTATCAGGAAATCTTCACTGATTATTCCTACAATGGCCAAATTCTAGTAATGACCTACCCAATGATTGGTAACTATGGGCTCAATTATGATGATATAGAGGCCCAACGGCCGGCTATTAAAGGTCTGGTGGTGCGGGAATACTGTAAGGAACCCAGCAACTGGAAAAATGAAATGATGCTGGAGGAATATCTTCAAACCAACGGAATTATGGGAATTGAGGGAATTGATACGAGAATGCTGGTGAAGCATTTAAGAGACAAGGGAACCATGAAGGGAATCATTACCACCAGTCTGGCGGATCAGGATGGACTGTTTCAGGCCATAGATCAGGTTGATATCCTTCGAAAGAATTACACCGAAGAGGTATCAACCAAAAGCCCCTATATGATTCCTGGTTCAGGGCCCAGAATCGTATTAATGGATTTCGGAGTCAAGCTGAATATTATTCGGATTTTGCAATCCTATGGCTGTCAAATTACGGTAGTGCCCTATGATATAGGAGCAGAAGAGATTTTAAAGCTCAAGCCCGACGGACTATTTTTATCCAATGGCCCTGGAAATCCTGAAAACCTTCAAAATTCCGTTGAAACCATTAAGGCTCTGCTGAAGGAGCTGCCAATATTCGGAATATGTATGGGGCACCAGCTATTGGGCATGGCTTCGGGGGCAAGGACCTATAAGCTCAAATTCGGTCATCGTGGCGCCAATCATCCCGTAAAGGACTTAAAAACCAATCGGGTCTATATTACCTCCCAAAATCATGGCTATGCCATCGATGAAAGCACCTTAAACACAAACCTTCTTACAGTTACCCATAGAAATTTGAACGATGGCACCATCGAGGGGATCAAACATAAATATTTACCGGTTTTCAGCGTACAATATCATCCTGAAGCCTGCTCCGGGCCAATGGATTCCAAATATCTTTTTGATCAATTTCTTAATTATGTCAAAAGGGATCAGCAAGCGGTATAGGAGGAATAACAATGCCTAAGGACAATAAAATCAGTAAAGTACTAGTCATCGGCTCAGGGCCAATCGTTATCGGGCAAGCGGCTGAGTTTGACTATTCAGGCACCCAGGCTTGTAAGTCCTTAAAGGAAGAAGGCCTAAGGGTGGTTTTGGTTAATAGCAACCCTGCCACCATCATGACAGACCAGCATATTGCAGACCATATCTATATTGAACCCTTAAGCCTGCCTGCCCTGGAAAAAATAATTGAAATAGAAAGGCCCCAGGGAATCTTACCCACCCTGGGAGGGCAAACCGGACTCAATCTGGCTATAGAGCTTTATGAAGCAGGAATTTTGGAAAAATATGATGTTAAGCTGTTAGGCACCTCAGTAGAGGCAATTAAACGGGCAGAGGACCGTCAGTTATTTAAAGAAACCATGGAAAAAATAAACCAACCCATTCCTGCCAGCACCATCGTTGAATCCTTGGAGGCAGCCCTGGCGTTTGCAAAGCAAGTGGGATACCCCCTGATTGTTCGACCAGCCTATACCCTGGGGGGAACCGGAGGCGGAATTGCCCCTGACGAGGCGGCCCTTACAGAGATTGTATCCAGAGGGCTACGCTACAGTCGGATTGGTCAGGTATTGATTGAACAGAGTGTTGCCAATTGGAAGGAAATTGAATATGAAGTCATGCGTGATCAAAATGATAATTGCATTATCATTTGTAATATGGAAAACTTTGATCCGGTGGGGGTACATACTGGGGACAGTATTGTGGTGGCTCCTTCCCAAACCCTGCGTGACCAAGAGTACCAAATGCTCAGAAGCGCTTCCATTGACATTATCCGGGAGCTGAAGGTGGAGGGGGGCTGTAACATTCAGTTTGCCCTTAACCCCTATAATATGAGTTATGTGGTCATTGAGGTAAACCCAAGGGTAAGTCGTTCCAGTGCCCTGGCATCCAAGGCAACGGGCTATGCCATTGCCAAGATTGCAGCTAAAATTGCCATTGGACTAACCCTGGATGAAATTAAAAACCCTGTTACCGGGAAAACCACTGCCTGCTTCGAGCCTGCCCTGGACTATGTGGTGGTTAAAATTCCCCAATGGCCCTTTGATAAGTTCAATACCGGCGACAGAAGCCTGGGAACCCAGATGAAGGCCACCGGCGAGGTAATGGCCATAGAAAGAACCTTTGAAGCGGCCCTGTTGAAGGCCATTAGAAGCCTGGAGGGGAAGCGTCGAGATATTTATACCAGCACCATGGCAGCCTGGAGTCAGGAATTCATTGATGAAATCATATCTTATCCTAATGATCAAAGGCTGTTTGGTATTTTTGAGGCTGTCAGAAGGGGTATGGATCTAGAGAAAATAAACCGGTTAACGGGGATTGATCCATGGTTTTTATCTAAAATCCATCATATTATTGAGCTTGAAGGGGAAATCAAAAAGGTCGGTCTTCGGGAGCCACTATTAAGGGACTGTAAAAAGATGGGGTTCTCCGATCGTCATCTGGCACTTCTGTTGAATATGGAAGAGGCGGCTCTTCGTCATTATCGCAGGGAGGTAGGACTGACCCCGGTTTATAAGCTGGTGGACACCTGTGCTGGGGAGTTTGAATCGGCTACACCCTACTTTTACTCCACTTATGAAAGGGAAAATGAGGTAGCAATCCTTAACAAAAGGAAGGTGATGATACTGGGCTCGGGGCCCATTCGAATCGGTCAGGGAATTGAATTTGACTACTGCTGTGTTCACGGGGCCTGGGCCCTGAAGGAGCTGGGGATCGAAACCTTGATTGTCAATAATAATCCCGAAACCGTCAGTACAGATTTTGATACCTCCGACAAGCTCTACTTTGAACCCCTAACCCCTGAGGATGTTATCAATATTGCAGAGATGGAAAAAATAGATGGAGTCATCGTTCAATATGGGGGCCAAACGGCTATTAATCTGACAAAGGCCCTCCATGAACACGGCCTTCCGATTTTAGGAACCTCCCCGGAATCCATCGACATAGCAGAGGATCGGGAAAAATTTTCAAAGCTCCTGACATCATTAAAAGTTCCCCAGACCAGGGGTGCCACTGCAATTAATCTGCAGCAGGTGGAAGCGGCAATGAAGCAGCTGGGCTTTCCATTAATGGTAAGACCCTCCTATGTGATCGGCGGTCAATCCATGGAAATTGTTTGGAATCGTGAGCAGCTGCTGCACTATGCCGGCCAATTCTGGCAGGATCAACAGGATTACCCAATATTACTTGATCAGTATATAGAAGGCCAGGAGGTAGAAATTGACGGAATCAGTGACGGAGAAACGGTGTTTATACCAGCCATTATGGAGCATATTGAACGGGCAGGGGTTCATTCCGGTGACAGTATGAGTGTATATCCTGTACAAAATGTCAGTGAAAAGGCCATTCATGATATTGTTGAATATACCAGCAGGCTGGCCAGGGCCTTAAAGGTTAGGGGACTGATTAACATACAATTTGTTGTAAAGGATCAACAGGTAATGGTGCTGGAGGCGAATCCCAGGGCCTCCCGAACGGTTCCCATTGTATCGAAGGTAACGGGTGTTCCCATGATTTCCCTGGCAACGGCAGTGATGACGGGGAAAACCCTGAAGGAAATGGGCTATGAAGATGGCGTTGCCAAGCCGCCCGATTATGTCATTGTAAAGGCACCGGTCTTTTGCCTTGAAAAGCTGGCAGAGGTGGATATCAGCCTGAGTCCTGAAATGAAATCCACCGGTGAAGTAATGGGGGTAGGGGCTGATTACCAGGAGGCCCTGTTTAAGGCCTTTGAAGCCACAGGACTGAAAATCCCTTCCACTGGATCAGTGCTGTTATCCATATCAGACCGGGATAAGGGGGAAGCCCTTGAAATTGCCGGAAAGCTCCATAGCCTGGGCTTTAGGCTGACGGCCACCCAGAAAACAGGCAGCTTCTTAAGGGACAATGGGATTAAGGTTGATGAGGTTTATCAAGACCTAACTGCCGCTGTTCAATCCTTTAAAGCAGGGGAAACGGTGATGATGATCAATACCCCAACAAAGGGTAAGCTTGTAGACCGGCTGGGCTTTAAGCTGAGAAGAAGCTCCATTGATTACAAGATTCCCTGCTTTACCTCTTTAGATACAGTCTCGGGATTTATTGAAGTAATTAAGTATGCTAGAAAATATTCCTATGGGGTGAAAAAGCTATTTTAAATGAACTTCTAAGCAGTTAAAACTTAGGTTATGTATAGGGAAATTTCCATATATGTATTCCGATTGACCACAACAAAGCCATATTAAAATTTATATTTCACCCGCTGAGAAGGTTATTGCAGCGGGTGTTTTTATGACAAAATTCATAATTATATTCAGCTTCGGAGGTAACTACTATAGGTTGTCATAAAACTGCACCTATATTATTTTTAGTAATAGGACATCTGTCCTTTTTTCCTTTAGCGTAGAACACTATACTAAAGGGAGAGGGGGAATAACAATGGAAATAGTAAAAAATGAAAGTTTACTAAGGCATTATATTAAGGCCTTTCATTTGGATGATAGGTTTAGTGGGGATATGGCAAAATTGATGACCCTCTATTCCTTTGAAAAGGGGGAATTGGTTTGCAGCATTGATGAAGAGTTGAAATTCTTTTATTTTATTGTAAAGGGTAAGCTAAAGATCTACACCATCTTGGAAAACGGCAAATCAGTATTGGTTCGCTTTTACTTTCCCGCTTCGGTTATTGGAGATTTGGAAATGTTCAAGAATTATAAAGTGAGATGTAATGTAGAGGCGATTACAAAAACCCTGGCAATTGGTATAAAAATGGAGGATATACGAGAATATGCCGCTAATGATCATATCTTTTTGAAATTTGTCATAGAAAACCTGAGCCATAAGCTCTATACCCTTTCAAATATGACGGCTTTAAATCAATCCTATCCCTTCGGTTTGCCAGCTATTTGATCACCATAGCCTGTGATGATAACAATAAACTAATCAGTGAGATTAAAACCAGTAATATGACTGAGCTGGCGACATTTTTGGGGGTAAGCTACAGGCATTTAAACCGAGTGATTAAGAACCTATGCGTAAGAGGGCTCATTAAAAGAACCCGTGAGGGGCTAAAGATATTAGATTATGAAAAATTAAAGGAAATGTCAGGTGGATACTATGAATAACGAATTTTTAGTTTCCATAATAGCCATAGGAACCGTAGCGGTTTCAGGTATTTTATATTTCACGGGCAGAAAGGGCTGGGCCGCCAAAAAGAAGGAAATGAACTGGCGGGCTAAGCTTTGCCCCCAATACAAGACCAGGTATACAATGGGGCAGGAAAGTTTTGTTATGTCTTTACGTAATTGTAGCAGCTGCAGACACTACGTTGGTGGAAGATGCGATAAAAACTTTTGAATTCAGCCAGATCGACCAATGAATAATGATAGAAAACATGGGGGAATGGTAGGTATGATATTAAATTTAGATGGATATAATTAGAAATAAAAGCAAAAGGAGGTAGTTATATATGACTGTTAAAAATGCAATGACCGCTGACTTTCTTCGATCAGCCTATGGTGGAGAAAGTATGGCCCATATGCGGTATTTAATCTGGGCCGATGTTGCCGATCAAGAGGGTTATCCCAATGTCGGAAGGCTTTTCAGGGCCATCGCCAATGCAGAATATGCCCATGCAGACAATCATTTTCGAGAGCTGGGAACAGAAAAAAAGGATCATACGGTAACTGCGGGGGCAGTATTTGGACTGGGAGATACAGTTCAAAACCTGCAGGGTGGAATTGATGGAGAGCTCCATGAAATAGAGCAAATGTACCCAGTATATTTAAATGCAGCTCAATTTCAGGGAGAAAAAGGAGCAGAAAGGGCCTTTCATTATGCCCTGGAGGCCGAAAAGATCCATGCAAAGCTGTTCCAGGATGCCCAGGATGTTGTGAAGCAGGGCAGGGATATGGAGATTGATGACATCCATGTCTGTCAGGTCTGTGGTCATACAGTGGCGGGAGAGTTGCCTGAAAAATGTCCAATCTGTGGCGCCAAGGCGTCTATGTATAAAACCTTTGCCAAGGAAGCCTAAAATTAAAAAAAGGGCTGCTATAAAACGAAAAAAATCGTCTTGTAGCAGTCCCTTTTTTTTTGTTTGATTTTAGGCTAACGATTCTGCCTTTTATAAAGTAAAGGCGAATAATTGGTAATATTTTTGAAAACTCTTCCAAAATGAGATACGTTTTTGAAGCCTACAACTTCTGCAATATCAATTACCTTAAGATTGGTCTCCCGTAATAGCCTTTGGGCCTCGCGGATTCGTATGTTATTGATATATTCAACAACAGTGAAGCCCGTAGTTTGTTTGAAGGTTCGACTTAAATGATATTGACTAATAAAAAATTTTTTTGACAGGCCAGGAAGGGATAAGGGGTGACCGTAATGCTGATTAATATATTGAACAATTTCAGATATCTTTTCGTGCATTGGGCTGGGAGGAACCAGCCTGACATTTTGATTTTCTTCAATGTATCGTCTTGTGTAGACCAAAAGCTCCATCAATAGAGACTGCAAAGATATTTCAAAGCCTAAGCCCTGACTCTGGGCCTCGTAAATAAGGCGATTAAAGACTGTTTCAACATATTGCTGATCGGCAGGTAAAAAGGGAACCACATGACAGGAATCAACAAATAATGTCTCTAAAAGCTGGTTCATTCCTGGGCTGGAGGGCAAAAAATCTTTGTTGAAATTAATGAGAATCCGTATATGATTTTGGGTGTTAGCATCGGTTGTTTTATGAAGGTCATGGGCATTAATCATGACTAAATTACCAGGTTGAATTCGGAAAACCCGATCCTTAATGAAATAATACCGTTCTCCGGCTAAAAGATAATATAGTTCATATTGATTATGAAAATGATTGACCTTCATAGTGAAATTTCCAAAGACCTCACGATATGAAAGATAAAAGGATTCGTCCGGATAATGAAAATCTATATTTTCTCTTTTCACGAATATCACCCTTTAATTGCAAATCGAAATGCAACCCTTTCAATTGAAATTAAAATATATAAAGCGATAAAATGAATAAATTCCAGGTGGTTGCAATCTGGCTTACAAAAGATTGGTCTTGAACCAATCTTTTTATTTACAAACCTTTTCTCTGCCATATATTCTAAATGGGTTGGCGGCAAAAAGGAGAGTAAAATATGTCTAAGTTTTTTACATACGAAGAGAGGCTAACCCTTCAAAAATACCTAAAAGAGAGTGTATCATTTAAAGAAATTGCTCGGAGATTGCATAAGAATCCGACAACGATTTCCAGAGAAGTCCGTAAGCATCTTGCAGAAGTAGCCACTGGATATCCAGGGTTTCCATACAATGCTTGCAAAAACCGTATTAACTGTAGAAAGAAAAGGCTCTGCGGCAAGGAATGCTCGAGGCTTTCAGCAGCATACTGCAAACTCTGTCAAAAGTGTAACCACAACTGCCCTGACTTCATTGAGGAAATCTGTACTGCAAGATTTCGGGTACCTTACGTCTGCAATGGCTGCGAGCAGATCAGTAAGTGTACTTTGATGAAAAACCTCTACCATGCGGAGCATGCTCATGTTAAAGCTCATAAAATTATTTCTGAATCCCGTAGTGGTCTGTGTGTCAGCGAAGAAGAGATAGCCAGACTTAATGCAATTATCAGTCCGCTGGTGAAGCAGGGACAATCCATCCATCAGATTTATGTTACTCATCAAGATGAAATAATGTGTAGTGAAAAAACCATCTATAACTACATCGATGCCTGCTTGCTCGATGTGCGCAATATTGATTTACCCAGGAAAGTAAAGTTCCGCGAGCGATATAAAAAGCCGGAATTTAAAGTAGACAAGGGCTGCAGAATTGGTCGCAACTACGAGGCGTTCCAAAGCTTCATTGACGATAATCCTGATACTGCGATCGTCCAAATGGACACTGTAATTGGTTCCCAGGGTGGTAAGTGCCTACTAACAATACATTTCGTAGAAACTAATCTGATGCTTGCTTTCCTGAGGGAATCCAATACCTCTCAATCGGTAATTGATATATTTAATGACCTTGATCAACGGCTCGGACGTGAACCGTTTCGAAAACTGTTTCCTGTTATTCTTACGGACAATGGTAGTGAGTTTTCCAATCCCAAGGCTATTGAGTATGGGCCTGATTTGCGCACACGGATTTATTACTGCGATGCCGGTTGTCCTCACCAGAAGGGGGCTATTGAAGTCAATCATTGCCTGATTCGTAGAGTGCTTCCTAAAGGGACAAGCTTTAATCACCTAGTTCAGGAAGACATCACAACGATGATGAATCATATCAATTCCTACAAAAGAAAAAAGCTGAACAATCGTAGCCCATACGAAACGTTCAGCTTCTACCACGGAGAAGAGGTTTTGCATAAACTCGGATGTTCACCGGTTGCAGCCGATAACATCACGCTAAAACAAAGTCTTCTCAAAAAGTAACATTAGAAACTAAGTACTGCGCTGCCAACTATCCATGCTTAATCCATAAAACAGGGGTGGATTCTCCGATTACAAAAAAATCGAGAGGGAGTCGATCTCTGTTTGGCATGCCCATTTTAACCCATAATACACCAGATTTTTCGGAAAATCAAACTGCATTTGGGTTACAATAGTGGCTTTTTGTTTTCAAAACTGGCTTCTCGAGTACAAAAACTGCGTTTCGTTTACAAATATTCAGTTGTCGGTTTCAAATATTGCGTTTCACTTTACAAAATGGCATCTCGCCTTTCATTTAAGTCACGAATATCACCTACCATAAATATATCATAATGCTGCTACGAAAATAAAGCAAGATATGCAAAGAATATAAAAAAATAAGCAAGATTTGTGCAGAATAGGGTTTGTGATTCAAGTATAATGTAAGTGCCTGTTGGCTTTTTCTTGGGCCAGGACAAAATAAAAGAGGACGGACAAAAAATGAGTGCAATTTTAAATTCTAAGGATCGTAGCAGAAGAGAATTTGTGTTAGAGGGAAACATGTGGCGGGTAGTATGGCTTATTTCCCTGCCATTGGCTATTTATAATGGTTTTAATCATCTATTTAGCTTTCTGGACACCATGATGGCCTCTCATTTGGGAACAGAGGTGGTTTCAGCCGTAGCCTATCTGGCTCAAATTAAAACCATGATTGCCGCAATTGGTGCCGGCCTGGCAGTCGGGGGCGGAATCATTGTAGCCAGATATTATGGTGCAGGTAAAATAGATATAGCAAAAAAATATGTCAATACGGTATTTTTTCTGGCTTTAATAATTGGAGCCCTTATTTTACTTATTATGGTACCCATGGCAAGGCCCATTCTGCGGCTGGCCAATACCCCAGAAGAATTAATTAATGTTGGTACCAATTATTTTATAGTAGAAATTATTATGATTATTGCAATCTTTATCAACAATGTTTATATTGCTGTAGAAAAGGCAAAGGGCAATACCAAAAAAATATTATATTTGAATTTAATTGTCATTGGTATAAAGCTTCCCCTTACGGCCCTATTTGTCTATGTTTTAAACTATGGTATTACCATGATGGCCATAGCTACTTTAATTGCTCACCTTGTTTTGACAATCTATGCCATGATCAGTATGCTAAAGCGAGATAATATTTTTAGATTGTCATTAAAAAGTGTTGATTTTTCCAGGAAAACGGTAAGGCCAATTATCATCCTTGCCTTACCCATATTCTTTGAAAAATTTGCCTTTAGCTTTGGAAAGGTAATTGTCAATTCCATGAGTACCTTCTATGGCAGTATGGTGGTAGGGGCCCTGGGGGTTTCAAATAATATAGCTGGAGTCGTAACCAGCGCCTGCAATGGGTTTCAGGATGGTGAAGCCTCTATTATCAGCCAAAACCTGGGGAATAAAAATTTTGAAAGGGCTATATCTGCCTTTAAAAAAACCCTGGTAATCAGCCTGGTGATGGGAGGAATTGGCCTGGTATTATCCACTATTTTCATGGACCCTATTATTAACATATTTTCTAAGGGCGATCTTCAATTTGCCCAGGAAATTAAAAATATCTATCGGTATGAACGATATGCCCTTGTGACTCTGACCCTTGCCTCATCGGTTATGGGGCTTCTCTATGGCTTTGGCTATACAAGGCTGACACTGGTGATTAACTTTCTTCGTTTATTTTTATTTAGAATCCCCAGCTTATACCTATTGCAGCGATTCACCAGCTTAGGCAGTGAAAGCGTAGGCCTTGCCATGATGATCAGTAACAGCATGGTGGGTATAACGGCAGCCATTGTGTGCTTCGTGGTGATTCAAAAAATGAGAAAAGAAGGCGGCTATCAGCAATTACTGGCTGCTGAGTAAAGGAGCAGGAGGTCAACTACTAATAGTGGGCCTCCTGCTGTATTATTGCTTCTATTTTAAAAATTTGTTTTACTTTTGTAACAGCCAGAATAATTCTTGTCAAAGCAATATTTAGCTGAGAGGCCTGTTCCCCTATTAACGTAGTCTAGCCCTGTCTTTAAAGCAAAAGCTTATCCGCAATCACGCCTATCCATAACATAACTATATTTCTAGCCCTATTAATACTGTCCTTGTTTTAGCCCTATTCCACATTAGATTAACTTTAAAAAAAGTACTATGATAACAGGATATGTCATAGAAATACAGAATACTAAATGAATGATCTTTGACGAGGTAAAAGGTATGAATAAAAGAAGCTTAAAATTTAAAATACCATTTTTTGTTATGGTTTTTGCAATTGCATGTGTGCTCTTAACGGGGATGTTATCTCAATATATAGCAACCCAAAATATAGAGGTAAATGTTGTAAATAAAAATCTTGTGATTTCCAGAATGATTAGTCAGCAGATTCATATTTACTTAGAAAATGCAAAAAGTACGGTGATTACCGCAGCAAATTTTTCCTCCCAAAGCTATGGAGATTTAGAGGAGGTAAAAAGAGAGATCTTTAGAATATATGATAATTTTACTTATTTTGATTTAATTTTTTATATGAGTAACGAATCCCAGATGGTATTTTCTAAACCAGCCAATGACCATGTTAAGAGTAGAAGCTATGAGGATCGAAGCTATTATTGGGACATTATGGATGGTAAAGAGGTTACGGTAAGCCCTTTGTTAGTTAGCAGTGTGTTAAATGAACCCCACTTTATTATTGCTGCTCCTGTGTATAATTCTAAAAATGAAATTATTGGATTAATAGGTGCTGGACTCCCCTTAAAAAATATTATACAGATCGTTCAGCGTACGCAAGCCCATTTTAACGGTATCATATGGGTAGCTGATGCCCAGGGGGTTATGGCGATTCATCCTGATATTACCAGTTCAAAGGATTTAATTATGATTCCTAACAGCCATGTTCAAGTAGAGGAGGAAGTAACTGATTTTATCAACATCTTAAGGAATAAACGGGATGTGATGGCTTCCTACAAGGTTGAAGATGAAATTTATTATGGAGCGATTTCCTTTGTACCTGATGAGGATTGGATGGTTGTCGTAGAGCAACATCAAGACACAGTTTTTTTAGAGGTAATTCAGTTAAAAAGACAATTAAAGCTTGTGATAATGGCAGTTATCTTTATAGCCCTATTATCTGGTTTTATATTGGCAAAACAAATTACTAATCCTATAGAAATGCTAGTAAATAAAGTCAGGCAGTTAAGCTATGGTCTCAGGGGTGAAATAGCTGAAGACTTAAAGATGCAGGTTAAAGACGAAATAGGAGAGCTTGAAGGTGCCTTTCATGGTATGACAATTCAATTAAATGAAAGCTTTAATAAGTTGAATCAGTCTTATATCAGGGAAAATCATCTTCAGCAATATCTAAATAATATATTGGGTAGTGTAGCTAATGGTATCGTTGTAATTAATCAAGAATACCTGATTACAATTTATAATAAGGAAGCAGAGAATCTATTAGAATTTCCTCAGAATACATTTCTGCGAAGGCATATTAAGGTGTTTTTAGATAGCATTGGTGTAGACCTGGGTTCCATCATTGAGGATGTAATGATAAACAATAAGGTTGTTAAAGATATTGAGATGACTGCCAAGGGCCTTTCAGGGCGAAGGATGATTATCAGCTTTACGGTCTCCTGTGTATTGGATAAAATGAATAATATTATTGGCGTAGTCCTATTGTTTAAGGATTTAACTAAAATAAAAATGATAGAGCTGGAACTTAGAAGAGAGGATCGTATTCGTACCCTAGGAGAGCTATCGGCTTCCATTATTCATGATATTGGTAATCCCTTGGCAGGTATGAGGAATCTGATGGAGATTTTAAGGGATGACTCCTATGATGCTGTAAGTAAAAATGAGGTGTTAATTACTTTACAAGAGGAAATAGAAGATTTAAATAAGTTGGTTATTCACTATTTAGACTTTAGCAGAGCTTCGATACTAACAAAAGAAATTATCAACATAGCTGATTTGATCGATAACATTGTCTATCTTTTCACAGCTAAAGCCAGTGAGAAAGCAATACAAATAAAAAAGAATTATGAACATAGATGCATTTCCCTAAAGGGGGATCGAAGAGCGCTTAAACAAGTCTTCATAAACATTTTTAAAAATACTATAGAGGCAGTCAAAGAGGGTGGAAACGTTTCCATCAGTATTCAGGGAAAGGAGAAGTCTGTGTTAATTTCGATTCAGGATAATGGTATTGGTATAGATGGGCAAAGTCTCGACAAAATATTTTATCCCTTCTATACTACGAAAAAGGATGGAAATGGTTTAGGACTTTCTATTGCTTATAAAATAATTAAGGAGCATGATGGCCTTGTTAATGTAGACAGTAATGAGGGGGTGGGAACTAAGATTAGCGTTGAGCTACCTACAGATGTGTAAGCTGTCGTTAAGCGGAGGTGAAGCTGGTGAAAATATTAGTTATCGATGATGAGAAAAGTATAAGACTTTCACTGAAGATGGGCTTAGAAAAGCTAGGATTAACGGTTATAGCAGCAGAAACGGGAGAAGAAGGTTTAAAGGTATTAAAGAATGAATCACCTGACCTGGCTATAGTTGATATTAGGCTGCCAGGCATAGATGGATTAGAAGTTTTAAAGCATATTAAAAGCATAAAACCCACCTGCATTGTAATTATGATTACTTACTTGAACGAAATTAAGCTGGCAGTAAGGGCAATGAAGGATGGTGCCTATGATTATTTCGTTAAGCCCTTTTCCTTAAACGAAATACAGCAATCCATTGAACAAACGCTACAGTATATACGTATAAAAAAAGAAATAGACATTAGCACTAGTAATACTTTATTAATTGGCAACTCTGAGAAAATACAAGCTATTAGAGAAACCATAATGGAGATTGGGCAACTACCCTATGATACATGTATTCTTTTAGAGGGAGAAAGTGGAACCGGTAAAGAGGTTGTTGCCAAACTAATTCATAGCTTGAAGGTTGGAGATAATCATAGGTTTATGGCCATTAATTGTGCAGCTATTCCCAAAAATCTACAGGAAAGTGAGCTCTTTGGCTATGAAAAAGGAGCCTTTTCAGATGCAAAATCTTACAAAGCCGGACTAATAGAGGCTGCCAATAGAGGTGTGCTTTTCCTTGATGAAATTGCTGATATGGATATTGAGCTCCAGGCCAAAATGCTAAGGGTGTTACAAGAAAAAAGTTACCGAAGCGTAGGCGGCTTAAAGGAAAGGAAATTTGAAGCTACCATTGTAGCTGCCACCAATAAATACCTTCTTAGAGAAATTCAAAGGGGAACCTTCAGGGAAGATTTATATTATCGATTGAATATTGTTCCCATAAATTTGCCTCCCCTTAGAGAACGTAGGGAAGACATCCCTATTTTATCTGCCTATTTTCTTGATGAATATAATAAAAAGTTAAATAAAGCAGTTATTGGAATTGACCCAGATGCTATGGCGGTCTTAAGGCAATACAATTGGCCAGGAAACGTAAGGCAGTTAAGAAATATGATTGAGAGGGTTATGATTTTTCAAAAAGATAAGATCATATCTTTAAAGGATATACCTAAGGAAATTGTAAACTTTATTCCAAAGGAGCCAAAGCCAGAGGACTTTAACAGCTTAGAAATTGCTGAGGAAGCTATTATTAAAAAGACACTGGAAAAGCATGATTGGAACATTACCAGGACGGCAGAAGACTTAGGGCTTTCTAGGCTTACCCTCAGAAGGAAGATACAAAAATATAAATTAAGCATATAAAAGAATGATTAAGGTGGTAATGTTTTTACCAAAGTGGTAATTTATTTACCACTTATTTTTATTTTTTGATACAGTAATGCCTAAATATCCTCATAAATAGGGACCTAGTAGCTGGTATGAACTTTGCAATGTAATTAAAATGATTAAAATAATTACATTTAAGGAGGTATGAAAATGAAACAGGCATTAGCAGGCATAAAGGTGCTAGACCTAACGAGGGTTTTGGCAGGGCCCTATGCAACAATGATTTTAGGTGATCTGGGGGCAGATGTAATTAAAATTGAAGTCCCAAAAACAGGAGACGATTCCCGGCAGTTTGGTCCTTATATTAATGAGGAAAGCGCATATTTTATGAATATTAACCGAAACAAAAAAAGTATTACCTTGAACTTAAAAAAGCAGGAGGCAAAGGACCTTTTTATCAAAATGGTGAAGCAAGCAGATGTGGTAGTAGAAAACTATCGTCCAGGTACCATGGAAAAGCTTGGCTTGGGATATGAGCTTCTAAAGGAAGTAAATCCTCAAATTATTTATGCAGCTGCCTCTGGATTTGGGCATACAGGTCCCTATAGTAACCGCCCTGCCTATGACGGGGTAGTGCAGGCAATGGGAGGAATTATGAGTATTACGGGAGAAAAGGGCGGTAGACCTACACGAGTTGGCCCATCCATCGGCGATATTACAGCAGGATTGTATACTGCTATAGGTATTTTAGCAGCCATTAATTATAGAAATATAGCTGGTGTAGGACAGAAGGTGGATGTGGCCATGCTGGATTGTCAGGTATCCATATTAGAAAATGCAATAGCAAGATATTTTGCCACTGGGGTTGCACCTAAGCCAGAGGGGAATAGACATACATCAATTGTTCCATTTGAGCCCTTTGAAACAGCAGATGGAGAGATTATGATTGCAGCAGGTAACGACACCCTGTTTAGAAAGCTATGCGTAGAAATTGGTAAGGAAGAGCTGGCAGATCATGGGCTATTTAAAACGAATCCATTGAGGGCAGAAAATTATAATGCCCTACGGCCGGAGCTGGCAGAAGCAATTAAACGAAGGTCTACCAGGGAATGGCAAAGCATATTGGATGATGCAGGAGTTCCAAATGGACCTATTAACAATATGGAAGGGGTTGTTAATGATCCACAGGTTATTTCTAGAGAAATGCTGGTGGAGGTAGAGCATCCAAAGGCTGGAAGCGTAAAAATACCGGGGGTTCCGATTAAAATGTCAGAAAGTCAAGGAACCGTTAGGATGCCCGCACCTGTATTAGGACAGCACACAGAGGAAATATTGAAGGATTTTGTGGGCCTTACCCATGAAGAAATTCAGCGGTTGAAGGAAATGAATATTTTCTAGCACCAGTATTATAAAAGCTAAAGGAGGCGGCAAAGTATATGGAAATATATGGTTTGGGCCTGGTGGCACTTTGTATGTTTATTGGTACTCTTTTTGGAAGAGTATTGGGAAGTATTCTTGGCGTTCAGGGTGATGTGGGTGGAGTAGGCTTCGCCATGCTGCTTTTAATTTTAATAAGCAATTACTATGAAGGGAAGGGAAAAGACTTCAGTCAAAAGACAAAAAATGGTATTTTGTTGTTAAGCGCCCTTTATATTCCTGTTATTGTGGCTATGTCATCTATTCAAAATGTAGTATCTGCCTTTTCAGGAGGCTTAGTAGCCTTTGTAGCAGGGGGAGGCGCTACTATCGGTGCCCTGTTTTTAGTGCCTTTGATCTCAAAGCTAGTACCCCGGGAGGAATTTCCGGACGACAAGTCAATCATCAATTGATTAAAAATTAGTACCTATTTGGATAAAAGGGAGATGTGAATAGAATGGTCAAGGATCATATTGTAACAATATTTACTTCCTATGGATTAGTGGCTGCCTTTGGGCTAATTGCCTTAATTATGCTTGTCTCCTACGGGCTTACAAAAAGACTCAAGCAGGAAAGAATGAGCTCGGCTGTTGCCATTATAGTGGGGTTAATATTAGCCTATATTGCAGGTAAATATACCGGGGGTTCCCGTGGTATTGCTGATATACCAATATTCGCCGGTACAGGGCTAATGGGAGGAGCTATGCTGAGGGACTATACAATTATTTCTACAGCCTACGGTGTTAAAATGGAAAATTTAAAGAAGGCCGGGCTGCCAGGGATTGTATCCCTGCTGGTAGGCGTGTTTTTCTCCTTCTTTGTAGGAGCTTTTGTAGCTGTATTACTGGGCTATACAGATCCAGCAGAGATCACAACGATCGGTGGGGGCACCCTTACCTTCATTGTTGGTCCTGTAGCAGGAACAGCCTTAGGGGTAAGCTCTGAAGTCATCGCCTTATCCATAGCTGCGGGAGTAGTAAAATCTGTTTTAACAATGGTAATTACACCCTTTATTGCACCTGTAATTAAACTTAACAGCCCAACGGCTGCCATGGTCTATGGTGGGTTAATCGGTACAACCAGCGGTGTCGCTGGGGGATTAGCTGCCACCGATGCTAAGCTTGTCCCCTATGGGGCGATGATAGCGACCTTTTATACAGGGCTAGGAAGTTTATTGGTTCCTTCGATAGGATTCATGATTATTAGGATGATATTTGGATAGATTCAACGAAATTAAAGGATTTGAGATAAGAGGATGTGTATCTGTACCGGAAGCGGTAACGTACGGTATGTTTTATAATCAATTCATAGAATTTATTGAATCAAATAAATGGTTATTTGATGGTGGAATAAACGAAATTGTTGATGGTTTTTATATCAATTCGGATGGTACAAGAGGAAAAACATGTTTTTAGAGGATGACGGTCTATACGGAAAGAATAAAGAATTCGCCTTGAGCCAATTCTTATTTTTTTGTAATTTACCTAGTATACAATATAATATAGGTGAAGCCTATCAATTATAGTCAAAGAACATTTTTGATGATCTGGAAAAAATAAATACCTGTACAAATGTTGTTTAATTGAGGGAATTTTATATTTGTGTGATTTATAAATGCGAAAAGGAGTAAAGAAGGAGGCTCATCATAATGAAGGGCCTCCTCATGATATTATTGCTTCCATTTTAAAAATTTGTTTTCAAGTCTGGCAATAAACTGATACATTAATGCTGTTGCCACAGCTAGAATGATTACCCCTGCCATGACAATATCTAATCGAAAGACCTGCCCGCCATAAACGATCAAATAACCCAATCCTGCCTTGGAAACCAGAAATTCACCAACAATTACCCCAACCCAGGACATACCTATGTTTATTTTCATGGTGTTAATCATATTGGGAACATTGGCGGGAAGGACGACCTTTTTTAATATTTGTAGCTTAGTGGCGCCAAAGGTTTTTAGCATTTTTATTTTTTCCTCATCTACCTCCTTGAAGCCATTGTAGGTGGCCAGAATTGTGACCACCAATGAAATTGTCAGGGCAGTTACAATAATTCCCCGCATTCCGGCACCGGCCCAGATAATGATAATAGGGCCCAGGGCAATTTTAGGTAAGGCATTTAATACCACCAGGTAGGGGTCAAAAACCCTGGCGGCGAAATCTGACCACCATAGTAAAATAGCGATTAGGGTGCCCAAAACTGTCCCCAATAAAAATCCCATAATTGCTTCAAATAGGGAAATGCCCGTATGCATAAAAATTGAACCATCCTTTGCCAAGTTTACAATGAGCTTGACAATGGAGGTGGGTCTGCTGGTGAAAAATGGGTCTATCCATTTCAAATGGGCTGCCAGCTCCCATAATACCAGAAGAAAAATCAATAGACCTATTTGAGAGAGCAGGATTTGAGTTTTTTCCATTTTTAATCCCTTTAAATAGGCCAAGTGGCTGGGGGAATATTTTTCATCCTGTAGCTTCTGTCTACGATTATTGAACATAAACATCCAACTCCCTCCATATTTGATTAAAATAGTGTCTGAACTCGGGGGCCTCTCGACATTTAATCGGCGAAGCCTCTCCGTCCTGGCAGGTGAGCTTGATATCATATATGCTCTTGATAGTGGCAGGGCGATTGGAAAGAACCATAACCCGGTCTGCCATAGAGATGGCTTCAGGTATGTCAATAAAAATGCGACCAGGAGAAATAACAGCTTATTGAGATGAAAGGGATTATAGTATGATAAAATAAACTTGCATGATAAGACAGCAATAATAAGAAGTTTTTTTAAAGGAGGCGTGGTATAATATAAAAAATTGAAGGAGGCTGTAGCATGATTAAAACCATACTTCCCTTTTTATATTTTAATGGTAATTGTCAAGAGGCCTTGGATTTTTACTCCACAGTGTTTAAGGTGCCTATTCTGGAAAGGGTTACCTACAGAGAGGCAGAAATGGAGGTCGATGCTCATCAAAAAAACTATATTATGAATGCCACTATGGCCTTTGGAGACATGACCATATCTGCCACCGATGTGGTGGACAACCATCCCTTGACCAGGGGGAATACCATTTCAATTTGGCTGGAAATCGAATCAGAAGAAGCGATTAAATCCATTTACGAGGAATTTATTGACAGGAATTGTAAAGTCATTACTCCATTGGAACCCACCTTTTGGGGTTCTATCTACGCCAAGGTGCAGGACCCCTTCGACTATATTTGGGAGTTAAATTACCAAGAATAGCTATTAAAGAATGAAAAAAGGCTGGTCTTTTGAATAGACTAGCCTTTAAAATTTAGGAACAATACGAAAGTAACCTTAATACATATAATGCTTAAACGATTCATTACAGCAAGATTATTTATTCAAGAAGTCCATTACTTTGGCAGCATACTGCTGAGGATAATCTATATAGGCTTCGATATGGGCACTATTCACCATCCATAGCTCCTTTTCAGCTGAGGCGATATTTTCATATATCTGTTCACCCATATCCGGTGGGCACAGGGTGTCCTTTGTACCCTGAATAACCAAGGTGGGAATTTCATTACTCTTTTGGGCATTTACAATATCAACATCATTAAAACCAAAGCCGTAGCGCAGCTTTAAATACCAATTTCCGCTCCATAGGACATAAGCTGTAGGTAAGCTTTTAGCTTCTTCCATTTGATTCCAAACAGCTAAAAACATATTTTCCATGCTATCATAGGAGGAGTCCATAATGACATAATCCAGACTATCTTTAGCATGTTCCGTTGCAGCATAAAGGCCTGAGGTGGCAGCCCCCATGGAGATGCCATGGACAACCACTTTATGATTCTTAACCTTTTCTTGAGTATAATCTACCAGGGCCTTTACATCTAGTTTTTCATAATAACCGAAGGTGACAATTTCATTTAGAGAATCTCCGCTGGCCCGTTGATCAATAGTAATTACATTCCAGCCATTTTTCAAGTAGACTTCAGCTACGGGGTACACACTAACATGATCACCGCCAGCTCCATGTACTAGAATCACCGTATCATTATCGGCTTCTCCATTGGCGGTAAAGGCATAAACAGGAATGATATTGTCATCCTCAGCCTTTAAAGTAAATTGTTCAGGCGTATAGGCCATCTCAAAGGCGGCTAGGTCATAGCCCCACTTTTCCAACTGCTTAACACTATTCTCCTTCGTATCGTTGTCGACATTTTGATATAACAAACCTGCTGCGACCTGCTTTCCCAGCCAATATGTGAAAATAAGAAAAGCCAAAAAGATAAGTCCGAAAAGGCAGAATAGAAGCTTTTTTAATATACCCCCCTTATGCCTGCGCCTACTGCCCTTTTGAATGGTTTTATACATTAGATATGCTCCTTTACAGGTGAATTTGCTATTATTATACCAAAGACTTCAAAAATTCTCTATCTAAATAGCAGTTTAGTTGTTAATTTTTCAGCGCTTGCCCCTTCCGCAACCCAGAAGCTATAAGAAGTAGGATATTTCAATATACTTACACAGGGAGGGATAAACTTTATGATGAAAGGCAAATATCAGGCAAGATTCTTTAGGTGGATGCCATCAGTACAGAAAAACTTCACTTAAAAAATATTTTCAAGTTTTCCCCATCCCATTGAATTTCCTTGATGATTGCTTTTAATATTCTTCGTTTCTCGGTGATGGTCAGCTTGTGAAAAAAATCATTTGATTGACTGGCCAGGGAATAGATAATTTCCAGGCTTTGTTTTTCAAGAGAAGATATATTAGGGGTTTTGATGAGCTTTAGCTGGTGCTCGATTTCTTTCATCCTTTGGTCAAGGACTTCAATTTGATTAATCATATATTTAGCTGCCGTAGAGTTATGATTTTGGGATAGTTGAACTGTCAGGTTTTGAATAGCAGCCCTACATTCTGTTAACTCCTTTTCAAATAGCCCCCTTTTTCCATTAAATTGAGTAGTAGATTTTTCAAGGCCACTGTTTTTTTCCGCCAGCAGGGAATATACTTCTTCGGGGTGGGCTTGTAATTTCTGTATTTCCTTAATTATCAAGGCATCGGCTTCAGCACCATTCAAGTTAGTTCCTTGACATCGGCTTCCCCGAGAAGCTTCCTTCATTTTGCATTTATAATAGTAATGACGAACCCGGCCATTAGTGTATTTAAAGGTGATTTTCATGCCAGACCCGCAAGCACACCTTAACAATGATGTAATCAACCCATATTCCCCGGTATCACTCCTTGGCGCCTTGGCGGAATTTCTTCTAAGCATTTCTTGAACATGAATCCAGTCATTTGAAGAAATAACACCGGGGTGGCTTCCCACCACGGCAATCCACTCCTCCTTTTTTCTAATTTTGGCAGAGCAGTTTCTTTGATTATTGTATTTGTTATAAATAAATAGGCCGTTTATACCGTTGAATTCGGCCTTAGCGCTGGCAATATCAATACCTTCTTTCAGAAGCCATGTATATATTTTTTCATCTGCCATCACATAAACGGTATTGGTGAGAATAAGCCTTAAGGACCGAAGATTAAAATCATTTCCATATTTTGATTTAATCTGATTTTCGAGGGACCAATTTAAAAGTCGGTTCAGAGAGCCCAACTCAATGTATTTACGATAGAGCTGCTTTACTAAAGCCAGCTCCTGGGGTATAGGCCTTAGCTGCTGCATTTTTTTCTTCTTAAAATTATCGTCCAGATACTCCACAGGGCTTCCACAGTAACCGGTTGGGGGTTTTCCGCCCAGCCATCGGCCAGTTCGGGCAAGCTTAAGAAAGTTATCTCGAATACGTTCCCCAATGGTTTCCCTTTCCAGCTGTGCGAAAACACTGGATATATACATCATAGCCCTTCCCATGGGAGTAGCAGTGTCGAATCTTTCCCGGATAGATACAAAGGCAATATTGTTTTTTTCAAATAAATCAATGATGCCGGTAAAATCAGAAATATTTCTGCTGATACGATCTAGCCTGTAGCAGATTAAAATTTGGAATTTTTTTAGCTTGGCATCATGAAGCAATTTTTGAAATTCGGGACGATCGGTATCCTTAGCAGAAAAGCCCTCGTCAATGTAAATCAGATATTGAATATTTTCATTAGCTAAAAAAGCCTCGGCGTATTCCTTACAGGATTTTACCTGATTGATTACGGACTCTCCCTTGTCAGTTTCCTTGGATTTTCTGGCATAAATGGCCACTACAATGTGCTCTCCCATCGCATCACCTTAAATTGAAAAGTATTTCTGTCTACAATATCTTATATTAGTTATAGGCTTGGTGTATGCTGATAAAAGAGATTTTTTCATATATTCCATATTGGGTTTTTTAGTTTTTGAAGAAAAAGGTAGGAATATGGCACTATTTTCTATAATTATACAATGTTCGACACAAATTAAATTTGTCCTGTGCTATCTTAGTATATAGTATTTTTGCCATTTAAAGGGGAGAAAAGTCTGTGCAATGGTTATTTAAGAAAAAACAATTATATTATCAACAATCTCTGAAGCTGTCAATTAAACCCTTTAGTATTATGTTACTCCTTTCAAGCATTGTAATCTTTTTGCTAAGCTTTATATATAGCTTAATAACAGTGATATTGCTATATAATTATGGGCCAATATTTTATATGGCGGTTACTTTTGGAACCTTAATCTATGGGGGGATTTTAGGATTAATTGCCCGAGTAAGTATATGGATTAGTAATGTAAGACATCGAATTATAGCTATTTTCCTGTTCGCAGGGATTATTTTGATGGCGGAGTACTTTACCGGAGTCTTTTGGGTATTTTTTAACTTTAAGAGAAAGCTACTTATTTGGAATCCAAGGGATTTATTGTATGCCATAATGTTTATGGCTGATTCAGGATGGGAAATATACATAGGTGGGTATCATCCGTATATCATAAGGGGCCAGACGATATATTTAATCTGGTTAGTTAAGTTTTTAATACTGTTATTACCAGCCATTGCTGCAAGCTATCCATCATTACAGGTAAGACCCTTCTGTGAAAAGTGTAGAGATTGGGTGGAAAATATGAAGATAATCGAGCCTTTAGAGCTTATACCAGACCCTAAAAAGCTTAAGAAGGAACTTGAAAATCATTACTACTCATCTTTAATAATGCTTAATAAAATAGATTCTTCAAAGGACACATATACCAGGATTAAGCTTCGTAGATGCTTTACCTGTATGGATAGCTTTTATCTTTCCGTCAGTCAAATAACTTATTGGGGAAACTATCATGTTCTGGGTAAACCTAAAAAATTTACAACTTCTAAAAAATATGTTAAAAATCTAAAGATAGATGAAGAACTTTATTTGTATCTTTGCAATACCTTTGGTATCAGTACCATGGATTGTTTTTAATCCCTTCTTTATTGCAGTACGCCGGTCATTTAAATGACGAGATAGGGGCATGGTGTTATTATTCCAAAAACAAGCGAAAAGGAAGCCATATCGATAATATGGCGAATTAAAGATAAAGCTATTTTGGGATATTCCAGGTGGTTTCGCTATTTAGATGACCAGGTACTAAGCTTTTACATTAGGGGTAGTTTCATTCTAATTCGTAATCATAAACGATATGCTTCTTTTGTTCAATCTGAACTCTTACCTTTCTATCCGGGTACCTTTCCTTAATTTTTTGTCCATATCCTTTAGCCAGCTGTTCAGCTTTATTTTCATTAAGACCCTCTTCTATCAGAATGGTGGCAATAAGCCAGTCTGTCTTTTCCAGGAGACTAATACTGGAAACACCTGATTCCAATTCCAACTGTAACTTCAGTTCATTACTGACATCCTCACCGACAGGGTTATAGGGATTTTCAACGCCTTCTCCTTCGGGTGGCCTTTCTGTTCTGCCACATGAGATAAGCAGCAGACTTATTATGAGAAAAGAGAGCATAAATAATCTAGATAATTTTCTGTACATACTGCACCTCCAATTATTATTAGTTCTGCCGGTTATAGTATTTACAATACTGATACTTTCAATACTTACTTCATAAGCCTTGAAAAGTAACATGATCCGTAAAATTAATCAATATAGAAAAATCGTATAGCCAAAAGATACTTTAAGAATACTAAATTAAAAGAAATATATTGAATAAATAAAGGCATGTAAAAGCAGCGCTGCTGTAAAAATAAGCTGTAGGATCAGAAGGACTATACATAAAAAATATAGATGGTGTGAGGCGAATCACATTATCAATGTGTATAGGGTGGTATGATGAAATCAATATACAACCATAATTTAAGGGAGGGTTATATTTATGAAAAAACTAGATATGAATCTTACAATTGGAGAAAGTGTCACTTTACATCCGGAATTGGTGAAGGTTTATATGGACTATGATGTAGATTTTTGCTGTGGCGGTGACAGAACGATTAAAGAAGCTATAGAAAGGGATGCCAGGGATATCGAAGGGCTGATTAAGGATGCAGAGGAGGCGATGGAAAGGGCTGAAAAATTAGAAGTTGATTCTAAAAAAATGAAGCTTTCCGATTTTTCAACAGAGCAATTAATTGAACGGATTGTTAACAAACACCACAGCTACTTAAAAAAAGAGCTGCCGGTTATATCTGAATTGATATTTAAAATCCTTATGGTACATGGTGATAAACATCCAGAGCTTTTTGAGCTTCATAAAGTCTTTGGAGGGTTAAAAACAGAGCTTGAGAATCATCTGGTAAAGGAAGAGGTTCAATTGTTTCCTAAAATAAGTGAAGGTGGCCCAAGGCTTAAGGAGTTAGTTGAAGCCCTAGAAGGAGAACATGACGATGCCGGGGATGCGCTTCATCAAATTACTGATTTGACCAAGCATTTTAAAGCACCGGCAGATGGCTGTACCACCTTTCAGCTGGTATATGAGAAGCTAAAGGCCTTTGTAGCCGACATGTATATGCATGTTCATACAGAAAATAATATTCTATTTAAAAGATTTGTTTAGAAAGGGGTATTAAAATGTTTAAAATTAATGAAAGAATTACTTGGGTGGGAAAAATAGACTGGGAGCTTAAAACCTTTCATGGAGAAGAATATTCAACCCATAGAGGATCCTCCTACAATTCATACTTGATTCAGGATAAAAAGGTAGCTTTAATCGATACCGTCTGGAAGCCCTTTGACGACGAGTTTGTGGCAAATCTCAAAAAAGTAATTGATTTAAAGAAAATTGATTACATCATTGCAAACCATGCCGAAATAGATCACAGTGGTGGGTTGCCGGAATTGATGAAAGAAATACCTGATACTCCCATTTATTGTACAGCCAACGGAATTAAATCATTAAAGGGGCATTTTCATCAGGATTGGAATTTTATTGAGATTAAGACAGGCGACACCCTGGACCTGGGTGAAGGAAAGCTTGTTTTTATTGAGGCGCCGATGCTGCATTGGCCGGACAGTATGTTTGAATATTATACCAAAGACGAGATACTATTCAGCAATGATGCCTTTGGTCAGCACTATGCCTCTGAGTTAATGTATAATGACCTGGTAGATCAGGCAGAGCTTTATCAAGAGGCGATTAAGTACTATGCCAATATTTTGACACCCTTCAGCCCACTGGTAGTTAAGAAAATTAAAGAAGTACTGGATTTCAATGTGCCAGTAAGCATGATTTGTCCAGCACATGGTGTTATTTGGAGGGATCATCCAACTCAAATTGTAGAGCAATATCTCAAGTGGGCCCAGAATTATCAGGAGCATCAAGTTACATTGATTTATGATACCATGTGGGATGCCACTAAACGAATGGCTGAAGCCATTGCAGAAGGAATTAAGTCAGTGGACCCAACCCTCAACATTAAGCTTTTCAATGTTGCAAAGGCAGATAAAAATGATGTAATCGCTGAAGTCTTTAAGGCAAAGCTAGTTGTAGCAGGCTCTTCTACTATTAATAACGGTATTCTTTCAGCTATGGCAGCTATGCTTGAAATAATGAAGGGGCTTCGATTTAAAAATAAACAAGCGGCTGGATTCGGCAGCTATGGCTGGAGCGGTGAATCTCCTAAAATCATGACTAAAGCCCTTAAGGAATGTGGGTTTAACGTTACTGAGGAGGGCCTCGGTGCATTATGGCAGCCCGATGAAGGAGCCCTGGAGCAATGCAGAGCCTATGGAGTTAAGCTGGCAGAAAGACTATAATGTATTTGGCCCTTTAACAATATATTTAAAGAAACGCTTCATTTGCAGTTGTCTTCTACAAATGAAGCGTTTTACTTTGACGGATAAATGTCTTTGTTTTTTATTTTTCCCTTGGTGCCACTGTGTCTGACTTAAGCAAATAATTATGGAAGAAATATTCTACTACTGCCACCAGCACTCCGAAGATTACCAGGGTACGAAGGGTTGTATTGAAATTCCTAGTGAAATATGCTACTACGTAGGCCACCAAGGCAGCCATTACACCATCTCCAAGGGCCGCCACAACGTTTCCCATTTTAGGAAGAACAACTAGGTCACCTAAAAGATAATTTAGAACGGTTCCTAATATAGCTACCAGTAGAATCCACATAAACGGATTTCTGTCCATATAGCCTAAAGTAAGCCAAGCTGCCACAAAGGTCATAGCAAACTTTACTAATAGAGCAGTTGTTGTATTACTCATTTTTTCACCTCCTTACTAATGACTTGGGTTGTGAAGCGGAGGTAAGATCAGCCAACCCTTTTCTTTTTGTAATTTTAGCAGCATATTACCGTATTGAGCCTTCTTCATATGGAATTGACCAAACATCATACCAATATCTTCTCGGGTTGCCATACCCATTATGCTACTACAGGAAACTAAACCGGCAGAAATATGCTTGGCTGTGGCTGCTGCAATTTCTGGGTCCATTACCCTTGCACCAACCGGTATATCCTCTAGGTTGGCCACAGGACGCTCTGGAGGGGCTGGTGGAAGTGCAATACCATTAACCTTTAGTAGGTCTTCAATCTGTTGAATTTCTGGTTTAACTACATTATCGTTTAAATCCTCAAGAAATTTCTTCAGTTCCTTATCACCTGTGTGATTAATCATAACCTGATGATTCACTAGGGCAGCCTGTGCCTCCATTAAATGACTCCAAACGCCAAATACCTCTCCATAATGCATTGGTTCATTTTTTGATTTCCTCCTAAAATACCCATTGATTTCTTGCCTCCTCAATTATTGTTAGATTTTAAACCTAGTATAACTCTGAGGAGCATAGATTATGTAAAAAATTTAATATAATCATGAATATTCTGGTGAATAAATAGAAAACTAAATAAAAAAAGGAGATGAGCCAATGTTTAAGCATGATAAAAACCTATTACATGAGGTTAGGGTTGATGCCCCTAATCCCAACTATGCGGCTATGATGCAGGAGCAACTGGGTGGGCCCCAAGGAGAATTAAAGGCTGCGCTTCAATATTTTTCTCAGAGCTTTCGTATCAAAGACCCGGAAATAAAGGATTTATTTTTGGACATAGCAGCAGAGGAGCTAAGCCATATGGAAATGGTGGCCACAACCATTAATCTACTAAATGGACACGATCCCGATGCCAATATGGCAACTGTAGGGAATATTGAAGCCCACGTTTTGACGGGTTTAAACCCTATGCTAAGTAATGCCTCCGGTCAATTGTGGACAGCCGCCTACATTAATGAAACAGGTGATTTAGCTGCCGACATACTCTCTAATATTGCTGCTGAACAAAGAGCTAAGGTGGTTTATGAATATCTATATCGCCAAATTAGCGATAAAGGTGTTAGAAATACCATTGACTTCCTATTAAATCGTGAAGAGGCTCATAATACTATGTTCAGAGAGGCCTTTAACAGAATTCAGGATACCGGCTCTTTAAAGGACTGGGGTATCACAAAGGATTCTAAGCTGTACTTCAATCTTTCAACCCCCGGCGGACAATATTTTGATCCCAGCAATGCACAGCCTCCAAGCTTTAATAATCCAAATCCTCATTGATTAATAGCATGCTATATGAAATACCCCTATTCAGGGGTATTTTATTTCCTTAGGTTTACTTAAATTAGCAAAGCGATGATAGTAACATTAAAAGAGCCCAGTTAAGTTGTTTTCCTTTCTTAACTGGACTTTTTTTATCAGCAGGCTATTTCAGTACTTCCTGAACATAGTACAATCTATTTTCTTCATAGGATAAAGTGGAGGTGTTTGGAATGGGGCAAATTAATATCGTTATCTACCCTGGTGAAGAAGACCCAGGTAAGAATATGGCCAATGCAATTGCTGATTTAATTCATATAAAGATTATGAGCCTTTCTGAAGAAAATCAGATTTCAACTTATCAAAATTTAATGAAATATTTAAAGACAAAACAGAAATTAGATAACAGCTAAAAGACTTAGGTAAATAAAATATTGTACAGGCTGACCTCATTTATTCTTGTTTTGGTCAATTAGCTGTTTTTCACCCATTTCAACCAATCTTCTGGTAATTTGACCAGTATGCCTTGAGGCCAGAGACCTTGGGTCATCAACGCCGAATTCCTGGGCAATTTCCATTTTAAACTCTTCAAGGGCCTGGCGTGCATTGGGAACAACCAGCTTTCTTTTAGGCAATAAAAACCCCTCCTTTATAAAAAAATCATTAAGTATAGGGTATGTAAAAAATAAAAAAGTATCCTTAGTGTAGAGGTATTTTTCTTAAGGCTTTGGTTTACAATTCATTTGTATATAAATCGAAATTGAAAAAATCCATTAATGTTAGTATATATGGTATCTGCAAACTAATGAGATAGAAGATAATAAATATTAGAATAAAAGAGTAGTATTTAGCAATACATCACTTCTGCAATATCATGGGTTACCATGATGGCAGTCTTTTTTTCCTTTTTAATAATTTTAGCAATATCATCACTAACTGCCAGTCGACTTTGATAATCCAGGGCGGAAAAGGGTTCATCCAGCAGCAGTAAATCTGGTTCAATGGCTAAGGTTCGAATTAAAGCAACCCGCTGTCTCATACCGCCGGAAAGCTGATGGGGATAATGATACTTGAATTCTCCCAACCCGTAGGTATCCAGCAGTCTTATTACCTTACGCCTACTATCATCGCTGACCTTTTTCTGAATTTCAAGGCCAATCAATACATTGTCCATTATATTACGCCATGGGAATAGATGATCACTTTGAAACATATAGCCCACATGTTTACTGGTTCCGTCTACCCTTTGCCCGTTTATCAATACTTTGCCTATAGTAGGCTTTATTAGACCAGAAATAATTGATAATATCGTTGATTTGCCGCAGCCACTGGGGCCCACTATGGCGATAATCTCGCCTTGGTTAACTACAAAGGATAAATGCTGAAGAGCTTTGGTTTCCCCCTCCAGGGTATGATATGTCATGGATATATCCTGTATTTCAACAAATTTTGCAGCATTCAATAGGGCTCCTCCTTCCAAGAAAATACGATTTTCCTATATGGTATAGTATGAAAATCAATGGGTTATGTTACTTTGACAGCTTGGAACGGAATAATAAAATCTGGTTCTAAGCCCCATATAAAAATTAACTTTTTGGTTTTGCATTGATTTTACTAAATTTCCTGATTATATAATACACGTACATCTTGACGATTGGGCAAAATAAAAATGTAAATACCTATTAAAATTAATCCTCCGTAAACTACACCGACCATTTGATAAGAAAAAATTTCGCCCAACCAACCGGGGTTTCCAGAATTATCCTTCAATGCAACTAACTTCTCTAGCATATTCTTCGTCTGTGCGATTGTAGTGAATAGCATCCATAAAAATTAGGGTATGTATTATAGATTTCCTCGCTATTATTTTTCTTAAAAATACCCTTGTAACGGCCATCATAAAAAAAGTCCTCTCTGACATGAACTTTGATAATTAATGTCAGAAAGGATCTATAAAACTTATACATACTACTTGGTGGCAAAACTTTTATCAATGATTTTGTTTTTAGTTATTATCTTTTAAAATCATTAATACTAAAGATGCTTCGTTGTGTAAAGTTTAATGATATTATTTTTTATTTTTACTGTTTTTCAGATAAAAAATCGCTTGGTCAATAAGTATATATAGTAATATACTTTTCGATACATATAGTAAATTAAATTTTGCTGTTAACATTTTAGCTAATATCATATATATAATAAATGAACCAATAGCTAAGAACCCTAATCTCTTACTTAGATTATTTCGATATCTTAAAATATATACAACTATAAATATAAAACTTAAAATAATATAAATGTAATCAGTGTTCATCATAATAATCCCCTTATTAAACTCCACACAACTTACAAGGTGAGAATAACACAAAAAGAAATTGATGTCAAATATTGTAAAGTAAAAATTTGTGAATTCAGGAGATTAGAGATAACAGAATTGTGTTAAAATGAATGTACAAAACACTATCATATTTGGAAGCTACTTAGATCAGTAAATTGATTTAGGTAGCTTCTTTTTATTAACAATAAATTGGCAATAATAAACTTTCATCTGACTAAAACTATTTTAGTAAGTATAACGAATATATCAATAGGACATTAAAACCGATGCCGGCGAAGGGATGGTGGTGGAATATTGAAAGAAGAGAAGCAATGGATCAGGAAAATCAAAAAAAGAAATCACTCGGAGGCTGCCAACAGCTTAATTACAAAATACTACAGAGAAATTTATTCCTATGCCTACCGCCAAACCCTTAACAAAGAGCTGGCAATGGATTTAACCCAGGAAATTTTCATCAGCGCGCTTAAATCCATCAAGTATTATGATGAGGAAAAAAGCGCCTTCAGAACCTGGCTCTATAGAATTGCCACCAACCGTATAATTGATTATTTCCGTTCCAGACACCATCAATTAAGTCAGCTGACAATTTCCCTTGATGAACATAATAATCTGGAGGCCACTGAATATGACGACTTCACCCATCGTATTGAGTACAAAGAAGATATCGAGAAGATTACAGAACTGGTAGGACAGCTTGAAACATCCAATCAAGAAATTTTTAGGCTAAAGCTCTTTGGTGAATATAGCTTTTTAGAGATAGCCAGCCTCATGAAAATACCAGAATCCACCGTTAAAACGAGATATTACGCTATGATCAAGAAAATCAAAAAAAACCTTGGGGAGGGTAAGTAATGAAAAAAGAAAGGCTTCATGTTCCATATCCCAGTGACGACCGTATTCAACAGGAAATACAGATCATTCTTAAAAAGGGGCTTCCTGAAGGAGAAGGCTTCCTGACAATGTTGATCAAAATGTACAAGCAGCTGGGCCTTCAATATATATTTAGAGATTTTACTGAAATTATTTTCGTCATCAGTCTCATGGTATTGGCCCTGGTGACAATCCTATTTAATTTGAAGGCTACCTTTACTGTCGTTGCCTTTTATCCTATGCTGTTTACCTTTTCCCCCTTATTATACTTGACCACTACCCTATTTTTTTTAATCAAAATGAAAATGAGCAGCACCTATGAGGTTGAAATGGCATGTAAATACAATCTATATCAACTGGCGGCCTTTAAAATGTTGGTTTTTAGTATCATTACTATCCTCATTAATGGTTTGCTGCTGTATTGGATTGCCGGGCGATATGAAGGGGTTAACTATATACTGGCCTTTGCCATATCCATCAGCGCTTTGTTCATTTTTTCAACCCTTTTGTTGTATGGAATGATGGAAACAAACAGGTCCTATTCAAAGCAAATAGTGATTGTCGGATGGATCTTGGGTAATCTATTACCAGTCTACTTTGCGACTGAGCTGTATTACCGCATATTAACCAGTGTACCTGTTTTTCTATACTGGGTACTGGCATTGGCTGGTCTGATGGTTTATATCAACAAACTGAAAAAGCTATTTTACTATAGAAGTCAAGGAGGGACAATTTAATGCTGTTAGTAAAGGATGTAGAAAAAAGCTATGGCAGCTTTTGTGTATTAAAGGATATTAATATCGAATTTAATAAAGGTGTCTATGGTTTGCTGGCCCCCAACGGAGCAGGAAAGACTACTTTGATCAAGATGCTGACTACCCTGTTGTTTCCCAGCAAGGGGGAAATTCTTTATCATGGAGAGGATATTATCAAGCTGGACGAGGAATACCGTAATATATTGGGGTATCTTCCACAAACCTTTGGATACTATCGGAATTATAGTGCCCGGCAATATTTGATGTACCTTGCCGCCTTAAAGGGAATTGAAAGAAAAGCAGCCAAGGAGCGGACAGCAAGGCTTTTAAAGCTGGTGGGGCTGGAGGAGGTCATGGATAAAAAGCTAAAAAAATATTCCGGTGGAATGATCCAGCGTGTGGGTATTGCCCAGGCGATGCTAAATGATCCTAAAATTCTTATTCTTGATGAGCCTACGGCAGGCCTAGACCCGAAGGAAAGGGCCCGTTTCAGAAACCTTATTTCAGAACTGGCCATTGATCGTACTGTCATACTTTCCACCCATATTGTTTCCGATGTGGAGTCTATTGCCAATGAAATTATCCTGCTGAAGGACCAAAGAATCCTTCATCACGACTCTGTAGAAAAAATCTGTAGTCTGGTTGAGGGCATGGTATACGAAACCCAAATGCCATATTCAGATGTGCCGGCCTTTAGAAAGGGCTATTTGTCCCTTGCTGAAAAGCAGGAGGGGGGCAAGATGAAAATTAGGTTTATTAGCAGGGAACGGCTCCAAGCCCAATGGAAGCCTGTAGCCCCCGGGCTGGAGGATGTGTTTCTATACATCTATCAAGACCAAAACCCAGAGGAGGGAGCACAGGATGACTACCATCATCAACGAATTTAAAAAGGCTGCTGCTTCTCCCGTTGTAATTGCATTAATACTGATTTTTATCGCCTTTAATCTCTTTGTTATTTATGGTCATTACTGGGCAAGGGATGAACTGAAAATCATGAATCAAATATTCCAGCAGGTGGGAACAGAAATAAATGAAGATATGAGGGTGAAACTAGAGGAACAGTACCAGAAAGCCTTAGATGACATAAATAGTATTGCTAAGGACAAGGGGGTAGAGGTCATCAGCCTGCTTGAAAACCCCCATGAACTGAGTCAAGGGGAGCGGTCTCTGATTATCAAGGGAAATCTGTTGGAGGTGCTTCGTGATATGATTGATGATATTGATCAAATCTATGAGGAAATTGATTTAGGGGCGGTGGCAGAGGATGAAATAACAAAATTTGGTCTTCAGGGAAGGGCTGCTGATGCTGTAAGGAAGCAGTATTTATTACTGACAGATCGCCTAAACGATCTGAAGGATGCCGGCGAGCATAAGCACCTTTTCTTTATTGGGCCCATTTATCATATGCATAGCCTGCTCTTTAAAACCCTCTATAGGTGGATTATTTTCGAGGTAATGATTTTAGCAGTTTTAATCACCAGTCATATAATGAGCTACGAGTTTGAAAATGAAAGCCATCTGCTGGCCTACAGTACCAAAAGGGGAAGAAACCTTCAGATAGACAAGCTCTGGGCCTCATTATTCAGTACCATACTGGCAACCACCCTTGTATTAGGAATTACTTTAACGGCATATTTTATGATATTTGATTATTCAGCCTTGAAAAATGTTCCCATCAGCAGCTATTTCAACGGTGAATATAGACTACCCTATATTTCCTGGTGGCCCTTGAGCCTTCAGAGCTATTTATTGTTAAGCGCAGGTCTTCTTTATCTTTGTCAGATATTATTTACAGGCATTACCTACCTTCTGGCCAATATAATCTCTGGCAGTTATCGAGTATTTTTTGCCTTTGCTATTTTAATGGGGGGCCTTTTATTATTGCCGGGCTATATGCCTAAAAGCAGTATTTTGATCCTGGCAGCAGGCTTTACCCCCTTTACGATGATATTGAATCCAATGGCTTGGTTCATGGAAGGAGGCGCCTTTGCAACTTTTCAGTATTACGAAGTGCTGACAATGGCATGCTGGGGAATGATGGTTGCCCTTTTAGGAGGTCTGTTAACTAGCAAGTTTATGAGACGAGATATTTTGTAAGGAGAGAAGAACCATGACAATTATAGTCAATGAAATAAAGCAGATTTTCACCCTCAAAAAGGTCCTTTTGATGGTGTTAATTACAGGCCTGTTTTACTTTTTATTTATCAGCTTTTATATCAGCCATTTTCCCAATGGCAGACCGGCACTAGATGAATACCGTATTAGCATCGAAATGCTGGAAAACTACGGGCTTTATATGAATGAAGCAGAATTTTTAGATTTTAAAGCGGGTTATGAAAGGCAAATCAATGAAGCCAATGAATATTTGCAGTCCAGAGAGGACTTCGTTAAGGCCGGTATTACCACCTATGAGGACTTTTTAGACACTTCCCTGCATGATGAGGTGACGGAGGAGCTTCGAAACCAGATCCTGTTCCAGGAGCAAGTAGAGGTTTTCTGGCAGCTTCAGGAAAAAAAGAGGATTATCGGAACCTATGAAAATCGACAAAACAATTTGAAGCAATCCTATGCCCATCTGGGAACGGAACAGGAAAAGCGATTAAATGAAATTTTTAATGCTGAACAGGAAACAGCAGTTTTTTCCTATATCGTATTTGAAAATTACAATGATATGATTCCCTATATGGCGACTCTCATTTTAATTAGTATCATGCTGATGATTTCGCCTATTCATTTAAAGGATCGATTGAACAGAGTAAATTATCTTCAATATACCTCTAAAACAGGCAGAGGTATATTTCATAAAAAGCTCCTGGCGGCCATGGGGGCAACCTTGATCATCACAACATTGCAGCTGTTGCTCTTTTTCCTGGTATATACCAAAAATGAAACAGCCATGTTTTTGAAGGCCAGTGTGACCTCATTTAACTCTTATTTTGTATCATGGTTTCCTCTGACCTTTATGAATTATATACTTCTAACCGTGGCAGGCATTTATCTTTTAGCCCTTGTGACAACTTTAATTGTAGTCGTTATCTCTAATCGGGTACCCAATTATATGACGTTGATTGGTGTTCAGATTCCACTGGGGGCTTTATTCATTGGCCTTATTTTTAAATGGTTGATTTATAGAATGACAGAGATCAATATGCCCCAGTACTTTTTACCTTTGCTGTATATATTTTTATCTGTCAGTAGTATTTTTGCCGTCACGGCAGAGACCAGGAGGAATCGAGCAGCAGATATTTTAAGTTAAAAAGGAATGATCAAACAGCCCTATTGGCCTTGTAAAAGGTAAGGGGCTGTTTCTATTTTAGCTTGCATCCAGAATATTAATCATAAGGGGAAAAATTTGTATTGATTTTTTATATGGGCTATAATGAACTAAAGAAAAAAATAATTCATTCTAACTAATCGCATCGAGAATGAAAAAGAAAGGAACTGAATATAATTATGCTGGTTAGAAGAGGTCAACTTATGGCCATTACCTTTGTTTTAATGATTACCTTGACAATACTATTGAATCGTATTATTTTAGCCGGAGCCATTACATTAGCTATCGTCATGGCAGGCTACATAATCATTGTCCTGGTGAAAAATACAAAAAGAAGCAGGCTCTTAAATGAAGACTGTGATCCCCAGCGCTTTATTGAAGCCACAGAAAAACAAATCAAGGTTACTGGCAAGGATCCCAAGTATAGATGCTATCTTAATATAGACATGGCTGCCGGCCTAATTTCCATGGGAGAATTTGAAAAGGCTAAGGAGCTGCTGCTGGCTCAGGATCAACAATATTTGTCCCCTAAAAACGGATCATTGCTGGCTTATACCATTAATCTCATAGTCTGCTATCAAAATCTGGGGCAGATGGACCAGGCAGAAAGTCTGTTTACAGGTCAATTGCCTGCATTAGCCCCCGTCAGAAGAGATTTAGCCATCAGCACAAAGCTATTGGTGGCGCAACGATTTTTTATTTTAGGTAAATACGAAGAATGCAAAGCCCACTTACAGGCGCTTTTAAAGGAAAGGCTAAATACCCGTCTAAAATTAAGTGCATTATTTGGCTTAGCCCAAATAGAAGAGCAGGAGAAGAACTTAACGGCAGCAAAGGAAAAATATCGGCAAATTGCCCAGCAAGGAAACAGGCTATGGGTGGCTGAGGAGGCCAGAAAACGCCTGAAGGCCCATACGAATTAATGTGGTCAACAAATTTAGAAAAGTATATGGAGGTGGAAGGATGAGAGTGATAGATTTAACTCATAAAATGCATGGAAGGATGCCTGTTTTTCCAGGTACAGAGGAGCCTATTTTTTTACCTGCAAACACCATCAGAAGCCATGGCTTTGCCGAGACGAAATTTTTAATGTATTCCCACACCGGAACCCATATTGATGCCCCGGCCCATATGGTATGGGGAGCAAAGAGCCTTGATCAGCTGGACATTAATCATTTCGTAGGAAGGGCTACGGTTATTGATTGTACTGACCTGAGGGGAAAGGAAATACAACTGGCGGATTTAAAGGGATATGAAGAAACCTTAAGGGAAGTAGATTTTGTACTGATCAATACCGGCTGGAGCCACAACTGGGGTGATGAAAAGTATTTCAAAGACTTTCCTGCCCTATCCCTTGAAGGGGTTGAATGGCTCATCAGTTTTCATTTAAAGGGAATCGGCATTGACGCCATCTCCATTGATTCCATGGAAACCACCAGCTTTTCTATTCATCATCGATTATTTAAGGAAAACATGATTGTGATTGAAAATTTAACGAATTTAGATCAAATTCAAGGGAAGACCTTTTTGTTCTCTTGTCTGCCGCTAAAGTATGATCAGGCCGATGGTTCGCCGGTACGGGCCGTGGCCATGGAGCTGGAATAGGGTTTTCATCAAAGAACCAGTACTGTTATAAGGGTACTGGTTTTAATAATTTAAGGGATATAATAAATAATTAACATAATCTAACCAAAATTCAAGAGAAAAGTATACTTGAATTTTTTAGTTTTACTTAGCTAAAGAAAGACCCTTTTTGGGGCATATTTGTATGATCTATCCCTGATTTATCTATATTGGACAAATCACTAAGGGAAGAATTATCCCTGGGGGATGATGCAAAAAAGAGCATTGATCTGTACAATAAAGGTAAGTGATCTAACCTGGTTTCAGGAAAAGAGAATGAAAAGGAGCGCTATCTTATGAGTAGTCAGGAAATGGTATTAGTAAAGTATGAAGAGTTGCATCAATTGATTAAAGATAAGCTGATGAAGGCCGGTCTCATTGAGGAGCATGCCCAGGAGGTGGCTAACCATTTAACCTATGCCGACAGTCGGGGTGTTCATTCCCACGGGGCTGTAAGGGTTGAATATTATGCAGAACGGATTGCCAAGGGGGGAAGCACTATTCATCCAAACCTCTCCTTTATAAAAACCGGGCCATGTACGGGAATTTATGAAGGAGATAATGCTGTAGGCATGGTGGTGGCTAAAAATGGTATGGAAGAAGCAATTAAGCTGGCCAGGGAAAACGGTATCGGTCTTGTTGGGATGCGGGAGCTGGGACATTGCGGTACCCTGTCGTATTTTCTGAGAATGGCGGCCAATGAAGGGATGATTGCGATGTCCATGTGTCAATCTGATCCCATGGTAGTGCCCTACGGTGCAGCTGATCCATATTTTGGAACAAACCCCATTGGATTTGCAGCACCATGTGCCGGGCGAGAACCCATAATCTTTGATATGGCCACAACGGTGGGAGCCTGGGGAAAGATTTTAGACGCCAGGGCTAAAAACAAGCCTATTCCAGAAGGCTGGGCAGTGGATAAAAACGGACGTCCTACCACCGACCCCTTTGCAGTAGGTGGCCTTCAGGCTATTGCAGGCCCTAAGGGCTATGGCCTAATGATGATGGTAGATATTCTGTGCGGCTCCCTGTTGGGAGTTCCCTTTGGCAAACATGTGTCCTCCATGTATGCAGATCTTTCAGCAGGGCGTGAATTAGGTCAGATCCATTTAGTTATTAATCCTGAATATTTCAGCTCCCTTGAAACCTTTAAAAATAATGTGTCCCAGATGGTGGATGAAATCCACAGGCTTCGGCCTGCCCCAGGGTTCGATGAGGTTTTGGTGCCAGGTGAGCCCTCTGAGCGAGTTGCGGCGGAATATGAACGTAATGGTATTCCCATTGTAAAAGAAATCTATGATTATTTGACCAGTGACGTGGTTCATTATAATGGCTATGATGGAAGGGGTACCTTTGCCAATTAAAAGCATTTCAATTTAATCCATACTATAAGGCCTTAACAATTTTGTTAAGGCCTTAATTAATGTTGCAACCCAAACATCTTTAACCTAGTTTTTCCCTAAAGGCCGCGGGATTCCAGCCATTGGGTCATTTCTTCGTATACAAGGCTGCCTGAAGGGCTACTGGGCTCCCTGTCAAAGTCGTGCATCTCTCCATAAATGGTAATGAGCTTCGCATCGGGAATTTCCTTTGAAAGGGTCTTTGAAATCCGGTAGGGAACATCGGGGTCCTGGGATGCCGCCGCCAGGAAGGTTGGTGGCAGTAATTTCAGCTTCTCTCCGGCCAATGAATACCCTTCAGGACTTTGGCAGTCGCATAGCTGTCTTATCCAGGTTCCCTCCTGCCTTGCCTTAACATAAAGGAAAAATCGGGTATTCATTGGCCCATAGGTCACTGGCGTGTCAGAGACGATTTTCTTTATAATTTCATCGGGAATTTTGGCCATTTTATGATAATATTTGCTTGGCATATTAAATTCAGGCTCATCAAAGCGGGTATACCCGTAGAGGCTAATGATTGCCTTCGGAAGGGTTATTCCCTGAGACATTAATTGATCCCATACCATAAAGGAAAGATATGCCCCCGCTGATCTGCCGAAAAGAATATATTGATTGCTCTTCAGACCCAAAGGGTCATTGTAATTTTTTAGGTAGAAGCGTAGGGCTTCAGAGGAGGCCTGTAGAATACCTCCAATCTTTGTTTCGGGTGCCAGGGGATAATCCAAGGCCAGGAAATCATAGCCACCCCTTAAAAAGTGATTAACATAAACCTTTGGTAAATCGTCCCTGTCTCCGAAGAACAGGCCTCCTCCATGGAAGTAGATAATCGTAATTTCCTTTCTAAGGGTCGTTGCCCGATAAAGGCTGCCCTTCAATTCGATTCCTGCTGTTGTCTTAAAACTAATCACTTCTTTTTGATTCATGATTTTTTTCTTCCCTCCATTAGTTTCAATAATCTTGCCGTAACTTGAATTTGAAGGACTTCTTCCTGATTTTTAAAGTCGATATCCAATAACTCCTTGATTTTGTCAATTCGGTACCTCACGGTCTTGGGATGCAGAAATAATTTTTCTGAGGTAAGGCTGTAGGATTGATTTGTATCTAAAAAGGTCTTCAGGGTTTCAAATAGCTGAGGATAATCCAGTCGAAAGGCATTTATCCTTGGAGAAATGAACTTCTCCAGATTTCCAAGGCTGTTTGATTCTAAGAAAAGCTTGTAGATTCCCAGCTCCTCATAGGGTAATATTTTATTACCATCGTGAAATAGCCTGAGAACCTTTTGGGTATCTAAAACCTCCCTGTTGGCCTTGGGAATTCCCAATTTTTCCACCCTTGAGCTGATGCTGACATAGTAGTGAAGCCCATTAAAAAGCTGATCCTCGACCATGTCATTCATGATCTTTACAATTTGAGTAGTGTTTGGGCCATATTGAAGGTCATCATAATTAATGATAAAGGCTATCCTGTCCAAATTTTCCATAAAGGCTATTTTCTTAAAGCTGGCAATAAACCTACATCGAACCTGTCTTAAAATCTGAAGCATCCGGTTTTTATCGGGCTTTTTATTTTCATCCTGTTGATGTAAAGCCACTAAAATTACCTGATAATACCGATGATTGTGTATATCTAAAGATTCCAGTACTTCATCAATATCCTTTTCCTCATAAAGCCTGTCATTTAATAAATCATTGGTAATACTATTTTTCTGCTGAAACTTATTTTGTGAGATCATGTATTTCTTTAATAATTCCATTTGAAGAAATTTAACGGCGTTTTCAATAATCATGAAGTCCTCTGCGTTAATCTCATCTAGAAGCTCATGGATAACCAACTCATAATCCTCATAGCCCAAATAGGGGATTCTCACCCGAATCTGCTGGCCGATCATCTCAGGGCTGGCACCATGATAAATCACCTTTTTACGCTCATAATTAAAATGCATATATTTCTCCGGGGATATGGCCCTTGTACTAAGGGGGGTAATATGACAAAGCCTTGGATTTGTGCTGACTTCAGTACCCTTTAATAGATTAATTAAGCTCACCTCCCGCTGAATCATCTTCTTAAATTCCCGAAGAATTTCCTCGGTTGAGGGCATTTTCAGTGCAAGGGATGTTAACTCACTATGTACCTCATAGTATTTGTTCAGGAGATTAACGTTCTTGTTGATAATAGGCCCCAATATTTCAAGAATAATCCCTTCATATTTTACCTCCTTGCCAATCTGTACAAGGGGAATGGAATGCTTGTTGCACAAACCAATAATGTGGGCCGGAATCTGCTGAACCAATCTGTCAATTTTGATAATAATAGCACTGGTACCGATGGCCCTGAGCTTTTGAAAAAATTGATCCAGTTCATTGTCACTAAGATTGTGCAGTGCAAAAAAACTGGTAAGAATAACCTCTCCAGGCTGGCCCCAGTTTTCAATATCAATAGCCTCTAGCACGTTAACCCCATTGATTTTGTTTAAGATACCGTCTTGACCTGCTATTAATTTGGCTCTTTGAAGGGATTTAATCTTCATCATGTCTTTAATATTCAAATTACCACCCCTTTAATTGCAAATCGAAATGCAACCCTTTCAATTGAAATTAAAATATATAAAGCGATAAAATGAATAAATTCCAGGTGGTTGCAATCTGGCTTACAAAAGATTGGTCTTGAACCAATCTTTTTATTTACAAACCTTTTCTCTGCCATATATTCTAAATGGGTTGGCGGCAAAAAGGAGAGTAAAATATGTCTAAGTTTTTTACATACGAAGAGAGGCTAACCCTTCAAAAATACCTAAAAGAGAGTGTATCATTTAAAGAAATTGCTCGGAGATTGCATAAGAATCCGACAACGATTTCCAGAGAAGTCCGTAAGCATCTTGCAGAAGTAGCCACTGGATATCCAGGGTTTCCATACAATGCTTGCAAAAACCGTATTAACTGTAGAAAGAAAAGGCTCTGCGGCAAGGAATGCTCGAGGCTTTCAGCAGCATACTGCAAACTCTGTCAAAAGTGTAACCACAACTGCCCTGACTTCATTGAGGAAATCTGTACTGCAAGATTTCGGGTACCTTACGTCTGCAATGGCTGCGAGCAGATCAGTAAGTGTACTTTGATGAAAAACCTCTACCATGCGGAGCATGCTCATGTTAAAGCTCATAAAATTATTTCTGAATCCCGTAGTGGTCTGTGTGTCAGCGAAGAAGAGATAGCCAGACTTAATGCAATTATCAGTCCGCTGGTGAAGCAGGGACAATCCATCCATCAGATTTATGTTACTCATCAAGATGAAATAATGTGTAGTGAAAAAACCATCTATAACTACATCGATGCCTGCTTGCTCGATGTGCGCAATATTGATTTACCCAGGAAAGTAAAGTTCCGCGAGCGATATAAAAAGCCGGAATTTAAAGTAGACAAGGGCTGCAGAATTGGTCGCAACTACGAGGCGTTCCAAAGCTTCATTGACGATAATCCTGATACTGCGATCGTCCAAATGGACACTGTAATTGGTTCCCAGGGTGGTAAGTGCCTACTAACAATACATTTCGTAGAAACTAATCTGATGCTTGCTTTCCTGAGGGAATCCAATACCTCTCAATCGGTAATTGATATATTTAATGACCTTGATCAACGGCTCGGACGTGAACCGTTTCGAAAACTGTTTCCTGTTATTCTTACGGACAATGGTAGTGAGTTTTCCAATCCCAAGGCTATTGAGTATGGGCCTGATTTGCGCACACGGATTTATTACTGCGATGCCGGTTGTCCTCACCAGAAGGGGGCTATTGAAGTCAATCATTGCCTGATTCGTAGAGTGCTTCCTAAAGGGACAAGCTTTAATCACCTAGTTCAGGAAGACATCACAACGATGATGAATCATATCAATTCCTACAAAAGAAAAAAGCTGAACAATCGTAGCCCATACGAAACGTTCAGCTTCTACCACGGAGAAGAGGTTTTGCATAAACTCGGATGTTCACCGGTTGCAGCCGATAACATCACGCTAAAACAAAGTCTTCTCAAAAAGTAACATTAGAAACTAAGTACTGCGCTGCCAACTATCCATGCTTAATCCATAAAACAGGGGTGGATTCTCCGATTACAAAAAAATCGAGAGGGAGTCGATCTCTGTTTGGCATGCCCATTTTAACCCATAATACACCAGATTTTTCGGAAAATCAAACTGCATTTGGGTTACAATAGTGGCTTTTTGTTTTCAAAACTGGCTTCTCGAGTACAAAAACTGCGTTTCGTTTACAAATATTCAGTTGTCGGTTTCAAATATTGCGTTTCACTTTACAAAATGGCATCTCGCCTTTCATTTAAGTTTCAAATTACCACCCCTTTATCCTTTAGGTATAAAAAATGGCCTATAATCTATATGTTTATGCCAATGATTATCTAATAAAATAGTGATATATTTATACTAGCACATCAAAGGGGGATTTCAAGTGTTATATACAGTAATTAAAAAAAATACTTATCAAGATTCAATCAATCTTATGCTGCTGACCAATGCAATTAATACCCTGCCAGGCGTGAAAAAGTGCTCGATTATGATGGGGACAAATGCCAATAAAGATATTTTTAGAAATAGTGGTCTTGCTACAGCAGAGGTTGAAACTGCTGAGCCAAGTGATATGGTAATTGTGGTGGAAGCTTCAGACGAAGGTATCCTTCAAAATGTTCTGGCCGAAACTGATCGATTCTTAAGTGATCTGGCCGTTAAAAAGAAGAAAAATAATATTGAAAACGTAACCAATCTGGCTGGGGCCCTGGAGGCGTTGCCTGATGCCAATCTAGCCCTTTTTTCAATTCCTGGGGAATACGCTGCAGATGAAATTGAAAAGGCACTTGACAAAGGACTACATGTGTTTTCCTTCTCTGATAATATACCCTTGGAAGACGAAGTAAGGCTTAAGAAAAAGGCCCAGGAAAAAGGTCTTCTGCTGATGGGGCCAGACTGCGGCACCGGAATTATCTCCAGTATTCCTATTGCCTTTACAAACGTTGTGAGACCTGGAAATATTGGTATTGTAGGGGCTTCTGGCACTGGTATTCAAGAGGTAACCACGATGATTGACAGACTGGGGGGTGGCGTTGTTCATGCCATCGGAACCGGCGGACGGGATCTAAGTGAAGCAGTGAATGGAATTACAATGAGAGATGCAATTCTGGGGCTAGAATACCATGATCCTACAGATGTTATCGTGGTCATATCCAAGCCACCAGCCAAAAGGGTTCGGGATGAAATTATAGAATTGCTGCATAGCCTTTCAAAGCCTGTGGTGGCCATCTTTCTAGGGGAAAAGCCAACACACCATGAAGGCAAAGTGTATTTGGCCCATACCCTAGAAGAAACAGCAAGGATAGCGGTTGACTTGGCCAATGACAGACCGGTAAAGCTAAATTACCTGGAGAAGGTGGCCAATTGTATCGATACCTACCTGGCAGCGAACCAAACAGTAAAGGGTCTCTATTCAGGAGGAACCCTGGCGGCGGAAGCAGGAATGTTGATAGCGGAAGCACTGGAGCTTGGAGAGCTGACCAAAAAAGAAGGATACATTCTTAAGGCAAGGGGTTATGAGGTAATTGACCTGGGAGACGACCTTTACACCCAGGGTAAGCCCCACCCAATGATTGACCCAGAAATTCGAATTAATAAAATTAAAGAGTATGCCATGGATGAAGATACAGGGGTAATTCTACTGGACTGTGTACTGGGATACGGCTCCCATCCTGATATGGCAGGGGCATTAGCTGAAGCGATTCAAGAGGCACTGAAGATGGCCAAAGAAAAGGGAAAGGCCCTTTACTTCGTTGCCACAGTATGTGGTACAAAGCGTGACCCTCAAAGCTATGAGGCAGCCGTGAAGACCCTGCAGCAGTGTGGTGTTTTAGTAGAGGAAAGTAATGCCAAGGCGGTAAGATTGGCGTTAAAGCTAAAGGGAATCGACTATCGGGAAGCAGATAAACCGGTAATAGAGAAAGCAGTGCAGAAAAAAACATTGCCCCCAATCAGTGAAGGGATTATGGACCTGCTGAATTCAAAGCCTCGAATTGTCAATATTGGTCTGGCCAGTTTTACAGAATCAATTCTTGCCTATGGTGGCAGTACCATACAATATGATTGGAAGCCACTGGCAGGAGGCAACAGGAAGCTGATCTCCATTTTAAATCAACTGACTGCAGTTGAAACAATCGATCAATCTAATCAAGAGGTGATTGGTCTAATGAAGAGCTCACAGCCCTTTTTGATGGATGTGGTTCCTGCAAAATCAGTCATCGACATATTAAATGGGAAGGTGCTGCTCCATGCAGGGCCGCCAATCAAATATGAAGAGATGACAGGACCAATGCAGGGCTCCTGTGTAGGGGCAGTATTGTTTGAAGGCTGGGCCGAAGATGAAAAAGGGGCACGACAGATGCTGGAGGCGGGGGAAATCAAGTTTGTTCCCTGCCACCATGTTAATGCTGTGGGGCCAATGGGCGGGATCACCTCGGGGAATATGCCGGTGTTGGTGGTACAAAACAAGCTGGATGGCTCAACCGCCTATTCAACCATGAATGAAGGAATTGGAAAGGTTCTTAGGTTTGGGGCCTTCTCAGAGGAAGTAGTAAATCGTTTGAAATGGATGCGGGATGTATTGGGGCCTGTATTGTCAAAGGCACTGAAAGGGAAGGCAGAAGGCCTGAACTTGAATGTCATCATTGCTAAAGCCATTACTATGGGGGACGAATTCCACCAAAGAAACATTGCCGCTTCGTTGATCTTCCTTAAGGAAATTACACCACTGATCGTTGCCCTGGAGATTGACGAAAAGGAAAAATACAGCGTCATTAAATTCTTGGCGGATACTGACCAATTCTTCTTAAATATTATGATGGCAGCCAGTAAAGCCATTGTAGATTGTGCAAGAAAAATTACCGAGGGTACCGTAGTCACAACCATGAGCAGAAATGGGCGGAATTTTGGAATCAGAATCAGCGGCATGGGAGACGAGTGGTTTACTGCTCCGGTGAACACCCCCAATGGCCTGTATTTCACCGGATATTCTGAAGAAGATGCCAACCCTGATATAGGTGACAGTGCCATTACAGAAACCGTTGGCGTAGGGGGAATGGCAATGGTGGCGGCCCCGGGGGTAACAAGATTTGTTGGGGCAGGAGGCTTCGACGATGCCTTAAAGGTATCAGATGAAATGGATGAAATTTGTATAGCCAGCAATTCCAACTGGAGTATTCCAACATGGAATTTTAAGGGAACCTGCCTTGGAATCGATGCTAGAAAAGTGGTCGCCACAGGTATTACTCCATTAATCAATACAGGAATTGCCCATAAAAATGCAGGGGTAGGTCAGATCGGCGCAGGTACCGTAAGGGCACCACTGGCTTGCTTTGAAAAGGCAATTATAGCCTATGCAAAGAAGCTGGGAATAGAAGTTGAGTAAAGGTGAAAGTGCAAATTTTGGAGGGGTGAAGAGCAATTTCCTCGCCCTCCTTCTAAATAACCATTGTGCAGGTAAAGTACATAGTAAATTTCGTCAAGGGATTAATGTTCAGTTGGCTAATACCTTGATTTATATCGGGTGCAGTAAAGCCCCTTTGTCTGTCTTTGGGCTGAATGTCCCGGAAGGTAAGCTGAAGGTACTGCTGGATTCTGTAACAATCGATGATGTGGTGGTCAATAAAGGGAATCGGCTGATTTTTTACAGTGTTTATGGGCTAATCAATGTAGATTATCACAATGCAGAAGAAGTGGATTTAAAGCTTCCCAAAATATTTTTATCAACATCAGAGATTAAAAATACAAAATTATTTCAATATTTAGAAGGCATTGAGTGGAAGGAAACGATCGGAATTACGCTGGATGAAAAAACCTTAAGTTATCTAGAGCTACTGCTCAATACAGATAAAGCTGATTTTGATATGAACACCAGGGTAATCAAATATTTTGCAGGGAGAGGCAAAGGGTTAACCCCCAGCGGGGATGATATATTGATTGGATTCACCCTTGCCCTGAGATTATTTGATCAATTTGATATCTGGGATAAGGCCCTGGACTTAACGGTTACAGTCAGCCGTACTACCATGATAAGCGTGGCCTATACTAAGGCTTTATTAAGGGGGTATGCCAGCCAGAGCTTAATCAGCCTTGCAAAACTGATAAACCAGGGGGAAACAGATGGAATAGAAAGTACCATTTATGCAATCCAGTCTATGGGCCATACCTCAGGAAGTGACACACTATTTGGATTTTTATTGGGGTTAAAATTCCTGACAAAGCTGCCCTTGAAGATGTCAAAATGATATAGGAGGGGATTTACATGGACATTCAATTGAAAGAAATACAGGAGACAATGGATTGGCTGTCATCCATTAGTGATGGGAAGGGACCTGGAACAACACGACTGCTTTACTCCTCTAGCTGGTTAGAGGCTCAGCAGACCCTTAAGGCACGTTTCGAAGCCCTGGGATTGAAATGCCACTTCGATGCCATCGGTAATTTGTACGCAACCCTGGAAGGAACAGAAAACCCAGATAAAACCATTGCCACAGGCTCCCATGTGGATACAGTGGTGAATGGAGGAAAGCTTGACGGGCAATTAGGGATTTTTGGCGGTTATCTTGCTGTGAAAGAATTAATTAAAGCCTACGGTAAACCAAAGAAAAATATTCAGATTATTTCAATGGCTGAGGAAGAAGGCTCTCGATTCCCTTATGTTTTCTGGGGGAGTAAAAACATTTTCGGGTTGGCCAAAAAGGAAGATGTTGAGGGCATTAAAGATGCCAATGGTATTGATTTTGTTGAAGCAATGCGGGGCTGTGGCTTCGATTTTCCAACCGAGATTCAGGAAAGAGATGACATAGAGGCCTTTATTGAGCTGCATATTGAACAGGGTAATTTCCTTGAAGAAGAAAACTATACGGTGGGGGTAGTAAGCTCTATTGTGGGGCAGAAACGCTATAACATCACCCTGAAGGGGGAGGCAAACCATGCCGGAACTACTTTAATGCGCTATAGAAAAGATACAGTGGAATGTATGGCTAGAATAATCACCAATGGAATCGATAAGGCAAAGGCAGAAGGGGACCCCTTGGTGCTTACCTTCGGGAAAGTAGTACCAAAGCCCAATACTGTAAACGTTGTTCCGGGAGAGACCATGTTTACGATGGATTGCCGTCATACCGATGCCGCTTTCCTACAGGAGTTTACCGCCGGTCTGGAGGCAGATATGAAGGCCATTGCCGATAAAATGGGAATTTCAATTGAAATTGACAACTGGATGAATGAAGCGCCTGTTCTTATGAATAAAAAGGTGGTTGATATGATTGAGGAGGTTTGTAAAGCCAATCAAGTTAACTACAAGGTAATGCATAGTGGTGCCGGCCATGATTCTCAAATTATTGCTCCCCATGTACCTACAGGAATGATCTTTGTACCCAGTATTAAGGGAGTCAGCCATAACCCTGCAGAAGATACAAAGCTTGAGGATTTGCGTGAGGGAATTAAAACCCTTGCCTATGCCTTATACAGACTTGCTTATTAATCCAAAAAGAAAGGAAGTTGATTATGAAAACACAAGCAGCAACCAAGTCCTACCCCAAAAATTATTGGAAGCTCTTAGTATTTACCTTCTGCATGGGCTGGACAATTATTTGGATTTATCGGTCTATGCTGTCTCCCATCTACACCGAAATTCAAGGTACCATTGGGGAACAGAGCAATGCCGCCATGGGTCTTATTGCATCCTGCTACTTTTTTGGTTATACTGCTTTACAAATTCCTTCAGGCTTTTTAGTGGATCGATTTGGACAGAAACGGGTTTTGGTTCCTGGGTTTATCCTATTTACTATTGGTGTTTTTAGCATCGCCTTTGCGAAATCCATTGCCCCTATTTACTTTGGTTCTGTATTGGCTGGAATTGGATGCGGCACCTATTATGGATCAGCGTACTCATTGACATCTCAGCATGTTCCGCCAGAAAAGAAGGGCTTGCAAACAGCCATTGTGAATAGTGGCTCTGCCCTGGGGATGATTCTAGGAATGACTGGTTCAAGCTACCTTGTTAAAACCCTCGGCCTGCCATGGCAGACAATGGTCATTGTTTCAGGCTGTCTCTTGATTTTCCTTGTACTTTGGTTTATATTTGCTATTGTTGAGCCTAGCAAGGTTGCCCAGGTACCAGAGGCTGATGATAACAAGAAGTCAAATACGGGTATCAAAGTAGAAGCTTCAGAGGCATCAAAGGGCTCTATCTTCCGTCTTTCACTGTTAACCTGCTACTTCCTGTATTTTACCACCTGCTATGCCTATTATTTGATCGTAACCTGGCTGCCTAAATTTTTAGAATCGGAGCGGGGAATCACAGGGGGAATGATTGGCCTGATCGTATCCATGATTGCCGTTACTGCTGTTCCAGGGGCGCTGTTCTTTGCAAGAATGTCTGATAAAAAACGTGATCAAAAAGCTAAAATTATTCTGTTCCTAGAAATTTCAGCATTTGCCTTGATTGCGGTTTCTATGTTTGCACCGAATACAGCCACCCTGTCTATGATCCTGCTATTATATGGATTTTTAGGTAAAATGGCAGTAGACCCTGTTTTAATTTCCTATGTCTCTGACCAGGCAGATAAAAAGTCTATGGGTACTACCCTGGGAACCTTTAATTTCTTTGGTATGTCCTCTTCCGTTGTGGCTCCGGCCCTTACAGGGTATATTATAGATAAGACCGGTTCCGGAGTTTGGGGATTCTACCTGGGGGCAATGCTCCTATTGGTTGGAACTATTGTGTTCTATGTTGCCAACAATAAAAACAATAAAAATATGAAAAAGGAGTTAAATCATGAGCTATCTTAATCAAGTTACTGGATATCGAGCGGATCTTCTAACCAATCGCTCAGTTGTGAAGAAGGATAACTATGTATTAATTGAACCAGACGGTTTGGTCAAAAACATAATTCCTGGTTTTGAAAATTGTGATGTCACAATCCTTGGGTCGCCAAAGCTGGGGGCCAGCTTTGTAGATTACTTAGTTACCATCCATGCGGGCGGAAAAAACGAGCTTGGATTTGGCGGTGTCGGACAAATAGAGACATTATTCTATTTACTGGAAGGAAAATTAACTGTAAAGGCAGGGGATACATCCTATCCAATGGAAAAGGGCGCTTTTGTATATTGTCCTCCAGAAACAAAGCTTTACTTTTTTAACGAAAGCGGTGAACCAGCCAAGGCATTCCTGTATAAACGAAATTATATTCCCCTGGAAGGATATGAGCCCTATGTGGTTACAGGTAATACCGAAGCGATGGAATGGACAAATTACGAGGGGATGGAGGATGTACTGATCAAGGACTTCTTACCAAAGGATTTAGCCTTTGATTGCAATTTCCATATTCTCAGCTTTAAACCAGGGGCCTCCCATGGATATCTTGAAACTCATATTCAGGAGCACGGTGCTTACTGTATGAGCGGTCAAGGAATGTATAATCTGGATAATGATTGGATTCCTGTTCAAAAAGGTGATTATATTTTTATGAGTGCCTATTGCTTACAGGGCTGCTACGCTGTAGGGCGGGATGAAAACTTCAGCTATGTTTATTCTAAAGATTGTAATCGAGATGTAGAACTATAGTTATATCATTGAAACAGGTAAATTTTGAAGCTTAGGATACGCTAAATCCAATCATGGGGGTTATTTATGAAAAAAGTACTGAAAAATCAAACCTTTCAAATATTGATTGCTTTAATATTGGGAATAACAGCAGGTCTTTTGATAGGACCCGCTGTTGCCCCAGTCAAAGTGATTGGAGACGTATTTTTAAGATTGATCCAAATGTCTGTGGTGGTTCTTGTGGGGGGCTCTGTTATTGAATCCTTGGGAAGCCTGGAGGCCAAAGAAATTGGCAAGCTAGGCGGGAAAACGTTTCTACTTTTCCTCGTAAATACAGTTGTTGCTGCTGCCTTCGGAATCCTGGCAGCCATGCTGGTGAATCCCGGGGTGGGCATTAATATGGCACTGCCCCAATCCTTTGCTAAGGTGCCCAGCCAAACCATAACTGAGATCATTCTTGGCTTTTTTCCAACGAATATTATGGGCTCTTTATCTGAGGGAAACATGGTACAGACAATTGTATTTGCAATTCCATTTGGAATCGCCATTAGTACGATTCGAGCTAAAAATCATGAAGAGCGGGTTTTATCCTTTATTCAAGATCTAAATAGGGTACTGGTTAATGTATTGAAAATGGTGATGAAGCTTGCACCTATCGGTATTTTTTCCTTGATGGCTTGGGTAACCGGAACAAATGGTATTAGTGTTGTAAAGCCTCTGGCCAAGTTTTTACTTACCCTTGGAACAACCTCATTGATATATTTGATGTTAATAATTACCTTGACTGCGGCCTATGTCAAAGTTAGCCCGATCGTGCTATGGAAGAAAATGATGACAATGACCATCATGGCCTTCACCACTACTTCCTCTGCTGTGACCCTTCCCGTAAAAATGGACGATAGTGTTAACAAGCTGGGGGTCAGTCCACGGATTTCTAATTTGGTCAATCCCCTGGGAATGATTCTAAATTCCAACGGCCTGTCGATGTATCTTGCCATTGCATCATTAACATTAATACAATTCTATGGAATAGAAGCCACTTATGGTGAAATTGTTAAAATCGTAATTATTTCAACCCTTGCCTGCTTGGGAACCGTTGTTGTGCCAGGAGGGGGGCTGGTAGCCCTGACAATTATCGTACCTGTCATTGGATTACCTGTAGAAAGTATAGCACTCCTAGCCGGTATTGATTGGTTTTCTGGAATGTTCAGAACAGTCCTTAATGTAGATGGAGATGCTTTGGCTGCCCTGGCAATTGCCGGCAGTGAAAAGGAAATTGACTACAGTATTTTAAAACAGGAGCACCAAGCTGCAAAATCTATCGTGAAGGAGAATTAAAATGTCAAAACAATTAGTCATTGCTTTAGGGGGCAATGCCCTGGGAAATACTCCAGAGGAACAGAAAGAGGCTGTATCAGCAGCAGCTAATCATATTATGAACCTTGTGAAAGAAGGCTATCAGGTCGTTATTGTGCATGGTAATGGCCCACAGGTGGGCATGATTAATCAGGCCTTTGAAGTGGTCTGTAAGGATAATCCCAATGTTGCCGCAATGCCCTTTGCTGAGTGCTGTGCCATGAGTCAGGGCTACATCGGATTCCATTTACAGAATGCTCTGCAAAATACCTTTCGTATCCACGGAATGACCAATCATGTATCAACAGCCATTACCCAGGTAATTGTAGATAGAAATGATCCTGCTTTTCAGAACTTTACTAAACCAGTAGGGGCATTTTATACACAGGAGGAGGCTGGGGAAATCGCCAATGAAAAAGGCTATGTCTTTGTGGAGGATTCAGGGAGGGGCTACCGAAGAGTCGTTCCTTCCCCAGAGCCCGTTGATATTAAAGAAAAAGGGACAATCCGCTGCTTAATGGAAAATGGTGATGTGGTCATTGCCTGCGGCGGAGGGGGAATTCCCGTATATCAGGAGAAGGGAATCCTTCACGGCGTTGACGCTGTGATTGACAAAGATAAGGCGGCAGCAAAATTAGCAGATATTATCGATGCCAATATATTTGTGATTTTGACGGCGGTGCCAAAGGTGGCCATTAATTTCGGTAAACCCGACCAAAAATGGCTGGACAGTATCTCAATTGGCGAGGCAGAGCAATACATTAAAGAAGGACATTTTGCCCCTGGCTCTATGCTGCCAAAGGTTGAGGCGGCTATTAAATTTACACGGAATGGAAAGGATCGAAAAGCAATTATTACATCCCTAGAGAATGCATATAATGCCGTCACTCAAGATGAAGGAACAATGATCTGTTCAGAATAATGGGTAAGAAGCCGTCGATCAGGCAAACCGGTCGACGGCTTTTTCGTGGGGTACACCCTTTATCTGGAAAGATATTTTTATGAAGGGAGAGACTATTCAGTAAAACGATGGTCCGTGGAATGTAATCACAATAACGGAGCGTATTTCAAAGTGTCCTAGGGGCAACCAAGTAAGCTATAGCTACGATTTGCTGGGCCGTGTTATAGAAATCAGTGAGAGCATTAGTGGCCAGGAGGTTAGCCAACAGTTCGAATATGATGTACTTGGTAACCAAATAAAGGCCGTAGATGAAAAAGGAAACATAACCAGTTATCAATACGATTCTATGAATCGATTGACAACCATAATTGATCCAATGGATAATATTACTTATAGCTATGATGCAGTAGGAAATCGGGAAACCATGGTTGATGAAAGCGGAGAATACACCTCTGATCAGCCAAGCGGCTATATTGACGTGGTTACAGAGGAAGCGGTACAATATAGAATAAAGAAAAGCGATTATGTCTATACCAATGCCAATAAGCTCGTTAAGCTGGTAGAAAAGCTAGAGAATGAAAAAGGAGAAGGTTATTCAAAAAACAACAAGCTACCAATACGATGCCAATGGAAACGAAGTAAGACAGGCCGTAAGCTATATATTGCCCCATAATAGACAGATGAGGCAAAGCACCACAGGCGACATACATGGAGACCATCAGACAGAAGAAATAAACTACCTCGTTGAGAAGGTTAACAGCCAATTTGATGGATTTAACAGACTGAAGGAAATAGAAAAAATCAAAGAGGCGAAAGGGTTGTTATCAGCTTTACCTATGATGGAGACGGATTAAGGACCCAAAAGAAAAGCAGAAGCTCAAAGGACAACTATAATCCAGTCTATACCAATTACCATTATGACCGTCAGCACGTAATTCTGGAAACCGATGAAGCGGGAATAGTCGGGGCAAGATATATCAGAGGCAACAACTATATAGGCCGCTATGACAGAAACGAGCAGCTGGTGTATTACCTCTATGACGGTCATGGAGACGTGGTACAAACCGTTACCCAGGCAGGGGAAATACAAAATCAGTATGACTATGACATTTTCGGTAACCCAATTCTACAGATAGAGCAGCACGAAAATGCGATTCGCTATGCAGAAGAATTCTACGACAAGGAAACAGGACTATACTACCTAAGGGCCAGGTACTACAACCCATCCACAGGACGATTTATCAGCGAAAACAGCTACTGGGGAGAAGAAAGAAATCCGCTGAATTTGAAGGAGAATTAAATAATGAATAAAATATCTTTAAAAAATAAGAAAGTGTTGTTACTTTTATTGACTTTATCAGTGTTACTATTTTCATATTCATATATTTACAGAACATTAGATGAAACAACTCAGATATTTGAAATTAAGAATACAAAGGAGGTTTATGATTATCCTGATAGTATAATGATCACTGTACGAAAAAACTATATGATTATTAATCCACCTGAAGATCTACAGGAATTAAAATGCTTAGTGGAACAGTTCTATAAAGACAATTCTTTAAATGAAGATAGTTCGGTAGATAACAATAATAAGCCTAAATATCTTGAAATATGTTTTTACAGGGAAAGTAAAAATTTCCCAAGAGATTGGCAACCTAATGAGACTTTTATGAATGTGAACACCATAATAGTGACTTGATTGTAACTATAAACTGGTCTGAAATATTACAGTAAAATAGATATAGAAAAGAAATACGATATATTTAAAACTGTATATTACTTTAAAGAAGTAAATCTTGAAGAGGAAGAAGAAATTGCGGAATGGGTGAAATGAACCAACAGGTGATAGAACAGGTGACAAGGCGACAAATGATTCTGCGATAGAGATTTTTCCTTTTCGCTCTCCTGTTTCCATCAACCCTTTATCTGAGTATTCAGGATACAATAATTTTAGATACTGTTTTTCATTACGCTACAAGTATGGCGAAAGAAAATTTGAATTTAATTCTGGTGATAAAGATTATATCTTCTGGACTTAAGGGTTACATATCTATTGATTTTTCGGGGAACAAAGAGAACAATGAATCGAACATTCCTTTTATGTGCAATGGTATGGTCAAGATGATCGATTGACATTTGACAAGAAAAATTATACTGCTACACTTAAATTTTAGGGGGGATTACATGAGTAAAAAGTTCATAATGCTTTTGCTTCTTATAGGTATTTTGTTATTTAGTTCATGCTCATTGGGAGGTGGTAGGTTGATGATTTCTGATGATAGCGATAAAAAAGCAGATGCCAGAATGGAACAATTACTTGAGACTATTAAGAACAAAGACGAAGATGCCTTCAAAGCAATGTTTTCTAAACAAGCACTGAATGAAGCTAATGATTTCGACGGTGGTATGGATTATTTGTTTGGATTTTTTCAAGGTAATGTAGACTCTTGGAAACGAGATAGATTCACTTCTGAAACATCGAGTGAATACGGGAAAAAATCTGTAATGCTTGTGTCTTGGTATACAGTTGTGACAGATAAAGATAAGTATATGTTTTTCGTAATAGATTATACCAAAGACACGATAAATCCCGACAATGCAGGTTTATACACTTTGCGTGTAATCAAAGCTGAAGATAAAGATACACAATTTACCTACTGGCAAGACATGAAGATAGCAGGTATTTATAAACCGAAGGAATAATGCTCTTAAGGACATGTTTGCTGATACCCTGGAGGCCATGCTCGAAGCAGAGCTGGATGATCACCTTGGCTACGCCAAAAATGCTAACAATCAAGCGACCACCAGTAACCGCCGTAATGGTCACAGTACCAAAACCGTGATCGGTCAGTTGGGAGATACTCAGATTAATGTTCCAAGAGACCGGGAAGCCTCCTTTGATCCTGCCATCGTTCCTAAAGGCCAGAAGGATGTCGCAAGAATTGAAGAAAAAATCCTGGCTATGTACGCAAAAGGACAATCCCAAAGAGATATTGAAGCCACAATCCAAGACATTTATGGCTTTGATATCAGCCATGAAACAGTTTCAAAGATTACCGACAAAATTATTCCCCTTATCAAAGAATTCCGTAATAGAGCGCTACAAAGGTGCTACCCCTTTGTATTTGTAGATGCCATGTACACACCAGTAAAAACAGAGTCAGGTACAGGCCAGAAAGCCCTTTATAACGTGATAGGAATTGATCCAGAGGGTCGTAAAGATGTTCTAGGATTTTGGTTATCCGAAGATGAAAGCAGTAGACACTGGCTACAGATACTAGAAGAAATCAAGAGCCGTGGTGTAGAGGACATAATCTTCATTTCTTTAGATGGACTTCCAGGGCTAGAAGAAGCCATAGGAGCCATCTATCCTAGTGCAATCCAACAACGGTGCATTGTTCATCTCATGAGAAATAGCACCAGATATATCCCCCGTAAGCACTGGGCTGAATTTGCTAAAGATATCAAAGGAATCTATCGAGCGGTTAGTTTAGATGAAGCTAACAGCTTATTCCAAGACTTTGAGACTAAGTGGAAAGAATACGCTGCCGCGTTAGCGGTATGGAAAAACAGCTGGGCATCGGTAGAAAATCTCTTTAACTATCCCAGTGATATTAGAAAAATCATCTATACAACCAATACCATAGAAAGCTATCATAACCAATTAAGGAAGGTAACCAATCGAAAAGGAGCCTTTCCCAGTGAGACAGCACTCTTCAAGTTTGGTCTATCTTAGAGTCACCGATATTAAGAAAACATGGGATCGACCAGTCCAGAATTGGGCAAAAGTACTCAATCAGCTAGTGGTATTATTTAAAGACAGAATTACCCAGCATCTACGATACTAGGCAATAACTTTACACAAATTTCTTGACAGGTCCCAACTCTTCTTTAATGTCCCAGAAAGGTTGATTATATGAAGTCAGAAAAAAAATCAAAGGATAGTAATTATATAAAGGAGATTACCAAATGGCAAAATTCACAATATAACCCAGGTGCTTATACTGGTGGAAATTTACCTCCTTACATTACGAATCCAGGCAAACAAAAGTATCTTGGATGGTTTCTGTTAATAGGCAGTGTTATATCTGTACCATTTTTTATACTAATGATAATTAAAGGTTTTAGAATATATTCTCAACTTGCTATGTTACCACTATTAATATTATTATATGGAGGTTTAATAGGCATACAGTTTATTGCAGGTATTCGATTAATAAGAACAACCCCGATCAAAGATACTAGAAGAGATATAAGAAAAATGATTAAAACTTTATTAATTTTGATAATAATTATGGTAATTATATTTATATTATTTAAAGCAGTAGATAGATTCTATCAACATGAAAATAAAATAGTAATTTATTCATTTTCTCAAGTAATTGCAATTCAAGAAAACAAAAATTACTACATTTATATTAAAGAGAGAGATATAAAGATTAAATGTAACGAAGATGAATATCGTTTGTTTAAATCTATGAGAGAAAATACTGCTAAAGAAACTCCAAGTACGTATAAGGTAACTTATAGGTGGAGTGAATCTAATAAAAACAGAGGAACATTAATTAATGTAGATAAACTGTAGCACTGCAGCACCAAGGAATAGTTTGAGGAGGGACAAGGGGTCAGTTTATACCTTGTCCCCTTGTACGTTATAGCAAAATATTAAAAGGCCGAGGCAGGGGAAATCCTAAACTAGTATTACTACGACATATTCGGAAACCCAACCCTCCAAATAGAACAGCATCAAAACCCCATTCGCTATGCAGGGGAATTCTATAACCAAGAAACAGGATACTATTACCTAAGGGCAAGATACTACAACCCCTATACAGGACGCTTTATCAGTGAAGACAGCTACTGGGGAGAAGAAACAAGCCCACTGAGCTTAAACCGCTACACTTATGGACATAATGACCCGATAAAATATGTAGACCCATCAGGTCATGCCGTAACCGAGTGGGATAATGCTAACTTAAACACCTCAGAAATTAAGGAAATAGAGAAGTATATCCGAATGTGGGTAATGGCAGATAAGCTGGGAATTCAATCAGTTAAGGATCAAGCCCATAAGGCAGCAGAAGCAATAAGGAATACCCAAAGGGCAGAAGACGAAGTCAGAACTGGTGATGGAAATACAGTTAAGGTGGGAAGTAGCAAGAGTCAATTTGAATTTAATTCAGGCAGTAAAGATTATATCTTCTGGGCATGGAAGGGTGGTTATTTGAACTTAGGTGCAAGGGCAGAAATGGGGATATATACGAGAATGGAAGTTTTAGGTGCACAAACGGATCACTGGTTTGTAGACCAAAGTCTTGCTATGCCAATGACATTAAAATTGGACTATAACGGAAAGCAAATAATAGCTTATGATCCCAAGAAAGATAATCAAAAGGCAAAGCGTAGATAAATGGTGGGTGTCGGGCTTTAATCGGATTATTAAAGTACAGTCCAGTAACCTGATAGCTAATTACATAGTTAGCTTTTCTGGTAAGGAAGGTATGTATAATGACTTTTATAATACATGGAGCGGTGATAAAAGATGGAATTTTAATGCGCAGACACATACTGCAACATTCACATTTAAATGAAAGAGGTGATATAATTGGTTAAGAAAGTAGTATTATTAATATTTATTGTAAGTACTTTCATATTGACGTCATGTTCGTTTAGAAGTGGGAGAATGCTTGTTAGCAATGAGGATAATAAAGCAGATGCACGAATTGAAGAAATACTTTCAGCAATTAAAGATAGAGATAGGGAAACCATAAAAGCATTATTTTCTAATCAAGCATTGGATGAAAGCAAAGATTTTGATAGTGGAATTGATTATTTACTTAGTTTTTTTCAGGGGGATGTAAAGTCTTGGAAGAGGGATAAGTGGTCTTCTGGCGAATCAATAGAACATGGCAAAAAATCAGTAATGCTCAGATCTTGGTATACAGTAGAAACAGATAAGGATAAATATATGTTTTTCATTATTGATTATACTGAAGACAGTATAAACCCTAATAATGCAGGATTGTACACATTGCGTGTAATCAAAGCTGAAGATAAAGATACACAATTCACTTACTGGCAAGACATGAATATAGCAGGTATTTATAAACCAAAGGAATAAAAAAGGAAAGAAATAGCCGCCCATTAATTAAAATTCGAATGGTGGCTATTTCTGATTACATAGATTCTTATCAAATTCCTAAGTTACAGCCGCTGACATACCTAATTACGCTTTAAAATGCTTTTTGCCAATACTTTTTATGGTAATAGTATAATTTAACAATCGATACGCAAAAACAGCTTATACCAAAAACTATGCAGTCTGCCGTTAATGAGCAAGGGGTAAGGAATAGCAAGAATAATAGCACCAGTAGCTCCAGTAAAGGTTATTCAAATCAACAAAGTGAAAGTAAAAGCTATGAAAGAGAAGTACAAACTCTAAATAATCTTGTTGTGGGGCTTATTTCTACAATAACATTACCTAATATAACAGGACTATTGTAAATACTTCAATAACAACAAAAAGCAAAGCAACCAAAGACGATGTATATCGAGGAAATGGAATGGGCGGAGGAACAGACGCCGATATAGCGTATGTAACGAAGCTGATCCAGGGCAGGGGATCAATTGGAATGGTACAAGGCCCATTGTTAGCAAGTTTGGATCCTGGAATAGGAGGCGGTAAGGGGACGAGTAATAATAATGCAGTAAATAATAATTATCTATCTATGTTGGGGATAACTAATGATGCGGTAGAAGAAGTTAGGACAGGTATTGTCAACTTCGGCAAAGATTTTATCCAGAGGTTTAATAAAAATATTATTGAACCTTATGGAGAAGTGCTGTATAATACTCAGCCAGTTTTCTATGATCCAGAAACAGGGGAACTATACGTATTAATGTCAAAAGAAGAGTCTGAGATAATAGCAAAGTTAATGACTGGTTATGTTATCAGTAATGCGGCACAAGGAGCACTGGAGGGACTAGATAAGGTTAATTCAGCAAAGGGTGTACAGGGGGCGAGTGGTGGTAAAACATATTGGGGTAGCTGGGATGAGTATGAAACAAATCAACTGTGAATGATGAAGAGTATGCTAAAGTTGGAGATAGACTATATTCAAAACATGCTGTTGATAGAATGCAACCAAGTGGCAATAGATATGGTTCTCAGATAACTCTAGCAGGTGGAGATTATGGAAGAAGTGTAGCTCCTCAATATGTAGAAGATGTTCTTAATTCTACTGCTCCAATTATACAGTCAAATGGAAATCTATCTTATACTTCTGGCTCACTACGAGTAATTACTAACCCAGAAGGTGCAGTAGTTACAATAATTACTAAATAGGGGAGCGAATTAATATGAATAATCTAGAAGTTATAACTAATATTTGTGAAGCTTATAAATACAACAAATTCGAGATTGAGGAATTCCAAAGTAGACTTGAAACTGTTTTAGTATCTGATGAATATAAAGAAGTTCTTTCAAAAGTGTTGTTTGATGCTATTAATAGACTTGAAGAGATAAGATTTACTGAATTAGAGTCAAACTTTAGGAGATATGGACAAGAAGTAGCAGATGCTCTTATTAAAAGTTGTAAAAGTGCCAAAGGGACAGAGTAGTTTGATAACCTACTAAAGTTGTCAGGGGATAGGAGTAGTTGAGAACCTCCAAACATAATAAACTAAGCGGCTTGGAAAATATTCAATCCTCGTCGCTTAGTTTCCTTTTATTTCAACCCCCAAAATCCCACTAAAGCAATCCTTTGAGGGTCTTATTAAATCTTTTCCCCTCCCCCAAAAATATGAAAGCTGTGGACTTCCACAGCTTACTTTTTTGATGGGGGAGGGGAAATATTTTAAATACTCTAAAAAGCTTAACCTAGTATGGTTTTGGTGGTTAAAAGAGAAGAAAAGAAAAGCGACAAAAGAAATTAGAATTTTCCCTTGTTGCTCTAGTTATTATGCTGAAAAGGTGTCAGCCACTCCGAAAGCATGCCATACCCAATAGTTATTTTTTATTTTCTAATCGCCTTTTAGTCTCAAATAGTAAGTTTGTAATCCAATCAATGGGAACAATTAAATCTTGTTTGTTTGCATACCATTTAAGTTCTATGCCATTTGTCCCTTGGCGTATAACTGCAACATCTTTATCATCGCATAAAATGCTTTTTACAATAAAGTCCCTTTCGCTTTGGTAATCCCTTTTAGTATCTCCATCCCCAACAAGGTCAAAAATCTGCTGTGCCTTTCTTACAGAGCAAGAATTACGACTGGCTTGTCTTAATTCGGCTGCCAATTCTTCTACTGTAAGCACCTTTAAATATTGTGGGGATGGGTAGTTCTCCCAAAAGAATAGGGCTGTTTTAGCTCCTACATCACAGAAAAACTTCCTATAGCTGGGATAGCTATACATAAGTTGGTTATGTAATTACCACAAAAGGACTTTGCTTCTTTAATGAACTTATCAAAACTTATAAGTATTGTAGCCATTGGGTTTTATGGAGTAATAATCATTCAATTTATGGGAGGATTAAGATTATTAAAAAGAAGTGTAAGTGATAAATTACTTAAAAATAAAGAAAGTGCTAATAAAATTGTGCTGCTATATAATGGTTATTATTTCGCTGGTTGCGCTTTTAAATGTGATTATATTAAGAAGAGAATCAACAATTGTAATTGATAAGGTTAACCAAATCCAGCTTCTGAATGAGAATGGTGAACGCTACATTGCCCTTGATGATGGTCATCATAAACTTAGATGCAATTTTTCTGATATATTTGCAATATGGGAGGTACAAGTAACTAAAGGAGAGGCAGTCTTTGAGGTTACATATAGTTGGAATATCTTGAATCCTAAAAAAGGGAAAGTAATAAGAATTATTCGGCAAAAATAAATTCCCAAAAGACCGATGGGATGGTTCTAGGGTTTATTCACCTTCAAATATATGGTAATATATATTTGAAGGTGATTTTTATGCCAAGAAAAACAAGAAAAAAAGCGAAAGTGGCATCTATCATATATTTTTAAAAGGAATTAATAAGCAACTATATTGAAAAAAATAGTTAAAATACATACATCAAAACCCACGGGAGAAAAGAAAATTACATGGGAAAGAAGTGAAAATATATGGCTGTTATTTTAGTAGCAGAAGATGAAAGGAGCATGCAGTAAAACCGAGGGGACGGTTCTGGTGGTTAAATTGTAGAAGCATTGTTTGGGAATTAAGGGGTGATTATTATTAACAGAAAAGATATTATTACCGAAATCATTAATGATTGGGATCCAATAGGTGTTCTACCATATGCACCTATTGATGAGTATGAGGTAGAAATAAGTGAAATTTTAAGCTATATCGATAGTGAAAGCATTATTGATACTAGCAATCTAGCACATAAAATAAGAAAAATTTTTTTAAGTAGAATTGATAGTAAAAGTATTGTTTTTGATTATCGCAAATGTTATGAAGTTGCTAAAAAGATATACACCTTAAATTTGTAATTTTGAATTATAAGTAAACAACAAGATGAAATGATAAAAATACAAGTAAAAGAACAACATTCCATCAACAACATTTCATGATCTAGTTGGTGAAGTGTAAAAAAATAAAAAAATCGAAAAAAATTACTGGACAGGAGGCAAAGATATTTAATCCTACAACAGCAAACCTAAAAGCATATGGATTAGATAGTTCAAACTATACTACTGAAATACTGCTTATATTGTAAAATGTGATATTTTAAATACTATTTTTAGTCCCATTTCAAAACCAATAGATAAAGTAGAGTATTTACCTAAACAATCTTGGGATCCGATTCATAACCATTCTATGGATGCTGTAAAGAATGCAATAAAAGAATGGGAGGAAAGGAAGGAATGAATCAGAGAATAGTTTCTGTCATACTAGTTATTATTGTTTTTTCTGTGTTATTATATTCTTGTCAATTAGATGACACAGAAGTAGAGAAGGAGGATTATGAGATTACTAATATTAATATTTACAAAAATACTCCCGTATGGGAATTAGCATTAGCCGTAAGAGATCAAAAAACTAAAACCATAGAGAAAATTGCAAAAGATAAGCCTGAACTATTAAATTATCAGGATCCCAAATATGATGCTACTTTGCTATTATGGGCAGTTGGAATGGAAAAATACAACTCAGTAGAGGCATTATTAAGATTAGGTGCAGATCCAAATATAGCTTCAATTATCAGGCATGGAGAGACTCCGCTTTTCATAGCGGCCGGGTTTTCATGGATAGGCAGAGAAGCTAAAAAAGATCCTAAATATGTAAATCTCTTATTAGAATATGGTGCAGATCCGAATATAAATTATATTGGATCGGATATTCCCGGAAGTAAAACAGTTATTGAGCCAGGAACCAGTCCATTAATGAATTCAATTGGGTGTGGTATTGAGAAAACTAAGGCTTTAGTAGAGGCAGGAGCTGATATTAACTACAAAACAAAAACTGGAACTACAGCAGCAATAAAAGCATTAGGTACAGGTAAAAATGCAATTTTGGAAGAGCTTGAATATGCACATTATTTGATTGTTGAAAAGAAAGCAAAGATAACAGACCCTTATTTTAGAAGAGAGACATATGGAAATGATGATCCTAATGAAGAGTTCTTTTCAGTAAGCATATTAAGAAATTGGGTTTATGATTTGGGTTCAGATAGACATAAAGTTAAAATGGAAATTGTTGAAGAATTTGTACAACAAGGCGTAAATTATTGGGATGCTGAAATTAATAAGTTCACTCTTGAACAAATAAAAAAGCTTTACCCGGATACTTGGCAGGAATATACAAAGAAGTATTAATTTTTGCTTGAACAGAAGACCGATGGGATGGTTCTAGGGTTTAGTCACCTTCAAATATATGGTAATATATATTTGAAGGTGATTTTTATGCCAAGAAAAACAAGAAAAAAAGCGAAAGTGGCATCTATCATATATTTTTAAAAGGAATTAATAAGCAACTATATTGAAAAAAATAGTTAAAATACATACATCAAAACCCACGGGAGAAAAGAAAATTACATGGGAAAGAAGTGAAAATATATGGCTGTTATTTTAGTAGCAGAAGATGAAAGGAGCATGCAGGATATTATTGTGGAATATATGAAGCGAGGCGGTCATTCCTGTGTTACAGCAGGCGATGGAATAGATGCTGTAACGATATTAAAAAACAATCCTGTCGATTTAGCGATTTTGGATATTATGATGCCGCACTTGGACGGGTTTTCAGTCTGCAAGCTAGCAAGGGAAATGTATAATCTTCCCATCATATTTCTCACGGCAAAGGGGGATGAGGAGGACAAATTAAAGGGATACGATTATGGCGCGGATGATTATATGACAAAGCCTTTTAGCCCAAAAGTATTACTGGCAAAAGTAAATGCCCTGTTGCGGCGTTCTTCCATTACAGCCCCGCAAAACACTTTAAGCGTCGGGGAGATCGTTCTGATTCCATCATCACATATGGTTATTGTAGGCGGCAATGAGGTAGAATTGACACATAAGGAGTTTAAATTGCTATACTTCTTTATACGAAACAAAAACCAAGTGTTTTCACGGGAACAGCTCTTAAATCATATTTGGGGATATGATTTTGAGGGAAATACCCGGACGGTAGATACCCATATAAAAACGCTGCGGCAGAAGTTAGGCAACGAGGGACGACGTATTGTAACGCTGATCCGTTCCGGTTATAAGCTTGAGGTGTAAAATGAAAAAGAAGAATATGATATTCGGCATGAATACAGTTAGAAAGAAAGTCTTTTTACTTTCAAAATTGGTTGGCGGCATCATGATACTGTTTTATATGATGGCGGAAGAATTGCCGATTAGCGGAAATCGTGGATTTTGGATATGGGTCACACTGCTAATTATTGTTGTCATCGGGGTGGATGTAATGCTCGATCGTTTTATATCAAAGCCCCTCAATTCCATCAACGATACGGCAGAGAAAATGGCACAACTAGATTTTTCCGCACATTGCGAAATAAAGACAAATGATGAATTTGGTGAGTTAGCTCATAGCTTGAACGTCATGTTTGCCAATCTTCAGGAAGCACTCAAAAATCTGGAAATAGCCAATACACAGCTTAAAAAAGACGTTACACAGGAGCGGTTATTACTTGCCCAAAGAAAAGAATTGGTTGATAGTTTGTCTCATGAGATGAAAACCCCTCTAGGCATTATTCGCGCTTATACAGAGGGATTAAAAGATGAAACGGACGAGATAAAAAAACAGCAGTATATGGATGTGATTCTGTCTGCAACAGAGCGCATGAGCAGCATGATTGTATCTTTGTTGGATTTATCTGCATTGGAAGCGGGGGCAATAAAATTATCGGAAGAACGATTCGACTTTATAGAGCTTGTTGAAACAGTAGCAGGGCGCTTACTGATAGATACACCAAACGCAAATTATCATTTTAGCTATGAACTACCTGAAGAAAAAATCTATATCCATGCCGATGAACACCGAATTGAACAAGTGCTTGATAATTTAATTGAAAACGCCAAAAAGAATGTATGCACTGCGGGTAAAATACGGTTGGTTGTAACCCAAGGAAAGAATAATCTTCGATTTTCCATTTATAATCAAGGGAAATTGATACCTGAAAAAGATTTACCGAAAATATGGATGAAATTTTATCGGGGAGACAGTCCCCAAAGCAACAGCTGCAGCGGCTCCGGCTTGGGGCTTGCTATAGTGGCCCAAGTCCTGTCAATGTATAAAATCGATTATGGAGTACAAAACTTGCCGAATGGAGTTGAATTTTATTTTCAATTCCCGACAACAGCCTGATGATAAACCAATAAAAATGCCTTGCTTCCCATCTTGGGGTGGCAAGGCATTTTCTATTTCACACCGATTTCACAGTAGCCACACTTCGATTTCAATGGGTTTTTATAAATTGATTATACTAAAAAAGGGAGGATGATTTTTATGTTTCTGGGATTGGATTGGTATTGGTGGCTTCTTCTCATTGCCCTGTTGCTTATTTCCATACCATTTAAGTTTAGGTTTATAAAATGGTGGGAAAAACGCCGGCAAAGCAGCAACCAAAAAGATAAGTGGGGCGATGATGTATGATAAAAGTTAAGGACTTAACTTTTTCTTATCAAAAGAATAAGCAAACTTTACACGGGCTCACTTTTTCGGTATCAGATGGCGAGATTTTTGGATTCTTAGGGCCAAACGGCTCCGGTAAATCTACAACGCAGAAAATTTTGACAGGTATACTGAGCGGACACGGGGGTGAAGTGCGCATTTTCAATCAATCCCCCGCTGTTAAGCAAAAAAAGTTTCAAGAAAAAATCGGCGTATTGTTTGAATTTCCGTATCTCTATACCAATTTAAGTGCACTGGATAATCTAAACTATTTTGCATCATTTTATCCCGTGAAAAAATGTCGTGACATCTACGAATTGTTAGAAATACTGGATTTCAAAATGGAATATCTGAAAAAGCCTGTTTCCTCGTACTCAAAAGGAATGCGGCAACGTGTCAGCATGGCAAGGGCACTTCTCAATAATCCACGACTTTTGTTTTTAGACGAACCCACCAGCGGACTTGATCCGTCGGGTGCAGTGCTGTTCAGAAAAATTATTGAGGAAGAAAAGAAAAAAGGGACTACTGTATTTTTAACCACCCATAACATGCTGGATGCTGATTTATTGTGTGATCGGGTGGCTTTTATTGCAGATGGAGAGATCAAAGCGTTGGATACGCCAAAGAAGCTTAAAGAGAAAAACAGCAATCATCAGGTGGAAATCGATTATCTATATCAAGGAAAGCGTATCACCGTAACAATCGAGGTGGCTGAGCTGGGTGCGAGTATCCCTTTCCCCCATGACGAGATTATCAGTATCCATTCAAAAGAACCAACTTTGGAGGATATGTTTATCCATTATACAGGGAGGGGGTTATCTTAATGTGGCGTGGTTTTCCCTCCATACTAAAAAAAGATTTCAAACTGATGTTGTCAAGCAGGTTCCTTTTCCTTGCCATCGGATCTCTTTTTCTGTACTCCTTCTATATCAACATTGTCTATATTAGATTAGATCAGGACATTTATCCCGTTTATCTTTATGACCCAATAAAAACACAGGTCGAAGTATCTTCTGAAGTCACGCAGGTTGATGCCATAGAGGATTTACAGGCGCAATGCTCTGATGGCTATTCCGTTGGTATCGACGCCTCGGGAAACAAGTTGGAAGTTATCATGGTTACATCGGGTATAACTAGTACTGATCGTTATCGTGCTGCCTATGGGCTTTCCCTGCTGTCACCGGAGAGCAGCTACACTGCAGAGATTATCGGGACAAATGATAAAGAAATGAAAAACCGACGGGAAATCACTTGTGAATTCTTATTTTTTGAATTGACTGCGGTAGGCTTTTTAGGATTGGCAGCTATGCTATTCAAGGAAAAGCAGATGGGTGTCATTCGCGTTCACAGCATACTTCCTGTGAATCAATCTGCCTTTATCTTTTCAAAGCTATGTCTGTTCCTGCTATCCGATCTCGTTTTTACCTGCTTACTCACCGTTATAAATCTCGGCATATCGGCGGGGCTAAATGTTTTACCTGTCGTTCTAGTTCAAGCTGGAATACTGTCCTTAATTATGGCTCTGGTAGGCTTCTTCTGTGCTGTACAACTGCCTGACTTCAAACAGTTCTCTTTGCTGTATCTCGTCCTTGCAATCTTTATTTCAACGCCTGTCTTTCTAGTGGGGCAGACGAGTATTGATTGGAATTGGATCAATTACCATCCCATGTATCACCTGTTTATGGGAATGAAAAATGCGTATTTTGCTAACTCGTCCCCTGGTGCCAGTTATTATCTTACCTGTGGGTTGGTAATTGTATTGCTGTTCCTGGTTGCACACCGAGCCCTTACTCGTGAGATGGCAAAGGAGGGATAACATGAAAGGCATTAAATATCAACTAAAAAACATACGCAGGGATAAAATGTGCATCCTTTCCTTTTTGTTGCCTGTAATCGTGGGCTTGGCCATTAATATGCTTTCGGAAGTGAGTTTTTCTTCTTTAAGTGAAATATCCTTTGGTACCGTGAAAAATGATCTTTCCGAACAGTCCGTCGAGTGGCTTAAAAGCAATGGAAGGGTAGCGGAGTTTGAAAATGTAGACGAACTAAAAGCTGCCGTACTTGATCCTGCTTCTCAAATGATTGGTGTTCTCCGGGATGAAAACGGGATAAAAACAATTTTGTCCGGGGATGAACTGCAAATGAATATAATTATTGGGAACACGCTTCCAAAACTCTATGCTGAACGTGAAGCAGTAGTAGCCTCCAAAATAACGGTTATCCCCACCGCTAATAGCAACGAGGGGATGAAAATCGCTGCTGATTGCCATAACGTTGGTTACTGCTATGTTTATGGGCTGTACATTTAACGCTATGAGTATGATCGGAGAAAAGGAAGATGGCATCGCTTTCATCAATGAAGTGCTACCTATAACAAAAATGGACTTTATTGTACAAAAAGTTTGTTTAGGGTTTAGTGGTGGCGTTCTATCTACCATTCTAACCGCTTTCGCTTGCACGAGAGTTGAGGCAAGACACATCTTTCCGTTGTTGCTAATTATCATACTGTCCGCTTTTATTGCGGCATTAGTGGGGTTATTTATCGGGTATTCTGCAAATAGTTTGATGGGAGGCATCACCTACATCAAAATCGTAATGATTTTATTCCTAGCTCTCCCAATCCTATTCTACTTGGTAGTACCGGCAGGCAGCGCCTTACATTTGTTATCGTATCTTCTGCCTTCAAGTGCCACTTTCTATGGGCTGATGGATATGTTAAACGGACAGGTACAAAATATCGGCATAAGTATGATCGTATTGTTGACGCATTGCATTATATGGCCCTTACTGTTCTTTATTTTGGGAACACCCCGGGCATAAAAAGGCATTGATATAAATGGCAAAACCGGCCGATGTCTATTGTATTAATCATAAAAACAAAACATCTTTATGGAGTAGCCAGAAAAAACAAATTAAAGCCACCGTTTTTTACTCATAAAGCAACGGTGGCTTTATAAGAGTTAATTATCATTTACAAAATAGCTCTTTTCATTTTGATTAGGTAATTTCCGCCCTTTCTTCAACCGCTTTACAGTAATTGATTCATACTTATTAGGAATGGTTGGTTGGATAGGGTCCTATATTTTTATACTGTCCGCCCAGATATATTCTAGAAAATTATTATTATAGAATTGATGTACAACGGGAATGTAAAAAAAATGACTAAAGTAATTAAAATTAACCAAAATTAAATTGTAAAGCTATAGTCTTAAAACTATTGATACTATTGAATTTCAGCTGTGACTATGAGATTCTATGATAGAAGCAGTTATCAAAATATTTGAAAAAAAGAGGTGGAAAAATGTTAAAGGGCAGTAAATTAAGTTCAGAAATTCAACGATTTGGTAGGTCCTTATTATTACCAATCGCCGTTATGGCTCCTGTAGGTATGGTGTTGGGGCTGGCGGGAGCCTTAATACAAAGCTACATGATTGAAAGGGTTCCGTTGCTGGGCAATCCCACAATTCAGCTTTTATTGACCAGCCTTAGGGATATTGCAAACGTTATCTTTAGCAATATTCCAGTGCTATTTGCCATGGGGGTAGCCTATGGTATGTCTAAAAAAGAAAAAGGAATTGCCGTTTTTTCAGCCATTATATCCTATTTAATTTTAAATGCCACCATCAATGTATGGTTAAAGGCAACGGGAAGCCTGGCCTCACCTGATGAAATGGCCCAGGTGGGACAGGGAATGGTATTGGGGATACAAACCCTCAGACTTGATGTATTGGGCGGCATTATCAGTGGTTTGGTGGGGGCTATAGCGGCCGATCGCTTTTATCAGCTGGAACTGCCTGTGGCCTTTGCCTTTTTCAGTGGTAAGAAATCAGTACCCATAATTTCCATCGGTATTACCATGGTGATCGGGGTTATTATTCCCTTCCTATGGAAGCTTGTAACCAATGCTTTAATCTCTATGTCATCAATAATCCTTAATGGTCCCTTTGGTGCATTTTTAAATGCCATCATGGTAAGGCTTCTCATTCCCTTTGGGCTGCACCATGTCTGGAGCGCCCTCATTCGCTTTACACCGGCAGGGGGAACCTATGTAATTGATGGAGAGAGCTTTGTAGGGGTTTTACCGGCACTGAATAAAATATTATTTGAACTGGGTCCTAACCATGAAGTATGGCAAATGATGCCTGAGCTAACGAGATTCATGGCCCAAACCCAAATGCTGGTGACCCTGTTTATTATTCCTGCCATTGGTCTGGCCATGTATAAATCAGCCTATGCCAAAAACAGGCCCTATGTAAAGGGAATTATTATTACCATGGTATTAACACCCTTTTTAGGAAACGTAACAGAGCCCATGGAATTCTCCTTTCTATTTATTGCACCGGTGCTGTATGTATTCTATGCCCTATTGGCCGGGGTGGGTTCAACCTTCCTCTATCTTCTAAAAACCTCTGTGGGCTATATTAGGGGAACCATCTTCGATTTTGCCATCTTTGGGCTAATGTATGAAAACACCAGGTGGTACAACATTTTCATCGTGGGAATTCCCCTCTTTGTCATCACCTATTTTGTCTTCACCTGGGCCATTAAAAAGTGGAATATTGCCACTCCCGGTCGTGAAGAGGACGAAGTGGGACACAACAGCCTACTGAAGGATAAACGCTATGACGAGGTGGCCAAAATTGTGATTAAGGCCATCGGTGGAAGAAGTAATATAGTCCATGTAGAAAACTGTGTTACCCGGCTTAGAATAGACTTAAAGGACATGAAGGCTGTTGATAAGGAAATGCTGAAGGAATCAGGTACTTCAGGAATTTTCTTCCCCACCAAGAATCACATTCATATTGTATTCGGGCCCAATGTTGAATTTGTCAAAAATGCTGTAGATCAAGAGCTTCAGGGTGGGGTGGTGAAGGAGTGACCTTAAACAGATTAACAGAAGGCTTTGACAGGCTGACAGGCCTCGAAAAAAAGATTGTGGAATATATCTTGAATCATCCCGAGACCATCATTCATCTAACGGCCCATGAGGTGGCAGAAATATTGTTTGTATCCAAAACCTCCATTATCAATCTCTCTAAAAAGCTGGGCTTCGACGGCTACAGCGAGCTTAGATATTATGTGAAGGATTATGTCCAAAATCAAGACAAAAAAGAAGAACAGTTTTCCTATGAAGGAATCCTGGGTGCAATCAGTGATGAGGTGACCAAAACCCTGACCCTCCAGCGGGAAGAGAACATTAAAGCCATTGCTCAGAAAATCATCAACTCAAGAATCGTCTATATCATTGCCAGGGGAGCCTCTAAGCCCATTGCCGACCTCTTAAGCTCCAGGCTGGCCATGCTGAAGGTAAAATCTATCTTCATCAATGACCCCAACCTAATTGATGTGCTGGGGGAGGGATTGGGAATTGATGAGACCGTTTTGGTAATGTCCTTATCAGGAGAAACCGAAAAAATATTAACCATAGCCAAATCCGCCAGGGCCCGGGGAATCGATGTGATTGCCCTAACCGCCTTTTCTAACAATACCCTGCAAAGATTGGCAAATTACAATATGTTTTGCTTTGCCCATGACTCAGAAACAAAATATAATGACTTGATTTCGAGAATTGGGCTTCATGTACTGATTCAAATTCTGATTACCTACATTGGACTAGACAGAAAGGAGTAATTCAAATGAAGCGAGAAAAACAGGTAGTAACCATTGTCGGCTGCGGAAGTACCAGAACCCCTGCCTTAATTGGCAGTCTGGTAAACTATAAAGAGAGATTTCCCCTTAAAAAATTGATCTTATTTGATATTTCAATGGAGCGGATTAAGGCCCAGCAGGATTACATTCGCCTGGTAATGGAAAAGCATTGTCCAGATGTGGAGCTTTTCTTCACCGATGACGAAAATCAGGCCTATCAGGGAACCGATTATGTATTTTGTCAGATGAGGGCCGGAAACTTTGAAATGAGAAGCCATGACGAAAAAATTCCCTTGAAATATGGACTGGTGGGGCAAGAAACTTGCGGGCCAGGGGGCTTTGCCTATGGGATGAGATCTATTATGCCCATGATCAACATGGTGAAAAAGATTAGAGAATTTGCTCCCGAGGCATGGATATTAAACTATACTAATCCTGCTGCCATCGTTGCAGTGGCTTTAGATAAGGTATTTCCAGAGGATAAAAGAATACTGAATATATGTGATCAGCCCTATTCCATGATCAAATCCTTTGCCAAAATTCTGGAGGTTGACATGTACGATATAGAGCCCCGTTATTTTGGCTTGAATCACTTCGGCTGGTTTACAAAGCTATACCATACCCCAACGGGAGAAGATTTATTGCCTAGCCTGAAGGCCCATTTAATGAACCATGAGTTTAAACCCTTTAACGCAGAGCAACGGGACCCATCCTGGCTAGAAACCTACCGAAATGTCAATAAAATGATGAAGTTTTTTCCAGACTATCTGCCCAATACCTATTTGCAGTATTACTTCTTTCCAGAGGAAATTGCTGCCCACAGTAACCCGGAATATACCAGGGCCGATGAGGCGAAAAACGGTAGAGAAAAGCAGGTATTGGAGCTATGCAGAAGGGCCAGGGAACAAAACAGCCTAGACAATATCCCACTGCTGATTGGTGAGGTTCATGGCAATATGATGGTAGAAGTGGCGGAATCCATTGCCTACGACCTAAAGAAGGTATTTGTAGTCATGGTAAGAAATAAAGGAATTATTCCTAATTTACCCGGTGACGCCATGGTAGAATGTGCCGGAGAGCTTACTAAAAATGGAGCAGAGGCGTACCCCTATGGGGAAGTAGAAACCTTCTATAAAGGGCTGCTGGAAAACCAATATGCCTACGAAAAGCTAACGGTGGAGGCTTGCCTGGAATCAAATTATCAGAAGGCCTTGCAGGCCCTCACATTAAACCGTACCGTGGTTGATCCTAGTAAGGCCAAGGCTGTATTGGACGATTTAATGGCGGTGAACAGTGAATATTGGTACCTAAAATAAATGGGGTGATACAGTGTATTTATATTCAGAGAATATCTATACCCCCGAGGGATTTCAGCGGGGCTATTTAAAGATTGAAAATGGAAAGATTAACGGAATTACAGAGGAAATTGAAAAAACAGACGAACCAGTGATGGATTACAAGGACAACATCATCATACCGGGGTTCATTGATATTCATCTTCATGGATGGGCCACAGGCTCCTTCTGGTATGAAGGTACCCAGCAATCCATTAAAAATATGTCCAGAGAGCTGGTGAAGGTAGGGGTAACCTCCTACCTGGCCACCTCCGGCACCGATGCCGTTGAAACGATTAACAACTATTTGGCGGAAGGTCGAGCAGCCCTTGAGACCTGGCATCCTGAGGAAGGGGCCCATATCCTTGGATTTCATCTGGAGGGGCCCTTCATTAACAAGGAATTCAAAGGTATGCAAAAAGAGGCCCATTGTTTGGAACCATCTGTGGAAATCATGGCAAGCTTTCTGAATACTGCGGGAGAAGGCAATGTCAAGCTGATTACCCTGGCTCCGGAGCTGCCGGGGGCTGAAGAGCTGATTAAATATGTAAGCCGGAAGGGAATACAAATTTCGGTGGGCCACAGCGCTGCTGAGTTTGAAGACATTAAAAGGTTAAAGGACCTGGGACTGGGGGGCTTTACCCATACCTTCAGCGGTATGCGGGGCTTTCACCATCGAAGACTGGGGGTCGTAGGGGCGGCCATGTATTTTGACGATATGTACGCAGAATTCGGGAAGCAAACCGGCATGACTGTTCGGCCAGAGGCCTTTGCAATCATCTATCGCCTGAAGGGACCCCAGGGAATTATATTAACCACCGATTGTACTGGCTTGGCCCATGTAAAGGAGCCCTTCTACCACTATATTCGGAAATGTACCTTTATTCCAGATGGTGATCATGTTAAGCTGGTTTTTGATGATGGTACCGAGGAGCGAATTAATAAGCACGACAATGAAAGGGTTAAGGAGCTGGAGCTGGGCTTTTTAGGCTCTGTAAGAAATGTAGTTAAAAATGTCCATGCCTCTATTAAAGATATTGTTAAAATGGCCTCAGAGAACCCGGCCCGATATATTGGGGTCGATCATGATAAAGGCTCCATTGAAGCAGGAAAGGATGCAGACTTATTAGTCATTGATGATAATTGGAATTTACTGGACGTTTATGTTCAGGGAAGAAAGCAGAAAATAAATTAATATGCTTAAAAAAAGTCCACCTTCTGGAATTTACTACAGAGGGTGGGCTTTTTAATTTTCGTCATGTATTTCAAGAAAGTCAACCGACGAATATTTCAGAGCAAGACTTTATTCTTTTTGGTCAAAAGACATCAACAGATGAATTTTGGTATATAAATTGCAATGTGAATTAATTAAAACACATAGCTTTTTTACCAAGGGGTGATTGTATTGCGTAGAATAGATTTGGTTATGGAAGCACTTCAAAGGCTGTACCAAACGAGCTATCAAGGAATCAGCTCTGAACAAATCGCCCGGGAGCTGGGGCTTCACAGGGCCAATGTCAGCAATGACCTGAATATATTGGTAAGGGAAGGCAAGGCCCAAAAGAAAATCGGCCGTCCGGTATTGTTTAAGCCAGCAGGCAGTATCAAAGTTCAGGGCCAAGGGGATGTATTCGATACCATTATTGGAGCCAAAGGAACCCTGTCAATGGCTGTTCAACAGGGGAAGGCCGCCATCATTTATCCGCCCCATGGACTTCACACCTTAATATTTGGTGAAACCGGAGTGGGCAAAACCCTCTTTGCAGAGCTGATGTACAATTATGGCAGGGAAACGGGCCGATTTTCTGCCAAGGCTCCCTTTATGACCTTTAATTGTGCAGATTATTCCCAAAATCCCCAGTTATTGATGGGGCAGATTTTTGGTATCAAAAGGGGCCTACACCGGAGCAGTCCATGATCAGGCGGGACAGCTGGAACGAGCAGACGAAGGAATCCTTTTTCTGGACGAAGTCCATCGTCTCCCTGCGGAAGGACAGGAAATGCTCTTTACCTTCATTGATAAGGGAAAATTCAAACGATTAGGGGAGCCCGACTATACAAGGCAGGCTAGGGTTTTAATCATTGCCGCCACCACCGAAGAGCCCAAATCAAGCCTACTGGATACATTCATTAGGCGTATACCCATGATGATCAATATTCCCCCTTTAAGGGACCGCAGACTATGTGAGCGATTTAAGCTGATACGGGATTTTTTTAGACAGGAATCAGCTAGAATTGGGAAGGAAATCATAGTTAGTCTGAATGCCTTGAGGGGCCTGCTGCTATATGAATGCCCTAACAATATTGGTCAATTGAAAAGCGATATACAGTTGAGCTGTGCCAGGGCTTTTTTAGACCTTATGAGCCAGACAAGGGACACTGTGATGGTAAATAGTAGAATTTTACCTGATGAGGTAAAGAAGGGAATTTTGAAGCTAAAGGATTACCGGGAGGAAATCAATCAGCTCCTGGGCGATGGAAAGTTTCAATATAAATTTTGTGCCCATCAAGAGGAGGTTTATACAAGTAAAGAAGACCAATATTCGGTACCCAACAATTTTTATGAGCTGATGGAGAAGCGAGTAGAACGGTTGCGGAAAGAGGGGATCAATGATGAAGATATCAGCGAGATCATGGGTACAGACATTGAAAACTATTTTATCAATTTTATGGGAAGGTTTAAACAGCGTACCAGGGATACCGAGGTGGAAAAGCTCATAGGCAGAGAGCTTTTAGATTTATCAAAGGAGATACTGGCATTGGCCAAAGCACGATTGAAAAATCCTCATCTGGATACGTTACTATATGGATTGGCCATGCATATTGGTGCCACCCAGGAACGAATCAGGCAGCAAAAGCCCATTGTAAATCCAAACCTTAATGAAGCCAGAAAGAAATATGCCAGGGAATTTACTGTTGCGGTAGAGGCAGCTTCGATGATAGAAGAGCGCCTTAATATTGAGCTTCCCCTGGATGAAATCGGATTTTTAACAATGTTCTTTGTCAATCGACAATTCAATGGAGAGATCGATAAAAAAATTGAAAATGTAGGGATTTTACTTCTGATGCATGGTAATAGTGCTGCCGCCAGCATTGCCAAGGTAGCCAATACGCTATTGTCCTGTGATCTGGCCTGTGCCATTGATATGCCCCTTACCGTTAACCCTGAAAAAATTTATCAGGAGGCCAAGGGAAAAGTAAAAAAGATTGATCAGGGGAAGGGAGTATTAATTTTGGCCGATATGGGTTCACTAATTAACTTTGGAGACATGATTACCAAGGAGACCGGGATCGTCACCAAAACAGTGGAAATGGTCAGCACTCCTATGGTGATTGAGGCCGTACGGAAGGCCATGATGGGGGCAAGCCTGGAGCAGGTTTATCATGCCGCCATCGATATTAATCCCTATTTGGGTAAACGGCTGACAACGGAACCATCCCCTGGAAATTTAACTAAAAATGTAATTATTACAGGCTGCTACACAGGGGAGGGAGGCTCGGTTAAGATCAAATCCTATATTCTAAAAAACATTGATTTCACCGATTGTCCCCTGGAGGTGATTCCCTTGAGCTTTTGTGACCTGAAGGATTTTAGAAGACAAATCAATAGGCTGTCCCGAATTAAAAATATCATTGCCGTTATAAGCTATGTCAACCCTGAAATCCCAATTATTCCCTTTTTTACCCTGGAAGAAATCTTTACTGAGCAGGGCCGAAAAAAGCTGCAGGAAATTGTTTATAATGAAAATTTATTTTTACAGGTTGCCGACACCTTGACCGCCAACCTGAATTTTTCAACTCACCATGAACTGGTTTACGATATAAAGACCGCCCTGATGGGCATTGGTGCTTCATTGAAAATTCAATTGAATAATGATGTGTTAATAGGCGTAATATTGCATATAGGCTGTTTATTTGAAAGGCTATTGAACAACCTTGAATTAAAGACCAGAAAGCTGGAGGGGCAGGTAGACCACCACAGCCAAAAAATTGTAAAGAAAGCTTTAAAAGTACTGGAAGAAAAATATCAGGTCACCATACCCCACGATGAAATTCAGCTAATTACTTCAATTCTCCTGGATGGTTGCAGGGCCATCTAGGCCCATATCCCCCTTCTTTTTTAAGGCCTCCTAAGTGTATTCTGATCAGCTAAATAGTGTTTTAAGTGTATTGAAATTGAGCCTCTCTGAGAATCTCTTATGGAATTAAGGGGTTTTTCTGTATTGGCACAAAAATTGCTCTTATTAGCTGGCAAGAAAGGAGGATGAATATGAAAAAAATATTATTGGCCTGTGCAGCAGGTATGTCAACCAGTCTATTGGTATCAAAAATGGAGCAGGCTGCAAAATTAAAGGGAATTGAGGTGAAGATTGATGCCGTGCCGGTGGAAGCTTTTTCAGAAGTGGTAAGCGAATACGACATTGTATTGTTGGGTCCCCAGGTTAAATTTAAACGGGACGATTTTCAAAAAATCGCCGATGAGTATGGAATTAAGGTATTTGTTATTAATTCAATGGATTATGGATTATTAAAGGGCGAGAAAATTTTAGAAGAAGCGCTAAGGGAGCTTTAATATAAGGGGGATATGAGAAATGAATCAATTGATGAAATGGATAGAAGAAAAAATGCTGCCCGTGGTGGTTAAGGTGGGAAACCAAAGGCATATTTCCGCCATGAGGGATGGTTTTATTGCAGCCATGCCCTTTATGATCATAGGCAGCCTGTTATTAATATTAGCCTACCCGCCCTTTCCCGCTGAAACTACTAATTTCTTCGGAAGGGCCTGGGTTAGCTTTGCTACCAGGCACTTTGACACATTAATTGTACCCTATAACATGACCATGAGTATTATGACCCTGTTTATTGTCATTGCCATTGGCTACAGCCTTGCCAAGACCTACAAGCTGAATCCCCTTTCAGGGGCCATGCTGTCGCTGGCTGCCTTTTTACTGATTGCAGCCCAAGCACAAAATGGGGCCCTTCCTACCACCTATATGGACGGAAAGGGGGTCTTTACAGCACTGTTTACTTCCTTTTTCTCGATTGAGCTAATGCGTTTTTTAAAGGTCAGAAATATCACTATTAAAATGCCTGAAGGGGTTCCACCGGCCATTGCCGCCTCCTTTGAAGCACTGATTCCTGTATTTCTAATGGTTTGTATCCTGTACCCCATCAGTATTATCTTTCAAAATCTTACCGGTATGAGTATTCCAGAAGGGGTAATGGCCCTTTTCAGACCCCTGGTAGCGGGGGTTGATACCTTACCTGCAATCCTTTTCGTTGTATTTTTGGCTCATATTTTGTGGTTTGCAGGGATCCACGGTGCCAGTATTGTGGGAGGAATTCTAACACCCTTTTATCTCAACAATTTATCGGCAAATCAGGCTGCCCTAGAGGCAGGGGGAGCACTGCCCTATATCTTTACCCAACCTTTTTGGGCCTTTTATATCGTATTGGGGGGCTCCGGCGCTACCCTGGCATTGTGTTTCCTTTATTTAAGGAGTAAATCCTCCCATTTGAATGCCATCGGGAAGGTGGCGGTTTTCCCAGGCATATTTAATATCAACGAGCCAATCATATTTGCTTCCCCGGTGGTGATGAATCCTACCTTGGGTATTCCCTTTATTCTAGCGCCCATGATTAATGCCACCATAGCTTATTTTGTATTAAGATTAAATCTAGTGGCCAAGATTGTTTCTATGCCCCCCTGGACAACACCCGCCCCAATCGGAGCCATGTGGGCCGCCAATTGGCATATAGGTGCCCTATTGCTGGTAGCTGTGCTGTTCTTTGTATCTGGTGTTGTCTATTATCCCTTCTTCAAGCTTTATGAAAAGCAGCTATTGGCAGAGGAGCAGAAAAATCGTGAAGGTGCTCAAGGGGCCTAGTATTGATGGCCTTGATCAATACCCGTAGAAAGGACTAAAGGTATGAATACAGAGACAATTGCCATGGAAATGATTATCCACTCAGGAAATTGCAGAAGCGAGGCCTTCCAGGCCCTAAGACTGGCCAAGGGGGGAAAACAAAAGGAGGCATTGGAAAAATTAACTATTGCCAAGGAAGAGGCCCTTAAGGCCCATCGGGTACAGACCCAGCTGATACAGGGGGAGGCCAAGGGTGAAAGGGCAGCACTAAATTTACTGCTGATCCATGCCCAGGATCATCTGATGACATCGATACTGGCAAAGGATTTGATAGAAGAAATCCTTGATTTATACAGTGAAAAAAATCAAGAAGGAGTGGGTTGAATGAAAAATGGCTTGAAAATTGTAACCATCGGTGGCGGCTCCAGTTATACCCCAGAAATCATTGAAGGCTTTATAAAACGATATCATGAGCTGCCTGTAAAGGAAATTTGGCTGGTAGATATCGAGGAAGGAAGGGAGAAGCTGGAGATTGTTGGAAGGCTGGCCCAGCGAATGGTAAAGGAAGCGGGGATAGACTGTACTGTTCATCTGACCCTTGATCGAAGGAAGGCCTTAAAGGATGCAGACTTTGTTACCACTCAATTTCGAGTAGGTCTATTGGAGGCCAGAATAAGGGATGAAAAAATTCCCCTCCGGTATAATCGAATTGGCCAGGAAACCACAGGGGCCGGGGGCTTTGCCAAGGCCTTAAGGACCATACCCGTCATTCTGGATATATGCCGGGACATGGAGGAGCTTTGTCCCGATGCGTGGCTGGTGAATTTCACCAATCCATCGGGAATCATTACTGAAACGGTATTAAAGCATAGTAATATCAAAACCGTAGGTCTGTGCAACGTACCCATTGTGATGAAGATGATGGCTGCCGAAATATTGCAGGCCAGGCCAGAGGATGTTTATATGGAACTGGTGGGCTTAAATCACCTAATCTGGGGTAGAAAAATATATTTAAAGGATCAGGATGTCACCCAGCATGCTTTGAATTTACTGGCAGAGGGAAAGTCCTTCACCATGAAAAACATCAAGGATATGGGCTGGTCTATTGAACATATTAAGGCCCTGGGGGCTTTTCCTTGCCCCTATCATCGATATTTCTACCTGCCTGAAAAAATGCTGGCAGAGGAAATGCGGGCTGCCAGGGAGGAAGGAACCAGGGGTGAGGTGGTAAAAAAGGTCGAAGCGGCCCTGTTTGAGCTCTATAAAAACCCAGATTTAAAGGTAAAGCCCAAGGAGCTTGAAAAACGTGGCGGTCAATATTATTCAGATGCTGCCTGTGAGCTGATCAATGGAATATACAATGATAAGAAAATTATCATGACAGTTAATATACAAAATAACGGTACCATTAGTGAGCTGTCAAAGGACGTGGCCATCGAAACCAATGCGGTGATTGATTGTCGTGGGGCCCATCCCCTTAATGCTGCTCCCCTGTCCCCTGCTATTTTAGGCCTATTGCAAAGCGTCAAGGCCTACGAGGAACTAACCATTGAAGCGGCAGTACAAGGTGACAGGGAAAAGGCCCTATTAGCTTTAATCGCCAATCCTTTGGTGCAGGATGCCCTGGTGGCTGAAAAAATACTGGCAGACATTTTGGCAGAAAATAAAGAATATCTGCCGCAGTTTCAATAATTTCTATAGGCCCTGTAGGAAGCCAAAAGGCCAGTACAGGGCTTTTTTATTGTAATTAGATTGTAATCTAAAATTATCTTGAATCGGGCTGACGAATGTGTTAGTCTAAAAATGACTAAAACATTCGTCAATTCGGGAGGCAAAATATGAAAAAAGAGGTACCAAAAATAACCGATGGAGAATTAAAGGTGCTGGAGGCCCTGTGGGAAATGGAAGAAGCCCAGGCCAGCCAGCTGGTAGCACTGCTGAAGGAGCGGGCCCAGTGGAATCGTAATACGACCTATACCTTTATCAATCGTTTGGTGGAGAAGGGTATTATAGAACGAAGGGAGCCGGGCTTTGTTTGCATCCCCCGCTATTCCAGAGAGGAAGTAAGGGTCGCCGAGGCTAAAAGCTTTTTAAATCGCATGTATGAAGGTTCATTGAAGGTATTGGTAACAAGCTTTATTAATAACGAGGTGCTGTCAGAGGAAGAAATTAATGAATTAAAGCAATTGATTGAGAAAAAGGGTGAATAGGAGGGCGTCATGATGGGGATTACACTACTTAAGGGTCTATTGCAGCAAAATGCCCTGCTCTTTAAAGGAATACTAAAAATCAGTGCAGGGGCCTCCTTTATCATTTTGGTTATTATTCTGCTAAAGAAAATCATTAAAGATGGCTTTTCTCCCCAATGGCACTACTTTGTCTGGCTATTGGTGCTGATTAAACTGCTGCTGCCCTTTTCCATAACCAGCAGCTTGAGCATCAATAATCTATTGGTTGATCTACCCCAATCTTCTGTACAGCCAGAGCCGGTGAATCGGATTGAGCAGAGATTCATTCCTGTTCAGGATAGCATATTACCAGAGTCTGAGCCTATCCCAAAGAATCCAATTAGCCCGAGTCAGGCCTGGCCAGGGGCAGAAGAAGCCAGAAACTGGCCCCATGGTATTCAACCGACCTACTGGGAGCTTCTGGGGGTCCTTTGGTTGGCTGGGATGCTGCTAGTCTGCTGCAGTGGGTTCTATTCCTACGGTAAAATCCGTAGAAATGTAGAAAGTGAGGGCAGTGATCTAGCCCCTTGGGTTCAAAGGGAATTTAAAAGCCTTTTGCAAGAGGAAGGAATCATGCAAAGGGTAAGGCTTCAGGGGGTTAATAGCTTTTACCAGCCCTTTGTGATGGGAATTCTTCGGCCAAGGATTATTTTGCCGACAGAGATCGTTAATGGCCTGGAAGAGCCCCAGCTAAGGGCAATTTTAAGGCATGAGCTACAGCATATCAAATGGCAGGATCATTCAATCCGAATTTTAATGCTCCTTGCCCAGGGCCTTCATTGGTTTAATCCCTTGGTATGGCTTGCCTTCCATCACATGATTAGGGACTGTGAATCGGCCTGTGATGCCAGGGTAATTAGAAAATACAGTCAGGAAGAAAGACGGGAATACGCCGCTACGCTGTTGAAAATGGCATCCCTTAAGCAGCAAAAAGTTGGCCTTAGGGGACTGGCCTTTGGTGAAAGCAATTTTAGAAAGCGAGTGATGGATGTGGTGAAATTTAAACGTTATTCCATGATAGCCAGGGCTGCTTCAGTTATGCTTGTAATTGTTCTGGGTGTCACCCTTTTAACCGAGGCGAAGGAGCCTAAGACCTTAAAGGACGTTGAGCCAATTATCAAACCTGGAATAGAGCAGACCTTTGATCAAGCTGTCGGAGAAGCGGTGGAGGGCATATTGGAGAAAATCCTGGCAGAAGGGCAGCTTTCCTCTGATCCCTACAATTATATTAATGAGCATCAGGCTGTTGACGACCTGGTGGAGCTTGGCTACGCTGCCCTGGACTACATGCTGGGCAGCTTTGAAAAAGCCAATGAAGACGGATTACGGGAATATGTCATGGCGATTGCCTGCGCCAAAATTATCGGGGTCTACGATGAGGAAAGGGGAATCGGCATCAACAGTGGGCGAGAATGGTTTTACAAATATAAAGAGGTAATTAAGCCCGAAGAGCAATTTAGTTTGGTAGATGCAGATCGTGATCTGTTTTTGGGGGAGGAAATCAGAGATCAAATAATCTATCCCAATAGTATCGATACAAAGGATTTAGAGGAGGTTGTTTCCTACTATATCTTAGCCAGGAACAGGCTTCGCTATTATCATCTGGGAGAAAAGGCCATTGAGGCCCACAAAATTCATCGTATAGAGGAGAAGGGAAATCAAGTAACCCTTTATATGGAGGTGGCCTTTTCCTGGTATGGCTTCGAAAATGGTTACTTTACACCTGTTTCTGGAAGTGGTTTAACTCCGGTGGTAATGGTGCTTCAGCAAAATGAAGGGCATTACGAGGTAGTCGACTATCAAGAGCCTATGGATGGGTCAATGTGGGGAACCTCGATTCGTCAGCTATTTCCTGATGACATAGTAGCGATTATTTTAGCCAATAACAAGGATAGGATCGGGGAGCTGATGGAAATACAGCGAATGAAGGCCAGAGATTACTTACAGGAAATTGGCAGACCCGATACAGAAATTAAGGATTTCGTTGATAAAGATAGGGATGATCAAGAGAAAAATCGTGCCATTGCGCTGGTAACAAACATACGAACATTCTTTCCAAATTGGGAGGGTACAACGGAAATTTTGCTAGGAACCGGAGGGAAACATCCTGGTGCTGCCATCAGGGCCCTTTTGGAAACCCGTTGCTTCGAGGTTGAAGAAGGGGTATATGAAGTACTACTTACTAAAACCTGGCAGGCAGAGATCAATGGCACCCAACCCATCAGCTACTGGCGATATAGAGTAACCGGCGGCAGGATGGAGCTAATAGAAGAAGAAAACAATGATGACAGCATTAAGATCATTAAATAATTCTTATTGAAAATTGAATCGTTATTTTTTAATAAAATCGTCCATCTTCTCTTAAAGAAAAAATGGGCGATTCTTAGTTTAAATAAGGTTCTTTTGATAAGATCGAAGGTACCAGCATTTATTCAAATTATTCAAGAATTCGATACAGCTCTATTACAAGAATTATCGACCAAGCTGTATTTATTTCGGAGGGGAATCACTTTCTAGAATTCATCCTATATCAATAATGGAATTTACCATGTAGATGACATAAATCATTAAAAATTACCTCTGCCAGGGAAAAGAAAAGGGTTAAAATAGTGTATTTAAAAAACACCCATGCGTCAATTAAAAGTTACATTTTTAAATTAAAAAACCATTGATATTCAAAATAGAAGATGGTATAATTTAGTTACGGGAAAACAGAACATACGTTCGATTGTTTTCTAAAACTACGGAAGCTTCTGAGAGGTACTGATTAAGGGGTGTTTAAATAATGAATAAAAAGATGGGTTTTTTATCGCAGACTGATCAGTCGAATCAGCTAAGGTGTATTAAATGTAACAAGCTATTGGCTAAAACCAAGGGAAAGTCAAGTATTAATCTGGAAATTGTTTGCCCGAGATGCAAAGCATTAAATTATTTTCCCGTTGGAGGCTCCTGAAGCCCTGGTATCTGCTACCAGGGCTGTTTTTATTGTTGGGTAAGTGAGAGAGAATAAAAGGGGGAATGTTAAATGAGGAAAAAAAATACAGAAATTAATGAAATTGAAAAGCTCTTATATGACTATACCACGATCAAAATGAGCATTATTAATTTGGAGAGGCAGCTTCAGGAGCTAGAGGGGGACGTTTCGGTACAGGCGGCCGACCTGGCCCGGGAAACCTCAACCCATGGCTATTATGGGTCATCCAGTGTCGAGGAAATGGCAATGCATCGGGAGGATAAGCGCAACAGGCTAAACCGAAAGCTGGCCAAGTCTAAAAATTATATCTTCCAAATTGATTGTGGCCTTGAGGTATTGTGCGAAGCAGAAAAGCAAATTATAGAATTAAGATACTTTCAGCAGTATCCATGGTATCGAGTGGCCTATGAGGCCCAGTACAATGAACGATGGTGCCGGGAATTAAAAACCAGGGCCCTGAAAAAAATGAGAATTGCCATTTTTGGCTATAACGAAACCTATGCCTCATAACAGCCGTTCTAAAGCCGAAAACAGACCGAAACTTCAATGGGCAATATGTTAAATTAATATTATAGAATGCCGGCATTTTAAATTGCTTTTTCGTGCTATAGCGTAAATTTACCAAGGATAAAACAAATCAAACAGACAAATCCTAACTTTAGATCTTCATCTATATCTTCAAACAAGGAGGAATTACCTATGCGAGAAGGTTTGATTCCCACCATATTAGGAACCGGTGTTACGGCAACGGGCTTGGCCATGAAGACCATGAGCATGAGAAGAGATGACATGAGAAACAATGACATTTTGCCCATGGTTGCTTGCGGGGTCATTGGCTTTGGTTTAGCCCATGTTTTACTGGGCGCCATTGATTTGGTTGAAGATCAATGATAGAAGAAGATTGAATAAAGAAGTAAGGGTTTTACTCCCTTGCTTCTTGTTTTTTTGGGAAAACAACAACACTAATATTTTAGATTTGAAAAAAGGAGGATTTTTAATGTCAACAATGAAGGTTCGTATTGATTACATTCCCCAGGGTCATCGAAACAGGCCGGGTACAAAGGCCAATATGCAGTGGATTACCATCCACAATACAGCCAATCCCACCAGTACGGCAGCTAATGAGAGGAATTGGGTTTTGAATAGAATTGATAAGGCCTCCTTTCATTATGCTGTTGACGACCGTGAGGCTGTTGCCATTATTCCTGAGGATGAAATTGCCTGGCATACAGGTACTTCCCTGGGAAATCAGACCAGCATTGGAATTGAGGTATGCGAAAGCGGTAATCAGGAAATTACCTGGAACAATGCAGTGTCTTTGACAGCTCAATTATTGTATAAAAGACAATGGACGACAACTCAAGTGAGAACCCACAAGAGCTGGAGCGGTAAAAATTGCCCCAACAAGCTGTTGCCCCGCTGGCAGGAATTTTTAAATGCCGTGGAATTAGAATTAAAGCAGATCAAGGCAGCTAATGATCGATCTTGGAAATACGATGGCCTGAATTACTTACATGAAATTGGCATATTAAATGATTTAGACCTGTGGAAGGAAAAAATAGATGAACCAATGCCGGTTTGGGCTGTGACCCTGCTTATGAAACGAATTTGTGAAAAAACAATTTAAATTCAAAAAATATGAATAAAATAAAAAAATGCGGGCAACTTTAAAGGTAGTGTTCTGGTCAATTAAGATAAAAAAGTAAATTGTGGAAAAATTTTAAATAATTATCGCAATGGCTATTGACAAATTTGACTGGGCATGATACTTTTAATAAGTGTAAATTATTATTTTTTTTAGGAGGAACTTAAATGAAAATTGGTACAGTAAAATGGTTCAACAGTGAAAAAGGTTTTGGATTTATCTCCGTTGAGGGAGAAGATGATGTATTCGTACATTTCTCAGCAATCCAAACAGATGGTTACAAAACATTAGAAGAAGGACAAAAAGTTGAGTTTGAAGTAGTTGAAGGCCCAAGAGGTTTCCAAGCCTCCAACGTAACTAAGTTATAATCGTAAATTTCCCATAGAGAGCACAATTTCGATTATAGATTACCCTCTTATCATATAAGAGGGTTTTATTTTTTTATAAAAATTTAATTATAATTAGTCAAGATTTAAAGCTGCCTTAATAAACTATAAAAGGCAGCTTTTTTGCTGTTATAGGGCATAAAAAATATATTCTAAATTGAAAGAGGTCGATGAAATGAAAAGCATTTTACTAGCCTTAATGCTTACCTGTTCAGCAATTATTCCTTCAATACAAATGGAAATTATCGAAAATCCGGATTTGATTATTGAAGGGAACGACGTCATATTGGAAGAGGTTCAACAGGAAGAGCTGCATGAGGAAGTAGAAGATGCAAAGGAAGAAATTCAAGAGGCTCCTTTTGAAAGATATCAAGAAGTAGATTATCAAGTAGCCCTTGCAGATTTTGGCTATATTCGGCAGGAATACGGTTCAGAAATTGATCTGAGAAATGGAATTTTAAGGTTTCAAAGCCAACATAATTTAATTGTAGATGGCATTTTTGGTCCCCAATCCCAAACAGCCCTTGAGCAGTTCTTAATTACAGAGTCATTTATCTATCCTGATGTGGTAGAAAAGGCTCCTACAGAGGCTTACTGGATCACCATTAATAAAACCAAACGAGTTCTGACCTTGTATCAGGGAACCCAGGTTGTCAAGAAATATCCCATTGCCCAGGGGAAGAATGACTCCCTGACACCTGTTGGGAAATTCACCATTGTTAACAAAGTTGTAAATCCCTATTGGGGTGGTGCGGGAGTCGCCAAGCCGGTTCAGGGAGGAAGCCCCCAAAATCCTCTTGGATATCGTTGGATGGGAATATCCTACGGAGGAGGAGGCCGGTATGGTATTCATGGAAACAATAATCCTCGATCAATTGGAACAAACGCTTCCTTAGGATGTGTACGTATGATCAACTCTGATGTCGAGGAGCTGTTCGACATCGTTCCAATCTCCACCATCGTATGGATAGGCAGTGACGAAAAATTAAGGGAATGGGGAGTAAGGCAGGACAGTGTGTTAATAAAAGGCCCTCAACTGGAAGCAGCAGCTTTATTTGAAATGGACAATGGACTGATATCGTTAACAGAATAGCCATTGGTATGGCAAACAGGGGAGCGATTTGAAATGGGAGAGCTTAAATTCGATGTTTTAAAAAAGCTAGTTTTTGATTATTACGCCAAATTGAATTATGAGAAGTCACTGGATGTGGCCATCCTGGCGGCAGAGCATTTTCCGGAAAAAAAGGTGCAGACCAGCTACTGGCTCATATGTCTGTACAGCCGCTTAGGGCAAAGAAAAAGGGCCATTGAGCTTTTAAGGAACTGTATTAACAACGAAATATGGTGGTCACCAAAAAGACTAATAGAGGATGAAGACCTATTTCCTATACAACAGGAGCTTGACTTCCATGAAATTATTGAAAAATCAAGAGTTATGGAGGAGAAAGCGAAGGAAAAAGCTCGACCGGAATTGTTTGTCCATCTTCCAAAGGGATACGGCAGTCATCGGGAATACCCCTTGCTGTTATCTCTCCATTGGCAAAACGGAAATATAGCCGATTACCAAGTTCAATGGGTGAAGCATCCCCTTGCCAAGGAATATATTATGGCCTTTCCTCAATCTTCCCAAATTTCGGCTGTAAATGAATATAATTGGGATAACGAAATTCTGGGAGAGCAGGAGGTGGGGGAGGCCCTTAAAAAGTTAGTAGGTCAATATTCGGTCAATCAAAAGGAAATTATAATCGCAGGGGCTTCCCAGGGGGCCAGACTGGCTATTAAAATTGCCCTTGGTGATAATACCTATCCCCTAAAGGGCTTTATTGCTGTTATACCAACGGTTGAACGAATAGATGCTTTAATTTCCTCCCAAAGCTTAGCAAAGAGGAAGGGACTTCGGGGTTGTATTATTGCAGGTGAGCAGGACCCATATTTTCCATGGGCGGCCTCCCTTCAAAGGGCCTTAAGGCATACTGGTGTTCCCTGCAAGCTAATTAAGGTTAATACCTTAGGTCATTATTTTCCGTCTGATTTTACAAAGTATTTAAAAAGTGCGGTTGAATTTGTGTCATAGCTTTTTAATAGTATGTTGAATCGAGGTGGAATTTTAATGGTCATAAATGTCAATAATAATCGTATCAGATATTATGAAGTCCCCTAGTACCATTGTCATATTTATCGGCTTGTGTAGAATAATGTTTACATAAGCCGATAAAAAGGATATAATATTACGGTATGAATCTAAATATCGGGAGAGATTAAATGAAAATGAATGAATTTGAAAAACTGAATATTGGCCGAGAAATACTAAAAGTTATTGAAGAAATGGGCTTTGAAGCACCTACGCCAATCCAGGCCCAGGCAATTCCACAGGTGATCGCCGGCAAAGATGTAATTGGACAAGCCCAAACGGGAACGGGAAAAACCGCTGCCTTTAGTATACCCCTAATCGAAAAGGTCTCCACTAAAGATAAATCTGTTCAGGTAATTATTTTGACCCCCACCAGGGAACTGGCAATGCAGGTAACCGATGAAATCGGAAAATTTTCTAAGTATATCTATGGATTAAAGTCAGTGACCATTTATGGGGGACAACCTATTGAGCGTCAGATTAAGGCTCTGAAGCAAGGCGTTCAGGTGGTGGTGGGAACCCCAGGCAGAGTTATTGACCATATTAATCGAAAAACCTTAAAGCTTGGTAATGTTAAGGCCATTGTATTGGACGAAGCAGATCAAATGCTAGATATGGGCTTTTTAGAAGACATCGAGTTGATTTTGAATGAGCTTCCAAAGGAAAGACAGACCCTCATGTTCTCTGCAACACTTCCCCCAGCCATTGAAATGATTGCCAAGAAGCATATGAACCAGCCTGTTAAGGTTAAGGTGGTTCATAAGGAGCTGACTGTACCCCTCATAGAGCAATATTATTTTGAAGTAAAGCCCCATGAAAAAATAGATTCCTTAATTCGTATATTAGACATGGAAAAGGTTGATTTGGGTATTATCTTCTGTAACACCAAAAAAGGTGTGGATGATTTAGTTGAGAAGCTTCAAAATAGAGGTTATTCTGTGGAAGGAATCCATGGCGATCTACGTCAAACCCAACGTGAGCGGGTAATGAGAAAGTTCCGTGACGGTACCCTGGATCTACTGGTGGCAACCGATGTAGCCGCCCGGGGAATCGATATTGACAATGTAGCCTTGGTGATTAATTACGACCTGCCTGAAAACTTTGAATACTATGTACACAGAATCGGAAGAACCGGCAGAGCCGGTAAGGAAGGGCTAGCCTACACCCTGGTGGTACCAAGGCAAATTAGAACCCTTAAGGCCCTGGAAAGCTATACCAAATCCAGATTAAAGAGAAAGCCTGTACCATCAATAAATGACATCGTTGAAAAACAAAAAGAGCTAATTGGCAAGGATATTGCCAAGGCCATAGAGCAGGGCGGACTTTCAGAGTATGCCAATTTTGTTGAGCAATTGGCTGAAAACTACAGTACAATTGATATTGGTGCAGCACTGTTAAAGCTAATGATTAACTTCAATGAAGAGGAATCGCTGGAATCAGCGAAGGAAATTTCCTTCAACGAGCGGCGAAGCAAAGATGGTATGGTAAGAATGTTTATTAATATTGGGAAAAATCATGGTGTAAAACCCAGCAATATATTAAGCAGTCTGGCAACAGAAGCCGGCATAAGTGGTAAGCTGGTCGGTGTAATTGACATGTACGACAAATTTACCTTTGTTGAGGTTCCCAAAAAATATGAAATGAAGGTTCTGAATGCCATGGATAAAAACAGAATTAAAGGTAGAAAAATAAACGTTGAAGTTGCAAAATCTAAAAGATATTAGCATATCATGCATTAGGAGCAGACATTGTCTGCTCCTAATTTATATTATACATATTATTCTGCAGGGGGCGTAAAGGTTCTTTGGCTCAGCTCTGCATCCAGCATATAAATAGCGTGTCCATTTTCTCCAATTCGTTTTAGCTTGTTTAAAAGACCAGTAAACAATGAAAGCTCCTCTACCTGTTCATCAACAAACCAGTTAAGGAAGCTAATACAGGCATAGTTCTTTTCTTCAACTGCAATGTTCATTAAATAATTTATTCGCTCTGTCACAAATTCCTCGTGCTTCAAAGCATCTGCAAATACTTCCTCCAGGGAAGCAAATTCATTTTTAGGTTCGTCATAGGCGGTAATGACTGCCCGGCCCCCTAATTCGTTGATGAAATTAAAAAATTTCATGGCATGGAATCGTTCCTCATCAGCCTGCACTAGAAAAAAGTTGGCAAATCCATCCAGGTCTTCGTGCTTGCAATAGGCTGCCATGGCTAAGTAGAAATTAGCAGAAAAAAACTCGTGTTTAACCTGTAGGTTAAATTCATTTAGTAATCTTTCCGATAACATAAAAAACCCTCCTGTTTTTTTAAGATTTAGTTAATCTAATGAAATATAATGGTATAACCCCATTATTCATGTTAAAATGAAATCAGTTAAAAGTCAATTCAATAGCAACTATCTTATATCATACCCATCGTCCATCAATCCTAACAAGATATTAACAATTAACATTAAGCCATACAAGCTTTTCAGCTAGGGGAGGAATGTAAAATGAACTACCGGCTTTTAGCCACCGATATGGATGGTACCTTGTTAAAGGATAATAAAACAATTTCCAAAGAAAATTTAAGGGCAATTCATGAGGCTGTAGACCTGGGAATGGAGCTGGTGATTTGTACAGGCCGGCCCTTTGGAGCTTTAAAGCCCTATTTAACCCAAATAGGCTTCCCTTGCTGGCTGGTGACCAATAACGGGGCCGTTATACGGGACAAAGGCGGAAGGATTGTTCGGCAGATTAATCTAAAGCAAGCTGTTCTTAAAAAGGTGCTTGCAATATTAAATGACGCTGAAATCTATTATCATGGAGCAGATATTAATTATACTTATATTCGCTCCTACAAAGAACGAATTAAGCTTTATCATGGGTTTATGAGAAATCATGGACTCAACTGGCCCCAAGCCTCCATAAAAGCCTTAAGCACCATATTTTTAAAGGATAGCCATCGACGGATTAATATTAATGAATACGCAAACCAGGGAGTGCAATTAAACAGCCTGTTTATTTATGATGAAAATCCTGAAAAACTGATGGAGGTAAAAAAGGCCCTTGAAGAAATTCCCGAAATTCAAATCACCAGCTCAGGAAAAAATAACCTGGAAATATTAGATCCTATGGCCACCAAGGGCTCAGCCCTTAGTGAAGTGGCCAAAACAATTAATATTGATCCAGAAGAAATAATGGCTGTAGGAGATCAGCTTAATGATCTATCCATGATTAAATTTGCTGGCTTGGGAATCGCCATGGCCAATGCCGAAGAAGCTGTGTTGAAGGCTGCCGATTGGGTCACTAAAAGTAATGAAGAAAACGGAATTCAATATCTGCTAAAGAAAAAAATCCTTGATCCAAGAAAGCAGCTAGGAGAAAATCCCCTGTAATAAAACATATTTTCCAAATGAGCCCTCCAAATTTTGTTTATGATGCATATATTCAGGTAGAAATAAATATAATTAGAACCGCATCATTAACAAAGAGAATGGAGGGAATTAATATGAAGGATCTATCGACTCAATATATGGGAATTCAATTGAGAAATCCGATTGTGGCAGGGGCTAGTAGTCTGACAGGAGATATGGAGGCCCTAAAGGCCATTGAGCAGGCCGGTGCCGGGGCGGTGGTGATTAAATCCCTGTTTCAAGAGGAAGTTCAGCTAGAAAGCATTGATTTTGACCACAGCCTAAATCGGTATAATGACCTGCACGCAGAAATGTTGACCCATTATCCCCATTTGGAACACGGTGGTGCCAGAGAGCATTTATTCTGGGTAAAACGAGCCAAGGAGTCTTTGAAAATCCCTGTTATTGCCAGCATTAACGCTGTTGATGCAGATGCCTGGATAGAATATGCCAAGGCCCTTGAAGAGACAGGAGTAGATGGCCTGGAGCTGAATTTCTACTCTCTTCCCAGGGCCAGTGATCTATCGGCTTCAGAAATAGAGCAGCATCAGCTGGCGGTTTTAAAAGGAGTAAAGGCTGCAGTCAAAATACCTGTATCGGTTAAGCTAAGTCCTTACTATACTAATCTGACGGCCTTCACCAGGGCCCTTGAGGCCGCAGGGGCCGATGGAATTATCTTGTTTAACAGGCTATTTCAGCCCGATATCGACCTTGTCAGGGAGGAGGAAAAGGCCACCTTTGAGTTTTCTGATTCCTATGATAATAGGCTGACCCTAAGATGGACGGCACTATTGAGTGATGAATTGAAGGCAGATATAATCAGCAATACAGGGATTATAACAACTGATGATGTGATTAAAATGCTTTTGGCAGGGGCTGCAGCAGTACAGGTGGTCAGTACCCTGTACAAAAATAAAATAGATTACCTCTTTACCATGCTAAAGGAGCTTGAGGACTGGATGGAGGAAAAACAGTACAACAGCCTCAAGGATTTCAGTGGAAAGCTAAGCAAAAAGAACTTAAAGGACCCCTGGGCCTATGAACGGGTCCATTATATAAAAATGCTTCTTTCCAAAAAGGATATAAAGCTCACCTAAAGCGATAAAGTGTCATATGGCACCCTAATTAACGGGTGTCTTTTTTTGAAAAAACATTTCAAATTTTAAGACAATTATTATAAAATAGTAATATAATTGCTTGAAATTGGCAACGATAAGGGGTATATCATTTTTAGAAAGGAGCCATTAAATATGGACAAGACCCTAGTAATGATTAAGCCAGATGGGATTAAAAGAGGATTAATGGGGGAGATCATCAGCCGCTTTGAAAAAAGAGGTTATCAGATACATAATATGAAACTGATCCAACCCCAAAGGGAAACCGTTGAAAAACACTACCAGGAACATCAAGGAAAGGACTTTTTTCAAGAGCTGGTTCAGTATATTTTAGAGGGGCCCCTTTTAATCATGGAGATCGAGGGAGAAAATATAGTGGCCGTTACTCGAAGCATGATTGGCGATAAAAACCCAGAAAAGGCTGTTCCCGGTACTATTCGGGGAGACTACGCCAACAACCTTACCCAAAATATTATCCATGCTTCTGACAGTCAGGCTGCAGCAGAGCGGGAAATAGCCCTTTGGTTTTCGTAGTAATAGTAAAGGGGGAAAAAATGAACAGACCAGAAAACAAGACAATTATTGTAAATAGCCAGGAATTGGATTATATTGTGTTTGGCAGGGGGGATACCCCCTTAATTATTTTGCCAGGCATCAACGATAGCCTGCGACCGGTTCAGAGGCAGGCCGTCAGCCTTAGTTGGCAATATGACCAGTTTACAGAGGATTTTACAGTCTATATTTTCAGTAGAAGCAAAAACCTTGCTCCATCCAGTAGCATCAGAGAAATGGCCCAAACCCAAGGTCTTGCCCTTAAAACCCTGGGTCTAACCAGAGCAGCGGTACTGGGAAGCTCCATGGGAGGCATGCTTGCCCAATACCTGGCCATCGATTTTCCGGAACAGGTTGCTTCCTTGGCCCTGGCGGTGACTACGGCCAACGTAACCGAGAAAATGAAGGCCATTTTGAACCATTGGGTCAGTCTGGCAGAGGCTAAGAACTTCATGCAGAATCTCTTGGCTATTTCTTTTAAAATACATATGTAGGTTTATACAAACAATACTTATGAGAAAAAGTTATTTTTAAATTTTAATAAAACAAATATACACTATAAGATTTTTAATGTGTAAGGGGGATTTTAATGAAAAGATATCTTGCCGTTATTATAGCCTGTATTTGTATAATATGGATAGGTATGCATTATAATCAAGGTAGATCTAGGGGACTAATCCAAAGTTCTAATAGTATTACAGAAAACTACGATAATGATTCTATTGCTTTTGCTGATTCTTCTTTAGAGGAAGCAATTAGAGAAAAGATATCAAAGCCAATAGGTCAAATTTATAAAGTTGATTTGGAGAATATTACTGAGCTTGAGGTTATTTCGGCTAATATAAAAGATTTAAGTGGAATTGAAAATTTAATCAATTTAGAAGAATTAAACTTATCATTTAATGATATAAGGGATATAAGCAATATAAGTAATTTGACCAATTTAGTTAAGTTAAATCTGTCTGATAATTATATTAGCGATATAAGTGCTGTAGATGACTTAAAAAATTTAACTCAATTAAATATACGAAATACCTTGGTTGAGGATATAACATCTCTAAGGAATTTACCCAAATTGGAGATACTTAATATTTCATATTGTGAGCATATTGATTTGAAAAATATCGATGTATTAGGAGAGTTGAATAATTTAACCGAATTATACTTCTATAATTATGAATTAAGTGACATAAATTTTTTAAATAATCTAACAAACTTGACTAACCTTAGTTTATATCTAAATAAGGTTACTGATTTGGAAGCCTTAAATAAATTAACAAAATTAACTTGGTTAAATTTAGGATTCTATGAGTCTATTGACTTGAGCTTTCTTAAGACCTTAACTAATTTGACTGAATTGTATTTAGACTATGATGGGAATGCAGACATAAGTCATCTAAGCAATCTATCCAATCTTCAAAAATTACATTTATCTAGTTATTTTTTTCGAGGTAAAAGTAATCTAAGAGATATAAGTGTTTTAAATAAACTGGAGAATTTAACTGAGTTAATTTTGTTCGATGCAGAAATAAGTGAGATAAGTTCTTTACAAAGTCTAAAGAATTTAAATAAATTGAATTTAGCTTATAACGAGATTACAGACATAGGTGTTCTTAGCAATTTGGAGGGTTTAACAGAATTAGATTTGTCTAATAATCAGATTTCAGACATAAGAGCTCTAAGTGGGTTAGTAAATCTAACAGAGTTAAAATTAAATAATAATAAAATAACTGATATAACCCCTCTTAAAAGGCTTAGCAAATTAGAAACGCTGCTACTTAATGAAAATCATATACTCGATTATAGTCCTGTAGAGGAGTATTATCCAAAACTTAATTTTAAAGATTTTAATTTAACATTAAATTGATAAAACCACAGTGATTTTAAGATAAAAAGACTATAAATAATTAATAATGGAAGCTCAAAAATGTTTAGAAAAATTTAAAGTGAAACAAAATATATCACGAAAGAAAATCCTGAAAAACTGATGGAGGTAAAAAAGGCCCTTGTAGAAATTCCCGAAATTCAAATCACCAGCTCAGGAAAAAGAAGAGCAATTAAGAGAGAATCCTCTTTAAAATAAAGACCTTCAAGGCATCCTATTTTTAATTGGGTGTCATTGTAGCAATAAAATATTTTTAATTTTGTGATAATTATTATAAAATAGTAACAAGGAAAGGACTTTTTTCAAGAGCTGGTTCAGTATATTTTAGAGGGGCCCCTTTTAATCATGGAGATCGAGGGAGAAAATATAGTGGCCGTTACTCGAAGCATGATTGGCGATAAAAACCCAGAAAAGGCTGCTCCCGGTACTATTCGGGGAGACTACGCCAACAACCTTACCCAAAATATTATCCATGCTTCTGACAGTCAGGCTGCAGCAGAGCGGGAAATAGCCCTTTGGTTTTCGTAGATAATAGTAAAGGGGGAAAAAATGAACAGACCAGAAAACAAGACAATTATTGTAAATAGCCAGGAATTGGATTATATTGTGTTTGGCAGGGGGGATACCCCCTTAATTATTTTGCCAGGCATCAACGATAGCCTGCGACCGGTTCAGAGGCAGGCCGTCAGCCTTAGTTGGCAATATGACCAGTTTACAGAGGATTTTACAGTCTATATTTTCAGTAGAAGCAAAAACCTTGCTCCATCCAGTAGCATCAGAGAAATGGCCCAAACCCAAGGTCTTGCCCTTAAAACCCTGGGTCTAACCAGAGCAGCGGTACTGGGAAGCTCCATGGGAGGCATGCTTGCCCAATACCTGGCCATCGATTTTCCGGAACAGGTTGCTTCCTTGGCCCTGGCGGTGACTACGGCCAACGTAACCGAGAAAATGAAGGCCATTTTGAACCATTGGGTCAGTCTGGCAGAGGCTAATGAGGGAGACCATCTGGTGACAGAAATATTGGAAAAGACCTTTACACCAGCTAAAATTAATGAATACAAACCCCTGTATCCTATGATTAAGAAAATCAATCGTCCTAATTCCTACCAGTCCTTTATTATTCAGGCCAGGGCCTGTATGAATCACCAGGCCCTCTCTGAACTGCCCAAAATCAGTCAGCCTACTTTAATTTTAGGTGGTACAGAGGATCAGATTGTAGGGCAGAGAGCAGCAGAAGAAATGGCAGCTTTAATACCTAAATCCCAACTGGCACTATTTGAAGGCTATGGCCACGGTGCCCAGGAGGAAACAAAGGAATTTAATCAGCGGTTATTTAGGTTTTTGGTGGAATGGAAGTGATAATGAAAAGTGTCTTGCTTGTGTTTAGTATTATATTTCAAAAAATATATCATTTATAGAAGAATCAATATGCATTGGAGGATTATGTATGAACAAAATAAATGTTCTAGAAATCAAATTTAATTTTAAGGATGAAATAAATACGATCTATCCTGTGATATTGGAAGATGAAAAAGAGATGATCTTGGTTGATTGTGGATATCCAAATTTTTTAAACCTAATAGAAAGAGAAGCAGTGAATAAAGGTATTGATATAAAAAGGTTAACTAAAATTATCATAACTCACCATGATTTTGATCATATGGGGTCTTTGGCAGCATTTAAGAGAAAGTATCCTGATATAAAAGTATTAGCATCTTTTGATGATGAAAAATATATTAGTGGTGTTATGAAATCATTAAGATTACAACAAGCAGAAATTATATACCATTCTTTATCACAGAAGGAAAAAGAACATGCTAAAGATTTTCATAGCATGCTTCAATCAGTAGAACCCTGTAATGTAGATATATGCTTAAAAGACAAGGACTTTTTAGATTGTTGTGGAGGTGTTGAGATAATCTCTACACCAGGACATATGCCAGGACATATATCGATTTATGTTAGAGATAGTAAAACACTTATTGCAGGAGATGCCGTAGTAATAGACAAGGGTGTACTAGCGGTTCCGTTTCCAGAATATACGATAGATATTAAAGAAGCAAAAAGAACTATTAAAAAGCTAATAAATTATGAAATCGAGAAAATTATATGCTATCATGGAGGTACTTATACAAAGGACATAAAAAAATCCCTAGCAATGTTATCATTATAAAAAGATTTAGGGACGTTTCTAGGGCCAAGGGGACGTTTTGTTTGCCATACACTTGTAGGCATGACAGAATAAAAATGGGTGAAAAATATGGCAAGAACAGCAAGAGAAAAAAGTGAAACAAAATATATCATATAATACTTAGAAGAATAGATGAAAGAAATATTGCTTGAAAGGCCTCAAAGGAAAAGGCAGGATTTAAAGTATATGCATATTGCTTAATGAAAAAAGATATATTGAGAAGGATTAAAAGAAACACTATCTTTATTAATAGAGGATATTTCCCAAACTACAAACATTAGATAAACAATCTAGAGATAATTTACTTAAAAGAATAAAAGAGACTACTGATGCAAGTAATAGACAGTTATCAAGAGTATTAAAAATAGGAAGAGGCGTATTAGATAAAATTAAATAATTTTAGTGGCAAACAAAACGTCCCCTTGGCCTTGGCCCACAACCGTTGCTTTTCTATTGGGGGAAGATACTTCAAAAATTAGTACAAAAATTAGCGAAGAGACTATCGCTAATGAAATAATTGAGTTATTAAAGGAAAAAGGATACCTAAAAGAAGGGGAGACCCTCGAAGATGAAAAGTTTGAATGACTGAAGGAAATAATTGACAAGGTACTTGATCTCTCACGAATCTCAAAACACAAACGATAAATATCAGAGAGAATACTTGTGATCAATTATAAAAGAAACTTTTCTTTCTACTGTTTTACTTTTTGATTTTTATGGTATAATATAAAAAAGGCAGTCATACCGCAAGGTGCGGTTGCCACAAGATTGGTTATTTACACATAACTATCCTGTGCCAGCAGGGTAGTTATTTTTTATCTCTAATTATTATCCTGATCAGGCTAATAATCAAGGAGATTAATGCCAGGATAAATGAACCAAATGCAATCATTAAGTAAATTGCCTGGTAACTATCCATCCGCACCACCTCCCTTCATCGTGAAGTGGAAGCGGCAACCACACCTGCTTTTTTGACTGCCTTTCGTCTAGTTTACCATATCTTGGGGAAGATGTCATTCAAAAAAACAATATCTCCCGCTATTTGATTACATCAGAACAATTCCTTTTAAATTAAACCTAATAAAACTTGATAAAATCCATATAAAGGGCCAAGGGGACGTTTTGTTTGCCATATACCTGTTGGCATGACAGAATAAAAATGGGTGAAAAATATGGCAAGAACAGCAAGAGAAAAAAGTGAAACAAAATATATCATATAATGCTTAGAAGAATAGATGAAAGAAATATTGCCTTGAAAGGCCGACTATGAAAAATTTTTTGAGTATGTCAGAAAATCAAAGGAAAAGGCAAAATTTAAAGTATATTAATGAAAAAAGATATATTGAGAAGGATTAAAAGAAACACTATCTTTATTAATAGAGGATATTTCCCAACTACAAACATTAGATAAATAATCTAGAGATAATTTACTTAAAAGGATAAAAGAGACTACTGATGCAAGTAATAGACAGTTATCAAGAGTATTAAAAATAGAAAGAGGCGTATTAGATAAAATTAAATAATTTTAGTGGCAAACAAAACGCCCCTTTGGTCTTACATCCTTCTGTTTGAAAATTTTGTGAGTAGGAATCTGGTGACTATAACATGTTTTTAAAAAAATTAACTGAATGAAAGGATTTATAACTATGAAAACAGAAGACAATGATATTAAAAAGCAGCTTTATATTGCAGAATTTCAGGTTTGGAACTGTGATGACGATACAAATATAATTGACGAAATTATTATTAATGCTATTAATTCATCAGAAGGGGTCTACGTATATAGGAGCTATACTCATTTATTGGAAGATAATGATTTCATAAAATGGCTAAAAAATCAACATGGATTAAAGTACTATAGAAGTGTTGATTTGGTATTTGAGAGAGATAATAGAAACGAAATTATTGTGGCTAGAAATAATGAAAGTATTTATTATTTTCAGTTTGATAAAGAAAATAAAGAGAGCTTTTTAAAGCGTTTTAAAATATCAATTAGAGATATAAAAAATCGGATTGGAAAAGAGAATACTGATAAATATTTAGAAAAATCCATTTACGTTGATGATCCATTATACGATCAATACGATTTCATATTTACGTTAGGAGAGCAAGTGATACTATTTACAGACATTCATGATTTTACATTTATTAATACTGAGGTATAACATGAAGGAGCGAAATAAATTAATATAAATTCCCAAAGTCAAGATGATGTTGAAATATTTAAAATTTCCTTACCCTTTAAACAATCACACCAGTTAATCATGAAGGAAAATAATAAACTTTGTCGAATACTTTTCAAGTAGGCAATTACCTCCCAATGGGGCAAACCCCAGAGCTGCATAAAGGGAAGGAGGAATTAGGGTGTCAGTTTTAGAGCCAACATTAGCTCAAAAGTTTATAGATAAAACAGCAAGGTTCTTTGAATATAATATAAACATTATGAATGAAAAGGGAATCATAATTGCCAGTAAAGACGCCTCCAGAGTAGGGGATTTCCACGAGGTTGCCTACGGTATGTTAAATGGAACCCTTGTTTCTGGAGTAGTAAAGGAAAATCAGAAGTTTTTGGGTACCAAGCCAGGGGTCAATTTATTTATTGATTATAAAAATAAGCATGTAGGCGTAATTTGTGTAACTGGAAACCCAGATACTGTTAAAGTATTTGCTGAAATGATAAAAACCTTTATGGAGGCTATGCTTGAATACGAGCTTCATATGGAGGGAGAGCGCAGAAGGAAGGATAAAACAGAGCAGTTTATTCATTATTTGCTCTTTGAAGAAAATGTTGATATGGCCGTTGCCAATGCTATGGCAGATGAGTTGGGATTATCGAAGGATGTATTGAGGATCTGTATCATTATAAAATTCAATCAAGCGTATCATACACAAAAAATTATGGAGGCCCTAACAGCCGCAGAGGGATATTCAATTCAAGACTTCATGACAATTACCAGAAATGATGATATTATCATATTTAAATCAATTAAAGGCAAATTTCCCGATGTTCTTAAGGATTATCGGTATATCATTGAGGAATATATTGAGGATTTTTACAAGAGAATTGAGCCCAACTTTAAAAGGGAGCAATTCAGCCTTTATATAGGTTCATTACAAAATAAAATTAGTCAATACAAGGCGTCTTATATTCATGCCCAGGAATTATCTCTACAAATAAAGACACACCATGGCATTTATTTCTTTAATGATTATATATTAAATTATTATCGAAGTCTTGTAACCATAAAGACCTATGATGATATTTTTAATGTCTATGATTCACTTTTTGAGGAGGACGAAAAGGCCTTAATAATTCAAACAGTAGATGTGTTAAGCAGGAATAACTACAATGTTGTTAATAGTGCAAAGGAGCTTTATATCCATAGAAATACCCTGCTCTTTAGGTTGAATAAGATTAAGGATATGCTGAACATTGATCCCATTGCCAGTGCCATAGATCGAGAATTTCTTAACGAGCTTGCCTATTATTTTAGTCGAAAATAACCTGATTTTATCTTGAATTATCAGAATAAAAAAACTTTATAAAATACTATATAAAGAACTCTCGCCTCGGGAGTTTTTTCTATTTTGACAAAAAAAGATCCGCATAATAATCGTGAGTTAAATGGATATTATACCATTTTAATCCAGTAACTATTACTTAGTTTTGTATAATTAGCACGATAAAATCTATTAATTTGATACACATGAAACATGGTAAACAATGACTTTATAATTTAAAATAAGTATTAAGAGAAACTAAATCAATAAGAATTCCTTAATTGAGGAGGTCTACAATGCTAAACATTAATGAGTTAAAGGGGGTTATTCCTCCCATTATTACCCCGGTTGATTTGGATGAAAATGTTGATGAAGCGGCTTTACAAAGAGTAATAGACCATGTGTTGGAGGGAGGTGTGCATGGTGTTTTCGTACTGGGAAGCAACGGCGAATTTTATGCCTTTGACTTCGAAAATCAAAAAAGAGCAATCGAAGTAACTGTAAGGCATGTAAAGGGAAGGGTACCTGTTTATGCCGGAGCCAGTGCTGTTACCACAAGGGAATGCATTAAACTGGCCCAAATGGCAGAGGAAGCAGGAGCAGATGCTTTAACAGTACTAACACCAATGTTTATTCAGCCCAACGAAAAGGAAATGTACAACCATTTTGAAGCCATTGCAAAATCAACAAAGCTGCCTGTACTTTTATATAATAATCCAGGTAAGACAACCAATAATATTTCAGTAGCATTATTAGAAAAACTGGCTAAAATTGATAACATTGTTGGAATTAAAAATACCTCCTTTGATTTTGTTCAAACAGTCGAATATATTCGAGTAACAAAGGAAATACCCAATTTTAAAGTACTGAGTGGTTCAGATTATCTTATATATGGAACCCTGGCATATGGTGGTGTGGGGTGTGTTGCAGGGACAGCAAATGTGGCCCCCAGGCTGGTAGTAGACATTTATGAAAAATATATGGCTGGAGATTATGCCGGGGCAATGGAGGCACAATATAAGCTCATTCCATTGCGAAATACCTATAATTATGGAAGCTTTCCCGTGGTGATGAAGGATTGCTTAAATCTTATGGGGATCAATGTAGGGCACCCGGTAAGGCCAATCGACCATTGTACAGAAGAGAGGCTAGCTGGAATTAAAAAGGTTCTCACCGATTTAGGCTTAATTAAATAGTATACCATTCTAGGAAAAGTAGGTGGTTATATGAGTACAGTCAGACAGGATGCTCTAAAAATAATTGATGAATCAATCAAGGCTGTTTTGCCAGAGGCCGCAGTAATAAAAGCATTAGCAAACCAAAGATTCAGTGGAAATATTGTTGTAGTAGCAATTGGAAAGGCCGCCTGGAATATGGCAAAGGCAACTAAAAACACCTTAGGCAGTAGAATTTCAAAGGGGATTGTAGTCACTAAATACGGACATTCTAAGGGGCCAATAGAGGGATTTGAAATTGTTGAGGCTGGTCATCCAATACCAGATGAAAATTCTGTCGAGGGAGCCAATAAAGTCCTTGAATTAGTGGAAAATCTAACAGAGGAGGATCATGTTATATTACTGATATCCGGCGGGGGTTCGGCGCTATTTGAAATGCCTATGGAAGGAATAACCCTGGAAGATATTATGGATATTACCAATCAACTGTTAGCATGTGGAGCAGATATTGTTGAAATTAATACAATCAGAAAGCACCTTTCCGCCGTAAAGGGAGGAAGGTTCGCTTCGAAATGTAAAAAGGCCAAAATTTATGCCATTGTGTTGTCAGATGTATTGGGAGACAGGCTAGATGTAATCGCCTCGGGTCCTGCCTACCCAGATGTCTCAACCTCTGAGGAAGCCCTAAATATAATTGAAAAATACAAGCTAAGGGTTGGCGACCGTATTAAGGCGGTTCTTAATATAGAAACCCCAAAGACCGTTGAAAATTGTGAAACAATTGTTACAGGAAGCGTCAGTGCATTATGTAGTGCTGCTGCAATGAGTGCCGAAAGACTCGGATACAGGCCCGTTGTTATTTCCTCTACCCTTGACTGTGAAGCAAAGGAAGCAGGCAAGTTTATGGCATCAATTGCCCGGGAGATTAAGGGGAGTGCTAAGATAAATCCTTTATTAAAGCCGCCCTGTGCCATAATAGCCGGAGGAGAGACCATTGTTCGGTTAACCGGTAAGGGCAAGGGAGGCAGAAATCAAGAAATGGTCCTATCAGCAGCCATAGGTATTGCAGGCTTAGAGGACACTGTAATATTTGCGGTAGGCTCTGATGGAACAGATGGACCAACCGATGCGGCAGGCGGAATTATTGATGGACAAACAACTGAAAGAATGAAATCCAAAGGGATACTTCCTGAGGTCTATCTAGACAATAATGATTCCTATCATGCATTAATGGCAAGTGAAGACCTGCTGATAACAGGCCCAACAGGAACCAATGTTAATGATATTGTTGTGTTGCTATGTAAAAAATAAAAATAGAAAGGTAAGATGATTAGATATGAAAATTGGATTTATAGGATTGGGAATAATGGGAAAGCCAATGGCTAAAAATTTAATTAAGGCTGGCCATAAATTAATAGTACTTGACTTAAACAAAGCTTCGGTAGCGGAATTAAAGTCTCTGGGAGCTGAAACTGCAAACACAAAGCTGGAACTGGCAAGTCAATGCGAAGTAATCATTACAATGCTTCCAAACTCCCCACAGGTTGAGGAGGTTGTTTTAGGTGAGGGAGGCCTTATTGAAGGGGCTAAGCCAGGAACGACGATAATTGATATGAGCTCAATTGCCCCCTTAAGCAGCAGAAAGATATATGCTGCTTTAGAGGAGAAGGGAATAAACCTGTTAGATGCTCCGGTTAGTGGTGGAGAGCCAAAGGCCATTGACGGTACATTGGCCGTAATGGTAGGGGGTAAGAAGGAAATCTTCGATAAATATTACAATATTATCATGGAAATGGCTTCTTCAGCAGTTTACGTAGGTGAAAGCGGTGCCGGTAATGTTGCAAAGCTGTGTAACCAGGTGGTAGTGGCCCTTAACATTGCGGCCGTTTCAGAGGCATTGGTATTGGCCAAAAAAGCTGGGGTTGCTCCCGATTTAGTATATCAAGCAATAAGAGGTGGTCTTGCAGGAAGCACTGTTATGGATGCAAAGGCGCCAATGATGATGGATAGGAACTTTAATCCCGGATTTAGAATAGATCTTCACATAAAGGATCTGAACAATGTAATTGATACGTCCCATGATGTAGGGGTCCCCCTTCCTTTAACTGCTCAGGTAATGGAAATTATGCAGGCAATTAAGGTTGACGGCTGTGGCATAGAGGATCATTCAAGCATTGTAAAGCATTATGAAAAGCTGGCAAATGTTGAGGTAACCAGAAAATAATTGTCCACATAATTGGTCACATGAGAATACAGGAAACACAGATGTTAGAAAAGTTCATATCATCCCTTTTTGTAGCCGAATTTACAGATATTTGTAAATTCGGCTGTTTTACTTTGGTGAAGCAGGGATATCGCATTAAGGTTATCACTATACGCCTTGTCTGTAAATACAATAATACTTTAATCCTTTTATTTATGGTACAGGAACTTTTTGACATGAAACATCAAACTATATGGTACAATATAGGTAAATTAATATTTCAGTTGGAATATCCAAAAAATTAATATGGTAAAGGAGCAGGAAAAGGGAATATAATAGAGGTATTAAGGAATTGAACGAGCCGATTATAGTACGGCTTAATACAATATGGGGGGCTTAATATGAAAATATTGGTTACAGGTTTTGACCCCTTTGGGGGAGAAAAAATCAACCCGTCGTCAGTGGTTTTAAGGTATTTGCCAGACAGTATAGAAAAGGCTCAAATCATCAAACAACAGCTTCCAACGGTATTTAAAAAATCAATACAGCAGATGATTGACTACATTGACGAATTTAAGCCCGACGTGGTGTTGGCCATTGGACAAGCCGCAGGGCGGGATGCCTTAACCATGGAACGGATTGCCATTAACATAGATGACGCTAGGATTCCGGATAATGAAGGAAACCAGCCAATTGATGAGGCAATCTACCCGGAAGGGGCTGCCGCCTACTTTACTACCTTACCCATCAAAAAAATGGTTGAAGCAATTAAGACAGCGGGTATTCCGGGGGCGGTCTCCAATTCAGCAGGTACCTTCGTATGTAACCATGTTATGTACGGTGCCCTTCATTATGCCAACCAGGAAACAGCGCCGAGCTTCCGGGCAGGCTTTATGCATATTCCCATTATTGATGAACAAGCCGAGGGCAGTTCAGAAATTTTTCATATGAAGCTGAAAGACCTTGTAACGGGAATCATTGCTGCGTTGAAAAGCCTGGCTGAAGATCAGGATGATATTAAAATAATTGGAGGCAGCCTCCACTAGGCGAGGGTAGATGTCTGCCAATAATTCCATAGGAGTGAAAAAAGATGAAAAAAGAGAGTGTCAGATCTTTAGATCAAATGCCTGCCGCAATAAAACAGGCCTATTGCAAATTGCTGATGCTGATGGTTAAGGCTGGAGACGGAGGAAATCAGCTAAAGCTGGCAGAGCTATATCGGTTAATGGGGAACATTAAGCTTAGGGCCGAGGCGAGGATTAACTTGCTTAAATTGTTAATAAGGGATGATGAAAATTTGGCCTTATTGGTCAATAGCCTGATGAAGGGAGTCAATCAACAGGAAAAGAATATCATTAGATTTTCCCTGATTAAGGATTTAGTCATCATTATGAAGGCAGATTATGTGGTTGACTCAGAAGAAAATCTACTGCTGTTAAAGCTGGTTAATCTGTTGGACATCAGTGAAGAACAGCTTCAATTCTTTTTAGACGAACATGAACAGGATCAAACCTTTCAGGTAAACATAGAACACCACTTACACGAAGAAATTGCCCAGGAGGCCACGGCCAAGGCCATGGCTCTGGGGATTCCTTTAGGTATGATTTATTTTAGTGGCGGCAGCTTCCATGGTTTTGGCCCGGTGGGAATAGTAAAGGGCTTGAAAAGGCTCGGTATGAAAAAGTATACAAAGGATTACTCAATTATTACAGGTATTGCTACGGTTATTTTAGTTTCCTACGGAGCCTACCATAGTACAAAATGGCTCATGGGCCGAGGCAGTAGGAAGGAAAAACGGTATCGGGCCCTTTTATATCAGGAAATGGCGGAAATTCACTTTAGAGCTATTCATTATGCCGAAAAGGATCTTGCTAGGCTAGGTCAAAAAATCCAGGAAATTCAGGACCAGGAGGAAAAGCAAAGACAATTATCTGTATACAAGCTCCTGGATAAAACCTTGGGAACCTTGAAAAATACCAAACCTAAGCTAATCTAGCTCTAGTCCTTCGTTTGTTTTCTCTAGGGAAAACCCTGCATCATTTAAAGATGCAGGGTACTAGGCTTTTAAATTGTTTTGTTCAGCACCAGGTCAATCTTAAGAGTAGGTGATAAAAATGAAAAAGTATAGATTAATAGCTGTGATGATGGCATTATTTTTAATTGTTGGCTGTAATCCAGTGAAGGGGCGGGAAACCGATGGTGATTATCCTAATCTAACAGACCATAAGGAGCCAGTGATAGAAGGACCTGCCTTTAAAACAATTGTCATCAGCGGAGTGGGTGATATCATGGTTCATGGGCCACAAATTAGCGCCCAATTTCAGCCAGAGACAAAGACATATGACTTTAGAAATAATTTTCAGTATATCAAGCCCTTTATCCAGAAGGCAGACATTTCCATAGCCAATTTAGAAACCACCTTTGCAGGGGCTGAAAGGGGCTATTCAAGCTTTCCCCAATTCAATACCCCTGATGCCCTGGCCGACTCCCTGGTCGATGCAGGCTTCAATGCCATTTCTACGGCTAATAATCATACCTATGATACAGGAACAGTAGGGGTAAAGCGAACCTTATCGGTACTATGGGAGCGTGGTTTAAAAACCATGGGCACAAGACAGCGTCCTGAAGAAAAAAGCTATGTAATTCTCGAGGAAAAGGGGATTAAGGTAGGGTTAACAGCCTTTACCTACGAAACCCCACGATGGGAAGGTCATAAAACCATCAATGCTTTAAAGCTTTCCGAAGAGGCAGCGGGCTTAATTGATACCTTCAGTTACGAGTATCTGGAGGAAGACCTTGAAAGAATCAAGCAGCGAATTCAGGATATGAGGGCTGAGGGAGCAGAAATCATCGTTTTTTATATCCATTGGGGTGAAGAATATCAAAGGGAGCCCAATGACTATCAAAGGAAAATTGCCCAAAGACTTTCAGACCTTGGTGTCGACATTATTTTCGGCAGTCATCCCCATGTAGTCCAGCCCATTGAAATCATAGAATCCCAGGTTAATCAGCACCAAACCCTCGTAGTTTATTCCATGGGAAACTTTCTTTCCAATCAACGGTATGAAATATTAAAAAATCGCTATACCGAGGATGGTCTGATGGTGTCTGTCACACTGAAAAAAAATATGCAAACCCAGGAAATTTCAATCGAGACGGTGGATTGTATTCCCACCTGGGTTCACCGATATTATATTAACCAAAGAGGGTATTATGAAATTGTGCCGGTAATGGAGGCCCTGAAGCATCCCGAGCAATATAATCTGTTCAGTGAAGACAGTCGAAAAAGATGCAAAGGCTCCAAGGAAAATAGTCTGGACATTCTACAATCAGATAATCCTAAAATCCGAATTCAAGGCCTTGATGCTTTTGAATAGGATTGGTTGATTTATTATAAAAAAGATTTGATATAAAAAAGGATTTTAGCCTGTCGTTATCTAATTTAAAAAATAACTTTTAAGCCATAAGGAGGGGAAACAATGCTGGATAAAAGACTAATTGATGATATATTAATGGCGGCACTTTCAACGGGAGGAGATTTTGCAGAGGTCTTTGTAGAGGATAAGGATAACACCAGTATCCGCCTACAGGGGGGCAAAGTAGAGAAAAGCATTTGTGGAAGAGATTTCGGTGTGGGGGTTAGAATTTTCGATGGCTTTAATTCGGTTTATGCCTATACCAATCAGCATGACAGGGAATCGCTGCTGTCTATGGCTCGGCAGGCTGCCAAGGCCATCGGAAAACAGCCGGGAGATATTACAATTAATCTCGTTAAGGAAGCAATATATAATCAACATTTAATTCGTAAAATTCCAAGAAGTGTCAGTGCCAAGGACAAAATATATGTTATGAATGAGGCCTACCAGGCTGCCAAGTCCTATAGCCCAGAAATTGCCCAGGTAACGGTTGGTTATTTAGACGAGGATCAAAAAATACTGGTGGCCAATTCAGAAGGTAAGCTGGTGGAGGATCGTAGGATTCGTACCCGAATGATGATAGAAGCCATTGCAGTAAAGGGAGCGGAGATGCAGCCGGGTTATTTCGGACCGGGGGCCCAAAGGGGCTTTGAACTTTTTGAGCATATCGATGTAAAGGATTTTGCCAAAGAAGCAGCAAGGGTTGCAGTTACCATGCTTCATGGTGACTTGTGCCCCTCTGGTAAGTTTCCCGTTATCATTGACAATCGGTTTGGCGGAGTAATTTTCCATGAAGCCTGCGGTCACGGCCTTGAAGCAACGGCTGTGGCAAAAAACAACTCTGTCTTTGCCAACCGACTGGGAGAACAGGTGGCTTCGGAACTGGTGACTGCCATTGATGACGGAACCCTGGCCAATGATTGGGGTTCATCCAACATCGACGATGAAGGAGAAAAAACCCAAAGAAATGTGTTGATTGAAAAGGGTATTTTAAAGGGATACTTGATTGATAAATTAAATGGAAGACGGATGGGCAAGCCTTCAACGGGGTCGGGCAGAAGGCAATCCTATAAATATGCTCCCACCTCAAGAATGACCAACACCTTTATTGCTGCAGGAGACACGAAGCCCGAGGAAATGATAGCCAATACATCCCACGGGATATATGCTAAAAACCTTGGTGGAGGCTCTGTTAATCCTGCCACTGGAGATTTTAATTTTGCAGTGATGGAGGCCTATCTTATCAAGAATGGAAAAATAGACCGGCCGGTAAAGGGGGCTACATTAATTGGTAATGGCCCTGAAATTTTAAAAAAGATAGACATGGTAGCTGATAATCTGGATTATGGACAAGGGATGTGCGGCTCAATTAGCGGTTCTATTCCAACCAATGTGGGGCAGCCTATGATTCGTGTAAGTGAAATTACTGTTGGAGGCAGAAAGGGGGAATAATGATGGAAATACAAGCATTAAAGGAGCTTATTTTTGCCCAGGGCCAAGAAGCAGGATTTTCAGACATGGAAATTGGCTACAGCAGTAACGAAAAATTTAGCTGTAATGTATATGAAGGCCAGATAGATGATTATAGTCTTTCAATTAATGGAGGACTGGCATTCAGAGGACTTTATCAGGGGAAAATGGGCTATGCCTATACAGAAAAAATAGATGAAAGCTCAATTGATATGTTAATTAATACCGCCAGGCAAAATGCCATGGTCATTGATAGTGATGATATAGAGGAGATATTTGAAGGATCACCCCTTTATGAAAAGCTGGACCTGTATAACGAAGAACTGAAAAAAATTACGACAGAAGAAAAAATTAAATTTTTAAAGGATTTAGAGGAGGCTGCCTATAGGGCCGATAAAAGGGTTTTCAAGGTTGATTCTTGCGTGTTTGAGGATTACTATGGAGAACGGATGCTTTTTAATACCAAGGGGCTAGCAAAGACCGAAAAAAGCAATTTGGCCTATTTCTACCTATCTGTTGTGGTAAAGGAGCAGGACGATATTCAAAGCAGCTATCAGGTTAAAATTATTGAAGAATTTAAAAAGCTAGACCCCGAGGAAATTGCCCAGGATTTGGTTAAAGAGGCAGTAGCCATGCTGGGAGGAACCTCGGTAAAGAGCAAGAGCTACCCAATATTAATGAAAAACAAGGCTGCGGCTGAATTATTAAAAACCTTTAGCGGTATCTTTTCGGCAGAAAATGTTCAAAAAGGTCGCTCCCGGTTGAACAATAAGCTGGGAGAAGCCATTGCCAGTCCATCGGTATCAATTGTAGATGATCCCCTATTAAAAGGGGGAGTGGCCAGCCGAAGCTTCGACAGCGAAGGGGTAGCCAGTAAAAGGGTTCAATTAGTGGAGGATGGCCTGCTAAAAAGTCTGCTGCACAACTTAAAGACGGCAAAAAAAGATGGAGTTGAATCAACTGGTCATGGATATAAGCCATCCTATAAGGGAACCCTGGGCATTGCTCCTTCTAATCTTTACATTGAAGCCGGAGCTAATCGTTATGAGGATTTGGTTGCTTCCCTTTCAGAGGGATTAATCATTACTGAACTACAAGGGCTTCACTCGGGTGCCGATGAAATTTCAGGAGATTTTTCCTTGGCTGCCAATGGTTTTTATGTCAAGGAAGGCAAAATTATCAAACCGGTCAAGCAAATTACCGTTGCAGGTAATTTTCTAGACCTTTTAAAGGACATTGAGTCCATAGGCGACGACTTAATTTTCGGGTTACCTACAGGAAGCTATATTGGGTCACCTACATTAAAAATAAAAGCCCTGGCTGTTTCAGGGGAATAAGAAATAAAAGCCCGAATTTTCATAGCTCATGAAATTCGGGCTTTTCCCATTACCGTTTTTATGATGGCAGCTTAGCAACATAGCCTTCCAAAGATTCCAAAAGGGCAATATATTTTTGCCGGGTGGCATCACTATCCAGGCGAATTTTTGCCTTTTCAAAATCTTGATCTAGCTGTGCCAAAACAGCTTCCTTCAACTGCCCCTGGGCAAAGGTAAAAATAGCATTATCCTCTTTGTCAATATGGCGATGAAGCAGGTCGGTATAGCAGATGGCATTGGCAATGATATCTACCTTGGCTTCATTATTTCCCTTCTCAGCCTCCAATAAAGCTTCCTCAAGGGTTTTAATAAATAATCTTCCCAGGTCGTGCTCCGCCAGCATCCCGTAAATTGGCCCCTGCTTAATGGCCGGCCCAAGCTCTTTAGACATTACTTCAAACAAAATATCCTCTTCCTTGCCATGATGAAATTTATCGGCAAAATTTCGCACAAAATCGATGGCCTGGTGAAAACCGTCATAATAGACCTCTCCTGTATTAAGGGTATGAATACAAAGCCTTCTAATTACCTTCAGCATCCTTAATATATAGCGATGTTCATCTATTAATACTTCAATTGCCTTCATAGGTAAAATCCTCCTTCAATTCTTTTTCTATATTATACCCCCTTGGGTTATTTTACTATGTGATTCACATCAAAATAATTTGTAAGATTTGTCACTTTTCTTATTTTGTTCAGCAGCTTTTGAAAAAAGAAAATATGGCTTATAATAATAATGATAGTTTAAAGAAAGCGATGTGAAGCAATGAAACTAGGAGGATACTCCCATACCAATGGAATTACGTTTTTTTGTGATGTTTTTAAGGTGAAAACAATCAAAAAGGGTGGCAAAAATGAATATAAAATAGATTGGATTATTCCCCCTAAATGGCTTAGAAGGTTGGAAAAAAAGCCAATTATCGGGGGGATCAGTCTTCTTTATTTACAGTGGAAGGTTTTTGATCAGCGGATGAAGACGCTATTTCTTTTTTTACTAGGGATTTTTCTGTTGGATGAATGGATCTATATTCCTCCCTTAAGGGGCTTGTTAAGGGGAGAGGTGCCGTATAAACCGTGGGCCATCGCTGCCATTGTTGCTCTGTTAATCCTGAATTATAAAAAAATTGAAAATCTGTTAAGATACCATGGAGCAGAGCATAAGGTCATTAACTGCTATTGTCAGCACGGTGCGGTCAGCTTTTCCTTGGTAAAGGATGCTAAGTGCTATAATCGTCGATGCGGAACCAATCTGGTGGCTGTTTTTCTAGTGCTTTATGGTATTGCCAATCTGCTAAAGCTGGAATCTATCCTCCTTACTTTGGGGCTCTTTCTACTGGCAATACAGATTGTAAAAAAGACCTTTAATAAGGCTTCAAAGACCTGGGATTGGGTGTTTATGAAAATCCAAAGGCTGACCGTTTGGGAACCTAGAGATGAGCAGATTGAATTGGCGATACAATCCTTTGTCAAGCTAATACAGGCTTACGACCTATATCAACGGCAACTGCGGGAGGAAGGCCTTAAAAAGATAAAAAATTCGTAAGTTCTATATAGGGTTGTTGAATACTGGTATTTATTTAACAACCTCCTATAGTATAATAGTAGGAGCAGGTGTATCTTGCAGAAATTTTAGTAAAGGGGGGAAGGTCGATGAAAAATGCCCTATTGAAAACTGCCCTGTTTATACTGATATGTATTTTTCTGCTGTTCTTTTCCGCCTTTATTAGCTTTATGGTGGTTACCAGCAGGGGGGATGCTCATCCACAGACTGTTTTGGGCAGTAAAGACATCATTCATACCACCATTAAAGAGATCAAAAAGGAGCCTAATGAGAATCAGAAAAAAGAGGAACGGATTAATATATTGGTTGCTGCAATAGATGGTAAGGATCATCAACTGACTATTGTGGCCTCCCTTTCAAAAAACAATGGAGGCCTTGATTTGATCTTTATCCCCAAAGATACCTATTATCAGGTTACTGGAGGAAACAGAAGCAATATAGATAAAATTGGAGAAATCTATTCTGTTCTAAAAATACAAGGACTTCTACAGGCGGTTGAGGCCCTGCTGCCTTCGTTAACCCTAGATCATTATGTAATGATAGACGCTGGGGGATTTGAAACAATTATTGATTTCCTTGGGGGCGTTGATGTTACAATAGAACAGCCCATCCATTATGACCAGTCACTGGAATTGAGCCCTGGAAGCTATACCCTGAATGGAGAAAAAAGCTTGAAATATATTCGATACATAAACGGTACCAAGGAAAATCAGCTTCAACAGGAATTTATCCTGAGTGCAATTGAAAAAGCCATGGCAGGGAAATTGCCCATCATTATGAATACTGCCTACCGAAATTCAGAAAGTGACCTAAATATGATGCAGCTCACCGAAATCACCAGCCTGAGCCAGCACCTTACCAACGACAATATTAGGGCCCATACCCTGCCAGGTAGCATGACGGCAGAAGAATACTACGTTGTTGATACTGAAGCAGTAAAAAAACTATTAGAAGCGGTTAATCCTGTTGAGACAGCAAATTAAAGGCCAGCGCCTGTTAAATGATCCGAAGCAAGGATAATTTAATCAGACCTGGCTTTTTTGTGTTCTTTAAAGACTATCTAAGTAGTATCTGATGAGAAATGCCTTCATTGTCATGGTTTCTTTCATATTGATAAGTCAGGGCAGGATTGGCGGCCTCAATAAAGGATTGAATCCATTGCCCTCTAAGCTGATACATGGTTTCAATGTCCATGCCAACAGATTCCCAATAGGGCCGGTGCAGGCAACGGCTGGTTTTCCAATGAAGTAAGTTGTCTTCTGATTGTACTACATTATTAACATGATCACAGGGCATACCATCCAGCAGATAGTTATTAAGCTGTTGATATAAATCGGGAGCAGACAAATTTTCCTGCTGGGCCCTCAGGCTATTGCCAAGGGAAGTACCTTGTTTTTTATGTTCTTCTTCGGCAATGGCTAAGGCATCCTTACCAAATCGTTGGATTAACTGGTGAAGCGTAGCCGCCTGCCTGGTTTCAGCCCTTTGAATTTTATCCTGTAGCCATCCGTGAATATTATTTGTATCAATTAAATTTTCCAGGGGAACGGCAGGTAGGGGATTGCCAAATTCCCTTTGGGTGGCCTCGATGATGGAAGCAGCTTCAGATCCGAAGGCTGCTATGGCGTTTTGATTAATAGCATTTTCCATTTCCTCAAATAATCGAATTTTGTTAAATAACCAATGATGAATTGGTCCTAAAAAGGCACTCATGAAATACTCCTCCTTTAAACCGTAATTATTTATTAGCATAGCCCTATTTAATGAAAATTAATATGATGAATATCACAAAAAAGAAAAATCATCGGCACACAATTATCCATGGTGCATAAGATAACAGTAAACATGAAAGAGATTCTTTAATTCCAGTAAAGGGAGTGTGAAAAAATGAGTGAAACAAACAATAAAGACCTGATAAGTCAATTCCTTGGTGGGTTTGGAGGAGGAAAAAATAGCAGCTTTATTATCATTCTAATCGTGATACTGCTGTTGTTTGCCGGCGGTGGAAAGGGCTGCGGCGGCTTTTTTGGAAAATTTGATGAAAATTTGATACTTATTTTTCTACTATTCATTATCCTGTTTAGCGGTTCTAAATCCTTTAAATTTTAGTCATTGCCAGATTATATCTGGCTTTTCTTTTTTTATCATCAATTGTGATAAATATCCTTGTATACAGTCGATACTATGGATAAACTTACAGTAAGCTAGATCGAAGGCTTAATGGAAACGAATTTATCAGTCGCAATTTATGATGATATTGAACCATGGAGGTTAGAATATGAGTAATGCTATTCATCAATGCCAACATTGCCGACATACCATGTGTGCCAAAAAAGTACCTCTTTTTTCTGAGCTTAATGAAGTTGAAATAAAAAAAATTGTGCAATTAATCATTAGAAAAAGGTACAAAAAGGGTGAAATAGCTCTTTTGCAGGGAAATCAGTTGGACGGGCTCTATGTAATTAACAAGGGGAAGATTAAAATATTTAAATATACGAAAGAAGGGAAGGAACAAATTCTCTATTTTTTATCGGAGGGGGATTTTTTTGGAGAATTAAGCCTGCTGGAATCAGAAGAAATTGGTTTTAATGTAGAGGCTATGGAACCAGTAGAAATATGCTTGATTCGAAAAAAGGATTTTGAAGTAATTTTAAAAAATAACAATGAAATTACTTTAAAAATACTCCAGGTAATCAGCAGTAGACTTTCTAAGCTGGAAAATCTGGTGCAAAGCCTGGGAACTAAGGATGTGGAAGCTAGAATAGCCCAGATGCTTTTGGATTTAACTAATAAATTTGGCAAGAATAAAGATAATCGAATAGAGCTGTCAATTCCCCTGACCAGGGAAGATATGGCTAATTACATTGGTGTTACAAGGGAAACCATCAGCAGAAAGCTGAGCATAATGCAGGAAGAGGGTATACTTAAATTAGTCGGAAATAAAAAGATCATTATCGATGATCTTTCCCTGTTAGAACGTTACCTTTAGAAGTTAAGACAGATTTATTTTAAATATAAGACTCCTGCTAAAGGGAGACCTATATTTTAAAATCTGTCTTTTTTATTGCTATAATTTTTAAATTCAATTGAACAATAATAGTATTGGGTTATGATGATCAATGGCTTTAAATCGAGGTTTGTAAAGGATCTTGAGGAAATTTCTAAATAATTCAACTGGTGTTAAAATTTACAATGGGTAAAAGTGAATTTCCTACAAATAATACTACTGTAGCAAGCGCTACTAAAAAACACATCTCGAAGGGAGGCAATATAAATGAATACAACACCTAACGTTACTAGCCAAACAGGTACAACTAATGATGTGAACAGAACTGGAAGAAACACTATCGTGGTTCCAGAAGCTCGTCAAGCATTAAACCAAATGAAGGTTGAAATTGCTAATGAATTAGGAATCTCTAATTACGAGCAAATCGACAAAGGAAACTTATCTTCTCGACAAAATGGTTATGTTGGCGGAACAATTACTAAGAGATTAGTAGAATATGCTGAAAGAACTATGAGTGGAAGATAATATCCAAGCATTAAAAAAATAAAAGCGAGGCCATTAGGCTTCGCTTTTATTTTGCCAGTATAATGGGCTGTCAAAAAACTATATCATTTTTTTAAGATTACAGAGACTGGATTAAACATAATTTAGGTTGAAAAATGAAATAATTTAGAGTAAACTTATTATGTACTTAGGAAGAACCCTTTACAGCGTCTTTCAGCATATTTTACCAGGGGATTTGGGTTGAAAGACAGGCTACGAGAAAGCTGTCTTAAAATAACTTCTTTTATAAAAAAGAAGGCTTTTTTGTAATGGATGAGAAATTATATCCTTTATACATGAAGATAAGTTAAAGTTTCCATAATATATTTCAAGAAAGTCCACCTATAGGTCTTTCTGAGGAAGGCTTTGCTCAAATTAGATTTGAAATATATGCTTTAAAATATCCATTGAAAAATGGGGGGAAAGCAGTGAAAATAGACGGTAGATTAATTAAAAAAATTGATTATAAGCTGTTGATTATTGTTTTAATTATCTGTACCTTTGGGGTAATCATGATCGGCAGTGCCACTTCAACCATGTCAATGGGAAGTGAGGGGTTTATTAAGACCCAGGTAATTTCTATTGTACTGGGTTTAATCTGCATTGGTGTGATCTTATTTTTTGACTACCATACCTTTGCCCGTTTTCATATACCCATCTACATCCTATGTAATGCACTGCTTCTGGCAGTTATTCTATTTGGAGCCGGAGGAGAGAGCTGGGGCGCCAGCCGGTGGATCAGAATAGGAGGCTTTCAATTTCAGCCTTCGGATTTTGTCAAGATTGGTATTATTGTCTGTATGGCTCGAATTATTGTAGAAAATAAAGAGCACATTAACAAACCTGCTACATTATTTAAAATATTGGCCTATGCTGCATTGCCCATGGCGCTGATCTATAAACAGCCAGATTTAGGTACCACAATGGCCTTTGCATTTTTCATATTTGGGATGCTCTTTGCCGCAGGGTTAAATTATAAATATATACTGACCACGGCTGTTGCAGGGATCATTTTATTGCCTATTGCATGGTTTACCGGAATTCTTAAGGATTATCACAAGGATCGTATAAGGGTATTCTTGAATCCTGAAATGGACCCAATCGATAAGGGGTATCAGATTATTCAGTCTAAGCTGGCGGTGGGTTCCGGGATGATCCGAGGAAAGGGGCTTTTTAATGGTACCCAGACTCAATTTGGATTCCTGCCGGAGAAGCAGACTGATTTTATTTTTTCGGTTGTTGCTGAGGAAACAGGATTTATAGGAGTCTCTTTACTGATTATATGCTATATATTAATGCTCTCCCGTTGTATTAATATTGCAAGGGATGCAAAGGATGATTACGGGGCCCTTTTGGTAACGGGTTTTACCTTTATGCTGGCCTTCCACATCTTTGCCAATATTGCCATGACCATCGGCTTAATGCCGGTCACGGGAAAACCCCTGCCCTTTATTAGCTATGGAGGCACCTTTATGCTTTCTAATATGATTGCCTTAGGCTTTATATTGAATGTCAATATGAGGCGTGATAAAATTAATTTCTAAAAAAATGTCTATCTGATTTTTAAAATAGACCTAATTTAAGGAGGTGGTGGAAATGGATCCCAGCCCGGATACTAGTCAAAAACGGGAAAAATTAATAGGAGAGAGGAAGTTTTCACTACAAGCCAGGAAGCTCCTCTCTTCATAATGGAGAGGTGAAAGAATGAATGAAAGAATCCAATACTTAATTGAAGAAAAAAAGTTTTCATTGCTACGTAGTGAGTTAGCAGAAATGATTGCCGTTGATATTGCAGAGGTAATTGATGAACTGGACAAAAAACACAGTATCATTTTGTTTCGCCTATTACCAAAGGATAAGGCGGCAGATGTCTTCTCTTATCTTTCGACACAGCAAAGAAAGGATATTGTTGGCGCCATTCACGAAACGAAGCTGACCGAGATTATTGAAGAGCTGTACTTCGATGATATGATTGACTTTTTAGAAGAAATGCCAGCCAATGTAGTCAAGCGTATTTTAAAGGCTTCAACGGAGGAGGAACGGAAACTGATTAATCAGTTCCTGAACTACCCTGAAAATTCTGCTGGAAGCCTCATGACCATTGAATATGTTGACTTGAAAAAGGAAATGACCGTTAAAGAGGCCCTGGCCCATATTAAGAAGACCGGAGTTGACAAGGAAACGATCTATACCTGCTATGTACTTAATGCCAGCAGAAAGCTGGAAGGAATTGTTTCCTTGAGAAAGCTGGTGCTGTTAGAAGATCATCTTTTAATATCAGATATTATGAATGAAGATTTAATCTATACCACCACCCTGGCCGATCAGGAGGAAGTGGCCAGCCTGTTCAAAAAATACGATTTAATTACCCTGCCGGTGGTAGATACAGAGCATCGCCTTGTTGGAATTATAACCATTGATGATATTATTGATGTTATTGATCAGGAAACCACAGAAGACTTTCAAAAAATGGCTGCGATGGAGCCTAACGAAGAGGAATATCTTTTGACCGGTGTGTTTTCACTGGCTCGAAAACGAATTGTCTGGCTTTTGATTCTAATGCTTTCAGCCACCTTTACGGGTAGTATTATCAACCGTTTTGAAGAGGTGCTTCAATCGGTGGTGATTTTGGCAGCTTCCATACCAATGCTGATGGATACTGCAGGAAATGCAGGATCACAATCCTCAACTCTGATTATACGGGGAATGGCCCTGGGAGAAGTAGGCATAGATGACTATTTAAAGGTATTCTGGAAGGAGCTAAGGGTTAGCTCGGTGGTGGGCATTGTGTTGGCATTGGTTAACTTCGGAAGAATGATATTGCTAAAGAATAGTGTCAATGTTGCCATTACCGTTTCCTTCACCCTGGGTATAACCATTGTCATGGCCAAAGTGGTAGGCGGTACCCTGCCAATGCTGGCTAAAAAGCTCAAGCTGGACCCTGCCATTATGGCCGGGCCCCTAATTACTACCATTGTCGATGCCCTGGCACTCATTGTTTACTTTAATGTGGCTACGCTTTTATTAGGTTTATAGTAATAAGCCTTAATATTCACAAAAAAATCTAATCTTTTCAGATTGTTGTAAAACCCCAATTTTTAAATTGGGGTCAAACTGATGAAAAAGTCCCTTTAAGGGCTTTTTCTTTTTTGTACACTTTAGTGTATTTTGAATTGCCAAGCTTTTAAAACAAAAAAAGCTTTCTATGCAAGTGGGTAACATTAGCTTTATCTTCAAGCAAAAAACCTCCATTTGATTGTTTGCCGACCGTTCTAAAACTAAAAGGAGGTATGTCCCAAATTTACAATCAAGTTTAGCACATAGTGTGTCCTGAATGCTAGAGGATATCGAGAGGGGGAATGAATCAATTCTTCAAGCATTACTTTTTAAGAGGTGGAAGTGGGCCTACCGTGGTCGGCATACAGGTGCAGATCAGAAACCACCCATGGGTGCTGTAGCTATGGTACTGAGCGCATGGATAAAAGGCAGCATAAGTTGTCAGGTGTGTGCCATAAAGCTGAACGAAGTAAAGAACTGAAGAAGCATCGTTAAGACTTACAAGTGCAGTCAAAAGTGAAGTATTGCAGAATCGTCAAGTATAGAAGGCGAAATGAAGATAATACGCCTTACCTGAAATAGGGGCATAGGATGATTGCCACAATTGTTTATATATGGTAATAAGATGGCAGAGATGAAATCTCAATCCTATCGGTTCATGGATACATCCTATAGGTATTCAGGCAGGCGACTGAATAAGGGTAAGCCCTATGGCCTCCAGCAAATTGAGAACACTAGTGCGTAAGGCGGACCATTCATGCACTTCTGAGGACTTATGGCGAATATATACTTAGTAATGACAATTCGTGAAATAGATAAAAGTAATGAAATTAAACTTGCTGTTCTTGAGAATCTTGTGCAAAAGGATCATATGGTTAGAAAACTTGATAAATATTTAAATTTAGACTTTGTTTATGATAAAGTTAAAGATTCTTACTGTTAAAATAAACGTAAAACCTAGTATAGACCTTGTTATATTAGTGAAAAATTGCTCTAATTAAAAAGATATTTGGTATACCCTACTCTATGAAAAACTTTAAATGAGATTAATGTTAAATAATGTACATAGGTGGTATTTAGGCTATGGCCTGGATGAGATAATTCCTCATTTCACTACATATATTAAAAACTACGTTGGTACTTTGGTGAAAATCAATTGTTTAAGGTTTTGTTTGAGTAAATATTGCAAATGTGTTTAAATCAAGGCTTGGTAAATAGCGAGGCTTAATTTCTAAACTCAACTCATATTAAAGCTAATGCCAATAAGAACAAGTTTGATAAAGTTCTAATTGAATCTGCTGCTAAGTTTTATCAAAAAGATTTAGAAGCTGAGATTAACATTGAAAGAGCTAATCTCGGTAAAGCTCCTCTAAAAAAAGAGAAAATAGATACAGTAGAAGTAACAGTTAGTAAAACTGATTCTGAGGCAGGTATGTTCTTTAAAAGTGAGAAATAAAGATGTTTTGCATATTCATGCCATACTGCTTGTGATGAGAGTTTGTTCTAGGGCTAGAGGTTACTCCTGGAAATATACACGATAGTGTTATGCTAAAAAGTGTAGTGGAACAAATTAGTAAACTGCCACTTTACATCTTTGGAGGCTTCATTTCGGACAATTTTCCAGGCTGTAAGTTCCTCAGACAAACTAGTCATATCAGGTATTCGACGGTCTAAACACTGTGCTGTCATTACACTAAGCTGAATTTCTGCGATATTCAGCCAACTTCCGTGTTTGGGTGTATAGTGAATTTCAAGTCGTTCTGGCAGTTCGCTAGCTTTAACTGGGGGGAAAGTCTCATATAGAGATGCAATGGAGTGGATGTTCAGGTTATCCATTACAAGGCAAATCTTAGGAACATCAGGATAATGAACTTCCAATAGTTCTGCAATCTGCCTTGCCCAGTCTTTCTTGGTCCGGCGTTCCAATACAGAAACGGTCCGCCATTCTTTGAGTGGCTCGGTAAATATAAATATGCTGCATGTACCATGACGGATATATTCCAGCTTCACATTACCAGATTTCATTGGAATTGACTCCTTGTTTTCACCCAATAATTGATAAGGTTTTTCATCCATACAAATAACAGGGCAGGATTCATCATAGGGTCGACGATATACCTCCAGCACATCTTCCATGTTTGCAACAAAGGCTGCATTTTGTTTAGGAGGAATACACCAGCACTTTTTTTAGGTTAGGTTTAAGTGATGTTTTTTAACAGACGTCCAATTGTATTATCTGATATGGAATCGGCTATTTGCAGCTCAACAACCTTTTCCTCAAGTAAACGCAAGGTCCATCTGGTTCTTCCCTAAGGAGGTTCAGAACAGGCAAGTGCTATGATTTTGGCTTCTATATCTCCTGTAACCTTACGCCGTACAGGAGGAGTTTGGCGGACTTTACGGTAGACAGTAGCTTCAAGTCCTTCCTCAGCAATTTTTTGCTGGCATTGTAGATAGTTACTGTAGTTGTATGAAGCAGTCTGGCTATCTAATCCTGCTGTTGTACAGCACCATGGTTTTCGTCCAGATTTAACAGTATATTAGCACGTTTAATAGTTTCAGCTGAGTGTTTGCCACGCTTTGTGATTTCTTCAAGCTCACTTCGTTGCTCTTGACTCAAGAACACCTTATATTTCTTGGTTTTCATAATAATTCACCATCACAATGTTTAATAGACGCAAAGTACTAGAAGGAGTAAAGAGAAGTGCAGACAATTACTCAAATTGCTTATACTTTAGAGAATTCCACAGAAAGATTTTGCTAATTTATTCTTTTTTGACTTCAATAATAAAAAGGATTTCCAAGAAATATGAAGAAAATATAACAATATACAAATAATTCACTTTATTGTAATTTTGTAATTTATTACAATATCTGATATTAGTAAAGACTATTTTCAAATATGAATGCCTATAATAATTTTTGTTTATATTTTTCATTGAAGAATTTTTGGGTTAAAAGCTTAGGAGGAGTTAAATGTATAACATAATAATATACAGTAATGATGAAGATAAAGGTAAAGTATTACAAACAAATATCCAAGAAACTCACTTTACAATTAAACTGTATATGGTAACAAAGATAAAAGATGTAATTGATTTATTGGAGCATGTTAAGATTGATATTGTTGTAATTGATATTGGTACAATTCAAGTAAATAATTTTGAAATATTAAAACTTATATCCAAGCTCTATCATTTTGTTCAAAGTATACTTATAACTACACTTATAGAAGATAATATAGAATATTCTCTAATTGAAATATACAATTATCTATTCAAATTCAAAGAGAGGATAGAGATAAGAAATTATAGCGATAGACTTGATTTAACATATTTGATTTCGGTTAAAGATAATAGTAATTCTACAATAATATTACCGCTTAAAGAAATTATATATTTTGAAAAAAATGGAAGAAAAATAATGGTTCATACAACCCAAGCGGAATATACAATGTGCAAAACTTTAAAACAATTAGAAAACCAATTGTTTGATAATTTCTACAGAGTACATCAATCTTTTATAATAAACCTTGATCATATTAAAAGAATAACTGAATTTGTTAATAGATCTTATGTTATCGAATTTCATAATACAGACAAAACTGCCTACATGAGTAGATATAAATTTGAGAAATTGAATAAAAATTTGATTATATAACTATAACTAAATTTAGTAAAATACAGATTAAGAAAATATATAGAATGTAATATAAGAAACACTTTTTTTTCTAAATATTTTTAACAAAATTTGTCGTAGTAAAGTATATTTGATCTGCTATACACAGTAGTACTATAAAATAAACGTGGTGTTTGTATAAAAGCATGGACACGAAAAGTAGGATATAATATTTATATCTGAAAGGAAGTGTCGATATGAAACAAAATGGTAAACGATATGATGATAATTTTAAAAGAATGCTAGTTGATCTTTACAATACTACTAATCATACTTTCAAGAGTCTCGAAAGCGAATATGGCGTAACAGCTACAACGATACAAAGATGGGTTAAAATCTAACCCCTACTGATCCTACCGATGAAAATTCTCTAAGTCCTCGTGAAATTGCTGAACTAAAGAAGAAAATTGCACAGATAGAGAGGAAAATGAAATCTTAAAAAAGGCTATGGCCATATTAGCGAAAAAATAGATAAAAGTAGCATCTTCGAGACAATAAACATTATATCTAGCAAATATCCTATAAAATCAGTCTATGAAACCTTAGGTATTCCTCGTAGTTTTTATTACGATTTTCAAAAGCCTATAGAATCTCCTAGAATCATTGAAAACAAACTAATTAAAGAGCATATCCTTCGAATCTCAAGGCCATACGAAATAGGTTAAATTCTATTAGAGTTATGAAGCATATGGGTCTCTTTGACGTGAAGTTCAGACCCAAAAATCAAATTCTAATGATGATTTGGGGTATGGTTATGATTCATGAATAATTCAGGTTAAGTTCTCTTTACGATACAATTACAATAAATTTTTATAAGATTATTTTGGGATTTCTTTAAGTTTATCTGAATATAAATAACCTTCTAATGAAAACAATGGATAAAATATGCTTTTTTTGAATTAATACATAATTATGGTTAAAAATGGCTAAATAATATTTTAATGCGGCTAAATATATTTAATTACTATATAGTTTGATAGTGATATGTTACAATATGAGAAATGGTGGCCACTATAATTAAATTTTAAAAAATGCAATATAAGGAGGTAATCAAATGAAAAAAATATTATCAATGGTTATTATCTTTGGAATGTTGTTGTGTAGTATTCTGGCCAATACTGTAGTTTTTGCAGAAGAAGGTAGCGTAATCAATAAAAATCAAGATATAGAAAGTTTGCATGATTTAAAATGGATGAAATTCCAGATAAATTAAGACTAAGACTGGAGAGAAGGATCCGGGAAATAGACAAATATTTAGAAGAACTTAGTGAGGCTAAGGTTAGAGTTGAAATCATGGAACAGAAGAAAATTAATGACGCTTATTCTGCGCATAATGAGGCTATTTTAAAAAATGCAAAAGATAGATACCTCTATTTAGATAATCATTCTTATGAAATTGCAGGAATAATAAAGATGGAGGAGAATGGACATGACGATTTAATTAGTATTTCTTCTAGTGAATTTGATGTAACTACTGACAAACCTTCTGTCTATTATGAACCAGATATGGGAATGTATGTAATGCTAGGAGGATGGAAATGGAATAAAATGTACCCTGATTCTACAGTGGGTGGTCCAGATGGTTTTGGCTTAAGAAATGAACATGAGAGAATAACAGTTATAGAAATGGGATTACGTACTTATGATGAAAGAGGAACTGTATATTACCACTCAGATTTCTCACCCGAGACTTCAGCTTATGGAGTAGGAATGAGATTTCAAGACTCATGGATAAATTATGATGCCAGAACATATAATGCGTATAGAGGTAGTGGATGGGCATATTTTACTTTTTATGATGGATATCCTAGTGGAAAAACAGTCACTTTTAATGCAACCTATGCCCATAGTTGGAAAAGCACTTCATTGACTGGATTTTCCATAGGTAAAAGTTCTTTTGGACTTTCATGGTCATCTTCAAAAGATAGATGGGACAGACCTAATTATAATAGTATTAAATTCTAAAAAGAAAAACTAAATTTTTCTTGGCCTCATGATTAGGGAGTGATTATTGTGACAATAAAAAAATCTTTTATACTGTTAGCGCTGCTTTTCTTACTCAGTGGTTGTAATTATAATAAAAGGAATGATACGGCTAAGTCAATTCAAGAGGTCCTGGGAAAAGATATTAATAGAGAAAATTTAATAGAAATTGCCTCATCTGCTAGAGATATAGCAATTTACCAGGATGAACGTAAGATTCATTATTACGTTTTTCAAGATAGCGAAATCTTAATGGGCGGAGTAGTTGACATTGATAAAGTTTGGCAAGAGTATGAATTAAGCGGCAGTCCATATTATTGGAGTACAAATAGTACAACAGATAATCGAATGAGCGTAATATGGGGAGTCGTTCTTAATACAGAGCCAGGAAATATTTTCTACCAGGGAAAGCCTCTTGAATCTAACTTGATCGTGTTGGAAGAAGTCAGTTTTTACTATAAAATTTTCAATGAACCCTTGGAGCTTCCCATAGAAATTGAATATCAAAGAATTCCTTAATATGGCCATATAACCGAGAAAAACCTTCTCGGTTTTTATTTTTGTTTTTTGGATAATTCTTTTCCTTTCAGCCAAAAATAGGATTAGTCAAATATAGGGAGGGAAACAGATGAAAAAAAGAGTTTTGATATTTATCGCTGTGTTTTCACTAGTCATGGTATCCAGCCTGTACATAGAGGGAATCTACGCCCAAAATATTGGCTGGGGCTCAAGGGGGGAAGTCGTAAGGCAGGCCCAAACCAAGCTAAGGGATTGGGGTTATCTGGATGGAACGGTAGATGGCGTATATGGATATGAGACCTATCAGGCGGTTCGATTATTTCAGCAGAGGAACGGGTTAACAGTAGATGGAATAATCGGCTCTCAAACCAGAAGTGCCCTGGGCTTGCCAGGTACGGCGCCCTCCTCCTCGACCCCGGCGGGAAGTGGTGTTTCCAGAAGCGATGATGTAAACATATTGGCTAGGGCAATCCATGCCGAAGCAAAGGGCGAGCCCTATGAAGGAAAGGTAGCTGTGGGGGCTGTCATATTGAATCGGGTACGGAATGCAGCTTTTCCCAACACCATTGCAGGGGTAATTTACCAACCCTGTGCCTTCGAGCCGGTTAAACGGGGAGCTATCAACGAAACCCCTGACGATGACTCCTACCGTGCTGCAAGGGACGCCTTAAATGGATGGGATCCCACAGGTGGGGCAATCTATTTCTGGAATCCTGCCACTGCCACCAGTCAATGGATCTGGTCAAGGAAGGTTACCTTAAGGATTGGAAAACATGTTTTTGCCCATGATTAAATAGGAGGGATCAAATGAGAAGATATATATTGCCGATTATATTGGCCATTGCCCTGGTGATTACGGGGGTCTGGGGCTATTATCAATATAACGAAAGAAATGACTACCATACTTATTTAGACATACAGTTTCAAAGACAATTTTATGATTTAATAGGCCATGTAGAAAATGTTCAGGTGGATCTTGCCAAGGCCATGGTTTCGGGGTCCAATCAAGATATGGTTAAATTTCTTAATGACACCATTCAACAGAGCTATATGGCACAGGAAAAGCTAACCCAGCTTCCCTTTTATCATGGAGCCATTCGGCAGACAGAAAAATTTCTAAGTCAGTTGGGTGACTATTGTACTGCCATGGTGAATAAGACCCTGGAGGGAATTGTACTGGAGGCAGAGGAGCTTAACACGCTTCAAGAGCTCCACAGCTATGCTAACTTTTTATCCCAGGAGCTGGTTGGATTACAGCAAGAGGTGGTAAAGGGCGGTGTAAACTTTGGAGACCTGCGACGGGAAGGCAATGAAAATTTAGAGCTTGTAAATGATAAAATGAAGGATCTTAATTTAATTAATATTGAAGAAAGAATGCAGGATTACCCGGAGCTGATCTACGATGGCCCCTTTTCAGAGCATATAAAGGATATTCAGGCTAAGCTGGAGGGAGAGCCTATCGATGAAAGGAAAGCCATACAAATACTAGAATCAGAGTTCAAGGATCAAGGCATTTCAAATGCAAGGGTAGTGGGAAAAATAGAAAATTCCAATATTAACGGCTATTATTTAAAGGCTGATAAAAATGGAAGCAATAATGGTCAGGAGGTTTCGGCGGCCATCAGCCAAATCGGTGGAAAGGTGATCTGGTACTTGAATCCCCGGGCCATAGGTGAAAGCAAATTAAGCAAGGAAGAAGCCTTTGATCGGGCTCAGAAATTTTTAGCGAATAAGGGCTACGAATCTATGACTCCTACCTATTCCATGGCAGCTGAAGGGGAAATCGTAATTAATTTTGCCTATGAAGAGGATGATGTTATTATCTACACCGACCTGATCAAGGTAAAGGTGGCCTTAGACAATGGCGAAATCATAGGCTTTGAAAGTGAGGGCTTTCTAATCAATCATCATGAACGAGAGATCCCAGCGCCTAAAATATCGGAGGAGGCGGCCAGAGAAAGACTTTCCTCCGGGGTTAAGCTAGAAAACAGCAGACTGGCTATTATTCCCATTGCAGGAAGAAAGGAATCGCTGTGCTATGAGTTTAAGGTTAAGTTCGGAGAAGATGATTATTTAATCTATATTGATGCGGCCGATGGGCAGCAAAGGGCTGTATTATTGATGATTGAACAGGAGGATGGAACCCTGGTAATCTAATATAAAGTTAAAGTTAAACAACAACCTTAAGAAGCCAATGGCTAGTTTTCAGTCGTTGGCTTCTTGATGTTGAGCCTCAGCATGAAGATACAGGGCAGATGGTACCAAAACCAGACTTAAGAATAAAAATAATATAAGAGAAAGGAAAGGGGGAAAAAAATGAGTTGGATCGAAAGGCTATCTAATGGTGTTTCGGAAACTGCAAAGAACATTGGAAAAAGGTCTACGGAAGTGGTAGAAATCAGTAAATTGAGTATGAGTATTAGAAGAAAGGAAGAAGAGATCTCGAAGCGATTTGAGGAAATGGGTCAATATATTTACGGAAGACTGAAAAAGCTAAACCTTGTTACAAGGGATGAACTATATGAAATGCTTAGAGAGGTTGAGGCTTTAGAGGAAGAAATTCGTACCTACGAGCGGCTTATTTTGAGTATTAGAAACATTGCCTACTGCGACCATTGCCAGATTGAGCTGGAGGAAGATGCACGGTATTGCCCCCTGTGTGGCCGTTCCGTCAGCAAAGGCATGAATTAAAAAAAACTATATTTTGTGCGAATCGTCACATACCAGCCAATGATTAATCAGGTAAAATAGGTTTAGAATAAAAACAAAAGGAGAGGATTAATCATGGCAATCAGAGAAATTATTGAAATAGACGAATCAAAGTGTAATGGATGTGGTCTTTGTGTACCCAATTGTGCAGAAGGGGCCATTCAAATTGTTAATGGAAAGGCAAAGCTAATTAATGATATATACTGTGACGGATTAGGGGCCTGTCTGGGTCACTGTCCCGAGGGAGCCTTAAAAATAGTAAAAAGAGATGCCGGGGAATTTGATGAAGAAGCAGTGGTGGCTCTGCTGGCAAGCCAAGGTAGAACCCTGGAGGGCCACAGTGTAGCCCCAAGTAAGCCAAATGTAGTGAAGCATCAGCACCATCCCCAGCCAGTCCATGGTCATGGCCATGGAGGCGGATGCCCCGGCAGCAGAATGATGACCTTTAATGACGAGCCGGTCAATACAACAGCTACAGCAGTGGGAAATAATGATATTGAAATCAAAATTAAATCTCAATTAAAGCAATGGCCCGTTCAGCTAAAGCTGGTGCCTGTCAATGCACCCTATTTTGAAAATGCCGATCTGCTGGTAACAGCAGACTGTGTACCCTTTGCTTATCCAAACTACCATTTAGACCTGTTAAAGGGAAAAGCAGTGGTGGTTGGATGCCCGAAGCTGGATGATATCGCATTTTATACCGATAAACTAACTGAAATGTTTAAGGCTAATCGTTTTAAATCAATTACAGTAGCCTATATGGAGGTTCCCTGTTGTATGGGAATTGTCATGGCTGTCGATCAAGCAATAAAAAATGCCCAGGTGGATGTAACTGTTAATAAGGTTAAAATTGGGCTGCAGGGACAAAGAATTTAAGGTTGAATAATAAGAGAATCCCTTCATTGGAAGGGATTCTTTTATTTTACCGTACTCTTTTGAAATTGAAATTCCTTTGAGGCCTTGAAATTCACCTTGAGTCCCCTGCCTAAAAGACTATCCTTATATTCCCGTTCATAGCTGCATTTATCAAAGGATATCTGGCAAAGCAGCTTGTGTTTGCAAGTGTTGCAGGCTAATTTTTGGAGCTTGGGAAGCTGCTTTTTAGAGAGCTTAATAAGACGAATTTCTTCCTTCTTATTTTGAAGGGTCTCTGTAATATAGGGATTAACAGCCTTAAAATAATGCCTGCAAATCAATCCCAGGGCCCTTCGGCGATCCCTGGGGCGAATCAGTTCCACAGTAAATTCATTACTTTTAATATGGCCCTTGATTGCAGGCTTGTCTATGGAAACCGATAGGGTGCTGTAGGGAATATCTAAATATTCCATTTTAGGGGTAATCCTTCCCACCAGCTTAATTTGATACAGATCATTCAAATTATAGGTCTCTTCATAGGAAATTTCAAAATAGCGATAAAAGGGCCGTAATCGATAGAGCCAAAGGCCCCCTATGACCAATCCTACAGCCGAAAATAAGTACAAATAGGGTAAAGCACCGTTCCATTCCATGGCGTCAACCTCCTAAATCTATTGTAACATAACGATCTTTAGGTGATTACTGGTGAATTTTAGATGGGAAAAATTGTTTTATATTAAATTTCACAATGATCTAAGGGAGGAATTTTTGCTTTAATCGTTAATAATATATATATAAAGAATTATATATCATAGCCAATGGCCGAGTCGACCACCCAAAGGGGTTTATTGTAAGGAGGAAATTATGAAAAGAGCGATTACCTTTGACTATTCAAAAACTGCAGGTTTTGTTGAAAAACATGAGCTGGAATATATGACACCACTGGTAAGGGCGGCCCATGAATTACTGCACCAAAAAAGTGGACCGGGCAATGATTTTTTAGGCTGGTTAGAGCTGCCCAATGAAATTGATCTCGAGCTTCTGGAAAGAATTAAAGCCACAGCCCGCCGGGTACAAGCACAATCGGATGTTTTTATTGTTATAGGGATCGGCGGCTCCTATCTAGGGGCAAGGGCTGCCATTGAAATGCTTAAGCATCAATTCTATAATCAATTGCCAAGGGGAAAAAGAAAAGCCCCTCAAATCTATTTTGCTGGTCATCATATCAGCAGTACCTATATGAAGCAGCTTTTAGAGATAATAGAAGATCAAGAGGTTACCATTAATGTCATCTCAAAATCGGGTACTACTACAGAGCCTGCCATAGCCTTTCGAGTGTTAAAGGAGTTTATGGAAAAAAAATATGGCAAAGAGGAAGCCCGTAAAAGAATTATAGCCACAACCGATGCCCAAAGGGGAGCCCTTAAGACCCTGGCTGACGAAGAAGGCTATGAAAGCTTTGTCATACCAGATGATGTAGGGGGTCGTTATTCGGTATTAACTCCCGTTGGCCTTTTACCCATAGCCGTTGCAGATATTGATATTCTAGAGCTGCTGCAGGGGGCAAAGGATGCCTGTCAAGCCTATCGGGAGCCCGATTTATTAAAGAATCCCTGCTATCAATATGCAGCCATTAGAAATATTCTATATAATAAGGGAAAAACCGTAGAAATGATGGTGAATTATGAGCCAGCCCTTTATTATATGGGGGAATGGTGGAAGCAGCTCTATGGCGAGAGCGATGGTAAGGATCAAAAAGGTGTTTTTCCTGCCTCCGCCAGCTTTTCAACCGATTTGCATTCAATGGGGCAATACATACAGCAGGGTCTAAGGATTCTGTTTGAAACTGTAATTCATGTAGAAAAGAGTACGGAAAATATCGAATTAAAGGCTGAGTCAAAGGACCTTGACGGTTTAAATTACCTGGCGGGAAAGACAATGGACTATGTGAACAAGCGTGCCTTTGAAGGCACCCTGTTGGCCCATCAGGATGGCGGTGTACCTAATTTGGTAATTGAAATTCCAGAAATTAGCCCCTATTATTTTGGATACCTGGTCTATTTCTTTGAAAAGGCCTGTGGTATTGGCGGTTATTTATTGGGGGTAAATCCCTTTGACCAACCGGGGGTAGAGGCATATAAGCGAAACATGTTTGCCCTTTTAGGAAAGCCGGGCTATGAGCTGGAAAGGGAAAGGCTGCTTCAGCGACTAAAATAGATGAATTAGGCCAATAATATTTCAGAGAATGAGCTACCGAAATGGTAGCTCATATTCATTCTTTGTGCTAATATATTAATATTAAATTTATCGAAAGAATGGTGGGAACAATGAACAAAGAACAAGTCCAACTGCCAATTGGCGTGTTTGATTCAGGTGTAGGGGGCATCAGTGTGCTGGCAGAGCTGATTCGTCGGCTGCCCAATGAAGGTTATCTTTATTACGGCGATTCAGGTAATGCCCCCTATGGAATTAAGCCTACTGAGGTCATTAAAGAAAGATCCGTAGAAATTGCAGATCTGCTGATTAAGCAAGGTATAAAGGCCCTGGTGGTGGCATGTAATACAGCTACCAGTGCGGCTATTGAGGTGCTAAGGCAACGGTTTGCTATCCCCATTATTGGCATGGAGCCCGCCCTGAAGCCGGCCACAGAATGTCATGGGGGTGGAACCATTTTCGTCATGGCGACGCCGGTCACCCTTAAGGAGAAAAAATTTGATATATTAATCAACCAGGTAAACCGACAATGTATTACCAGGTTACCCTGCCCGGGGCTTGTGGAAATCATTGAAGCCCAAGGGGCCAGAGGGTCCGCTCTGGAAGCCTATCTGGAAAAGAAGTTTAACGAATACAGGATAACGGCCGCAGATACCATTGTATTGGGCTGTACTCACTATATATTTATTCAGGAAACCATAAAAAAATTGCTGGGAGATCAGATCAAGCTAATTGATGGAAACCATGGTACCGTAAAGCAGGTGGAGCGGTTGCTGAGGAAGGGCAACTTAATTCAGCCTCAGGAACAAGGTACTACCAAGGTTACAATGTATAATTCTTCTGGGCAGCAGGATCTCTTGAATTTAAGTAAAGAGCTTTTAATGCAAAGATTGTCTGAATTTCATTTCAGTGGGAAGTTGGAACTGAGCTTAAAAAGAGATTTAGATATCGCTGTAGATAATATTGTTTAGGCAGCTCAATAAGGGGGAGTAAATTTGAAATCCGATAAAAAAACGAAAATAATCGTTTTACTAATGATCCTGTCCTCGGTCTTCTGGGCCGGGGCCTTTATAGGGGGAAAAATAGCAGGTGAAGAATTTCCGCCCTTTTCCTTAACCTTTTTACGGTTTTTCTTTGCTTCAATATTGATGTTTGCCATTATGGTTAAATATGAAAAGAAGAATTGGCAGCTCAAGAGAGAAGATTACCCTGTCATGCTTTTTTTGGGAATCGTTGGGATGGTGGGGTACCATGTCTTGTTTTTTAAGGCCCTGCAATATACTACCGCTGTAAATGCTTCAATGATTGCTGCCATTAACCCCCTTTTAACCACGCTATTATCATCGTTTCTCTTAAAAGAGAAGCTGGGCCTTAAAAGAATCGGAGCTATTCTGATTGCCCTGATGGGGGTATTACTAACCATCAGCCGGGGGAATCCAAGGGTAATACTGGAGTTTACTGTTAATCAGGGAGATTTGCTAATGCTGGTGGCGGTTGTCTGTTGGGTTCTGTATTCTGTTGTTAGTCGCAGGGTAATGAGCAAGTATTCTCCTTTAATACTAACCAACTACAGCTTTCTTCTTTGCTGGATTTTTACGCTGCCCTTTGCCCTTTTGGAAAAACCCCTGGAATACCTGCCAAATACCAGTCTCCTGGGCTGGGGCGGTGTATTTTATATGGCCATTTTTCCTTCGACCATTGGATATTTGATACAGCAAATATCCATTAAAGAGCTTGGTGCCAGTAAAACAGCCATATTTATTAACCTTGTACCGGTCTTTTCCATGCTCCTTTCAGTGATAATATTAAAAGAGAGGGTGACCCTGTTAACCCTGCTAAGTGGCGGGCTCATTATCTTTGGCGTCTATTTGACCACAAAAATTAGAGAGCCCAAGGTATCCTTGCCCCTGAAGGGAGAGATTACGCAGCAGGAAGGCATGTAAATTTAGGATAGATCAAATACCGTCGATTTATGGTATAATACCCCTAGAAGGAAGGTGTAGCCATGATTATTATTGAAATGATACTGGCCTTAATTAATAAACTGGGAATCATTATTATACTGGCGGTTATTGTATCTAAAATCGGTATATTTCGTAAGCTGATTACCAAGAAGGATGTAGGGGTCAGGGAAAAAATTGTGCTGGCACTCTTCTTTGGCTTGGTAGGAATTATGGGTACCTATTCCAGTGTACCCATCTACGGTGCCCTGGCCAACACCCGTGTCGTGGGGGTTATGGTGGGGGCCTTACTGGGAGGTCCCCTGGTGGGGCTGCTTTCCGGGATCATAGCAGGGGGGCATCGCTATTTAATTGACATCGGAGGCTTCACTGCCTTTGCCTGTGCTGTTTCCACCATTGTAGAAGGTCTTATTGGCGGCTATGGCTATTATTATATTAAAAATAAACGAGGTAAATGGCAATATGCCTTTTTTATCGGAGTTTTTGCAGAAATCGTTCAAATGGTGATCATCCTCCTCCTTGTCAGACCCTTCTGGGATGCCCTGGAGCTGGTGAAGATCATTCTATTGCCCATGGTGCTGGTAAATTCCCTGGGAATTTCAATCTTTATCGGAATTATTGAGAATATTTATACCGAATACGAACGAATTGCTGCAAGTCAGGCAGAAAAGGCATTAAAAATTGCCAATCTAACACTGCCTTATTTGAGAAAGGGCTTGAACTACAGTGTAGCTCAGAAGGTTGTGGAAATAATATATGCATCAGTCGATGTGGCTGCGGTGGCCATTACCGATGATAAAGAAATTTTAGCCCACAAGGGGATTGGCGAAGACCATCATGCTATAGGAGCCCTGGTTCAAACCGAGGTGACGAAGGATGTTATTCAAAAGGGGAAATTTAAAATTATTGAAAATCAAAAAGATATTCAATGCAATCGAAGGGATTGTCAGTTAAAATCAGCTATCATCGTTCCCCTGAAGGATCGTGAACAGGTGGTTGGAACCCTGAAGCTGTACAAAAAGGATGAAAACAGCATTACCTCAGTAGATATAGAGCTGGCCCTGGGGCTGGCCCAGCTATTTTCCACCCAGATTGAGCTAAGTAAGCTGGATTATCAAAAAAAATTATTAATTGAATCAGAGTTGAAAACCCTGCAGGCCCAAATTAATCCTCATTTTCTTTTTAATGCCATCAATACCATTGTGTCATTTATGCAGTTCGATACCATTAAGGCAAAAAATTTGCTGATTTCCCTTGCGGACCTCTTTAGAAAAAGCCTAAAAAGTAATCAGGATATGGTAGATATTGAAACAGAGCTGGCCCATATTGCCTCCTATCTGGAAATAGAAAAGGCCCGGTTTGGAGATAGGCTCAAGGTAGCTTATGAATTAGACGAAACCATTACCTGTAAGCTTCCTCCCTTAATACTCCAGCCTATTGTTGAAAATGCAGTGATACATGGTATCCTTCCTAAAAAAAATGGAGGGTCTGTCACCATTCGCTCCAGAAAACAGGTGGATGATGTGCTTTTAGAGGTAATTGACGATGGAGTCGGAATTGAAACAGAAAAGGTTAAAGCCCTTTTAAAGGGCCGAGGAGACGACAAATCTGTAGGGCTGACCAATGTAAATAGACGACTGGTGAACCTATATGGAAAGGATTATCAGCTGGCTGTAGAAAGCATGATTAATGGTGGTACCAGTGTGAAAATTAGAATACCAAGTATTATCTCTAGGGGGTAGGCAGATGGGCTATTCAGTAGTAATTATTGATGATGAGATGCCGGCAAGATTAAATTTAAAAAATCTACTGGGTCAGTACCAGGATTTTACTATAGTAGGGGAAGCTTCAAATGGTGAAGATGCCCTGGAGCTTTGCAGAGAAAAACTGCCTGATATTGTACTATTGGATATACAGCTTCAGGACATGACTGGCTTTGAAATTGCAGCGGGATTGATAAAATTAAGGAAACCACCTAAAATTGTCTTTGTTACGGCCTATAATGAATATGCCATCGATGCCTTTGAATTTTCAGCCATTGATTATTTGCTCAAGCCAGTGGATGAAGGACGTTTTCAAAAAACCCTTCAAAAGCTGAGGGAGGAATTAAAAAATAGCCCCCAGCATACCTTAAGCTCAGTTCATCAATTGCTGGAGCGGCATCTGCAGTTGGAGCATAACAATCGAAAAATTACCCTTGAGAAGGATGGAAAGCTATTTGTTCTTTGCTTAAAGGATATTATTTATATTGAAACAGAGGAGCGTAATACCAAGGTGGTTAGTAAACGGGGCGAATATATAACCACCACCTCCATGACAGAATGGGAGGAACGGTTAGAGGCCCTGGGGTTTTTCAGGCCCCATCGTAGCTACTTGATTAATCTTGATGAAATCGATGAAATTGTACTTTGGTTTAATAATAGCCTACAGGTAAAAATGAGGGGTGTTGATAATCACCATATACCCATCAGCAGAAACAAGCTGAAGGAATTTAAAGAGCTGGTTGGTTTAGAAAATTAACCAGAATGACAAACTTAAAACAAAACATACTACAATCAAAACATTTCAAGCAGTAATTTCGACATTTCATGATGATTTTGAAAACGCTTACCTTATCTCCCTATATAATAAAGATGACCGCTATTATCTTATTATAGGGAGGTTTTTTATATGGGTTTATTTTTAATCTCTGTTGTCGTCCTGGTAGTGGGCTACTTAGTTTATGGAAAATTTGTCGAAAAAATCTTTGGAATCAGAGAAGAGAGACAAACTCCAGCCCATGCCATGAAAGATGGTGTTGATTATGTACCGATGCCCTGGCACAAGATATTCTTAATTCAATTTCTTAATATTGCAGGGCTAGGGCCAATCTATGGTGCCATTGCCGGTGCCCTTTGGGGGCCCAAGGCATTTTTCTGGATTGTCTTCGGTAGTATCTTTGCCGGTGGGGTACATGACTATTTTTCAGGTATGCTTTCCATTAGAAACAATGGTGATAGTGTTTCTGAAATCGTTGGTAAATATTTAGGAAATGGTGCTAAACAATTTATGCGGGTTTTCTCTGTGGTATTGCTGGTACTGGTAGGAACCGTATTTATGACAGGCCCAGCCAGGTTATTGGCCAACTTAAATTTCTTAGGGCTAGAAAACTATCAGATTTGGTTGGGAATCGTTTTAGTTTATTATTTCTTGGCAACCATTTTACCAGTAGATAAAATCATTGGTAAGGTTTATCCCCTTTTTGGTGCTTCCTTATTAGTTATGGCCGTTGGAATTGGTGTAATGCTAGTGGCGAAAGGATATCAACTGCCTGCCCTGGGAGTGGAAAACATTCATCCCGACAATCTGCCCATCTGGCCCTTATTGTTTATCACCATAGCCTGTGGTGCCATCAGTGGATTCCATGCAACCCAATCACCCTTAATGGCAAGATGTGTTGAGAATGAGAAATATGGAAGACCGATCTTCTATGGGTCAATGATTGCAGAAGGAATTATCGCTTTAATTTGGGCTGCCGCGGCAATGAGTTTTTATCATGGTACTGAAGGACTGGCAGCGGTAAATGGCGCCGGTGGACCAGGAGCCGTGGTACATGAAATTTCAACTGCTTTATTAGGTGGCTTTGGTGGGCTGTTGGCAATGCTTGGTGTAATTGCCTGTCCCATTACCTCTGGTGATACTGCCTTTAGAAGTGCTCGATTGGTCATTGCAGACTTTATGAAGTCAAATCAAACTAAAATTGGTAAGCGTTTAACCATTGCATTACCTCTCTTTGCCGTTGGATTCGGCTTAAGCCTCATTGATTTCAACATTATTTGGCGATATTTTGCCTGGTCTAATCAAACCCTGGCAACCTTAATGCTTTGGGCTTCAGCCATGTATTTGGTGCAGACAAAGAAATTCCATTGGATTGCCACCATTCCGGCGGTATTCATGACAGCCGTCATTACCACCTATATTCTGCAGGCGCCCGAAGGCTTTAAGCTTTCCACATCCATCTCTTACCCGGTGGGAATAGTTACGGCAGTTGTCGTATTTGGTTTCTTCCTGTACAAGGTGAAGGGCTACAAGGATAAAGAAGCGATTATTGAGGCTTAATATACAAACAAGAGAGAATCAGAAGCTAATGGAGGTTCCCCAGGGGAATCTCCATTTTTTAAGTCAGTTAATCCCATTTATGAAATCAATCCGGCCAGATTCTTGATGGGCAAGATCAGTACCCCCTGAATAAAATATTGACTTTATACAAGTTATGTTATATTATAAATAATAATTGAATATTCTAAAAATAATCACTTGTTTAATTAGATACCAATGGTATTATCGTTAACAAGGCCAGATAAATAGCACTTATTTATTTGGCCTTTTTTTTGTAAAGACCTGGGATAAGGCATACAGCTATTATTTTTGATCTAACATGATCAAATCAATATATAAAAGGGGGTTAATTTATGATTACCAATGGTTTTACCTACCTGGCTTTTTTGGTTTTTTTCGCCGCTATGGTGGTGTGGGCAGAAAAAAAGTCAACGGGGAAATTTTTTAAGTATGTACCGGCTGTTGTGGTTATTTATTTTGGAGCGATGCTGCTTTCTACCTTCGGGCTATGGCAGAAGACCGATGATGTGAATTTATATTACAGCATTTTTAGAAGTAATTTACTTCCAGCCATGATATTTTTAATGCTATTACGATGTGACCTGAGAAAAATACTTAAGCTGGGCCCAAGGATGCTGCTGGGATTCTTTGCTGCCTCCATTAGTATCGGAATAGGCTTTATTGTTACCTATGCCATCTTTAAGGGCTTCTATGAACCAGATACGTGGAAGGCCTTTGCAGCGCTGTGCGGAAGCTGGATGGGGGGAACCGGTAATATGGTTGCTGTCCAGGGAGCCCTTAATGTGCCAGACGCTAAGTTAGGGTATGCCCTTCTAATGGATTCAATAAATTATTCAGTATGGGTTATGATATTATTGGCCTTGGTTCCCTTTGCAGGTAAATTTGCAAAATGGACTGGGGCAGATACAACCGTGATTGATCAGGTTGGAGAAGAAATAGCCAGTTCTCAGGAAAATGTCAGAACTAATATTGAATTTGCCGACTTAATATTCCTTGTGGGAACCAGTATATTTGTTGCGGCCATGGCAACCTTTCTGGCCGGTAAGCTTCCCCAGTCAGATTTTCTCTCTGCTTCGACCTGGACAGTGATATTGGTAACCATTACAGGAATTTTAGGAGCCATGACTCCTTTGGCTAAGATTCCCGGCTCATCTCAAATATCCAATACGATGCTGTATATTATCGTAGCCTTAATCGCTTCAAGGGCTAATTTTTCTGAGCTTACCCAAGCGCCATTATATATTATCTCTGGGTTTATGATTTTGGGAGTACATGCATTGGTAATTGCCTTAATCGCAAAGCTGTTTAAATTAGATTTATTTACCTGTGGTGTCGCCAGCCTGGCCAACATTGGAGGGGTGGCCTCGGCTCCGATTCTGGCTGCCTCCTACAGTGAGGCATTAATCCCCATAGGGGTTTTAATGGCGATGATGGGATATGTGGTAGGTACCGGCGGCGGATTACTGGTAGGAAAGATTTTATCTTTATTATAAAAATATGTATGGAGGGCTGGGTATGAAAAATATAAAGTATATATTGAGCTGTATATTAATTTTTATGACTCTTTTTTCAACCACCTCAGCAGGTGCTGCTGCATCCGGTGAGTACAGGCAATTTGAGTCCAATATTCCGAAGGTTACTGAAGCTATGCTATATCCTGAATTTTGGATTAAAAATACCCATGCACCAAAAAAAATCATTGCTGCACCGGATGAAATTGAAGCCTATAATTTAGAGAATATACTAAGCTGTGACCCGGTGGTGGATTTAGAAAACTACCAGCAATATTTTACCAGGGAAGAATTAATAAAAAAAATTCAAGAAATCAGCAAAAAGCCTTCTGCCAAGAGATACGATCAAAGGGGAAAGCTCATGACAGATGCTGATTACGCTATTCTACTGGAAAATTTAAATCTGGATAGTCTAGAGGACAATAATGAAATCAGCTATGGCATCGTGGTAAGAAGAACAGAGATGAGGATGTTTCCTACCTACATAAGATTGTTCAGCAGCCCGGAGGACTATGAAATTGACAGGCTGATGGAGACGGCCGTCTACCCTGCTGAACCCCTAATTATATTAGCCACAAGTAAAGATGGAAAGTGGTATTTTGCACAAATGTACAATTATCTGGCTTGGATTCCCGTTGAGGATGTGGCATTAACAACGAAGGAAACGTTATTTTCCTATGTAAATAGTGAGCCCTTTATAGTGGTGACGGGGAAAAGGGTGTACTCCAATTATAATCCATTAAATGAAAAATTATCTCAAATAGGCTTTGATATGGGGGTTAAATTGCCGCTGGCAAAGTCAGGTGAAATTCCCCAGAATATATATAAACAAAATCCCGCCGGAAACTATGTGGTGAAGGTACCCACCAGAAATGATGAAGGCAAGCTGGTCATTGATTATGCTTTAATACCTCGGCTAGAGGATGTAAGCATTGGCTATTTGCCTTATAAAAAGGAAAATATAATTAAGCAGGCCTTTAAACTGCAAGGGGAACGATACGGCTGGGGCGGAATGTTTAACGGCAGAGATTGTACGGCCTTTTTAATGGATATTTTCAGAACCATGGGGATAAAGCTGCCAAGAAACTCCTCAGAGCAGGGAAGGCTTGCGGCGGGAGTATTTCATGAAATGGAAGAGGGGATGTCTATTGAAGAAAGAGAAAAAATACTTAACAAGCTTGAACCTGGTACTGGACTTTATATGAATGGCCATGCTATGCTATATTTAGGAAAATATAAGGATGAGCACTATATCATTCATGATTTTTCAGGGTTTTACGACTATGATCATGATGGAAAACTAGTTTACTATCCTACATGGGAAGTAGCGGTAACCCCCCTGAGTATCGTGCAAAATACATCAGGAAAAACATACATGGAAGCCCTATATGGGGCTCGAGGGTTCATTTTGGAAAAATAACAAATTGTAGAATGACAATAAAGGGTGATTATATGTATGATAAAAATACGGTTTATATTATTGGGCACGGAAGAACCAGTAATGACAATGCCATAACCCACCACTTCAAGATATTTTTTATCGGCTTTGTAGTCGACGTAACTACCGATGAGATTGTTGACCTGGGCTGTGCGGCTACCGTAGACACGACACGGGAGTTCATAGCCAGTATCTTCGTCGGAAAGAAGCTGGATAAATACCATGAAGGTATTGAAGAGGAAGTAATGAGAAGATATTTCGGATCATCCCAAAAGGCAATCATCATTGCCTATAAGGATGCACTGAAAAAATATTGCGAAGTTAAGGAAAAGTATTATTAAAGCTGCTTTATTCAATCGGTATGGTTGCATACGCAGGATACCATCATGAATAAAATCCAGTAAAGAGCAATTTAGATTGTGCCTTTGCTGGATTTTTTTATATTTAAGACCTGACTGGAGGAATGACAATGAAAATCACCAATATAAGCCTTGGAAAAATATCAATACCATTAAAGAGACCCTTTAAAACTGCCCTAAGGACGGTTCATAGGGTGGAGGATGTAATTGTGAAAATTGAAACAGATACAGGTCATATTGGCTATGGGGAAGCGCCTCCCACAGGGGTGATCACAGGAGATACCACGGGGGCCATCATAGGGGCCATCGAGGAGCATATTAAAAAGCATTTAATAGGGATGGATATTGCCTGCTTTGAGGAAATCATGATTAGGCTTGACCAATCAGTCGTAAAGAATACCAGTGCCAAGGCAGCCATAGATATTGCCCTATATGATCTATTTGGTCAATTATATGGGGCCCCTGTATATAAGCTCTTGGGAGGTTTTCGAAAGGAGATCGCAACGGATATTACCATCAGCGTCAATGATCCTGAAGAAATGGCCCAGGATAGTGCGGCGGCCGTAGCTGAAGGTTACAAAACACTGAAAATCAAGGTGGGAAAGGATGCTGATACTGATATAAAGAGAATGAAGGCAATCCGGAAGGCCGTGGGCTATGATATTGACCTTAGAATTGATGCCAACCAGGGATGGAAACCCAAGGAGGCGATTTATACCCTGAGAAAAATGGAGGATGCAGGACTCAAGATAGAATTGGTAGAGCAGCCCGTTGCCGCCCATGACCTGGAAGGGCTGAAGCTGGTTACAGACAATATATCAATTCCAGTTTTGGCAGATGAGAGTGTGTTTTCACCCATGGATGCCATGAAGATTATCCAGATGAGGGCTGCGGATTTAATCAATATTAAGCTGATGAAGACCGGCGGGCTTCATCATGCCTTAAAAATATGTGCCATGGCTGAGATATATGGCGTGGAATGTATGATCGGATGTATGCTGGAAAGTAAAATCAGTGTGACTGCGGCAGTACATCTTGCTGCGGCAAAAAGTATTATTACCAAAGTTGACCTGGATGGACCAGTTTTGTGCAAGGAGGATCCCATAGAGGGTGGAGCTGTATTCCAGAAGGATAAAATAATCCTTCATGATGATCCAGGGTTTGGATTTAAAGCAGTACATGGGGTAATTTATTAATCATATAGATTTCTGAATTCTTTAAATCGCCATCCTTTAAATTTATTATAGGGTGGCCTTTTTCTTTAAATTACTAGGAAGGAGACTTCTTAAAAGTGTACTGATATGTTAATCTATGAAAATCATAAGGAGCAGATACCCTTCTGTGATAAATGCGTAAAAAACAAATTGTGGATGATACTGGAAATTTATTGCTTGAAAATATAAACGTATGTTTGATATAGTTAAACTAAACCTTTCAAACTACTCTTTTAATTAAACTTTTAGGAGGTGTTTCATGACCTTAGTTAAACCTACTGCAATGCTAATCATAATTATGACTTTTATTCTTGTATTCGCCTCAATTATTCTGGTCAACAATTATCAAAGGGTAGTTGAACACCAAAGAATAAGCAATCATTATTATAGTGAAAATGCAGTCACTTTAGAGGGTGAGTTTTACATAGACAATATTGAACAATTAGATTCAAAATTTTCAAATCGAGGCTTGGTGCTATATAAATTAGTGAATCCAGTACAGGATGTTAGGGTTGTATTCTCTTCTAATCAATTTATTCACCCGCAATTGATCGAAGGCAGGTTTTTTCAAAAAGAGGATTTTTTTGGTCAATCTAATTATGCTGTAGTGGGAAGTCAGATTTTGAATCAGCTTGAATCGGAAGAAGGTACTTATTATCTAACATATGGTAATTTAACATATGAAGTGATAGGCATCATAGGGTATGATCAAGCCAGTATGCTGGACTACACTGTTTTTCTGTCTGCAAATCTTCAAAACATCAAAATGGAAGGCTTATATATAGTGGATGGAAATAAAAAATCAGATATTCAATATTTTTTAGAAAATCAGACTATTTTAAAGGATATTATAACAATCGAAAAGGAATATGCAAATGCTCAGAGAATTTTGGGTTTAAGAAATTTTGGTAGTGTCATCTTTCTATTAATATTTTCAATGCTATCCTTTGGTTATATAGTACTAATTCTGTTTTGGATAAAGAAGAGCCATAGAGAGTTTTTTATAAGAAGGATGTGCGGGCATAGGTTTCATTTAATAATATTCAGTTTTCTTGGTAACCTGTTTAAATATAATATTTCTAGTAACATTATTTATACTGTTATTTATCACCGGATGTAATTCAATACTTCTTGTTGCTTCTTTTATCAACAAAAGGAATTTACCAATATGCGACAAGATAAGGTAGGGGGCGAGTTTTTGCGAAATTATTTGCGAATCTTCATGAATCAAAGAAAATTATCTAATTCTCTAGTATCACTTTTAGTATTGGCATTAATCGCCATCATGATTTCAACGAATTTATTGATTCAATTTACATCTAAGAATGAGCAATTTGAAAGTCTTAATAAAAGCACATATAGTTTATCAGATTCTTTATTTGGTAAAGATGAAGATGATTTTTTTAGCAGAACAGATGGTGTTCTAAAAATAAAATCTTTATATCATAAATTATTGGCTGACGAGTCCTTTGAATATGGTGTTTTAACGAAGCAGCCTATATACATTCCCGATTTAGATTTAGACATGAAGTTTTTTGAAGGCTACGGACAAAGGCCTATCGAATACTTGGTTAATAATTCATATAATTCTATACAAATCAATGCTGTGGTATTAGAACACTCAGCAATTAATCTAATAGATGGCAGAGTATTTAATGAAGATGAATACAGTTATGAAGCCGGAAAAACTCTACCTGTGTTGATCGGTTATGAGTTAAAGGAATTCTTTAAATTGAACGATAGCTTACTTATTGGGTATCTGGGAAGGCAGATACAATATGAAGTGGTTGGTTTCTTAGAAAAAGACAGCTATATTGTCGACAGAAATAGAAATACTGTATTTTTAGACAGATATTTTGTACTACCCGCAATTGACTGTGTTAATGATCCAGTAGGCGGACTAGATCATGAATTCCAAAAAAGAGTATATCTTCAAAACACCAATGGAATTATCTATTCAGACTTATCATCAATTGTTATACTGGATAAAATACAACGGTACTGTGAGGAATTAGATATTGAACCGCCGTATGTTTTAATCGGATTACCAAATGTTAGTTTTCTGGGGTTGAAAACAAAAGAAATAGTCATTATATTTGCAGCTATCAGCATATTGCTGTTAATTATATCAATTGCTGCCATCATGATTAATCTTTTGTCTAAAACCGATATGATGTTAAAGTGTTACTCGATTCATTATATATGTGGTGCTAAGAAAAAAACAATCCTTTCATTTATTCTACTTGAGGTCTTTTTGGCAATGTTAATAGGAATGATAGTTGTATATTTACTACAGTATTTATTTTATAGTAACAGTGCAACTAATTGGTATCTGGTGGCTTCAATCTTACTTGTTTTAGTTTTAATACCGATACCATCTTTGATTAAAATTTACAATATGAATATACCTGAACAAATAAGGAGATAAAAAATGATTGAATTAAAAAATATATGCAAGTTATATAAAACTAATAATACATTTGCATTACAAAATATTAATTTATCCATTGATAAGGGTGAATTTATAGCAATATGCGGTAGAAGCGGTGCGGGAAAGTCCACACTGATCAATATACTAGGCTTTCTTGATCATTTTACAAAGGGAGAATATTTTTATAATAATCAAAGGGTTGGACAAAGAGACTTTAAGAAGCAATTAAATTTAAGGAAAAACAAGATTGGTTTTGTAGTTCAAAATTTTGCATTAATACCGGATAATTCTGTTTTCTATAACATTTCACTTCCTCTATGTATCAAGGTCTTACAAAAGGACAAGTTGAAAAGAAGGTTGAAGAAGTATCAGAAATGTTGAATATTAATCATTTATTAAAGCGTTTTCCACGGCATATATCAGGGGGAGAAAGTCAAAGAGTTGCCATTGCACGTACCCTAGTTAATAACCCGGACATAATTTTGGCTGATGAACCAACGGCATCCCTTGATGATAAAAACGAGCAAATTATTCTAGATATTTTTAAAGAGCTAAATCGAAAAGAAATCACAATTGTCGTAGTAACCCATGATCAAAATGTTGCCAAAAAAAGTAAGCGAGTCATCGAATTGTCTGACGGGAAAATTGTTTCTGACAATATGATCCTTGAAGGGAACAGAGGATCATGACAACGATTTAACTTAATTAAATATGATGTAAGCCGGATTGATAAAATCACATTCGCATAAAGACACTCATAAGGGCATAAGGTATTGGAATATATTTAATTAGAATATTTTCCATATGAAGGAGACCTTCCATGTTAAAGTCCAATAAAAGTTTTCTAAAGGGTGCTTTTATCTTAGCTGCTGCAGGGCTATTTGCAAAATTTCTGGGTATTTTCTTTAAAATTCCCCTACAGCATCTGCTGCACGATGAAGGAATGGGCCTGTTTGGGTTACCTTACCCCATTTATACGGTACTGCTTTCTGTCTCATTAATTGGCTTTCCGGCAGCCATCTCGAAAATAATTTCCGAAAAAATAGCCCTGGGGGATGAAGCAGGGGCTGATAAGGTCTTTCGAGTGTCCTTTTTTATGCTATTAGTCATAGGCCTCGGTAGCTCGTTGTTTTTGCTATTCTGTGCCAATACCATTATTCGCTTGCTTGATTGGCCCCAGGAGGCCTATTATTCAGTTATGGGCCTTGCCTTTGCACCATTATTGGTATCTATCATGTCAGCCTTTCGAGGCTATTTCCAAGGAATGCAAATTATGCATCCCACGGCGGTTTCCCAGATTATAGAGCAAATCGGTCGGGTTGTCGTGGGCCTTTCCCTGGCCTATGTCACCATTGAAATGGGCATCGGCTTTGCTGCCGGGGCGGCATCCTTTGGGGCCACCGGCGGTGCCCTTTTGGGAACTGTGGTTCTGTTGGTATATTACCTTAAGTACAGAAAAAATAAAGTAAAAAAGGGAAGATCCATCAATCGTGATACCGCCTGGGCAATTGTAAAAAGATTAACCTGGCTGGCTTTGCCCATCACCATAGGGGCGGTCTTAAGCTCTGTAATGGGAGTAATTGATTCCGTTATTGTTCATTCCAGGCTGATTCAAAGTGGCTATACCCTAGAGGGAGCCACGATTCTTTATGGCAGATTAACGGGAAAGGCCACTACCCTAATGAATGTTCCCTTAACCTTTAGCATGGCCATGTCTGCCAGTCTGGTGCCGGCTGTTTCAGAATCCCTTAGTAAAAGAAGGCTCATGGAGCTTACAGATAAAATAACCTCAGGAATCAAAACCACCATCATCATTGCTTTGCCAGCCACTGTGGGGCTGTCGCTGCTGTCAGAGGAGATTGTTCACCTGCTGTGGGGAAGCAATGAAGCCGGGGGAGACATTTTAAAGATTGTGGCCCTTAATGTCATCTTCATTGCTCTGGCCCAAACCCTGACAGGAATTCTACAGGGAATGAACCGTGTATTTATTCCTGTGTTTAATTTATTAATAGGGGTATTGGTAAAGCTGGTGGTGAGCTATATTTTACTGGCCAGTCACCTGAATATCATCGGTACGGTTATTGGTACCATCTGTAGCTATTTTGTCATAATGGCCCTTAATTTTTTGCAGCTGAGAAGATTAATTAAATTTAAAATGTCTCCCCTGGAGCTTTTCATTAAGCCGGGGCTGGCAACCTTGGTAATGGCAGCTTGTGTGAAGGGTGCATTTCATTTTATCTATGGTGTAACCTTGAGGGAAGCTGTGGCTACCCTGGGGGGGATTTTTATCGGCGGCATAATTTATTTTGTTGTACTATATTTAACTGGTGCAATTGATTTTGAAAAAAGGCGTCTATTTTAGTAAATTTAAGATCAGTTGAATAAAAAAATCCCACTATTTTCAATTTTTAATGAATAGTGGGTATAATTTTGTCCAAAATAATAGAAGTAAGGTTTTTTAAAAAAACCAGTTATTTGAATAAGGAGGTTTTACATTGAAACGTGTAAAAGGTATTACATTCCTATTGGTTGTATTATTGGTGCTGGGTTTTACGGTAGGGTGCCAGCCACAGCAGCCCGAGGAGCCGCAAGAACCTGAAACTCCCCCACAAAATACTACTCCACCGCCCACAACAGGCAACAATGAGGAAGTAAACTACGAGGATGGTACCCATACGGCAGAAGGAGAGCCCGATGAGCGGGGCTGGAAGGCAATGATCGAGATTACAGTGGCCGATGGAAGAATTACAGAAGTTAACTATGAGGAAGAAAATGAAGAAGGAAACCTGAAGTCTGAAGATGAGGAATATAATCAACGATGGGAAGAAGCCTCAGGGGTTAGTGCCCCCGAAGCCTATGAGCAATTGGAAAATTCCTTAATTGAAAATCAAAATCCTGAGCAGGTTGATATGGTCACTGGTGCCACCAGTGCTTCAGAAAAATTTGTAGAATTAGCCACAGAAGCCTTGAAATAGCAGGAATTACCTCCCGTAATGGGAGGTTTTTCTTTTATATTATGAAGGCCATTGGTGGAATAATAAAATTAAATAAATAATCAAAAGAAAGGGGATTAATGATATGGAAAAAAGATATGTTGTACAGTCAGAGCATGGTCTTTCAGATCCGCTAACAGAGCATGAAGCCGTTAGACAGGTTATGATTTATGCAGATCATGGCATTAATTCCCATATTATCACCGAAGAAGAGGCCCTGGATGGTGGAGGGCTTCAATAAAACATCACTTCTTAGGGCCCATAGGGGCCCTTTTTTCAAAACTATGAAACAGGGAGGAACCATTATGGAGCAGAAATTTGTGATCAGAACCGAAGCCGGCATCTCGTCACCCATGGGCCGAGACCAGGCCATTGAAATGGTAAAGCAGTATGCCAGGGATGGTATTGAGGCCTATATCCTTTCAGAGGATGAGGGAGAACGTATTAAAGCCTTTAACAACGAGTTTAATCCTCCGAAATGGACCTGAAAATAGAGTAACCCTTTTATATATTTCCGTTGGTTAGCCCACAGCTTTTTAATACCTGTAGGCTAGGGCGTGTCTGAAAGCGTTGCTTTTCCTTGACGTACTCCTAGTATGCCTTCAAAAAAGCGCCTTGCTTGGAACAAAAATTCAGTAAAATCTGCACCCTTCGGAGCATTCAGACACACCCTACCAAATCTTTTTTATTTTTGGAATATGATTTCTTGAAATTTCAACGTTAATTCCATTATTAAGGGGCCAGTGCTATAATAAATAAATTAAGAAGGAAACGAAAGTAAAGGCCAGCTATTCCGGGAAAAAAACCATCATATCGCTCCAAAATATCCTTGTAAATCGAATGTTAAATCATGTAATATATACAATATGTAGTAGAAAAAGACATAGATCAGTACAATAGGAGGGGTATTATGGCTGTGACAAAGATACAAAAAAGAAGTGGGGAAATAGTAGATTTTGACTCCCAAAAAATTAGAGATGCCATATTTGCAGCGGCAAAATCAGTTGAGGGAAATGATGAAGTGACGGCTGTTAAGCTGACCAAGATTGTTGTTGACATTATCAACGAAACCTATGGCGCCGGGGTTCCATCGGTGGAGGATATTCAGGATGTCGTGGAAAAGGTATTAATCGAAGAGGGCCATGCTAAAACAGCAAAGGCCTATATACTTTATCGAAAAAAGCATGAAGAGATGCGGGAGGTCAAAAATCTTTTCATGGATGCCGAAAAAATGGTAGAGGAATACATCAATCTGGAGGATTGGAGAGTCAATGAAAATGCCAATATGGGCTTTTCACTGCAGGGGCTTAACAACCACATAGTTGAGAGTATTACTACGAAATATTGGCTAAATAAAATATACCGAAGGGAGCTCAGGGATGCCCATATCCGCGGCGATTTACATATTCACGACCTGGGGCTTTTGGCCCCCTATTGCTGTGGCTGGGATTTAGAGGCATTTTTGACCATGGGCTTTAAAGGTGCCAAGGGAAAAATTGAATCAAAGCCTCCAAAGCATTTTGAATCGGCCCTGGGGCAGCTGGTGAACCTATTATATACCCTGCAGGGTGAATCGGCAGGAGCCCAGGCGGTTTCCAGTATTGATACCTACCTGGCCCCTTTTATATACTATGACAATTTGAGTTTCGATCAGGTAAAAAAGGCGATTCAACGGTTTGTCTTTAACCTGAATGTGCCGACCAGGGTTGGCTTTCAGACCCCCTTTACCAATGTAACACTGGATATTACCCCTCATCAGCTGCTAAAAAATCAACCCGTTATCATTGGCGGAAAACATATGGATAAAACCTATGGGCAATTTCAAAAAGAAATGGATATGTTCAATATAGCCTTCTGTGAGGTTATGATGGAAGGCGATGGAGCAGGCAGGGCCTTTAGCTTCCCTATTCCTACCGTTAACATTACTGATGATTTCCCCTGGAATTCTGAGGTGGTTAATTCAATCATGGAAATGACAAGGAAATTTGGTACACCGTATTTTGCAAACTTTGTTAATTCAGACCTTTCGCCGGAAGACATTCGGTCAATGTGTTGCCGGCTTAGGCTGGACAATCGTGAGCTTCGAAAACGGGGAGGCGGATTATTTGGGGCTAACCCCTTAACAGGCTCTATTAATGTTGTTACCTTAAATATGGCCAGGGTGGGTTATTTGGCAAAAACGCCAGAGGATTTTAAAAAACGTGTAAGGGAATTAATGGAGTATGCCAAGGAAATTTGCGAGGCCAAGCGAAAGATATTAGAGGGCTACATGGATGCCGGTCTATATCCCTACTCAAGATATTATCTGCAGGGGGTAAAGGATGGCACAGGAGAATATTTTAAAAATCATTTTTCCACCATTGGGCTGAATGGTATGAATGAAGCCTGTATTAACCTCCTTGGCAAGGATATTACCACACCTGAGGGCAATGAATTTGCCGTAGAGGTAATGGAATTTATGAATCGAGTCATTCAAATTTTCCAGGAGGAAACCGGAAGCCTTTGGAACTTGGAAGCATCTCCAGCCGAAGGGACTGCCTATCGCTTTGCCAGAATCGACAAAAAGATGTTTCCTAAAATCTTTGCCCAGGGGCAGGATGAGCCCTATTATACCAACTCTACCCAATTACCAGTGGGTCATACCAGTGATATCTTCGAGGCCATTGAATTGCAGGAGCGCCTTCAAACCCTTTATACAGGGGGAACGGTGTTACATGGCTTTATAGGAGAAGAAATAGATAATATCGAAACCTGTAAGCAGCTATTGAAAAAGGTCATGGAAAACAGCAGCATACCCTACATCACCATTACGCCAACCTTCTCCATCTGCCCGGATCATGGCTATCTTTCAGGTGAACATTTTGAATGTCCTGATTGTGGTAAGGAATCAGAGGTCTGGACAAGGGTGGTGGGCTTCCATCGGCCGGTTCAAGCGTGGAACAAGGGAAAGCAAGAGGAATATAAGGACCGGCGGGAATTCAATACCCAAGAAAGCCTGCTGAATGTTGAAAAAATTGAGGAAAAAGAGGCATTTGCCGTTTCATAGAGGGTGATAAAGTGAATATTTTAGGAATAGAAAAATCCTCCTTTATAGATTATCCTGATAAAATTACAACCGTCGTCTTTACCGGCGGTTGTAATTTTAGGTGCCCCTATTGTCATAACCGGCAAATGGTTTTAGGTGAGGGGCAGCCCATTCAAGCCCGGGAGGTACTGGAATTCTTAATGAAGAGAAAAAAATATATTGATGCGGTCTGTATTTCAGGAGGAGAACCAACCCTGCAGCAGGGGCTGTACCATTTTATTAAGGAGCTGAAGCAGGCTGAATTTTTTGTTAAGCTCGACACCAATGGTACCGCTCCGGGGCTTATCAGACTGCTTTTGTCGGAAGGACTTTTAGATTATGTAGCCATGGATATTAAAGCCCCCTTGTCAAAATATCAAGCAATCACAAAGACGGCGGTGGCGATAGAAAAAATTAAGGAATCCATTGAACTGATCAGCGCTTCATCAATCGATTATGAATTTAGAACCACTGTCTGTGAGGAATTCTTTACCCAGGAGGATATACTGGAAATAGCGGAATATATAAAGGGGGCCAGGGGGTATTTTTTACAGAATTTTAGAGATTCAGACATGGTTTTAGGCGGAGTGGGCAGACTTAAACCAATGGAACAAAAGAAATTGGCAGCCATAGCTGAAATCATTAAGCCCTATTTTCAAAGCTGCCGGGTCAGATGAGTCTGAATAAGAAATTGAGGTGACAAATATGGAAATGCCCAAGGATTTCCTGATTAAAATGGAAGGCCTTTTAAAGGAAGAGTATGATGCCTTTATAAAAAGCTACTCAGAGGAAAAAAAACAGGGCTTAAGGGTCAATACCCTGAAGGTAGATGTCAAGGAATTTATGGAAAAAAGCCCTTTTATGTTGAAGCCGGTGCCCTGGGCCCAAACAGGCTTTTATTATGGTTCCCTGGATCGGCCCGGCAAGCACCCCTATCATGAGGCCGGCCTCTATTATATACAAGAACCCAGTGCCATGGCAGTGGCAGAGCTGGTGGCCCCTCAGCCCGGCGAACGGATACTGGATTTATGTGCAGCTCCGGGAGGTAAAACCACCCATATGGCGGCTAAAATGAACCAGCAGGGCCTTTTAGTGGCCAATGAAATACATCCTGCCCGGGCGAAGATACTGGCCCAGAATGTAGAGCGAATGGGAATTAAAAATGCTGTGGTGATGAACGAAAAACCAGAAGCACTGGTTAGGTACTTCCCTGCATATTTTGACCGAATCTTGGTGGATGCCCCCTGTTCAGGGGAAGGAATGTTCCGGAAGGACCCCCAGGCCTGTCTGGAATGGAGCAAGGAAAATGTACTGGCCTGTGCAGATCGACAGAGTCAAATACTGGCCCAGGCAGCAGAGCTGCTGAAACCCGGAGGCAGGCTGGTTTATTCCACCTGTACCTTCTCACCGGAGGAAAATGAAGGGGTGATTAATCGTTTCATTGGCCTCAATCCATTCTTTGAAATAGAAGGGGTTCAAGTCTACGAAGGCTTCAGCCGGGGCAGGGCCCAGTGGGTTCCGGAGGGATCTGAATATCTTGAGAAAACCCTACGCTTGTGGCCCCACAGGCTTCATGGGGAAGGCCACTACATTGCTGTATTAAAAAAGACGACGGGGAAAGAATCGGGTGTTTTACAAGAGGCAGAGGGATTGACCGATTCAAAAATTCCTAAGGATTATCTTCAATTTCTAAAGGAAGCCATGATAGATTCCCCCCGGGGAAAATATCATCTCTTTGGAGACCAGTTATATATATTGCCTGAGGAAATGATTTCCCTTAAAAACCTGAGGGTAGTACGCCCCGGCTGGCATCTGGGTACCCTTAAAAAAAATCGCTTTGAGCCCTCCCATGCCCTGGCATTGACATTAACACCAGAGGAGGTAAACCACCATATAAACCTAAAAATTGATTCCCCCGAAGTCGTAAAATATTTAAAGGGTGAAGCCCTTATAGCTCAGGGGCCCAAGGGCTGGTACCTTGTGACTGTAGAGGGCTATAGTCTGGGCTGGGGGAAGCTGGTAGATCAAAGGCTGAAAAATCATTATCCCAAGGGATTACGTTGGGTTTAGCCTTAGTAGTTTTGATCGGCTTTAAACTATTCTGATAAGCAGGAGGCGATTTAGATGAAAAAGGTGCTGATGCTCCATGGTATTAATCACAATATGTTCGGCTTAAGGGACCCAAAACAATATGGAAATATGACCCTGGAGGAAATTGATGAAAAATTAAAGAACCTGGCGGAGGAGCTGGGGGTTGAACTAATCACCTTTCAAACAAATCATGAGGGTGAAATGTGCGAAAGAATCCATCAAGCCTTTTTAGAAAAGGTGGATGCTGTGGTGATTAATGCCGGAGCATGGACACACTACAGCTATGGTATAAGGGATGCCCTGGCTATTTTGACAGTACCAATTGTAGAGGTACATATGTCTAATATTCATGCAAGGGAGGCATTCCGGCACCACTCTGTTTTTGCCGATATCGTTAAGGGGCAAATTTGTGGGTTTGGGTTAGACAGCTACCTGTTAGGGCTGAGGGCAGCCATCGGTGCCATGGATTAAGGATTAGTCCTTCGGTATTAATAAATATAATGTGTAAAGATAGCCAGGGATAAGCCCTGGCTATTCAGCTTTATTGTATATTTTTCATTGCATCCTCAGCAAATCGAGTAATAACAATTTCTTCATAGGGAACTGGTTCAGTCAGCTCACCGGCGTCAATCATAATGTCCTGAAGGCGATCCAGGCCATCCTTTGTTAATACCAGGTTAGGGGCCCAGGAACCGATGGAACGATAGCGCTCCACCACGGTGGTAAGGGTTGCTATATCAGTGTCAGGAAAATGGGGTTGAATTGATTTGGCCACCTCTTCAGCACTATGGGATTCCACCCAAAGCATTCCCCGGTAGATGGCGTTGGTGAATTTCTGAATAACTTCAGGATTATTTTCAATATAGCTCTTGGTGGCGGAATAGGCAGTATAGGGAATGTAACCACTTTCTGCGCCGACAGAGGCTACTACATAGCCCTTACCCTCCTGTTCAATAATGGTGGCACTGGGTTCAAACAATGTAGTATAATCCCCTTCGCCCCCTGCAAAGGCTCCGGCCATAACACCGAATTGAATATCGGTTCTGACGTTCAAATCATTTCCAGGAATCAAGCCGTGCTGCTTTAGCACGTATTCCAGTACCATATTGGGCATGCCCCCCTTACGCCCTCCTAAAATTTCCTTTCCCCGCAGGTCCTCCAGCTGAAAATCGGGTTCGGGAATTCTTGAAACAATAAAGGAACCATCCCGCTGGGTTAATTGGGCAAAGTTCACCACAAAGTCGTCCTTTCCTTGATTATAAACATAAATAGAAGCCTCAGGGCCCATAAAGCCTATGTCAGCCTGGTTGCTTAGCAGAGCCGCCATTACCTTATCTGCCCCCTTGCCATCGATTATTTCCACCGAGAGGCCCTCCTCCTCAAAAAAGCCCTCGGTTAAAGCTACATATTGGGGTGCATAAAAGACCGAGTGGGTAACCTCCATCAGCTGAATCTTTGTCATTGTATCCTTTTGGCAGCCATAGAATAGAATAGTAGTAAGCAGTAGCAATAACAGCATTGCCAGAGCAATAACCTTTGACCGCATAAATTTTCCTCCATTCATTAATTTCTACAATTTAACAATATAATCTATCATATTCGGCCCTGCTGTGAAGTGTTACCCAGTAATGAATAGTAATACTAAAAAAGGCATACAATGGAAATAAAGGATTGATTGGACTTGGAGGAGATTAGATGTCCTGGAACATTAAAATATACCCCGGTAAGAATCGTTATGGATATATAAAAGGTGAAATAGATCATTTTAGCTGGTATGCATTGGTTCATAAGGAAGCAGTTGAATATGGGATCAATCCCTATAGTCTGGAATATGGAAAGGGAAGGATTTCAAGACTCTGCATTTATAAGGATATCCCTATGTCGGCCTATACCAAAAGGCTGATTTATGCCAATTACAAAAGGAAATGGGAAGTTTTCAACAACAGTTATGATGCCATGATTCGATACCTGATAGAATATTTAGAGAGGATATATTCAATTAGGCTGGTGAAATAAACTGCTTAAAGGTATATTTTTAAGACTTTTCGCTGCAAGCTTTTTAGTAGGCTCCTTCCTAATTTGTTAAAAAGATGATATGATATAATAAGGAAAAAATAATTAAAAAGCAGTAAGCAGCAGGAAAAGAGGGATACGATGAATATACCAAATATACTAACCGCCATAAGATTTGCATTAATACCGATATTTATATTGATATTTTTCTCAGCTTCATCCAATTATGTAATTTACGGACTGATTATCTTTCTTTTGGCAGGGGCCACAGATATGCTTGACGGCTATATTGCCAGGAAGTATAACCTTATTACTAAATGGGGCCAGGCTATGGACCCCCTGGCCGATAAGCTCATGTTAATAACCGTGTTAATATCCTTTACCATCAAGGGGTTGTTTCCTCCGTGGGTTATTTTGATTGTAGGTCTAAAGGAAACCATGCTGGTGATGGGGGGCATCTTCCTTTACACTCGAAAAAATAAGGCGGTTTTACCGGCTAATCACTACGGTAAAATAGCAACAGTGCTATTTTATATAGTTGTTATTTGGGTTGCCCTGGGGCTGCCCCTCGCCAGACCCCTGACGATTTTTGCAGTAGCCTTTACAGCCGGTGCCTTTATTAATTATTTCATTCTGGGATTAAAAATTGTCAAAAATCAAGCTTCAATGGAGAATGAACCGGAAAAATTGTCTTGACAAATCCTATAAAACCCTTATAATATTTTTTAATACTTGACAAAATATATATTAAAGGTTATTCTTAAAGACACAATTTGATAAAGTAAAGGCTGAGAAGAAGAGGAGTAGATAATAAGCCCCATCAGAGAGAAGGGCCCTTGGCTGAAAGGTTCTTCAGGGAAGTGAGTTATCGAAGGTAGCTTTGGAGCTGCTGTATTGAAATCGTAGTAAATACAGTCGGGTGACCGTTAATTTGTTGAAGTGCCTGCTATTGTTATAAGTGCAGGAATTAAGGTGGTACCGCGAATCGAACCCTTCGTCCTTATTGAGGATGAAGGGTTTTTTAGTGCACATAATCAAGTATTAAGGGGAAGGAGAGGGAGCCTTGTTTTATTTAGGTTTGGTGGTTCTATTGATAGGGGCCATTGCCGTGTATTTAAACAAATTCATTGAAAAACGCACTTCCTTAACGGCCCAACAGGCCCTTTGGGTTAAAGCAGTGGGTCTCTTGATGGTTATTTTGGGCGCAATATTGATAATATTAAGTGAATTTCCGCAGGAATTGGAGTTTTTACGATTTATAAATTTAGGAGGGAAAACTTATGAATAACAATTTACCAAAAAATTACAACCCCCAGGAATTTGAAGACAGAATTTATCAGGAATGGCTCGATAATCACTATTTTCATGCCAAGGTGAATCCTGATAAAAAGCCCTTCTGTATTGTATTACCTCCCCCCAATATTACAGGGCAGCTTCATATGGGCCATGCCTTAGATCATACCCTACAGGATGTATTAATTCGCTGGAAGAGAATGCAGGGGTTTGAAGCCCTGTGGCAGCCGGGTACCGATCATGCCAGTATAGCCACTGAGGTAAAGGTGGTGGAAAGGCTTAAGGAAGAAGAGGGCTTAACAAAGAAGGATATAGGCCGAGAGGGCTTTCTGAAGCGAGCATGGCAGTGGAAGGAAGAATATGGCGGTAGAATCCTGGAGCAAATGCAAAAGCTGGGGGATTCCTGTGATTGGGAGCGGGAGCGCTTTACCATGGATGAAACCCTTAGCAAAGCAGTCACTGAGGTGTTTATCAAGCTCTACGAAAAGGGCTTAATCTATCGAGGAAACCGAATCATCAACTGGTGCCCCGAATGTAAAACCTCCATTTCAGATGCAGAGGTAGAGCATGAGGAACGAGGCGGCCATTTCTGGCATATCAAATATCCGGTTAAGGGCAGTGATGAAACAGTTGAGATTGCCACCACAAGGCCGGAAACCATGCTGGGTGATACGGCTGTAGCAGTTAACCCCAATGATGAACGCTATCGGCATCTTATTGGCAAAACCCTTATATTGCCCTTAATGAATCGGGAAATCCCCGTTGTAGCTGATGAATATGTTGATCCGGAATTTGGAACAGGGGCCGTGAAAATTACCCCTTCCCATGATCCCAATGACTTTGAGGTTGGGTTAAGACACAATCTTCCTCAGATTTTAGTAATGAACGAAGACGCTACTATTAATGAAAAGGGCGGTCAATATGCTGGGCTAAGCCGTTATGATGCCAGAAAGCAAATTGTAAAGGATTTAGAGGCCCAGGGGTATCTGGTAAAGGTAAAGGAGCACAATCATAATGTGGGCCATTGCTATCGGTGCAATACAGTTGTAGAGCCTGTAACGTCGCTGCAATGGTTTGTTAAGATGGAGGAATTGGCCGCTCCTGCCATTGAGGCAGTCAAAAATGGCAGCATCAAATTTGTACCCGAGCGATATGGCAAAACCTACCTTCATTGGCTAGAAAATATTAAAGACTGGTGTATTTCCAGGCAGCTTTGGTGGGGTCACCGAATTCCGGCCTACTACTGCCAGGACTGCGGTGAAGTAATTGTTTCAAAAACAGCTCCTCAAGCCTGCCCAAAATGCCAGTCAAACACCTTCAAGCAGGATGAGGATGTATTAGATACCTGGTTCAGTTCAGCCCTATGGCCCTTTTCCACCCTGGGTTGGCCGGAAAAAACACCAGAATTAGAATACTTTTATCCAACCGATGTGATGGTGACAGGCTACGACATTATCTTCTTCTGGGTTGTAAGAATGGCCTTTTCAGGTCTGGAATTTATGAAGGAGGTTCCCTTCAAGCATGTGTTGATTCACGGGATTGTCAGGGATAATGAAGGAAGAAAAATGAGTAAATCCCTAGGAAATGGCATTGATCCCCTTGAGGTAATCAAGCAGTATGGAGCCGATGCCCTACGCTTTACCCTATTGACAGGAAATTCCCCGGGAAATGACATGAGGTTCCATATGGAAAAGCTGGAATCTAGCAGAAATTTTGCCAATAAGCTTTGGAACGCCACCCGATTTGTGATTATGAACCTTGATGAGGAGACCCCCGACTATGAAGGGGTTAAGGATCATTTTAGCTCAGCCGACTATTGGATTATGTCGAGATTAAATGAATTAATTAAAGATGTAACCGATAATATGGATAAGTTCGAACTTGGGCTGGGGGCTCAAAAACTCTATGAATTCATATGGAGTGAATACTGTGACTGGTATATTGAACTGGCAAAGCCAAGGCTCTATGGAGAGGATCAGGAAAAAAGAAGGGCAGCCCAATACACGCTGATTTATGTATTAAAGGATATTCTAAAGCTATTGCACCCCTATATGCCCTTTATTACCGAGGAAATATGGAGTTATCTGCCAAAAAAAGAAGAAAGTCACATTATTACTGCTCCCTGGCCGGTATTCCAGGAGGATCAAAGCCATCGGGAAGCGGAAGAGAAAATGATATTAATTATGAGTGCCATTAAAAATATCCGTAATGTAAGGGCCGAAATGAATGTGGTTCCTTCTAAAAAGGCCAAGCTGTTCATGGTGGCGGCCTCTTCCATAACGGCAGATATAATTCTAGAGGGAAAACAATATTTCAATACGTTGGCAGGGATATCAGAAATAAATGTGCTTTCAAACCAGGATGAAATTCCGTCTGATTCAGTTTCCATTGTGGTGCAGGGGGCTGAGCTCTTCATTCCATTGGATGATTTGATTGATTTTGAAAAGGAAATAGAACGACTGGAAAAGGAAAAGAAAAAGCTGGAGGCCGAAATAAAGCGGGTAACTGGAAAGCTTTCCAATGAGGGCTTCCTGTCTAAGGCTCCAGAGGCTTTGATTCAGGAGGAACGTCAAAAAGAAGTCAAATTTCAACAGATGATGTCAACAGTGATGGAAAGATTGAATTCACTTAAAGGAAAAAAACAATAAATACTTAAGCTCCTGCTGACCGGCGGCCTACAGACGATTATTCTTAAATAGGAGTTTCTGGCCGACACTGGTTAAGCAGGGGCTTACCACTTCCATTGGGGTTTTGTTAAGAGGATAGATAGAGCATACATTATAAAAACGGAGGAAAACAACAATGAATTATCTTGAAGCACTGGACTTTATCCATGGTACCAATCAATTTGGCAGCAAGCTGGGCCTTGAAAACATACAATACTTGTTGAAGCTATTGGGCAGTCCCCAGCAAGGGCTGAAGATAATCCATGTGGCCGGTACCAATGGCAAAGGCTCTACATCGGCCTTTCTTCACGGTATTTTAAAAATGGCAGGATATCGGGTAGGTCTCTATACCTCACCCTATTTAGAAACCTTTACAGAACGAATACAAATAAATGGTGAAAAAATTCCAGAGGAAAAGCTGGCTCATTATACAGCAAGGGTAAAGGAAAAAATACAGCAGATGGTGGAGGAGGGAAAAAACCACCCCACTGAGTTTGAGGTAGTTACTGCCATTGCCTTTACTTATTTTCAAGAGGAACAGGTGGATTACCTAGTACTGGAGGTGGGTCTTGGAGGACGGTTGGATGCCACCAATGTGGTTGAAGCCCCCTTGGTTTCTGTCATTACTCCCATTGGCTTCGATCATATGCAATACCTGGGAAACAGTCTTGAAGAGATTGCCTTTGAAAAGGGGGGAATTATTAAAAATAATTGTATAACAGTCATATCTCCCCAGCAGGAGGAGGCAATGACGGTCTTGAAGGAGCTGTGCCTGGAAAGGAACAGCCGATATGTTCCAGTCCAGCCAGGAAATCTTAAGGTCCATTCCAGCAGCCTGGAGGGCCAATGCTTTTCGGTAGAAATGATGGATACTTTCTATCATGAGGTTAAAATAAAAATGCTGGGGCAGCATCAAATTGACAATTGCTGTACGGCCCTTTGGGTTATAGAAGCCCTTAAGCGGTATGCCGATTTAAAAATTCAAAAAGAGGATCTGTACAAGGGTCTTAATGAAACCATCTGGCCAGGAAGACTTGAGGTTTTAAGAAAAAGCCCCCTGACCATTATTGATGGTGCCCATAATACCCATGGAGCCGAGGCCCTGAAGCAAAGTATTGTGGAGCTTTTAAGGGATTACCAGATTACACTGGTCATTGGTATGCTGGCCGATAAGGATGTGAAGGGATACCTTGATCTGATTATTCCCCATGTTCAACGGGTGGTTGTAACAAGACCCGATAATCCCAGGGCCATGGAGCCGATCCAGTTGGCAGAGCTAATTAAAGGGTATTCAAAGCCGGTATGGATACAGGAAAATATACCCCGGGCAATTGAAGAAGCCTATGGAATAACAAAAGAAAATGAAGCAATAATTGTGGCCGGTTCCCTTTATATGATTGGTGAAGCCAGGAAGTATATTAAAAATCTCTTAACAGAATAAGTATACAACTCCCTAACTTGAATATACTGTTTATAAACAAGGTTAAGGGGGTTTTTTTATGAGGGTAATTCCCTTTCGGCAATATAAGCACTGGAGCGAGGAACGGATTCTGGAGGAAATAGAAAATACGCTGAAACGAAACAGAGAAAATCATCAGCACCAGTATTTAGATAATTTAAATCAACTGTTTCGTGAAGCTAAATTAAGGGGACTGGCTTTACAGCAGGAGGAAATGTGGAGAAAAATATTATATTATATAGATGAGTAATTAGCAGTTTGCCATTCAATCACACATCTATCAACCCTTCATATATTAGATATATAGCTTTGACGTCTGGAAGGGGTAGGGTGATGATGGGGTGATGGAATGGGTTATTTAGCGAGAGGCAATTTGATTATTTCCAACTTTAGTGAGGATACGATCTCAATAGTTGATGGCAAGGAATGGAAGGAAATTAAAAGGATTTCATTGAATAAAACAAGGCAGCTTTTCCCGCCGGAGCCTTTAGGACCTCACCATATTGCCATTGACAGTAACTTAATGTATTTATATGTAACCAACTCGCATCACAATAGTCTGTCAAAGGTGGATTTAATACAGGAAAAAACCCTGGAGGTAGTTTCTGTTGGAAGCTGTCCTAGTCAGGTGATAATCTGCAAAAAGTACAACGCATTATATGTGGCCAATTCTGATTCTAATAGTATTACTGTTCTTGATTTAGACAGCTTTGAGGTATTATTGCAGATACCCACAGGAGAAATGCCCCATGGCATGGCCCTGACAAGGGATCAGGAGCGATTATTTGTAGCAAATCGAGATACCAAAACCCTTACCGAAATTTCAACCCTGACAAATCAAAAGGGGTCAAGCATATCAGTTGATTTAAATCCCTGGCATCTAAGACTAAGTAAAGACGGGAAGCTTTTATATGTGGTGAATTACGGCTATCTTAACGGTGAAAAGGGAATCATTGATGTTTACGACCTTCATGTCATGGAAAAGATAGATAGAATACTAATTGGCAGGATGCCCGTAGAGATTATTGGAGATATCCATAATGAGCATTTATATATTACAGATTCTGATGCCAGTCTAGTCTATGTCTATCAATTGAAGCATAAAAAAATCATTGCTGAAATTCCCGTCAGTCCCATGCCCCATGGTATTGATATGGACCATGAGCGGGGCTTGATCTATGTCACAAGTATACAAAAAAACGTAGTAGATATTATAGATTGCGGCAGGCTTACCCTGATTAATCAGATTAACGTAGGGAAGGAGCCCACCAGTGTTGTTATAATCTAATAGAGGTTGATAAATCAATACAAGGCCTTAAATTATGCAAAATATTTAATCTATTCAACAACCTATAATAAAGAAAATTAAAGGGTTGACATCAGCCCTTTATATTTTTTTCTTCTATTAACATGGAAATGAGATTGCTGTAAATTTTTTGTGTATTTTCCTTCCAATTTTGACATATAATTTTAGCCTGTTTTGTATTGGCAACATTCAAGCTGATGTTGATCAGGGGTGTATCCCTTTCAATCACCTTAAGGGTGACTAAAACATCATTTTCGTCAAGCTTGACATAGTCTGCCTCCACCTCGGCACGCTTTAACAGCTGCTTTTTTTTGATGCTTAATAAATGATCGATTTTTTCCAGCTGCTCCCTTGATAACCGATTAATAAAGTATTTTAGTGTATTTCTTCCCTTATCGGTTATAATAAATTGCTGCTGTTCTTTATGTTCTTCGATGATGAAGCCAGATTCCTGTAGTTCTGAAAAAAACTGCTGAAACATGAAGTAATTCATCAGGTCATTCTCTAAAACAAAATCAGTGATCTGACTATGGGTAATGGGAATTTCAAGCTTTTCAAAAATATATAATAGAAGTAGCTTCTTTTCAGCCAGTTGTTGGGATGAATTGACAAACATTTTTCACCCTCCTTTCGATGCCCTTATTAATATATTAATTCATTTTGATGATTTTTTAAAGAGGAATAATTGTCGAGAAAATGATAATGTAATGCAACAATTAAAAAAAGGAGACACTAAAAATTAGCGTCTCCTTTTTACAAATAGTTATATTACTGTCTGCTCATGTTCTGTTCAGCGTATTCGACAAGTCTTTTTGTCATAAATCCGCCGACATAACCATTTTGTCGAGAAGTCAAGCTTCCCTTGTCAATGCTTTCGTAGTTGGAAAGACCAAGCTCATTGGCAATTTCCATCTTCAATTGATTTAATGCTTGTCGAGCTTCGGGAACAACAATTCGATTTCTTGCTGCCATAATATCCGCCTCCTTCAAGCTATCTAATGAAGTTTAAACTACTGAGCCAAATACAACAGATGGCTGTTGTATTAATTATATTTTTTCCCCCAACAAAAATATTATGTTAGGAAGTTCCTTGTACAAATATGAATTAATGGAATGGTGGTAAATTTGTCTCAGGTCTTATCTTATATTAATACATAAGATACTAGAGGATGCTTGTCCTGTGAAATTTTGCTATAATAATAAATGAGGTGAAAATATGGAAAAACAAAAGCAATTGACAGAATATATTTTAGAGCAAGGAATAAATCGGGTCGGCTACAGTCAATTGTCAGAGCTGCTGCCGACAAAATACCGTCATTTAAAAAGCGGTATTACCATTGCCCTGCGACTGGCAGACGAGGTGGTAAGTGAAATTGATGTAAAAAATGGACCAACCCCCACCTATTTCCATCATTATCGCACGGCCAATGCTTTAATTGATCAGGTTACCTTTAAAATTAGCTCAAGGCTTCAGGAATGGGGTTATTCTGCGCTACCCATTGCTGCCTCCCAATCTATTAATATAGAGGGCTGGAATTATCGTGGTCTTTTTCCCCACCGAACCGGGGCGGTCATGTCGGGCCTGGGGTGGATTGGAAGGAATTGCTGCCTAGTTACCGAGGAATTTGGGCCAAGGGTTCGGTTAGGTACCGTTTTAACCAACATGGAATTTCAATATGGTACACCAATACTGAAATCCCAATGTGGTGATTGTAAAGCCTGTGTTGAAGCCTGTCCGGCGGCTGCATTAACCGGTAAGGAATGGGTGCCTGGTGATCCCCGGGAGGATCTCTTTGACCCTGAGCTTTGCAGTAATCACATGAAACGGCAATACCAGAAAATTGGCAGAGGTGCAGTCTGCGGAATTTGTGTTAAGGTTTGCAGCAAAGGCACTCATATTTTAAAAAGATAAATTGTAATCATATTATTACCGCCATGAAGGATTAAAAACAATGAAAGATTAAGGTCGGGAGGAAAATTATGTTAAATAAAAAAATCATTATTTTCTTAATTGTGGCTTTGACCCTTTTTTTAGCTGCCTGTTCAAAAAAGCCCGTAGCTGATGAATATCCCCCTGAGAAGGAAGTCGGTCAAGGTCAGCCAGCAATAAATCATGCTTCCGATGTGACTAAGGAAGAAGAGATAGAAGAAGGGGATCAGCCTATTGACCTGGCTGAAATTCAACCCAATGAAGCGGGGGAAATCATGGTATTAATGTATCATCATATCAAAGAGCCCGAAGCAGAGTGGTCCAGAACCCCTGAAAATTTTAGAAAAGATTTGGAAGTGCTTTATGAAAAGGGTTTTCGTCCTATTAGCCTTACAGACTATGTAAGGGGGAATATTACCACAAAGGCCGGGTTTACGCCGGTGGTCTTGACCTTCGATGATGGAAATCAAAATAATTTCAATATGCTTCAGGAAGAAGATGGTCAATGGAGGATTGACCCAGATTCGGCAGTTGGAATCTTGACAGAGTTTCATGAAAGGCATCCGGATTTCCCCTTGGAGGCAACCTTTTTTATTAATGGCGGGGTTCCCTTCGGACAACCGGAATGGGTGGATTACAAATTAAATTATTTAGTTGAAAATGGCATGGATATTGGAAACCACACCAATACCCATGTAAATTTTACCAGTGCTGATCAAGGTGTGATCGAATCAGAAATCGGAAGCTTAATTGAACTGGTTAGCACCTATTTGCCCGACTACCAGGTCAATACCCTGGCCCTTCCCTTTGGCTCAAAGCCCAGGAATCAAGAGCTGTTTCAGCATATTGTAAAGAGCCGCTGGCAGGGAAGGGATTATGAAAACATTGCTATCCTGGAGGTGGGCTGGGACCCTTATCATTCCCCCTACCACCAAGGCTTTGATCCCCAGCGGATAAGACGGGTCAGAGCCAGCGAAACCAAGGTAGACGGGGTGGGTATGTATGATTGGCTGCGGGCCTTTGAAGAGGGAAGAAGAATCCGGTTTATCAGTGATGGTAACCCTGAAATCGTAACGGTTCCAGAAAAATATGCCGACCTTCTTGATGGCGCGATAGAAGGGCGCAGCCTTAAAACCTATTCCTTGGAATAGGCCATGGTTGACAATACCATTTTTTCATCATATAATTACCTTGTAAAAGTAAATTTAAAGGGAGTTTGTTTTATGATAGAGGTTGTTCTTAACAAGTAATTGAATAGTAGAAGAAATAGAGCCTTCTTAATTTCTGCCTGCAAGCTGGGTTGCTTTGTTGTGCTTTCTTTCTTCTGCCAATTGTTAAGAACACAGGCCCCTATAGAAGTAAATGAAGCCGTGTGAACCACGGTTTTTTTGCATCCAATAAATGGTTAATTTTTCCATTTGTTATCCCTTTTAGAGACAATAGTGCAGCTTATTGTCAAGCCAGGCCGTAGATGACTGTGTTCATTTACGGTTTTTTTTATGCAAAAAAATATTAAAAAGGAGGCTTTAAACATGAATCATTCAGCAAAGGAACAACTAGAATTCAATAAAATTAAGGAAATGCTTGCTCAGTATATTTTATCCCCCAAGGGGCTTCAACGGGTGGAAGCCCTTGAACCAATTACCGAGGGGCAAGTTATAAAAACGTGGCTTACGGAAACAACCGAAGCAAAATCGATCCTGGGGGTCACATCATCAATTCCCCTCCACAGCCTGAAGGGAATTGATGATGTAATTGAAAAGCTGGGAAAGGGAATGGTGCTGCGGCCCGGTGAATTATCAAATCTGGGGGACTTTTTAGAAAATGCCATTCGTATGAGACGGTTTATGGAAAAAGTTCAGGAAATGGCCCCCTTGGTCAGCAGCTATGGAAAATCTATTTATCAATTAACAGATTTAATTGAAGAAATTCAGCGTTGTATACGTCATAACCGGGTAGATGACAGGGCCTCATCCACCCTGTCAAAAATCAGAAAGCGAATGCAAATTTTAGAGGAACGATTGAAGCATAAGCTGGAAGGCCTCATGAAGTCAATGGGTGCCCAGGATTATCTTCAGGATCAGGTGGTTTCCATGAGACAAGGTCGTTATGTTCTACCGGTTAAAAAAGAATATGGAAAAAATCTCGAAGGAGAGATTCTGGACCATTCCAACAGTGGTTCAACCCTGTTTATCGAACCAAAGGAAGTCCAAAAGCTTCAAAGTGAGCTTAGCCAATTAAAGATTCAAGAGGAACAAGAGGAATACAAAATATTGGCCCAGCTTACAGTCATGGCCGAGGCCCATGAAAGGGAAATTCGTATTAATGAAGAAACTATGGTGAACTACGATTTTCTCTTTGCCAAGGCAAAGCTCAGCCGCAGTATGAATGGAAACCCGGTGGAGCTGAACGAAGAAAATCAAATTCATATTCAGGGGGGCAGACATCCTTTAATTATAAAGGACAGTGTTCCACTGGATTTTAGCATCGGTAAGGATTATCGTACCTTGGTCATTACTGGTCCCAATACCGGCGGAAAAACAGTGGCACTGAAGACGGTGGGCCTCTTGACCATGATGGTTCAGTCAGGACTTCATGTCCCTGTGGAGGGGGCAAGTCAATTTGCAGTATTTGAAGATATTTTGGTGGATATTGGGGACGGTCAAAGTATCGAGCAATCCTTGAGCACCTTTTCGGCCCATTTGAAAAATCTAATTAATATCATCAATTTTGTCTCAGAAAAAACCCTTGTCATTGTAGACGAATTGGGGGCTGGTACAGACCCCGGTGAGGGAATGGGGTTGGCAATGGCTGTGCTGGAGCTGTTATATCAAAGGGGAGCCATTACCCTGGCCACTACCCATTATAGTGAAATCAAAAACTTTGCCATGAAGCAGCCAGGCTTTCAAAATGGTTGTATGGAATTTGATATTCAAACCTTAAGACCCCTCTATCAATTGAGCATTGGTAAAGCAGGGGAAAGCAATGGCTTTTTAATCGCATTAAGGCTGGGCATGCCACAGCAGGTTATTTCCAGGGCCCATGAATTTACCTATCAAGAGGCCAAGGATTACCATGAAATCATTAAACAATTAGAGAAGACTGCGGAAATGAATGTGGCAAGGGCTTCTGAAATCCTTGAGGAAAACAAATCTGTTAAAAAAGAAATATTATTTCAGAGCAAGGCAAAAAATGCCCAGAAGGAACTGGCCGAGAAGTTTAAAATAGGAGACAGTGTTTATATCAGTAATCTAAACCGAATAGGGATTGTATGTGAGCTGCCCAACCAAAAAGGTGAGGTGGGGGTAATGGTGATGAAAAAAAAGCTCAAAATCAACCACAAGCGACTCTCCCCCTATATAGACCGTGATGAGCTGTATCCAGAAGACTACGATCTGGATATTGTATTAGAGACCAAGGAAAATCGAAAAAAGAAAAAAATAATGGAGAAAAAATATGTCAAGGGATTAACCATTGAACATCGTGATTAATCCCTTGCCAGGGCCCTGGCAATCCTCACCAAATAAGGGCAAAAGGGCAGTAGTATGATCGTTGAGATAAGGTTAAAGAGGCTATGGCTATGGGCAATTTGTCTGACCGGGTTATTGGGGGAGAGAAAAACAGCCAAACGACATAGCCAGTTGATAAATGGAAAAATCAGCATGACTCCCAATGAATTAAAAAGCAGGTGAATCAAGGCGGCTCTTTTTCCTGTTGTGCTTAGCTGCAGGCTGGCTAAAAGGGTGGTGGCACAGGTTCCAATATTTTGCCCCAAAAGAATTGGAACGGCAGAGGTAATGGTAAGGCTGCCGCCGGCAGCCATGGATTGCAAAATTGCCACCCCCGTGCTGCTGCTTTGAATAATTGCGGTACTAAATAAGCCCATTAGCATTCCCAGAAAGGGTTTTCTGCCCAATTCCAACAGGATTTCCTGAAAGCGCAGAACCTCCTGTAAAGGGGAAAGACCCTTACTCAAGAGGTCTATTCCGATAAAAATTAGAGAAAAGCCTATTATCGTGTCTCCCAGGCTTCTGCCCCGTTTCCATACTAGGCCTGTAAATACGCCCAGGAATAATGAGAAGGGGGCTAAGGCTGCAACATTAAAGGCAATTAGCTGGGCCGTAATGGTGGTGCCTATATTAGCTCCCATAATCATGGGGGCAATTCCATCCAGTGTTAAGAGCTTTGCCTCTGCTAGGCCCACCAGTAAAAGGGTGGTTCCACTGCTGGATTGAATTACCATGGTAATCAAGGTGCCCATTAGCATTCCCAGAAGGGGGTGAGGGCTCCTTTGCTTGATTCGTTTTTTCAGACGGGTACTGGCAAGGGATTGGAGTCCCCTGGTCAGCAGGCTCATTCCCAATAAAAAAAGGCTGATGCCGCATAGGGCTAATGAAATAAAGGAAAACATAAAATCACCCCCTGCTAAAATATACGTGGGCAGGCCTCCTTTCATGCAGTTTAATTTTTACAGAGACGGTGGAGCAAAAAGGTAGTCATAAAATTGACCCAATGGAATAAACTTTAATAGAATAATTTTAGGACAGGGGGAGACCGATGAGGCTTTTTATACTACCCAAGAAAAATGTGATTTTGGTACTGGTTCTTCTGGTGATTATAGCTGGAATACTGATATATTTTACGGGCTTTAGGGAATTGGCTTTGGGCGTTTTTGCACCTCAAAACAGGGTACTGCCCATCTATAGCGTAGAAACGGAAGAGAAAAAAATAGCCATTAGCTTTGACGCTGCCTGGGGGGATGAGTTCACCGACGATATTTTAGACATCCTCGACCAGTATCAAGTCAAAACCACCTTTTTTTTAGTGGGTTTCTGGGTAGATAAGTATCCTGATTGGGTAAAGGAATTCCACAATCGAGGTCATGAGGTGGGGAATCACTCCTCTACCCATCCCCATATGTCTCAGCTTTCAAAGGAACAAATTAAAAGTGAGCTGCAAGAAACCGGTGATAAAATTCAGGCTATTACCGGAGTACAACCGACAGTTTTTCGTCCTCCCTTTGGAGATTACAATAATTTGTTAATCGAGACGGCCAAGGAGCTGGGCTATTATACCATTCAGTGGGATGTTGACTCTCTTGATTGGAAGGAAATGGGAGTCACCCCTGTGGTGGACCGGGTAACGAGAAATGTTAAGCCCGGGTCGATTGTTTTGTTCCATAACAATGCCAAATACGTTGCAGAATATCTGCCCCTGGTTTTGCAGCGGCTTCAGGAGCAGGGCTATGAAATTGTACCGGTTTCAGAATTAATTTTGAAAGACAATTACACCATCGATCCATCGGGCAGACAAAAATCACTTTAGACCTTGGCCATTGCCAAGGTCTTTTCTGTGCGACAGGCAGTCGCACATTCATAAAAGAAATTTTATGAAATCTTGAGTATTAAGAACAGCGACGACGATACCAATGATGGTAAGAACGAGTCGGGAGTTTGGAAGCTCAAGAGTTCTCGAAGGTGAGAGTCCTTCCCTAGGAGTGCTGATACAACCTAGGAAGCCTAGTCTAGGGCAATATCGTGAGGTGTTGTCTGAAGGAGACGTGGAAAGTCGTGAGACCCATAGGCGGACTAGCAGACCGAAATGCAGAGGTGTGAAGCACAGGTGGCGGGGTAAACTGACGACTATGCGTAAAAAATGGGAAGTCAATAATTCTAATTCAATGAATCAGCCGAATTAAAATAGTTTATCATGTGAAAGTGCTCGGTATGCTAGGAAGGAAAGTGCGGTGACCCTGTGAGATCTCTATTCAAGCCCGAAAGGGGTAGTGGAATATAAGGTTATGCCGAAGTTTCTACTACGGATAGAGAAGTCAGACAGTTCCATAGTACGGGAGTAGGTATTAGGCCAAACTGATACTGAACGGAAGGGAACTGACCTCAGTGGACCTAACTTTAATCATGTGTAATGATAACGGTAACGCTACGAAAGTAAAAACGAACCGAAAGGACACAAGAAAGGTGAAGGATAATAAATGAATCAAGAATTGAAGCTTAAAATGCATAGTATTTATGGACAGCTATTAGTTGAAAGAAAGCTAATGGAAGCATGGAAACAAGTTAAAGAAAATAAAGGCTGTGGAGGTATTGATGGTGAAATCCTCGAAACCTTCGCTGAAAAAGAAGAGGAGAAGATTAATAAACTCCTAATTACCCTAAAAGAGAAAAGCTACGTACCAAAGCCAGTAAAGAGGGTATATATACCAAAGAAAAATGGTAAGAAAAGACCCTTAGGAATCCCAACCATAGAGGATAGGATTGTACAGCAAAGTGTGGTAAATGTCATAAGTCCCAAGTTTGAGAATGAGATATTTCATAAATGGTCATGTGGATACAGAAAAGGATTAGGTGCAGAAAGAACAATGCAGATAATTCTTTGGAATCTAGAAACAGGATACAACCACATATACGACTGTGATATTAAAGGGTTCTTTGACAACATACCACACAAGAAACTGATGAAGATATTGACAAAATATATAGCTGATGGAACTGTCCTAGATATGATATGGAGATGGCTAAAGGCTGGACATATGGAAGAAGGTAAATTCCATAATACTGAATCTGGTACTCCGCAAGGAGGGGTGATTTCACCAATACTTGCGAATATATACCTAAATGAACTGGATTGGGAACTAGATAAGGAAAATATCCGTTTTGTAAGGTATGCTGATGATTTTCTTCTGTTTGCTAAAACAGAAGAAGAAATCAAAAGAGCAGGTGCGGTAGCAAATAGGGTAATAAATGATTTAGGATTAGAAGTATCAATGGAGAAAACAAAATTCGTTAATTTCAACGATGAAAATTTTAATTTCCTTGGTTTTACATTTGAGCATTGGAGGAAAAGAAAGAAAAACGAGAGCTCATACTTCATCGTAAGACCTACCGAAGGCTCAATCAAGGACTTCAAAACTAAATTAAAGGATAAAACGAGGAAAAGCTTAACCCTTAGTACTAAAGCATGGCTGGAAACCTTAAACCCAATAATAAGGGGTAAGATAAACTACTATTTGAACATATCCAAAGCAGTAAAAGCTAATGAAGAATATGGTCAGAAAAGTAGATGTATTCTACAGGCCTTCAGCAAGGAACTACATGCAGTAGACTCCTATGTTAGACAAAGATTAAGGGTAGCAATGATACACAAAAATCCATGTCAAAGAAAAGGCTGGCTTATGACCTCGAAGTGGAATAATGAGTATTTTGTCAAGATAGGGCTTATACCATCCCACTGGTTATATTACAATAAAATGTGGGGGTATACCCTAGAAATGTACCTAGAGAAAATAACGGCCAAAAATAGAGCAAAATTAGAGAAACAAATCAAGAAATTAAAGGAAAAAGGCCAAGAGTATTATACTCATGACCGAGTTTCCAAGATAAATGCTGTTAAAAACTATGCTTAATTCATTTAAAACACGTTGGTAAGCCGTATGCCTTAGTAGGGCACGTGCGGTTTGATAAGGGGGTAGCTATGCAAATAGTTACCCTACTTTATTTTTCCTTATTTCTCCTAGGGCTTTTACTGGAATAGTTTTGACCTACATAAAGCACAATATTAATACATCAATAATTGCAGTAGGAACCGGAGGAGATAAGGAATGATCATTGATGGTGTTCAAGTTAATGGTGTGACCAGTGATTCCAGAAAGGTAAAGCCAGGGTTTATTTTTGTTGCAATTAAAGGCGATCATTCGGATGGAAACAACTTTATTGAAGAAGCTATTGCTGCAGGGGCATCTGTCATCTATACGGAAGGTGATCTACAAGATGAGCGGGTGATCATTAAAAAGGTAAAGGATGCCAGAAAAAAGCTTTCTGAGCTTTGCAATGAATTTTATGATTTCCCGGCGAAAAAGTTAAAGGTAATCGGTGTGACAGGAACCAATGGAAAAACCACCACAACCCATCTGATTCATCACATTTTAAGGGAAAATGGCATTACTGCCGGGCTGATTGGTACCCTGGATATTAAAATAAACGATAAGAGCTATGAAACCACCTTAACCACCCCCATTGCCGAGGAGGTCTATTATTATATGCATAAAATGGTGGAATCCGGCATTAAGGTGGTAGTAATGGAAGCCTCCTCCCATGGATTAAAAAGCGAAAGGGTACATCAAATTGACTTTGATGTAGCAGTCCATACCAATATTGAAAAGGATCATTTGAATTACCATAAGACCTTTGAGGACTATGTTGCTTCAAAGAAAAAGCTCTTTGATCAATTGTCCTCCGGCAGCTATGCCGTCATCAATATAGATGACGAAAATAGCTTGAAGCTCTTGGAAAATAATCAGCGGGCAGTTGTATTGACCTATGGTCTGAATAAAAAATCTACAATAACAGCTTCTTCAATTGATGGCGATGGCGCTATATTTTTTAACTATTGTTTGCAAAGGGGCATCTCGACCCTTTCGGGAGTAGTTATTGATCCCTTTGAGTACCCCATAGAGCTTAGATTAATAGGTGATCATAATGTCTACAATGCCCTGGCAGCCATAAGCTGCTGTCTTTTGTTAGATCTGGATATCGAAAAAATTGCAAAGGCCATCAGAGGCTTTAAAAGTCTGCCCAGACGAATGGAAATAATCTATCAGGATGATTATGTCGTAATTGATGACTTCTGTCATAATCCAGCCAGCTACGAAGCGGTCTTTGCCAGTGTTCAGGGGATGCAGTACAATGATCTTCATATTATTTGCTGTATTCGGGGAAATCGTGGAACAGAAATTAATATGGATAATGCCAGGGTGTTGAAGCAATGGGTGACCTTGTTAAATGTCAAGTCCCTTGTGGTTACTGCCAGCAAGGATTGCACCCAACTAAAGGATGAGGTGGATTACAGGGAAAGAGAGGGTTTTTTGGGAGTACTCAGTCAAGAAAATATTCCATACCATTATGAAGAACGATTACAAAATGCCATTGAAAGGGTAAAGCCACAGTTGAAAAAAAATGATTTAGTTTTGCTTTTGGGTTCCCAGGGAATGGACAAGGCGGCAAAGATTTGGCTGAAGGATACAAAACGTCATTTAAGGCTGAGGGAAGCCAGGGGAGACAATGAATTTTACTTTTACCAGCATAAATAGTTAAATGTTCCGACAGAGATATTTTTTAAAAATATAGGATGTTTTTTCCTATATTTTTTTCTTTCAGAACATAATCTCGTCCTTACTTGAATAATATGTTATAGATTATGTTGAAACATAAGAGTAGAAGGGAGTGTACAGTTTCATGACGGGAAATATGCTAGATAGTAATGTAGTAACGCTGGTGGGGAAAATTATTGGAGAAAAGGAATTTAGCCATGAAATGTATGGTGAGGGGTTTTATAATTACCAGTTGGAAATTCCCCGTTTAAGTGAGGCGAGTGATTATTTGCCCTTGACTATTTCTGAAAGGCTGCTGATTGATTCCAATCTGAGTTCAGAAGATATCGTTAAGGTTGAGGGACAGCTTCGATCCTATAACAAATTTGCCGATGGCAGCAATCGTTTGGTTTTAACTGTTTTTGTAAGGGATTTAAGCCGGATGAATTCCTTTGATGATGTGAAAAACCCCAATCAAATATATCTGGAGGGGTTTATTTGTAAGCCGCCAGTTTACCGTGAAACCCCCTTTGGCCGTGAAATTACCGATTTGTTGGTGGCGGTTAATCGACCCTATAATAAATCAGATTACATACCCTGTATAGCCTGGGGAAGGAATGCCAGATTTTCTGCAAAGCTTGATGTAGGTGATCATATTAGAAGCTGGGGAAGAATTCAAAGTCGCAACTATCAAAAAAAGCTGCCTGACGGTACAGTACTCAACAAGGTGGCCTATGAGGTGTCAATTTCAAAGATGGAGCTGGTGGAAGAGGCCCAGTAATTAATTGTAATCATCATATTTACTTCATTCACATAAGAATAAAAGCTGATTGGAAACGGTATCAATGCTAGGGATACCGTTTCAACAGTTTTTGCCTTTTTTACAGTACGGAATGACTTGTAGTTATTTTGATAATATGTTATATTAAATCCAAAATAATATCAGTACACGGTTTTGATATTAAGCCTACAGGTCTTAGAGGAGGGATATAATGACTCAATATTTGGTACCACTGGTCATTTTACTAATTATTTTGATATCGATTCAATACACCTTAAATAAGATTATTATTCTTTTGAAGGACATCAAGTCAATTTTATTAAAGCAGTATTATGATGAAAACAGATAAAAGGGAGTGTCGTATTGGCCGGTTGCTTTGGCTTAGACACTCCCTGTATAATGTTATAACCGTTTTGCCAGCATGGCAGCAATGGCCTCCAGTAAATCCTGATCGAGCTCATCAAAGGCCCCCAGCTCATCACTGTCAATATCAATTTCACCCAGCACCTGATCCCCCTTCATAATGGGAACAACAATCTCAGAGGCGGTTTCAAGGCTGCAGGCAAGGTAATTATCCTCCTTGGAAACATCCTCCACAATAAAGGTTTCCTTACGTTCAGCGGCCTGCCCGCAAATACCTTCCCCAAATTGAATTTTAAGGTGATCTGTAGGCTTACCCAGGTAATGGCCCAATACCAGCTCTCCCCCTTCAACCATATAAAAGCCGGTCCAGTTGTAATAGGGTATATTTTTATCCAGCAGGGCAACGATTCCGCCATAGACTTGATCCATGTCTTCGGTGGTATCAATTAATTCCTTTGCTTCCCCTTTCAGTCTGTCAAATAATTGCTTCTTAACTGCTTGATCCATATTGCTTGCTTCCCCCTTTGCGAATATACTGAATCTATTTTATCAAAATTTACTCTATACTTCATCATAAAATTTAGCGAATCCCTATTTAAATAAAAGGCCATAGAGCAAATAAAGATAGTTAGCAGCTATACCGGCTATGATGCCTCCGATGGTATGGCTGAGTATGGCCTTGTTGGCCAATTGTCTTACCCTTAAGGCGTCCATCATGCCTACATGGGTGCTTAAATAGCCGCTCCAGCACATGCCCATGGCGGTAAAAACAGCAATGTCACCAGGGCCCACCAGGTTATTATCAATAAAGTTTTTTACCAGCCCCATGGCAGCCCCTACGGCCCCCAAGGAGGTAATGGGAAAGGCCAGGGCCTCAACACTGTCGAAGCCAAATAATGGCTTAATCAGAGGATAAATATATTTTCCAAGCCGGGGAAGCAGGGCGACACCTTCAAAGGCTGTTCCCTGGTAGACCGCTACACCGTTTTCCACGGTACTGGGGCCAAAGGTTAAGATCATAACAATTGTGCAAATAAAAAGTACCCCGGGGATAATGGCAAGACCCATTTCAACTCCATTTTTTCCTCCCTCCAAAATGGCATCAAGGGTACGTTCAAATAGATTGCCAGGCCGTATTTCCCGCTCCGGCATGAAATCGTTTTCACTCTTATTGTTATCATCTGCCAAATTCTTGGCGGTTAAGTCGATATCATAATATTTCTTTGTATGACGAACCATCAGACGCACACTGACAATACTTCCAATCAGGGCTCCTATGTTGCCGATGAGGGCGGGAGCAATGTATTCCTTTCCCAGACCCATCATATAGGTGGTTAAAATTAAACCCATCCCAAAGGCAGTACCTAAATTACACAGAGCGGGTATTTCATAGTTTTTAAAATATTTGATAAAGCCCTTGTCCTTGGCCAAGGATATAATGGCAGGATTATCTGATAGATAGGTGGTGATGGCGCCAAGGGAAGCTGCTCCGGGAATCCCGTACAGGGGCCTCATAATGGGGGAAATGATTCGATTAATGAGTGCCACCACGCCGAATTCTGATAAAAGCGCAGCCAGGGCTCCGGCCAGAACAGCCACTGATAAAATGAAAAAAACCGTATTTAATAACAATTCATGGGCCGTATTCATAATCACATTAAACATAATACCGACGCCCATGGTTTTACCTAAATAACAGAAAACGATAAGAAGTATCAGTAAAAATCCATAGGTTTCCTTTGTCACAGCCTTTTTAGTTCTAGGTAAAGGGCTGGGTAATGGGTCTATTCCTTTTGTTTCTATTGCTTTCATATATACACCTCCTATGTAGAGTCCATAAATATTGTACTACCGAGTGAAAACCTTTTCAATCTGTTTTGTAAAAGAAGACAAAAATGTAAAAACTATCACTCAATAGACAAAATTCAAACAGTAGCTCAAAATAAAGGTTTGTTTGACAAGGTATGCTAATTCCATTAGAATAATAATAACATTACAGTCAAAGATGGAGGGAAAACCAATGGATATAGAGAAAAAGGTGTGGGAAGTGCTGTTGTCTGAGGAGGCCATTATTAAAAGAAACAAGGAGCTAGGTCAGGAAATTTCAGCCGACTATCAGGATAAAAAGCTGCTGGTGGTATCTTTATTAAAGGGCAGCTTTATCTTTACCGCCGATCTGGTAAGGCAATTGACAATACCGGTAAAGATAGAGTTTATGACGACCTCAAGCTATGGCCACGGCCAGGAAAGCAGTGGGGTGATAAAGATTATAAATGACGTGAAAAGTGATTTATCTGGCTATGATGTGTTGGTGGTGGACGACATTACTGATTCTGGTCTGACCATGAAGCACGTAATGGAGCATTTAAAGGCTAAAAATCCTGCCAGTGTCAAATGCTGTGTCTTGCTGGACAAGCCGGAAAGAAGACAAGTAGAGCTGGTGCCGGATTATTTAGGCTTCACTATTCCAGACAAGTTTGTGGTGGGCTATGGCTTGAATTATGGTGATTACTACAGAAATATACCCTATGTATTCGTCGTAACGGATCAAGACCGTTAGTTAAAAATAAAACTCTTTAGAGATGGCGACCTTCTATTTCTATATTTAATATAAGTAAAAGAGAAAGGGCATCTAGCCAAGATCGAATTGATCTATGGCCAGAATGCCCTCTTTTTATTGACTGGCTACTCTGAAACCAGGGTAGAAATGCTGTCAGAAATTGCTTCCATATATTTTTCCAGTTGTTTTAGCTGATCATCCTGGTAGCTTATTTGATAACGGTTAATTCCCAAATTACCACCAGCCCTTTGATGATGGGTGAAAAGAGCATCATGGAATTTAGACAGATCAGCAACCAAGGCCTCGTACCGGTGAAATTCATCGGCTGGAATCTCCTTGCCCTGGGCAAATAATTGGTTATGATAGACTGTAAAGGTTGACAATTCAGCAGTTAACCAATTCAAGCAAGACAACAATGGTTCATTGTCTCCCTTGATAAGCCTGGTATGGTTCAGCTGCTCCGCCAAAAGACCTGTTTGTTTGCTTAAAATCTCTATTCTATCCTTCAGCTCACGAATTCCAGAGACATCGGTTACTGCAAGATTACTTATTTGCTGTATTTGATCTAAGGTCAGCTGATAGCTAATATAGGTTGAATAATTATGGCTGTTCTTCACTTGAATATAACGGTAGGTAAAAAGTCCATTAAAAAAAACAGTGCAAGGAATGGTAGCAGGTAAATCCAACGTTCCCTGCCATGAAGCGAAATGCGTTTTAAGCCAAAAAACAAGGCATGAATTAATATGATCGTTACTAATGTAAAAAAAAGCATAGTATTCCCCCAGTGTTAAACAATACCCTTAATTTTGACACTGTGATTATATTATTTCCTTTATTTTACCATATTAATTATTCCTTGTATTACTGTTTTACTTTTATTAGGTGTACTAATTCAAATCTAACCTCTTAAATCCTCCAATAGCTTTACCTTATCCTCGGTTTTGGCATCCTTTAGCTTAATGATACGGGCTGGCATGCCGGCCACCACCGTATTGGCAGGTACATCCTGGGTAACCACTGACCCGGCAGCCACCACAGCCCCTTTACTGATGGTAACCCCCTCCAATACCACCGCATTGGCCCCAATAAAGACATCATCCTCAATAATAACCGGCTGGCTGCTGGGGGGCTCCAGTACTCCGGCAATGACAGTGCCGGCTCCAATATGTACATTCCTTCCAATGATTCCCCGGGCACCAATTACACAATTCATGTCAATCATGGTATTTTCACCGATTTCTGCACCAACATTGATGACAGCCCCCATCATAATCACTGCATTTTTGCCTATGGTCACACATTCCCGAATGATGGCACCGGGTTCAATGCGGGCCTGGAGTGACATATAATCTAAAAGGGGGATAGCGGAATTCCTTCTGTCATAATCGATATGGACATGTTCTATCTGTTCCTTTTGTGCCTGAATAACCCCTTGAATGATGTCAAATTCCCCCATCAAAATCCAGAATTGTCCCTGACCAAATATTTTGATTGCCTCATTTTTTTCCAGGGAAAGATTACCTTGTATAAAGGCCTTTACAGGGGTTGACTTCTTTGATTCCTTAATGCATTTGGCAATGGACTCAGGACTGTTTAAATCCAGCTTGTGAAGGGGCGACAGGGAATTACTCATTAGTGATCATTCCTTTCTCAATACATGAATGGATTTCTTTTAGTCTATGTCAACAGGCTGTCATAAGTGTTAAAAAGCTGTCGGCTGCTTGGGTAGAAAAGGCACATCTATTTAATTTATATGAGGTAAATCTTCTTTTCATGCTAATAGAAGGATTTTGTGATCTTTAATAACAATAATTTGGAATATACAAGTTGTTAAAAAGGGCAAAACAATATAAAATAGAAGAAATGAGGTATTGATTGCTTGAAGGGAAGTGAAATAGATTGGAATTATTAAATGAAGTAAGGGCGATGCTTACAACCCTTAGGAAGACAAGAAGAGCGCTGCACCAGATACCTGAAATGGGCTTTGAGGAATACAAAACGGCAGAATATATTAAAGGCTGCCTGAAGGAATTGGGAATTCCCTTTGAGGATCAGGTAGTAAAAACCGGAGTAATTGCCCATATTAAAGGTACGGAGGGTAAAAAAACCCTTTGTTTTCGTGCCGATATGGATGCCCTCACTGTGGTAGAAAAAAACGATGTTCCCTATCGGTCGCTTCATGAAAACAGAATGCATGCCTGTGGTCATGACGGGCACATGACAATCCTATTGGGCTTGGCGGAATACCTGACCGCCCATCGGAACCGTCTTAAGCACAATGTTGTGCTGCTTTTCCAACCGGCAGAGGAGGGACCAGGGGGGGCTCAGCCCATCATAGAGGCAGGATATTTAGAAAAATACAAAGTCGATGAAATCTATGGCTTGCACTTATTTCCAGGCTTGCCCGAGGGAACAATTGGACTAAAGCCCGGGGCGATGATGTCCCAGGCAGGTGAATTTGATCTCATTATTAAGGGAAGAAGTGGTCATGGAGCCATGCCCCATACAGCAATAGACAGCATGGTTATTGCGGCAGAGATGATCACCGGCCTGCAGACCATTGCCAGCCGAAGCATTAATCCCCTTGAGCCTGCTGTATTGACCATGGGCAGAATTCAGGGGGGGGAGCGAAGAAATGTTATTGCCAAGGAGGTTGTGTTGGAAGGAACCGTCCGAAGCTTCAGTCAAGAAACCTATGATAAAATTAAAGTCAGGGTGCAGGATTATGCCAAAGGAATGGAGGCCATACATCATTGTGAAGTCGAAGTGGTTTTCAGGGATATGTACCCAGCGGTGGTGAATGATGAGTTGTTAACGAAGGAATTGATTGATTCATTGCCCCGTGAATCCATTAAAATCATAGAACCAATTATGTTGGCAGAGGACTTTTCCTATTATCAAAGGAAGGTTCCGGGAGTGTTCTTTTTTCTGGGCTGCGGCAACGAGAAAAAAGATTATTGCTTTCCACTGCACAGCGATCGCTTTAACTTTGACGAAGAAGTTCTGGGCTATGGCCTGCAGGTTTACATTAACCTGTTAAACAAGCGGGGAGCTTTAATTTAAAATAGGGAGTGAGGATATGCAGCAGGAAAGAAAATTAAAGGTATTAGATGCAAATTTATTATATTTAATAGGAGCAATACTTTTTATACTTATTGGGTCGGTCGTACAATACCGTGATTTGATGTCTGGCCTTTTAATCACCCAATATGTTTTAATTTTATTGCCGCCGATTTTATATTTAGCCCTAAAAAAGGTAAGTATAAAAAAGGCCCTAAGGCTTAATACCCTTCGGCCAAAGCATATATTGTTAATTGCCTTGATTACAATTTTGATGTATCCGGCAGCGGTAGCGGCCAATGCCTTTATGATGTTTTTATTGAGCCTATTGGGTAATTTGAATGTACCAGAATTACCAACGGCAGAAAATGCCCAGCAGTACGTTTTGTTGATGTTCATTATTTCAATTTCAGCAGGAATCTGCGAGGAGGTGTTTTTCAGAGGTTTTGTTTTAAGGGGCTATGAGGCCCTGGGCAAAAACAAAGCCATTATTATTTCGGCAGTGCTATTTGGTATTTTTCATTTTAACCTATATAATTTAATGGGACCCATTGTACTGGGCCTGGTCTTTGCCTACCTGGTAACCCTTACGGATTCCATATTTGCAGGTATGGTGGGGCATATCGTTAATAACGGTTTTGCCGTCACCCTGTCCTTTTTATTGAATTATTTTACGGGGCGTATTGATATGACTGAGGCTGCTGAAACTGCGACGGAGCTTTCGACTTCGGCTTCTCTTTTAATTAGCTGCATTTTATTTGCTGTTATTGCCCTGGGAACGGGATTTTTAGCTCTGCACCTTGTCAATATTATAAAAAGAGATATGAAAAAATCCAAGGAGCTGATGTCAGAAGAGAGAAAGAGCGATTCTGAGGAAGAAATAGAAATAAGTCCAGTCAAAAAGGTTCATGGAGCCAAGTTGAAAGAATATATTCCCCTGCTCCTGGTGGCACCACTGTTTATTTGGATAACTGTCATACAGATTCAAGAAATAATCAGCCTGGGATAGGCCAAAAAAGGGGAAGAGGACTGTGGGGAAACAGTCCTCTATGCACAATTCTATTTTTCACGGGGGAGTGAGAAATTAGATAATATTGTAACAATAACAATTTATCATTAAAGGTTGCAGAAATCAATAGAAATACCAGATATTAATGTTATTTAAGAAAAATGTTGAATCTTTTTAATACAATTTATTAATATATGACAAAAAGTACAGATTTTTAACAAATTGATTGTATATTTTTTCCTGTTTCCCTCCATAATATTTATGGAAGGAGTGTGATACCATGGGAAAGAATTTAGAAAAGCATGATTTTACAGAGGAATTGCTGATGAAGTACGAAATAGCGGAGGAACTGGGGTTAATTGATAAGCTAAAGCGATTTGGATGGGGTGAATTAACGGCCAAGGAAACCGGAAGAATTGGCGGCCTTATGACAGTGAGAAAAAAGCAATCCAACAAAAATAGCAGGTAAAAAAAGCATGCTTTTCCTAAAGGGATCGGGTATAATAGGATGGTACCTAAAAAGAAATATATGAAGGAGTTCTTTATGGAAAGGCAATATGGGGAATTTGCTTATGTTTATGATCGTTTAATGGAAGAGGTTGACTACCTACAATGGATCACTCATATTGAGAGTGTGTTTGAAAGAGCAGGAATTACACCCAAGAAATTGGTGGAATTGGCCTGTGGAACCGGGAATATAACCATTCCCCTGGCTAAAAGGGGATATCAGATGATGGGAATCGATATATCAGAGGATATGCTGATGGTGGCCAGGGAAAAGTCCCTTGACCAGGGCGCCGATGTTCTTTTAATCCAGCAGGATATCTGTCAATTGGAGCTTTCCGGAGCCTACGAGGCTATTTTATGTCTATGTGACGGTGTTAATTATATCCTTGATACCGAAGGGCTTTCAGGGGCCTTTCAATCAATATATCGACACTTGAGCCCAGGGGGCGTGTTTCTGTTCGACATAAGCTCAAGCTATAAGCTAAGAGAAATTTTAGGAAACCATACCTTTGGTGAGAATCAAGGGGATTTATGCTATCTCTGGGAAAATTATTTTGATGAATCCCAAAGGGTGATCGATATGAATTTAACTTTTTTTATACAGGAGAACAAGCTCTTTCGAAAGTTTGAAGAGTTACACCGACAAAGAGCCTATGAAATTCAAGAGCTGGAGTCTTTACTGAGGATATCAGGCTTTGAAAAGATCCAATACTATGATGGTTTTTCCTGGAACCGGCCCCGTGAAGATAGTCAACGTATTCTCTTTATTTGTCAACGATAAACGGGGTGGAGAACAGGAAAAGGTTTCGATTTCCTTTAGTTGACATTTAAGTTCTGTTATGTTAAAATAGTTAGGAAATGAGGGTACGAAGTATCATCGTTAATTTGATTTATTTAGGAGGAATTTTTAATGGAAAAAGGTACAGTTAAATGGTTCAATGGTGAAAAGGGTTATGGGTTTATCACAAGGGAAAACGGTGAAGATGTATTCGTACATTTCTCAGCAATTACAATGGATGGATTCAAAACATTAGAGGAAGGTCAAACAGTTGAGTTCGAAGTAACTCAAGGAGATAAAGGACCACAAGCTACCAATGTAGCTGTTGTAAGATAATAGCTAAATATAATATTATTTAAATGATGTTGTAGTGAACCCCAAGGGGTTAACATATAGCTGAATGGGCAAGTTGGTGAAACCAACTTGCTTTTTTATGAAATAGACCTTAATTATGAAGTCAGATTTAATTGGGTATGATAGTAATGAGGTGATTAATTTGAATAACAAGGTAATAAGAGTAACAGCAGCTAACAATCAAATCAGAGGATTCTTTTCTGAAACAACAGGAATGGTACAAAAAGCCATGGAATTTCACCAGGCCTCACCTGTGGCCATTGCAGCCCTGGGCAGGACCTTGACGGCGGCTTCCATGATGGGCTTGATGCTAAAGGGAGAAGATCAACGGCTTACAGTAAAAATTAATGGAGGCGGGCCCCTGGGCACCATCCTGGTGGTGGCAAATGAAAAGGGAAATGTAAAGGGATATGTGGCAAATCCCCAGGTTGAATCTACCAATATCAGGCCTGGAAAGCTCAATGTTGGGGCTGCGGTGGGAACCAGTGGTGAGCTGACGGTCATTAAAGATATGGGAATGAAAGAGCCCTATGTGGGAACATACCCCCTGGTGTCAGGGGAGATCGGTGAAGATATGGCCGCCTACTTTATGAATTCCGAACAACAGCCCTCTGCTGTAGCACTGGGGGTATTAATTGATGTAGATTACCGGATTAAGGCCTCCGGAGGCTTCATTATTCAGGTGCTTCCGCAAATTAAAGAAGAAGCTCTGAACATGCTTGAAGAAAGGCTGAAGCGGCTTGAATCTATTACCACGTTGATGGAGAAGGGTTTAACAGCCTATGACATAGCACAGCATGTGTTGGGAGAAATGGATTTAAAGGTTTTGGCCGACTATGAAGTAGATTTTAGCTGCGATTGCCATGAGGAACGATTAGAGCGGGCCCTGATCAGTATTGGCCAGGAAGAGCTTAAGACAATTATTGAAGAGGATGGCGGAGCCGAAATGGTTTGTCACTTCTGTAATAAAAAATATTACTTTGATAAGGAAAAGCTTACAGAGCTGCTAAAGGAAACCAGGTAAACTTTTTTCGATTAACAAAGAAAAATATTTGAATTTACCTGTTGAGTTTTTAATATAATTAAAGTATAATATATTGTGCAATCCACAATTGGTGGTCTGGGGCAAGGATAAACTGGAATTTAGTTTGAATTTGCGCTGGGCGCCATACTTTGGCGGCATAGCCAAGTGGTAAGGCAGAGGTCTGCAAAACCTTTATCCCCAGTTCAAATCTGGGTGTCGCCTCCAAAAATTATTAAAAGTAAACCCAACTTTGGGTTTACTTTTTTTTATGGATTTAATATGCCTTGAATTGATTATTGTATACAGAAAAATAGAAAATCACACAAAATATGAATTACATAAGTTAAATAAAATGAGAAAAAAGTCCTAAAGTGAAAAAAATGTATTATTTTATGAAAATTTGTAGAAACTTGCAAATTAATTTTGTATAATTTAACTAAGTTGGGTATCAAATGTAACGGGATATGGTTGAATGAAATTGTAGCTGTAGCGAAGGTTTCAAACGCATTAGAGATTATGAACAGAATATGCACTCAAAATTTAATAAGGTAAGGTGATTATCTAATGGATAAGGAAAGAATGTACATCGAAGCAATTGAGGAAATATCAAAGGTAACTGGGATTGATGATGTTGGTTACCACACTGTTATTGATGGAAAACTTGTCCCCCGTTACAAAAGAGCTTCAGGGCAATTGGAAGATGAAAAATGGAAGGAAATCCATGGAAAGAACTCTGTGTATGTAAAGGATAACCCAGTGCTCCTGGAAGTGATTGAACAGCAAAAAACTGTTGTCATCAATGATACCGACAAGGATCAACGTTCAGCAGAGGTTTTTGGGCAGTTTAATATTAAAAGTATAATGGTTATTCCCGTTAAGGGTAGTAAAAGTATTGAAAATATCATCGTTGTTGCATCAATTGGAAAACTGCATGATTTTACAGAGGAAGATCGTATTTTCAGTGAAAAAATTGTAGACAGACTATCTTGCTAGAGGAGGGACCAATGATGAAAGTATCACAAGGAATATTGAGGTATTTAGAAATCAATGAGGTGAATTATGTCTTTGGTATTTCAGCAGGAACAGTAAGTGGTATTTTCGATGGACTGAACGATGTTAATATTAAGCCCATTATTTCCAAAAATGAAGCTGGTGCTGCCTATATGGCGGCCAAATATGCCAGTGTATCTAAAAAGCTAGGAGTCTGCATTGCCGCAGGCGGGGTGGGTACCAATAATATGGTTAACGGAATTGCCGATGCCATGAGGTCAAAGGTGCCCGTACTAGTGATAACAGGTTATGTACATCGGTGGCAAATAGGAAAGGGAGCCATACAGGAGCTGGATACAGAACCAATATTAAGGCCCATTACAAAGTACAGTAAAACGATATTAGATGAAAAGCAGGTTTTGGCTCAATTAAAAAAGGCAATGGAGATAGCCTTAACGCCACCCTATGGTCCTGTTCATTTATCAATTCCTATTGATATACAGGTTGGTCCCCTTTATGAAGAAATTCCAGATAAAATTGACCCTGCTGCTTTGAAGCATCCCTTTGATCAAAGGACCGTTGATGAAGCATGTGACATAATAAATAGAGAGAAAAATGGTATCATTATGGTAGGAAAGGGCTGCCGAGGTCTTTCCAAGGAGGTTATGGCCCTTAGTGAGCACCTGCAATGGCCTATTATTACGACTCCCGAAGGAAAGGGAGGGGTGTATTACGATTTTCATTTAAATTTAGGTAATTATGGCTTTTCAGGGTCTGAGACGGCTACAGATTATGTTGAGAATTCTGGGGCCACCTGTTTACTGGTTTTAGGAAGCAGTCTTGGAGAATCGGCCACCAGAAATTACAACTCGGTTTTGGTAGCAGGAAGAAAGGTTATTCATGTAGATTGGGATGAAAAAGAATTGAACAAGGTGTTTCCGGCAGACGTGGCGATACATAGTGATTTAGCCGAGGTCATTCCGGCATTAATTAAAGGAACCAATCCTGCCGCCGGTAAATTTCAAAAAGAAGAAATTTTAGACCCCTATCAAAGGAATCATACAGGTCTGTCAATACGATTGTTTCTTGAAAAGATGACTAGGCTGCTGCCCAATAATACCTATTATGTATCTGATATTGGAGAATATATGAACTTTGTATTTAAATTTCTTCAGCTTCCCCCGGGAGCAGAATTTGAAATTAGCTTGAATTATGGGGCAATGGGCTCTGGAGTGGCCGGTGTAGTGGGAGTTAAGCTGGCTGATCCAGATAGACTAACCGTTGTCATAACCGGAGATGGGTCTTTTCTGATGAATGGTACGGAAATTTTTACGGCCAAGGAAAATAAGCTGCCAATTCTTTATTTTGTAATTAATAATGCCATGATGGGATATGTAGAGCATGGACATACCTTCTTATATGGCAGAAGCCTGGAAGGCTTTAAGCAGGAGCGAATTTCTATTGCTAAAATGATGGAGGCCGCCGGTGTGAAAGCAATTGCTATTGATAGCTATGAAGGGTTAGATCAGATTCCCGAAATGGTGAAGGATCTCAAGGGACCCTGTGTGGTTGAACTGATTACTGATGGAAGTGAGCCTGCTCCTGTTGCAGATAGATTTAAAGCGCTAAGTGGCACAAAAAAATAAAGGAGGATTAAATCATGCTTATTAAGGATGAAAAGGGGAAGTTTGAAATTAACGTGGACCCTGTCAGATGCATCGCCTATGATAAAAATATCGGCCTGTGGGATGCCCAGGATTTTGAACGCTATCACAATGTTTTTGCAACAAAAATTGTCCCTTTGTTTAAAGGAAAAAAGTGGGCAAAGTGCAGTGATTTAAGAGAGTACAAAACCTCGAATATCAGCAATGAGCTTAAATCCCATTTAAGCTGGGCTGAAAATAATGGCTTTAGCTGTGCTGCCATTGTACTTGACAGTACTATCATTAAAATGCAAATGAATCGCAGCAAAAGTAATGTTGTCCAACCCAATGCCTTTGCTTCATTGGAAGAGGCAGATGCTTGGTTAAAAAGCCAGGGCTATTAAAAATTTAATAGTTAAAATTTTTAAAAAAACTGTCCTTAATATAGGGCAGTTTTTTTTGGTCACAGTAATTAAAAATAATACATATACTACTATAGTTAGAATAAATAGGGGGCTTATTTTATCATGTTGAATCAGAAAATAAAAGGGTATGTACTAATATAACAGGAATTGATTCAACTTTTTAAATTGGTTAATTTACAATATACTGACAGGGCAAGAGGAGAATATCACCGTTTATATCACATATACTACTAGTACAGCGAAGGGAGTGAACAGCATGAAGCTTTTAACCATAGCCTCAGATAGAAGTATTGATTTAATTTCTTCAAAGATTAAAAGACAGCTTATGCCTTATTTAAATGAAGGCATAGAGATTGAAGAAGAGGTTAGCTTTGGCGAACCCTTTTACTATATTGAGTATAGTGTGAAAATTGAAAGCATCAATCATTATCCGCTGAGTGATTTTTTAAGTATCTTTAAATATAGTATTGCCAACGCATTATGGGATTATATACAATGCTATGAAGAAAATCAATTAATCACAAAAATTCTCAATCAAGAGTACGATTACTTTGATGAGCGAGAAAAATTAGAAATTGAAAGAAATGCCATGGATCTGTTGAAGGAAGAAAGTGAAGAGGCCCTACTGATAAATCAAGAGGCTTATTCCAGAAAATCAAGGGTCTTAAAAAGACTGATGGATCACTTAAATGAACAGATAGAAATCAATATAAGAGGTTTTATTACCTTTAGTCTGAAGGATTATATGATGGATTTGGAAGAAACCGTTGAAAGAGCCATTGAAGACTTTATCAGCAATAAAGAATATAATGATTTTATTAAGCTGCTAAAATACTTCGTAGATATTCAAGATTCCAAGGTAAAAATAATACACCTGGTGTTGGATCAAGACCATCGTTATAAGCTGTACGACGAACAATATCAATTAATTAATAACGACTACCTTCGGGAAATTGCCAGCGAAATTACCGAAAATAACTTTTTAAGCTATGAAGACATTTTGATGAGTGCCTTGATAACCATGGCTCCAGAACAAATCATGATTCATCAATTTCCCGGAATGGGAAAAACAGAGGTAATTAAAACCATCAATCGGGTCTTTGCTTCTAAGGTTACTCTTTGTAATGGTTGCGAGCTGTGTTCAATAGAATCAAATTTGGGAAAGGAATAGCCTGAAGGTAGAAGTTATTTGAATATTTTTATTTAAACCTTAGCCTTGGGAGAACCAGGGCTTTTATTTATCTTAACAGGGATAGATTTTCAGGGTTAATCGTGATATAATACTAAATTATTCAAGTTGTACACTAGAAAGGATGGCCCAAAATGAAATTCGCACTAGTACTTATTCTGGCAGCAATCGGTGCCTTAATTGGCTGGATAACCAACTATATTGCAATTAAGCTGCTGTTTAGACCCTTTGAACCTGTAATGATTCCCCTGTTAAACATAAAGCTACAGGGGCTGATCCCTAAGAGGAAGAATGAAATTGCCAAAAGCATAGGAACGACAATTCAAGAGGAGCTGCTTTCCATAGAAGAAATTATTGAGCAGTTTATTTCAAATCAGGATCAAAGTGCCTTAATAGAAATTATCAAAAATAAAATTAATCGTGTACTGGAGGAGCGGTTGCCCGGAATTTTACCTGCATCCCTTAAAAGTGCCATAAAACGATATATTGATGAGGTAATAGAACAAGAAGCAACCGACTTAATCAATGCTTCGGTGGAGAACATGATTCACTCGGCGTCAGAAAAAATTAATCTTGCTGAAATGGTAGAAAAAAGGATTAATCGTTTTCCAATGGACAAGCTTGAAGAAATGGTTCTTAGAATTGCCAAAAGAGAGCTGAAGCATATTGAGGTCCTGGGAGGAGTCTTGGGTTTTATCATTGGACTAGTTCAAGGTATAATAATTATGTTATTGTAGAAAAATAGTGATTAGATACTTGACAAGGGGGATATGAATTGAATATAATAAATCTTAACATATTGAAAAAGCAATGATGAAGGAAGAGTAGGCTAGCCCCAATACCTAGAGAGGAAGCATCCCGGCTGAAAGTGCTTCTGTAGATGATTAGCTGAAAACTACCTTCGAGCTATTTCTGAGTAATCGAAAGGATGAAAGGAAAATCGGTGATTCCGTTAACATCAATGAGTTGGGTTTTAATCAATTTAGGTGGAACCGCGGGAACAGTCTCTCGTCCTATGCTTTTAGGATGAGGGGCTTTTATATTTTTTAATGAAAGGGAGGTTTAGAACATGGAAAAGGTAAAGATAACTTTAAAGGATGGTTCTGTCAGAGAGGTGAACCAGGGGACTACTGTCTATGAAATTGCCAAAGAAATCAGTGAAGGATTGGCCAGGGTTGCCGTAGGCGGAGAAGTAAACGGTCAGGTGGTGGATCTTAGATACCCCATAGAGGCAGATTGTGAGCTAAATATCCTTCGATTTGAGGATGAGGGCGGAAAGGAAAGCTTCTGGCATACCACCTCCCATATTCTTGCCCAGGCGGTAAAAAGACTGTACCCCAATACAAAGCTGGCCATCGGCCCCGCCATCGATAATGGATATTATTACGATTTTGATTCTGACCATAAATTTACACCAGAGGATTTAGAAAAAATCGAGGCGGAGATGCAGCGTATTGCCAAAGAAAAGCTTGAAATCAGCCGGTTTGAACTGCCAAGGAATGAAGCAATCGAGCTGATGGAAAAGCAGAATGAAGACTACAAGGTTGAGTTGATTCAAGACCTGCCTGAGGATGAGGTAATTTCCTTTTATCGGCAGGGAGAATTTACCGACCTTTGTGCAGGCCCCCATTTGCTTTCAACAGATAAGGTAAAGGCTATTAAACTCTTAAGCGTAGCAGGGGCCTATTGGCGAGGAAACGAAAAAAATAAAATGCTACAAAGAATCTATGGAATCTCCTTTGAAAAGAAGAAGGACCTGGAGGAATATCTGCATCGGCTTGAAGAAGCTAAAAAAAGAGATCACCGTAAAATCGGTAAGGAGTTAGATCTTTTCAGTCTACAGGAGGAAGGGCCAGGGTTCCCCTTTTTCCATCCCAAGGGAATGGTGTTGAGAAATCAGCTGGAGGATTTCTGGAGAAAAGAGCATATTAAACGGGGATATGATGAAATTAAGACTCCTATTATACTCAATGAGCAGCTATGGCGTCAATCGGGACACTGGGCCCATTATCAAGAAAATATGTATTTTACAGATATTGATGATGAACGTTATGCAGTTAAGCCGATGAACTGCCCCGGTGCGATTTTAACCTATAAACGAAAAATGTACAGCTACCGGGATTTCCCTCTCAGAATGGGAGAATTGGGCCTGGTGCATCGCCATGAGCTTTCTGGGGCCCTTCACGGACTCATGCGGGTAAGATGCTTTACACAGGATGATGCCCATCTATTTATGCTACCGGAGCAAATTAAGGAAGAGATCATAGGGGTAATTGATTTTGTAGACTATGTCTATACCCTTTTTGGGTTCAAGTATCATGTAGAGCTTTCCACAAGGCCTGAGGATTCCATGGGAACCGATGAGGAATGGGATTTAGCCATCAGCTCCCTGAAGGAAGCCCTCGAAGCCAAAGGACTTCCTTACAAAATCAACGAAGGAGACGGAGCCTTCTATGGCCCCAAAATTGACTTCCACCTGGAGGACTGTATTGGGCGTACCTGGCAGTGTGGTACAATTCAATTGGATTTCCAAATGCCCCAGCGTTTTGATTTAACCTATGTGGGGGCAGATGGAGAAAAACACCGGCCCATTATGATTCATCGGGTACTCTATGGCAGTATTGAACGATTTATTGGTATTCTGATAGAGCATTATGCAGGAAAGTTTCCAACCTGGCTGGCTCCGGTACAGGCGAAAATTTTACCCATTACCGATAAGCATATGGCCTATGCTGAAAAACTTAGAGATAACATGAAGGAAAAGGGAATCCGGGTTGAGCTAGATTCCAGAAATGAGAAAATTGGTTATAAAATTCGGGAAGCCCAGCTACAAAGGGTACCCTATATGCTCGTACTAGGTGATAAAGAAATAGAGGCAGATTCAGTGGCGGTTCGATCCCGAGACCAGGGTGAAATGGGTGTTATGGCTTCAGCCCAATTTATCGAGAATATCATCAAGGAAATTGAGAATAAGCAAATGTAAAAATTTTAAAAGCTGTAAGATATAATGGAGAAGCATCTGCCGAATACTAAGCTGGCAGATGCTTTTTGATATAACAATGTACCTGCTATTTTATACAGACAGCCTTGACGGGGTCAGGCAATTCATTGAATCCTTTGGTTGTCTTTGTCATAAATCTCCTTTCTCTGTTTAAGCTTTCACATCTGATTTACCCATCCAATGAATGGCCCCTGCACTGATAGAAGCAATGTATAAAAGATTCATTATAAAAAATATAAGATGGCTGCTTTGGGATGAAAGGCTTGTCTGGCTGAGTACGCCCATCCCCATGGTCAGTAAAGAATGGGGAAAAAACAGACCTAAATGAATGACATATATTCCTAGGCCAAGAAAGGATGCGCATAAACCAATACCAATAGGAATAGCAAAACTGCGGATACCCATAGACAGTGCCAATTGCATGCTGGAGATTGAAAGGGCAGCGATCCAGCCCCTAAGCAGCCATCCAGGTAGTTCGCCAGGAAGGGCAGCGGTTAATCCGATCAGCCTTCCGCCAATGAGGTATAACAGAAAAAAGAAGCCTTGAACAAAAATCAACAGTATGCCAACTACAATCAATTTAGCCACGAAAATCGTGGTTGCTGATACGGGGGCGGTCATAATCATATTCCAGTTTTTATTAAGATGCTCCAGCCTCCACATAAAGGCACAGCAAATAGCAATTAGAAGGGGAAAGAAAAATTCCCCATAAAATAAACCCACCTGGGACCATAGGCTATACCATTCCTGCTCCAGTACACCCTGGTTCATGTAAAAATTAGCACAGCCAATTAATATACTTACAAGGGGAAGAACCACCAGGATCACCCATATATGGGAATGACGCAGCTTCATCCACTCAGCAGTAACACATCTTCTTAACATATTCACCCTCCTTATACCTCTTGCCTGGATAAATGGCAGCTTCCAACCAGATAAATAGCCATTCCGACTACAGCCAGTACCACCATCCCAGGCAGTAATGAACTCATATCCCGTACAATAAACTGTATTGTTTCACCTGTATAGCTTTGTGTAATGGGGCTTAGACCTGTGTAGTAGGACCATATAAGAAATTTTCGTATACCCGATGGAAATAAATCCCCAGCCATTCCAATAAAGCCTCCGATCATCCCGAGGGATAGTGCGAAGGCCTGGTTTTTCAATGCCATGGAGGCCCATTGCTGTAGTGCAATAATGATCATGCTTGTTAAGGCTGTTCCCATTAAGAAGCGAGCCAGCAGAAAAAAGGGTACAGACTGCCCAATACCGTAGATAACAGCAAATGCTGCCATGGCAATTACCTGCAATATACATGCCCACAGCATAACGATAGAAGCGACGATATATTTTGCAGCATAAAGCTCACTCTTCTTGACAGAAACGGTCAGCAACAGCTTCCACGTATTTCCTTTATGCTCCATATCACAAATACGAGATACGCATATTGCTGATAGAATGGGAAAAAACAGTCCATTTATAGAAGACAGCATTGCAATCAGCGGTTCCCATCCTACATTGGCAGGATTACGGGAAAAGGATACGCCGGCCGCCATAAAGGCCCAGGTGATTTCCACCAGTAAAAACGATGTAACCATCAAGAACAGATGCTTATGACGTAATTTGTAAAATTCAAGGGTAATGGCCTTCATTACAGGCTTCCCTCCTTTCCAGTAATATCTAGAAAAATGTTTTCCAGGGTCTTTTTTTGTTCTTCGATACGTAGAACATCAATACCAGCTGCCACTAAATTTCGATTCACTTGAATAACCTGTTCATCAGTCAACCCTTCCAATACTAAAGAAGTCTCACTTTGTGTCAAAGAGAAACCCTTAGCTGAAAGAAGCTCCTGTGCCATCCTGTTGTTTCGTGTTTTTATCCTGATAGTCGGTTGGTTTTTGTTTTTCAGTACATCCATTCTCCCTTGAAACATCATCATTCCATCCTTAATAATACCTACTGAGGTTGCAATCTGCTCAATTTCAGCAAGAAGATGACTGGAAATCAGTACTGTCATTCCATAACGCTGAGGCAGTGATTTAATCAGTTCCCGAATTTCACCGATTCCGGCAGGGTCAAGGCCATTTGTAGGCTCATCCAGAATCAAGAGCCTTGGGAAAGATAACAACGCCATGGCGATTCCCAGGCGTTGCTTCATTCCCAGGGAATATTGACTTACTTTTTTATCCTTTTGGTTTTCCAACCGAACAATCTTCAGCGCTTCCGAAACATTTTTGTGGGGTGCATCCCTAAGTCTTTGGATAATACGCATATTTTCAAGGCCAGTAAGATGCCCGTAATAGGATGGGGATTCAATGAGGGAGCCGGTTTGACTTAAAATAAGACGACGGTTTACTGCAAAATCCTTTCCAAAGACCATGACACTGCCTTCAGTGGGTTGGGTCAACCCCAAAATCATTTTTAATGTGGTGGATTTTCCTGCCCCATTGGGGCCCAGAAAACCATAAATATCACCTTCACATACCGATAAATTGATATCCCTTACACGGTAAACATTGTCGTAACGCTTGGAAAGATTGCGGGTAAAAACAACTTGACTCATATTACTTCCTCCAATCTGTTTAACAGGTTCTTGATTCAAAGCATAACAGGTCAACCTTTCTTCAGGCTGACAATAACCTTACATCAACCTTAAATCATAAAAAAGGAATAATATAAGGGCGAAATGAGAAAAAAAGTAATATATAATGATTGTGGGTGATTTTATATGGATGATATAAAAAATAAAAAACTGCTTATTGTTGATGATGAAGATGAGATCAGGAATATGCTGGATACTTTCCTGCGTAAAGAAGGGTTTACCCGTATTTATCAGGCTTCTAGCTGTGAGGAAGCGTTAAAGCAATGTCGGTCTGCTAAGCCAGACATTGCCATTTTGGATGTTATGCTGCCTGACGGAGACGGATTTTCACTTCTTTCGTCCTTACGACAATTATCAGATATGCCAGTCCTTTTTTTATCAGCAAGGGGTGAAGATGAAGATCGTTTATTAGGACTTGGACTTGGAGCGGATGATTATGTTGTAAAGCCGTTTTTACCACGGGAACTGATTCTGCGACTAATGGCAATACTGAGACGGGTTTATTTGCCCCTTAAGCAGGATCAACGGCCTGTCTTTCAGCTGGGGGGCCGCATGATTGATCTTGAGAGCGGTATTGTTCGGTTTGATAGCGGTGAATATCCCTTAACGGCAAAGGAACATACATTACTGTTTAAGCTCTATGAAAATCGAAATCGTATTGTAACCAGCGATGCCCTTTGTCAGGCTGCATGGGGAGATGATTATTATGGCTACGAAAACACACTAATGGTTCATATCCGCCGCATTCGTGAAAAAATCGAATCGAACCCTTCTAATCCGGAATATTTGCTGACCATTCGAGGGTTGGGATATAAGCTGATGGTAAAGGAGAAATAAAAATGGAGGGGACAGTGCGTATCTTAAAACGCTTTATCGGAGCAACCATGGCCATATCAGCTTTTCTGCTGGTTTTCAACTTAATCTTGTTAGGTACCTGGGTTCTTAAGGGAATGGAAGAGAGTCAGTCTTCTGCCGGCCTTGTTCAATTTGTGGCAGAGGGTTTGCATCCCTCAGCCAATACTTATTCTTTGGAATCCCAGGCACAAAGATTATTGCAGCAGAATGATGCATGGGCAATGTTGATTGACGCTGCCGGGCACGTAGTATGGAGCTATATGCTCCCCGAAGAAATTCCCGAAGCATATTCACTAACCGACGTGGCCAGGTTTACCAAGGGCTATTTGTTGGATTTTCCCGTTTTTGTGTGGGCCCATGATGAAGGGCTGGTGGTCATGGGGTATCCGAAAAACAGCTTAGCAAAATACCAGTATATCCTTGCGACACACTGGGTTTCTGATCTGCCTTTAAGAATGGCCTCTTTAGTTATGGTAAATATAGTACTGGCATTATTTTTATCGCTGCTTATCGGCTATAGATTAATTCGTTCCATCAAGCCCCTGATCCAAGGAATACAATCCCTGGCAGAGGATAGGGAAACCTTTGTAGAGCCAAAGGGGATATTACGAAACCTTGCACAGCATATCAACCGTACATCGGCCTTATTACAGCAAAGAAATGAAAGCTTACAAAGCAGGGATGAAGCCCGCTCCAACTGGATTGCCGGTATTTCCCACGATATCCGAACGCCCCTTTCGATGGTGTTGGGTTATGCCAGTGAGCTGGAGGAAAATAGTCATATTCCCACGCAGCAAAGGCACCATGCCGCTATTATACGGCAGCAGGCAGAAAAGCTGCGTGCTCTGGTCAGTGACTTAAACCTTGTTTCAATGCTGGAATATGAAATGCAACCCCTCAATAAAAGACCCATTCGGCTATCTGTATTGGCAAGACAAATTGCATCGGAGTTTTTAAATAATGGGCTGGATGAAGGGTATACGCTGGATGTGGAAATTTCAGATGAAGGTGCTCAGGTCAATGGAGATGAAAGGCTGCTGAGCCGTGCCATTACAAACCTGATACAAAACAGTATTAACCATAATCCTGATGGCTGCCTGATACGGTTACAGACAGCCTTTAATGCAGACCATAAAACCTGTAGCTTCATTGTAGCTGATAATGGCAAGGGAATTTCTGAAAACGAATTTTTTGATCTGCTGGAATTACCCTATTCCTCTAAAAGAAGAGGGACCCGTTATAATGGCCATGGGTTAGGGTTACCCATGGTTGAAAGAATTGCAAGGGCCCATCAGGGGCGTTTGATATTATCAGGCGATTTGGGAAAGGGGGTGAGGGCAGAAATTGTTTTACCTGCCATCAAGCCCAATAAAGAGAAGTCTTAGAAAAGCAAGAAGACGATGCAGGCCTTTAATTCATCGTCTTCTGTATTTAATATATTATACTGCCTTTAGCTCCTGATCTTCAAATTTAAATTCCTCTAAAAGGGTAGTTAGCTCTTCGCAATTAAGGGTTTCCTTTTCCAATAGGGCACCAGAGATTTTATCAAGGGCTGGCCGATGACATTTTAGCTGCATTAGGGTCTGTTGATAGCATTCGTCAATAATTTTATTCATCTCCCGGGTAATCGGTTGGCTTAATCCCCTGGTGATTCCGGGTTCCTGGCTTAATACGCCTAATTCACTCATGCCATATTCACAAACCATTTGCAGGGCAATATCAGAAACCTTTTTCAAGTCATCCTTTGCTCCGGTAGACAGATGATTAAAGACCAATTCCTCTGCTGCCCGTCCTCCCAGCATAACCATAATTTTATGCATTAGCTCCTGCTTGGTCATAATATAACGATCCTCCTGGGGCATATGAAGCACATAGCCCAGTGCCTGCCCCCGGGGAATAATCGATACCTTTTGTACCATATCGGTGCTGAGAATTTTTCCGATCAGGGCATGGCCCGCCTCGTGATAGGCAACAATTTCCTTTTCTCTAAAGAGTACCGTGGGATTTTTAACCTGAAGCCCTGCAATAACCCGTTCAATGGCAGCCTCAAAATGATCTGGCGTAATGATTGTTTCGTTTTTTCGAACGGCTATAATGGCTGCCTCATTGGCAATATTAGACAGATGGGCTCCACTTAGTCCGTGGGTTTTTTTGGCTAAATCACAAATGTTGACATCAGGGCTCAGGGGCTTATTTTTAGTATGAACCCTTAATATTTCCTCCCTGGCCCTAACATTGGGGTTACCAATATACATATGGCGATCAAAACGGCCGGGTCTTAAAAGGGCTTCATCTAATAAATCCAATCGGTTGGTGGCACCGATCACCACCACTGTTTGATCGGTATTAAAGCCGTCCAGCTCGACTAAAAGCTGGTTAAGGGTTTGATCCTTTTCATTATTGCTGTCAAGATGCCTTTTGGCACCAATTGCATCGATTTCATCAATAAAAATGACACTGGGGGCTTCTTTTTTTGCCTTTTCAAAGAGAGTCCGAATTCTTTTGGCACCGACACCAACATACTTTTCAACAAATTCAGATCCGCTGGCAGAAAAAAAGGCAGACTTTGTTTCCCCTGCCACTGCTGAGGCCAATAGGGTTTTACCAGTTCCCGGAGGGCCGTAGAATAATATACCCTTAGGTATTTTGGCGCCCATTTTAATATATTTCTCAGACTTTTTAATGAAGTCGATTACTTCAATGAGCTCCTCCTTCACCTCATCCAGGCCTGCCACATCCTCAAAGGTGATTTTGGGTTTGGTAAACATCTCTGTATTGTTTTGATCCTTTTCCTTTTTTTCATTATTAATGGTCGCATGGGCATATTGAGGGGATTTATCTAATCTGATATAATAGATAAAAAGAAAAAGGGTAATTCCTATCACTAAAATTCGATCTCCGAAGGTAAAGGTACGATTAACTTCACCATTGGTCCATAGTCCGTAGCTGGAAATGACCGTTAGAGAAAGAAAAATACACAGTAAAATAAATACAATTCTTTTCTTCATTAATTCACCACCCTATCTATGTGTTTACAAGTAGCATGCCCCAATTATGACAGAAAAATAATGGATTTATCTGATAAATTAATAGGCAAATAATTGTAATTTATTTTTGGAATCAGGGAATCCTTTTAGATAATGATATATTTTCTTTGAAAACAAATTTTAAGTTTTTGTTGACAAAAGTACTGGCGGCTGATAAGATATTATAGATAACAAAGCAGAAGGTTTCCGCTTCTCACCCTGCAACCAGGTTCGCAGGGTTAATAGATGGATCATTATTAATGTGATTTTCCAGCCACTATTGACGAAGCGGATACAATATGTATTCGTTTTTTTGTTGAGTTAACCAGGGTATTATAGGAGGTGTCTACTTATTAGAGATCTAAATGAACTTCAGATCAATGAAGAGATCAAAGACAGAGAAGTGAGGCTAATCGATTCAGAGGGGGAACAATTGGGGATCGTTTCTCTAAATGAGGCTTTAAGCATTGCCAGCAGCAAAAATCTAGATTTAGTGAAAATTGCCCCCCAAGCAAAGCCACCGGTTTGTAGAATTATGGACTATGGCAAATACAAGTATGAGCTTGCCAAAAAGGAAAAGGAAGCCAAGAAAAAGCAAAAAATCATCACCATTAAGGAAGTTCGCCTAAGCCCCAACATTGAAAGTCACGACTTAAATGTAAAGGCTAATCAGGCAAGAAAATTTCTGCAGAGCGGTGATAAGGTTAAGGTCACTTTAAGGTTTAGAGGTAGAGAATTAAGCAATACTTCCATTGGCCTAAAGGTTATAAAGGAATTTGCCCAGCTCCTGACAGAGGTTAGCACCATAGAAAAGGACGCTAAGCTAGAAGGAAAACAAATGATTATGATCTTAACTCCAAAAAATGCATAACTTGAAGGGAGGAAATTCTAATGGGAAAAATGAAAACCCATAAGGGAGCAGCTAAAAGACTTAAAAAGACTAAAACAGGTAAGATTAAACGGTTCAAAGCGTTTAAAAGCCATATTCTAACCAAGAAAAGTGCAAAGAGAAAGAGAAATCTTAGAAAAGGAACCCTTGTATTTAAAGGCGACCAAAAACGAATTGCACAATTATTACGATAAAAGAAACTTAGAAAAGGAGGGTTATCAACATGGCTAGAGTTAAAGGTGCTGTAAATGCACGTAAAAAACATAAAAAAGTATTGAAGCTGGCAAAGGGCTTTAGGGGTGCAAGAAGCAAGCTGTTTAGACCTGCTAACCAGTTTGTTATGAAGGCCTTAAAGCAAGCATACATTGGCAGAAAACAAAAGAAAAGAGAATTTAGAAAGCTATGGATCAGCAGAATCAACGCTGCCACCAGAGCAAACGGCTTATCTTATTCTAAATTTATTAATGGTTTAAAATTAAGTGGAATTCAAATGAACAGAAAAGTTTTAGCCGATATGGCTATTCATGATAAAGAAGGATTTGCAAAACTGGTTGATACTGTAAAACAAAAACTAAACGCTTAGTTTCTTTATATATCAACAAAACCAGCCAGTTAAAGCCCCTAAATTCAAGGTGCAGGAAAAACCAGCGAAGGCAGCGTATATCAAGATACGTAAGGCTGTGGCTTGGATTTGAAGCGACCAAGAAGATAGGGGCTTTTATAAGGCTAGTACCTTGCGCCATTTAAATGACAGATAGGGCCTGAGCCAATTTCCAAGGGTAAGCGGAGGAAGAAGCTATATCGGAAATATGGCGATTGGCGACAACACCGCTATGGGGGAATTTCACCAGTGACAATCCGTTAATTTAGGTGACGCAAGGTACTAGGGTCCCTTTTAAGGGACTCTTTTCTTTATTTGTATATAATCAACGATCCCATGGGAAATAATGATATAATAGACCTGCTTTTACGATATAAGGCTTTTCAGATAAAAAAGTCAATGCTATAATGGGTATAAATCTTCTATAGGAATATGGAATTGAAAGAGGGATACAATGGATAAGCTAGAAAAAATAAGGCTTGAGCCTACCCAAGTCCTGGTAATGGGCTTTGGTGCAATTATTTTAATGGGTGCCATTTTATTAAATCTGCCCATTGCCAACGTTACAGGAAGAAGCATTGGCTTTGTTGATGCACTTTTTACCGCCACCTCGGCGGTTTGCGTGACCGGTTTGGCAGTGGTAGACACTGGTACTTTTTGGAGTCCCTTTGGCAAAACCATCATATTACTGTTAATTCAAGTAGGTGGGTTAGGCTTTATGACCATGGCTACAATGGTAGCACTATTTCTGGGTAAAAAGATTTCCTTAAAGGAAAGATTGGTCATTCAAGAGGCCCTGAACCAGAACAGCCTTGCAGGGCTGGTGAGATTTACACGGTACATAGTCTTTGGCACCTTTGCCATAGAAGGGTTAGGGGCCTTCTTCCTTTCTTTTCGCTTTGTACCGCAATTTGGGTTTTTAAAAGGCATTGCCTACTCAATTTTTCATTCCATTTCAGCTTTTTGTAATGCCGGCTTTGATATTATTGGCAATGGCGTCAGCCTGATGCCCTATGTTAAAGACCCAATTGTTAATTTTACTGTGATGCTTCTGATTATTGTTGGCGGGTTGGGTTTTTCAGTTCTTGTGGATATAATTTTACGCAGAAGCTTTAAAAAAATAAGTCTTCACTCAAAAATTACATTATTAAGCACAGGAATCTTAATTTTGTTCGGCTTTTTATTTTTCTTACTTTTAGAATGGAGCAATCCTCAAACCCTGGGGAGTCTGGGCTTTGGTGGCAAGCTTCTGGCGGCCCTGTTCCAGTCTGTTACACCCAGAACAGCCGGCTTTAATACCTTGAATATCAGTCAACTAACCGATGCTTCGAAGCTTATGACCATGATCTTCATGTTTATAGGAGGTTCTCCCGCATCAACGGCTGGGGGAATTAAAACAGTAACCCTGGGGGTTTTGATATTAACAGTCATTTCGGTTATTCGAGGACGAGAAGATACAGAGGCCTTTGGAAAGCGGATTCCCAGAAGCATTGTTAATCGCTCCCTGACCATTGGGGTGGTGGGAATTCTGATTGTCTTTGGAGCCACCATGGTTTTAACGGTAACAGAGAGGGCCTTCTCCTTTGTAGAGGTTTTATTCGAAGCAGTCTCTGCCATAGGAACAGTCGGCCTCAGCATGGGCATAACCCCCGACTTAAGCATTGTAGGGAAGCTTCTAATTATTGTTATTATGTTTTTCGGCAGATTAGGGCCCTTAACGGTGGCCTTTGCCTTAGCACGACAGCAGCGTAAAAACAAAGGTACGGTAAAATACCCCGAAGAAAAGGTAATGGTGGGATAGGAAGGTGAATTTATGAAACAGTTTGTCGTAATCGGATGTGGGCGTTTTGGCAGCAGTGTAGCCAAAACCCTGTACAAAATGGGTAATGATGTATTGGCCATTGATCAAGATGAAGATACGGTGCAGCATATTTCTGACGAGGTAACCCATGCGGTGCAATGTGATACCACCGATGAAGTTGCCTTAAGGTCACTGGGCATCAGAAATTTTGATGTGGCCGTTATTACCATTGGCTCCAACATACAATCCTCCATTATGGCCACTTTAATTGTCAAGGAGCTGGGAGTAAAATATGTGGTTGCCAAGGCCCAAAATGAGCTTCATGCCAAAGTGCTCTATAAAATTGGGGCCGATAGGGTCGTATTTCCAGAAAGGGATATGGGAATGAGGGTAGCCCATAACCTGGTTTCCAGCAATATTTTAGATTATATAGAGCTGGCACCCGACTATAGTATCATGGAAATTACTGCCCTGGAGGAATGGGAAGGAAAAACCCTGGTTGAAACCAATATACGCTCTAAATACGGGATTAACGTAATGGCCATCAAGCACGGGAAGCATATTAATGTTTCCCCCAGTGCCAAGGATGTCATCCATCGTGATGATGTGTTAGTCGTGGTGGGGCATAACGATGATCTAAAAAAATTAGAAAAATAAAGGGTGAAGTTTTTGGGAAGCCTAATGATAACCAGTGAAAACAATGCTATTGTAAAGCATGTGAAGGGCCTGAGACAGAAAAAGAACCGTGAAAAACATCGGCAATTTATGATAGAAGGCCTACGAATCCTGCAAGAGGCCCTGGATCATGGAGAATCAATAGAATATATTCTCTACAGCGATTCCCTTAACAAGCTTCGGGGTGGCGAGGCCCTTCTGGATCGATTAAAGAGAGAAAAATACCCATTGGTGTATCTTTCCGACAAGCTGCTAGAAAAACTGGCCGATACAGAACAACCCCAGGGGGTTGTGGCTGTCATTAATCAAAGGAGCCATAATCTAGGGAGCCTGTTAGAAAGGAAAGACCTGTTTTTGGTGGTATTGGATCGAATACAGGACCCTGGTAATCTGGGAACCATCATTAGGACGGCCGAAGGGGCCGGGGCCCATGGGGTGATATTGACCAAGGGGTGTGTAGACCCCTATAATCAGAAAACCCTTCGATCTACCATGGGGGCCATTTTTCACCTACCTATTTTTCAATGGCAGGAAGAAACGATCATTGTTGATCATCTTGGGGCCCATGGGGTAAAAACCATTGCCACAGGCCTGTCAACCGATCAATACTATAACACCATTTCCTATAGGGGAAAAATCGCCTTGATTTTTGGCAATGAAGCCAATGGTATTGAGGAGCAGCTTTTAGGTAAAGCTGATGAAGTGGTGAAAATACCCATAAATGGTAAAATCGAATCCTTAAATGCTTCGGTGGCGGCTGGAATTTTAATCTATAAGGCCCTGGAAAACAGGGGAATCGATTGATTTTAGAAATTTCAAAAAGCTTTTGTCTACCTTGGAAATGGCCTTGTTTCCACTATTAACCTATGCTATAATGAAGCTATAAATGGCTATAGGGAAGGAGTGGGGTTCCGTGAAGACAGCAGAAGTATTCTGGAAGATTTTTGAACTAACCGGTTCCGTTACAGCCTATATTATGTATAGAAAACTGATTGTCAATTAATTCAATAGATGAACAACGGCAATGAAGGAGCAAAGTATGCTGTAGACTGTTTTTGAAGAGATAAGATGCCAGAGGCTGAAAGCATCTTAAAATAAGTACAGCAGAAGTTCTCTCCCGAGCTATAAAGCTGAAGCCTAAAGTAGGCTTTATCGGTGGGCCCCGTTATGGCCTTTGAGTGGCATTGGCGTCAAGTCAATGCTATTAGGGTGGTACCGCGGAGCAGACCTTCGTCCCTTTGGGATGGAGGTTTTTGTTTTGCCCAATTGAAGTAATCTTGTTCATTTTTATATAGTTTAATATTCCCAATAGAAAGGAGTAATTTCAATGGAAGCAAAATTAAAACAGCTTGAAGGAGCAGCCAGAGAGGAAATTCTTGGGGCTGGTTCTTCAGAAGACCTGGAAAGGGTCAGAGTAAAGTATTTAGGGAAAAAGGGAGAATTAACCGAGGTATTGAGGGGCATGGGTTCCCTTTCTCCGGAGGAAAGACCCCTAATTGGGAAAATTGCCAATGAGGTCAGGGCCAGTATTGAAGTCCAATTACAGCAGGCCAAGGATTCAATAAAAAATAAGGAGCTTCAGCAAAGGCTGGAATCTGAGTCTATTGATGTCACCATGCCTGGTAAAAAGATTGCCATTGGTAAAAAGCATCCACTGGTACAGGGAATGGATGAGCTGATGGAGATTTTCATTGGTATGGGCTTTAGGGTGGCCGAGGGACCCGAGGTAGAAACTGTTTACCATAATTTCGATGCCTTAAATGCTGCCCCCAATCATCCATCAAGGGATATGTCAGATACCTTTTATATTAGTGATGATGTGGTCTTAAGAACCCAAACCTCTCCTGTACAGGTTCGGGTTATGGAAAAAATAAAGCCCCCCATCCGAATTATTTCCCCTGGCCGATGTTTTCGAAATGATACCCCTGATGCTACCCATTCCCCCATGTTTCATCAGCTGGAGGGCCTCGTGGTGGATAAGGGCATTACCCTTGCCGACCTGAAGGGAACCCTTGAGGTCTTTGCAAAACGCTTTTTAGGGGATCAAACCAAGACCAAATTCAGACCCCATAACTTCCCTTTTACCGAGCCCAGTGCAGAAATGGATGTAACCTGCTTTAAATGCGGCAGTAAGGGCTGTGGCTTCTGTAAGGGAAGCGGCTGGATTGAGCTGTTGGGGGCAGGGATGGTTCACCCCAATGTATTGAGAAATTGCGGTATAGACCCAGAAGTCTACAGTGGCTTTGCCTTTGGTATGGGAATCGATCGGCTGGTGATGTCAAAGCATAATGTGGACGATATCAGATTATTCTTTGAAAATGATATGCGGTTTCTAAACCAATTTTAAATAACAGGAGGGATTAACATGCTGGCACCATTAAAGTGGTTAAAGGATTATGTAGATATAGATATTGATGCCAAGGAGTTTGGAGACCGAATGACCATGTCGGGCTCAAAGGTAGAGGGAATCGAGTTCCTGGGAAAGGAAATAAAAGGTGTGGTGGTTGGGAAAATAGAGTCCATTGTTCCCCATCCCAATGCAGATAAGCTGGTAATTACTAAAATTAATACAGGCAGTCAAATGCTGCAAATTGTAACGGGGGCTAAAAACATTAAAGAAGGTGATTATGTACCGGTGGCCATTGACGGGGCCCGTCTGGCAGGAGGATTAAAAATTAAAAAGGGAAAGCTCCGTGGCGAAGTTTCAGAAGGGATGCTTTGTTCCCAGGAGGAATTGGGGATTCCAGAAAATCTTATTCCCCAGGAGCTGAAGGATGGCATCTGGATTCTTGATAAGGCATATCCATTGGGGGGTGAATTGGCCGAGGCAGTACCCTATGAAGACGACATTATAGAATTTGAAATTACCCCCAACAGACCAGATTGTTTGAGTATTTTGGGTCTTGCCCGGGAAGCCGCCGCTACTTTGGATACCACAGTAAAATACCCGGATATTCAAATCAAAGGGGCGGTTCAGGGGGATTTTGGCATTAAGGTAAAAATAGAGGATTCCCAGGGCTGTGGAAGGTATGTGGCCAGGGTAATTCAGGATATTGAAATTAAACCATCACCCCTATGGATGCAGCAACGGTTGATGAAGGCAGGCGTCAGACCCATCAATAATGTGGTTGACATTACCAATTATGTGATGCTGGAATACGGTCAGCCCCTTCATGCCTTTGACCTCAACTATGTGGCCGAAAATACAATCATTGTTCGAAGGGCTACAGCTGGTGAAACCTTTAAAACACTGGATGGGGTAGAACGGGTGTTGGATGAAACCATGACTGTCATTGCTGATGCCAAAAAGACCCTGGCCATTGCAGGGGTTATGGGAGGAGAAGAGTCAGAGGTAACAGCCGCTACTAAAACAGTACTGCTGGAATCTGCCAGCTTTAATCGAGACAACATTCGAGCCACCTCTAAAAAGCTGGCCTTAAGAACCGAAGCCTCTGCCCGGTATGAAAAGGGAGTCGATGCCAATATCGCTCTATTGGCTGCCAATCGTGCCTGTCAGTTGATGGAAGAGCTAGGGGCCGGAAGGGTTGTTGATGTGGTGGTGGATGAATACCCTGTTAAGAAGGAGCCAAGGAATTTAACCATACGCGCTGGTCGGATGAATGAGCTTTTGGGAACTGACCTGACTACGGCAGAAATGGTAAAATATTTACAACGGCTTGAAATTGAAGCGGAAGACTGTGGCGATACAATTAATGTGGTGATACCCACCTTCAGAGATGACCTTCAAATGGAAGCCGATTTTGTAGAGGAGATCGGAAGAATCTATGGCTATAATCGAATTCCGTCAACCATGATGAAGGGGAACGTGGCTGTGGGAGGAAAAACCAATGGCCAAAAAGTTCAGGATACCGCGAAGGAAGCCTTAATTGCCATGGGCTTCAATGAAATTCTTACCTATTCCTTTGTCAGTCCCAAGGGGGCAGATAAAATTAATTTACAGGAATCCAGCCTGAAACGGAACTTTGTCAGACTTTTAAATCCCCTGGGGGATGAAACCAGTGTTATGAGAACCAGTCTTTTGCCCAATATGATGGAGGTACTGGGAAGAAACCAAAATCACAGGGTTGAAGGAGTCAGGGCCTTTGAAATTGGTAGTATCTTTATTCCAAAGGAAGGTGAAAAGCTCCCCCATGAAATCCCCAGCCTGGTAATGGGTCTTTATGGTGAAGAGGATTTCTTTACTTTAAAGGGGGCTGTAGAAGCCTTGTTTAAGTATTTGGGAATTGAGGAGCTGGAATTCGAAGCGGAAAAAAACCATCCTACCTTCCACCCGGGCCGATGTGCCAATTTATTGGTAGGCAATCATGTCATCGGTACCCTGGGAGAAATTCATCCTCTGGTGATGGAAAACTACGATATTCAAAGGAAATGCTATGTAGCAGAATTGGATTTCAGTAGGATGCTTCAATTAACGAAAAAGGAAAGCAAATATAAGCCATTGTCTAAATATCCTGCCATGACCAGGGATTTCGCCGTGGTGGTAGCGGAATCAATTTTTGTTCGGGATATTGAGAAAATACTACAGCATAATGGGGGCGGCATACTGGAAAGCTATGACTTGTTCGATGTTTATCAAGGGAACCAAATACAAGCGGGCCATAAAAGTGTTGCCTATACATTAACCTATCGCCATGCCGAAAGAACCCTCACCGACGAGGAAGTTAACCGGGTTCATGAAGGAATTATTAAAAAAATCAAAGAAGAGCTGGGTGGTATATTAAGGGAATAGAGGGTGCTTCTCTCTATTTCCCTTAAAAATAATGTTCAGTGATTGGCAGGAGTTTGGTGCTTTATCAAGAAATTAGTAAGGGATAAACTTTTAGTCCATTTAAAGGGGTTGAGATCGCGATGCAACGGAAGAATAAAGTACTGATAAAAATAAACGGCCAGGAATATCCTATCATGGGGGCAGAACCAAAGGAATACCTGTTGAAGGTCGGAAACTATGTTGATGAGAAAATGGAAGAGGTGGCGGCAGGCAACAAACGCTTAAGCACCTCAATGATTGCAGTTTTAACCTCCATTAATATTGCTGATCAATACCTTAAACTGAAGGATGCCTATGAAAAGCTACAGAGTCAACAGGAAGCCCCCTTAAATGAGCTTGAAAGGATTAAGGAAGAGTACGAAAAGGTACTTAAGCTGCTGGCGGCCAAGGAGGCTGCTATCCATTCCCTTGAGGCAGAAAAAGAAAAGCAGGGTACCTATCGGGCCAATCAGCAGGAAATTGAAGAGATCAAAGCCCAGCTGAATCAAAAAAATGAAGATTTAAAAAAGGCCGAAGAGATGATCAACGACCTGCAAAATAAGCTTTTTGAAAGCCAAATTAAGCTGGTGGAAACCCGAAGGCAAATGGAAGAGCTGCTTGACTATTCCCAGGAAGAGATTGCCGGCGGTGAAGAATAATAGAAAACAATCTTCGATGAAAGTAAAACAATTATGTAAAAGTCATCCTGAAAAGGGTGACTTTTCCTAATTAATATATTATGTTATCATATGACTAAGGTAATCAAATAAAGCAGGGTGTAGTTGCCACCTTACTTCACAAGGAAGGGAGGTGGTGCGGTATGAGTACATATGAAGCTTTGATGGTTATGATCAGCTTCGGTATGCTTCTCTTAACGCTTATCTCCTATAGAGATAACAACAAAAAGAAATAACCACCCTGTTAGCGGCAGGATGGTTATTGTGCATTTAACTTAATCTGATTGCGGCAACCGCATCTTGCGGATTCGATTACCTTCTTGCTTATATTATAGCATAAATCTTGACAAAGTAAACATATTTGTTGACTCTATATCCACAAAAGCACTCTTAACAGGGTGCTTTTTCAATGAAAAAAAGAGGTAATATTTAAATGAAACATGTAGAATTTAAAGCAGGTAATAAAGAGGGCTTAATTTAATGAATTTTAATGAAAATATAGCTTTCGTTAATGATATAATAATATTACTGCTTTTTGATTTGATAAAGAGTCGTTTAATGAATATAAATGTGAGAAGGGATTGTGTTTTATGGAAATAGAACTGTTGGCCCCCGCCGGAAGCCCCGAGGCCCTGAAGGCAGCCCTGCAAAATGGTGCCGATGCCGTTTACCTGGGGGGAAAGGACTTTAGTGCCCGGGCCTATGCATCGAACTTCGACCGGGAAACCCTTAAGGAAGCTGTCGCTTATTCCCATATACGGGGAATGAGGGTCTATGTAACCGTTAATACATTAGTAAAGGACCAGGAGCTGCCTGCCCTGATGGAATATATTGATTTTCTCTATAAAATTGATGTTGATGCCTTGATTTTGCAGGATATTGGGGTCTTTAAGCTGATTAGAGAGAACTACCCGGATTTCGAGCTGCATTGCAGTACCCAGATGACCCTTCACAACCAACAGGGAGTGGCCCTGTTAAAGGAAATGGGGGCCAGTCGGGCGGTGCTGGCCCGGGAGCTGCCCCTGGAAGAAATTAAAGAAATTAAGGCCCAAACAGGAATGGAGCTGGAGGTTTTTGTCCATGGGGCCCTATGTGTCAGCTATTCGGGTCAGTGTCTGATGAGCAGCTTTATTGGGGGACGCAGCGGTAATCGTGGGAAATGTGCCCAGCCCTGTCGCCGGGCCTACCAAATGATTGATTTAAAGCAGCCGTTCTTAAGCAGTGAGGCCCGCTACCAGCTTAGTATGCGTGATCTGAATACCCTGGAATCGGTTGGAGCCCTTATGGATGCCGGTGTATTTTCCTTTAAAATAGAGGGCCGAATGAAAAAGCCCCAATATGTGGCTTCCATTGTGGCAGCCTATCGCCGTGCCATAGACTTTTACCTGGAAACTAGACAGCCCCTGTTGGATGAGGCCTTGCAACAGGAAATAGCACAAATGTTTAATCGGCGCTTTACCAGGGGCTATCTTTTCAACAGTCCCAAAAAAGAAGTAATTAACATTGAAAAGTCCAATAATCGGGGGACATACTTGGGCAAAGTGAAACAATACAACCCCAAAACCAAAAGAATGCAGCTGCAATTAATGGCGGAGGCAGCGGTGGGAGACGGAATTGAAATATGGCAAGGCCCCGATTCAGATCTGGGAGGAATGATCACCGGTGTCTATGTGAATCATCAGCCGGTGGCCAAAGGCAAAAAGGGCCAGGTGGTAGAGCTGGAAATTAAGGGTAAAATAGCCCCTGGGGACGAGGTCTATAAAACCCTTGATGTTGAACTAATGGAAAGGCTTGAAAAAACCTATGGAAATCAGGTGGAAAACAGAAAAATTTCGCTGGAAGGGGAAATCAGCATCAGTCTTGGACAGCCTATTGGCTTGATCATATGGGATCAAGACGGAAATCGGGTAAGCCATGAATCAGAGGTTCTTCCAGAGAAGGCCTTGAAGGTGGCACTGACCAGAGAACGGGTAATTGAAAATATCAGTAAGCTGGGAAATACCCCCTATTCCCTTGATCAACTGGTGGTTACCCTTGAAGAGGGGCTTTCCGTACCCATCTCGGCCCTAAATAGTCTGAGAAGGGAGGCCATCGAATCACTTTCTGAAAAAAGGGAGGTCAGACACCCTCAACGTAAAGCCAAGGAGCAGCCTCCTGTTCTAAGACTTCCCTATGGGGCCTTAGGTAGTAAACCAAAATCCCGGGAGTATCGCATCAATGTAAAGGTGGATACCCTGACTCAGCTTGAGGCAGTGTTAAGTCAGCCAGTCGACCGAATCTATTATGGAGACCTTAACACCCTGCCAGAGGCCCTAAGGCTTTGCAATAATCAAGGAATTCCCATCTTCCTTCGTACCCCGGGAATTATGAGAAATAAAGATGTTGAAAAAGTTGAAGCCGTAGTAGATAGGGGAGAAATTTCTGGGTTATTAATTGGCGATTTAGGGATGTTGAAGGCATTAAAGAAGCAAAAAGCAATTTCCCTTAAGGCAGACTATCAATTTAATGCCATGAATAGCCATAGCATCCAACAATTGCTTCAGTGGGGTATCAAGGGAATAACCCTTTTCCCAGAGCTTGATTTTAAAGTCATCAAACAATTGCAAATTATCGATGGAACGGAGCTTGAGGCAGTGGTCTATGGAAGTCTGCCGGTTATGACCATGGAATATTGCCCCTTGCAGCAGCTAAGGGAATGTAACCATCAATGTAAAAAGTGCCCCAAGGCTCCCTATCAATATCTTTGGGGTCTGAAAGATCAAAAACAAATGATTTTCCCCTATGGAAAGGATTCCTGGGGTAGAACCGTCATTTTGAATTCCCAGGTACTTTTTATGCTTGATCGACTGGATGAATTTTTCAAATTGGGCGTTAATACCCTCAGAATAGAAATAACAGATGAAGGGCCCCATGAGATCGTTGAAACCCTAAAAATGGCCCATGTACAGGCAAAGGCGGTCTATACCGGTCAGGCTAGGCCAGCGCCCCAGGAGCTGAAACATCTGCTGAAGGGCTATACCAGAGGTCATTATTATAGAGGGGTAGAGTAAAAAAAAGATCAGCCTGCCTATCCAAGGGAGCCTTAAAAATGGTAAAATAGTGGTAGAAACCCATCAGAGGAGGGATCGGATTGAAGGTTGAAATAAGCCATAAACTGAATCAATATTTAGAGAAAGAGGGAGTTAAAGCCTTAACCATTGACTTTGAAGAAACCAAGGCCTGCTGTGGTCAGCCTGATCTACCGACGGTGAAACTGGGGCAGCCCCCTCAATTCGACAATTATTCACAAGTAAAGGAAAGGGGCATCGATGTCTTTATCAACCGAAGATTAAAGGTACCAGAGGGACTAATCAAGCTTGATCTTTACTCCTTTCTCTTTGCCAGGGAGATTACCATAGAGGGCGTACAAAAGTACTGATAAAAGGGGAGAATACCAATGTTGAAGGAAACCATTAAGAAATATTATGGCTCACAAAGAGATTTAAACTGTGCTGAGGCAATGGTCTATGCTGCAAATGAAGTTTATGATATGAGGCTTGAGAAGGAAACCCTCCGAGCTGTAGCCGGCTTTGGCGGAGGGTTGGGGATTGAAGATGTTTGCGGAGCCATCACAGGAGGGGTTGCTGTTTTAGGGATTATTTTTGTTGAAGATCGGGCCCATGAGGGAAATCTGATTAAAGAATTGACTGCTGACTTTATTAACCAGGTAAGGGCGGCACTGGGAAGCAGTAATTGCAAGATATTAAAGGAAAACTATCGAGACGATGAATCGAAATGCAGCCTGATTGTAGAGACCGCCGCCGCCATTTTGGAGGATATAATCAATAAGCAGCTAACAAAGGATGTTGGAACGATTCATTAAGGAAGACAAAGTGGGGATGATATGAAGAAGTTTTTAATAGTAGCAGAAAAGCCCAGTGTGGCAATGGAATTTGCCAGGGTCTTAAGATTAAAGACCGAACGTAGAAACGGTTACCTGGAATCAGATAAGGCTGTTATTAGCTGGTGCGTAGGCCATCTGGTAACCATGAGCTATCCCGATGCCTATGACGAAGCCTTGAAAAAGTGGAGCCTTCATACCCTGCCCTTTTTACCTAAGGAGTATAAATATGAGGTGATTCCGGCGGTAAAAAACCAGTTTGAGGTCCTAAAGGAGCTATTGAATCGACCCGATATCGGTACCATCTATGTCTGTACCGACTCTGGGCGGGAAGGAGAATACATTTATCGATTGGTTGATTTAATGGTGGGGGTTACCGATAAAGAGAAAAAGCGGGTGTGGATAGATTCCCAAACCGAGGAGGAAATTCAACGGGGGGTGAAGGAGGCCAAGCCCCTCACAGAATATGATTCCTTGGCGGAATCGGCCTTTTTAAGGGCCAAGGAGGACTACTTAGCAGGAATCAATTTTTCAAGGCTTTTGACGCTGCTGTACGGAAATGCAGTGGCAAAAAAACTGGAAAAAAGCCATGTGGTTATTGCAGTGGGTCGGGTTATGACCTGTGTATTGGGTATGGTGGTGGACCGGGAGCGGGAAATCAGAGAATTTGTCAAAACCCCCTTCTATAAAATTCAGGGCACCTTCAGTAAGGACGATACCGCCAACTATTTAGGAGAATGGCGGGTCTATGAGGGGTCGAGATTCTATGAATCTCACCTGCTCTTTAACGATAATGGCTTTAAGGAAAAAAAGGATGCCGAGGCGTTGATTGAAGAATTGAAGAAGGTATCAGACCTAAAGGGGAAGGTAGTCAGTATAAAGAAAACCAAGGAAAATAAATATGCTCCCCTGCTCTATAATCTGGCGGAGCTTCAGAACGAGTGTACCAAAAGGCTTAAGCTCAGCCCCGATGAAACCTTAAAGGTGGTACAAAGTCTGTATGAGAAGAAAATGGTTACCTATCCCAGAACCGATGCCAGAGTTCTTTCCACTGCTGTAGCCAAGGAAATCCATGTCAATTTAAAGGGACTAAAGAGTCTTGTGGCAAGCCCCACCATCCAGGCCGCTGCTACCCATATTTTAGATCAGGGGCTTTATCAAAATTTAAGTAAAACCAAATATGTAAACGATGATAAAATAACCGATCACTATGCGATTATTCCCACAGGCCAGGGCTTAGAAAATTTTAAAAAGGCCAGGGGAAACGAGGCAACGATTTTTGAAATGATAGCCCTGCGGTTTTTAGCCATCTTTTATCCTCCTGCGGTGTATCATAAAATTGCCGTTACCACCGAGGTGGCAGGGGAGCATTTCTTTACCAATGAGAAGGTCTGTAGTATACAGGGCTATTTAGAAATATTAAAACCAGAAGCCGAGGACAACAAAGGCCAACAGACATCAGGTCAGCTCAATCAGCTAAGGAAGTGTCAGCAGGTGAATATTAATGCCTTTGAAATCAAAGAGGGGGAGACCACCCCACCAAAGCGATATACCTCAGGCTCAATGATTCTAGCCATGGAGAATGCAGGAAAGCTCATTGAAGACGATGACCTGAGGGAGCAAATCAAAGGAAGCGGAATTGGAACAAGTGCCACCCGGGCAGAAATTATTAAAAAGCTTATTCGAATAGAGTACATACAATGTAATGATAAAACTCAAATTTTAACCCCTACTCCCCTGGGAGAACTCATCTATATTGTTGTCAGAAAAACCATACCAGACCTGTTAAACCCAAAGCTGACGGCCAGTTGGGAAAAGGGGCTGGAAATGGTGGCAAAAAGGCAGCTGAATCCAGAGGAGTATCTGGTAAAGCTAGAGAGCTATATTCAGAGGAAGGTACAAAAGGTTTTGTCAAAACGGGCATAAGAAGGGCACCCCCAAAAATCAGGGAGTGCCTTTATTCATTTTCTTATTGCTAATTATTTAGGAGGCATAATTTTTGCAAAGCCGTCCATCACTAGCTTTCCTTCTTGATTTTCACAGGTGGTTCTTAGGGTTACTCGATTTTTTTCCGGAAAAATTTCTGTAATTTCAACCTTGGCCTTGATAGTATCACCAATTCTAACTGGGGCTAAAAATTTTAGCTCCTGCCCCAGATAAATGCTGCCGGGCCCTGGCAGCTGCATACCAAGAACAGCAGAAATTAAGCCGGCCGTTAGCATTCCGTGGACAATTCGTCCGTTAAAGGCGGTTTCTGAAGCTGCTCGTTCATTAATATGGGCCGGATTCATGTCTCCCGTAATTCCTGCATAAAGATAGACATCTGATTCTGAAATTGTTTTTTCAAAGGCGGCGATTTCGCCAATTCTTAATTCTGAAATCCTTTTCCCAATCATTGAAATCCTCCTTCAATCCTTAAAGTAATCAAGTTTTTAATTATAATAGGTAAGGAATGGGTGTCTTGACAAAATCTATGCTATAATTATATCATGTAGATAAACGTCAGGTAAGGGTATAATTGGTGAATTAATATACCAAATGGGAGGTGCGATTATGGACAAGCATATGACTAATTTGATGGATGGAATACGTAAAATGAATATGGAAGAAATTGATAAGCTGCATAAGGCCCTAAGACAGCCTATTAAAATAAATAGTCATTATACTGAGCTATTAGAGAGATTAAGCAAGGCAGATCTGGATAAAATCCGTCAGAAGCTTCTTTTACAGGGGATCAGTCAATTAAAAAAATCTGAGCTAATTCAAATTTTAAAGACTGAAATTCCCAGGGGAATGAATCTTTTATTGAAGGATATTTCTGATTCTGAGCTGAGCTTAATTAAAAAAATAATCAAGCATCATGGCAGTTTACCCCTTACAGATAACATGGATTCTGTTGTAAAGGACTTATACTATTTGGGAATTGTTTTTTCCGGTACCCTTGAAAATGGGAAGAAAATTGTCTTGATTCCAGAAGAAATTAATCATGAGATCGTTAAGCTAATCAATCATACAGACTTTAACCGTAACAGAAAGCAAATGAAGCAAATCGTAACACTAATTAATGGTATACTCTATTTTTATGGTGTAATGACCGAATCGGGACTATATAAAAAGGTTACGGAATTTATGCCCATTGAACCCCAGCTATTTAAAGATATTATTGAAAACAGAAAAAATCAGGATATTCTTTTTAAAAGGGCAGATAGCTTCATAGCCCGTATTGAAGTGGAAAGCCCTGGGGAAATCTACCGTGAGCAGTTGAAGCGGAATGACCTCTCATACTATCCCCTTACCATGAAGGAGGCCATGGAAGCCGGGGAAACCTTGACTGAGAGCTTTAGCCCCTATGACCTAAAGCTGTTTGATTATCTGTTCAACCGCTACGAGATAGAAAGGGCTGAGCTAGAGGGCCTTATTGCCTTTAGTAAATTTATGCTGAGGAATACCCTTGACACAAAGGAAGTCTTTATTTTCTACGGTAAACAGTTTCGGTCAGACAATATTGAAGATGTTAGATACATGACAGGTCTAGTAATGGATATGTACAATAACACCCGGCAGTGGATTTTAAAGGGCTATTCACCGTCAGAAATCAGAGGCAATCAGCCCATCATCAGGAGAAGTCTTGACCCAAGCCCTGGTACAGGTGATACTACTAAAATAATCAAAATGAGTGAAAATCTGCTCTGCTCCTGCGGTAGCGGCCTCAGATATAAATGGTGCTGTGGCAGAGAAAAGGAATAACTATAAGAAATTGCTATTTGGTAAGGAAATTATTCTAAGGAAGAAGAATATGGTGTAAAATAAAATTCTACTCTAATTAAAAAAGAAGTAAAGTGAATTGTCGTCGACCCCCAATAGCGTAAAAAACCCGGGGGATCGACGACAATTCATTTTTTTTAAGGAACCTAGCTATTGGAACAGTTATAGAAATTATAAATTAAAAAATCGTTACAATATAACAGACAAATTCAGTTTTGACAAAATTTAATTACTCTGTTAAAATCAACATATGTAATGGGTTTAGAAAGTACCTATAAGGAATTGAAACCTTTGAATGCTTCATACGATGAAATCGAAATAAGGGAGTTTAGAAAGTACCTATAAGGAATTGAAACCTTCATCCTTTGCCCATGGCCCTGTCATCCCATCACGTTTAGAAAGTACCTATAAGGAATTGAAACAACTCTCCAACTCATCACCACTAAATTCTCCATATGTTTAGAAAGTACCTATAAGGAATTGAAACCTAGCCAGTTTCTTTCATTTGCTGCTGTACTGGTGGGAGTTTAGAAAGTACCTATAAGGAATTGAAACTCTATAGACCGGACTCCTACTTGAAAGCTGCTATTGTGGTTTAGAAAGTACCTATAAGGAATTGAAACGTATCCCTCGACCGCTTGGTTCAGGCCTCTAAAGAAGGTGTTTAGAAAGTACCTATAAGGAATTGAAACATTCTGCTACTTCATGGGCTAGACTACCCAGGGCCGCATGGTTTAGAAAGTACCTATAAGGAATTGAAACCATCAATAGTTCGGTTGATAAAGTCTATATCCGTCCATTGGTTTAGAAAGTACCTATAAGGAATTGAAACTGGCCAACCGGCATACCAGCCACAAGCACCAGCACCAGCGTTTAGAAAGTACCTATAAGGAATTGAAACATATATGCAATATTGTCTATGGCAAGGGATATCCGGTTTAGAAAGTACCTATAAGGAATTGAAACCAGTAGAACGTATGTTTTGAGATGTTAAAAGATTCTTCGTTTAGAAAGTACCTATAAGGAATTGAAACTTCCGCTATGATTTTTAACCCAGCAGGTAAAAACCTTGTTTAGAAAGTACCTATAAGGAATTGAAACTTCAGCTAGATGGACGGTTGGGGATTTCGGTCCCCGTTTAGAAAGTACCTATAAGGAATTGAAACAGCCCTCGTATGCGAATAAAGATGTTCGAGTCTATGGTTTAGAAAGTACCTATAAGGAATTGAAACATCTCACTGATCATTTGTATTTGGTACCTAGCGAGTTTAGAAAGTACCTATAAGGAATTGAAACTTTTTTCGTCATGGAGGATGTAGCAACTGCTCCTGGGTTTAGAAAGTACCTATAAGGAATTGAAACTCAATCAATTTCGGCAGGCGTTCCGCAGGATAATGTCGTTTAGAAAGTACCTATAAGGAATTGAAACTCCACCAAACCAGCAACTAAAGCCTCATCATGGGCTTTACGTTTAGAAAGTACCTATAAGGAATTGAAACTTGAAGATTTGTTTGGTATAGAGAATCTGCACCTTCGTTTAGAAAGTACCTATAAGGAATTAAAACAATATCTTATATATACACCAGAACAAAGGAAATCTGGTTTAGAAAGTACCTATAAGGCATAGGAACTTGTTTTGATCTATAAATGGCCTCGCATAATGAAAAATGTTTAGAAAGTACCTATTCAAAACCATCAACCACCATAAAATGAAATATCTCATGATCCCATTTTTCTATAAAGTCTTCCTCCCGGCCCATTAGGTAAAGTACCATTGTCACCTGCTTGGCTTCAAAATATTTCACGTAAACCTGCCCCTTGAGGGAGATTAGGGGGAAATCCTCCCCCTGCCAGTCCTGCGGTGGTAGGCCATATTGAAGATAGCCCTGTTGGTGCCCTTTGTATTGGTGAAGGGGACTATTGGTGAGAATTGTTGCATCAATTTTGGTAAAGCCATCTATTCCGGCCACAGAAACCCCTTCCTGTAGGGTGTCAATGGTGACTTCAAATAGCCGCTTTTCCTTGGGGCATCCTAGAGAGGGCAGCACCAGTTCCAATTGGTCATACTTGGGTAAAAGCTTAATTTCATCCACGTTTACTTTCTTGTTTTGGTAACCGTAGGGTTCTCCGGCGGGTTCATGATTTTCAATAAGGTATGCACCATAAAAGCTGCTGTAAAAGGGGGAATCTGGCTGGTAATAGGCAGAGCCCCCCTGCTTTAGGTCAAAATGGGGAAAGTTGTATAAAATAGTATAGGATAAATCCTTGCCTGTGTACTCAGAAAGGCCCTGGCTATCAGTAAAGGTCATTACAAAGGGATACCAGCTTTCGTCCTTAAATTCAAAACCTGCAGGCAGAGATACTGATAGATCCTTTTCCCGTAAAAGGCTTTTCTGATGATGATAAAGGCTGTAGGGGTACATCAGGGCTAAGCTTCGAAAATAATAAAGGGGCTTCCCTGCCCCAAGAAAAAGACCGATTATGACAATGACAACAATAAAATATTTTAGCTTTCTCATAAATTCGCCCCTCTCTAATAGTAATATTTTTACCAAAGGGCTTTTTTTTATTTCCAAAACAAAAAACCTCCTTCAAAAATTTGAAGGAGACTTTTTATTCTATGGGCTCATCATTTTTATGGAAATAGCTGCGGGCTAAATTAAAAAACTTGGAAATCCTGGCAACTCCGGGTTTCATAAAGAAAATCCAGATTTGAGAGAAAAGACCGCCACTACTGGGGGCTGTATAACGTAAAAGGTTAAATACGTGATTTAGCCTGAACATGGCCGCCAACCGAAAAAAACTACTAAAGGGAACAACGCAGATAATTGTAATAATGCTACTTTTAATATATTTAACCTTATCCTGGGCCAAGAAAAGGTTTACGGCCAGATCGATGGCAAAGATAGTAATGACAGCAAAATCAACCCTTCTAACAAAGGTCATAAACCCTTCGTTTAAGGGAAAAGCCAGGTCAACCAAAGAAATTAGAACAATCAGACAAGAAATAGTAATCATTGAGATTTCAAAAATTAGTAAGAGACCGTTGGTAGACATATATCTTATTTTGTTACTTAGTTTCAAGGGCCTATGACACCTCCTTTATAAATATTTTAATAGAATTATAGCATAGTTGTCAGGGAACTGTACACAGATATACAATTTTGGGAATATATCAACTCTTCAATAAAAAAACCCCGACTATTGAAGTACAGGGCTTAAACTTAATTTACGGTTAAAGCCTTTACTTGAATTAAGCTAATTTTTGGATAAAGTCATCAACCGATGCTGTAATATTCTCTAGCTCCTTTGCCAGGGATTGAATTACAGTGGTTTGCTCCTGGGTGGTATCAGCATAGGAAGCAATGCTTTGGGAAAGGGTACTGATTAATTGCTGAATATTATTAAGGACCTCATCGATCTGTTTTACCGACCTGGAAGTGTTATCGGCCAGCTTTCGAATCTCACTTGCCACTACGTTAAAGCCCTTGCCCTCAGAGCCGATTCTGGCAGCTTCAATAGAGGCATTGATGCCTAAAATGGTGGTTTGCTTTGAAATACTATTGATAAAATCAATAATTTGATTGGTTTCCATGATTTTGTCTTTGGTGACATCAACCATTTCAGTCAATTCTGAAAAGGTGCTGAATTGTTGATCAGAAGAGGCAGAAAGCTCCTCAAGGCCTGCAGAGGATTCCTGAAGGCTTTTATTGATTTCAGACGCCATTTTATTGAGATGATCCATAAAAATTTTACGTTCATATTCCAGTACAGTCATGTGGCTGGCAATCATGGCAATGGGCCTCATCTCATTGGGATTACCGGTAATGCCAATGGCACCAATACGCTGACCCTGACTATCAATACCTACACTAAAGCCAGGGCGTGCCCCCTTTAAGGTCATCGCCATTTCCTCTGTAATGGCGATGGATTCAATTTTACCTGACATAATATCCCGTGCGCCCTCATGAATATTACCCAGCCGTTCAGGCTGGGTCGTAGCAATAATTTTCCCACCCTCACCAAAGAAATGGGCATTTTGATTGGTTTCCTGTTGAATTAATTTTACAATTTGTTGAGCAAAACTGGGATCAATAGCAGACACTTCCTTACCTCCTTTAGCTTTACTATTCTTAAGAAACTGTATAGTTTTTTATATTACAAATAATTTTGAAAATTAGAAATATTTAAAAGTCCGGTACCCCATCACAGACAAAAGATATTTGACCAGGGATCGTCGTTAATTAAGCGATGCAAGGTACTAAGCAGCCGAGGGTAACTTTAATCAATCTGTGTAATCCCAAAAGTTTATAAAATTCACAATAATAAGAGTACAAAGCAAGTAGCTGTAAAGACTAAAAATGACGCAATATAAAATATTATTCAACAAATCCCGATTGATTCCTTTATTTTGACCACGATTTAATTTTAGAAGGGCTATAGGCACTTTCATATAATTTTTTTTAATAAAAAATAGTTCATATTTCATGTCAATCGCAATAAAAAATTGCAATCCTGCAAGTGATTGACAAATTAATAACACAAAAAAATCAGTATTTTTATATTAAATCCAACTGGTTATATTTAATTTCAATGGTTTCAAGTGGGTTGATAGACAAAAAAATAACAATCAAAACATTAAAAAATTTTCTGAAAAAAGCAGGAATAACGTTTTCAAAGTGGAATATAATTTGTTAGTGGTCTGAGGTCTGACAATCAGATATAAGACCAGAGACATTTTTAAAAGGAGGGTAGGGTGCAGCTTTTTATTGAGGGAAAGTTTTGCCCCTTGGGCAAACGTTTACAAAAAGGAGGGTTTTTATTCAATGTTTGCGTTATTAGCGTCTATCCCAATTGTTTTAACTATAGTACTCATGGTTGGATTTAACTGGCCCGCAAAAAAGGTCATGCCCTTGGCATGGGTTACTGCCGTTATATTGGCTGGGGGAGTCTGGAAGGTTAACCTTCAGTGGCTGACAGGAGCGACTATTTTTGGAGGCTTAAGTGCATTTAATATTTTAGTTATTGTGTTTGGTGCAATATTACTGATGAATACCCTACAAAATAGTGGTGCCATAAAGGTCATTAACAAGACATTCTATGGAATCAGCCCCGACAGGCGAATTCAGGCAATTATTGTAGCCTTTTTATTTGGTGCCTTTATTGAGGGGGCAGCGGGCTTTGGTACCCCGGCAGCCCTGGCAGGGCCCCTGTTGGTTGGATTAGGCTTTCCACCACTGGCGGCAGCGATGGTTGCATTAGTAGGAAACAGTACCCCCGTTAGCTTCGGTGCCGTAGGAACCCCTGTTTTAGGTGGCGTTTCTTCAGTACTGGGTTCGCCAGATATTATGGCACAAATTGAAGGGGCAGGCTTTACCTCCCAAAGCTTTTTACATCATGTGGGAATTTGGGCATCAAGACCCCATACTGTAATGGGTATACTAATGCCATTAATTATCGTTATGATGCTGACTAAGCTCTTTGGAGAAAAGAAATCCTTTAAGGATGCCTTTGAGGTGGCTCCCTTTGCAATTTTTGCTGGGCTGTCCTTTGTTATACCCTACATTTTAATCGCCTATTTCTTTGGGCCGGAGCTGCCTTCACTGGCCAGCGGACTAATCGCCCTGGCAATTGTTATTACAGCTACGAAAAAGGGATTTTTACAGCCTAAAACCACCTGGGATTTTGCAAATAAATCAAAGTGGGACAGCTCCTGGATCAGTACAGAGGAAACTGCAGCAGCGATTGATATCGATACACCTGAAATTAGCCAGTTCATGGCTTGGCTTCCCTATATTTTAGTTTCCTTAATATTGGTTATTACGAGGGTCGAGCAGTTTGGATTAAAGCAATTACTCACCAGCTCCTCGGTAACCCTTTCCTGGAATGGTATAATGGGAACCGGCTTGAACTATTCCCTGCAATATCTCTATCTACCCGGAACAGTACCATTTATTTTAGTCTCTATTTTAACTGCCTTTATGCATAAAATGAAGCCAGATCATATTAAAAAAACCTGGGCCCATTCCCTTAAACAGGTAATTCCTGCCGCCATTGCCCTAACCTTTGCCATTGCCATGGTACAGGTAATGTTGAACTCGGGTAACAATAACTCTGGTCAGGTAGGAATGATGGTGGCCCTTTCAACGGCAGCAGCAAACGTATTCCAGGGAATATGGCCTTTGGTAGCACCCTTTATTGGAATCCTGGGCGCCTTCATGTCTGGTAGTAATACCACCTCCAATGTATTGTTCTCTGGCTTCCAATATGGTGTGGCCGATCAGGTAGGGGCTTCCCGTTTGGTGATCTTAGGTCTTCAAGTGGTGGGGGGTGCCGCAGGAAACATGATCTGTGTTCATAATGTTGTGGCGGCCTGTACCACGGTGGGTGTCCTTGGCAAAGAGGGAAAGGTCATTCGTACCAATATTATCCCCTGTGTTATTTATGCCCTGACGGCGGGAATCTTTGCCTATGGGGCCATGGCCTTGTTACCAGGCTTATTCTAGCAGATACAATTTTCAAGAAAGTTATGGTATAATAGGTATAAAAAGCTAGGGGTTGTTTTCAGTGTTTAAACCAATAAAAACAAAGCGGGTTTATGAACAGATTGTAGACCAGATCAGGCAGTTGATTAAACGTGGTGACCTGAAGCCTGGTGATAAACTGATGTCGGAACGAGAACTTTCTGAGCTTTTGGGTGTAAGCCGTACCTCTGTAAGGGAAGCCCTAAGCGCCTTAGACTTTCTGGGAATACTGGAGAGCCGCCAGGGGGAGGGAACCTTTATTGCAAACGTTTCTGAGCAATCCTTAATCGAGCCCCTGGCCCTGATTATGACCATGGATCGAGAAGCCGGCCTGGAACTGTTGGAGGTAAGAAAAATGCTGGAGGTGGAGGCGGCGGAGCTGGCTGCCGTCAGGTCAACGGAAGAAAGCCTTGTACAGATGAAGGAGGCACTTCTTTTGATGGAGCAAGATTTAAAGCAGCAAAGGCTGGGAGAAGAAAGCGATGCCAAGTTCCATTATCTCATTGCAGAGGCCACCAAGAATAAGGTTCTGGTAAAGCTGATGAATACCATTTCTGATCTGTTGGTGCAAAATATGAGAACCAGCAGACAATACCTGTATACCAGTGAAGGAAACGCAGAAAAGCTGTATCAGCAGCATCTTAACATTTATCATGCTATAAAGCAGGGTGATTCGGACCTGGCGAAGCAAGAAATGTTTAATCATTTAGATTTTGTGCTGACAGAAATGACTAAATATTATGTAGAAAAGAAATAGGCAGGAACATAGGCTTATCCTGCCTTTTTGAAGGAAGGAGCCGACGGGAACCTTTCCTGGAAGGAGGAGTTTCAATGACAGTTATAAAAATACCCTATGCTAAAGGCTTTGTCGATCTTAAGGTACCCCAGGAAAATCTTCTGGGGGTATTGGAATCCAAGGCGCATCATTTTAAGGCGGCGCATGATCAGAGAACCCTGGTTAAAATGGCCTTGGAAAATCCCATTGGATCAAAGCGATTAAGGGATCTGGCTAAGGACAAGAAAAATATTGTGATTATCACCAGTGATCATACCAGACCGGTTCCCAGTAAAATAACAATGCCTATTCTGCTGGAAGAAATCAGATCGGGGAACCCCGAGGCAGAAATTTCAATATTAATTGCTACGGGCTTTCATCGACTCACAACGGAAGCGGAAATGATCGATAAGTTCGGTGAAGAAATTGTTAGGAATGAACGTCTGATAAACCATGATTCCAGAGAGGGAAAGGACCTTGTGAAGGTGGGTGTTCTGCCCTCGGGAGGAGACCTGTGGTTGAACAAACTGGCCATGGAGGCAGATCTTTTGGTGGCTGAAGGCTTTATTGAGCCCCACTTCTTTGCAGGCTTTTCGGGCGGAAGAAAGAGTGTTCTACCAGGGGTAGCCGGGGCCCAAACGGTGCTGGCCAACCATTGCTCCAAATTTATTGCCAGTGACCATGCCCGAACAGGAATATTAAAGAACAATCCAATTCATCGTGATATGCTGTATGCCGCTGAAGCGGCCAGCCTGGCCTTCATTTTAAATGTAGTGATTGACAGTGAAAAAAGGGTGATTAATGCATTCGCCGGCCATCGAGAGGAAGCCCATGAAGCCGGCTGTGAGTTCGTTATGAAATTAGCCAGTGTCGAAGCCAAACCGGCAGACATCGTCATAACCTCAAATGGCGGCTATCCGCTAGATCAAAATATTTACCAGGCAGTAAAGGGAATGACTGCTGCCGAAGCCTCTGCCAGGGAAGGGGCCGTAATTATCATAGCTGCAGCCTGTAACGACGGCCATGGCGGTGAGGATTTTTATAAAACCTTCCTGGAAAATAAAACACCCCAGGATGTAATGGATAAAATAATGGAAATTCCCATGGAAGAAACAATTCCAGACCAATGGGAATCTCAAATTTTAGCTCGGATTCTAATTAAACACCAGGTCATTATGGTGACCGACCAATGTGACCCTAAGATGATTACCGATATGCATATGCTCCATGCCTTTAATTTAGAGGAGGCCCTTGAAAAGGCCTTTGAACTAAAGGGAAGAAAGGCTTCCTTAACGGTAATACCCGATGGTGTTTCGGTGATTGTTAAAAAATAAAATATTGAGTGCCCCTTGATAAAATCAGGGGGCACTTTCATTCCAGACAATGCCATTTAAAAATCCATAGAAGGAAACTGGTGTTTTGTCTGGAATTATTATTATATGGCCCATGGAAGGCAGGGTGCCTGGCATCGTAGAATAAGCATTTCTACGGAGCAGGAAAGCCTTAACCGAGGTAAAGAGTATATGGTGTGAAGCTGAAACCCTGGTGACAGGAACCGACGATTTAAAGCGGTATGGTAAAAAGAGAGGTGTTAAAATGTTTCGGTTTATACATATAGCAGACGTTCATCTAGATACACATTTTTACTCAAAAAAGCCAGAACGGAGAAGTCAGCTTCGGGAGGGAATTAAAAAAACCTTTGGAGGCGTTATACAATGCTGTATTCAAGAAAAGGTTGATGCCCTTTTAATAGCAGGAGATCTCTTTGATCATTCACAGCTTTCCTTTCAAACGGAGCAGTTTTTAGTTAATCAGTTCCGGCTTTTGAACGATCACCAAATCCAAGTATATTATTGTACGGGAAATCACGACCCCTCCAATGAATTAGAACGAATTAATGCCATACCCTGGCCTCCGAATGTTAAAATATTTAAAGGGGATAAAATAGAGGTCGTAACGGTAATGAAGGGCAATGAAGCAGTGGCTAAAATTATCGGAGTGGGTCACAAAAACAGCCGGGAGAGCAGAAATCTGGTTACCAATTTTCCAGATAAGGAAGGGTCTCTCCCCCACATAGGACTGGTTCATACCATGGTGACCAACGCCAAGGGCTTAGAAGCCCATGACCGTTATTTACCCTGTACCAGAGAAGACCTAATACAAAAAGGCTATGATTATTGGGCCCTTGGCCATGTACACCAGTATCAGCAGATTAGCCACCATTCCATCTATTACAGCGGTAATCTGCAGGGGCGGCATCCAGGGGAGACTGGTGAAAAGGGAGGACTTCTGGTGGAAATCAAAGACAATCAAACTCCCAGAATATCCTTCAGGCCCTTTTCAGCTATTAGGTGGGAAACCATTGAAATAGAAGGACTTGAAAATGTTAACCACTATCAGCAGCTGCTTGAAAAAATAAACCATTATATACAGAGTCAATTAGATGCCTGGGAAATATCAGGAGAACAGCTGTTTTTAAGAATTGAACTCCAGGGTCGCTGCCCCCTGAAGAAGGCCCTGGCAGTAGAGGAAAATAGACAACAGCTGGAGGAGGACCTGATGGACCACTGGGGGCTGATGGACATCGAGGTAAAAGCCCATGGGCTAAAGCGGGCCCTCTCCCAGGAGGACTTTGAGGAGGGGCACCATGTTTTAAGCCGAGCCTTGAAGCTATTGAAAGAGGCAGAGGAAAATGAAGAGATACTTAAAGCCCTGTCAAGCTTGCCCTTTGTTAACCCCAATGCCGGGGAAGGAGAAGAAAAAAGAGCCTATATAAGGACCCTCCTTAAGGGCCTTAGAGAGGAAGCAATGGACAGAATGGCAGGTGATGAATTTGAGAATTAAGTCTTTATCAATTATTGATTTTGGTAAGTTTCACCAGGGCTTAACCTTTAAAGATCTAAACAATAAAATGGTCGTGTTTTGTGGAAACAATGAGGCCGGAAAAACCACCCTGTTTCATTTGATTAAGACCCTGTTATATGGCTTTTCGCCTGCCAAGGCCCAGCAGCATCCCTATGCATCATGGAAAAATGAAAGAATTGAATTTTCAGCTGAAATAGAGGTGAAGGGGCAGATACTTCAGCTCTATCGACGGCTCTTAAGTACCCCCAAAGGAGCGTTAACTACGAAGGATCGGATTATCGATTTAAAAAATCAGCCCGCACCCTTTGCAAATCACATTTCCTCGGAAATATACAATCGCATCTACTCCCTCAGGATAGAAGATTTAACGGCCCTTGAGGGAAAGGCCTGGGATGAGGTTCAAGATCAGCTTTTGGCCAATTACGGCAGTACTCGGCTAAGGGACACCAAAACAGTATTAAAGGAAATTCATGAAGAGCTCAATCAGCTTTATCGAGTCAGCGGCAGGGGAAAATATCGGGTGAAGGAGCTGGAGGAGGCCATCAGGGAATTAAAAAAGGAAAGATCGGCTGCCCAGGAAAGACAGGCCCTTCTACGGGACCATCAGAAAAAAATGTGGCAAATAAAGGAACAGCTTCAGCTTCTTGCTGAGGAGCAGAAAAAAGCAAAGGTGCTTATTAAAAAAACAGATCAGGTTAAGGAACTGTACCGTCTTGTAAAGGAAAAGGAATTGCTTGAAAAGACCTTGGAAAATCCAACAGCCTTTGAAGCCCTTCCAGGGGATTGTATACAGCTTCTGAGGGAGCAGGAGCAGCGACTTAAGGATTTGGAGCAAAGCCTTAGTCGAAGAATAGAGACCCAAAGGGCCCTGTTTCAGAAGCAATATACCCTTTCTAAGGGGGAACAGCAAATTTTAGACAGTCAAGCGGCAATTGATAGCTATTACGAAGAAGCCATTATGCTTGAAGGAGCAGCACAGGAACTGGAGCAGCTTGAGCAGGAGATTTTACGCCTTCAGGAGCGGAAAAAGAATGAAGAAAAAAATATCTTTTCAGAAGCCTTGCCGGCCCATGCCTATGATCAGATTCGGGGGCTTAATATACCTTCTGTAAGGATTTTGGGAGCCAATATACAAAAAATAAAGGGGCAGCTTCAAAGTCTTGAAATTAGAATGATGCAGCAAACCCCACCAGCCAACGGGCAACCAGGCACAAAGGCCTATATTGGAATCTTAATAATGGCCCTTGGCTTTTTAGCCATAGGAATTTATGATCAAAGTATGTCTATTATCCTGGGGGCAGTCGTGACCTGCCTATATGGAGTGGGAAGCCTTATTTACCACCGTCGGGGCACGAAGAAGGCCCTACATCGACAGAATGAGGGTTATCAAGGACTAGCTGAAGAAAGGGAAAGTCGGTTGGTTGAATTAAAAAAAGCCCTTCAGGAGCTGAAAATGATCTTTGAAGGTATACCAATTTCCCAGGTGCTTCTGGAAAATATAGACGAAGCCTTGATTAGCCAGCTGATGCGGTTACGAGATTATCTAATGGAGCTGGATCAAAAAAGCCATATACTTGACGAGAAAAAGCAAGGATATCATAATAAAAAATTAGTAATACAAGAATTTCTTAAGGCATTTGCTGTTGATAGCAGAGGGACTCTTAAAGAGCAGATGGAAACCCTACGCCAGCATTGTCAAAGGCTCATTCAAATTCAGAACAGCAACGACCGCATAGAAGAATTGCTTCAGGAAAACGAAAGGGAGAGGGCCCTTTTGCAGGAAGAGAAGGAAGGGCTGGAGCAGGATATTAAGAATTTGAAGGAAGGCCTTAGTTTCCTGGGAGATGGAGATATACAACTGGGTGAGAAGCGTTTTATCGACAATAAAAGCATAAAAATGAAAATCCAGTCAATAGATGAAAAGCTTCAAGCCATCCACGACCTTAATCTGAGATTTTTGGAATTGGAGGAAATACAGCGGATAAACCCAAGTCTGTTGACAGAAGAAGGTCAGGAATCCTTGGCCCTAGAGCTGGAAACCCTTGGAGAGAGATTACTTGAATTAAAGGATCAGGAAAGGGAGCTAACCATAAAAAGCCAGGAGCTGCAGGGAAAAATGTCCCTGGACGAAATCGGCAGCCGCCTAATGACCTTAGAGGTAGAAAAGCAGCAGGCTATTTTGAGAAGAGATCAGCTGATGCTTCTAGGAGAAATTATCAAAAGGGCGGATGAAAGCTTTCGGGAGGAAAACCAGCCCGATGTCTTGAAAACTGCCAGCAGCTACTTAAGCCGCATAACAGGTGGACGCTATAGCCACATTTTTCTTGAGGAGGAAGAGGGAGAGACCTATATTCGCCTAAAGGGCCTGCACGACCCAGCTCCCAGGCGGGTTGGAGAAAGCTTCAGTAAGGGTACCTTAAATCAGCTCTATATTGCGCTGCGGCTTTCCTTGATCGACCACCTGGATCAGCGGGGGGAAGCCCTGCCCATTTGTTTTGATGAACTGTTGATTAATTTTGATGAAGAAAGACTGGATCAATACCTGGCACTTCTAAAGGAGGTAAGTGAGAAAAGACAAATCTTTATCTTTACCTGTCACCAGTGGTTTGCCGGGAAACTAAAGGAAACCTTCAACGTAGACCCCATATTGCTTTAAAAAATCATAAACAGGAGTGACAGCTATGCCCTACACCTATATATTGGAATGTAGCGATGGAACCTATTATACAGGCTGGACAGTTGATCTTGAGGCCCGTTTAAAATCCCATAACTCAGGCGCTGGAGCCAAATATACCCGGGCCCGATTGCCCGTTGAAATGGTCTACTGGGAAATACAGCCAGACCGGAGCCATGCCCAAAAAAGAGAAGCTGCCCTCAGAAAGCTACCCAGGGCCAGGAAGGAAGGTCTGATTAAGGAATTTAGGCTGAAGCATGGCTCCAAGGCCTATCAATCATCGAACCCCTGATATATTTTTATTCAGGGGGTTTTTTAATGACAGAAGACTAACAACCAATTGAAAACCGCCATAATAATTCCTTAATAATATTTTGATTGCAGGGAAAAGTAAAGTGTGTTAAAATTTTTCGTATGGCAAAAAAGAGAAGGACCTGACAGCTGGATGATTACAATGTTTAAATAAATTAAGGAAGAAGAGGAATGAAGATGCAAAGAAGTGATATAAGAAATGTCGCAATTATTGCCCACGTAGACCATGGAAAGACTACACTGGTGGATCAAATGCTGAAGCAAAGCGGAACCTTTCGATCCAATGAAGTGGTAGAGGAACGGGTAATGGATTCCAATTCCCTGGAAAGGGAAAGGGGGATTACCATTTTGTCGAAAAATACCTCTGTGAGCTATAATGGCGTAAAAATTAATATTGTCGATACCCCAGGTCATGCAGACTTTGGGGGAGAGGTGGAGCGAATCATGGGAATGGTGGACGGTGTACTACTGTTGGTGGATGCCAAGGAAGGCCCTATGCCCCAAACCAGATTTGTACTTCAAAAAGCCCTAAAGGAGGGCTTAAAACCTATTGTGGTGGTAAATAAAATTGACCGGCCTGATGAAAGAATTGTTGAGGTATTAGATGAGGTACTGGACCTGTTTATTTCCCTGGATGCCGATGATGATCAGTTGGAGTTTCCTGTGGTCTACGCCTCTGCCAAGAATGGTGTGGCGGCCCTTACCCTGGAGGAAGAGCGGGTAGATTTAAAACCACTTTTTGAATCAATTCTTAAAAATATTCCCTGCCCCCAGGGAGAGCCTGAGGAAGGCTTACAGCTTTTAATTTCTAATATTGATTACGATAAATATATTGGACGAATCGGCATTGGTAAAGTAACCCGAGGGAGCTTGAAAAAGGGCTTAAGTGCTGTATTGGCAAAATCCAATGATCAACAGGTTAATGTGAAGGTAAGTAATCTGTATCATTTTCAAGGTCTCAACCGAGTTGAAATTGAACAGGCATCGGTGGGGGAAATTGTTGCAGTTTCAGGAATAGCTGATATTAATATTGGTGATACCCTGTGTGATATAGATCGAGTAGATCCCATTCCCTTTATCAAAATTGACGACCCCACCATCTCTATGAATTTCTTGGTAAACGACTCTCCCTTTGCTGGCAAAGAGGGCAGCTATGTAACAAGCCGCCATCTAAAGGATCGGCTGGAACGGGAGATGCTGTCCAATGTCGCCATGAAGATGGAGGAAGTTTCTGCTGATTGCTTTAAGGTTTTAGGAAGGGGAGAGCTGCACCTTTCAATCCTAATTGAAACCATGCGCCGTGAGGGCTATGAATTTGCCGTTTCTCGGCCCGAGGTTATTATGAAAAAAACCGAGTCTGGAACCCTAGAGCCCATGGAGCACCTTTTTGTGGAAGTTCCAGAGGAAAGTGTCAGTGCAGTGATTGAAAAGCTTGGTCAGCGAAAGGGCGAAATGCTTGATATGGTTCCAACGGGGAATGGTACTATTAAATTGGAATTTAGAATTCCTGCCAGGGGACTGATTGGGTACCGGTCAGAATTTTTAACCGATACCAAGGGCTATGGAACCTTTCATCATCTATTTGATGGATATGATGCGTATCGTGGTGACATACGAGTCAGAACCCGAGGGTCCCTGGTGGCCTTTGAGACAGGTGCTGCTGTCGCCTATGGTATCTACCATGCCCAGGAAAGGGGAATTATGTTCATTGAACCAGGGATAGATGTTTATGAAGGTATGGTGGTGGGAGAAAGCTCCCGGCTAGAGGATATTGCAGTAAATGTGTGTAAGAAAAAGCAATTAACCAATATTCGATCTGCCGGGGCCGACGATGCCCTTCGATTAACACCGCCAACGGTATTTTCGCTGGAGCAGTCACTGGAGTTCATTGCAGACGATGAATTGGTAGAAATAACTCCGAAAAGTATTCGAATCCGAAAGAAGATTTTAGATAAGGTTATGAGAGAAAGAATGCAAAGAAGAGCATAAAAATGGATATCAGAATCCCCCCGGGGCGGCAAGTATAGGCCCTGGGGGCTTTTTTATGTAAAATTATTCCTATTCCATTGTACAATGCCTCGGGTTAAGATAAAATAAAAGCATGGCAAAATCTATGTAAATAGGAAGGGGAAATTTTTCAATAAATGGCTATATAATGGGAAAACCAAATTATAAGGAAAATTAAACATATCTATTAAAGGAGTGAGTAGGAAATGTATATGGCAGGATTTTTTCAATTATTAAATCTGTTGGTCTTGGTTCTGATTATTTATGTAATCTATGTTATAGCCTTTAAGGTACCTAAAATTATCGAATCCATGGATGAAAGGCTGGGTCGGTTAGAAAAGCTGATCAGTGAACAAAATAAAAAAAATTAGACCCGTAGATCTGAAAAGGGTATGATGTTGGACGAAGGAAGGCTGATATGGTACAATTGTTAGGTAACAAAATCTTCCTTTTACAAATCAATCCTTTCTACAACAAGAGGTGATAAAATGAACGAACGAAGTTTAAGGGTTTTAGAATATAAAAAAATAACAGAAGATTTAAAGGAACGCTGCAGTTCAGATCTGGGTAGAGCCCTGGCGGAAGAATTGAAGCCCATTAGTCAATTAGAGAAAATCCTTCCGCTGTTAAAGGAAACCAGTGAAGCCCAGGCAATTTTAATTCAAATAGGTAATGTTCCCCTGGGAGGAATCCATGATTTGCTGGCCTTTGTCAGAAGAACTGAAATTGGCGCCTATCTCGATCCCGGTCAGCTTTTAACCCTGAAGGAAACCCTGACGGCAGCCAGGCGATTAAAGTCTGCCCTGAAATTCGACGAGGTGAAGTTTCCCATTATTCAAGGTCTTGCCCAGGGTTTATCTTCCCTACGGGAATTGGAGGATAGAATCAGCGACTGTATCATTAGTGAAACTGAAATAGCCGATAATGCCAGCCCAGAGCTAAGACACATCAGAAGGCAAATCCAGCTGAAAAATGAGGGGATTCGCAGTAAGCTAAACAGCATTATATCTTCTACCAATAATCAAAAATATTTACAGGACCCCATCATTACCATGCGACAGGACCGTTATGTAGTACCTGTCAAGCAGGAGTACCGGGGAAATATTCCAGGCTTAATCCATGACCAATCCTCCAGCGGAGCGACCCTCTTTATTGAGCCCATGGCAGTAGTAGAGCTGAATAATCAGCTTAGAGAGCTAAAATTAAAGGAACGGGCAGAAATAGAGCGAATTTTGATGGAAATCGCCGGAATGATCGCCCAAAGGGCCGCTGAAATCAGAGGAAACCAGGCAATTTTAAAGCAATTGGACTTTATCTTTGCCAAGGGTAAGCTTTCCCTGGCTATGCGGGCAGTAGAACCAACTTTAAATAATCAGGGTAAAATTCATATTAAAAACGGACGACACCCCCTGTTAAAGGCCCAGGAGGTGGTGCCGATTACCATCTGGCTTGGCGAAAAGTTCCGTACCCTGATGATAACTGGCCCTAATACTGGCGGTAAAACCGTAACCTTAAAAACCGTAGGATTATTTTCCTTAATGGCCCAGAGCGGTCTCCATGTGCCGGCAGACTATGGCACTGTTTTAGCCGTATTTGATCATATTTTCGCCGATATTGGCGACGAGCAGAGCATTGAGCAGAGCCTCAGTACCTTTTCATCCCATATGACCAATATTGTTAAAATACTACAGGAGGTTACCCAAAACTCACTGGTGCTTTTTGATGAATTGGGAGCGGGAACAGACCCCACCGAAGGAGCGGCTTTAGCCATGGCCATTATCAATTATTTGCGTGGGCTGGGGGCCACCGTTTTGGCCACCACCCACTACAGTGAACTGAAGCAGTTTGCCCTCACTCACGAGGATATCGAAAATGCTTCGGTGGAATTTGATGTGGCCACCCTTCGGCCTACCTATCGCTTGTTAATTGGTGTACCTGGTAAATCCAACGCCTTTGAAATATCTCGAAAGCTGGGACTGACAGAAAATATCATTGAAGCTGCCAAAGGATTTTTATCTACTGAAAACATCCATTTTGAAGACCTGCTTCAAAATATTGAAACCAACCGAAGGGCGGCAGAGGCCGATCGGGAAGAAACAAAACGCTTAAGACTAGAGGCAGAACGGCTTCTTCAAAACTATCAGGACAAGAAAAATCAGTTGGAGGAGCAAAAAGAAAGAATCCTTAAGGAGTCCAAAAAAGAAGGTTTAAGGCTTTTAAAGGAAGCTAAGGCCGAGGCAGAGGAGATTATTCAAGGCTTAAGATCAATGAAGCTGGAAATGGAAGAAAAGGAAATGAACCGGCAAATTGAAGCCTCAAAGCGTAGGCTGAGTGATAAAATCGGCGATATGGGACCCAATACAGAGGATATCTTTTTAAATAAAACCTCTAAAAAGCCCCCTAAAAACCTAAAGGCCGGAGAGACTGTCAAGGTACTTTCTATCAATCAAATCGGCCATGTGGTCTCACCCCAGGATGAAAAGGGAGAGGTACTGGTTCAGGTGGGGATTATGAAAATTAATATACCCGTAAGTAATTTAGAGCGAGTGAAGGAGCAGGGCGAGGTCAAACAGACTGGAGTAGGTAAAATTATTAAAAGCAAAGCCCAGAATGTTAAAAGGGAGCTGGATTTAAGGGGCCTTAATTTAGAAGAGGCAATCCTCGAAGTGGATAAGTTTATTGATGATTGTGCCATTGCCGGCGTTTCTCCGGTCACGATTATACATGGAATTGGAACAGGTGTATTGAAGGCTGGAATCAAGCAGATGCTGACGAAAAATAAGCATGTGAAAAGCCAAAGGCCGGGCCAATACGGAGAAGGCGGTGCTGGGGTCACCATTGTGGAACTAAAATAAGGAAGGAGCCGGTGGTGGATGATTTTAGTAAGTGGATGTCTTCTGGGCATCAATTGCAAGTATAACGGGGACAGCAATCTATCGCAGAAAATCCTGGACAAGCTGAAGAATGAGGCCATCATCCCTTTTTGTCCGGAGCAGCTGGGGGGCTTGAGTACCCCCAGGCCACCGGTGGAAATTCAAGGGGGAGATGGTTCCGATGTTCTGGAGGGAAGGGCTCGGGTTGTATCCAGGGATGGCTGTGATGTAACGAAGGAATTTATACGGGGAGCTCAAGAAACCCTAAAGATGGTTGAGCTACTGGGTATAACCCATGCTGTCTTAAAGGCCAGAAGTCCCTCCTGTGGGGTGGAAGAAATATATGACGGCAACTTTACCAGTACCACTACCCGGGGGGATGGTGTAACGGCGGCTCTGTTGAAAAAAAGTGGAGTCAAGGTTGATACCGAGGATAGTTTTGAGATAAATAATTAAATGAACAAAAAAAGGGTATCTGTTAAATAGCATGATAACAGACGAATCAAAACAGAGGGGGGAACAGTATGGGTAAGAAGTTAACAATTTTACTGCTGATTTTGGTGATGGGATTTACCTTAACAGCATGTAAAAAGGATCAGAAAGAGGTAATGGAAGAAGAGCCCGATCAAAATGTGACAGATCCTGTGGAGGAGACAGAGGAACCGGAGGAGCTGTTCTATGTCTTATATTTAAAGCATAAGGAGTTGCCATACATATTTGCTGATACCTTCAATATTTCAGCTGATGATCCCAGGTTGGAGGGAAAGCTGTTTGAGGAATTTGTACTGGAGGAATTGATTCATCAGAGTGCTATCGAAGATTTAATTAATCCTATACCGGAAGGAACCAAAATTTTGTCAGTAAAAAAAGAGGGCAAGACGGTACTGGTAGATTTATCAGAAGAGTTTATTGGTAATATGAAGGGAACAGAGGAGGATGTGATGGCCACTGTGGCAGTGATTGTCAACTCACTGACGACCCTGCCCAATAATGACAAGGTTCAAATCCTTGTGGAAGGTAAGGCCATAGATAATTTAAGGGGAGCTGATATCAGTCAGGACTTTGAATTTATTCCGGACTTTTATGCGGACAAGTAAAATTGTATAATTTCATTGATTTGCCATAAAATATATGATATATTTATGGGAAAAGCAGATGATGTTAAAGGCAATGAAGAGGACAGTAGGCATGGTTTTAAGTCATAGCGAGCCGGGGATGGTGGAAGCCTGGTACAGAACTATACCGAAGCGCACCTCAGAGCAGGGGCCTGAATTCAGTAGGGCTCGACGGATTCCTCCGTTATCGGGAAAAGAGTGGGTACTCACTTTATTTAGTTAGTGGGTCCAATAAGAGTGGTAACACGGGATATAGCTCTCGTCTCTTCCTATAGAGGCGGGAGTTTATTTTTTTGAAATTTTATTCAGGAGGTAAGTATATGATTGACTTTAAAAGTAAGCTAAGCCTAGAGCTACATCCCCTTATAGGGGCCTTGAGCCAGGAGGAAATACTGGCTGCCATCGAAATACCTAAAAATTCCGAAATGGGAGACTTTGCCTTTCCATGCTTTAAGCTGGCTAAGGCCTTTAGAAAGGCTCCCCAGGCCATAGCCCAGGAGCTGGCCGAGAAAATTCAATTGTCCGAGGCCTTTTCCCGGGTCGAGGTGGCTGGTGGGTACCTCAACTTTTTTGTTAACCGAGGGTATTTTTCTAAGGAAATCCTGAAGGCCGTTTATGAGCAAAAGGATCAATACGGCAGTGATCAGGTAGGAAAGGGAAAGGTCATTTGTATCGACTATTCTGCCCCCAATGTGGCAAAGCCCTTCCATGTAGGTCACTTAAGATCAACGGTGATCGGAAATTCCCTGTATCGAATCTACGAATTTTTAGGCTACCAATGTGTGGGAATTAACCATTTAGGTGACTGGGGAACTCAATTTGGCAAGGTGATAGTGGCCTATCGTAACTGGGGAGACAAAGAAGCCCTGGAAAAGGAGCCCATCAGTACCCTATTGGCCCTTTACGTAAAGTTCCATGATGAGGCCGAAAAAAATCCCGCCCTTGAAGATGAAGCCCGAGGCTGGTTTACTAAAATGGAAAGGGGAGATGAAGAGGCCCTTTCCCTATGGCAGTGGTTTAGTAATGAAACCATTAAGGAATTAAAGAAAATCTATAGCTTACTGGATGTGGAATTTGACCATTATACCGGAGAGAGCTTTTATAACGATAAAATGGATGCCGTTTTAAAAGAGCTTCAGGAGAAAAATCTTTTGAAGGAAAGTCAAGGGGCGGTATTGGTTGACTTGAGCCAGTATGACATGCCTCCTTGTCTGGTACAAAAAAAGGATGGCAGCACCCTTTATGCCACAAGGGATATTACGGCGGCGATATACAGAAAAAATACCTTCAACTTTCATAAATGCCTTTATGTCACAGACTATTCTCAAAATCTTCACTTTGCTCAATGGTTCAAGGTAATTGAGTTGATGGGGTACCCCTGGGCCCAGGATGCGGTTCATATTCCCTTTGGCCGGGTAAGTCATGAGGGAAGAAGAATTCAAACCCGAAAGGGAACCGTTGTACTGCTGGAAGAAGTGCTGTCAGGGGCTGTGGAACGGGTAAAGGAAATTATTGAAGAAAAAAATCCTTCATTGGAAAATAAAGAAGAAGTGGCCAAGGAAATTGGAATTGGTGCAGTTATTTTTAATGATTTAAGCAATAATCGTATCAAGGATATTTCCTTCTCGTGGGAAACCGCCTTTAGCTTTGAAGGGGAAACCGGGCCCTATGTCCAGTATACCCATGCCAGAGCCAGCAGTGTTCTGAGGAGGGCCAACATGGAGGTATCGATGGATTTTGACCCGGCGGTATTGAAGGACGATGTTTCAATGGCAGTGTTAAAGGAAATACAGAAGTTTCCAGAGGTAATTTTGGATGCCCAGCGAAAAAATGAGCCCTCCATTATTACCAGACATATTATTGATATTGCCCAGGCCTTTAATCGTTTTTATCATGATCACCCCATTCTGGTGGAGGACGAAGAAGTGAAAAAAGCCCGTTTAGCAGTGGTTTTTGCCGTAAAGCAGGTATTAAAAAACGGTCTTTATCTTTTGGGAATTAAAGCACCTGAAAAGATGTAAGCATTCCTTATACTCTTGTTAATTCCTTTGAATTTATATACCATAAGGGTGAGCAGATATTGCTCTTAAGGAGGGATTTTAATTTTGTCAAAGGAAATGCAGCTAAGGAACTGCTTTATCTATACTGTATATGGAGATGCTGTTGGATTTTTAAGAGAAAATCATTTAGAATACAGGGGCCAGTTTATTCCCTTTCAATTTGAAAGGGATCAAGGTCTGGTATTATCATTGGAGCCGGGACAATGGAGCGATTTGACCGAGCAGCTGCTGATTTTAACGAAATGCTTGATTGATCAGCGGGAAAATTCCAGGGTATCGGTAGATTATAGGCGCCTCAGGGAAGAACTAAGGCTTTGGCAATACTATCGCCATGGCAGGGCTGAAAATTTATTAAGAAAAATTAGCGGGGGAAAGGAATATTACAAATCCTCCTACTATTGGAATGATAAACGGGGCTATGGTTTTTCACGTATCATTGTATTGTTTCTGGCCAACAACAATTTTGAGGCTGCCAAGGAAGAGGTTTTTAAGCAAATTGTTTACACAAATCGACATCCGCAGGTTTTGTTAACTGCTTTGTTGCTGTTAAGAACCCTTTATCTCCTTCTAACAAAGGCATATCAATTAGAGGATTTAACAGAGGAATTAAAGACTTATCTTATGGAGCTGAAGGGGAAGGAACTGGAATCCATGGTTGATCAGGCCCTCCCACCCA
>NZ_BAAHXS010000005.1:0-169712 GCF_054658015.1 Alkaliphilus crotonatoxidans
TGGTTATTCCAGATAAAGCTATTGCACCTGCTAACAACATTATGGCTATCCTTTTAGTCATTTTTTTATTCTCCTTTCCATAATATTTTGTAATACTGCTAAACTAATTAACTAAATATACTACCTCCTCCCATCTATCTTCTTTAGTATTATTTACTTCAGACATAATTAGTTATTTTATTTCTACATGCTTTTTATTTCGTTATATTTTGCTTTATAAAATCCGTAAAGATTCTACCATATCTTTCAACATTAGGATATCATGCTCTTTTTTCCAAATCAACCAATTTTTGAAAAAATTTTATTATGATTTTAGACTTATTCATATTTTAGATGAGAGAATTTAGGGTAAATAATCATTTAGAAAATGTTTATTCTAATCAAAAACAACCCCTAGAAAAATTTCTTTAAAGAATTCACCAAAGGTTGTTTTGTAATTTCTATTGAATTTTACTTAAAAGCATTTGAAATTCACTAACATAGATATCTACGATTCTTTCAGCGATTTCCACAGCCATGGTTTCTTGATAAATATGGGAGGTCATATTTCTATCATTTAACATAAGGAGCCAGTTTTCTTCATTACTAATGAGCCCCTGGGCGTAGGCCTCTTTAATAACTGCTTTGGGTGAATTTTTATCTGCAATCCCTAAATTTTCAAGATATACCTTAGTGGTTTTCCAGGAAAGCTCATAGGTAAATTCAAATCTTTGTATAAGCCCGTCACGAATAATGCTGCTGTTATGGAGCTTATATTGGTCGACGGCTTCCTTTAATCTTGCCAATGCGTTCTTAAAATTAAACAATTTATTGTCTAACTTATTCATAGATCGTCACACCCTCTTCCTGAATACTTCTTACCAATAATTTATCTGTATGCTCTCTTATAAATACAACATCTATTTTTTTCAATGTATTAATTTCCTCTATATCAGCACAGAACAGCGCCCTGTCAATATCTGATAGATTAGCCCCAAAGACGGCAATATCATAATCGCTGTCGGAAGAATGGTCTCCTCTTGCCCGGGAGCCAAACAACAGAATTTTCTCCACCTTATATTTAATTGCAATTTCTCTGATTTGTCGTAAAATATCTTCCTTCATCATTATTTGCAACCTTCTTTTTCTTTAATATGGTATATGCCACTATATTAGCATATAAATTCTGCTATGACAAATGAAAGTACACGACAGGATTCTTGCCAATAATAAAATTGGTGAACCATTAAATCGGCTCCCTTAGCTTCTTTATCTCATCTTCCTTACTAAAGAGCACGCAGCCGCCGTCATGCTCCTCATCTAAAGAAATAACCTTCAGTAAATGGTTATTGAACCCTTCACTGAAGGTCTACAAAATATGCTTAATTAAGCCTGCGGCTTTTCAAAAATATACACCAGCTATTTTTCACTCTACATACCCGTTAATTTAAATCTTTAATCTCTTCATAAACCGATCGTGTTTTTTCAGGATTTTTATAGTTAATAATGATAATTTCTTCGTCGGTGGTAATTTGTATATAGGGCCCATTTCCTGAGTGTAAAAACAGCCTTGCCCTTTCAATTTCATCCATTCTAAAGGTACCTTTTTTAAGGCTGAACATTGATAGAGCATTGATCTTATTTCTTACGGTGGGTATCTCTTCCCTTAATGTCACCGCTTCTATCGAATCGGTTTGAATGGTTATGCCATACATGCCGCCTATTTCTAAGACATTATTCTCATGCGTAACTTGACTTTCCCGAGTACCTAAAAAAAAGACTACTGCCAAGCCCAACACAACTACAATAGAAACAATCATCTTGACCTTGGATAAATTATTTTTACCATTAGAGCTTTTTAACATTGATCATCTCTCCTATTCCCTATTTTTTTATGACATTTTATGACACATGGGAAATTATGTACTTTGATAATTTGAAATAAGTCATAATTTCCGTCATGTGCCTCAACAAAGTCTTTAGGGTGTGTCTGAATACTCCGAAGGGTGCAAATTTTACTGAATTTTTATTCCAAGCAAGGCGCTTTTTTGAAGGCATACCAGGAGTACGTCAAGGAAAAGCAACGCTGCGTGGGACAAAAAAGCGGTGAAAGATGCCCTTGAGTGGGTTTTCAGACACGCCCAAGTATTAAGGGGCTATATCAATGAATTTTTCTACATACATTTCATAAATTACATAGCGTGTTATGATATAAAATACAAACAGTAACCCACTTAAAATTAATATGATGCTGCTGACCTGCCACCCCCCCAAGAGTTTTACTAATCCGTAGCCGAAAAAACCTACAATCATTCTAATTAAAAGAGAAAGTAAGATATTCAGATTATTCTTGACTGCCGCTGTAGGATTAGTCCAATTTAAAAATGGCCTTTCGATATTAATAATCATGTCGATGCTTGAAAAGAACAGCGTTGCCGTAATGCAAAAGGCTATTGCAATTAAAATTGAAGTTAAATCTATCGGTATAACGAATAATACCAATATACCCAGAATTAAAGAACCCATCAGCTTTATCACTAAGGTAGAGTAGATTCGATACCTAATATTGTCTTTGGCACTGACGGGTAGCACCTTGGTTTCCCAAAATGCCTTTCCCTCCCTTGTAATGACAGTGGCCGACAGACTTCCTAAAATAGCCGGAGTTGTGATTACCGCCGTATAAATAAAGAGTCGATAGGGGGCCAGGGCCTCAGATTTGAAAATATCCATTCCAACCTCGCCGGTAAACAGTACAATGACAAACATTAATATGGGTACAAATATGGTCAGCACCGTATTTAAGAAAAATATAGGATTGCCCAGGATAATATTGATATGTCTTCTTACCATTTGGAATCCCTTACTTTTGCTTTTATAATACAGCTTTCCTCTGACAGCAGGAGCCCCCTCCTGATTGAATTTCATCAATGCCCGATTATACAACATCTTGGCAAGGCCCCTTAAAATCCATAGCAACACTAAATTGAAGACGATAAACAACAGTCCATGAAGCATTGATCCCTCTATCGTTTTGGTTAGCCAAATACTTGGAGGAAAACGACGGCCAATGGCCATTAACGGGCCATCTTGCTGAAGCAGCAAATGATTAAGCTCCTCAGGCCTCATTTGTATATTGCTAGACATCATCTGTATTAAAATAATAGCCCCGATCAAAATTAAATTTCCCACCACAACCATTAAATTTCTTCGCTTTCCGCTGCCTATTACAGACATAAAGGGTAGCAGAACAATTGTAGCAATGATCATGGGTACTAAGGGAGAAATCAACAGGGCTAAGATCCCCACTAACAAGCTTACAACCTTAAGGCCTCCTATGGTTCCGTACAATACAATTGAGGTACCTAAAAAAAAAGCAGGAAATAACCAAAAGATAAATATAAATCGATGCCAGCTTGGAAAAAACAATGGTATCCTCCCTAATCGGCAGGGTTGCAATGAGTCTTAAATCCTTAGCATAAAAGAATATCGAAATAATAAGGGGAATACTGGTAAAAACAATTAGAATGGTGTTGGCTATGTACATGTAAGTAATCGTCAGCTCTGGAAACCCCACCATTAAAAAGGTATGATACAGCTCTAAAACCAATTGAGCGGCTGGTAGAAGCAAAAGAACCGGTATAAACATAACCAATATACCCAAGTACTTGTTTTTTACATTTAACTGTTGCGTATATTTACTAAAAAAATCTAAAACCTGTATTTTAGTCAACGATACAAATTTATTCATCCTTCGTCATCTCCAGAAAAATTTCTTCTAAGGTAGCACTGCTGCTCTTTTTAATATTTTCCAGCGTATCACAGGCAATGAGCTTGCCCCGATGTATAATTGCCACCCGATGGCAAAGATTTTCAACTACTTCAAGTACATGGGATGAGAAAAACACCGTTCCGCCCCTTTCACAGTGTTCCCGCATAATGTCCTTTAATATTTTAGCTGAATGGGGATCTAGCCCTACCATGGGCTCGTCAAGAATAAAAAGGTTGGGATTGGGCAACAGGGCCCCTGATATTAACAGCTTTTGCTTCATACCGTGGGAATAGGAATTAATGGTTTGACCAAGGGCATCATAGATAAGGAAGGCCCTTGTATATTTTTCGATTTGCTCTTTTCTTTGCTTAAGGTCTACCTCATACATATCGGCGATAAAGTTTAAATAATCAATTCCCTTTATGGCATCAAAAATAGTAGGATGATCTGGAACAAAGGTAAAGTTCTTTTTTGCCTCAACGGGCTCCCTGGCTATATCTTTACCGTTTATTTCAATTGTTCCCTCTGTTGGAGCAATAATTCCAGTAATCATTCTAATGGTTGTAGTTTTGCCCGCCCCGTTTGGCCCAATAAAGCCGATGATTTCTCCTTTTTGTATTTCTAAATCCAAGTTATCTACGGCTTTTTTGTTATTAGCGTAGACTTTTGATACATTTTTAACAACCAACATAATTTACACCCCTTTGTTGTACTCTGTCCTACTATGTCCCTTTAAGCTAAACCAATCAATGAGAACTAATAATAGATGCTGCAAAATAATCTAAATTAAAATACTGATTAAATCCACGACGAATGTCATCTATGGAAATACTTCGATATATTTGAAAAAAATCAAATACTGTTACACCCTTAAAGCAGGTATAGGGAAAAATCTGACATAGCCAATCCGTAGAATTGACTGCTTTAAAAAAATCCCTGGCGTATAGACGCTTAATCCTTTCAAGACGATTTTCATCTAGCTCAGCTTTATCAAATTCCGCAACTTTTTCAAGGAATTTTTCAATTAATTGATTGGTAAACTTTGATTTTGCTTCAATATACGAAAGCCCATAGCCTTCATCCATTAGAACATTAAAATCCAATTTCTTACTTATTATATTATTATTTATTAAAGCCTGTTGCAAGGGCGACTTTTCTCCCGTCAGCATTTCAAGTATAAATATTACTATCGTTTCCTCCTGTATCATTGATTTTAACTGTATTTTTTCAACATCAATCTTAAAGCCTAAATTAATTATCGGCTCAGAAATTTCCATAGTAACCTCTATCCTATTTAGATTAATTTCCTTTTCCCAGGAAAGGCCTGTCAATGGATTGCAAATGGCAGTGTCATTGAATTGAAATCTTCTATCTATTAAATTGATTATTTCATTTATATCAATATCGCCAATAATCAGCAACATCATATTTGCGGGCTGATAAAAGCGCTTATAGACCCTTTCAAGCTCCTGCGAATTAATCCTGGCAATGCTGTCCTTTGACCCCAGTATATCTGAATTAATCGGGTGATCTCTATATAGCCCCTTCAATAAATTATAAAAGACCCTGCGCTCTGCCTTATCATGATACAACATAATCTCGTGCTCTATTATTTTTCTTTCTGTAACAATGGCTTCGTTGCTGAAGTCTGGGTTGAAAATATGGTCTATGAAGGCCTCAATACATTGTTTTAACTGAAATTTAGTACACTTCAAAAAAAAGCTGGTATGACTGAAATCCGTCAGGGCGTTGGCAAAGCAGCCCATTTCTGCAAATCTTGAAATGAGGTTTCTATTTTTACCCTTAAATAGAATATGCTCCAAAAAATGAGCAGTACCATTGGGAGCATCCCCTATGGTAAGGGAATCGTATACCGAGCCGTAGCGGATGCTCCAGGTAAAGTGGCACGTACCATAACCTTTTTGAGGAATCACATGGATCTTTAAAGCATCGTTGTCGATGACGTAAAGCTCCTCTTTAATTTCCGGGTAATAAAGTTTACTGATCTTCATTTAAAATCCCTCCAAAGGCCCAGTCCCTGTATCACCTAAAATGACTGCTTATCTCTTTGAATGCTTAACATCTTATTTTCAGGTGATACAAGGTACTAGACTTCAGCCCTTAGCTGATAAATAGTGTCCAGCTTAATTTTCTGGGAAGCCCTCACCACCGCTTCCTTGGTTACGCTGTTTATTTTCTCAATATAAGTATCGATATCGTCCAGTGTACCTGCCAAATACTGCTTTAAATAATAGTCAATAATCGTAAACTGTTTATCTTTAAAGGAATTAAAATCCGCTGTCAGGCTTTGTAGGCTTATGTTCAGCTCCTCATCAGTAATGCTTCCTTCCTTAATCTGCTCAACCTGCTTCAAAATTGCTTCTGTCACCTCGTCTGCCCTGCCAATATCTGTGCCACTGCTAATCACCTGAAGACCTTTAAATTCCTCATAAAAGGAAAAGGCATCATACACCAAACCCATTTTTTGCCTTAGATTTTCAAAGAGCCTGGAATATAGACCGCCCCCAAGAATACTGTTATATACCAGCATAGCATAGTGGTCGGAATCACTTCTGATAATATTGGTTCGATAACCCAGAGCCAGTCGTTCCTGGCTTAAGCTTGTTCTTTCAATGATTTTTTTAGGAAACTTAATTTCCTTGTTGGTTTTATTCAAAACCACTGGTTTTTTTTCTGGGTGACTTTTAAAAACATCCATGGCCCTTATGACTGCTTCCTCCTCCATATCACCAATGACTATTATACAGATTGGTAATGAGGTCATCATATCCTCATAATGCCGATGAATGATTGGCCTATTCAAATGATTTAAGTCCGCTATATGATTATATTCCCCAAGGCTGAAGGCCTCCTCCTTACACATTTCCTCCAGACATCGGCTAATGGCATAGGCTGATTTTTTTTGCATTTTACCCTCAGCAAAGTGTTTCAGGTTATTAATTTCCTGAAGCAAATCTCCTTCCGGCAGCATGTTATTTTCAAGCAAAGGCCCTTGTAAAAATTGATACAGGAAGGAAAACACGTCTTCAAAGCTATTGGTTCCCATATATTGATCTGAAATATATTCAGCATAAAACTGTATGATTTGATATTCTCCCTTCCTTGTGATTTTACTCCCCAGGCCTGTTATCATCAAATCCTCCTTCAATTCTTCAACTGCCCCTGCGGAAGGATACATATGGCTTCCCTTAGTTAAAATTCCAGATACAATGGCATTTTTAAAAACCCGCTGTCGATCCAAATTATCCAGCATAAATAAATTAACTGAGTTGGTTTTAAACCTGGTGCTGTACATATGAAACACATCGATTCCATTTACAGCGTATATTTTTTTCATCCCTTCTGCTGCTTCAACCTTATTCATTTTCACCATTCCTTCGATATAGTCCTTCTATTCAAATATCATTCCATATAAAACAAGATCATGGTTTTTCCTTCTGGCATGACGCAGGTAGCCCTCTTGTTTAAATAAATGTCTAATCATTAGCACCTGCCTATCAATATTTTCACCAGGTACTGCAACAGAAATTTTTATCATGCCCTTGTCTTTTCCGTATTCAATTAATTGGGTAAGGAGCTGGGACTCTATTTCTGCCCTTCCATCCTGGGGCTTTACATAAAAGGTTGTCACAGAAAGACTATCATTTTCTGGATCGGTCATTTTATTGGCCAGGGCCCCGATTATGCCTACCATTCCTTCCTGGGAGGCAGCATAAAAGATAATTTCCACCCCTCTTTTCAGACGCTCCCTTACTATATCTCCTCTACCATACATCATTGCAGCTGCTTGAGGTATTTCTTCCCCAGCGGCAGAAGCAATCAGTTGACTTATTTCCTCTGCCATTTCCTCATCAGCCTGGTACACTCGAACTTCCATTTAAATTACCCCCTTACCTTTTATTAGTTTGCCTGTTTAAAATCAATAACCCCTTTTTGATAAAGCTGTTTCATTGAAGTAATTAGATCATTGACGATATAGGCCTTTTCAGTATAATCATCGGTATATTCCCGAGAAATTAGTTCTGCCACTTCCTTCGTGTTCAGTAATTCATTTCCAAAGGATAAATTTAAAATAGCATATAGGGTTTCATTGATTTCAAGTAGGCTTGTTTCGCCGTCTACCTTGGCATATAGATACATTTTTTCTTTCTCTAATTTCTTGGGTTCTTCCAGCTTTTTTTCTAAAATCAAGCTTTTATGCAGGCTGACAAAATCATATTGGAGCTTGATGACTCGATAATTAGGCTTTAAAAAGGGTCTATTGTGTAAAATATTGACTACAGTACCCTTTTCAGCAGCCTCTTCCCTTACCTCCTCCAGCATTTCAAACTGTACCAGCAGATAATCCAGCAACTCAGAAAGAAATTCCTTTACTCCAAAGCCCTTCCTTTGATAAACCCCGGCATATTCTTTGAGTAGCTTTAAAACAAATCTTTCATTATGGGCAATCCGCTGGGGTGAATTCATTAAGCCACTATATTCATAAAATCCATCTATAAATTGCATAAATTCCGTCACTGTACCAAAGGCCATTACCAAGTATTTCAGAGCGTATTTGAATATGTTCTTTAGCTCATTATCTAAAAACACCTTTTTAAATAGAATTTTTTGTTTTTCCTCCGGTATGGAATGGATACGATGTACCGTGATATTGCCATCCTTTTCAGTCAGACTCTTTTCTAAATAGCTTGACAAACTGTCGATGGTAAGGGAGGAATCATATTGTTCAGGCTGACAGAATAATGGTGAAGCTGGATCTGATGAAAGCCTCAAATAAAAGGCTTCAATATAATGGGCATATTCGCTGTTCAGCTTCCAGAAGGCCTTTCTGTTTTCCTCTACATCATCCTCTGTTTCATAGGGCAAGGGATAAGAAAAATACACCCAGGTATAGATTTCTTCCTGCTGGAGCCTTTCAATGGTTTGATAGAGCTCTTCATTTGAAAAATAAAAGCCCCTGACCTTTCTTCTAACTTTTTCAGAAATCGTTTCAGGCGAAATTTCAAAAATAAGGTTGGCAGTCGTTCGCTTAAATTTGGTAATCACTTCCTGTGAGGGCAAGCCCCAAAAACCATAAATGATATTGATATCAAGCTTTTCTTCTTGAATTTTCCTTAGCCAGCCAGTATACCTTGGCTTTGTCGGATTCGGATCAAAGCATACGTAGAAATCCCTGTAGCCATGGGCCATTGCTTGCTTAATCGTTTTGATAATATGATCATCATCCATATACATACATTCGTCTCGATAATTTAGTATTTTTTGCGCCTTTTTTCCGCCACCACAAAAGAGACAGTCTACACTGCACCCCTTACCCGTAAGCAAAAAAAAGGTCTTTCCCATCTTGAAGTCTGATATTGGAAAACTGCCGATAAAGCCCATATTAAGGGCAAAATATTGACTGTTTTTAGCTGCCTCGTATTGATATAGGTATCGGCTGAAGTTTCCGTACTCTATCCCTTTAAGGTCTTGATAACAGCTTACATAATAAACATCATTTACAGTGCAGATGCCATTATTTCGCCATATTAGATTTGGTATTTTGTCTAGGGTAGGTTTATTTTCTTCAATGGCCTTGAGCAGCATCAAAGTCGGGATCTCGCCATCCCCCTTTATTACTGCATCAATATAGCAATACGTTTCAATAAGCTCCTGGGCATAAAAGCTGGCTGTGTACCCACCCATAAAAATATATATCTGGGGATTTATTTTCTTGATTTCCCTGGCAATATCCAGACATTCCTTCAACATTGGAAACCAGTGGGCAGAAAACCCTATTGCCAGTGGGGAATCCTGTAGGTATTCCGCCAAATCAAAGGTACCCTTTATATCCTCCTCAACCTTGGTATGAATAATTTTTGTATCAAAATCATTTTTGGTCAGGTAATCTGCAAGTCCCCAAAGTCCCATGGTGATAATGGGAGTAATATCGTTGTACCTACTGCAGTGAAACAGATATACCTTTTTATTGTTCTTATTCAAATTTACCACCTTTTTCATTTAAAATTTAGTGTTCTACGATATTACCTTATTTACTTTTCCGGTAATTTGATTGAGGCTTTCCATATATTTTTTATAATTTTTCTTTAGGGCATCATAGCTTCCAACCTCTATAACAGTACCCGCCTCTATCAGTAGTATCCGATCCACGTGTTTTAGTACCTCAGTTTTATGGGTGATCAGAATCATCGTCTTATTTTTTATTCCAGTGGCCAGAATATTGTTTAAATAATTTTCCGATTCCAGGTCATAGTTAGACGTGGCTTCATCAAAAATTAAAATTTTAGAATTCCGGGCCAGGGCCCTGGCAACTGCAATCTTTTGCCTTTCTCCACCGGAAAGCTGTGCTCCATTTCTGCCGGTTATACTCTCGTAGCCATGGGGTAGTAAGTCAATGAATCCCTCTGCTCCACTTTCCCGGGCAGCCCTTTCTATTTTTGAAGCATCTAATGAAGAAAACAACGCAATATTTTTTTTGATACTGGTATTAAATAAATAAACCTCTTGATTGACAACGCCAATCATTTTTCGGTAGTCTTTAAGGTTAATTTCTTTAATATCCAGTCCATCCAGCAAAATTCGCCCCTCTAAAGGCTGATAAAACCTCAGCAGCAGGTTGATAATGGTTGTCTTGCCAGATCCATTGGCACCAATAATCGCTACTTTTTCTCCCCCTTTTATTTCAAAGCTGATATCCTTCAGAACAGTCTCCCCTTGATCATAGGCAAAACTGACATTTTCAAATTTTATATTCCCTCCTATTTCTGCACCAATTTCCTTATATTCTGCCTGTGACGCTTCTTGTTCTATTGTTAAAAAGGCCAGATGTCTTTTTGCAGAGGGCAATATACTGGAAAAGCTATAGGCCACATTTAAGATGGCCGATATAGGTTGTGTTACATATACACTAAAGGTAATGAAGGCGAACACGCCCCCTATGGTAAGATCATAATTGAAGGCCAATAACGCCCCCATTACCGTTAATGTATTAATAATAATCTGGTGAATCAGCATTTCAGACAGTTCATTCATTTTATCCATAAAGGCCATTTTAATATTGAGCTTTACGATATTTCTTTGCTTCTTCACAAACTCACCTATTTTAATTCCATCGATACCCCATAGCTTTATTTCCTTTATGCCGCCCACCGTATCACCAAACCAGGCTGAGTATTCACGGTTAGACTGCATATATTGAATATATAGTGCCCGTCTTTTCTTTGAAAGGTATTTAACAATGAAAAAACGAAAGGGAATAATCAATAGAATTAATAGGGTTAGCCTCCAATCAATGATTGTCAAGCCAATAACGCCACCCAGCATTTTAAAAATACTGGTGACGACAAAGAACATGCTTCTGTCTGAAATCTTAGAAATATTTGCCACATCTGCTTCAATGGTATTTAAGGTTTCTGCAAAGTTCTTTTGATTAAAATATGATATTTTTAATTTAAGCAAATGCTTAAAGGCCTGATTCCTTAGATTATACGGCAGCATGCTGCTAATATAAGCCCTGTATTTTGTCTCTAACAGTCCAATTCCTTGATCAATCACCACTAAAGATATAGTGAGTGCTGCAAGTCGAATTACAGCAACAATATCTGACTTCAATAAACCGTTGTCCATTAATTCTCTGCTGACCAAGGGAAGTAATATATTAATGCCTGCCGAGGCCATTACACATACAATCACAATAATCAGTTTACGGCTATATGGCTTAAATAGTGAAAGCAGCCATTTAATAATCCTACGATCCTCCTTTAAGCGAAACATGTAACCCCCCCCTTATCCAATCAAAATTAAGCTATCGGTCTAAAATCATGATGCCCCTGGAATAATACAGGTTGATTAGATTATTGACCTTGTCATATCCATCATTTCCCAAATTAGGATGTGTCTTTTGAAAAAAGCTGTTGGCCTGTAAGTCCAGGCCATACCATTTAGCCTGATCATAAAGGGATTCATCAACCTGAATATTAAAATCCCTCCTTCGTCTCCATAAATCAGAGGGTATGGGGCTCCACCAGCTTATATTACTTTTAATTCCATATTCTTCATAGAGATTTGCTGCAAATTGAACGGTTTTAATACACTCCTTTTCTGTTTCCCACGGCAAACCTACAATATAGGTACAGAATAGGGAATCAACGATATCATGATACTTGTATTTTTTAAGTATGTTCTCTATGACATCGGTTGTATAGCCCTTTCGTACCAGCCTTAGCCCTTCATTATAGCCCGATTCAATTCCCAATAGAAATCTGAATATCTTATTGGCCGGTAAAGCCTCCATAATTTCCTGATCTGCTAAATCTCCTAGCCTGCCTTCAAAAAAACAGCTATAGCTGTCTTGATCCTCTCTCATACCTTCAAAAATGCTTAACATTCTGGACTTATTGGCAGAAAAGCAATCATCAGCAATAAAAATAATTGGCTTAACGCATTTTTTTTCAGCCCATGCTACGGTCTCCTTCATCTTTTTAAAGGCCTTCTCTGCAGTTAGGCTCTTCCAGCTTTTTTTGTGGGGAATTCCACAAAAGGCACAATTATACAGACATCCCCTTGAGGTTTCACAGGGAATTCCGATATATACCTTATCGGGTAAAGCTTCAAAATTAGGAAACACCACCTCGTTATATTCTGCTTCTGTCATTGGTGCCTCATCGGGATTTCTAACAACATTACCCATCTTGTCTTTAAACGTAATTCCCCGTATTTTCTCCAAACCCCTCAGACCTTGATCTTTAATGGTATTGATCACTTCGGGCAATTTCTTTTCACCTTCGCCTCGTATAACAATGTTCGCACCAGTCTTTTTCAATACGTAGGAATCCAGCTCGGAAGGATGAACGCCACCCAGAATAATGGGAATATCCTTGCTGACGCTGCGAATTGCCTCAATAACCATTGCGGTTGAATACCAGTTGAAGGAATTAGAGGAAAGAGCGACCAGATCGACATCGTGCAGCAGGTCCATTGCCAGTCGTTCAATATCCTCTAACATATCGAATTGATGATAGTAATAAGGGTCTACTATTTTTACCTCATATCCGTGCTGTTTCAAAATTTCTCCCAATAGATAAATTGCAGTCGATGTTTGATTATTAATTCCTTTAGTGAAGCTGCCACCTATGGTTACTGTAGGAAATGTAATTAAGATCTTCATTGTTCCCCCCGCCTTCTTCTATATGGCTTTCTTAATAAATTCATCCATGCTTACTTCTATTTCATAATTGGTAAGGTAAAGAAATTCCTGCTGACCATAATACTTAAATTCTCTGAATTTTTGTCTGATATCCCCGTGAAACCAAAAGTTTTTCATGTGGTTATTCCAGATTTCCTTCAGGTCATGGTCTAAAATGTTGCCGCCAGAAATCTGCAGCCATTGATTGAGAATTGTATTGCCCTTTTCTTTAACATACACTGAGTAATAGGGTTGCTTCTTATTGATTAGATTTTTTACATCGGTATTATCATCCCTTACAAATATTCTAAAATTCTGTTGGTATTTTTTCTTATACTCTGAAGTATCAACCATAACGTCATTTAAATCTGATTTTGAAAGCTGAAGAGCTTTAAGGGCCTTTTCATTAACATTCATAATCGGTATTAAGGTAATTTGTTCAATATTAGAATAGTCTTTGAGACTTTGAAGTATTTCCGGCAGTTGCTCCTTGCTCTTACCATTGAGAAGTAAATTAATTTCTACGGGCTTGTCCCGAAAGGCAGTAAGGGTATGAAGGATATTTTTATAAGACTTCTCTCCAATTAGCTGGTTCAATTTATCGGTTATGGGCAGCACCAAACTGCTGCTTAAGGCTGCTGCTTTCATTCCGGCAGCTTCTCTGATTAAATCGCAATTGGTACTTAATTTTACAAATATATTTTTACGTTTAAATACTTCCATTGCCTTGACCAGGGTATCGCCATACATCAGGGGCTCTCCCCCGGTAATATTGACAATTAATGGGTTGCAATCCGCAATTTTTTCTGCAATATAAAGGACTTCCCTTTCCTCTAATTTCGGTGTTAAATGATTGGAGGAACAATTATAGCAGAATTCGCAGGAGCGGGTACAAGCCCTGGTGATTTCCCACTCCACAAGGGCGGGCGAAGCAAATAGATTCATCGTAAGCCCCCCATTCAATCAGCTATCTGCCAGGAGCTTGATAATTTGATTTTTACTCATAAAATTCAGAAAATCCTCTACATCTTTTCGAATAATATCGACACTGGGGGCGTCGTATTCTTGATATAATTTCTCTACGATATCATTCACAGATGTTTTGCCGTCACACAGCTTGAAAATGGTAGCGGCTACAGGATTTAATATATTGATATTTCCTAGTTTAGGGTTTAAGTAGGTAATATAGTCTCCCGTATCACCATCCCATCGCCATCTGATTCCCAAAACTTTTGGATACAAGCTGCCTTCCATATTCAAATAACCTCCTTAATGAAAATTTTTCCTTCAGTATTATCAAGTATTTCTCCATCCTTAATGACCACATCACGATTTAAAATATCAACAACAGTAGGGTGTACCCATCCATTTCTCATCCGTTTCCAAATATCCTGATAAGACTCTGTTTTCAAGTTGCCAAAATAAATTTCTAAATATGGAGATAAGCCTAAATTGCCTTCTGCGGTAATTCTGGCCATTGTAGTTATATCCAGCTCCCGACCCGATTTAATATGTACTGTGGGATCTCCGTACTCTATCTTTAATTTTTTATTATCATTATGCTTAATTAAGTCTAGTATTCTATTGTATTGCTCGTCTGTGGGCCTCACCTGGTCTGTATCCTCCTTAGCCCTGCCAGAAATACCAAGCTTTTGCGTTCTCAATGCCGCTGCCCCTAATTCATAGCAAAGCTCATAGACCCGTTCAAAGTCGTCTGCATTATGACGATTGGCTGCAAAGGCAACATGCACGTACATGCCTAAATCAACAAATAGCTTAATGGCATTAATCGCCTCATCATAAGAGCCTTTTCTCCTTCTAATGGAATCATGAATTTCTGCTGTGGAGCCATCAAGACTCACCTGAACGGTATTGACACTGGCTGCAATCTTCTGTGCTTTTTGTTTGTTTAAATTGGCTCCGCTAACCACTGTTCCTACATTGATGCCTGCCAATCTTAAATACCTGATTAAATCAAAGTACTCGGGCCTCATGGTGGGTTCCCCGCCGGTGACACAAATATTAAACAGCTTAGATTCAATTAATTGATCTGCCACATCAAACAACTGCCTGGAGCTTAACTCATCGACCTGCCTGGGTGAATTGTTATAGCAGTAAATACAATTTTGCGGACACTTGGCTGTAATTTCCCAAATTAACATCATAGGAGAGGCCAGATATTTGGGAAACAGCTGTTTTTCCTTAGCTTTTCTAAATTGTTCTATGGCATTATCGTTTAAATCCATAATATCCTTTGCATAATAGTTGTTATCTGAATATACCTGAATCAAACCATTTCGGGATTTTAACGTCATTTTAACCTTCCTTTCGCTGGTTTTTATACCGTCTTGCCTAGCTTTTTCATCTGTACCTTTCTGCAATCTTCCCCAGGACTACCTACCACCTCGCCATATTTTTGGAATGCCCTGACATGACACCCGCCTGTACAATTTTGAAATTCGCAGCTTTCATAGCAAGGTAAATCATAGCTTCTTATCTTTCTAAAGGCATCGGCCTGTACCCACACCTCTTTAAAATCCATGTTTAAACAATCACCGGGAGTAATTTCAATGCTGCTGCCCGCAGCAGGACACAGGATCACATTTCCATGGGGATTAATAGAGCAATGGAATTTTCCTGCACCGCAGAAGGGTAATATACGGTTGGGGTCCATAATTTGCATTACCTTATCGTCTTCATCCCGCATAAAGGTACTTGTTGGTACCACCAGGAAAAATTCATCGCCATACTCCTGGTTGGCCCACTCCTTTACCTCTCTATAAAATTTTTCCAGCCTTGCCCCTTCTTCTATGGGTATATTGATTTCATCCCAATTGCTTCTAGCCCTGCCACCAGGCTCAAGGGGGATTGCTACCAATTCCCTCACTCCAATTTCATAGGCGGTTTTAATGATTTTTTTCAGATTGTATATATTTTTTTTGGTGGCAGTAACATTACACCTGACGGGTATTCCATTTTCAAGACAGGCTTGAATACCCTTTACCGTTTTTTCGAAGGAGCCTTTAACTCCTCTAAATTCATCATAGGTTGCTGCATCGTAGCCATCAAGGTTCCCCTCAACCTTGTAGCATCCTAATTCCTTTAATTTTTGAGCAGCTTCATGATCTATGTAGGTCATATTGGATAGCAGACAAAAACCACCAAATCTTTCTGTAATCCGTTCCATAATTTTAAAAATATCCTTACGCATCATGGCTTCACCGCCAGATACAAAAACCTCAAATACTCCAGCGTCAGCCAAATTGTCTATTACCTTAATCCAATCCGCTGCACTTAACTCACCCTCTAGGTATCCCTGGGGAGTAACGTTACAATCAGCATCTGCAAAGCAATGAATACATTTCAGGTTGCAGTTATGGGTAAATTCAATTAATACATTTAATGGCGCCGATAGCACATTGGGCTCTAGTCCCAAAATCCCCTTTCCCTTAAAAAAGGGGGGCTTTTCCCGGGATTGAACATTAAAATTCAAACCATATTCCTCAAATCTTTTTTGCACCGTTACTGCTGCCTCATCCTGGCCATTCAACGCTTTAAACTGATTGATGTCAAAGCCTTCATCCTTTACAATTCGCCTGTTTAAGGCAAAACCAATATAATTGATTACATCATTGTATATAGTCTGCTCGTCTGAATCATATTCTTCCTGCATTTGACCGATAATGTCATTAACAGTATGCCTGCCATCACACTTTGAGAGTATGTCATAGGCGATCTCATTGACTACATCGATGGTAAGGCTGTTTCTTAACATATATATTCCTCCCCAGGATTCCTTCCTGAGCCTGCCGTTGAAGCTGGGAGTACAGTTTAATAGCTGGTCGATATTAGTACGCATATATTTTTCTCCTTCTACAGTATTTTTTGTTCTATTCACCTTTGGAAAAAGAAAATCTGATAGCTTTTTTATTTATATAAGGGATAGGTGTAATTAGCGTTATTTATATTTGTTAATTAAACGCTACTGCAAAACTGCTTGTACAAATAAATCTTATATGGAATTAACCCCAGATCCAGGCTGGCCCGATTCCAATAGCCCAACCAGCACCTCCAACAATACCACCCACAACTACAGCAACGAGTGCGCCATCAGGTTCAATTTCACCACCAAAACTAACAGAAGCCGGTGATTGATATGCCTTTTTCATCGTTCTTCTCCCCCTTTCTTAACCTATCCCTTTATATACAAGAATAAAGAACCTAATTGAAACTTATAGCAGCTAACCTCTATACATTACAAAACATATAGATTTATTTTAACATTTTAAATTTTGTTATTTTATTTTTAAACATTATAACATTATAAATAGTGAATATTTTGTAAAAATTTGAAGATTCAACCTTTTTATTTATTACATTTTGATTACAATGGATAATTATTATCTATTAGAAGTTGTATATTGGAACATCTTTAACTCATTATTTAAAGTGGAAAGCCGTTTTTAACTACAGCATAATAGATAGGTAGTCTCGATAATATAATGAGAGAGTGTTAGAGTGGGATTTTTAGGCTATAAAAAAATGAAGTTCCAGAGTATAATGATAAATGTCGTTGTGGTTTATGTCTTATGTATTGAGTTGCATGTCGGCAGCCTGGTTTGTTTATAACAGATAGATCGTATGGAAATCCAAAAAAACAACATCAATATCATCAATATCTATTGCTTCTTTTAATGGTAAAATTGGAGCATTAAACATTCCTCCAACAGTTGATATGTTTCGTTTTTTTTGTAGGTCATAATGAACGATAATTTTCCTTTGAATTAAATTATCTAAGATATTTTGAACTTGTTTTGCATCAATTTTGAATTGCTCAGAAATTTCTTTTATAGCAGATGGTAAAGTTTTAGGTATGTAAAATCTATAAATAAATTCCTGTAAAAGTCCACTGATTGGTGTTTGCCAACCTTCTGTCGTACTGTAAAGTATATTTTCTCCTGAATCATGCAATATACATAAACTTCCATGAGTTTTATACAATTTTTTATCCATTGAAACCACAGCCTTCATATATCTGTGAAATGACAGTTTCATAGAAACCTAATTTCTGATATAAATTCGCAGCTTGATTATCAAAGTCTGTGCTTAAAAAAACCTTCTCTTTACCTCTTTTTTCACTTTCATTTAAGACATGTCTTATCAAAGAAGCACCTACCCCCTGACTCCTGCAATTACTTTTAACACCAACATATTCTAATCTCGAAAAATTTGTGCCTTCTACCATACAAAATTGGACAACTCCAACACATTCAGCATTTGAATCTCTATAAACTGCAACTTTACCCTCAGTAAATAATTCTTCTTCGATATCACTTGATTCTTCCCAATTAAATACATTATAAAATACATTCATAGCTTCAGCTTTCATTTTTGAATCACATATGGATACCGTTTCTATACATGATAATTTTATATATTGACTTTTCCAATTCACTAAATCAAAACACATTTCTTTCTGAGTTTTTTTATAAGTCCAACCCAATGATTGAATAACTTTTTTACTAACTATATTATTATCGGAAATAACCACTTGTATTTTTTTAAATTGTTTTGCATATTTTACAAGGTATTTTTCTATAATTTGGCGAACATTTTCTTCAGAATGATATTCTTTTCCCAATAATGGTCCAATTAAATAGGCAAATTCATTCTCTGGACTGAACAGTAATCCAATTAAACCAATAAAGTGCCTTTCATCATAAATAGCTATCAGAGAATTTTCAAGGGTGTTCTTATAAATTTCAATTTCTGAAACAAGTTCTTTAAAATTATCACATCTTGGATAACCCATCTCAAGAAATTTCTCTTTATGTATCTTTTTAATTAACATATCTGATAACTTATAGTGAACTTCACTAAATTCTTTTAAATTAATTATCTTGATTTGATACATTTAATACTCCTCCTCCAATAAGTCCTGTTTCCAATAGCAATGTATATATAATCATCAAGACACAAGTATGTTTTTAATAACTAAATAAAATATGTTTTACTTATTTTTGCTTTAAGATTACATTAATGTGTTCTTGGACGACTACCTCCTAAAATAGTCAAATCCATATCAAAAGGATTACTTTCACATACTTCTACATTTAAATTACCAATTTCTTTTTCAATTTCTAAAGTATTGCTTTCAATTGAAAGCTCATTTAATTTTTTTTCTAAATCTTTTTAAACTCATATTTTATATGAAGGCAATTGATTCGGACTTAAAAGATTGGTGTAAAAGAAACCACAGGAAAATGAAAATTTATTTTGAACCAAGTGGAGCATTAGTGACATTAAGTGGATATCTTGTGACTCAAGTAATGTCAGTCTGCGAAAGACAAGATTTGGATTGTCAGATGGTTACTGTTGATAGTTCTGCATGGAATTTATCACCGTGGCATAAACAAGTGTAATAAAGGTAGGTGCAATTAGAAAAACAACTTTGAATAACCTTTACTGTGTGTTCTATTTGCATAAAATCATAAATCAAGCAAGGGGTTTCAACTTTTTTAGCATAATAATACAAACTTTCTTCTGGAGATTTATATAAATATTGACTTTTATCCATTATTAACCTCTCCCTTCAATTTTATTTTATAATGAAGCATTAAAAATATTCTCCTAGTAAGTTCTCTTCAGGCCTTTTTCAGCTTTTTTGATTATTTTAAATAATATTAATATCACAAGCTGTAAGTTATTACTTATTGTCTAATAATATCAAATAAATTCTGAATATTTTGTAGAAATTTGTATATTCATAATTTTCTTATATATAAAATTCTTTTCCATATCCATACCTAATTTCATTGGCAAATTAATTTATTTACTATAAGTTGATTAAATATATACAATCATAAAAGAGGCCGGGCATATTTACCCAAACCTCTTAAATTCAAACTGAAATTTAGTGCTCTTATCGTTTTCTTGCCTTGATAACAAAAGTTACCGGAAGCATCTTTGCTTTTTGGGCAAAACTACTGTCCTTCGATTGCAATATTTCATTATCAGACTCCTCAATCATTTTCTCTATGACAAATCCAGCTTTTGCTAGCGCATTCACATAAGTTGATAGTTTACGGTCTGATAAGGATAGTACACCACCATCAACAGATACCGAATACCAAGATTCATCAAAATAACATTTCTTGAAAACAAGCATATCATTTTCTACTGCAACACATTTGTGTACGGGATGAGACCAACTGAAAATAAAAACACCATCTTTTTTGAGATAAGAAGCAATCCGACAAAAAGTACCCTCAAGGTCTGTAGTCCAGCCTATGCCATAGACCGAATAAACAAAGTCAAAATAATCTGCTGGTATGCCACATTCCTCTTCCATAGGGGAGCAAATCAAATTTGCTGAAAAATTGCATGCCGCTAAATGTTGCTCCGCCTTTTCAATCTGTTCTTTTGATATATCCATGCCCCATAGTTCAGATGCTTTGCATTCACCCATATACTGCAAGGAGTGACCAGTTCCACAGCCTATCTCCAGTATCTTTTTTCCTGATATATTGCCAAAAAGTTGGCACTTTTCTTCTGAAACAAATGCGCCATAGAAGGGCAGGGCAGTTGTTCCTACAACATCATTCCCTTTTGTATTCCAGAAAATTTCGTTTGTTTTATGTACAGTATCCTTGTCCATATCGACCGTTATAGCATAGCCAACCTCTCCGGCCCCAATAATGTTTGCTCTTTGATTTGAATCCTTCTCCACGACAACGCCCTCCATTAATACTAATTTGAAGGTAAGGCGTGGAAAAGGTTTAAACGTTACCCCCTTGTCTCGAACCAAGGATGGTGCTAAACCATGTAATTGACTAAAGGCTCTAGAAAATGCAGCTTGGGATTGATAGCCATAACGCTGTGCAATGTCAATTATTTTTTCTCCTTTTTGGATATCCAAGGCTGCCACAGTTAATCGCCTGCGGCGAACATACTCGGATAATGAGATTTGAGTTAGGAAAGAAAAAATCCGCCGAAACTCCCATTCAGAGCAGTTCATAAATTGCGCTGCTACGTAATAGTCTATCTTGTTAGAAAGATTGTTTTCAATATATGCCATTGCCTGGTTCATTCGCTTCTGCCAATCCATAACCTCACCTCCTGTAAGGATTATATCAAAGAGTTTGAAGACATTCTTTGCAGTAGGTGTATTTAAATGCAAAGTTTTATCATCACCATGACAGAAAACCTTTGGTTGTTCTTCATCACACTCAAGGGCCTAATCCTTTGATATTACGAACTTTTATAATTTTTCAAGTTTAGTGAATACTTCACAATGCGTTGTATATGTTTTACAGATGTTTTTATAATACGAATAGTCACTTATTACTTTCATCATTCTTAATGCTATTTGTTAATCTGTCAAAATCAGATTGAAAGATCCTGTCCTGAATGATACGGTATTTTTCAAATTCACTCTCTGCAAATTCCTTTGCAATAGTAGCCGTCACCTTTCCTGCGTTCTCTAATATATCCTTTTTATTGAATTGTAAGAATTCGTTTAGCTCCTTAGCCCAGTCTTCCATTCTCATAGGGATGTTTCTTTCAGCTTGGCTTTCTACCCCCGGATTACAAATTTCGCAGCACGCTGTTGCCCATTGTCTAAATTGCGTTGCTCTCAATGAATTCACACGATAGCCAACGGATATGATGGCATCAAGATTACTGAACAGAACATCTCTGTTTATTTCTCGGGTTCCCTCTTTTTGAACTATCCGATTTTTTCAGATAATTGCTTCTTATGTTATTTCACCATCAGCATAGATTTTTTTAAGGTGCACAGATCCAAGTAATTCACTCGAGGCCTATTCTTCTACTATATAATTTAAAAATGTTTTTTCTCATCTACAGTTTAAAAGATAAACAAGAACTTAATTCATATTACAGATTTATAGTTTTGCTTTCATTTTTTGTGTTTTTTCATAACTAGAATTATTTGAATGACATTTTCTCTTTCATGTAATTAATTAAAATTGAATACCAAATATTATATTTGTTTTCTAATATCTTACATTTTAATATTCGGCATAAATTCCAAAGTACCTTTTTTGATGTTAAAAAAATTATAAATGTTATTATATTTGCCTCAAGATTGAAAATTATAATATTTTTAGACAAAATGAGAAGTTTTTTCTCTTTAGATATTGACAAATGAAGCCATTATGTATATATTTGTGACAAATGGAAGCGTTTTACTTTTAGGATAAAAATTTGGGGGAAGTGAGAATCAAATGAAAATACTTAGCGCGGGGGAAAAAATCAAAAAGCTACGGATGGATATAGGGCTTAAACAGGAGCATTTAACCAACAACGAAATAACCAAGAGCTTAATCAGCATGATTGAAAACAACAAAAGAAACCTTACTTACCGGGCTGCCACAGTCATTGCCGAGGCTTTGAACAAATACTATGTCAACCTTGGCAGGGAAATTACAGCAGATTATTTACTGGAAACCGAGGTGGAACAGGCCCAACGCCTTATCAGAGAAAGACTTGAGGAAATGAGACCTCTAATTGATCAGCCTAATATAGCTCAAGAAAGACAAACCGAAGAAAGCTTTGAAATGTTAATCAGCTTTGCCCAAGAGTGGAAGCTGGATTTACTTGTGGCTGAATTGATTGAGAGAAGAAGTGAATATTATTTTAATTCTCATAAGTACAATGAAGCTATCAGCAACATATTAACAATAGTTGAATATTATCTTTCTTTAAGTGATTATAATAAAACTGTAAGGCTTTATTTTCGTATTGCCTATAATTTTTTTCGTTTAATGTTGTATCAACAAGCCTTAGTATATTATAATCGTGCCCTTGAATTGATGGATACTTGTACCATTGAAAATGCAGAAAGGGGTAAATTAATAGCATATTATAATCGTGTATTATGTTACTATAATCAAAAAAAATATGACTTAGCATTAAAAGAAATTTCACTGTTTAAAATCTATTCAACGGAAGAGGATGATTATCATTTCCTTATATTATTAATGGAGGCAAATATTTATAGAGACCTTAAAAATTATGATAAAGCGAAAAGAATCTATAATAAATTATTAAAGCAATCGTCTAAATTAACTACTAATACAAAAACATTAGTATATGAAAATTACGCCGAATTATGCCAACTTACAGAGGATTATGATGGATGTCTTAATTACATTAAACATTCCCATAACTATCCAAAAGATGAATTAGATTCTTCCTATATTCCTTATTTGTATCTATGTGAAGCTACAGCCCATTGGAAATTAGGTAATCATCAAAAATCTCTTGATCTGACACAAAAAGGAATTGAGCTTTGCAAGAAAGCATTAAATGTTGAAACGCTATTGGATTTACACTTCTTGCTAATAGAATTATTTTATGAACAAGAATATTATGAGAAAATTGAAGAAAGTCTGCATCAATTAGAAGATTATCTTAAATTATACAGTATTAATAAAGGTTTAATCGACATATACACCTATCAAATAGAATTTTACAGCCGAATAGGGGAAATAGAAAAATGTAAGGAATGTACTGCTAAATTAAGGGCCCTAAGAAAAGAAGCAGTATAGATTATAGTAGGAACCAATGAATTTATTGGTTCCTTTATTTGTCCCCCTAAAAAAGTAACTAACATTTCAAATCAAAACTCCATCCTTGTTACATGAATTTAACACAAAGTTTAGTTAAAAAAAAATTATTTTGTACAAAAAAATGCATATTTAATAAGAATTCTGTAATTTTCAATAAATTTAGGGTATATTATGTTTTTTTCGTTCAACACGATTTGACTTTACAGATTGACAAGGAGTTTATTTATCGTTATATTATTATTAAATGGAAGTGTTTTACTTTTCTGAATTATAGGACAAAGGGGGGATAAAAAACTTATGAAAATTATCAGTACGGGGGAAAAAATTAAGCAGTTAAGAATCGACATTGGATTAAATCAAGATGACTTGACAAACGACGAAATAACACGAAGCTTAATCAGTATGATTGAAAACAACAAACGAAATTTAACCTATCGTGCGGCTAAAGTTATCGCTGATTCATTAAATCAATACTATATTAATTTAGGGAAGAAAATTACACCTGATTATTTATTAGAATCTGAGGTTGAACAGGCCCAACGGTTAATTAAAGAACGGCTCGATGAAATGCAGCAATTAATTGATCATCCTATGGTGGGAAACGAAAATCAAGTAGTTGAAAATTTTAAAAAGCTTATAGAATTCGCTAGACAATGGAAACTTGATTCTATGGTAGCACAGTTATATGAAACAAGAGGAAAATACTATTTTAATACGTATCGATATAATGAAGCAATAAGCGACTCAATCAGTGCACAGGAATATTATTTAGAGAAAAAAAACTATGATAAGGCTATTTCTTTATATATTCGTATCGGCAATTGTCATTATCAGTTAATGCTATATGATCAAGCTCTACTTTACTACAATCGGGCATTTAATATTGTTCAAAATTATTCAACTGAAAATACCAGTAGAGATAGAATGCTATTACATTATAATCTCACTCTTTGCTACAGTAGTCAGAAAAAATACGACTCAACTCTACAAGAAATCGCAAGCTTCAAACAATTACCCGAACATGAAGAAGATATTTATAATCTAATGTCGTTGTTAGAAGCTAATACTTATCGTGATCTACGTAACTATGATAAAGCTATACGATTGTATAATAAGCTATTGAAAAAACAGCTTTCAGTAAATACAAAAATGCTAGTATTTGAAAACTTTTCCCAATTATATCAAGCAAAAGAAGATTATGAGAAGAGCCTACAATATATAGATGTTTCATTTGAATTTAAAGACGATATAGAAGCTAATTATTTACCATATTTATACCTTAATAAATCTCGGATATATTGGAAGTTAGGGAAAATCAAAAACGCTATCTCTTTAATAGAAAATGGGCTGATTTTAGCAGAAAAAGTGGCTAAATTTGAAACAATACTTGATTTGCATTTTTTATTAGTTGAGATATACCTTGAAACAAATAAATATGTTAAGGCAAAAAATATTTTGGAAAAGCTAGAGTGTTTTATAATTGAAAACAATCTCAAAGATATGTTATTTTACATTTATACATATTATATTGACCTCTGTTATCTAACTGGGGAAATGGAAAAATGCCTAATCTATACATCTAAACTAAGAGCAATTAGAAGTGAAGGTATATAATTAATCATAATAATCTTGGGAGGTAATTATAATGAAAAAATTAAGTAAAATCTTATCAATAGCAATATGTTTTTCACTATTCGTTTCTGTCCAGGCTATTGGAATTAATTCTAATTTTAGCAAGTGCAAACAAGTTAGGGACAAGTCTATAATTACACAATCATTTAATGGTGGTTTTACAACCTTTAGTAACCCTAACCCAATGGAACGTTAAACATCAACAGAGTATTTTTCAATAAAGGCACAGTACATTTACTGTGCCTTGTTTTTTCATCCCCCCACTACCTTCAACAAAACCATTGTAGTCATTCCCAAACCTAAAGTCCAAACAATACTTTTTGATTTATAAGCCACTAGCGCTGCTACTATACCGCTCAAAAGATAATGGTTAGATAGTGAAATATCCAGGGTGTCCTGGGGCATCAATAAAGATGGAACGATTAAAGCGGTTAAAATGGCAATCGGTACGGGCTTAATCCATCGGTGAAGCCATGGAGGAACCCCGGTAACCTTGAACAATGCAAAGGCTCCAATCCGAGTTAAAAAGGTAACTACTGCCATGGCTAAAATAATGATCATTACATTATAACGCATTTTTCTCATCCCCCTTAGTCAGCAGTCCCCCCACCAGGCATGAAAGCAGACAGGTAATGATAATATACCATTTTCCCGGCAAGTAAAGGGCTGTGATGACAGCCGTAATCGCCGCCACAATACAGATGATTCGATTATTCCTGTCTGACAAAAGGGGCAATAGTAAAACTAAAAAAGTTGCCGGCATGGCAAAATCAAGGCCCCAATCCAAGGGATTAGGAATATAAGCTCCTAGAGAAACCCCCAGGGCTGTAGCAGCAAACCAGGTTCCATATAAGCTCAGGCCTACCCCCAGGTGGTAGTGGCTGTTGTATCCATGGCTCATTATTCTGGAGCTGACTACAGCAAAGGCTTCATCGGTCATTAAAAAGGCCAGCAGCGACTGTAGGGGCACCGGCAGCTTTTCCATATGGGGTGCCAGAGAAAACCCCATTAATAAGTGCCTTAGATTTAATAATAATGTTGTGGCCACAATAAGCCCTCCTGTTATACCGGCCCCCAGCATGGTAATGGCGGTAAATTGGGCGGAGCCTGCGAAAACAATGGCAGACATCATTATCGTTTCCAGGGGCTTCAGCCCCACTGTGATTCCCATAATACCACAGGTAATACCAAAGGGAACGGCCCCGATCAACAGGGGAATGCTATCTATTGCGCCAGCTTTAAATTCATTGAGTACAATCGGTCTGTCAATTGTCTTCCCCATTACAACTTCTCCCTTCTCAAAAATAAAAATAATATATTTACTTTACCAGGCAGGAGAATCAAAGTAAATATCCAATTAGATAATAATAATTATAAATTGGATACCAAAAGGGGGTATTTTAAAAAATGGATATGTACAATTTACTTAATTCCCATGAGTTGGATGCCGATTCAGGAAAAGCAAGATACCTTCAAATTGCCGATTTAATTACCAGCTATATCGAAAACCAGATCATAAAAAGCGGAGCAAAGCTCCCCCCTGAACGGGAGTTGGCAGAAATGTTCAAGGTGAGCAGAACGACCGCCATTAATGCCTATCGAATTTTAGAACAGCGAGAATTGATTGAAACCCGAGTAGGCAGTGGCACCTACGTATTGGCCCAAAATAGTAATCCTCAGGGGGAGGCAGAATTACCTTGGTCTCAAATTATTCCTCCCATGCAGCAAAGCCCAACCGCCAATTTACTTCGGGATTTAGTAGCAAACGTTGAGACTGAAAATTCTATTTCCTTTGGAGCAGGTGTACCTGACCCTGATATTTATCCCCTGAACTTTTTTAGAACAGTGGAAAATATTGTTTCAGCCCCTGCCTTAAGCCATATTCCAACTGAAGGCTACTGGCCCCTGCGTGAAGAGCTGGTTAACTTTGTACGGGAAAGAAAAATTGCGGCGGCCCTTAATCAGATTATGGTCGTATCGGGTTCCCAACAGGCCCTGTACCTCATCAGCAGAGCCCTGGTGACCGCCGGCGACTATGTTGTGGTTGAATCCCCCGCCTATCTGGGAGCAATACAAGTGTTTGAAAATGCCGGAGCCAGGCTTCTTCCCTTTTCCCTAAAGGATTTTTCCCTCGATCTGCTGGAGGACTATTTTATCAGATATCGGCCCAAGTGCATGTACGTCAATTCCTGCTATCAAAATCCCACTGGCAGATCCCTTTCACCGGGAGAGCAGGCTGGATTAAATCAGCTGGCTAAACGATACCGGGTACTCTTAATTGAAGATGATCCCTATGGCTTACTTTCCTATGAAGAACAGTCCCCCGCCCCCATTCGGTCACTGGAAAGGTCTGAGGGAGTAATTTATATTTCTACCTTTTCTAAAATACTTTTTCCTGGCCTAAGAATTGGTTTTATAGTAGCCAATGAAGCCCTTTTAGATCGATTGACCATGGAAAAGCAATTGGTTGATCTCCATAGCAGTAATTTATCTCAATTGTATTTAACACAATATTTAAAGGAGGGACATTGGAAGGCCCATATTAATATGGTCAGGGAGATATACAAAAAAAGAAGAGATGTGATGGCAGAAGCCCTGAGGCATTATTGTAGCGACTTGATTGACTTTTCCCTACCCCAGGGGGGCTTTTATATTTGGTGTCGAATTAAATTTCCGGTTTCCACCACAGCCCTCATGGATGAGGGGGCCAAGGCTGGCCTGGTGTTTGTTCCCGGTGACGCCTTTTTCTTTCATACAAGAAATCAACCCTTTGTAAGGCTGTGCTATGTCACTCAGGGGGAAGATGCCATTACAGAGGGGATAAAGCGGCTGGCCAAGGCCCTTGAGGCCCTTAAAAGACGAAGTAAAGAAGGTCTTTCCCCTGCTTCTCACCACCCTATTGTTTAACCTAATCCTCTGTATGGCTTTTCCAATAGTAGATTGCCAGCTGGGTTCGATCTCGAAGCTCTAGCTTATCTAATATGATAGATAGCATATTCCGTACCGTCCCCTGGCTAAGGTAAAGCTGTTCGGCAATTTCCTGATTTGAAAACCCCTGGGCCACCAGCTCGGCTATGTCTCGTTCCCGGGGGGTAAGCTGACGAAGGGGCTTTCTACGGGGCTCCATAATTTGTTTTAAAACATTATTGTCAAGTACCGAGCTGCCTGATTCCATAGCCCGAAGCTGTTGAGCCATGCTTGAAACCTCAGTAGATTTTATCAGATAGCCCTCGGCCCCCGCCAGCAGAGCCAGGCGAATATTTTGTTCATCCTGAAAGGTTGTCAGCATCATTACCCTGACCTGGGGCCACCTTTGCTTAATCTGTCTTGTGGCCTGTATGCCATCCATTATGGGCATTTGAATATCCATTAAAACCACATCGGGTAAAGCCTTTTCCGTTTCACAGATATTAATGGCCTGGGCTCCATTTTCGGCCAAGGCTATTACCTCTATATCCCCTTCCCGGTCAAGCAACACCTGAAGGCTTTGACAAACCAGGGGATCATCGTCAACGATTAAAATTCTCACGGTTTTGCCTCCTTTATTATATTATCTTCTCAAGTCAGATTAATTATTTAGTTCATTGGCAAGACACAAATCAACCGGAATCCCCTGCTGCCATCGGTGGTAACACTGCCCCCCACTGCTTTGGCCCGCTGTCTTAGCCCCCTGAGACCCATTCCTGGCCTTAAGACTGTCGCCCCGGTTCCATTATCCTCTATAGAAAGTCTTACAATATGGGGAGTGACATCTAACAGCACTGTAACCCTTGTAGCATTGGAATGACGAATGACATTGGTCAGGCCTTCCTTAAGGCAGGGCTTTAAAATACTCCATAGATAGACCGGTATCCTGGCGGTATCCCCCTCTACCTGTAAATGAAGGGGACAAGCAGTAAATTCCCTGCAAATGCTTTGAAACTCATCAATTCCAGGGGGCTGAATGGGTTTAATGGCATAAACCCGCTCCCGTAAGGCTTGGGCACTGCCTAAAAGCCGTTGCCGGGCTTGAAGGAGCATTTCCCTTGCCTTGGGATCATTCTCCTGCCATAGCTGCTCAAAGGCCTGTAGTGCTAAAACAGAGGCTGTAAGCTCGTGCCCCACGTCGTCATGCAGTTCCTGGGCAATTCGATTTCGCTCAGATAGCTCTGCCATTCGGGCCGTTTGAATATTTGCCAGCAGTAATTCGCCCTTGAGCTTTTCCAATTCATACCGCTGCCGCCGCTCCCGGTCTGCCTCCTGCCGATAGGCCCTGGCACCCCATTGCCAGCTATGTATTATGGTACCCGTCATGGCTGACTGCAATAAAATAACAGCAAGGGCTACTGAAAAATGAGGGTAAAAAATGATATAGGCTACAATGGGCAAGCCAAACCATGGTTTAGCAAGAATCATTGCCTCAAACAGAGGAATGGCCAGTCCGTATGCTGCCTGGGGCCAGAGAAAAGCCATACTGATGCAAGCGGCCTGATCTAGGAGTACAGTCCACCCAGGCAGGTTAAAGCGCCACCTGGCCAAAGCTAATAAAGCCAAAAACAGCAGAAGGACTACCCCCAACTGACTGCTGCTTCTTACCCATAGCAGACTCAGCAGGAGTAATCCCAAAATCCTATAGATCATAATACTTCCTTCTGGCGTTAATTTTTCCCATTCCTTTTCCATGCTCTACCACCCTCTAATACTCGTCAATAACGATCATTTTACACAATCCTTCTTTTACTACCCAATATTAGAAAAGACAAACTAAACAGAAGCATCATACCCAGGGGTAGGAGCAGTTCTCTAGCAGGTTTGCCCATAATTGCCAGCAATACGCCCTCTGCCAGCCAATAGGTGGGCAGAAACATTGCCACCCGTTGAAGAACTGCCGGCATAATTTCAACGGGCCACATAACACCACCGATCATTCCCATTAGTATAATTATACTTGACAGAAGGGTAAAGGCTGCTTCTTTATTGCGACACAGTGTATACCAGGCCAAACAGAATCCAATGGCGGTTAATGAGAAAAAGGAATAGATAATGAACAGCCAGAGGGGAGCCATTAGGGTTTCACCATGATATAGCTTTCCCAATATTACTACCACCCCATTGAGTAAAATTAAAAGCATAGAATAGGCCAGCAGATTTTGACTTAAATATTGAAAATGGGTGATGGGCGCTACACCGATTCTCAGCAGGGTTCGGTTACTGCGGTCTTCTAGAATGATACCGGCCAATCGGGCTGCAATGAAGAAAAGCAGCAACCCGTAGTATTGAAAGCCCATGGGAAGGGGATAGAAATCCCCCACTGGCAGAAAAACTGCTGCAATGGGTAATATCAATATCATAGCCACATTAGATAATTTCCGAAAAAACCTTTTAAATACAAAGTAAAATATCGTCATACCAGCTTCCTCCTTCCCAAAACCGTTGCCAGTAATGCCATTACCGCCGATGCTGCCAATAAAATTCCCAGGCTTAATACCCCCCTGTCTATATTTTTTTGGGTAACAAAGCTAAGAATCGCATTTTCCCCCAAAGAAACAGGATTTCCATAGGTTGTAAGGAAATTAAAGAGGGCATTGTCGGGAAGGCGAAACCAAACGCCTGCCAGGGCCATTGAACCCAGGCCATAGACCTCGCCCAGACGTTCTGCATGCTTAAAGTTTTTAACCCCCATTGCCAGCATCAGAAAAACAAGCTGGGTAAGCAAGGAAAGACTCACCAGTACAAATAAAACGAGGCCTATGCTTCCCCAATTCACGCCATAAACCAATTGAGTATAAATCACCATGACCAGCCCTTGCAGGGCACTGAACAGCGTACAGGTTATCAGAATGGAAAAGGCATGAAGATGGACAGGATAGGGCAGAGAATAAATGCGCCATTTTTTAGCACTAAACAGATCTTCCTTGATATATTCCATTGTATAAAAACCGCCAAATAACTGAAAGGAAACGATTATAGTAATGGAAATTCCGTCGATTACCGGAATTCCCAGCCTCTCATTGAAACCATTGCCTGAAATCATAGCAAGTATCGTAATAATTAGCAAGGGTATGCCTAATAGTATGATTAATGCCAAATACCCCCGAAGCATCCTTCGTAGCGTGAAATAGCTAGACTTTAAAAGCATTTCTATTCCCCCTCTCCATCCCTCAGGCGCTTGCCCGTCAAGGTCAAAAATACATCCTCCAGGGTGGGCTTATCTGCATTGATTGATTTAACTCCCCCGGCTTCCCTTGCAATGTTTAAGGCTTGATCTAAATTCCCCGAGCCTGCCCGGGAGATGATGGTAATTGTTCTACCCTTCAGAATAACCTGTTTAACCCCTTCGATTTTTTCGAGCCTTTTCAGGAGCATTTCTGTAGGCTCCATTACCTCAAGCTGAATTTTTTCCTCATGTTGAATCCTTTCCACCAATTCATCAATGGTTCCCTGGGCAATGATATGACCTTGATCCATAATTACCACCCGGGATGCAATGGCCTGAACCTCCTCCATATAATGGGTTGTATAAAGAATACTGGTACCCTGTTGTTTTAATTCCTTGACGGTTTCAAGTATGTGATTTCTGGATTGGGGGTCAATTCCCACGGTAGGCTCATCCATAATTAAAAATTTTGGCTTATGCAGTAAAGCACAGGCAATATTCAAACGCCGCTGCATTCCCCCTGAGAACTTTTCGGGGAGCTTTCTGGCAAACTTAGTCAGACCTACGAATTCTAACACTTCATCCACACGATTTTTTAATACATTACCCCGCAGTCCATAAATACCGCCGAAAAATTCAAGATTTTCCCTTGCGGTTAGATCTCCAAATACAGTAATTTCCTGGGTAACCAGGCCCAGCTGTCTTTTAATCTCTATTATATGCTCTTTTTGTGGTTTCCCGAAGACCTCAATTTCCCCCGAATCAATTTTAATCACCCCTGCCAGGGCATGAATAAGGGTCGTTTTACCTGCACCATTGGGGCCCAGCAGACCCAGTATTTCTCCCCCGGCAATATCTAAATCAATATGGTCCAGGGCCAAAAACGAACCGTAGCGTTTAACAACCCCCTGCATATGTGCTATTACCATTTGAATTCCTCCCAGCTTATTATTTTATTAATATTATCATAGCAAAGGAAGGCTATACCGAATAGTGACAAATGTAATGGTGACATATGTAACTGCCTATTAAACTAAAAAACCCTGCAATTAGGAGTACATGCCTCCTTTTACAGGGTTTAAATCATGATATTAGGATTTTTTGTAGGCCTGGTAATGGGTATCTATGGTCTTGATAATGGCCTCCCTGGCCTGGGGTGAAATGATTCCAAAGGGCCTTCGACAGGGGCCCACAGGCTGACCGATTAAATTGGTAGCAGCCTTAATAATGGAATTGGGGTTCCCGTATTGAAAGCAGTCTCTGATGGGTCTGATGGAATCCTGGGCAGCCCTGGCCTTTTCTATATCGCCATTTTTCCAACGCTGATAAATGCTGACCATAATTTCGGGTAAAACATTGGCTACAGCCGTAACGCCCCCCTTGCCCCCCGCCATCAGGGTCCATAGAATTAACGAATCGTTACCCGACAATACTGAAAAGGTACTGGCATCTGTTGTCTCAATATAACGAAGTATGTTATCAAAGCTCCCGCTGGAATCCTTTATTCCCACAATATTGGTATGCTTTTTCACCAGTTTTTCAACTGTTTTATACTCGATCTGATTCCCCGTTCGGGCAGGAATATTATATAGTATAATGGGCAAATCTGTTGACTGGGCAACGGCGCTGTAATGTTCAAAAATTTCTTCCTGGGAAATGGCTGCAAAGTAGGGTGAAATAATGGAAAGGGCATCTACCCCTATTTTTTGGGCCTCCTTGGAAAGCTCAATGGTGTCCTTCGTTCCAACACAGCCGGTGCCCCCATAAATGGGCACCCTTCCCCCTGCTTCTTCAACAAAGATCTCTAAAACCCTCAGCTTTTCATCCTTATTCAGAATATAGGCCTCTCCATTGGTACCCAGGCAGAAGATACCGCTGGCTCCGGCACGGATTTGCCGATTAATCTGATTTCTAAGCTCCTGCTCATTGATGCTTCCATCCTCAAACATTGGGGTTACAACGGCAGGTATAATTCCTTCTATTTTCACAGACAACACTCCTTATATGATGATACTTTTTTGATAGGTTTGATCTGTTTCAGGATAATCTGTACGCATATGGGTGCCTCGGCTTTCCTTTCTTTCCAGGGCAGCCCGAACCATAATCAGAACAGACTGGGTAATTTGATAGGTCTCTGTATCTTTTTTAATTTCAGGCCTGCTTAAAATTTCTTCTAATTTTTCCTGGGCCGTCGCTAAATCATGGCCGTTTCTGTAAATTCCCAGTACATTGAGGGCAAGCTGCTTAACCTGGGGTACAATTTGTTGATATACCCCCTGATCTTCCAGATAATCTACAGGAAATTCCTCATCTGGTATAGCGATTTGCTTTTTAGCAATGGCCTCGGCGCACAACAGACCTGAAAGAGTGGCCTGAGCGGCCGCATTCCCTGCCAGCCGGCAGGCACCATGGATTGATCCTGCCGCTTCTCCGACGGCATAAAGGCCCTTAACTGTTGATTCGTAGTCTGAGTTAACCTTAATGCCCCCTGAATAGCTATGGGCCATGGGGCCCACCTCAAGCAGCTCTGTTGCAGGATCAATGCCTGCCTCAACCAGTCTATTATAAAACCAGGGGTAGGCCTTTAGGGTCTCAATTGGGATATGCCTTAAATCGGCATAAACCCCTTGGTTTTTGGTTCCCTTTCCGGCCTTTACCTGCTTCCATATTTCATGATTAATGAGGGTTTTAGGGGCCCCCGCCTCTCCCTGGGGCCTGACCTTAAGCATAAACCGTTCCATCTGGGTATTTAACAGATGGGCACCTTCCCCCAGCATGGCCGTGGGGCAGGGTTCTCCCAGGGCGCCAGGGGGGCTAAGCACCACCATTGGCTCATATTCTAGAAATTCCATATCCACCAGGGCTGCACCGGCCTCCCTGGCAATGGCTATGGTATTTCCCTTGATATCCTTTGGATAGGTGGAAATACCAAATAAATTTCCTACGCCACCCCAGGCGGCCACTACGGTAGAGCCATAGGCATTATAGACACCTTCTTTGTCCTTTACGGTAATCCCATAGACCTGATTATTCTCAGACAGGAGCTTTACACATTCACTGCCTAAATAGATATGAATCCCCTTTTCTGTTAAACCATCCTTCAGCTTTTGAAGTATTTCGTTTCCGATTAGTGTATCGGTATTACATAGAGAACGGGGATAGGTTGAGCCCGATGCATGTCTCAATCTGGGGCTTCCATCCTCTAGGGTTGAAAACTCAACATCCCATCTTTTCAACAGCTCGTAGCCGGCCCTGGTGGCATGGCACATTGAAGATACCAGTTCCCGGTCATTAATTTCATAGCCAGCCCTTAGCATATCGTTTATATACTGCTCTGGTGTATCACCATAGGGGTTATTTTCTAGTACAAAATTAATGGCTGCAATATAGGGAGTACCGCCATAGGCTGAAGCATAAATTCCTATATTTCGTTTTCCCAGCTCGTAAAGCCTGGCAGCCGTGGCCAGGGCCCCAAGGCCCAGACCCACAATAATAACCTCATGACGATGCTGCTTCATTCTGCACTCTCTCCTAACTTCACTGATTTTTTATTTCTTTTCATCAACAAATATCCAATCATGATGATTCCCAGACAAGACCCAACTACGTCGGTAATCAATTCCGGCACAATCAACGTAATGGCAGCCACAAACAGAATGGCCCTTTCATACTTTTCAAGGGGTATAAAGAGGTATCCAGCCATGGCCCCAGCAAACAAATAAGTTCCAAAGAAAAGGATGACCGACGACACCACGATCTCTAAGGGAGTACCAATCAGCAGGATCCCTGGATTAAATACAAAGATAAAGGGAATTAAAAAGGCCACCAGTGAAAACCTGAAGCCCGTCCACCCTGTTTTCCAGGAATCTGCCCCGGCGATTCCTGCGGCGGTAAAGGAAGCTAAACACACAGGGGGTGTGATTTGGGCCATAATACCAAAATAAAATACAAACATATTGGCAGGCAAAGCCGGAATGCCCAGTCTGATCAAGATTGGAACAAATAATACATTAGAGACCAGGTAGGCTGCCACCGTTGGAAGGGCCATTCCCAGCAGCATACAACCTAGGGTCGTTATGCCCAGGGCCAATATAATATTGCCGCCCCCTACCCTGGCAATAATTGAAGATACCTTCGTGGCCAGACCCGATTGAATCACGATACCAATAATAATACCGCAGGCAGCCGTTGGTATGGCAATTTCAGAGGCCTGCTTAATGCCCTGAATGATGGATTGACCCAATTCCTTAAGGGGTACATAATTCTGGCCCCCCAGAATGAACCTGCTGATTACGTTGATAATCAAAACACTATAAATTCCCATCAAACCTGCTTTCATCAGGGACGCTCCAGAAACCATATAATACACCAGCACAAAGGCAGGAATGAGTAAATAAAGCCTGGGAAGGATTCTAACGGAGTCAAATTTAACCGCATCAGAATCGGCGTTTAGATGCTTTTTCTTAGCTATGAAATGAACCAGCAGTAATACCGATAAATAATAGGCAATGGCAGGAATCAAGGCACCAAAGGCCACCCTTGAATAAGGTACCCCCAGCATTTCTGCCATAATAAAGGCTCCGACCCCCATGATGGGCGGCATAATTTGGCCGCCGGTGGAGGCAATGGCTTCAATGGCCCCGGCCTGTTCGGGCTCGTAGCCGACCTTTTTCATCATAGGAATGGTCATCACTCCTGTGGTAGATACATTGGCAACTGCACTGCCGCTGACCATTCCCATCAAACCAGAGCTGATAACAGCAGCCTTTGCCGGGCCGCTGGAGCTTTTATCGGAAAATTTCATTCCAATATCAATCAGCAATTGGCCACCGCCGCAGGCAGAAAAAAGTACACCAAACATAATAAAATAAAAGAGATAGCTGGCCGATGTATAAAGGGGTGTACCTAAAATCCCATCGGGCCCCATAATCATCAGCTCAGTAAACTGCTTCAGGTTGGTTCCTCTAAATTTAAACAATGCAGGAGCATATTTTCCGAACCAGGCATATAAAACAAAGACACCGATAAAGCAGGTTAAGGTTAACCCTAATACCCTTCTTACTGCTTCAAACAGGATTACCATCATGACAACCATGGCAATCATATCGATCCCCTCGATGGGGGATATATAGGGTACTCTCCCCTGCAGGCGGGAGGTTTGGCTGACAAAATAATAAAATAAATAGGTAATTCCTATGAAAATAGGGATATCGATCAGCTTCATCCACGGTCTTTCACCGCTTTTATCCGCCGGATTATTAATAAAAACTATCAATAGTGCAAAGAGTAAGTGAACTGGACTTTGAAGCATCGGATGTAACGGTGAAACAATGGCTATATAAAGCTGAAAGATAATCCAGGCAATACTGACCGCCACCGATGCTAAAAATTTTGACTTGTACTTCATTTTCATACGGATTCCCCCGTTTAGTATAATATTATTGCTTATCATCTAAGTGGTAATGAATACAGCATAGTAAGCTGCCTCTATGCTGTATTCTTTTCTATTGTGTTTTATTTCATATAACCCATTTCACGATAGTACCTGATGGCACCTGGATGTAGCTCGGCTCCAGTTTTGGCCGGTTCCCAGGCAGTGGCAGGATCAAAGGTTGAAAGGGCATTATGGGCATTCACCAAGGTTTCCTTTCCTTCACAGATTGCCTTGGTAATGGCATAGGCTGTAGCCTCATCAATATCTGCCGAAGCCAGTACCACCTGGGGTGAACCTACTGATTTAATTTCCCTGTCTTGTCCCTTCCAGGTTTCAGCAGGAATGTTAACGTTTCCCCAACCGATATCGTTTAGTTTTTGTCTGGTGCTTTCAGAAAGCTCAGGAAAAAACATTTTTGTAGTCATACAAAGCTCTGTAGTGGCGGATTGGCCTGCTGCCACGTGATCAATGGTCATATCGGCCTTGCTGTCCTTTAATAAGCTCACAATGGCATCGGAACCGGTTTGGGTTACACTGCCGCCCCAGGACTCTATTGTGGCATAGTCAACACCTAGCACTTCAAAGACCTTGGCTGCTGCCATTTCACCAAAGGCACCGGATGACTTGACGGCAAGGCGAATTGGATATTGATTTTCTACAATTTCTTCCACCGTTGTAAAGCCGGTTCTATCAACAAATTCCTGGGTAAATAGAATGTTAACAAAATCCTGTCCTAATCCCCCCACCAGGGCCCTTACATTGGTAGTGGGCGGATTGCCTAAAATACCATCTTCTGCCGCCCATCTGGCGGGGGCTGCATTTCCAAGGGTTAGATCGGCAGACCCATTGTCGATAATAATAGGTGCCCCTACACCACCGGGAGAAGTGGTTTGTACGTCAATTAATGAACCCTGGGGCAAGGCTGCCTCCATTAGCTGGGTAATGGCGGAAGCATAAACATACATACTGGTTCCTACACTTTGGGTTGCAAAATTCAATTCAACAGGCTGAAGGCTTTCACCTTGCCCCTGGGACCCTTCGGGGCCCTGGGTTTCATTGGAGCCACAGCCTGCCACCAAGGCCATTAACATCATAATCGAAATTACAAATGCTGCTGCTTTAAACGCTTTTTTCTTTTTCATTTTAATTTCCCCCCAATTATTTTCTTTGATTGTTTATGAGTTGAACACCATACTCAATGGCATTAACCAGACTGATCTCGCTGGCTGTTCCTTTGCCGGCACTTTCAAAGGCTGTACCGTGATCAACAGAGCTTCTTATGATTGGTAGACCCAGGGTAATATTAACACCACTGATTTCACCCCATTTTTGCTTTTCACGGTCATAGACAAAGCCCACCATTTTTAAGGGAATATGACCTTGATCATGGTACATGGCCACCACAATATCATACCACCCGCCCCTGGCCTTAGAATAAACTGTATCGGGCGGTACCGGGCCATCCACCAGCATACCTTCACTTATTGCCCTTTCTATGGCGGGTATAATTTCTTCTTTTTCCTCCCACCCAAAGAGGCCATTTTCACCTGAATGGGGATTTAAACCCGCCACTCCAATTCGTGGATTTGGTATTCCCAGGGCCTGACAGGCCTCATGGGCTATTTTGATAACATTGTAGACCCGTTCCTTTTTCACTCGATCACAGGCCTCTCGAAGGGACACATGGGTCGATACGTGAACCACCCTCAGATCCTCATGGGCCAGCATCATCGAATAGTTTTGGGTACCCGTCAGCGCTGCGTAAATCTCTGTATGGCCTGAATAATGGTGACCTGCCAGGTTTAGAGCCTCCTTGTTTAAGGGGTTGGTGACAGTACCATGGATATCCCCTGCAAGGGCCAATTCGATGGCCCGCTTTACGTATTGAAAAGCTGCATTTCCAGCCATGGCCGATACATTTCCATATTCAAGCCTTTCCAGATCAACCACCTCAAGATCATATACGTCAATGGTACCGTAGGTAAATTTAGCCTCTTGAACATTTTTAACGGAATTAATCTTAATATGCTTCATTCCAACAATTTCTGCTGCCTTGGCCAAAACCTTTCCATCTCCAATGACAATGGGCCTTAAGGTGTCGTACAATGGTTTTTTAGCCAGGGCCTTAACGGTAATTTCTGGCCCGATTCCTGCCGGGTCTCCCATGGTAATTCCTAAAATAGGTAAAGAATTCATTGCTTTTTTCCCTCCTTTTTTCATTGCATCTATGTCTTAGGGCTACATTACTTTTTGGTAGATTTCTCTGATATCCTGTAGACTTAAAGGCTTAACGTTGTTATCCAGAAGTCTGGTCACCTTGCTGGCGGCCTCTACTAAGAAGTCTATATCCTCAGCCTTCACTCCAAACTCCTCTAAGCTCGTAGGAATTTGAGTATGATCTACGATTTCAGCAATTAGCTTGATAACATAGCCGGCCCGTTTTTCTGGGGATTCTGGGGCCATGGCGGGATTAACAGCATCGCAGATCATGGCCAGCTTATCCTGGCAGGCATCTTGATTAAAGGCCATCACCTGGGCCAATAAAATGGCGTTAGATACCCCATGGGGAATACGGTATTTTCCCCCTAACGGGTAGGCCAGGGCATGAACCGCTGTGGTTCCGCTGGATGTAATGGCAACACCGCCATAGAAGGAACCCAGTAGCATATTGGTTTTGGCCTCCATATCGTCAGGGTTATCGTAGGCAGCCTTAATACTGGTTAAAATCAGCTTTGCTGCCGCTAACGCATAGGTATCACTAAAGGGGTTGGCTTTCTTGGATGTAAAGCATTCCACTGCATGGGCCAGGGCATCTACCCCCGTTGAGGCCAGTATGTCCTTAGGCAGCCCCTGTATTGTTATGGGGTCAAGAATAACATAATCAGGTATCAGATCATCATTGACAATACCTACCTTTAGATTTTCCTCCGGAACAGTCACAATAGAATTACAGGTAGCCTCTGACCCGGTGCCGCAGGTAGTGGGGATCATAATGGATTTCATGGTCTTTTTGCCGATGGACGGGTTTTTCAATAAATCTCTGATGGTATAGTCTGCATTCTTCAATATTGTATAGAGTTTAGCCACATCCATGACGCTGCCGCCCCCTATGGCAATCATGATCTGCCCCTGGGAATTTTCAACTGCTGCCATCATCTTTTCAACATCCTTTACGGTAGGCTCCGGCACCAGCTCATCAAAGACCTCATAGGCTACACCGGCCTCCTGTAGCCTGGTGAAGACCAGGTCTCCCAGCCCCGAGGCAAGGATACTGCCATAGGTAAAAATCATGGCCTTTTTAACCTGCTCCTTTTCCAATATCTCCTTTAACTGATCAATGCTCCCTTTACCACCATAAACCTTGGATGGTAATTGCATGGAATAATTTTTCATTTTAACAGCCCTCCAGTACCTTTTCTTTTCTATTTAAATATTCTATTACCTCAACCAATACATTTTTTTCCCCAAAGCCTCCAGATTTTGTCACAATGGAGGTGTTATGGGCCTTTCCCCCTATGATTCTGCCAATGGGAACCCCGGCTGTTATTTCATCCTCCAGCTCGATTCCCTGGGCCTTCAATACACTGCATATTTGTAAAGAGGTATCGCCCCCTGTGGAAACAATGGTCTGGGGCCTGACTATATCGTAGGCCTGGTGGACAATTTCTCCCAATACCCTGGCAATTAGCAGTGCCTGACTATTTTCTTCCTCTGAGCTTCTTAAAGTCACAGCATATTCTTTAAAAAGACTGGTTACGGCAATAATCAGGAGCTTTTCGCCATTTTCACAGCATTGGGTTATTTCCTGAATACACTGTACCTTTACGGCTTCTGCCCGGCCAGACTTGATTTCGTCGGCATCTACCAGAATGATGGGAGCCCCAAAGGTGTCGGCAATCCTTTCAACCTGTTCTGCGGTTTTAACACTCCTTGACCCCACCACCACCATTGAAATGGTATTGATGTCCTTTTCCTGATCTTCCCTTGGCTGGTTCATTTTCCTTTCATTGCTTAAATGTCTGGCCAGCCCCGCACTGCCGCAAAGAACCTTATTCTTGTCAATCAGCATAGAGGTGGTTTTAATTGTAGCCAGGTCTTCATCATTGACAGCATCAAGTACAAATATTTCCTTTCCCTCATGATGCCTTTTTAAGACATACTCCTTTAAATATTCAGCGCCCCTTCTAATGTCAGCCAGGCTGATGTTGCAGGCCTGCTTATTGGTTTCTTCATTAAAGATCGCCGTCACATCTACCTTTTTATTGTCGGGTAAATACAAAATACCATTTTCAATTATTCTGCCATTGTCTGGAAAGCTCGGTGCCACCAGGGCAATTTCAGCCCCCAGGCCATCCATTACGGCCTGCAGCTCAATAGCGGGATTGCCCCTCATAATTGAGTCTACCTTTTTATAGAGATAATCTATATTCAGCTGACCGAGCTCCCTGGTTAGGCTGTAAACCTTTTCATAAGCGTCACGGCAGCTCAATGACCGGGTATCGGTGTTGATGGAAAGCACCTCATATTTCTTCAAATTTTCCTTCCAATCATCATTATCCAGCAGTACCTTTACCATTGTAGAAAAACCATTAATCTGATATTGAACGCCCGTATCGCTGGCCCCTGTTAAATCATCTGCAATTATTACAACCATAGCATCACAAACCTCTCAATCTATTTGATGCCCTTTAGTAAAGCAAGGGTTGTGCCAACTTTTAATATTTGATTTTTTAATAGCGCGTAAATAAGGGATCATACCTTTAAAAATCCTCGTTTTATAGAGATGAAAAAAAGAAAGATAAAATCAAATCGGCTCGGATTTAATTCCATCTTTTTACAATAGTAATAAAATTTTATTTTTTATATGTTTTATTTTGAAACCATTTATGTTTTAAATTGAAACATGTTTCTTTCTGCAACAAGGCCTACTGCTTTATGGTTCTCCAAAGGGTGGAACGATGTATTTTTAGTATTTCACAGGCCCTTGAGGTGGACTGCCTTACCCTGTCATACACCGAATGAATATAGTATTGCTCCAGTTCCTTCAAGCTGGGCAGGCGATTCAGCTGGGCTTCAAGGTCTGCAACGATTTCCTTTGCAGGCAGATGGTTTTCTTCATAATTGACCTTAGGCCCTTTTTCATAATCCTGCCTTCCCACTGTCAAATCCTTTAAGGTAATTTCCTTCCCTTCGCAAATAATAACGGCCCTTTCCAACATCCCCTCTAATTCCCTTACGTTCCCCTGGTAATCATAATTCAGCAAAAAATCCATGGCCTCAGGGGAAAATTTTTTCACTTCCTTTTTATATCGTTTCGCATACTTGTCCATAAAATATCCCGCCAGGGCTTCTATATCCTTCCTTCGATCCTTTAATTGGGGAATTTTAAAGGAAAGAGTATTGATCCGATACAGCAGATCCCTTCTAAAGGTGGCTTCTTCAACCATTTGCCTCAGGTCTCGGTTGGTGGCGCAAATAATTCTGATATCCAGGGGAATCACCTTGTTGTCACCGACCCGCATAATTTCCCTTTCCTGAATAACCCTTAACAGCCTTCCCTGCATATCCAGGGGCAGCTCACTGATTTCATCCAGAAAAATGGTTCCCTTGTGGGCCAGCTCGAATACTCCGGCCTTTCCACCCTTTTTAGAGCCCGTAAAGGCCCCTTCCACATAGCCAAAGAGCTCACTTTCAATTAAGCTGCTGGGAAGGGCCGCACAATTCACCGCCACAAAGGGCTCCCTTCGCCTTCTACTCTCATTGTGTATGCTTTGGGCAAATAGCTCCTTTCCTACCCCAGAAGGGCCTTCGATCAGCACCGAAGAATCATACTGGCTGAATTTTTTGGCAACCTCAATGCAGTGCTTCATTTTATCACCTTTATATACAATGGAATCAAAGGTGTATTTGGCCACAAATCCCTTTTCCATCAGCTTTGTTCTGATTTCTCTTTCCAGGTTCTGTACCATGGCAACGTTTTGCATAATTGCCACAGCCCCTTTTCCCTCACCATTGACCATAATGGGAATATTGCTGAAGGTGAACTTATCACCCTGAATGGTTCTAATTTGATCAACCACTGTTTTACCCTCGGCTACCTCCCGGGCAATATCTTTAATATCCGATACGGCCTCGATACTTTTGCCCATTACCCCTTCCTTATTTACCTTGAATATTTCCTGGGCAACTCGATTGAAGGCAATAATACGATTATGATCATCGGTGGCAATCACACCGTCGTGAACACAGTCAATTAAGGCTTCATATCGTTTCGTACGCTCCAGCTCATTTTTATAGGCCGATAAGATTCCCTGGGCCTCTTCAATGGCCCAACGTATTGAATCTTCCCCGCTTTCTATTATATGACATTGATAGCCCATTTTTCTGCAAACGGTATTGACAATGGCATCCCCCATAAAGGTATAAATTCCCTTTGAGACACATTCCCTGATTTTTTCCGTCAGGTTATCATGGTCAAGAATATCAATCTTTACAATATTAATTCCCTTCATATCCTTTAACAGATCATAGCCATAAATGATATTGTTATAGCCAATGATGGCGACTCTTTCATTTTTGCCGACTATATGCCGTATGCTGTTCAAAACATCATAGGCACTGATTTTTAGTTCTACAACTGGCGTATCCAGCCCCTTCTTAATCATGGTAAAGGTACCGCCCCGGGAAATCAGCACATTGGCTCCCCTTTCCAGGGCCTGATGGGCCTGATCCAGACCCGTCTTCAAATCTCCCAGGGCAACGCCTACATTACTGTAGCCATTTTTTTCTATTACATTCTTAGCCACCCGATACATACTTTCATAGGGGGCAATCAGCACAATTTCCTTCATTGCTTCCTCCACCGTTTCTTTGAAATTATACTTCTTAATTTAATATGATAATTTTAAAAATTTTCTTTCTATTACTTCATCATTGTATCAATTGACATTGAAAAAGTAAATTCAATGGGGAATTGTAATATTTTCTATTTCCTCTTAAGGCCATGGAAAAACCTAGAGATCTTTCTCTAGGTTTGGCTGCCATAGATGAATCTTCATATTTATTTTTCCAGATTGGTCAAAGGTAACCCCTTCATCCTCCAGAAGGGCCCGCTGTCTTCCAGGGCCTCCAAAGATATGATCTGGTGACAGGGCTCCTTTTTGATTAACCACCCGATGACAGGGCGGCTTCAGCCCCCGGGGAACACTGGCCATGGCCCACCCCACCATCCGTGCCCCCCTTGGGCGACCCAGCATCATGGCAATTTGACCATAGGTGGCAACACTGCCCGCCGGGATTTTTTCAACAATTTTATAAACACTTTGAAAAAAACCCTCCATTGAAACCTCCAAAAGTTTGCTATCTCGATTGTCAGTTGATATAGCTTTTTATCTATTATAGCACTTTTCCGGGCCAGGGCCTACTTACTAGCTCCTTTTTTCATCAGAATTCTGTGTATTGTATCTATATTATTTTAATTATACCTCTATAATCCTTTCCGTTTCCAGCTTTTTATCAGACTTTGACTTTGAATCACCCTTTTCTGCAATTTTCTTAAAGCCCGAAACAGCAACTAAAAAGCCCAGCCCCATGAGTAAGACGGCAAAAATGATCTGCAAGCCGTCGCTATGAAGTACGAAATCATTGGTAACAAAGAGCTTCAGCAAAATTTTATAGATGGTCTGACCCAGGGCTGTGAAGGTCACCGCCAGCATAATGACCATTGGTCCCCAAAGCATAAAGCCTGCCCGGTTGGTTTTCTTCAAAAATACTGCCAAGGCAATTAGGGCCAGGGCTGAAAGCAATTGATTGGCCGATCCAAACAGGGGCCAAATGTTTTGATAGCCGCCGACGGCCAATAAATAGCCCATAAACAAGGTAATGCCGGTGGCAAAATATTTATCTGTCAATATTCTTGTTAAGGTCGACATATTTTTTTCATCGGTCTCTGCATCCATGAACAGCTCCTGGAAGGAAAGCCTTCCAACCCGGGCCACGGAATCCAACGAGGTTAAGGCAAAGGCACTGACCGCCAGGGTAATAATGGCGAAGGAGGTGGCGGAAGGAATACCTAATACATTCAGAAAGCCTGCAATGGCCTGGGCAAAGATGATAGGCGGTGTACCCTGGGGCAAATTTCCCCCCACTGCCATTGACCCAACGGCAATCAGGGCGATCACCGCCAAAAGGCATTCCAGCAGCATTGCACCAAAGGAAATGGGCAATATATCCCTTTCATTTTGAATTTGCTTCGAGCTGGTTCCCGACGATACCAGGGCATGGAAGCCTGACACGGCACCACAGGCAATGGTTACAAATAAAATGGGAAACATCATTTGGCCATTTACATTAAAGCTGGTAAATGGGGCCAGCTCTATGGTGGGATTATAGACAATTACCCCAATAACCGCCGCCGACATCATGGCCACCAGTAAAAATGAATTAAGATAATCCCTGGGCTGCAGCAGGGCCCATACTGGTGTTACAGAGGCCACAAATACATAGGCAAATACAAAATACAGCCATGCGTTTCTTGAAAAATAAATGGGAAAAGCCAGCCCCAGGGCAATGGATGCCACCAGCAGGGCAATCCCCACCGCCGTGGTAACCATTGATGAAGGCTTCTTTTTCTTAATCAAGATACCAAAGGCTACGGCGGCCACAATGAATAGCAGCGATGTGGCGGCAGTGGAACCATTGGCCGTATTTAATGCCCCCTCTGCCGTAAAGCCATTGAAGGTTCCTGCAACAATATCTGCAAAGGCAGCCACCACCAGTATAGAAAATAGCCATACAAAGAGCAGGAAGAGCCTTTTCCCCAATTTCCCGATATATAGCTCGATAATGTACCCGACGCTGCGCCCCTTGTTCTTGACCGAGGCATACATGGCGGCAAAGTCCTGAACTGCTCCGAAAAATACGCCCCCAATTAAAATCCATAAAAGCACCGGTACCCACCCAAACATGGCCGCTATGATGGGCCCGTTAATTGGGCCAGCCCCTGCAATAGAAGCAAACTGATGGCCAAATACAACCCCTGATTTGGCAGGAACATAATCTACTCCATCCTCCAATTCATAGGCAGGCGTTTTGGCCTGTGGATCAATTCCCCAGCTTTTGGCGAGCCATCTGCCATAGGTCAGGTATGCCCCTCCTAATACCAGAAATGCAATAAACATCATTAATACACCATTCACTTTACTCACCCCTAAATTATTAATGATAATCATACCAGCAGAAAATTCAAATGGTAAAAAAGACAATTAAAAAAGCCCTCGCCCCTTTTAATGTAAGAGACGAAGACCTATACCCCGTGTTACCACTCTTGTTGCTGCAAAGCAGCCCCTCGATCATATCAAACGGCCTATAGCCACTTCGATATGCTTCCCTTTAACGGGGGAATGCCGGTTTCACCTACTGGGCCATAGCCTTTCAGTGAACAGCTCCCAGGTGAGTTAGCTTTAGGCTTCATATCGTCTTGCACCCCCCGACGACTCTCTGGAATGAAATTACCTAAAGCATATCCTGTTCATTGCTTTGGATTTTGAATTTTCTATTGGAACAAGTTTATCACCTGACTGTAGGCCTGTCAATAACTTTTCGGAATATATTTTATATTCCGAATATATTGGTATCGTTTTCAAAAATCTATAGTTTAGTTATTGACTATGGGAAATCCTTTTCAAAAAAGTTTAAATTTTTCTTATTTTTTTAGTTTATCGGCAATGGCCCTTAGCTCCTGGGCGGCCAGCATAACAGAGGGGGCTCCCAGCAGGGCAGATACCACCGCAATACCATCTATTCCTGTGGAAAATATAGTATCGGCATTTTCCTTGTTAATTCCGCCGATCCCCACTACTGGTACAGCGACCTGCTCCTTGATCTGCTTCAGCAGCTCTAAAGATACCTGCCGGGTGTCGGTCTTGGTATTGGTGGGAAACAACGCACCTACCCCAATATAATCTGCTCCCTGGGCCTGGGCTGCCAGGGCCTCCTCCAGGGTAGCTGCCGAAACCCCCAGCAGTTTATGGGGCCCAATGAGCCTTCTTACTATTTCCGGCGGCAGATCCTGCTGTCCCACATGGACCCCTTCTGCATCTACTGCCAAAGCGATATCCACCCGGTCATTAATAATTAAGGGAACATGGTATTTGGAAGTCAAGGCCTTAATAGACCTGGCCAATTGATAAAATTCAAGGGAACCGGCCTCCTTTTCCCTCAATTGAACCAGGGTAGTCCCCCCTAAAATGGCTTCCTCCACCTGAGCCAAAAGGCTTTTTTCCCTTTGAAAACCTCGATCGGTTACAAGATACAGCCGGTAGCTTACATTAGGCTTCATAGATTTTTCCCCTTTCTATCAGTATTTCCTTTGAAAGGCTTGCAAAGGCATCAATCAGCCGAAGGCGAAAGCTTCCTAAATGGGTTGGGCTGGCCAATTGATCAAAGGCAATTTCCCCTGCTATTCCCATCATCATAATCCCCAACAGGGTTCCATGCAGGTTGGATTCCCCCACAGTACAGCAGGCTCCAATGATAGAAGCCGTCATACAGCCCGTTCCTGTTATTTTCGATAGGATTTCGTGGCCATTTTCAATGCAGTAAACCTGACTGCCATCAGAAACAATGTCAACTACCCCGGTAATGGCCACAACACATTTCAACTTCCTGGCAAGAGAAAGGGCAATTTCCTTTCCGCCTTCCCGGGGGTCGTCCAATGAATCGACCCCCCGGGTCTGACCTTCCATACCATAGATATTTTTAATTTCCGACATGTTCCCCTTGACAACCGCCAGCTGAACATTTTCAATAATATGGCTTACTGTTTCAGTTCTTAGTTTGGTGGCTCCAGCCCCTACAGGGTCAAGTACCACTGGAATACCAGCACGATTGGCCCTTTTACCGGCCAAAACTGACGACTCAACGGTTCGTTGATTCAGGGTGCCAATGTTCAACACCAGGGCCTGGGCCAGGGCTGCCATTTCCTCCACCTCTCCCGGGTCATCGGCCATGACTGGCGCCGCCCCCACAGCCAGGGTAATGTTGGCACAGTCGTTTACGGTTACATAATTGGTAATGTGATGTACCAGGGGCTTCTTTTCCCTTACTGCTTTTAAAAGTCCTCCTAAATGCTCCTTTAGTTCCATAGTTAACCTCCTGAATATGATTTTTTATGCTTCCATGTACTTTTCCAGGCCCAACCGCTTGAGCTGATTTAAGAGGACAAACCCAATGATTACCCCTCCCAGTGAGCTTAGCATAAAGGGCCCCACAAAGAAAAATAGCGCTGCTTCGTTCCCCATTAAATAGTTGGCCAGGGGATAAGCCGCCAAGGCTCCCAAAAAACCTGTTCCCACCAGTTCCCCCGCCATGGCCCAGATGAGTTTTTTTCTACGTTTATAAAATACAGCAGCAAGCCAAACCCCCAGTATGCTGCCGGGAAAGGCCAGCAGCGAACCTGTACCAATGAAATTCCGAAGCAAGGATATGGTAAAGGCCACCCCTGTTCCATAGGCCGGCCCCAGTAGGGTGGCGCTCAGCAGGTTAATGGTATGCTGTATGGGAAAACACCTGGCCGCCCCTACTGGAATATAAAACAGGTGGGCAGTGGCTGTTCCCATGGCACTTAACAGTGCCGCCGCAGTCAATTTTTTTAGATTCATGCTTCACCTCTTTACTTGAATTTTTAAATAATCAAAACTACCCGCTCAGCGGGTAGTTTGCTCAGCCCTAGAAGGGCATGTTACTCGCTTGAGCCTTAAGGCTCTTTGAATGGTTCGCCAACTGCTTGCATTTACGGGCTGCTGCTTAAGCAGCTCTTTACTTCTTTTTGCCTTTCTTTACTTGCTCTCCCGTAAACGGGTCCATATATTCTTGTAGGCTGATTTGATCATTAGCTATATCTTCTTGTATTTGATTTTTCACATACTCTCTTATTGCTTTTTCATTGCGTCCTACCGTGTCCACATAATAACCTCTACACCAGAAATGTCTATTTCCATACTTGTATTTCAAATTCGCATGTCTATCAAATATCATTAGTGAACTTTTTCCTTTTAAATACCCCATCACACTTGAAACACTATATTTGGGTGGTATTGCTATCACCATATGTACATGATCCACGCAGGCTGTTGCCTCCAGTATTTCTACACCTTTTTGCTCACATAACTTCCTTAGAATCTTTCCTATGTCAGTTTTGATCTTCCCATATATAGCCTGCCTTCTATATTTGGGTGCAAAAACTACATGATATTTACAACTCCAGGTAGTATGTGATAGACTATTCTTATCCACTTCGGATCCTCCTTTTGTTTTTAAAATTGGTTGGCGAACCTTTTTTATTCTAACAAAAGGAGGTTATTTTTTCTGCTCATAGCTAAAGCTTTTTGGAACCCCCGGTAGAACCGGGGGTTTTCGATATACAAAAATAAGCACAAATCCCATTGCAAGATTTGTGCTTAATGACGCATGATAAAATATGCTTCTTAAATACACTTTCCTACGCTGGCATGATCCAGATCAGGTATATGGGGATCAAAGACATTACAGGGTCTTTTTCTCAGTTGGCCTTTCCAACTCTCCCAGTGCTTTCAATTCTTATTCAGTTTTAAAAAAAATGAAATACTTTAATTTCATGGTACCATACTGGGGGTGAGTTGACAATAAAATAGAAATTAAATAAAACGACGATATTTAAGGTGGAATAATAAGGTAAAAGATTGAAATTTAATGATATATAGTTCGTCAAATCTTTAAATAAGCTTGGTTTGGAGTACAACAATTTGAATTTTGCATATTGATATAGGCTATTGATTATTAAATAGTAGCGTGATACAATAGGAAAAAGGCTACTGTTCAATAAGTAGTAAGGAGGAGTGATTAATGAAACAATTTGAATACTTGAATGAGCTGAAAGAAAATCTTGAAGGGAAGCTTCCGCCTGATGCTATAAAGGATATTTTAACTGATTACGAAAGCTTTTTCGTATCTGGTAGAGAAGATGGAAAAACCGATGATGAAATATCTGTAGAGCTTGGCTCGCCTGCATTTTTAGTAAAATCCCTTCTTGAACTACATGAGGAAAAGCAAGTAACGCCATTAGATAAACACATCTCTAATCCAGGGCGCAGGTTATGTGCTTACTTTATTGATGCCATAATAGCCGTAGTTCCTGCCTTTGTCATTACATTTGTTTTAGGAAGTGCTATGTTGTCTTATGTTATTTTAATTCTGTACCCAACCCCCTTAGTGGGAACATTAAGCTATCTGGGATATGCCAGCTTTGAGGAATATACAATCACCCAGGAAGAAGTTATTAATATAAACCCCCATGACACAATATCGGTTTCAGAAGATGGAGCAGAAAACATTCAGCAAATTAGTAGAAGGCCAACCCCTACATCAATTGCCTTTGCAATATTCGGTCTTGTATTCTATATGTTCTATTCATTGGGGGCCGCCCTGATTTTCAAAGGCCAGACTGTTGGAAAGAAGCTTATGCACATCAAGGTGTGCCGCTCAGATACATCAAGTATAACAAGGGGTTCTATTTTTAGCCGTGAGTTTTTAGGTAAATTCCTCATAAACTCCATTCCAGTTGTACCCTTAATCTCACTATTCACGATTCTGTTTACCAAAGAACATAAGGCGCTCCATGATATGCTGACTGATACCATTGTGGTGGAAGCTTAGGGGGTTGTATCATGGATACGCAAATGAAAAAGGGTGTACTGGAAATGTGTATTCTATATAAGCTGAAGGATGAGGAGCTTTACGGATACGAGCTTATGAAATCAATTCGACAGTTTTTCCCTGATGTCTACGAAGGGTCAATCTATACCATTCTTCGTCGATTAAACGCAACGGGTTACACCCAAATAACCCAAAGAAAATCCTTGAATGGCCCTGCAAGAAAGTACTATCACATTACAAAAACCGGTTTAGAATATCTCAATCGAATGCTAAAGGAATGGGAAGGGATCGTAAACAGTGTTTCTTCTTTAGGAATTAAAGTTCAGAATCATGACCACCTATAACATCCGTAAAATAGGTGGTCTGCTCTAGCTCTATAAGAGGTTGTTACCGGCCAGCGCCTCCAAGACGCTGGCCTTGCCATTTTCACTAGAACTATAAAGGGTCAAGTTATTATACTGAGTCCCTTCCACCTAACTTGTCTTTTAATACGTCATATATTTTTGCTCTTACATAAAATCTTAATGTTATCTCATTTAGTTCTACTGTGTTGGATATACTTCTCTGAAATGATTTAGTTTCATTATATAACCAAAGCTTTCCAGAGGGTGTAAGATTATTTGTGTAAAGTAGATTTATGATATAATCTACCTAATTCAAAATGGAGGCTTACACTATGGCTAAGAAAAAACGTAATCCCGCTTCTGACGAAGTAATGAAGTATCTGTTTCAAAACTATGAGATCAAGTCTGCCCTGGACATTCAGGAGGCTCTTAAGGACATGTTTGCTGATACCCTGGAGGCCATGCTCGAAGCAGAGCTGGATGATCACCTTGGCTACGCCAAAAATGCTAACAATCAAGCGACCACCAGTAACCGCCGTAATGGTCACAGTACCAAAACCGTGATCGGTCAGTTGGGAGATACTCAGATTAATGTTCCAAATAAAGGCCAGAAGGATGTCGCAGGAATTGAAGAAAAAATCCTGGCTATGTACGCAAAAGGACAATCTCAAAGAGATATTGAAGCCACAATCCAAGACATTTATGGCTTTGATATCAGCCATGAAACAGTTTCAAAGATTACCGACAAAATTATTCCCCTTATCAAAGAATTCCGTAATAGAGCGCTACAAAGGTGCTACCCCTTTGTATTTGTAGATGCCATGTACACACCAGTAAAAACAGAGTCAGGTACAGGCCAGAAAGCCCTTTATAACGTGATAGGAATTGATCCAGAGGGTCATAAAGATGTTCTAGGATTTTGGTTATCCGAAGATGAAAGCAGTAGACACTGGCTACAGATACTAGAAGAAATCAAGAGCCGTGGTGTAGAGGACATAATCTTCATTTCTTTAGATGGACTTCCAGGGCTAGAAGAAACCATAGGAGCCAACTATCCTAGTGCAATCCAACAACGGTGCATTGTTCATCTCATGAGAAATAGCACCAGATATATCCCCCGTAAGCACTGGGCTGAATTTGCTAAAGATATCAAAGGAGTCTATCGAGCGGTTAGTTTAGATGAAGCTAACAGCTTATTCCAAGACTTTGAGACTAAGTGGAAAGAATACGCTGCCGCGTTAGCGGTATAGAGAAACAGCTGGGCATCGGTAGAAAATCTCTTTAACTATCCCAGTCATATTAGAAAAATCATCTATACAACCAATACCATAGAAAGTTATCATAACCAATTAAGGAAGGTAACCAATCGAAAAGGAGCCTTTCCCAGTGAGACAGCACTCTTCAAGTTTGGTCTATCTTAGAGTCACCGATATTAAGAAAACATGGGATCGACCAGTCCAGAATTGGGCAAAAGTACTAAATCAGCTAGTGGTATTATTTAAAGACAGAATTACCCAGCATCTACGATACTAGGCAATAACTTTACACAAATTTCTTGACAGGTCCGCTTTCCATATAATCTTTCCTTTAGTATGTAGGAACCAGTTCCCTTAAAGATATAATTAAAAAGCTTAAAACAATATTAGGGCTATACTTTAGAGATTAATTTGGAACCCTGTTCACCATGAAGGAATAGAATGGAATTGGAGACCCACAAATAAGTAATTGTCGATAGAAAGATGATAAATTTACATTGAATTATATTCAGTATATCAAAATAATGTTAAAATAAAAATAGTTATCGTTAGACTAATGATTAGTATGAAGGTAAAAGTGATGTTTTAGTAAAAACATGTATTAAAGCTTAATTAATGTTCACCTGTGAAAGGAGGTTTTATTTTGAAAAATAATTTACCCATACTAATATCTACTATCTTAGCAATTTTTGTTTGCGCTCGACTTCTCTATATTACAAAGAAAAATGATTATATCTTTGAACCATTTGATATTATCAAAACAAAAAGTTTAGATTCTTGGTTCTTTTTAGCATATGTATTATCCTTTGCATACTTAGCATGGGATTCAAATTTAATTGCATTTAGTATTTTTACTATCACTTTTATACCTACCGTATGTTTTATATATTATAAAAATTATTTAAAGACTAGAGAAAATAAATATCTTCTATATGTTTTATTTTTATCCTTTATCCTAGTGAGTCTTTTTATTTACATGTACAGCCTACGGTTCTACCATAATTAAGATCTATTAAATCGAAGGAGGTGAGTAATTATTTTACCCACCTCCTACTCGATTACTCTTCTACTGCTAACCTAAATTCGTTAAGGGGTAGCCAACCACCTTTAACGTGGTATTTATATTGTTGTTCTAGACGTATCACAGCATTGTCATCTGCTGTTTCAAGCTCATTAAGACATTGTAGAAGCTCATTTTTATATTTATTATAAAATGTATCTCGTGCTACCTGGGCCGCACCTATGAGACCTAGTATTGAACCTGCTAACGTGTAAACTGTTCCTATCAGAAGACCAGCTATAGAAATTACTATACTAGATATTCCAGTGTTTATATCCCCAACCTCTGCTTCCATCTCTCCTCTTGTCATTTCAATAGCTACCCATTTTCTTTCGCCTACATCTGGCATAATAACATCTCCTTTAATTTTTTTATTTTGGTAAGACTCTTCCTGTTGGCCAACTTGTTTCGTCTTACATTATATAAAAAGAGATTTAAGTGAAAAAAATCAACCATTTTTCAAAATTAATTTTAAAATTTTTTAACCCAAATTGCCAAGAAGTCTTCCACCTTAAGTGGTGGTAGTTCACAAAAGGTTGACGATTGAATTTTTCCTTTATCTTATTTTAATAGGGTGCCATTTTTAGGTTAGCTTTAATCGTTTATTCCCAGTTTTATAGAGCATAGCTCGGATTTGCTTCAATCTATTGAAGTTTTCTTCAAAGGAAATACCAGTGGCTTCCTTTAGGCCTGCTTCAAAGTCTTTTTTGTAGCTTAATACGGCATCGGGATACAGGCCAATGACATGGAGCTGGTTCCACCCGGGGATCAGTGGATTATGACGAAATATTTCCACTGTTTCCAGTGCAATAAAATTGTAGCACCATTTCCGTTCCATCATAATGTACTTCATTGCAGGGCCATTGTTGTGGATCATGATTTGTCTAAATTCATCAAGATGGGGCTGGTACACATCAACGTATTCAATGGCGAAAAATAAGGGAAGACTTCGCTGCCGGGCCTGGGGACTGGCTTCTGGATAATTTGAGTTGGGTGTACTAACCAAAAGCTCCCGACGAATCAGCTCTTTTCCTTGAAATTTCGGTAGTCCTCCCAATTCTTCTATAACCTGATCTGCTACTGATCGGTTGTTTAATTCCATTAGCTTTAAATGATTCCATGATAAAAAGCTACCCTTTTTAATATTTTTAAAAAGATATTGATAGACTTCCTGGTTTTTGATTAAGCCCCCCTGCTTCCAAGCTTCGACCCTGGGTAGATAATATAATTTCAAATATTGGATGTACTCTTTACGACGGTTTTTGGGAATATAAGCACTTTCTGCCAGGTAATAGGTATCATTCAACGGCTTCATACGCTAATTCCTTTCATTTTTAATGACAGCTATGATAAACTGCTTATTTTAATTATATACTAGGGCTGGTAAAATTACTGCTCCCCCTGGATTTTTTTATATTCCTTGAAATATCGGCCACATTTAGTATTTTAGCCCCAGTAGACTATAGCAGGGCTTAACGGTATAAAAAAAGACGATTCCTTTAAGAAATCATCTTTTTTTATGGGGTAATTTAACAGTTATTTTACCTTTTTAAAGGCGACTTCACAGACATGATGGCCCTGGGCAATGGTTTTGCCTAAATTGAATTCAAAGGCATCAAATTCATTGGCAATACCTCTGTCTCCCTCCATGGCAATATCACAAAGCTCTGCAATGAGCTCTTCGTCATCTGTGAGTTTTTGCCAGGCTGCCACCAGAGGGCAATAGTGAAATTCGATGTTTAAGGCTTCCTCTGAAACCTGTACATCCATTTCAAAGATTTCCTTTACATTTTCGTTGGCAAAGGCTTCGGTAAATTCCTTTAAATCATCGGTTTCGGGCAGCTTTACCTGGCCATGGAAGCAGCCACAGTTAAAAATTGCCCTTCTTGCAAAATCTGTGCTTAAGCCTTCCTTTTTGGCTTCCTCAATGAGAAGATAAAACCAGGTAGCCCGATGCTCAAAGGCAGCCCTTAAATCTTCTATCGCCTTATTTTTTGGTGTCGGATTATTTTTGATCATTTAAAAACCTCTTTTCCTTCAGATTTAATTAAAATGCTTCAGGTTACAAGACCCAAATATGCCTCTTTAACCTGCTGGTGATTGCTTAATTCTTTAGCGTCACCCTGTAATGTGATTTTCCCTGTTTCCAATACATAGGCCCGATGAGCTACCTGCAGGGCCATATTGGCATTCTGTTCAATCAGCATAATAGTAGTACCCTGCTTGTTTATCGAACGGATCAGCTCAAAAATCATGGCAACTATATTAGGAGCTAACCCCAATGAAGGTTCATCCAGCATTAATAGCTGGGGCTCTGACATCAAGGCCCTTCCAATGGCCAGCATCTGCTGCTCTCCCCCCGAAAGGGTGCCTGCCGCTTGATTTTGTCTTTCCTTTAACCTGGGAAACAGCGCATAGACCCGCTCAAAGGAATGTTGTATTTTTTTCTTATCTTTTTTAATAAAGGCCCCCAGCTGTAGATTTTCAGATACCGACAGACCAGGAAAGACCTCCCGCCCTTCGGGTGCCAGGCTGATTCCCAGCTTTACAATTTCATGGGGGGCCATGTTTGAAATCTCTTTCCCTTGAAAGGTGATCTTCCCCCTTGAGGCCTTTAACAGACCCGCAATGGTCAACAGGGTGGTTGATTTTCCTGCTCCGTTGCTCCCGATTAAAGAGACAATTTCCCCCTGATTCACCTCCACATCAATTCCCTTTAGGGCATGTATATTACCATAATGGGTATTGAGTTGATTAATTTTCAGCATAATTCTTCTCTCCCCCCAAATAGGCTTCTATTACCCTTGGATCATTGGCAATTTCCAGGGGCAGCCCCTCTGCAATTTGCTTTCCATGATCAAGCACATAGATCCGGTCAGAAATATTCATCACAACCCTCATATCGTGCTCGATTAAAAGGATGGTATAACCCTGATCCCTCAGAGCCCTAATAAAATGAAGCAGCTCTTCCGATTCCTGGGGGTTCATTCCTGCTGCCGGTTCGTCTAACAATAACAGCTTTGCACCGGTTGCAATGGCCCGGGCAATTTCCAGCTTTCTTTGGTTACCATAGGAAAGGCTGTCGGCATAGTCATGTAATTTATGGCCTAATCCTATGGACCATAAAATTTCAATGGCTTTTTTAGTCCTTTCAGCTTCAAGGGCTCTGTATTTTTTCGTTCGAAATATGGTATCAAACAGGTTATAACGGGTATTAAGGTGGGTTCCCACCAGAACATTTTCGATAACCCGCATATTGGAAAAAAGCCTTATGTTTTGAAAGGTTCTGGATATTCCAGCCGCTACTATCTCCTGGGGACTTTTACCGTGAATGGGCCTGCCCTCGAAGCGGATTTCTCCTCCATCAATTTGGTAAACCCCTGTCAAAATATTAAATATGGTTGTTTTACCGGCTCCATTGGGGCCAATAATGCTGATGATTTCCCCTGGGTCTACCTTAAAGCTGACCTGATCAACCGCCACAAGCCCTCCAAAGTGCTTACTTATTGAATTCACCTCAAGAATTGCCATTTGTGTGTGCTGCCATGGAGTGCTTTTCAGCTCTATCCCTTGACAGCTTCCTCCTTTCCACGAATTGCCCCGCTCCCTTTCTTTGCCAAGTGGGCTTGGTATTCCCGCGCTTCTTTAGGAAGACGGTAGGGAGCCTTTGATCGCCAGCCCAATAGCCCCTGGGGCCTAAAGCGCATCATCAGAACCAGAATGAGGCCATAGACTACGAATCTGTATTCCGCCAAAGACCGAAGCACCTCAGGAAAGGCAATTAAAAGGGCTGCTCCTGCATACATTCCCCTCATGGTACCCATTCCCCCTAAAATAACAATGCTGATAATGAGTATGGAGGTATCAAAGGTAAAGGTATTGGGGTCAATATAGCGAATCATGTGGGCATAAAAGCTGCCTGCCATACCAGCAATACCGGCGGATATGACAAAGGCCAATATTTTATAACGGGTGGCCTCAATTCCCATGAATTGGGCTGCCATTTCGTCCTCTTTAATGGATATAAAGGCTCTGCCGATCTTTGAATGAATAATCAGGTAGCAAATCAGGGAAACAAGGCCCACCAAAGCAAGCATCAAATAGTACAACCCATGATTGGCGAGGGTCAGCTCATAGCCAAATATGGCAGGCCTTGGAATATTTCGAATCCCCAGGGGGCCATTGGTAACTGATTCCCAATTAAACAGAATCATTCTGACCACTTCTCCAAAGCCCAGGGTGGCAATGGATAAATAGGTGCCTGTCAGCCTTAGGGTAGTTATAGCCAGCAGAAGACTGCTGAGGGCCGCCACTATGATTCCTGCCAGCATGGCCCCAAAGAAATTGAGCTGAAGGCCCGTGGCCAGTAGAGCCGATACATAGGCCCCGATGGCATAAAAGGCCGAGTGCCCCAGGGAAACCTGGCCGGTATAGCCGGTTAAAATGTTTAACCCCAGGGCCAGCATGGCATAGATGCCAATCATAATCATAATTCGCAAGACATATTGGGATAGCCCTAAAAATGGCAGCAGGAGCAGCACCACAATCAATCCGACTATAAAAATAAACCGATATTTTTGATTCGTAATTTTCATACTCATACTTAATTTTTCCATAGGCTACACCTTTGTAATCCCTTTCTTTCCAAATAGGCCATGGGGCCTTAGAACAAGAACAATGATTAATATGATAAATGAGACCGCATCTCGATAGGTTCCCCCCAAAAAGGCTGCTGCCAGGCTTTCTGAAACCCCTACGATTAAGCCGCCGATCACTGCCCCATGCAATACGCCAATTCCACCCAGTACGGCAGCTGAAAATGCCTTTAGCCCGGCCACAAAGCCCATGGTGGGGTAGACAATCTGATAATACCCACTAATCAGGGTACCGGCTATGGCTGCCGAAGCACCACCCAGAAAAAAGGTAAAGGCAATGATAAAATTCACATTAATTCCCATTAAATGGGCTGCCTTAACATTTTGAGACAGGGCCCTCATGGCCAGGCCTATTTTCGTTCGATTGATAACAAAGGTGAGTATGATAAGCAGCACAATAGATGTCACCAGCATAAAGATTTGGGTAGAGCTGATTTGTACCGATAATATGCTCACCATTCCCCGATCAAAGAGGGGTGGAAAGGATTTTCTTTCACTTCCGAATAAAATCATTAGCATATTTTGAATTATATAGGAAACCCCAATGGTGGTAATAAGGCCTGCCATGGGGATTGAATTTTTCCTCCTAAGGGGCTCAAGAGCCGTTTTATCAATGACTAAGCCCAACAAGCCGGTCAAGAGAATACTCAACAATATGGAGGGTGCCAGGCCAAGGCTCATGCCTGCAAAAAGCAAAACCATATGGGCACCAAAGGCATAGACAGCCCCATGGGAAAAATTAATCAGCCGTAATATTCCAAATACCAGGGAATAGCCAACTGCAATGAGGGCGTAGGCCATTCCCAGGGCTAAGCCATTGATTATTTGTTGTAAGATCATAGGCTATATCACTGTCATATTAAAATGACAGTAAAACTCCTTTCCCTATGGATTTTTATAGTCAGCATGGAATAATCCATACTGACTGAATTTACCATGATAGCTTAAAAATTTATTCAATATTCACAAAGGTACCATCCTTAACGGTGGCTCTGATATAGGTTTTTTGAGCGTCACCGATTTCATCAAAGGTGGTGTCACCGGTAACCCCCTTATAGTTGATTTCATAGAGGGCATCCTTTACCTTCTCACGGTCGGTTGTGCCGGCATTTTCAATGGCCTGGAGCAAAATTCCCGCACTGTCGTAGGCCTGGGAGGTCAGGGCACTGGGGGCGGAACCATATTTTTCTGTATACCGCTGTACATATGACTGAATGTCGGGGTCAGTACTGCCTGAAAAAAAGCTGATGGGAAAAGTGATTCCTTCCACTGCATCACCGCCCAGCTCAATTAATTGCTGGCTATAGGCATTGGAAAAGCCCACCAGTGCAATATCCGGGTCAACCTGCTTATATTGTCTGGCAAAAGGTGCCAGGGTATTGTACATACCGGCAACAATAATTACATCGGCCCCAGCATTAACAAATTTGGTTACCACAGCGCTATAATCATCAGAGCCTTCAATAACCTCCTCCTGGGCCACCAGATTCAGCCTGTCATCAGCCAGAATTAGATCTCGGGTAATATTAGCTGTCGAAGTACCCCAGTCGGTTTTAATTGAGAGTATACCAATGTTGGTTTTACCGAGATTGGTCACTGCAATATCAAGGCCAATTTCGGCCTCTGCACTGATAACGGTATTGTTGCGGAAAATATAATCACCCTCTGACGAATAATCAGGGTGTGAGGCCGTCGGCGAAATTTCGATCATCTTATTTTCCTGATAGGTGGGGGAAGCCGCCATAGAAACGCCACTGGCGAAGTGTCCGATTACCCCTATAATATCCTTGTCACTGACAATTCTCTGGGCGATGCTGGCAGCTTCTTCACCAGAGTTTTTATCATCATAGGACACCACTTGAATTTCCTTACCCAATACGCCACCCTTTTCATTCCATTCCTCTACCATGAGTTCAACGGCATTTTTAAAACCAATGCCATATTCAGCATTATCTCCTGTTAGGGGGCCTGCCACAGCAATCTTAATAACGTCACCTTCGGCACCACCGGAGGTTTCATTACCGCTACAGCCCATAAGTAATGTAAAGCTGAGGGCTAAAATCAATAAAAAGCTAATTTTTTTCTTCATTCAATCAACCTTCTCCTTCCTTTTTTCCCTAATACACGCTGCCTACCACCAAGCTGCCACAATTAACTTCTTTATTTTCCAATGGCTTCCGGCATTAAAATAAAAACATAGTATTCCTATATTTATACTATGTTTTATTTGAAATGTCAATACGCTTTTACTCTATGGTTCAAAAAAGAAAAAGGATGTATGAATAGTTTTTCATACATCCTTTTTAGCAGCCAAATAAAGGCCCACTGCTAAAACCCAAGTGCAGATGATATTTGAATCAGTTTATTAATTGTGGTTCAGGTTCTTATGGTAGTTCCTAAAATCAAAACCCACATCAAAACAGAAAAAAAGGCCTGTAATAGTTCCAAATCCTTATAGGTAGTTCCTAAACGAAGTATTTCGAAGTCAGGACTTTGCACATATTTATAGTTTCAAATCCTTATAGGTAGTTCCTAAACTTGTCACACATAGGAATAGTGAAGGACGGAGAAAAACAGTTTCAAATCCTTATAGGTAGTTCCTAAACGGAATAGTGGTCATTTCAATAGTGGTAATTATAACAGTGGGTTTCAAATCCTTATAGGTAGTTCCTAAACTGAGAAAGTAAGATTCAAAATATTAAATGATTGCTAGTGTTTCAAATCCTTATAGGTAGTTCCTAAACCTAAACGCACTCCAATAAAATTATCCCAATTGTGTTTCAAATCCTTATAGGTAGTTCCTAAACCTAGCTCTTTTGTTTGTGAAGTCTGCGGAGAAAGTGGTTTCAAATCCTTATAGGTAGTTCCTAAACAAATGCTAGGTTTAAAAACAAAGGCTTCATGTTCAGTGGGTTTCAAATCCTTATAGGTAGTTCCTAAACAAAGATAAGGGATACTGCCAAGAAAAATGGGGAGAAGGTTTCAAATCCTTATAGGTAGTTCCTAAACCCTGCATTGGCACTCTCTACCCCGACCGTTTTCTAGTTTCAAATCCTTATAGGTAGTTCCTAAACAAGAAAAAGCCCCGACCGTTGCAGCGGTAGGAGCCAAGTTTCAAATCCTTATAGGTAGTTCCTAAACCACTAATGCAGAGACTACAGGAAAAATTAAATTCGAGTTTCAAATCCTTATAGGTAGTTCCTAAACGTGTCTACATTCTTCTTTTTTTGAAAAACATAGATAGTTTCAAATCCTTATAGGTAGTTCCTAAACAGAAATCACTGAGCCTTTCATCATTTGCACTACTGAGTATGTTTCAAATCCTTATAGGTAGTTCCTAAACTCAGGAGATGACGAGTTGTATTTTGAAACAAAAAAAGTTTCAAATCCTTATAGGTAGTTCCTAAACTGTTGGAAGCCTATCCAACGGAGTCGTTTTTGAAAAAATGTTTCAAATCCTTATAGGTAGTTCCTAAACCATCACAATCCTTTATAAGTTTGATTTTCAGGATTTGTTTCAAATCCTTATAGGTAGTTCCTAAACGTGAAGCCAATTGAATCCTCAACAACCGATGTCTTTTTTCGTTTCAAATCCTTATAGGTAGTTCCTAAACCCATTAATACTATTGATTCTACCATATCTTCTAACTATTGTCAAAATAAGCCATTAGGTTTTATGTAAACTTAAAAAACGACTTTTGTGTACTTTATTTATTGATATTACTCGTTTCTTACAAAAAATCGAAATGTCGTCGATCTCCGGGGTTTTTTACGCTATTGGAGGTCGACGACATTTCGTAAAGCAGTTTTCTTGTAGTTCAATTTAATTCTATTTTAATATATACTTCTATTTAAAACCAGAAGTATTAGCCTGTTTTTAAAATTTGTCGGGGCTGGGAAGTCTTTTCTTGCGGAGCCAATTCATAGGGAAGACAGAGGGGGACTCCTGTCCGTGGATCAGCAACAATGTCGGCTTCGATATTAAAGACCCTTCTCAATACCTCTTTGGTCATTACCTGCTCTGGGGTACCCTGACTTATAATGGTGCCGGATCGAATCGCCACCATATGCTGAGCATATCGAGAGGCATGGTTTAAGTCATGTACCACCATGATAATGGTTCTTTTCTCCTTCTGATTCAGCTTGTATAAAATCTGCAGTACCTCTAGCTGATGGGCCATATCTAAAAAGGTGGTTGGTTCATCTAAAAATAATATATCGGTCTGCTGGGCCAGGGCCATGGCTATCCAGGCCCGCTGCCGCTGTCCTCCGGAAAGCTGTTCCACTGGTCGATCATAAAATTCCATCATTCCAGTTTCTTCAATGGCCCACTGTATAATTCGACGATCTTCATCATTTAAGTTGCCAAAACCCTTTTGATGAGGAAACCGACCATATGCCACCAGCTCTGAAACCGTTAGTCCATCGGGGGCTGTGGGATTTTGGGGAAGAATAGCCAGTTGTCTGGCAACTTCCTTTGTGGATTGCTGAAATATCGATTTACCATCCAGTAAAACATTCCCCCCCTGGGGCTTCATGATTCTTGCCATGGTTTTTAAAATCGTTGATTTGCCAGACCCATTGGCCCCCACCAGGGCAGTAATTTTACCTGTAGGGATTTCAAGATTGAGGCCCTTTACAATGATGGTATCACCATAGCCAATATTTAAATCCTTTGTATTTAATCTTTCCGACATTTTGTAACCTCCCGTCTTTTACTCCCACCGATCTAACTCAATTAGGCCCTGGCTTTTGCCAGCAAATATAAAAAGTATGGAGCGCCAATCACTGCCACAACTATACCGGCAGGTATTTCTAAGGGCTGGAGTATCCAGCGACCCAGGGTATCGGCCAAAATCAAGAGAAATGACCCCGCCAAGGCCGATGCAGGCAATAAAAATTGATGCTTAGGCCCAACAAGCCTTCTTGCCAGATGGGGGCCAATCAGGCCAACAAAGCCGATTCCACCACTGACGGCAACACAGGAGCCTGCCAGGCCAACGGCTATGGCCAATATTTTAAGTCGCTCCCTTTCAACGGGTGCCCCCAGGCCCGTAGCCATTTGTTCACCGAGGTTTAGTACATTCAATACATTCGCTTTACAAAAAGCATAGGGTAATAGTACGACAATCCAGGGCAGCAGGGCCAAGACAAACTTCCAGTTAGAGCCCCAGATACTGCCTGCCAGCCAAACAGCTACAAATTGATAATTTTCTGGACTTAACCGGAGGGTTAGTACAATCATAGCGGCACTAATTCCTGCTTCTACAGCTATACCTGTCAGCAAGAGATTGCCCGATGAGAGCCCCTGGTGTTTTTGATAGGATAGGACATATATCAAGGCAGCCGTTAATCCCGAGCCCAGCAAGGCCAACAGGGGTAAGAAGAAAATTGAAACCGCTGTTGTGGTGGGAAAGAAAGAGACATATAACACCACCATTAATCCGGCACCTGCATGGATGCCTAAAATTCCTGGGTCTGCCAATGGGTTCCGTGAAATACCCTGTAACAGGCAGCCCGAAACCCCCAGACCCGCCCCTACCAACACCGATAGTACAATTCTAGGCAGTCTGAAGTCAAACAAAATTAGCTTCTGATTACTGGTACCTGCCCCTATTATGGTTCTAAAGAGCTCATGGGGCGATAATCGAATATAGCCTACATTCATACTAATGATAAAGGTAAGTATAATTAAAATTCCAAAGACCATTAAAACTGTAAAACTCCGTTTTACTCTCCTTTTTTCAACAATTGACATTTCAAGGGTATCCATTATAGCACCCTCCTCTCTTTACGGGCCAGATAGAGGAAAAAGGGCACCCCAATTAACGCTATTAAGGCCCCTATTGGGGTTTCATAGGGGGGATTGATCATTCTGGCGCCTAAATCTGCTAAAACCACCATCAGACTGCCCAGTACAGCTGAGCAGGGAATCACCCATCTATAATCCACCCCCACCAGGTATCGTGTCACATGGGGGATTACCAGGCCTACAAAACCGACTGCCCCCACAACGGAAACTGCGGCACCTGCCAAAATCAGAACAATCAGAGAGGCCACAAGCTTAATGACATTGGTTCGCTGACCAAGGCCCTGGGCCACTTCTTCCCCAAGGCTAAGCAAGGTAATAGACGGTGAAAGTACAACAGCCCCCAAAAGGGCAGCGGCAATCCAGGGAGACATGATTCGAAGCTGCAGCCAGGTGGTTCCTGCAACTCCCCCGGCCCGCCAGTAGGCAATATCTTGACTAACCCTGAAGGAAATGGCGATCCCCTGACTGAGGGCGGCCAACAGGGCACTTACGGCAGCCCCAGCCAACACCAAACGGATGGGTGTAAGGCCATTTTTTGAAAAGGAGCCAATTCCGTAGACCAGTCCTGCCCCTAGGCCTGCTCCTAAAAAGGAAAATAGAATAATATACAGATAGGGTAAACCAGGAAAAAAAGCAAAGCAAATGGCAAGGGCGAAGCTTGCTCCGGCATTGAGGCCCATCAGACCTGAATCGGCCAGGGGGTTACGGGTGATTCCCTGCATAATAGCCCCAGAAACGGCAAAGCAGGCCCCCACCATGGCTCCTCCCAGTACTCGAGGCAGCCGCAGCTCTTGAATAATCAAATGCTCTGTTATGGCGTCATTAAAACGAAAAATTGCTTCCCATACGGTAGCAAGCTTTATATCGGCAGCCCCTAGGGAAACAGATACGGCGATGGCCAGCAACAGCCCTGTCAGGCCACCGACAAGTACTAAAGTAGCAGTAATCGGCCGAGTTCGCAGTTTTGGCCTCGATGATTCCATTGCTGGATTTGACTGTGTCATTTTATAACCTTCTTTGCTATTAAAATTTAAAAGAAAAAATAAAATAACTTTAATTAACAAGCCGTTTGACGCTTCTCAATCAAAGTTATTTTGCCCTCTAGATACCATGCGCAGCTATTTCCCAATTATATGTAGACTGGGAGCTCATCTTTTTTTGGAAATTATAATAAAGAGCAAAACTGATACCAATTATCATTATCATATTATATTGTAATTGAAAATGACTATCTATGTCAAGTTAAAAATATGCTATCAATATACCTCTAACCCCTATTCTGAAGCTTTGAAGACAAAAAAGAACAAAGTCTACCTTTGAAATATTTAAGGGAGACTTTGTGGAAATCTATATATGGTAGCACTTTAGAAAAATTATTTTAAGGTAAGAACTTTCCTATAAAACATAAAATGGAGAGTGCAGGGGCACTCTCGAATATGATATATTATATCAATACAATTTTTTGAGGGATAATGGTCAGCAGACTTACGTAAAAGCGCCTGATAATTCGATTGAGGTCCATTTCTAATTCAATTTCATTGAAGTTAATATGATCATCCTGGCTATAGGCAGTGATGATTCTGAACAGCGTGTTTTTAAACATCAGCTGGTTGTCATCATTTTCTATAGAAGCCAGCTCAGGAAAATGAACTGCTAAATCGCTGTTTTTGATAAAAACTGTTACCATAAAAGTAACCATGGGTATATGAAAATAATTTACTACCATTCGATTCATTCCATGCTTAAGGACCATATCAATAAACATATCGTCGAATTCCATCAATACTTCATCAAATTCATTGTTTAGATTTCGATTTAAAAAACCGTAGAAGTTAATGAAGAATTCTCGCTGCTGCATAACCCTGTCACTGTTGTTTTCAAGCTCCTTTGATAGCTTATAGTCGTTTAGATCTATTATTTGTGCCATCTTCATACCTCCTTAAACTTCCTTAAAAGTATTTGCATATCTCAAGAAATGTATTCAGATAATATGAAGAGCGGCATTGGATATCATTTTAATTGGTCAGAAGAGGATGGTGTCATATGGATGATAAAATGCGATATCGAGAGGTCAAGAAGGTCTCTTATGTGAGCATTATTGGAAATATTATCTTAACTATTTTAAAGGCAATTATAGGATATTTATCAGGCAGTACGGCCCTGCTGGCCGACGCCTTTCATTCAGCCTCTGATTTGTTTGGAACAATCATACTCTTACAGGGGTTAAAAATAGCCCATCTTCCCCCGGATGAATCTCATCCCTACGGCCATCATAAGGCGGAATCAGTTACTGCAAAAATTTTAGCCATCATTTTATTCGTTACTGCCCTGGGGATTGGAAATGAAGCAGTTAAAATTTTACGCTCCGGTAATATTGCACCGCCCCAGGTTACAGCTATCTACGTAGCAATTATATCCATCCTGGCCAAGGAAGGGCTTTATCATTATTCTGTTAGAATCGGGAAAAGAATCAAGAGCACTGCGGTCATTGCCGATGCCTGGCATCACCGTTCTGATGCCTTTTCCTCTGTTGCTACGCTAATTGGCGTTACTGGAGCCATTTTTGGGTATCCCTTTATGGACCCCTTTGCCGGAATCATCGTATCAATTTTGATATTAAGAACAGCCGTTTCGATTTATGTTGATGCCATAAAGGGATTGATGGATACTTCACCGGATAAAAAAATTTTGGAGGCCATCAAACAGGCCGCCTCTAAGGCCAAAGGTGTCGAGGAAATTCAAGATGTTAAGGTAAGACAATATGGTTCTAAGTATATGGTAGATATGAAAATATGCGTAAACCCTACCATTACTGTAGAAGAGGGCCATGGTGCTGCTGCCCGGGCAAAGGAGCATATTATGAATGAAATGGAGGAGGTAATGGATGTCTTGATTCATGTTAATCCTTGTTACAAGGGTAGAAAATAAAAATCCAACCCCCGGTCAACCGCCAGGGAGGCTGGATTAGTAGCAGATTAAAAGTCCCCCTTCACCGGAGTGGGTGCCAATAACAGGTCCCATTGTGGTAACAATTACTTCCTGGGGGCTAAAGCGTTTGATTATTTCTTCCTTCAGAGCCAGAGCATCTTCGATTCGATTACAGTGGGTAATTCCTACAATTTTATCCTTAAGGTCAACATTTTTTTCTGCAATTCTTTCAAGCATGAAGCTAATAGCACGTTTTTTCCCCCTAATAGCCTTGAGTACCTTCACATAACCTTCTTCAACATGAAGTATAAATTTAAGATTTAACATGTTAGCCACCATTTCCTTTGCCCGGCTAACCCGGCCACCCTTTACGGCATTTTCGAGGGTTTCTAAATATACCAATACCTTCATTTGGTCTCGATATTCCTTTAGCTTCTCAATAATATGGTTTAACTCAAAGCCTTCTTCTACCATATGACAGGCCTTCAAAACCTGAAGCCCTAACCCCATGGAGCCACTCAGGGAATCAAATATTTCTACCTTCGCCTCTGAAATTTCCTTTGAAAGCTGGGCACAGCTAAAGGTTCCACTTAATTTAGAGGACAAATGTATACTTAAAATTTCCTTTGTCTTTTTTGCCCCCTCCATAAAAGCATCTATGAATCGTTGTGGTGATGGCTGTGAGGTTTTAGGTAAGTTTTGGGACTGGGCAATTTTTTCATAAAAATCATAATGGGTTAATTCAAGGCCATCAAGGTAAGTTTCTCCATCTAATTCAATATTTAATGGCACAACAATTAGATTGTATCGTTCAATATATTCCTTAGGTAAATCACAGGAACTGTCTGTAATGATTTGCATGCTCTTACCTCCTTATTTGCTATCCCACTACATTCGACATTAAGTAAGTATTTCCTTTTTATCGATTGAATTTTCTTTTATTTCCAGTAGAAAGAAGAAAACCCGCCCATGGGGAGGTCTTCTTTCATAAAATCCTGGAATGATCATACCATTAACTTAAATCATTGGAAAAAAGCGCCGTAGGCCCGATAGGTCATGTATAAATCAACCTTACTGATTAATTCAATAGGGGCATGCATACTCAGCATGGGTGTGCCACAATCTACCACTTCAGCTCCATAGTTGGCTAAAATATAGGCTATGGTGCCGCCACCCCCCTGGTCAACCTTTCCCAACTCTCCGATTTGCCATGCCACTTTATGGCGGTTAAATATAGCCCTAATCTCTCCTAGAAATTCAGCATTGGCGTCATTAGAACCGCCCTTGCCCCGAACCCCTGTATATTTGGTTAAGGTGACCCCTTTGCCAATATAGGATGCATTTCGCTTGTCAAGAACATCGGGAAAGTTGGGGTCGAAGCCAGCCGTTACATCTCCTGACAATACCTTGGTATTTTTCAGGGATCGCTGAAGGGCTACATAGCTTTCCTTACCTTGAAGGGATAATAATTCAGCGACACAGTGCATAAAAAACATAGATTCCATACCTGTATTACCCATGCTGCCAACCTCTTCCTTATCGACAAAAAGAGCTACAGCAGTTTTTTCAGGGGAGACAAGCTCTAAAACAGCTTCCAGAGCTGCAAAGGCACACACCCGATCATCGTGACCGTGGGCAGCAATCATGCTTCTGTCAATCCCTACATCCCTTGATTTACCTGCCGGAACAATCTCCAGCTCTGCAACGGTGAAATCTTCTTCTGTAATACCATATTTTTCATTTAAGAGCTTAAGTATATTCAGCTTAACAGCCTTTTTCATTTCCGAAGACTGATAGGGAATGTTGCCAATAATAACATTTAGGTCTTCCCCCGTAATGCCCTCACTCATTTTTTTAGCCATCTGCTCGCTGGCCAGATGGGGCAAGAGGTCTGATATATAAAATACTGGGTCTGATTCATCTTCCCCTATGACTATCTCAAGCTTTGTTCCATCATGCTTGATAATAACTCCGTGAAGGGCCAAGGGGATGGCCACCCACTGATACTTTTTTACGCCGCCATAGTAATGGGTCTTCAGCAGAGCCAAACCAGCCTCTTCATATAGAGGAAAGGCCTTTAAATCCAGTCTGGGAGCATCCAGATGGGCCCCCACCACCTTCATACCGGCCGTTAAGGCTTCCTGTCCTATGACAAAAAGGGCAATGGCCTTTCCTCGGTTTTCGGCATATATTTTATCCCCCGTTGCCAATTTGCCCCTATTAATTACTTCTTCCAGTGATATGTAGCCCTTTTCTATGGCTTTTTTCTTAATTTGTTTGACACATTCCCTTTCAGTCTTACCATGATCCATAAAGTGCTTATAAGTCTCACCAAAGGAGAAAACCTTTTCCTTTTCTCCTGGTTGAAGCAGCTCCCAGGCACTTTCAAACTTCTTAAATAATTTTTCCTGTAATATTTGTTCCTGCTCTGCCATGAAACACCCTCCCCAAGATATTTTATGGAAATATATTAAGATTAGTCTATTCAAAAGTGATTATTCCCATATTATTTTTTTTATATAAACATCTACATCATATATTTCTCTTATTTTTTTGTCAACAGGTTTTGGAGAGGCAACACAATAAATTTATATTTTTTTAATATTATGCTTATAGGCATATATTGCAGCCTGGGTTCGATCATTCACTTCAATTTTCTTGAAAATATTGGAAACGTGATTTTTAACTGTCTTCTCACTAATAAATAATCCGCAGGCAATTTCCTTATTATTTAACCCTTCTGCAATCAGCGTTAATACTTCATACTCTCTTCGAGTCAGCTTACTCTCTTTACTGTTTTCCTGCTGACCTCGGTTAAATTCCTTAACCAGTCCTGTTGCCAGGCTGGGTTGTATGTAGGATGATCCTTTGTATACATCCCTTACGGCTTGAATTAGGCTTTCGCTTTCTGAATCCTTTAAAACATATCCATTGGCGCCCAAATTGATGGTTTCGTAAAGATATTCCTGATCTTCATGAAAGGTCAACATAATAACCTTGATGGTCTTGTCAATGTCCTTCAACCTGCGAAGGGTCTGTATTCCATTGAGCTTTGGCATGTTAATATCCAGTAAAACGACATCGGGCTTCAGCTGTTGAACCTTGGTAATTGCTTCTTCCCCATCACCAGCCTGTCCTATAATCTTAATATCCTTTTCCAGCTCTAAAATTTGCTTTAAACCTTGTCTGACTAATGAATGATCATCTACAATCAATACTTTAATGATTTTCACAAAGGTTCCCCCCTACTCAAAGTTATTTAAATTCACATAAATCCTCGTCCCCTTATTGGGCGCACTCTTTATTTGTAAAGTACCGTCTAGCAGCTCGACTCTTTCTCTAATATTTAATAGACCAAAGCCCCCACCTTCACTGGTTCCATTGGATGCCTCCGCATCAAATCCCACACCATCGTCACTAATGGTTAATTGTATATTTTGATTGGATATTTCTAATTTAATTTTTACACTTTGGGCCTTGGCATGCTTTCGAATATTATTCAGAGCCTCTTGAATGATTCTAAAAATAGCTAGGTTTTTTACAGGGTCTTCCATGGGTCTGCGGGATAAAATAATAAAATCTACTGGAATTTTGGTATCCTCCTGAAAGCCTTCAATGTATCTTTGCACCGTAGGAATAAAACCCAGATCATCCAATGACATGGGCCTTAAATTATAAATTATTTTACGTATATCCTTGATACTGTCCCTTAGTACGTTTCTTAAATCCTGCAGTTCATGTTTTGCCCTATCCTGATCTATATCAATTAACTTTTCACACACCTCTGCCTTTATTGTTAAGTTAGCTAAAGATTGTGCCGGCCCGTCATGGATGTCCCTTGCCACCCGATGCCGCTCCTCCTCCTGGGCCTGTATTATTCTTCTTCCCACCACAGCCCGCTGCTGTATATCTTCAAGGGTGTTGGTAAAGTCCTTTAGATTCCCCCCCAGATACTCCATAACAACGCCAATTTTTGAGGTAATGTCTTCAGCTTTTCTTAGAATGTCTTCAGAATGCTTATACCTCATTTCCAGCTCAGTTCGCTGTCTGATCAAGTCACATTCCTCTTGTCTTTTGATGATCAGTTGAATCTGCAGCTCATTTGCTCTCTCGTAGGCCCTTCTAATATCATTTTCCCGATATCGAGAAAAGTCTTTGCTAACCTCCAGCAATCGTTTACGACTGCTTTTTTCTGCAGCCTCCTGTCTTTCAACCTCCTTCATTACAGACTGAATCCTTAGCTTGATATCAGAAAGTTGCTTCTTCAGAATGCTACACTCTTTACGGGCGCTCTCTGCTATTTCAAAGACAGCCTCTTTACTCTCTTCAATAGCACTGATAGTCTTTTCCAATATCTCATTCATGTCTTTAATATCCACTTTCTGACTCATGCCTTCACCCCAATATATTCATTCGAATCATATTTCTTCATATTCATACAAATTTCCTCTATTTTTTACATTTAAAAAAGTAAATTATAAAGGATTCCTACCAGAAGCCTAATTTATTAGTTCACACAAAAAAGAGACCGGAGTGATCTCTTTAGGGATTTAATTCTTTACAATTGTTTAACTTATTAACTGGTATAATAATCCTTTAATAGCCAACAACCATCAATCTTTTCCATTTCAACATAATAGCCTACATCTTCACCTGTAATTCCTTCATAGCCCTCTATTTGCCATCGAACAACTACCTCCCAGGTCTCAACCGTTGCGGAATGCTTTAATAGCTCGGCTTTAATTATTTCCACATCCCTTATCTTTTCATAGGAAGCAGGCATCTCTATAATAGCTTCAAAGACCTCTATATCTGATTTTAATAATGGTTCGGTGACGATCAGCGATAATTCTGCTTCTATTTCCCTGATGGTGGGAACCTCTGAACGAAACAGGCTATTAAACAGACGATTTCTTTCCCGAAGTAGAGTGGTTAGCCTGGCCATCCTTTCTTCGTACTGTGATTCCTGTTCAAGGGAATCGATAGTGGCTGAAAATGATTGCGACTGAATCGAAAGCAAAATGAGTATAAGGAAAAGGGGTATGATTCTTTTCATTTCTTTCCTCCTTTGAATACATGATATTGCTTGTCCACTAGTATTATAAACAAAGTAGAGGAAGAAATTTGCTCAATTTTGCTTAAAACAAATATTTTCTAACAACAGAAGCTGCCATTTTTCTCTTGTAACTCAGCATTTCTACCTTTTCCCATAAAAAATTATAAATTAACTATTTTTTCTTTTTCTTCTTCGCTTAGTACCTTTTCCAGATCCAGCACGATAATCATACGTTCCTGAACCTTGGCAATACCGCTGATAAATCGTTCGTCGATATTACCAGATATTAATTCGGGGGCTGGGTCAATATCCTTTTCATCAATGGTAAGCACCTGGGAAGCATCATCCACCAGGAAGCCAATTTGCCGATCGTTCATATAGATAATAATAATCCTCGTATTGCTGGTGATCTCCAGCAGGGGCATATTAAACTTTTTTCTGAGGTTAATGATCGGAGTAACCACCCCTCGATAGTTTACAATTCCATCAACGAATTTCGGTGCATTGGGTACCTTCATGCTCTCTTTAAATTCGCTGATTTCTTTGACGTGCATAATATCTACACCATACTCTTCCTTATCCAGCTTGAATATTACATATTGTCTTTCAGACATAATCATCCCTCCAAAATTAGACATTTTTCTACCTAAATTACTTAAGTATTCGCTAAGGAAAAATAGAATCCTTTTTTTCTTTCAAAAATATCCAGAGAAAATAAAAAAGATGAGAAAAGACCTATCGATTTTCCTCATCATAAAAAAAGAAGATGGTATCTTCTTTTTTTTAATCAACATATTCAATTTCTAAATTATCTAACTGCTGCTTGAAGGTTTTTCTAAAGGATTCTATATATTCCTTCCTCAATTGGGCCTGCTCACTTTTTTCTTCTTCTGTCAGCTCTCTTTCTTTTGAAAGCTTTGCCAATTGGTTAATTCGACTGATTTTTTCTTTTGAAACCATAGAAACACTCCCTTTACTTCTTCTGTTATCAATATATCATAAAAGGTTGTTAAATTAAAGTAGTATTCTAACTTCAATTTTATATTTCCTCAATGGGAGCGACCTCAGTGTCAATCGGTTCTTTTTCCTCACTGTCAGGATTTTCAGGCCCTGTCATTCCTGCCGAACTGCTGCCTTCCCCAATACTGCTGACTGCCCTAAATATTTGTATCATTTTATTGAGCTGTTCACCCTGCTCTTTACTTAAAAAGGGCTTTGCAATTTCAAATATATCAGATTCATCCAGTTTTTGCTTACTGCTCAGAGACTTAACTAGTTTCAATATTCCCACTAAAACCCGCAGCTCCTTGGTTTTATCCTTTAATTCACCTTCCAGAAGGGGGTCAAAGACATCTATGTATTTATCAAGCTGGTCAATAGATAGCGGGGTATTGGCTAGGTCCTGCAGCTCTCTGATTTTGTTTTCCATCAGACTGGCCTTCATATGCAGATCGATGGCCTTATGAATGACCTCTCTTTTTTCATCATCGACGAATTCACTAATATCCATCAGCATATGTCTTTTTCGATCAGTATAGGACAAGGTGTGATATTTTGTTTCAGCCCCTATCAAACCTGGCAGCTCCATCAATTCCTTTACCTTTAAAATAATATGCAACAGCATTTCAGCTCGATGAATGACCAGCTGCTCTTCACTATCCATATAGCCCTTAATTCTTCCCAAGAGTTTTGCCTTTTTTTCCAAAGACATGGCTTCTATTTCCCTTACATTCAGCTTATTGCTTTTTCCTCCTATGAACAATAATAAAATAGGCAATATCCAAAGCCAAGTGGGCTGTACTGAGGCTTGCTTTTTATCTTCCAAGGCTAATTCCCGATCTTTTAACTCCTCCATTGTCTTCCTCCTTTTGGGTACATTTTTACTACTAATATATTGCTGTTGATCATGAATTATTAAAAAAAACACTATTTTATCTGATTTGTTCTGGAAAGAATTAATTTAATTTTTTGTAGCATACCCAACCCCTGCTGCATAGATTATAGGGATAGCATTTTATCAGGTGAATAAATTATCTCAGGAAATTATGGGAGGGATTGTGTTGGATCAAGGTAAGCTAAATGAATTGATGGCAGCAATAAAAGCGGGAGATTTTTCAAAGGTGGAAGAAATAAAGAATTACATTTCTGAAGAGGATTATCAAAAGGTACTGGGCCTTTTTAATCAGTACAGTGGAAAGTCAGAGGCGGAAATAATCCAGGAATTACAACGACTAAAGCATACTGTTCCCAATCAACAGGAACTGGTTGAAAAGCTGAAACCCTTCTTAAATGACGAACAGAAAAGAAAACTGCAACAGGTGCTTCAAATTTTAGAACAAGATTAAAAATTGAGTGAGTAGGTACTTATTTAGTTTTAGGGCCGATAGAATAGACAATTCATCGGCCCTGTATAATTTAAATTTAATTTAGTTTAATAACTTTAGTTACCTCGTCAACTATTTTATGACCCTTTATTAGCTCACTGCTATTATGAATATCGACATACATTACCCGGTCATCTTCAAGGGAGCTAACCCTTTCTCTAATTAACCCGTACGCCAGGGCTGTTCCCCTTCCAAGCTGGTGTTTTTGATAAAAATCAATGGCCTGGGCCGCTGCCAAAAGCTCAATGGCCAAAACCTGCACTGTATTTTCATAAATTTCTCTGGCCTTTCTGGCAGCAATGGTTCCCATGGAAACATGATCCTCCTGATTGGCTGAGGATGGTATGGAATCTACGCTGGCGGGATGGGCCAATACTTTATTTTCTGATACCAGGGCGGCGGCTGCGTATTGGGTTATCATAAACCCTGAATTTAGCCCTCCCTTAGGGGTTAAAAAGGCTGGTAGGCCACTTAGTTGAGGATTAACCAGTCTTTCAATCCTCCGCTCCGATACATTGGCCAGCTCTGCTATGGCAATTCCTAAAAAATCAAAGGCCAGGGCCATGGGCTGACCATGGAAATTCCCACCAGAGATTACCGCCTGTTCTTCCGTGAATATCAAGGGGTTGTCTGTGGCTGAGTTCATCTCTATCTTTACTTTTTCTTCAACATAGGCAATGGCATCTCGACTTGCTCCATGAATTTGGGGAATGCACCGCAGGGTATAGGCATCTTGAACCCGAAGCTGCCCCTGCCGGGTGACGAAGCTGCTTCCCTCTAAAAGCATCAATAGGTTTTCGGCAGTTTGAAGCTGACCAGGATGGGGTCTTACTTGATGAACCTGTTTAAAAAAGGCATCAATGATTCCCCGCTGCCCCTCCAGGGTTAAGGCAGCTGCAATATCCGCCAGCTTTATCAGCATTTTACAATCATACACTGTCAATGCCCCGATAGCGGTCATTACCTGTGTACCGTTAATCAATGCCAGGCCCTCCTTTGAAGTAAGCTCAACAATGTTAATGCCGGCCTTTTCCATGGCCTCCCTGCCTGACATTCTGATTCCTTGATATACCGCTTCTCCCTCCCCAATCATCACCAGCACCATATGGGCCAGGGGGGCTAAATCTCCGCTGGCTCCAAGGGAGCCCTTTTCTGGGATAATGGGATGTACGCCTTTATTTAACATGTCGATCAGGATATTTAATGTACTTAATCGAATACCTGAATGACCCTTTAACAGGGCATTGGCCCTTAACAGCATAATAGCCCTGACAATTTCTTCTTCCAGGGGCTTTCCTACCCCGCAGGCATGGCTAATAATAAGATTTCTTTGCAAGGCAGCCGTTTCATCCTTTGAGATGGCTACATCACTGAATTTTCCAAAACCCGTCGTGATTCCATAGACTACAGATTCCTCCTCAACGAATTCCTCCACCAGCCTTCTGCTGAGGTTTACCCTTTCTGCCGCCTCCTTTTCAATTTCAACACGATCAAATTTCCTGGCCACCATCACCAGTTCCTCTAGGGTTAACCCGTTTCCATTAATCAAAACTTGGCCCAATTCAATCACTCCTTTTATCCATAAATGTATGCTGATTTCATCTTATTACTTTAGTAATCATTCTACAGTTAGGTTACTTTTCCTTCCAGCCTTACAATTTTTTTTAAGGTTTCAACAAAATTTAGTAATCTAATTTTTTAGCGTGATAAATTAATAAAAAGAAAGGATCAATTCTTCAAGACTGATCCTTTTATCAGGTTTATGTTTTTTCTTATAATATTTTAGGTAAAATTTAGAAATCCCCCAAAATGGGACCTAAAATACTGCTGGTGAGCTTTACAAGATTGTAGGCATTAAAATCGAATTCCTTTTCCTTTACCGAAACCGATAAGTAAATTACACCCTTTACTACTCCATTGTAGATAATGGGGGTAACAATTACTGATTTCCAATTGGGGGTTCCGGTAAAAATATCAATATGACTGATATCTTCCCAGTCAATCAGGTATTCTCCCTGTCTAGACTGAATTACCTTCCCAATTAGTCTGCTATTGTAATTTAACTCCCCCTGCCAATTATCCATGAATCTTCTACGGCAAAGCTGAGACTTGATTTGATTGTTTTTAACGGTAAATACAATTCCTTCTTCCGCCTCTAGTATCTCAATTAGTCTGCCCAGCATAATGTATATTTTATCTTCAAGGCTTCGACCCTCTGTAAGCAGCTCTATAGCCTCTGCTATTACCAATACATTTCGCTGATCCTGCACCACATTTCCCGATACAATTCCCGCCAGCTTATCGGTCCGCTTATCTACAAATCCTATGTCATTTTCATAGAATACAGTTCTGTTTCTGCCCTGCTCCTTGGCATGATACAACGCCTGATCAGCCTTTTCAATCAATATTTCCTTTGTAATGCCGTCTTCAGGACAACCGGCCACACCACAGCTAATGGTTAGCTCGACCTCGTCACCTAAAAGTTTTGCCTCTTGAAAGGCATTTCGAATTTTTTCAGCAATGATAAAGGCATCTTGCTTTCGGGCACCGGGCAAAATAATGATAAATTCCTCTCCTCCGTACCGTCCCACATGGTCAGATGAACGAATATGCTCTCTGATTACCCTGCCAACCTCTGTCAGTACCATATCACCCCGTTGATGTCCATAGGTATCGTTAACACATTTAAAATGGTCTATATCACACATAATAATGGAAAACTGCTGCTCTGCTTCTTTAGCTGCCTCAATATTTTCCAGCAGAATTTTTTCAATGGTTTTTCTTACATAGGCCCCAGTCATCTTATCAATTGATGAGCTGATCTGTAAATAATAGTTGTTCAGCATAATACAGGCTAACGGAAGCAGCTTCTTGCAATCATTAAAGGTCTCCTGAGAAAAATTGTTAAATACCTTATCGGTTTCTTGGTACAAATACCCAATTACCTTTACCTTCTCCTTTACCGGCTGCCGCTGTTCAAAGCCAGGTATTTCATCGTTTCTGCTATTATTAATAATAGGCAGGCAGATGATGGCCCTTGTATCTTTGCTATTATATAGGCCACTGTTTTCTATTCCATGGGTCAAATGATTTTCAATGAGCAGTCCTTCCTTGGTTACTGCACATTTTTCTAAAATATGTCGTATTTCTTCCAGGCTGATCTTGGAACCAAAGGAGGTCACAAATTCATAGCCTTCGTCCTTTACCCCCAGTAGGGCTCCCCTGGTGGCCAATACATATTTGCCTGCCAGTCTGGTGATCAGACCTAAATTATACACCACATCATTGGTCAAAGCAGCCACAAGGGATTCAATACTATCAATATCAATGGAGATTAAAGCTTTATACTGCTGAAGTGCAAGATCATAAAAGGCTGGATTATGGAATAGCTCCTTGTACCTCGATACATCAAAAAAGCTCACCAAATCCAGAACATCCTCCTGTACGGATTCCTTCACATCGGTGGGATCTGTCTGGTTTTGAATGACCCTTTCCATCTTAAGGAGTTGTTCTTTTATTCTGAATTTATTTTTAACTTTTAAATATGATTCCTTATACTCCCTTGGTGTTCTTGCCAGCAGGCCTTGAATAACCTCCAGCGCATTTAAATAATAGCTGGTGGCCCGATAGTAGTCCCTCTCTTTGAAATAAAGCGCTCCAAGCCTTTCATAGATTTGCCATTTAATTTCTTTTTCATAGGTTTCGCTTATTTCTACCAACAGGTTTTCCCATATCTGGAGTGACTCACCCTGATGATACAATAAACACTCGAAATATTTTCTTTTCATTTGATAATCATAGTTGTCGTAGCTTTCAACCAGGGCTTCATCCTCTTTCAGCAGCAGCTTGGCCAGCTGCCTGTCATCCAACCGATAGAGAAGGTCAACGGCCATCAGCAACAGGATTCTTCTTTCCTTAATGTATGGTGTATCACGGTAAGCATAGACCACTTCCAACAGCTCTTTTACTGTATCTGTTCTTTTCAAAGCATAATTTGAGAAAAACCTCATGCTTTTAAGGATTAAATCCAGTCTTTCATGGCTTCCCTTGACCTCATTATGCTGATCAATCAGGGAAAGAACCTTTTCATAGTCTCCCATAGCCATGTAGAAATAGATCATACTTTCAAAAAGGGAATCTGCAAAATAAGTATTCATCGAATAATCACTAAATTCAACCTGGGCCTTTAATACATAATGATAGGCCTGCTTGTAGTCACTGATTCGGGTAAAGCAAATGATCAGATTACTATAGCCCAAAAGCTTCATTGCCTCATCTTCATATTCTATGGCCAGACTAATGTTATTATGAAGTACTTCAATGGCCTTATCAAATCTGCATTCATGCATATAGGAATCGGCAATATTATTTTGGGCCCGGAACAGGTCGTCCATCCGGTGATACTGCTGGGCGATTTTAGCTGAGCGTTCAAAGTATTCCCGGGCCTCTGGAACATTTAAAAAATGATCCTGAAGGAGAACACCGATATTATTAATGGGCCGGCTGGTTTCTTCAAGCCTTTGGCCCTTTTCTAAATAGACAACGCTAAGCTCAAAATATTCCTTGGCCTTTAGTATTTCCCCCCTGAAAAAAGCTGTCACTCCTTTTTGGCTTAAAAACATGCCCATATACCCATAATCGTTTAATCCCTGGGCTAGGGTCAAATAGGTTTTACAAAGGGCTTCCATTTGTTCAGTTTCCTTTTGATGCATGTAAATCCGGCATAATAAATACCCAGCCTTCATCATACCCTCGTGATATTGAATTTCCTCTGCCATTTCAAGTGTTTGAGCCAGGACAAGCTTTCCCTTTTCCAATTCATTTCGATTCATTAGAATTTGGGCTATTTTACATTTCGCTTCAATGGCATAATGTAGCAGTGGTTTTGCTTTACAATTAGATACTACTTCATCGTAGCAAGACAGGGCCTCATAGTTATTTCCTTGATTTTGACACACCTCGCCCATTTTTAACAAAAGCTGAAATTTTCTCGGTTCTATAGAATCTTCTAGTATTTCGTAGGCCTTTTTATAAAAAATCATAGCCTGGGAGTAAATTCGGAGATTATACATACTGTCTCCCGCTTCTATGCAATAATATACTGCTTTATCCCGCTGATTCGACTGAAAAAGGTGATAGATTAACTCCTCCTTGTTTTCTCGCCCTTCTCGCTTGTACTGTTCCTCCAACACTTCGCTGACTCGCTTATGTAGCCTTATTTTTTCAGCGGCATCAATGGAATTGTATATATATGATTTAAGCTGCGAACGATAAAAGCCATAGGTATACCCCCAGTCCTCCAGCTTCTCATTGATAATCTTCAGCTGAGTTAACCGACCTAAATATTGTGAATAATCCATGTCCTTTCCTAAAATATAAGCGATAATTTCACGGGAGACGGTGGTGCTGAAAAGTGATACTATCTTTAAAACCCTTACGGTCTTTTCGTCAAGGGTATTGATTAAACTAATAACTGCATCGTCCAGGTTTTCCGGTAGCTTTATTTTAGTATAATCCTCAGTGTGGCTTTGCCAGGCAAATCCATCTTCCTTGGTGCTGTAATCTACATAGAGGATCCGCTGGGCATAAAGCTCTTTTATTGCCTCTTCAATTAATACCGGAACTCCTTCCGTTTCTTTCATTATCCTGGTGGCAAAGCGCAGGGGATCTTTATTCCAGCCCAAAATATTCCTTATCATTTGGGCTGTCTCTTCCACTGAGAGCCTGCTCAGCTTGATTTCGAGAAGTTCGGCCTGTCTCCACTCATTAATTCGATCCTTTGTTTTTTCCCAGCAATAGCCCTCATTGATTAAGCTGAACATCAATATGATAGGGGCCTTTTTCAGTTTATTTAGCTTAATAAAGTAATCTACAAATTCAACAAAGGTCTTTGAAGCGGAATGAAAATCATCAATCATAATAATGCTAGGACGATTTCCTAGGACTTCAATAATAAAATTAGTTACACGGTCGTAAAATCTTAAGATTTCCCGGTCCTCCCTCAATTCCCTTGAGGGTCTTATATTTTTATTGATACCAATCTCAGGTATCAGCTTTACCAATTCTTCTGCATATTTATTAATTGTATTGGGATGGGCCAGTTTTAAGACATTCTTCAACATAAAGGGGATAATTTGATAAAAGCTGTTTTTATCAGGAATGATATTATGATGAATTATATGAAGTCTGCTCCAACGCATCTGATATTTAATTTCATTCATCAAACGGGTTTTGCCGATACCCCGATCCCCCCAGAGAAGCACTAGATTCTTTTTTTCAGGGGACTCTTTTAAGGACAGTATTTTTTTCAGCTCAACATCCCTTCCGACCAGGGGGGTTTTAAAATTTAGATTTTCTACATCCTGCTTATCTTCAATCTTATGCCCTAATTTATAGAGCTTTACAATCTCCCGGTTCATTGCGTGGATTGATTGAAAACGCTCAATAAAATCATATTGGGTTGCATTTTTAATGATTTCATAAAACTGTTTGTCCCAGCTGGTGATTGATCCCTGCTGTAAATTGATTTTTTCTCCAAGCCTATGGGGCTGAAAGGGCTCTTGGGTATAAAGCTCATAAAGCAATACACCTAAGGAATAAATATCGATATAGACGCCAACCTCAATCCCATAGCCAAGCTCCGGAGCCTCGAATCGTGCTCCTTCTCCTTGGCTATATTTACTGTTGGTTTCCCTCAATTTAATTGTCATTAGATCTCTTAATTTTATCTTAAACTGACCAGCTTCATGATAAATTAGTAAATTATCAAAATTTATAAAACCATAAAAAATACCATGAAAATGCAAGTAATCAATCAGCCTGGCAAGCTGAGAATAGATGGACAACAGAGTCTGTTTAGTAATAAAATTCTTCAGATTATGATTAAGGGTAGGGTTGATTAATTCTGTTGTATAGAAGAACAATGTTTCATTTACCGGCTTATCATCTATGGAATCAATAATTCCAAAACTGATTAATTTAACGATATTTGGATGGCTCAATGAGGAAAACTGATAAAAGTTTCTTACACAATGGTTAATAAAAGCTCTCAAATAGCTGCTTTCTTTTATGATATAGAGTAAAACAGGATTATTATTTTGCATCAGGTCGGTTGCTTCATATTTGCTGGTAAAGCTATCTATTTTCAGACATTCAACGATTTTATAACGATTGTTAATAATCTCCATGTCCCCACTTCCCCAATTTATTTTTCCATATAACTACATTGTTCTACCATATATCATGGCAACACCCTTAAGAATAAAATCTCTTTCCTGTTGAGTGAGGTCCTGCAAAAGATCTGCCAAATAATTTCTTCTGGCATGCAACACCTGGCGGATAATTTCATGCCCCTTTTCCAGCACTAAAATCCTTACAATTCTTCGATCTTTCTCATCTCGAACACGCTTAACCAGCTGATTTTTTTCCATTCGATCGACTAAATCAGTGATAGTACTGCAGGCTAAAAACATTTTATTACTCAATTCACCAATTGTCATATCTTCACCATTAATTAAGGTTTGAAGGGCTTGAAACTGCGGAGGGGTAATTTCAAATTCAGTTAATATTTCCCTTCCCTTATTTTTAATTACCGTACATAAATGTCTTAGTTCTTCCTCTAACTCAATAATGGTATCATCATACATGACTTCCTTCATATTAATCCTCCTGAAGATAAAATATTTAATTTATTTTATCATATTTCGGTTATAATGCTAACAAAATCATTTAAAATCATTTTTTAACTTTTAATTTTTTACAAGGGACTTTTCTACTATTTTCCCCATTTTCCAAAAAAATTATATTTTTTAAAGGGATAAAGAGCAATTTGTCGAATTTAGATATGTAATTATGGGTATTTAGCAGGCCATGAGGAAGGAGGTATTTAGCATTCGATGAAAAAATATATTCACTATACAATGAAGCAAAATAAAATGCTATCCTTCACAATTATTCCCAGCACCACCAACAAAATTGTCCAATTTACCATTCCCTACTGGATTCCTGCGGCAGGAGCCTTATTCATGATCGTATCCTTCATATTTTCCATAGGTATCTCTAAGGAATTTTTTAATGTTAAAGAAGCCCTGATCATGGCAGAAAATCAGGTGGCCATATTAGAGGATGAAAATTTCAATCAAGCCTTTGAAATAGAATATCTGCGTAATCGTTCGGCCGAAATAGAGAAAAAGCTTTTAGACCTCAACCAGCTCCAGGATAGGGTACTTAATATGGTCGGTCTAGACAACGAGGCTAAAACCAATGCAGTCGAAACCTTTCCTGCCTTTCTGGTAACCCGTTCCAGCCTGCGCCCTTCAATTATTGATGTAAGCCTTGAAGATGGCTTACTCCATTTGGATCAATTGATTGAACAACAGAAGCAGTCAATGGAAAAGCTGGTTGTTGATGTAGAAAAACAGCTGGAATATATTGATTCTATTCCCAATCTACAACCCACCGTCGGTCGCCTTACCTCGCCCTATGGCTATCGTATTTCACCAACCTCACGAAACCGGGAATTCCATTCTGGTATAGACCTTGCTAATCAAAAAGGTACCGATATTTATGCCAGCGGAAGTGGCATCGTTACCTTCTCAGGCTATAATGGCGGCTATGGCCGAATGGTTATTATTTCCCATGGACACGGCTATACTTCTGTTTATGCACATAATTCCAGCAACTTAGTCAAGGTGGGCGACAAAGTGAATAAGGGCGATGTAATTGCCAAGATGGGCAGTACCGGAAGAAGCACAGGCCCCCATTTACACTTTGAAATCAGAATTAACGGAAAAGCAGTAGACCCCACCACCATACTGGAATAAACAACAAGGAGGACAGGCTATGTTTAATAAAAAGGAAAATAGAAAGGAAGAGGTTCAGTACAGCCGTGCCAGCAGCATTATTGATAAAGACTGCTATTTGGAGGGTATGCTACGGGCTAAGGGAACCCTGAGAATTGATGGCAGCTTTAAGGGTGAAATTGTAGTGGACGGAAACCTTTTTATTGGTGAAACCGGAAAAATTATAGGTAATATTCAGGTAAACAACCTAATGGTTGCCGGTGAAATACAGGGAAATATTACAGCAGCGGAACAGCTGCGAATTGCCACCGGGGGAAGCCTCTATGGCGATGTATGGGTTAAATCCTTTATTTTAGATGAAAATGCGATTTTTGAAGGAAGCTGTAAAATGCAAAAGGAATCAAGCTCCCTGGCTGATGACAGGGAACCTGTTGTCACCTGAAAAAAATAAAACTAGTACCTTGCGCCATTTAAATACGCAGGGTACTAGCAGACAATTATACAAATTGCCATCAGTTAAGGTATCAAAATGTCAATTGCCGCCTGATGTGCCTTAAAGGTTAGGGGCAGCTTCCCACCATATTCTCCGTCAACATCCACAACAATCTCCTCTTGACAGGCGATACTCACCTCTTTTACCTGCAGATACTGAATATTGGGATGATTGATATGATTTCCCTGGAGCAGCATCAGAAATAGTCCTGCCATATCCTTCAGCTGGCTGTTCTCAACAAATATCAAATCCAGGAGGGCATCATTGGTCTTGGCCTCCGGAGCAAGACTTTTAAATCCCCCTACATGGGGACTGTTGGCCAGAATAAAAAACAATATTTCCTTCTCTTCTATGGTGCTTCCAATTTTAAGCTGAATATTAATAGGATGAAATAATTGCTTGGGAAACTCCTTGATTCCTTCAAAATAATAGGCAAACCTTCCAAAAAAGGTCTTGGCCTCTGAAGAAACTCGATGGGCTACATCGGTTAATAGTCCTGCCGCTGCCACATTTAAAAAGTAGCGATCTCCTGCCCTTCCAACATCAACCGGGATACTTTCAGCTCTATTCAGCATATAGGCAAATTGCTCAATTGTTTTTGGTATTTTTAAATGACAGCCAAAATCGTTAACGGTGCCTGCCGGGTAAATAGCCAGCTTGGTGCGACCAGAATTGGGCTGACTTGCTGTGAGCATACCATTAATTACTTCATTTACAGTACCGTCACCGCCGGCGGCTACTATAATATCACAGCCCTCTAAGCAGGCATCATGGGCCAGCTCTTTAGCATGGAAGGGCCCGGTGGTTTTTACCAGGTCACACAGGCATCCATATTCCGACCACATGATCTCCTTTAATCTCGGTATATTTCTTTGTAATAACCTTCTTCCCGAATCTGGATTATATATTATTTTTATTTTATTCATTATCTTTCCCCCTAGTATTTTCCTGCTTTCAAAGCGGCAGGAATTCTTCATTAGTATCATTTAAAGAAAATATACAAAGAATTAATGAGTACTATAGGATTGGTTTGATTTGTCCTTCGATTAGGCCAAGTCTTCGATGATTAATAAAATCATCAATCATTCTTGCCAGGATTTTTACTCCATACTCTATTTCTCTGGTATTAACTGAAGCAATACTTAAACGGAAATAGGAATCATCTCGATTATTAACAAAAAATAGTCCGCCAGGAGCAAAGACAACATTTTCTTTTTTTGCCTCATCATAGAGCACCTGGGATGAAAACTCCTTGGGCAGCCTTAACCAAAAATTAACCCCGCCCCTTGGCAATTGCCAGGTAACGATTGAGGGCATTGACTCCGTTAAAGCCTTAACCATTGTATTAAATCGTTCTCTGTAGCTGGCTTCCATGTGTCTGATATGTTGTTTAAAAATACCCTTTCTCAAATAGATTTCAAAGGCTCTTTGCAAAAGCCCAGCTGTAGAAATATCTGAGTTATGCTTTGCCAGCAATAAATGCTCCTGTAGATTGGTTGGGATCACCAAAAATCCCAAGCGTAAACCGGGCATCAGAATCTTGGAAAAGCTCTTTAAATAGATGACCCGTTCCCCATGGTCAAGGGATTTCAAGGTACTGTTATCTTCACCAGAAAAATTTAAATCGCTTAAATAGTCATCTTCTAATATATATAGGTCATATTGATTGGCCAATTCTATAAGCTGTACCTTTTTATCTCTGCTGTAGGAGATTCCCGTAGGATTTTGAAAATTGGGCATAACATATAACAGCTTCGGACGATAGGTCTTAATTTTCTTTTCCAGCATGTCAAGGTTCAGTCCATCCTGTTCCAGGGGCAGCTCAATAATTTTAGCTCCCCTTGATTGAAAGGCCCCCATAGCTCCTGTATAGGTGGGGTTTTCAGTCAGTACAAAATCACCATAATTAAGCAGCGCCTTGGCAACAATATCGATTCCCTGTTGTGCCCCTGAAATAATGTGAATATTTTCTGCCTCCTCCAGCATTCCCTTTTCTGAAATATATTCCTTTAGCATTTCCCTCAAGGGGTAATAACCCTGCCCCTCTTGGTAACCAAAGGCATAGCCCTGATCCCGGTCCAGGGCTTCATTAATGGCTATTTTAAAATCTTCTACAGGAAAAAGCTCAGCTGATGGGGTGCCACTGGCAAAATTAATCATGTAGTCTTCAATTTTCATTCTCCCCTGGTTCATTAATCTTTCATTTTCATTTGATAAATTCGATGAACCGATGTCAGTCCCCTCGATTCCCTTTAAAGCATGGTGAACCTGGGGTGAAACATAGGTACCGCTTCCAATTTTCTTATAAACAATACCTTCTTTTTCTAATATCTCATAGGCCTTCACCACGGTAACATTATTGACCCCTAATTGCTCTGCCATTTTCCTTACAGGTAATAGCCTATCTCCTCCCTTTAGCTTTCCTTGAAAAACCAATTCCTTGATGGCGGTATAGAGTTGAATATATAAGTGCTGGTAATTTCCTTTATCCAGACGGATTCCCTCATAAATCTTCATAGGCTTCACCTCATTAATATTGTTCCTATGAACTACATTATATCAAACATTCATCCCTTTAAATAGCCTCTGATTTTAGACAAGAAAAAACAGCGACCACATCGTATATGCTATACGAAAGGGTGCTGACTTTTCCATAGAGTAGATAGGGTAGGTACTAATCTCTTTTATATTTGTCCGCCAATCTTTGTAATTCTCTTGCCTGCATACCGCACTCCTCGGCAAACATTTTAAAACGCTCTGATACCTCTCGATCCTCCATCTGCTTTGAAAACATTTCATAATCACGAACCATTTCCTGGGCATCCAGCAGCTTTTTGGTAATCATGTCCTTTGTATTCATATTCATAATAAACACCTCCTTTAGCCATATTTTTTCCAAATTGAACTTGAATATGTACTACTGTAATTAGAAAAAAATATGAAAATTTTAAAGGAGTCCACCCCTTTTTTATAGAAGTTTTAATACTTAAACTGTCAAAATTTTTAGCCGAGGTGTTTATATGAAGCATTTTGCAACTTTAAAAGGTTTTTTTGTTAAAAACAAATGGTATTACTTTTGGGGAATTGTATGGCTTTTACTGGTTGATATTTTTCAATTGGTTATTCCAGAGGTTTTGAGGCGGTTTACCGACCAGCTTCAGGCCAATAGCCTGACCAAAAATGATCTGCTGCGATATGGCTTCTATGTACTGTTAATTGGTATTGGAATTGCATTTTTCCGTTTTCTATGGCGTATTTTTATCATTGGAACCTCCAGAAGGCTTGAATATGAGCTAAGGAACCGGCTTTTTTCACACCTGCTGGGCCTTTCCACCAACTACTATACCCACCACAAAACTGGAGATTTGATGGCCCATGCCACCAACGACATTAATGCAGTTCGTATGGCCCTGGGAATGGGTGTTGTAATGATGACGGATGCAGTTTTTATTACGATTATTGCCATTTTTATGATGGCCACTACAACAGATTTACGACTGACCATCATGGCCCTCTTTCCCCTCCCCCTTTTGGCGATTGCCATTGGGAAATCTGCACCAATTATCAACAGGCGTTTTCGGGAGGTGCAGGAGGCGTTTTCTTCTATGACCGATACTGTACAAGAAAACTTTTCTGGCATTAGGGTTGTAAAATCCTTTGTACAGGAAGCGGCAGAAATTATAAAATTTAATGGGAAGAATCAGATACTGTTTGAAAAAAACATGCGCTTAGTAAAGCTATTTGGTCTTTTTATGCCCTTTGTTCAGCTTATCTCAGGGTTTAGCTACTTAATTGTCATTGGCTATGGCGGCATACTTGTCATTAACAATACCATTACCCTGGGTGATTTCATTGCCTTTAACAGTTACCTGGGCCTACTGGTTTGGCCTGTCATGGCCCTTGGGTATGTCATCAATGTTTTGGAACGGGGGGCTGCCTCAATGGAGCGCCTTAACCACATATTTGATGAGAAACCCGAAATTAAGGATATCGACGGAGCTCAAAAATGGCATGATCCCAAGGGTGTGGTTGAGTTTAAAAAGGTATCGTTTCAATATCCGGGCAGCAATGCCTATGCTCTAAAGGACTTTTCAATTAAGATTGAGGCAGGAAAAACCCTCGGAATCATCGGTAAAACCGGCAGTGGCAAGACGACCCTGGCGGCATTGCTACTCAGGCTGTATGATGTTAATCAAGGTGAAATTTGTTTAGATGGAATTTCTGTTAACAGCCTTCAATTGGAGGATTTGAGAAGGCATATTGGCTATGTCGATCAGGACAGCTTTCTTTTTTCCACCACCATTTCCGAAAACATTGCCTTTGGTCTGGATTCCTATTCCCAGCAGGAGGTGGAACGGGTGGCCAGAATTGCCGAGGTGCATGATAATATTATGGATTTCCCCCTTCAATATGAAACCTACGTAGGGGAAAGGGGTGTTACCCTGTCTGGCGGGCAAAAACAACGGATCTCTATTGCCAGGGCCCTTGTCAAACAACCCAAAATACTGATATTGGATGACTCCCTTTCAGCTGTGGATACCAATACCGAGGAAAGAATTTTAAATGCCTTGAAGGAGGAATTAAAGGGAAAAACCAGTATGATTATTGCCCACCGGATTTCCACCATTAAAAACTGTGACCAGATCATTGTTATGGATAATGGAAGTATTGTTGAGGAAGGAACCCATGATTCTCTGTTGAATCGTCAAGGGTATTATTATGAACTATATCAAAGGCAGCTGCTGGAAGAAAAGATTGCCAATGAATAGGGGAGGATACACGTATTATGGATAATTTTCATCAAGAGGAAGCACTAGGAAAGGCTTATGATGCTAAGCTGATGGCTCGTCTTTTAAAATATGCAAAACCCTACTGGCACTGGTTGAGCCTTTGCATCTTTCTGTTAATTTGCATTGCTCTGGTTGACCTGGCCCAGCCCTATATTATTAAAATTGCCATAGATGATTATATTAATGTCTATGAAGAACCCCTGTATGTATATAATACCACCCCGGAGGAGCTAACGGCCTTCACCTTTGAAAATCAATACTACGTCAGAGAGTCAAATCACAATGGGCATCGTGACTATGACTCGATTGCCCAGTTAATACAATATGAAGGCCAGACCTATCTTGTTTCTACCGGCATTTCCCTTAAGGAGCAGGTTTATCATTTGGAGGAAAGCCAAGGTGTTCATCGGCTGATTGTGAATGACGAACAATATCAGGCCCAGCCTTTGTCTAAGGATGAGCTTCGACAGTTCCGTTCTGGAGATATTCAATCATTAAAAAAACTTAGTCTGTTTTACTTACTGATTCTTTTACTGGGCTTTGGCATGAATTTTGTTCAAGTCTATATTTTGAATTATACGGGAAATAAAATCGTTTACCATATCCGGGAAGAATTGTTCAGCCATCTGCAAAATATGTCCCTAGGATTTTTTGACCGTAATCCTGTAGGCCGGCTGGTCACAAGGGTAACCAATGATACCGAAACCCTTTACGAGATGTACACCAGTGTACTGGTGAATTTATTCAAGGATATCTTTTTGCTGGTGGGAATTGTGATTATTATGCTCAGGTTAAATGTCAGGCTGGCCCTTGCCTCCTTTCTGGTACTACCGTTGATTTTGATTTCGGCCATTATTTTTAGAAGGAAAATCAGAGCGGCCTACCGGGATGTACGGGTAAGACTGGCCCGAATCAATTCCTTTCTGAATGAAAATTTCACCGGAATGAAGACAATTCATACCTTTAAACGTGAGCTGCAGCAATTTAACAAGTTTGACAGGCATAATCAGCATCTATTGGAGGCAAATCAGAGGGAAATATTTGTCTTTGCCATTTTTCGTCCCTTTATGGAGGTACTAAGATCGCTGGGACTGGCCATTATCATATGGTATGGTGGAGGCCAGGTACTGCGCCAGTCCATCGATTTCGGCGTACTGTTTGCCTTTGTGAACTATTTGAAGCAATTTTTTCAGCCGATCAATGACCTGACAGAAAAATATAATATTTTACAGGCAGCCATGGCCTCTTCCGAAAGGATTTTCGCCCTGTTAGACCAGACGCCCACTATCACCAATTCTTCCAAGGCCATCCCTAAGACCAGCTTTAAAGGTGAGATCGAGTTTAAGAATGTTTGGTTTGCCTACCAAGATGAAGATTGGGTACTTCGGGATATCAGTTTTAAGATCAGTCCGGGGGAATCTGTGGCCTTTGTGGGAGCCACCGGAGCCGGTAAATCTTCTATCATTAATTTAATAGCCCGGTTTTACGACATTCAAAGGGGCGAAATTTTACTTGATGGAATTAATATTAAAGAGATTCCGCTGGAGGATCTAAGAAGAAATATTGGTATCGTTTTGCAGGATGTCTTTATGTTTACAGGAACCGTAAGGGATAATATTGTTCTCAATAATCAGGACATTACAGATCAGCAGATAAAGGAAATTACCCGATATGTCAATGCTGACCAATTTATTAATCAGCTAAACCGGCAATATGATGAGCCCATTATGGAACGGGGTGCCAATCTGTCTACAGGCCAGAGACAGCTAATTGCCTTTTCCCGAGCCCTGGCCTTTAACCCTTCGGTTTTGATATTGGACGAAGCCACCTCAAATATTGATACGGAAACCGAGGCCCTGATTCAAGATGCAATTTTAAAGCTAATTAAGGGTCGTACCTCGATTGCTATTGCCCATCGGCTTTCTACTATTCAAAATTGCGACAAAATTATTGTCCTTCATAGGGGCAAAATTAGAGAAACCGGCAATCATCAACAGCTTCTAGCCCTGGAGGGGATTTATTACAAACTTTATCAGCTACAATATAAAGAAAGCCTCATATCGTAAAAATTGCAAGATGAAGGGACATACCCTTCATCTTTTTTTGATTTTTGAGCCCCTTCCTTTAATTCAACACCAGAAGGTTGGCAAATTATTTTATATTGAAATTGATTTTAGGTATTGTATTTATCCATTATTAATAATTTTTCCTAATATCATCATTCATCATTATTTCTACTTAATGTTCAAAAAAATAAAATCTACCATTAAGATTATAGGCCTTAACGGTAGATTAGGTCTTTTTCCTTTGCATATTGTTTTTATCCCTCTTGCACAAATTTTCTTTCAAACATATCACATTCATCCAGCATACAGGTGTTTACTACGCAATGAATACAGGTATATACACCGCATTTTCTAGGGTTTTTAGCTTTATCACATTCTTGATGATCCCTTTGCATAATATGATCCCTCCTCTATCCTGTAATTTGTGATTTAATTATACCACTAGTTCATTTTTCTGTCAATTGCAACTTTAAATATTTTTTATTCATTTATATTTTTTTACTTTTATTTTTCTGCTATTCTGTTTCGTTGGGATTAAGGACTTATTTTTGAGCCATACTATGTCTATGATGACTAAGCTGTAAAGAAAGGATATGGTTAAATGAAAGCTAACGATCCAATACATGTATATAATGAAATCGGTCAATTAAAAAGTATTTTGCTCCATTGCCCAGGGCCCGAAATCGAAAATATCGTTCCTGATTATTTAAGAAGGCTGCTCTTTGATGAAATTGCCTACTTAAAACAAGCTGAGAAGGAGCACCATCAATTTGCAGAAATATTAAGAAATGAAGGGGTCGAGGTGTTATATCTAACCCATTTAATGGCGGATATTTTTCAAGATGCCACCGTTAGAACTAACTTTTTAGAGGACTTTATGGATGAAGCCAGGGTTTCTTCAGGAGCAGTCAGGGAAGCCTTGAGGGAATTTTTTCATGCCTTATCTCCACTGGAAATGGTTCAAAAATGTATTGCCGGTATTAAAAAGAGTGAGATAGAAATTAAACCTCCCAAAGGATTATCGGATATGGTTAAAAATCCTTATCCCTTTTATTTAGACCCCATTCCAAACCTGTATTTTCAACGGGACCCCTTCGCTTCCATTGGTAGTGGTGTCACCCTAAATGTTATGTCATCCATTACCAGAAACCGTGAAACCTTGTTTGCTAAATATTTATTTGACCATCACCCTAGATTTCAGAATATTCATCGCTGGTATAATCGAGACAAGGATCATCCTCTGGAGGGGGGAGATGAGCTGGTACTATCAAACAAAGTTATTGCCATTGGTATCAGTGACCGAACCAGCCCCTTTGCCGTAGAAACAACGGCAAAGCACATATTTGAGTCGGATGAGCCCTTTGAAACGGTGTTGGCCTTTGATATTCCAAAAACCAGAGCCTATATGCATTTAGATACGGTGTTTACCATGGTGGATTATGATCAGTTTACAATTTATCCGGGTATTGAAGCACCTCTGGATGTATACAGCCTGCGGCCTGGAAAGAAGGGAACCCTTGATATTTCCTACGAGGCGGCTCCCCTTTCGACAATACTGAAAAAATATTTACATCTGCCTGCGGTTAATTTAATCAGATGCGGCGATGGTGACTTTATTGCTGCAGGTCGGGAGCAATGGAGTGACGGCAGTAACACCTTGGCCATTTCACCCGGCAAGGTTGTCTGCTATAACCGGAACTATGTCACCAATGCCGCCCTGAGAAGAAATCATATTGAGGTTTTAGAATTTGATTCTTATGAGCTTTCAAGGGGAAGAGGGGGCCCCAGATGTATGAGCATGCCCCTTGTTCGATCGGATTTATAGTGAATAACGGCAAAGCCTGACTCCCTTTGACTTTTATATTAAATCATTATACAATATACCATATCATAAAATGAGGAGGGCTCCTATGTTTGATTATCATGTTCATAGTCACTTTTCCCCCGATGCCTCCATGAATATGGAGGAAGCCATTGAAGCTGCCTTGGCCAGGGGAGTAACTGAGCTTTGCTTTACTGATCACATAGACTATGATTTTGACGGAAACCATAGTGATATCGCATTTGAATATCAGGATTACTTTTCAACCATTGATCAATATCGTAAAAAATATGAAAATAGAATTACCATTAAATATGGTGTAGAATTTGGTCTTCAACCGCATCTTACGGAAAAATACCGAAAAGATGCCCTTGACCATCCCTTTGATTTCATTATTTGTTCGATTCACTCTGTGGCTAAATCAGACCTGTACAGCGGTAATTTTTTTGAAAACCGCAATCAGCCTGATGCCTATTGTGCCTATTTCAATGATTTAATTAAAGTTATTAATCACTTTGACAATTATAGTATAATTGGCCATATGGATGTAATTAAACGATATGGGAGCTATGACATGATTTTACCCCTTGAAGCATATCGTGGCTTGGCAGAGGAATTGTTAAAAGCAATTATTGAGAAGGGGAAGGGGATTGAATTAAATACCTCTGGTATTCGGTATCAACTGAATGACTGGCATCCGTCTATTGACATACTTAAACTCTACCGCCAGCTAGGGGGCGAAATCATCACCCTTGGATCAGATTCCCACCGCACCGAACATCTAGCCTTTGATTTTCCAAAGGCTTTAAAGGCTTTGTCGGATATTGGCTTTAAATATATTACAACATTTGATCAAATGAAGCCTTCCTTCCATGCCATCGAAAAGCTTCTTTAAGAATTAATACTTTAAAATGGCTTAAGACCCTTTTTCAGGGTCTTAAGCTGTTTATTGTTCACGATAACGCTTCATTACATCACTGAATATATCCCCAATGTTCGGCGGCGTATAGGTGATGGCATTGGCACCCGCCTCTATGGTTCTTTTAATACTTTCATCGGTGCTTCCCCCGGTGGCAATAATGGGAATAGTGGCACTGATTGATCTGATTTTCTCAACAATGAGTGGTGTTTTAGCGGCTCCTGATACATTTAATATATCCGCTCCAGCCTGTATTCTGCCCTCAATGTCCTCGTCCTCTCCTACGATTGTCACAACAACAGGAATATCTATATTCTTTTTCAGTATCTTTATGGTTTCATTGGGTGTGGGCTTATTGACTACAACTCCAATAGCCCCTTGATGCTCGGCATGAATAGCAATGTTAATTACACGATCACCCATGGTTAAGCCTCCCCCTACTCCAGAAAAAACCGGCACATCAGAGGCCATTAGAATTGACTGGGTAATGACAGGCTGGGGTGTAAAGGGATACACTGCTATGACAGCATCAGCATTGGTATTTTTAATGATGGCTACATCTGTACTGAAAAGGATAGATTTTATTCTTTTACCGAATATTTTAATTCCACTGGCATTTGAAATACACTGAGGTAACTCGATAAATTTACTCCTTAATACGCCCTTAATCTCGGGGACATACTTGATCTTCTTCGTATTGTTTTCCATATTTTTCCCCCTTTGCTATTCCACCTATCCTCTTAATCTTAACAAGGAGAAGTGAAACTGACAAGTCAAATTTTTTATATAAAAATACGTTTAATTGGAACTTGTTTGAATCTTTTACACTGTTTACAAGAAAATAAATGCAGGCAGTAATCTGAAGTCACTCCATCGGCCAGCTCAGTCAGGCTCCTTTCCAAATAGGGGCTATAATCATCAAAATAATCCTGTATTGGGCCAGTATCCTCCATTTCCTTTTCACAGTCAGGGCATTGAACTACATAGCTTGATAAACGATTACATAACGGACAAACCTGATCCACCGTTTCACCTCCTGCAAAAACTCATTTTTACTTATTCTTTACTTAATTTTTATTTATTATTTGTGATTTAATTTTGTCCCTTAGAATTAAAAAAACAGGTACTTTTGTAATCGGCACCTGTCTCATTGCTATGTATTTTTTATTTGCTGTACTTTTCAAACAAGTCATCCAGAGCTTCTCTTAGTAAAAAAGCCTCGGTCTTTTCTGTCTTTTTTGAAAGCTCGCCTAATCTTTCCAGCTGGGTTTTGGTATAGTAATTTGATTTTAATATCATATTCTCACTTTCAGCCAGGCAAACTCGATTTTTCCCCTCTCTTTTGGCTCTAAAAAGAGCACTGTCGGCCCCCCGAAGAAGCTCTACGGCATTTTTGGCATCCTTAGGATAATTAGCGATTCCTGCACTGATTTTAATTGAAATTTCTTTCTTACGCTCTCCCAGCTGAAAGGTATTTTGGTCGAAATATCTCCTGATTTCTTCTACCATAATAAAGGCGGTCTCTGAGGAAGTGTCATTGAATAGGACATTAAATTCATCTTTATTGCTTCGGCAAATGAGATCATTTCCCTTTACATTCTGTCTTAATACTGAGGCCATCTTTCTTATGACCTCATCCCCTACCATTTCTCCATAATAGCGATTCACTGTTTCAAAATTGTCAATGTCGATGGTTGCAAGGGTAAAGGTTCCCGATGGATTCGTAATTTTTTTCTCAATTTCCTTTAAAAATGTCTCTTTATCCAGTATTCCGTCAATTTTATCGATCATGTTCGATCACCCCCAAGATTAGTTTATCATCAATGTATTATGACGACTACAGCATAACTCCCATTGATTATTTATATGTACCCAGCTTGAAAAATAATTCACATTGAAATTTTTTAAAAAATCTTATATCCAATGAATTACCCTCACCCTGCTTCTTTGTTTGATATCTTACCTTAGAAAGGTACTAAAGATAATTGCAATAGAATATTTATTGTATATCAAGGATTTGAGGTGAGCTAATTGAAAAAAACTTCTTCTTTTATACTAGGTACCATACTCCTGGCAACCATTAATTTTATTGTAAGGGTCCTTGGCTTTATCTATCGGATCATTCTTTCCAGAATGATCGGTTCTCAAGCCATTGGCCTATATCAAATGGTCTTTCCCTTTTTGATGGTGTTAATTACCCTGCCCACTGCAGGTATTCCCGTGGCCGTATCAAGGCTGGTGGCCGGCGAAAATTCCCTTCAAAATAGAAGGGGAGTCTATCGAATTCTCTCGTTATCTCTGCTGCTAGGTGGTTTAATAGCAGCTTTTCTAACAATTTTGGTATCCTTTAATATGGAGTTTGTAACCACCAAAATTTTAAAAAACCCGGATCTTTATTACCCTCTTTTATGGACGATACCGGCAATTGGTCTCATTACCTTTTCCAGTATACTCAGGGGCTTCTTCTACGGACTAAAGGACATCAAGCCCCCTGCCATGGCTCAAATACTGGAACAGCTCTCACGGATCACCTTTGTCATCGCCCTCTTATACTACATTAAGCCCAATCATCCTATTACTGCCGCAACCATTGCTATTATCGGCTTATCAGTCGGTGAGCTGATAGGGCTTCTTTATCTGGTATTTCGATTTAATTTAAAAAAACTGCCCCAGCTGAAAAACCGGCACCTGATTAGGAATGAATCAATTATTCGCAGCATCAATGGTATTCTTTATATTTCGGTTCCCATTACCATTAGCCGCCTGCTGTCGACCTTTATGCAAACCATTAATTCCATAATGATTCCCCAAAGGCTGGAGGTTTCGGGCCTTACCGCCCAGGGGGCCATTGATGTCTTTGGAAAAATCTCTGGTATGGCCATGCCCCTATTGTTTCTTCCCTTTACTGTTACCAGTGCCCTGGTGGTTAATATTATTCCCAATATTTCGGAGGAGCAGGCCATTAACAATTATCAGGAAATTTCCAACAAGACCAGCTTGGCGCTGAAAATCACCCTCTTGACCGCTATTCCTATTACAGGTCTTTATGTGATATTTGGCGGTGAAATGGCTGCAATGATTTTTAATGATGTAGAGGTAGGCCAATACCTTTCATTAATCAGCTATGCCACCCTATTCCTTTGTATGCAAAATACCCTGTCTGGAATTTTGCATGGCCTTGGCAAACAGGTTTCCACCACCATTAATTTTTTACTGGGTATGCTGATTCAATTATATTGTACCTATTTCCTGGTTGCTGACCCCCGTTATGGCATCTATGGCTTTATTATTGGCTTTATTTTGTCATCTGTTGTTATTTCCATTCTTCATTCCATCATACTATTTCGTCATGTGAAGATTAGGCTTTCCCTCAGCCAATGCTTAATCAAGCCCATTCTATGCACCCTTTTAATGCTGGCCGTCATCTTCCTATCCTTTGACTTACTTGCTCCAACGGGAGCTTTATTAAAGGGGCTTTGTATGCTGGTGGGTATTATGTTCTATTTAGCAGGGCTGTTTTTAACAAAAACCATTGATATTCATCAACTAATGAATAATCTAAGGCGTTAAAGGCTATCGTCCCTGAAAAAATTTTATTACTTCTTTAAATGGAAGACTATTGATGATATCCGCCGCTTCGAGCCATCCTTTACGGGCTACGCCTATTCCATAGCAGATATTGTCAATTTCTTCTGCCCGATGGGCATCGGGCTCAATGGCAAGTTTAACTCCGTGTTCCTTGGCATATTGAACCATGCGCCAATCTAAATCAAGCCGATGGGGATTACTGTTAATTTCTATTGCTATTCCCCTTTTCCCGCAGGCTTCGATGACGCTTTCCAGGTCTAACTCATATCCCCTTCGTGATAATAGCAATCTACCAGTAATGTGACCAACTATTGAAAGATACTGGTTATCAATGGCCTTTAACAGTCTACTGGTCATAGCTGCTCTTCCCATGTGAAAATTTGAATGGATGGAGCCAATCACATAATCAAAGGAGGCCAATATGTCGTCGGAGTAGTCAAGGGAACCATCCGGCAAGATATCTGATTCGATTCCCTTTAGAATTTTAATTTGAGGGTATTTTTCTGACAGTCTGTCGATTTCCTCGTGCTGTCGCTTAATTGCCGCTTCCCCTAATCCCCGGGCGTAGATGGCACTCTGGCTATGGTCGGATATACCTATATATTGAAACTCCATGGCGATGGCTTTTTGAACTAATTCCTCTATACTATGGATCCCATCGCTATAATGGCTGTGAACATGAAAAATACCCTTGAGGTCGTCTTGGGTAACCAATTGGGGCAATCCCCCCCTTTCGGCCGCCTCTAATTCGCCTCGGTCCTCCCTTAATTCTGGGGGAATATAGGCAAGGCCCAGGGCCTGATAAATGGCTTCTTCATCCTTTAATAAAATCCGCTTTTCTTCTTCATAGATGCCATATTCATTCACCTTGAAACCCAGCTTTTTGGCCCGGTGCCTTAGGGCTGTATTATGGTCCTTATTTCCTGTAAAGTGTTGAAGAGCATGGGGATAGGCCTCCGGTTCAACCAATCGTAAATCTACATTTATACCTGCCTGTAAAATAACACTGGATTTCGTAGGCCCCTTGGCAACCATCCGGTTTACCTCTGGAAGCTGTACAAAATGGTCCATGACCTCCTCCTCGTGACCCGGGCGGCAGCAGGCTATGATATCTATATCCTTCACAATTTCCTTTTGTCTTCTAATACTGCCCGCCAGGCTTATTTCCAGCACTTGGGGCAATGATTTCATTTTGTCTACAATCCTTTCACCATGAAACAGGGCAGTGGATATAAGGAATTGACCCTTACGCTTTTTATAATCTTCAATTCCCTCTAATATATTTCTTTGAGTCTTTTCTCCAAACCCCTTTAGGTCTATCAGCCGATTTTCCATACAGGCATTTTCTAGTTCCGCCACCGAAGCGATATGAAGCCTTTCATAAAGCTCCTTTATCTTTTTGGGGCCAAGGCCAGGGATTTTCAACAGCTCAAAAAGTCCTTCGGGGGTTTCTCTTCTCAGCTTTTCATAATAGGCCAGCTCCCCCGTTTCAATCAGCTCTGTTATTTTGGTTTCAAGGGCCTTTCCAATGCCCCTGATTTCATTTAATCGTTTTTCCTTCACTAGTTCCTCTAAATCTTCTTCTGTATTTTCAATAAGCCGGGCTCCGGTATAGTAGGCCCTGATTTTGAAGGGGTTTTCTCCCTTAAGTTCAAGCATTTTCCCAATTTCCTCTAATATAATGCTCACCTTGTATTTATCCATTGACTATCCTCCCTTCTATCTGTTGATTATATCCCTTTTCTCTACTTATTATCATAGAATTTAAAAGTCCCTATTTCAGCAAAGCAAGCCCAGGGCTTTATCCAATAAATTACCCCTATCTTCTTCGTCGCCTTGCTGCTACTGGAATCTAGGGGTTGTTTTAGGTCTTTTATTTATTCTATAATTTCGATTTGATCACCGGGCATAACAGTACCACCTTTAATTATCTTGGTAAAAATCCCCTCCTTGGGCATTACACAGTCTCCCACAGTATGATAGATGGCACAGCGGGTATGGCATTCCTTTCCAATTTGGGTTACCTCTTGTATGGTATCGCCTATTTTAAGCCTTGTGCCTATGGGCAATTCATGTAAGACAATGCCCTCTGTTGTTATGTTTTCGGCAAATCGCCCTGGTGCCAGATCTTTGATACCCATGGCTTCTATTTTTTGTATGCTCTCCTGGGCCAATAGGCTTACCTGACGATGCCAGTCGCCGCCATGGGAATCATTTTCTAAACCAAAGCCCTCAACAAAGACGCCTTGACTGATTGGGTCCTTGGGAATTCCCTTCTTATCGCTGATATTAATTGAAATAACCGTTGCCATTTTAATGCCCCCTCTAATTTAATTCTATTATTTTTCCGATTTCGTCGGTTCGATAACCACCTAAAGAAGCAATTCGTTCCTTAAATCCTTCGCTGGTCATCACCCTTAGTAACGCCTGTACTTTTTCATCCTTCAGCAGCTTCTGAGGAATCAACAAATCGTAATCCTCCCATGCCAGGGGGATAAAATCTAATCCTAGTGCCTGGGCAGCCGACAGTATTCCCAGGCCGCAATCTGCTGTTTCTCCTTCAATGGCAGCCGCCACAGCCATATGGGTTGTCATCTCCCTTTCGTAGCCCATAATTTCTTCTGAAGGGATGCTATGCTTTTCCAGTAAATAATCAAGCAATATTCTGGTACCTGCTCCCCTTTGGCGATTGACAAACTGAATACCCTTTTCCTTCAGGTCTGCTATTCCCTTAATATTTTTAGGATTACCCTTAGCCACCATTATCCCTTGGCTTCTTCCAACAAATTTGATCAGGGCCAAATCCTGTCCCTTTAAATATTGTTTTACATAGGAACGGTTGTATTCACCGGTGGTGGTATCCAGCAGGTGAATCGGTGCCAGATGACATTCTTCCTTTTTCATGGCCATAATTCCCCCCAGGCTGCCCACATGGGCTGAAGACAGGTATAAATCTCCTATGGCCTCCTGAAGCTGGTTACTAAGCAGATCCATTACCAAATCGTGGCTGCCAATCGATACGATGGTTTGCTGAATCTCTTTTAAGGGTTTTAATAGCTGTATTTCAACACGACTGCCCCCTTCATAGCCCTCTAAATGCTGTGGAATCACCAGTACGCCGTCGGCTCGAACCAAAGACATGGTGACTCCTGCCCCTCGGTCCAGAGGGGTGGCAATCAGCTTTTCACCCACTCGTCCCAGCTTCATGCGAACATATTCCTCATATTTAAGGGAAGAAACGATTCTGCGGGAGAGAATTGCCTCCACCGTATCTGCTGTTGGTACGCTTTTATGCTGGTATTGTGCGATAAGTGGCTTAATAAAGAATTCAACGGTAAAATAGGCTGATACAGGGTATCCTGGTATTCCCACCACCGGCTTGCCCTGAACAATCGAGAGAATAACCGGTTTACCTGGTTTGGTGGCTACTCCATGGATAACTACTTCTCCGATTTCCCGCAGCACATCGACCGTAAAATCCTTTGAGCCTGCCGATGAGCCTGCATTAATGATCACCAGGTCATTTTCCGTAACAGCATTGATAATTGCAGCCTTCAATTCCTCGTAGTCATCCCGGACAATCGGATAAACTTGAGGAGCCCCACCATACTGCTTTACCATAGCCTGGAACATGCTGCTATTAGAGTCAATAATTTTCCCCGGCGCCACCTCTTCCTTTACATGTATAAGCTCGGCCCCTGTGGGAATAATTCCTACCCTTGGTATCGTCAATACCTCCAGCTTTTGAATATGACCTGCCAGCAGGGCACCCATATCAACGGGCCTGATTTCATGATTGGCCGCCACAATTAGTTCTCCTTCAACGATGTCCTCGCCAATGGGTCTGACATGCTGCCAGTTTTTTGCCGCCTCAACAATTTCTACGGTATTTTCATCGATAATTACGATATCCTCAATCATAATAACGGCATTAAAGGGATGTTTCAGCTCCCCACCGGTATTAATATACACAAAATCATCATTGATCTTTAATTGCAAGGGATTAACTTCTGTAGCCCCGTGGGTCTTTTCTGCAATTACCGCAATACCATCCATGGCCGCAGCATTATAATAGGGTGAAGATTTATGGGCAAAGACGGGCTTGGCTGTTATTCTGCCCAGAGCATCAGAAACGGAAATAACCTCTGTATGATTGCGGTTGTTGAAGTTGATTTTGGTCATATAGCTTTCCTGGGCCTCTTTAAGGGGTATATTGGTTAAATAGATATTTCTTTTTTCCTTCATCGTTTTCCCTCTCTTCTTAAAATAGGTAGACCTTAACAGAATCGCCACGATAAATTCCTTCTTGATTTTGTCCAATACAGATATATCCTATGGCTTTCGTCATCATACTGAGCATACCCGATTTACCATAGACGGGATTAACCATAAGCTTTGAGCCTTCCCTTGACAGGGTAACCATGACATAGTGCTCTTTGCCGGCGGCAGAAGGAATATTGACGGTAATTTCCCCCATCATATAAGGATTTTCTGGGGCCTGCCCCTGTATCCTTTTTATAAATTCCCCCACAATAACATGATAAATTACCAGGGCCGATACCGGCTGACCCGGTAACCCAAAGACGGCCTTGTCCTGAAGTTTAGCCGCAATGGTGGGCTTTCCAGGCTTAACAGCCAGACCATGGATAAAAACCCCCGGCTCCCCCAGACTATTTATCACATCCTTGGTAATATCCTTCACCCCCATGGAGCTGCCTCCTGAAATCAGAACTACATCGCTTTGGGGTAATACCTCCTGCAAATGATTTCTCAACAGATCAAACTGATCACCAACTACGGCCGTTGATACGATCTGACACCCATCCTTTTGGGCCGCCGCAGCCAGGCTATAGGTATTCATATCTCTAATCTTTCCTGGTGTCAGCTCTTCTTCCGGGGCCAACAGCTCGTCTCCTGTAGAAATAATGCTAACACGCAGCCTTTGATAGACCTGTACCCTGTTAAAGCCCATTCCAGCCAGGGCGCCAATATCCTGACTTCTTAACCTATGGCCCTTTTTAAATATCATTTGCCCTTCCCGAATATCATCTCCCCGACTAAGTATATTTTCAAGGGGTGCTACGGGCCTTTGAATACATACCGTCTTTTCATCCAGCAGCTCCGTATATTCAACCATTACAACCCCATCGGCCCCCATTGGAAGCATTCCACCGGTGGGAACATAGCAGCATTGTCCAGATTTCAAGCTCAAATCGGCTCCCTGTCCCATTTCTACGGAACCAATTACCTCTAAAAAGCCCGGCAGTGTTTCACTAGCTCCTATGGTATCTTTACTGATTAAGGCATAACCATCAACGGTAGATCGATTAAAATCCGGCACATTATCAAGGGCCGTGATATCTTTAGATAAAATTCGATCCTGGGCCTCGGTCAGAGGTATGTCCTCCACCGTCAGCTTAAAGTCCTTAAAGTGCTGCTCTATTTTGTTTTTAGCTGCCGATATAGATAGGGTACTTAGTAACTCCATGACCTTCCTCCTTAACATATCAATAAAAAAACGATCCCTTAATGTTAGCTTTTTTTCCTTTCCACCAGCCAAAATTTCCGACCTCTATAAAAACTCTTTTAATCTGTTTAGGGATTAAAAACAGATTCTTTGCGAAATTTGTTAAATTTTCTTCAATTATCATGTCTAAATATCATATCATAATTTCCAAAAAAATTCAATTATCTCACAGGAATCAGAGCTTCTTATCCCTTGAAAATTAACAAAAAGAGGAAGCCATATTTTTCTGACTTCCTCACTAATCGATTCTATGCCATGACTACACATATTTCTTTCCTTAGGCTCTTAAATTGGCCTAACCATTGCTCTCTTTCTTTCTTTAACTGATTAACCAAATTTTTGTATTCGACTTGACTATAGTATTTTTTGGGGTCGTATTGGGATATGTCTATTCCTTCTATCTTCTGGGGTACCAAATAGCCCCATTCCTCATCCAACTGCCATTCTATTGCATCTCTGGCAATCTGCTTCATAATTTCAGTCGATAGTTTGATTGTGATCTTCTCTCCAGGTTTTTCAGCTCTGGCACCAACACTGCCTGTATTTAAGATATAGCATTCCATATCTGGATTGTTTTTTAATATCTCCATCATTCGATGGCCTTCTTCCGCCTCTGGCCCAATGATAAAGGGGTTGGTACCTACACATCGTTTTGATTGCCCTGCTCTGGTGGGGTCCCCTGCCGAGGTTTCAATTGATTCCCCCAGCATAAAATAGGTTGCGGCCTGTTGGGCGGTCAGCTTTGCCACCGGTGGAATTATATCATTTCTTCTTGTAATTAATATCAACTTATGGGCCTTGGGCAGATCAATTGTTTCATCGGTATTGACTATTTCTTTTCTCAATACAACCCCCCTGCCATTTGAGGTTAATTCTGTATTATGAAAATCAATCTCTCCCCCATTGTCTATAAACACATTCTCAAAGGTGGTAGAGGGGTGTATTGCTGCTTCATACAAAACCTTCTGGGATACGTCTAAGCCTTCAGTTTTAATAAAAAAGCCGTCTTCACTGCCATAGCAGGCGCCCTTTTCATCCATAAAAACGACATCATCCTGCCTTACAATGGCTCCTTCTTCCCCCAGTAAGCCATGATCGTGAATTGTTAAGGTGGTTTTCCCCGTACCGCTTAACCCAAAGAGGATAAAGCCTACCTCTTTCATTTTTCCTTCCTTGTCTTTAACTCGTAGTACCTTACTGCCGGCATGAAGCCCCAGTCCCTTTTGCTGTTTCACCTCATACATTGCCATTCTTAAAAAGGATTTTTTTGCTTCGCCAAAGTAGTCTGTACCTAAAATGAGGGTTAGCTGATTTTGAGGGTCACAGACAATAATCTTTTCAGGCCATTCGGGTACATAAATACTGGTAAAATCAACAGCTTCTTGTATTGTTGGGCTAAATAATGTGTTATACCACATATGGGCAATTCTAGCGTATTTTTCTGTAATATACAGCCTGCAATGGAATGAAAACTTGCCACCCATTCCCATTTTACGGTCGACCTGAATAATATTTTGACTAGCCAGATAAGCCAGCACTTCCCTTTGAAGGAGCTGGGCCTTTTCCCTTGAAATTCCCTGTTGTTTTACTCCCAATTCTATATCATCAACAATATAGGTTTGGGCTGCACTTCTGTTTCTTGTTTGGGATACATAGGCTACACTGCCATATTTCGTTGTTTTACCGCTTTCCCTGGCCAATTCCTTCAATTCTTCCAGTGTTGGGTTTTCTATTATTTTTCTTGCCTTGATTTGCTCTGCAAACACAATGGTCACCTCAATTAATTATATTATATGCTTGACTAATTGGTGTATATCAATTTCATATAAAGTATAACATAAATATTCTTTCAATCAATATATAATATGTATTTTAAATATTAAATAAAATTAATTTCATTTTGGGAAGCTAATAGAATATCATAATTATGATATAGATCAAAAAAAGTATCAAGAAACATACTATTGGGCAGTCGGCAAGCGGATGTGACAACAAAAGGCGGACTATCGGATAAAGCTGATCCTTCGTTTGTCAGCGGCGTAATGACACAGAAAAAATCCAGCCAGTCAAAGGTTTAAGAGTAGATTTTGCGCTAGCAAAATACTACTCGCCCTTGACTGACTGGATAGGCGCAGCAATCTGATGTACAGGCAATTCTGCACTTGCTCATCCACCTTATCAGTATAAGGTGACTGAAGATAATGCTTATATTATTTGCCTGTTCTTTTTGTCGTATATCACAACGGTTACAATTGAAACCAGAACAATCACCGCATTTGCGGCAATGGTTCCCGCCCAAGTCATAGTCATGGTGCCAAAGATAGGGGATGCCGCATTGAACATGGTGTGGAATAATACACACATAAACACACGGCCTTTTCCTGATATTTTGTAGATCGCCCCGTTGAAAAACCGAAACGCCATAAGTTGAACTGCAAACATCCAAAAGTTAATGAGTCCCTCTCCATGATTCGTCCCCGGAATGAAGAAAAGAGGGATATGCCACAAGTTCCAAATAATCCCAGTATATACACATGATAAAACAAATCCATATTTTTTGTCAAGCTCAGGCTGCAAAATGTACATCCAGCCAGCTTCCTCCAAGCCACCGATAATAAGATTACCAGGCAGGGCAAGAAAGAACGTATAAAATGGTAGCACCATTTCCGTGCGGACTGAAACTGCAATATGTATTAAAAAATACAGTGCAAGCCCTGCAACAACGAACAAATAGAGAAATATGTTATTTTTGGCGTAAAAAACAGTTTTCAGCCATTCCCTAAAATCTGCTATTTTGTTATTTTTCTTTAGAACAATATATGAAGCAATAGCGGGCGACAAAATATAAATTGCAAAAGGGATATTCATCGCAAATTGCTGTAGCGAGTAAACCCAATTGTGAACCGTATATCCGAATTGCCCAAGAGCTATCAACGCACCTGACACAAGATAGGCTATGATAAATGTCAAACCAGTAAATTGTACTATGATTTTTTTCTCTGTCACGATTTCTTTACCTCACTTTTGAAATATTTTTCCTCGTTGATATGGGCTGTGTTCAATATGCGATATGACGGTCATACTCCCCGGCGGTATTTCTTTTCTATGGTGTCCTTCGCCAGATTGATATAGTTGATGATGTCTTTCCTTTCTCCCACGGGTTTTCTCTGCTCCTTCATTATACCATACCTTTCCGCAATCGTTGAAATTTTTGCTTTGCAGGCTCTTTTCCAGCTTTGTGAATATAGGGGAGGAAGAACAGATGAAAAAGCACACCGAAGTAAAGGAACTGACACCATCGTACTCAATGAGTTTGTGGAAAAAAATCATTACAACTCTGTCGGTGTGATTGAACTGCCGGACATGAACGAAACTAACAGCAAAACGGTATAGCCAAACTGACTATACCGTATGCTGTACAAATACTTCTTTATTGGGAGTCACCTTAGGATAACTCCCTTTTACTATTGAAATTTTACAGAGCTGAGGCTATCTCTGGCTCCATAGCTTTATTTTTAACCAGTGACAATAATGGCATCGTATCCCTTTCTCTTTAATTCTGCCACTAAGGCCTCTGCATTGGCTCTAACTGAAAAGGCTCCTACCTGTACTTTATAAAGTCCGCCTTGAGTTACGATGAACGGACTATAGCCCTTTCCTTTCAATTCATTAACAAGCTTTTCTGCATTGGCCTTGACAGAGAAGGCTCCTACCTGCACCTTATAAAGGGTACTTCCTCCACCGTTATAAGGTATGCCAAGGTTCTTTAAAATTCCCTTGGCAACTGCCACTGCCAAATCATTTTGCCTATTTCTTAGTATATTAGCATCCTGACTGTTGGTAATGAATGCTAATTCTACTAAGGCCGCAGGCATGTTTGTCAATCTCAATACTGCAAAGTTTGCTGTTTTGCAGCCTCGATTAACTGTATAAGCGCCACTGGCAATAATACTATCTTGAATATTCTTGGCCAAGGCAGCCCCGGTTGAGCTTCCAGGGTAGCTATAGGTTTCTACTCCCCTTGCTGATGAATCGCTGAAGGCATTACAATGAATTGAAACGAATTTGTCTGCCTTCGCATTATTAGCTCGATTAGCCCTATCTGCCAATTCCAAGAATACGTCCGTAGTTCTGGAATACCTGACATCGACTCCATGATTTGCAAGAATATTTCCAATTTTCAATGTGACAGATAATGCAATAACCTTTTCCTGCATTCCATTTCCTACGGCGCCAGGGTCTTTACCTCCATGGCCTGCGTCTAAAAACACTCTAGCCATAAAAAGCCTCCTTGAATTTTTTAAATTTCTAAATATTTTGTCTTTGGTATATAATACTATATTTCCCTTGTACTTAAATGGTGCATAAAAATAAAATATTTTTTACTATAATTTGTTAATGTGTATGAAATGACAAAAGCCCCTTTCATCTACTTTTACGAAAGAGGCTTTGCCAAATTGTTTTAATTTGATGTTTCTACCATACTATTGTTTAAATTGGTTTGATGTATTGGTTTAAATAATTATCATTTATCAAGATAAGGTAAAGGTTTTATTCCTTGTAGGTATTTCTAAAACACGAAATGATAATGATGTTAAAACCATGTCGATGGTTTCAATTCCTTATAGGTATTTCTAAAACCTGGCATAATTTTTCACTCTCTGCAATGCAGCGAATAAGTTTCAATTCCTTATAGGTATTTCTAAAACCGCTACGGAGAATTAATGGGATCCAACCTACAAGAGTTTCAATTCCTTATAGGTATTTCTAAAACCATTAGTGGTTCCAGGTTGATCGCCTCCTATCGCTTGGGTTTCAATTCCTTATAGGTATTTCTAAAACGGTTTCCGTAAACGAAAGTCTTTCCTCTACTAGATCAAGGTTTCAATTCCTTATAGGTATTTCTAAAACTGTAGTGGCTGGCGTTTTTATACAAATGCAACTCATCGTTTCAATTCCTTATAGGTATTTCTAAAACAGCAGAAGTCCAAGTGGTGGCAATACCCACCATGGTACGTTTCAATTCCTTATAGGTATTTCTAAAACGTATAGTTCTCGCCACTTTTGTCTGAACGATGCTCGTTGTTTCAATTCCTTATAGGTATTTCTAAAACCCATTACATATATTGATACTATCATAAATACTATTTCCTGTCAAAAGAGATTCTGTAATTTTATGTAAACTTTCAAGTTGTATTTTATGTACTTTCCCCCTTGATATTACTCATTTCTTTCAAAAATTAAAATGTCGTCGATCTCCCGGGTTTTTTACGCTATTGGAGGTCGACGACAAAATATCATTTTTATATTTATAATGGTTGAGATTCGACAGGGAGTCTCAAAACCGTCTTAAGCTTTTCCGGGGCTGTTTTCCTCGGGTCCGATAGATAGATTTCGTGATGCTTGCCCTTTATTCCTGTCATATTCTTTAGATTATTTTCTATCACGAATGCTGTAGCAGGTCTATCGTAGCAAGCTCCTGGCTATAGGGGCCAAGGTGCATCATTTGAATGCATAACCCTTCGGTAAAGCTTTCAAGTCTGGCTCGACTTACATCTAAATCCTGCTTTTTTTCACCAACCTCATCTACTGCCCAATTAAATACTTCCATTGTAACAAATTCTGGCTGCCGTATCATTGATGTCCAGTGCCATTGGTCCCTTTTTTTTAGATCAAAGTCACCGACTGCCCACCATAGACCCTCTAGGGGAGGAACAACATATTCAAAATAACCTTCAAGTGCCACACTTTTTTTATACTCATTTTAATGGTATATTTGTAGCACTCCCTAGTATTTTAAATCAATTATATCATGATAAATAAGACATCAGTATATCCTAATTGATTGACATTTGCCAAAATCTGTATACTGTACCTCTCTTGATTTAATTAGTTTAGCGACAGCTTTCCAGTGGATTATAAAAAAAGAGCATCTATTCTAATTTACCAAAAATAGATGCTTGTACATTATATTAAATAAACTTTAAGGGGGAATCCTTAAAGAGTCTGGCTATTTAAATATTGGTCATAAATTACGTTAAGCTCTGCTTCATTTAATGTTTCTTCCTTTAGCAGTTTCTCAGCAATAGAGGCAACCAGGGGTAAGTGCTTACTAATTAGCTCTTTAGCTTCATTATACAGTCTTTCCATTTCACTGCTAAGGGCTTGAATCAAAGTCTGATCTGCCCCATGCTGCCCCAATAGCATATCGTAATTAATTAAACCCATTTTTTCCGACATACCAAAGCGTTTTACCATGGTAGACAATATTTCCGTTGCCCTTTGAATATCGTTGCTGGCACCGGTGGTAATATGATCTTTACCAAAAACCAATTCCTCCACGATCCTTCCGCCCAGGGCAATTTTGATATTATCAAGCATTCCTTTTTTAGTATGAAACATTCTGTCAGGCGGAATATTCATGCTAAAGCCACCGGCTCCATTGGTGCTGGGTATAATGGTAACCTTGGTTACTCTATTTTCAGGGCATAACAGCTTTGTAACGGCTGCATGGCCTGCCTCGTGGTAGGCAGTAATTTTTCGATCGAGCTGGTTAATACTGCTTCGATCCCTTTTCTCCTCTCCTGCCACCACCTTGTAAAAGGCCTTGTCTATATGATCTTCTGTAATTTGCTTGGCGTTTTCTCTGGCAGCATAAATCGCCGCCTCGTTGACCAGGTTTTCCAGCTTGGCGCCACTAAAATAGACGGTTTGGTGGGCCAGGGCATCAAGATTGATTCCCTCGCTTATGGGTCTATCCTTTGTATAAAGTGATAAAATTTCCACCCTTGCCTTGTAATCTGGAAGCCCTACCTCAATTTGCCTGTCAAATCTTCCCGGTCTTAACAGGGCTTCATCAAGGGTATCCAGACGATTTGTGGCAGCTAAAACGATGATTCCTGAATTATCCTTAAAGCCCGACATCTCAGTTAACAGGGCATTTAATGTTCGGTCTGATTCATCACTACCACCTAAGCCGCTTCGGTCTCTTTTTTTCCCAATGGCATCGATTTCGTCAATAAATATAACACATTTTTGTTTTTCCGCTGCCTGTTTAAAAATGCTTCTTATTCTGGCAGCCCCTACCCCTGCATAAATCTGTACAAAGTCTGAGCCTGAAACAGCTAGAAAATCTACTCCAGCTTCACTGGCCAGTGCTTTAGCCATTAAGGTTTTACCTGTTCCCGGAGGGCCATATAAAATCACACCCCGGGGCATTCTGGCACCATAAAAGGAATACTTTTCTGGATTTTTTAGAAAATCCACCAGTTCAATTAGATTATTTTTGGCTTCCTCATTACCGGCAATACTACTAAAATTAATAGATTGATTTTTTTGAGAGGAAAATTCCATGGAAGACATTTTGTCATATTCCTTTGATGCTTGCTTTACATTGTTTTTAGAAAGAAAAATCGCCAGAACAACAAAGGCTGCCATCATTAAAACAAATGTAATAATCTGAGTAATTGAATATTGTCCATTAACCTCATTTACCTCAATCCCTTTTGTCAACAACATTTCCTTGAGATGGTCAACCCTAGGATTATCTGTAACAAAGGTCTCCCCATTTTTAAATTCACCTGTTAGTTCCGGGGAATCCGATAAATTTACCTGAATAACCTCTCCCGTATCTATCTTGCTTAAGAAAAGCTGATAGGTAATTCTATTCTGATCTTGTTTACCATAATAATGATTTACCCCAAAGGCTATTGCAGTGATCACTAATATCAGTATCGTCAGGCCAATGAGATATCCCCAGTATTTCTTAAAAAGCAAAACAAAAACCCCCTTCCAATTTCTTACTTCCTTCAAAACAATCAGTGATTTTAGTTTACATAATATATTAACATAAAAACACAAAAAAATAAAGCCCTAAAGAGGCTTTATTCATATGGTAATCATCACTATATATCATTTTATTTAACCTGACAGCTTCCTTTTTTCAGCTTCTTGCTGACGAATAATACTTCTTTTTGTTTGCTTTGTCAATATTTCATAGTTTCCTGTGGCGGCCGTGGCCACCAATAGTGAATTAATTATACCTAGATAGATGCTTCGAGCATTGATTTCTTCAAATATAACAATATTTGCTACAGATATGATCATAGCAATTCCCAGGGTTATAATTTTATAATCGAAGGATTCTGGAAAATAATCCTTTACAAAATGGGTAATGATGGACGTAATCAATACTGCTCCTGTAAAGCTCCTTAAAAAATCTGAAGTAATATAATTTAAACCCTCTGTCATCATAATATTGCCTCCCCTAACCCTAGGCCTTGGTATATTATATGACATTATAAGAGAAAGCGTAATTATGAAATTATTTAGATACTTTTTAGATCCGCTTGATTAATTTGAATAAAATCCTTCTTGACCTTAACTAAATTATTATACTCACTTTCGTTTAGTATTCCCTGTTTCTTACATTCAAGTAGTAATGAATTCATCTCAATAGAAAGCAAAATCAATTCTTCCTTAATTTCGCCTAAATCTCCCATTTCATAGCTGGTATCTTTCTTTTCCATTTCCATTTCTAATCCCCCTACTCTTATAAAACATAAAATTTAATTAATCATGCTTTTTGATGACATATTTGTAAACTTTTTTTGTTTTACAGTATTATATGAAACTTTGAGAGGGAATATGTCATATTTTTTGAATCTTTCTCTATTTGCGATACCTTTAAATACAGCAATTATTACAATAAATTTATTTGTAGCTAAAACACTCTCAATTGCATATTCGTTAAAACTTGATTAAATCCTTCTTACCTTTTAAAAATTTATTACATAAAATTTTTACAGGTAGTCAACCAAATAATTACTGTATTAAATTTGAATATATTTCCACTTTCCTGTTCGAAATCTCCAATATACGATTAAATACCTTATCACCTGATCGATACAAATACCCAGCCAGGCCCCTACTAACCCCCAATTAAAGCCCAACACAAAAATATAAGCCAATATAATCCGAATTCCCCATATACCCGCCATGGTAGAATACAGCGGCCATTTTGTATCACCGGCTCCCCGCAGAGCCCCAGAAATAATCAGCTGTGAGCTTTGAAAGGGCTGAATAATGGCAATCATCTTCAATACTTTTGATGCATTAACAATAACCTCTGGATCATTACTAAACAAGGCCACAATCTGTTTTGAAAAGATGAAAAAAATGACAGCTATGACTGATGCAACTATACTGCCTATAAAACGAACCTCTTTACCATATTCCTCGGCCAGTCTTCTTTTTTCTGCCCCCAGACTTTGTCCAATCAAAGTAGAGGCAGCCATACCAAAGGCCATTCCTGTGGTGAAGGAAAGATTCAAGATGCTAAGTGAAACCTGATGGGCAGCATAGATCACTGTTCCCAGCCCTGCCACTACTCTGACAAAGACCAAGGTGCCGGTTCTTAAAACCAATTGCTCCATAGCTGATGGAAAGCCTATCCTAATCAGCTTTGAAACAATTTTTTGATTCCAATTAAAAATCTTGGAAAAGTTTAGCTTGATATTTTTTCTTCCTAGACATAATATAGCGGTTAACCATATAAAGGCAATTATACGTGAAATCATGGTGGCTACCCCTGCTCCCGTAACGCCCCATTGGGGAAAACCATATTTACCAAATATCAATATATAATTCATGATGACGTTGGCTATATTAGATATTACATTAACCGTCATAGGAGTTTTAGTATCTCCACTCCCTCTCAATACTGCCGCACCGGCTAATGAAAGATTTTGAAAAAAGACCCCTATCAAGGCAATTTTAAAATAATTTAAACCTAACTGAATCACCTCGGTGTCGGCCCCCATAAACCGATATATAATTTCAACATAGAGATAAGCTGGTGCAATCACAACTACAGAAAGGACCGCTGTAATAATGAATAAATGTCGTGTAGCTTCATTTGCTTCAGAATAATTTTTTGACCCAAAAGCCCTGGAAACCACTGCTGTTCCACCAATATTTAAGGCCTGAAAAACGGCCATAATTAAAAAAATAGGTTGATTTGTCAACCCGATTGATGTAATGGCAGCAGCCCCCAGTTTTCCCACCATAATCATATCAATAGCACCAAATAACGAGATTAATATGAGCTCTGTAACCGCAGGCCATGCAATTGCTATAACATTTTTTCTAAGTAGCTTCTTGTTTTCTGCTTTAATTTCAATGACAGAAGCAGTATCCATTTTTTAAGTCCTCCTTATATTTCGATACTCTAATTATATTAATATGATACCAAAGTTTTAATTTATTGACAAATTTTTTCTCTTTTTCTCTGTCCATCATTTTTTATTTTTTTTAATTTTTCTCTTGACTTTTATTTGTATTTTTAGTATGATTTTATTTGTCGGTAGTACTTGCGGGGGTATAGCGCAGTTGGGAGCGCGCTTGACTGGCAGTCAAGAGGTCAGGGGTTCGAATCCCCTTATCTCCACCAAAAAGCGATAAACGGCTTAAATTCAAAAATTTAGGCCGTTTTTTTATTTTTTGAAAATCTTTAGTTTTTTGTGTTTTTGAAAGTAGTCAAGGTATCACTATAATCTTACCTTCTGACCCCTTAACCTGTCTAAAGTGGTAAGTTTTTTAAAGTTTTTACTGTGTAGGCACTGGCTAAATAAAAATAGACCCTAGTTATTTCGAGCGTTGAATGCCCCAATATTATTTGAGGCTATTAAAAATCACCTTGCATTTTATAATTTCTTAAATTTTTTTTATTTAAAATTCTGGGTTCGCCATTGAGGCGAACCTATAATCTTCTTTGTTGTAAATAGCTTCTTAAAGCCTCCATATCCTCTGCTAAGGGTACCCTTACATAAACAGGCTTGCGGTAACGTGGCTGTAGAAATTCCAAACGATAGGCTTGCAGAGCCTGCCTGTTAATCAGTGGACTTTCCTTCCCATACAGGGTGTCACCAATAATTGGGTGTCCTATATGGCTCATATGAACCCTTATTTGATGGGTTCTGCCGGTTAACAGTTCGATTTCAAGCATTGTTGCCCCTAAAAATCGTTCCATCACTCGATATTTAGTGATAGATGCTTGTCCCCGCTCATCTACTACCCTGCAAATAGCATCTTCCGAGGGGCGGTAAATGGGTGCACTGATTGTGCCAGATTCCTCTTGCACCCTGCCTTCAACAAAGGTAATATATTTTTTTCGAACCTGGTCTTTCTTCATTTGTTCAGACATAATATGATGGGCATAGGGATTTTTGGCTATGATTAGAAGGCCTGAGGTATCCATATCCAACCGATTTACAAATCGTATTCTGCAGCTGCTTCCCCGTTGCTGAAGATAATAAGCGGCTCCATTGGCCATTGTATTAATGGGATGACTTTTGGTTGGATGAGATACAATGCCAGGCTGCTTATTAACGATAATTAAATCCACGTCTTCATACAGCACCTCAAAGGGGATATTTTGAGGAAGGAATTGATTAGGCGGCTCATCCATAAACACTTCAATTATATCCCCTGCTGAAACTTCCTCGTGGTATTTTCTATATTGTCCATTGACCAATACATTTCTTCCCTGCTTGATCTTTGTTAGCAGCCGGCTGGAAAAACTTAATTTACCCTTCAAAATTTCCTTTATCGATCGGCCCCCCTCACCGGCTTCGACCAGATACACCAGCCTGCTTTCTGTCTGTTTATCTTCAATTAGCATTTCTTCACCTACTTAATTTCTTTTTAGCTCTATTCTACTATATTATGAAATCGAAAATTCAGCAATAGCGTCGTTATTCTATAAGAAGCTTCCAAAGCAACAAATGTTCATAATTAATCTTATGTACGAATGTACGAAAATATAAAGTTAAGAGGATTTCTATTTTATTTATAGAATTATTGAGTAGAGGAAAACTTATACCTGGCCTTGGCATGTAAAAAGAATAATTGTTTAAAATATACTATGATGCTATATACATATAATAAGGTTTCAATACGATTTAACCTATTATGTTTAAAGGAGAATTCAGAATGAATTTAAATAAAATCATTAATATTGTGTATAATGACTCAAAATTTTCTATAGACACCTTTAATCAATTAAAATCGGCACTCCTTAAATTAGATTACATTGTACCCGATTCCTTTGATTATACCGCCGATTTAACCATTTGTATCGGGGGTGACGGGTCTTTTTTAAGGGCCATACATCAATATAACTTTACAGATATCCCCATATTAGGTATAAATACAGGTCACCTGGGATTTTTTACCGAAATAAACCCTGATGAAATTGATCATTTTTTAGAGAGCTATTCAAGGGGTGATTATTTCATTGAGGAGATTAATCCTGTAGAGGCTGTTATTTGCACTCGTTCAAATTGTATTAATGCCCTTGGTCTTAATGAAATTGTGATTAAGGGCGATAAATCAAGAACAGTACACCTTGACATTTCTGTCAATGACAATTTAATACAACGGTTCAGCGGTGATGGAATTTTAGTGGCCAATTCAACAGGCAGCACTGCCTATAACTATTCTGTAGGAGGCAGTATTGTTGATCCATCCTTAAGTGTTCTACAGGTAACCCCCCTGGCCCCCATTAACACCACGGCCTATCGTAGCTTCACCTCTAGTATCATTTTACCGCCCGATGCCATTATTAAGGTAAATCCCGAATATCACTACGAAGATTCCATTGTAATTGTATCGGATGGAATGGAATACCGTTATCAAAGTATTACTGAAATTGCCCTGAAGCTATCGGAGGTTAAGGTAAGAATGCTACGTCTTAAGGATTTTGAATTTTGGAGCAAGGCAAAGGATAAATTTCTATAAAGTCTTTATTTGAAAAACACCCCTGTCAAAGGCCATTTAACACTTACGTTAAACCTTCTAGGGGTGTTTTTTTACAGACCTTGGGCAAACAGCATAATACCTTCTAAAAATTTCTTTACATTGATCTTTCCTCGATAATGCTTTCGTCCTTTCAAATATTCCATTTCTGCCCTGACCTCAGAAAAATCAAAGATGGAATTGGAATAGGCGGAAAAAACCGTATCACTAAAATCTTCTAATCCTATACTGGCAATATTTTTAAGGGCCTTGGCTATGGCCCGCCTGACTCTTTGCTCAATTGCTTTTTCGCTGGATTCTTCTAATGGCTTTTCTTTTTTATAATGAAGGCTAAGAAGCCTATAGATATCTGAGGTTTTATATCTGGTTAGATGATTATTAAGCCCATTTCGTTTTGCCGTCAGAATACCTAAAATATTGATTATATCTTGACTTCCCGATTCCCCTAAAATACCTAATTGAGATAAAATTAGCCTAATCTTATCCTCATCATTATTCATGCCTGCCTCAGAATAAATCTTCTGAGAATTGGGATTTTTAAAGATATGAAAGGCATTTTCTATATATCGTAAGGTTGAGGATAGACGATGCTTTTCAATAACCTTTTTCATAATAGAAACCACTTCGTTAACATTGATGGGCTTGTTAATAAAATATTCAATACCAGCTTCATAGGCCTTAGCAACCATGTCCTTGGCAGAAACCTGGGAAATCATAACGAAAAGCATATCCTTTGTAATGGATTTCGCCTTACTAACCAGCTCTATTCCATCCAGGGTAGGCAGTAACAGGTCAACAATAATGATATCAGGCTTTAGTAGGACCAGTTCCGTTAAGGCCGCTTCACCATCATGGGTTTCTCCAACTATATTTCCAAGCTGATTAGTCATAATAATATTTTTAATGATTTGTCTTATGCTTATGTCATCATCAATAATATAAATATCTAATTCCATTAACCATTCCCCCTATAGATTGGTTATAGGCAACTCAACTGAAAAGCATGTTCCCCCTTTTATTTCAGAAAAAACATCAATTCGACCGTTAAAATGAACGGTAACCAGATGCTGTACATGGGTCAATCCGATTCCTGTACTCATTTTTCCTGTTAGTTGGTCAAACTTTGTAGTGTAGCCGGGTTCAAAGATAATATCATATTTGTCAGTTCCAATACCCGGTCCCTGGTCACGAATTACAATTTTTAGGTGCTGCCCTTTCACAAAGGCCTCGACCCGTACTTGTCCTTGTTCTGGGCTGGCTTCGATGGCGTTTGTAATTAAGTTATTAATAATTGAGATCAGCTCGTAGGCCCTTTTAATGAATACATTTCCCATCGGCTTAAAGTGTAAACTGATCTGTTTATTATCCTTAGCAATTGTTTTTTGAAAGCTGTCTTCTATTACATTGAATATATCTTTTAGATACATTCCCCCGTAGGCCTTCATTTCAGGCATGACCTTTTCCAAGCCCGCTGTTACCCTTAAATAATCCTTCTTTATCTCATGAATATCCTTCGCCACCGAAAGGGCACAAAAGGAAAGGTCCTTTAAATCAGGATACTGAAGCTCCTTTAATTGATGATATAGCCCATAGCTTTTGGCCATGGCTTCTTCTATGTCCTCCATAGACTTCCTTAAAAAAAATATTTCTGATTTTAAATTAGCTGTTAATAGAATAAGTTGCTTGTAACGAGCTTCATGCTGTTCCTTTACTAAAAGCATTTTATAGTATTTTAATGCCTCTATTACCAATAGGGTCACCAGGCCTCGAATCAAACCAGCTAATAGTAATGCAAAAATGGTCTGGCTAATGGTAGCTTCCTGCCTAATTATAATTTCAGTTAGATTCGCCAGGGTATCAGCCGCAATAAGTAATAGAATAAAGCTGCGCCTGTCTTGATGCAGGTACCGAAAATTAAATATTCGTAAGAACATTCCAAAGACAAGATAATAAATAACAACAGGAAAATGTACTCCCATCAGGGTCAGGAAGGACCCTGCCCCTGGCTGGGTAAATTGTATTAATGTTCTAAAAAACCATAGGAACACCCCTGTTATAAGGGAAACCGGTACAATCTCCAATTCCTGATACCAATATATAAATAAAGCAAAGGCAACAACACTTAATGAAAATCTAAAATCACTGTCAAAGGGATTTACATAGATTTGACCCATAAAGGTTGTTGCCAAACAGAGCAAAAGGAGTCTTCTTACCTTAGCATTAAGACATTTCAAATCTTATCACATCCTGCCTAAGGGTATATCCTTTTTAAAAGGCTTTTTACAATTTTGTTGTTATATTAATTGTCACTTACATTATATAGCATAATCAATGTATACACATTATTTATTTAATTCTTCAAAGATAAAATTTGCTTGGGTTTCGACCCATTGCCTGTGTTCCTGATGATTTTTAAAGAAGGTTAGAGTCTGACTGGGCCAAGAAAAACGCCACTCACCCATTCCCTTTTCATAATCCTCTCTGGCTAAAAACCCTTCCAGTATCATGAAATTTTCCTGATAATTTTCCTTGTATATCTCTTTTAAAGATGTTCCTTCCGCATTTAAGTGCTGATAGGTATCAATTGCCATTGCCCTTAAGGCCCATTCCAGCTGCCTCATTGTAGAAACCATTAAGGACATATAATACCCACGCTCTAAAAACACATGGGTTTCTATGTCTTCAGTGGCATTAAAATCTGAATTAAGCTCTTCAAAGGCCCTCTGGCTTACCTTAATCCAGCCTGCCTTTCGGAGCTTCTCTTTAATACTGTCTAGTATTTCTTGCTTAGCCAGGGAAATTTCCTCTAAAAGAATTTTCTCATCATAGCTATCGTAATCTAATACCTCCATAAACAAGTCCATTAAGGTTTCTTCGTTAACCCATATCCATTTTTCATAATGTAGTGCTTGTCCGAAAAGATCCTCTGCACTATATGGCGCTAGTAATTCCAACGGTTTAATCTTCACTTGTTTCACCCTCTATCTAGTACCCTGTTTTAATTGCCACGGGGATAATCTGTTTAACATATATAAAACTATACCATAAATCTATAGATATTGGTGGATTTGTATAATAAAAAATATAATTTTAATGGGCTGTTTAAGCAGCCCATTAAAGTTACCTGTTTAATCGCAATGATAATTTCATCCCATCTGTTCTAATTGATCCAATAGCTTTTCAAATACCTCAAGGGCTTGAATAATTGGTTTTGAGGTAGTCATATCAGCACCGACCCTTTGTAGTACATTAATGGGATAATCACTGTCTCCTGCCCTTAAAAATTCCAGATAGGCTGCCACAGCAGGCTCTCCCTTTTCAAGTATATTTTTAGATAGAGCAATGGCCGCTCCATAGCCTGTTGCATATTGATATACGTAAAAGTTCCTGTAGAAATGAGGTATTCTAGCCCACTCTATGGCAATTTCATCATCAACCACCATATCTTGGCCAAAGTATGCTAGATTTAAATCATAATAAATTTTACTAAGCTCCTCGGCATTCAAGCTTTGGCCTGAAGCCACCTTTTCGTGGGTTATTTTTTCAAATTCGGCAAACATCACCTGTCGAAAGATGGTCCCTCTGAACTGTTCCAGATATTGATTAATGTAATACATCTTTTCTTTAGGTTCTTCAGTGTTCCTAATCATATAATCCATTAACAGGGCTTCATTGACCGTTGAGGCCACTTCGGCAACAAATATCTTGTACTGGGAATAAAGAAAGGGTTGATTCCGGGCTGTATAATAGCTGTGTAATGAATGGCCCATTTCATGGGCCAGCGTAAACATGTCTCCCACCTTGCCTTGATAATTCATTAAAACAAAGGGATACGAGTCATAGGTACCCCATGAATAAGCTCCTCCTGTTTTTCCTTTATTTTCGTAGACGTCCACCCACCGATTTTCAAATCCAAACCTTAATAAATCAACATATTCCTCTCCTAGAGGAGCAAGACCCTTTAATATTGTTTCCTTAGCCACTTCATAGGGAATTTTGATATCAATTCCTGTCACGACAGGGGTATACAGATCATACATATGCAGCTCATCCAAATTTAAAAGCTCCTTCCTCAGTCTTACATAGCGATGAAGCAGCGGCAGCTTCTGATGAACGGCTTCTATCAATTGATCGTATACGGTAGTGGGTATATTTCCATTGAATAAAGAGGCTTCCAGGGACGATGAAAAGTTTCGAACCCTTGCATAAAAATAATCCTTCTTTAGATTGGTGGAATAGATGGCGGCCAGCGTATTTTTCATTTTTTCATAGCTGTTATGAAGGGCTGAAAAGGCTTCTTTTCTTACTCTCCTGTCGGCACTTTCCAACAGGGTAATGTAGTTGCCTTTTGTCAGCTCAACCTGTTCATGCTTTTCATTTTCAATGATGGGAAACTTTATATCTGCATTATTAAACATTGAAAATATGGTCGCCGGCCCTTGAGCTATGGAACCGACCCGTGCTAATATATTTTCTTCTTTACTGGTTAGCACATGGGCTTTTCCCCTTAATATATCATCAAAAAAATGCTGGTATTTAGGGTTCCTTAATAAAAATTCCTCTAATTGATCTTCCTTGAGCTTAAGTAATTCGGGAACCAGAAAGGAAAGACTGGTTTCTGCTTCAATATAAAGGCTTTGTCCCTGATCAGCCAGTTTCTGGTATTGAGAAAGGGTATTGTCTTCATCCCTTTTCATTTTTCCATAGGCAAATACCTTCAAGCTTAACCTCATAATTTCTTCATACAGTTCCATAGCCCTTAGCAGGTTATCCTGACTGTGTAAATTACCCTCAAGCTGTTTAATTTTCTTTAATAGTACCTTTACATGATCGTAATCCTGCTTCCAATGCTGGTCTGATTCATAGATTTTTTCTATAGCCCACTTATATTGCTCCTGCTGATCCCTTCGGTCGATTAACCCCTTATTTTGATCCTTCATACTAAGCAGCTCCTTCAAAATATGATTATATTATATCTCTATTAAAATTTCCTAAAAAATTGCCTTTTTATAACAATCAATTTAATTAAAAAGGAGATCTGTAAAGACCTCCCTTTTTCTATTTTGATGCCAGCTTATTGACAATTAGAGCAATAGCGCCATCTCCTGTGACGTTGGCGGCAGTACCAAAGCTGTCTTGAGCAATATAGATTGCCATCATTAATGCAAGCTGCGGTTCATTAAAGCCCAGCATAGTCTCTAACAGACCCAGGGCCGCCACCACTGCTCCTCCCGGTACTCCAGGGGCGGCAACCATTGTCACGCCCAGCATCATAATGAAGGGAACAATTTGACCCAGTGTAACCAGTTGTCCCTCTAGGGCTAAAACGGCAATGGCACAAATGGTTAGGGTGATGGTACTACCGGCCAGGTGAATGGTGGCACATAGAGGTACTGCAAATTCAGCCACCTCATCACTCACATCGTTGGCTAAGGTTGAACGAACAGTTACCGGAATGGTTGCCGCTGAAGATTGGGTACCGATTGCTGTAAAATAGGCCGGAAGCATATTTTTTAAAGCCTTGATTGGATTACGACCAGTATAGCTGCCTGCAATAAGGTATTGTAGTAATATGTATATTAGGTGAACAGCGAACACGAGTAGTACCACTCGCCCAAAAACTGAAAGGGTCTTCACAACCTCTCCCGTATAGGCCATTCTGGCAAATATTCCTGCAATGTGAATTGGCAGCAGCGGAATAATGATAAATCTAATTACCTTATTAATAATCTCTTGAAACTCCTGCATAAAATGAAAGATGGTCTTTCCCTTTATTGATGCCATTCCTAGACCCAACAGAAAGGCGGTCACCAAGGCCGACATAACCCCCATGATCTGAGGGATCTCAATATCAAAAAATGTGCTAATGCTCTGACCTTCGCCGGCTATCTCACCACCTCCAGGGATGATGGCTGGCAAAATCAGTGAGGCAGCGAAAAAAGCAAGAATACCAGCTATGATGGTAGATAGATAAGCAATACCTGTGGTAATGCCAAGCAGCTTTCCTGCCTTACCGCCAAGCTCTGCAATACCCGGGGCCACAAAGGCTATAATCAAAAGCGGAACAATAAAGCTTAAAAAATTACCAAAGATACCACTAAAGGTGATCAACAGCCTGGTTAAAAATTCGATTCCTGTAATGCCAATTATGATTCCTGCAACAATTCCAATTACCAACCGAGGCAATAAACCTAATTTTTTCATATTTTTCCTCCATTCTGCAATATTATTTATATTTTAGCTTTCATCCGGCCATAGTAAGAAATTTTTAGCATATCATAGCACCCAGCAGAATAGTCTCCTATAAATAAAGATGCTGGCTATAGCCGAATTAAAATTGTATTACTTTTCAGAAATATAAAATATTTGCTTGATTTGATTTCACTTGTGATCGTTTTCATTGTATAATATTGATATGCTTTAAATTCTAATTTATTATTACCTTAGGAGGAGTCCTTATGCATTCTAAAATTCATGCAATTGCCCTAGATCCTTCTAAATGTGTTGGCTGTACCAACTGTTTAAAGTGCTGCCCAACAGAGGCCATACGGGTGAAATCTGGCCATTCCAAAATTGTTAAGGAACGTTGTATTAACTGCGGTCAATGTATTCAGGCATGTCCCCGTAGAGCCAGATTCGGCGTTACCGATGACCTCAGTGCCATACAGCATTATCAATATAAAATTGCCTTGGTAGACCCTGTCCTTTATGGCCAGTTCCACGAAATATATAGTCCCTCTCAGATTTTAAAGGGAATTCTAAAATTAGGCTTTGATAATATTTTTGAAATTTCCCAGGGAGCAGATTTAATAACCGAATTTACAAGGAATTTTATCGCTAAATCAACTAAATTTCCAATCATATCCTCATCCTGTCCAACGATCGTTAGGTTAATTCAAATAAGGTTCCCTGAATTAATCGACCATATTTTACCCTTTGACTCTCCTGTAGAAATATCCGCCCATTTAGCCAGAAAAGATGCCATGGAGCAGCAGGACCTTAATGAAGAAGACATCGGTGTATTTTATATTTCTCCATGTCCGGCTAAAATTTACAGCTTTCAAAAGCCTGTAGGTATTAAAAAATCGAGAGTGACCGGTACCCTATCGGTAAAATCAGTATTTCTAGAGATCAGTAAAACTATAGAGGCTGCTCAAGGCACCATCTCTGACTTTTATTCTTCAGGCAGGGGAATTGGTTGGGCCCGTTCTGGGGGACAAAGTCAAGCCCTGGCCATAAAAGAATTTTTAGCCGTTGATGGTATTCAAAATGTCATTAGTGTATTGGAAGAAATAGAATATCACAAAATTAATGACCTGACCTTTGTAGAATGCCATGCCTGTACCAATGGTTGTGTAGGCGGAAGCTTGAATATTGAAAATTCTTTTGTGGCAAGAAATCGAATTCGTCGATTGGTAGAACAATACGCCCAAACAGCCCCCAGGATACATCAGGCTTCCTTTGAAGAATATAGATTAACTGAACCCTTATTGCCTATTCAAGTTATTAAGCTGGATGAAGATATTTCTGAGGCCATCAAGAAAATGGAATCCATTGAGCGGGTTTTAGCTACATTGCCCAATATTGATTGCGGGGCCTGCGGTTCGCCTTCCTGCCGAGCTTTGGCAGAAGATATCGTACTGGGCTATGCCAAGGCTGACGACTGTATTGTTAAATTACGGCACAGGTTGGAAAAAAGCAATCAATAAGCCAGGTCTCCTGGCTTTTATTGAAGCTTCTATTATAATAATTTGGTACCATTAATGACCAATTCAAACTTAGCCCCCAGAAAGTCTGCTGCCCTTCGGCACATCATCATTCTGGTTAAGAATATCTCAAAATATTCCATTAGGGAGCATATTTTAGTATCAATGGTTAAATTCAACAGTACCGATTTAATCTCTCCATCAATGATGATCTTTGCATCCTCAACGGCATAATTGACCCGGTCGTGTATATCAAAGGTGGCGAAGTCATCATTTCTGACACGGCTTCGTCTTACATCGGTTTTATCGGCCAGAATTAAGGCAGCAGACACACTGCTTACTGGTGCCCCAGACCCCTCATCATGGTTTCCTATGGCCGCCACAATAATACCGATTTCTTCCGGTTTCATCCCAAGTCTGGTGAAAATATTAAAGGCCAGCAGGGCACCGGTTTGAGCATGATCCACCCGATTTACCATATTTCCTATATCGTGGGTATAGCCGGCAATTCGGGCCAGCTCCGCCTCCCTTTCTGTATAGCCCAGCTTTAATAATATTTTTGCTGCTGTTTCGGCAACCTTTCCTGCGTGTACATAGGCATGTTCCGTATAGCCTAAAACTCCCAAAAGATTATCCCCCATCTGAAGATAGGTTTTAATTTCCTCATTTTTTCTGATTTCCTGATAGGTTATTTCCCCCATAGATGCCTCCTTGTTAAAAATAGGTCTTATCCTATTTTACCCTTTTTTATGATAGTCAAACAACCCCTTTTATTAGCTTTTAGTCGACATATATAACTGTAGCCTACTTACCCATGGCTATCTTAAAAATTCCTCTGCTTTGTCTTTTATCTTTCATATGGTTCCATACCAGCTTTACATAATTTTTCATACCAGATCATTTTCATGATTTCCAGTTCTTCACTATAGTCTTTATTTCCCTCCTTTTCATCGTATTTCAATGGTTCCAGCACTTCAAAAACAAAGGATGCTTCTCCATATTGGTTCCAATCCAGTTGTAATTCCTTAAAACGATGGCTTCCGGCCTTAAGCTGAAACCGATCTCGATTAATCATGCTTTTGGTATCGGTTGTGGCATGAAGAAGAAACCTGTTATTTTCAATATTTTTAATTATCAAAATCCCCATGGGGGTTTTCATTTCCTTATACATTTGCTTCAGTTCCTTTTTTCTGTTCAATTTATTCACTCCCTTTATTATTATTTTTTCTGCTTCTACTTTTCTTGACATTGGCATAATTTCTACACGATGGACTACAGTACTTTTCCCTGCTGCTGTTGGCAATGAAGATCTTATCACAGTGGACACATCGACTTAATAAAATTTTTTCGTCTGTAACCCCGAAGGCATAGATTGTTTCGACGGCTGTTTTTAATGAATCAAATTGCCATGCTATAGTTGTTTTATCCAGCTGATTGATGGTAAAGCCAATTTTTTCGGCATGGAATTGCCCTGCCATAATAGTTACATTTTCAGTCAAATAGGCTGAGGAATTTCGATAGGTCAGAAGCTGATTAAAATGAGTAACAATTAATTTAGCAAAATCTGCAATCCACTTAACCTGTTCGGCGTAAAACCGGGAGAAGATTAAATCCATAACCACAGGCCGTTTTCCAAAGAATTTTGGTGATTCTTCCCATTTTACGACATCAACACTATTTCGATACGTTTTAAAAAACACTTCATCCTCTTTTACAAAGGGAATAAACAGGTCTATATATTCCTTTGCTTTCATTACCCTTTCCCGTGTTATATGATTGCCTTCAATCATTAATACAAGTTCTTCACCGATAACATTTCGATTATATACACTGCCACTAATTAAGCCCAGTAGACCATATTTTTTGGCAAAGATCACGATTGCGCTTAATAGTTCCGGATGATTTCGGTCTTCCTTTTTTTTGTCTAGCTTCAAGACAATTTGTCCGATCTCCATTAAATCTATCAGTAAATCCTCTGCCACATTAAAGGGATTATACATGCTGTAGGCTGCGTCCTTAGTAGGGACTATATAAAGGGTCCCTTTATCATTTTCTTTCAATTCATAATTACTGTATCGAATCCAGTCCGTTGCAAAGCTCCCAATTAATGCAATTTTACCGTTCATTTTTTAAACCTCCTTTTGTAATAGTATTAATATATCTAACTATTACATTAATTACAATTATTATATGTTTTTCTATTCTTAGTGTCAATTATTTTTTTTAAAAATATTAATTAACGTTTTAAGTAGTACAAGTTTTGTTTTAGGAGATTTAAAGTCGACCTTGAATAAAATACCTCCCGAAGCAGATGTTCGGGCTGTAAAAAGGCCCTCCATCGGAGAGCCTTTTGGCGATATTATTGAACTAATCCTTCATCCCTTTCCTTAGGGCGTTCTCCAATGCTTTCAGATGAGCTTTAGAGGTAAGGGTTGCTCCGCTGATAGCATCTACCTGTAATGATTTCGATCTGATCACCCTTTGAAGCAAATCATCCATAGTCATTCCGTCTGTTACTTCAACAGGATTTCCATCACTGTCCAAGGCACCTTTTAGTATTTTTATATCTGTAATTTCACCGCCGAATATCGTTACTTCGACGGTTACATCTCTAGAATTTCCCTTCGTTCCATTGTATTCCCCGACATAGGTTCCATCCTGCAGCTTATTAAAGTCAACGTTTCCGATGGTAAGCATTTGAAGCTCCTGCCGTTCAGGGGTATCAGTAAGAAGTGCAATCATTGAGCCCAGTACGCCCACACCTAATAGAATCAAAACGATAAGCCAGACTTTGATATTCTTTCTGCCTGTTTTAAAAGCTCCCATTTACATACCTCCCACCCTTTTTATTCCAGGGTAATTGTCACATGCTTGTTTTTTTCCAGTTCGTCAACATCCACCAAAGTACAGGGGAGTGAAAGCTCTCCGCTGTTCAGTTCTTCTAAAATGGTATCAATATCGATGTTTTTGAGTCTTTCCAGTTCGTCTTCATGGCTTCCTTTCTTTTTGGAGTTATCCGCCATTTGTCCGAATTTCAATCCCATCTTAACAATAAAGTACGGAATCTGCACATTTGCGGTTAATACACCATTTTCTGTGACTTGAATGCGAATACCCTTTGGCTTAACAGGTTTTGAATTTTCTTGATTTTTCATTGAAATTTCCTCCTTTATACTATATGAATGAATAATAAATTATTCGTTCATTTTCTTGGTGAAAAAATACTGCCCCATTTAGTATTCGGAGCAGTCCATCAGACCTTTCATAATTAACTCCGTCATGTGCTCCAGGAGCATCGGAAAATATTCAAGTCCGATTTCCTCCTTGTGCGTATCGACGTTTATAATTGCTGCGAAAATCATCATAATCATTTTGCTGTCAATGTCTTTACGCATTTTTCCCTGGCCCTGCCACTGCGAAACAATTTCGAGGAAGCTGTCATATAAAAAGCCTACCGCATCTACCCCATTTTCTTCTCTGTAAATCTGCTGGAGCTTTTCAAAAACACCTTTGTTATACCACTCCCTTAGAATGGGGTTTGCTCTCATTCCCTCCACATTGAGCTTCAACATTTGCTTAACCACCATCAAGGGACTTTGACTGAGGTCAAGAGTCTGAAAACAGTTTTGCTTGAGCCTTGCATTTTCTTCCAAAAAAATATCCATAAACAGTTTTTCTTTGGATGGATAATAGTTGTAAAAGGTTCCCACAGCCATCCCGGCTTTCTTAGTTATCTCTGAGATGTTCGTATCCTTAAACCCCTTTTCGCTGAACAATTCCTTTGCACAATGGTAGATTAGCGTCTTTTTATCTTCCATATGGGTACCTCCAAATTCACAAAATATGAATGAATTTCTATTTATTCATTCACATTATAGAATAAAAACCAAGAATTGTCAAGACCTGTATGCAATATAAATTTCTATATGCTGTCTATTGGTATGGAACACGGCATTTTCCTGCTTGACATATTAATAGAGGACAAGAAATTAGGCCATAGCCGAGTATTCAAATTCACTTATTAAAAATGATGATAGAAAAAATGGTATAAAAACAGAAAAAATGCAAGTTTCCAGCTTGTTCCATTGCTGAATACCTTGCATTTACGATTATTATTGGTGGGCAATAAGGGACTCGAACCCCTGACTTCCTCCACGTCAAGGAGACACTCTACCAGCTGAGTTAATTGCCCAAATATTAGTGTTTTAAGCTACAATCTATATTACCATCTTTGGAAAAGGATTTCAAGTATTAATTTAGTATTAAACAGGTTTTTTTAAACTGGTTTTTGCATATTTTTTAAGGGCGGCTTCAAAAAAACGCCTAAAACCTTCCTCCCTTACAAAATCCCATTCCGATTCAGGTTCTAAGTCATAGTAGTAGCATCCGCTGGATGGATCCACCGAAAGGGAATCTAAGGGGAATCCCTTTTCTCTTTTTTTGTGGGGTGTATCCACCAATAGAAAATAGCCTGAAGAAAGATCCTCTCCCTGGTCTTCAAAAATATGCTCAGAATCAATTACCAGGCAAATGGCATTTTTATATTGGGCCTTGAGGCTTCCTCCCCTTTTTCTTGCCATGTTTGAATAATAACTGATCATTTCCTCATCGGTTAGCTCCTTGCCATTGATTCGCCGAACAAATACCCCCGGCTGCAGCTCCGGCTCCAGGCCTTCAAAATATAAACCGCTGTCACAGGAAAAAACCGGCAAACCAGTTGCTTGATAGTAGGCCAATGCCTTTTTTCTTGCATTTTCTAGGGGATTTTTCCCATCCTCTTCAATTTTGGGTAAGCTCATCTTTAGTTCATTTAAGCCTATCATTTCAATATCGGTTTCCTTAAGCATTTCTCTCATAGCCTTAATCTTTGCAAGATTTGAGGTACCGTAGATTAATTTCATTTAGTAATACTCCTTATTGTTTTTTTCTGCATATTCTATAATGAATTTATTTTACCCAATAGCTTTAAGCTATGCAAGTCCCTTAATGTAAAATATTTTGACAGAGGTTGACAAACTCTGGAAAAGTTTTATCGTTAGTTGTTTTGTATTTTAAATCATTGGGTAGATAATTATTATCATTTAACAGACAGGAGGTCAGAATAATGGCTTTAAAAGAAAACATACGCTTTATGAAGCAGCCTCTCATGAGAAAAGTCTTACTTAGCCTTTTGCCAGTAATCATAGGTAGTATTTACTTTTTTGGCTGGAGGCCGCTGGTACTTATGACCATAGTCACATTTTTCGGTGTCATGACAGAATATCTGTTTAAACGGAAATCTGGAAAGCCTGTTACCGAAGCAGTTATTGTAACCAGTGTTCTGTTTACCCTGACCCTGCCGGCATCAACTCCCTTCTGGGTGGGGGCCGTGGGAATTATCTTCGGTGTGGCCTTTGCCAAGGAAGTCTTTGGTGGCTATGGCTTTAATGTTTTTAACCCTGCTCTGGTGGGCAGAACCTTTTTATACGTTTGCTTTCCGGAGTATCTGACTGTACAATGGAATCTTCCCGCCCAGGGCTTTCCCGGGGGCTTTACTGCCTATTTGACACCGGCCCTTGATACAGCCAGCGGTGCCACGCCCCTTACCCTTTTAAGACAGACCGGTGCAGACTTACCCCTGGGGCAACTATTTCTTGGCAATATTCCTGGTTCCTTGGGAGAGACAAGTGGCCTGTTAATTTTACTGGCAGCTACCATTTTATTAATTACAAAGACAATTGATTGGAAACTCCTGGCTGCCCCCATTATAGGCTTTACCGCTGCATCTGGCTTTTTACACATACTTCATCCCGATACTGTTCCAGGCCCCCTCTATGGCCTGCTTTCAGGAGGGTTTTTATTGGTGGCGGTTTTCTTTGTCACCGAGCCCATTACTGCCCCTAAAACAACCCCCGGAAAATGGATTTATGGTTTATTGATTGGTCTTATCACAGTATTGATACGAATTTATGGAATTTTTGTAGGGGGAGCCATGTTTGCCGTCCTGATTATGAATACCTTTGTTCCCATATTAGATGAAGGATTCAAATACCTAAAGGCAGCTCGTAAAAGAAAGCAGGTGACAGCATGAAAAAAATCAATTACCGTTCAATTCTTTTCATGATTGCAATTACAGTAATCTTTACGGGTACCCTGGCCACCATTAATGAGCTGACAAAAAATCAAATTGACCTCAATGAAGCCCTTAAGCAGCAAAAATCCCTGCTGTATGTGTTAGATTTCCCCATTGAAGATAAAAATGCCATCGAGGTAAGCAACCTTTTTTCCACCCAAATTAAGGCCGTGGAAAGGAATGGCCTTCATTACTATGAAGGGTATGAAAACGATTCTTTGGTTGGCTATATTTTCCCCATTGAAGGGGACGCTGTTTGGGGAAGTTTACAGGGCTATGTTGCATTAAGCCCTGACCTACATCAAATTTTAGGGCTAGATTTTCTTTCCCATAGTGAAACCCCTGGGCTGGGTGGCCGAATTGATGAGCCGGCTTTTAAGGAGCAATTTAGACAAATCGACATTAATCCTGATCAGAAGGACACTGACTTTATCATATATCGTCCCACCCCGGGGGGACAAGTGGATGCCATTACCGGTGCCACTGGAACCTCCAACGCCGTCAGACGGATTTTAAACAGCAACCTGCAGGAAATTATTAATCAAATGAAGGGAGGGTCTTTATATGATTAAGGGAAAGGAGCTAAAAAACATATTTGCCATGGGCATCTTTAAAGACAACCCGATTTATCGGCAGATCCTAGGAATATGCTCTGCCCTGGCAGTTACGAATTTGATGATGAATACCCTGGTAATGGGGATTGGACTAATTTTTACAACTGCCTTTTCCAGCTTGACTGTTTCGCTGCTTAGAAAACATACCCCCAGGCATATTCGTATGATGGTTCAAACTCTAATTATATCTGCCTATGTGATTATTGTTGACATTACGCTGAAGGCCTATTACCCTGCCATGAGCGAGGCCCTTGGCCCCTACGTGGGGTTAATTATTACCAATTGCATTGTAATGGGCCGCTGCGAGGCCTTTGCACAGAAAAATCCTCCCATAGCCTCCTTCTTAGACGGAATCGCCGCTGGGCTAGGCTATACCTTTGTTCTGCTGATCATCGCCTTTTTCAGAGAATTATTGGGCTTTGGCACCCTGTTTGGAATAGCCGTCATGGGGGATTGGTGGACCAACTGGATTTTTATGATTATGCCCCCTGGCGCCTTTTTCATGCTGGCCCTGGTCATATGGGCCGCCAACAGCCTTTCAGCATCCAGAGATCAAGAAGCCACAGCTTCGACTGCAGGAGGTGTTAAATAATGTCTGATATCCATCCCTTTGTCATCTTATTTGCCTCTATCTCTACCAGCAATATGGTGCTTGCTAATTTCCTTGGTATGTGCTCCTTTATTGCTGTATCTAAGGAAATTAAAACCGCCCTGGGATTAGGCCAGGCTGTTACCTTTGTTTTAACAGGCACCACCATCATTAATTATATAATCTATCATTATGTTTTGGTTCCCTTTGGCCTGGAATATCTCAGGTTTATCGTCTTCATTATCACCATCGCTGCCTTTGTACAGCTGGTTGAAATGGTCATAGAGCGATACCTGCCCAATCTATACTACTCATTAGGTATATTTTTACCTTTAATCACTGTCAATTGCGCCATTTTAGGTGTGTCTCTTTTTATGGTAATCCGTAATTATTCCTTTACCCAATCCATCGGCTTTGGTGTAGGCTCCGGCTTAGGCTGGGCCCTGGCAATTCTGGCAATGGCAGGCATTAGAACCAAGCTAAAGAAAGCACCCATTCCCAAAGGCCTTGAGGGACCTGGTATCACCTTGATTATTACTGGCCTGATGGCCCTGGCCTTTATTGGATTTTCAGGAATTGTGAGAATACAGTAGCAAGGGGGGCTGACAAATGAACACAATACTCATCACCACTGGTATTATTACTGGAATTGCAACAATACTGGCAATTATTCTAACCCTGGCCGATGCATTGATTGCCGATTATGGAGAAAAAAAGATTCGTATTAATGGTGATAAGGAACTAATGGTGGAAGGGGGAAAAACCCTCCTTTCATCCCTGGTGGGCAATGAAATTTTCATTCCCTCGGCCTGCGGCGGCAAGGGAAGCTGCGGCTACTGCAAATGTAAAATAAATCAAGGGGCAGGGCCTGTATTGGCAACCGAGCTTTCCTATTTGACCGAAGAGGACCAGCGGAATAATATCCGGCTTTCCTGTCAGATTAAGGTCAAGGAGGATATGGAAATTGAAATTCCAGAGGAGCTTTTTAATGTAAAAATGTACACAGGTGTAGTGGATACCATAGTGGATCAGACAGAAAAAATAAAGCTGTTAAGGATAAACATTACCGGTGAAAACCAACCAGAGATAGACTTTAAACCGGGCCAGTACATTCAGCTTTCTGCTCCCCCCTATCCTGGAAACCAGGAGGAGGTTTATCGGGCCTACTCCATCGCCTCACCAACCAAGCAGAAAAGGTCAATTGACCTACTAATCGGCTATGTTGAGGGCGGCATATTGACCACCTACGTTCATCAGCATCTTTCAAAGGGGGACTCAGTAAGCTTGAATGGCCCCTATGGAGACTTTTATCTGCAGAATACAGATGCTGAAATTGTTTTGGTTGCTGTGGGAACTGGTATGGCGCCAATATTAAGCATACTTTATGAGCTGCTGGAAAGAAACAGCCCAAGAAAAACCACCTTTTTCTTTGGTGCCAGAACCAGGTCTGATCTATTTATGCTGGAGCAAATGAAGCAATTTGAGGAAGAACTAGAGGATTTCACCTTTATTCCTACCCTTTCAAGGCCCACCGAAGCAGATCAATGGGAAGGAAGCGTCGGTCGGGTAAATGATGCCATTGATCGGTACCTAGCTGCTTCAAAGGCCGAACGAGAGGCCTATCTTTGCGGTAATGGGCCAATGATTCAATCCACCATTGATAGCCTAATGAAAAAAGGGTTCGATGAATCAAAAATCTATTATGACAAGTTCAACTAGAAAAAGTGCTGCAGCCAACAGGCCGCAGCACTTTTACAATTTTATTAATTAATCTCTATAATAGGCAATAACCGATTCAAAGCGCTCTCTGGGTCTTATCTCTTTAATTTCTCCATCGATCATCAAATATTCAGCAGGACGAAGAGAAAAGTTGTAGTTTGAGCTCATGGAATGACCATAGGCGCCGACGTCACAAACCACCAGGTATTGATCCTTTCCCGGAGCCTTCATCCTCCGATCCTCTGCAAAACGGTCACCGGTTTCACATAGGGGGCCCACAATATCATAAATGCCTTCTTTTCCGTCGTCAAACTGAGGATAGATATGATGATACCCTTCATACAGGCTGGGCCGTATTAAGTCTGCCATAGAGGCATCGGTCACCACAAAGGTTTTATAGGCTGTCTTCTTTACATACTCAACCCTGCCTATCAGTACCCCGGCATTTCCAATAATAAAGCGGCCCAGTTCCATAATGATTTCCATATTGAATTTCTTCAATACCGGAATTACCCTTTCCTGATAGACAGTCAGGGGAAATTCACTGCCGTCCCGCATATAGTCTATGCCCCAGCCACCGCCGATATTAATAAAGCTCAAGCTGTGATCCTTTAGGCCCTCAACAAATTCATAAACCTTGGTGTAGGCATCCTCATAGGGGCTGACCTGCAGAAGCTGTGATCCAATGTGCAGATGTAATCCGCTGATGGTAATATAGGGATGATGAAGGTATTGGGCAATCATTTCACCTGCAGCAGCTAAATCCATGCCAAATTTATTTTTCTTTAAGCCCGTAGAAATATAGGGATGGGTAATTGGATCAACGTCAGGATTAACCCTCAAGGCTACGGTGACAGGCTGCTTCATCTCTGTTACCACCTCTGCCAGGCGGGCCAGCTCCTCCCTGGAGTCCACATTAATGGCTCGGGGGCCATAAAGAACCAGCTCCCGCAATAGCTCCTTCGTTTTTCCATTGCCGTTTACAATTACCTCGCCAGGGTCAAAGGCAATTCTTTTGCAGGCTTCAAATTCTCCCTTTGAAACGATATCAATACCAACCCCTGCTTCCTTTAATTTCTTCAATAAATAGAGATTATTATTGGCCTTGGCAGCAAAGGAAATATGATATTTCATTCCATCAAATACCGATTGCACCTTTTTAATATTGGCTTCAACTTGATTCCAGGAATATAGATAAAAGGGTGTGGGTCTATTCTTTACGATTTCTGATAAAGGGATTCCCTCTATGGCCAGCTGATTGTTTTCATAGCTTATCATTGGTATCCTTCCATTCTGTTAAAATTTCAGTAAATGCCTCCAAAAACTCATCCATATGATCTTTTTCTATAATTATTGACGGTAATAATCTTAAAATGTTCCTATTTGTCATATTGACCAGAATCCTTCTTTCCATAAATTGTTCCTTAACTAACCCGACATTCTGCAAAATTACAACCCCCAGCATCAGGCCCTTTCCCCGTATTTCGCCAAGCATTTCGGGAAAGGCCTGCTGAAGCTGTCGAAGTCCCTTCACCAAATAGGCTTCCTTTTCCTGTACCGATGCCAGCAGGCCCTCCTCCAACAGCTCCAGGGTTCTTCTCCCCAGGCTGGCAGCAATAGGATTAGGTGCAAAGGTTGTTCCATGGTCACCAGGTTTAAAATAGTGACTCATTTTATCCTTAACTAAAATTCCCCCCAGGGGCAATCCGCCTCCTACCCCCTTGGCAAATAGAAGCATATCGGGAATCACCGAGGTATGCTGATAGGCGAATAGCTTTCCGGTTCTGCCCATTCCCGTCTGTATTTCGTCAAGACAAAGCAGTACATTGTGCTTATTACAGAGTACAGCCGCCTGTTCAATAAAGTCCTCTGAAACGACATTGATTCCCCCTGACCCTGAAATGGGCTCAAATAGCAGGGCGGCAGGTTTTTGGGCCAACATGATCTCGTCCAGTTTGCCTAAATCCTGCCCAGAAAGCTCATAAACCGGCATTTCAACTGTGGGGAAGTCCTGCTGTACACTGGCCATCCGGGTTAGCTTCAAGGCCCCCAAGGTTCTTCCATGGAAGCTGTCCTTAAAGACAATGATTCCTCGCCTATTATGATCCTGGCCATATTTATGGATATATTTCAGGGCCGCCTCGGTGCTTTCCGCACCTGAATTAGTAAAAAATATTTTTCCTTTAAAAGTGCTATTAATCAATTTTTCAGCCAGCAACAGGGCAGGCTGGTTATAAAAATAATTGGAAATATGAGAAAATCGGCTGGCCTGACACGCTATTTCCTTAAGCAGCGCTTCATGGCAGTGCCCCAAGACATTAACGGCTAATCCTGAAAATAAATCTAAATACCGCTGGCCCGCTACATCGGTTATATACATTCCCTTTGCTTCTTCTACCACAATGGGGAGTCTATCATAGGTGGGCAGCAAGCAGGCTTGATCTAAAGCCATCCATTTTTCTGTCATCATACCCTCACCGCCAAACCAAAGGAATTACCGATTAAATCTATTGCCTTCGTTTCATCCTCACTGTCTATGGCAAAGGTAATTTTGATTTCAGAGGTTGTTACCATTTTTACCTCCACCTTGTTTGCAGCCAATATTTCAAACACCTTTGCCGCTACCCCTGAATGGGTTCGCATGCCTAGGCCTACCACAGATATTTTTGCAATATTGTCATTGATCTCCCACAAAATATCCGGCTCCTCTTCCTTCCATTGGTTAAGCACCGCTTCTGCTACCTTCAACTCAGTTTTGGGAATGGTAAAGCTCACATACATCTTTCCATCCTCTGTAATCATTTGGGAGATCATATCTACGTTGACCTCCTCCTCTGCCATTTGGCCAAAGAGCCGATATAGGCAGGTGGTAGAAGCTGGTAAATGCAATACTGTAACCTGTATATCATCAAGACTTGATGCCATTCCCGTAATAACAGTTTCCTCCATTGGCTCTGTACCTCCGTATTCGATCATTGTACCTTTTTCCTGTGAGAAGGTTGAGGCTACGTATAAGGGAAGTCGATACTTATTGGCCAGCTCCACTGCCCGATAATGCATGACCCCCGCTCCCAGACTGGCCATTTCCATCATTTCCTCATAGCTGATACGTTCAAGCTTTCTGGCATTTTTCAGCTTTCTGGGGTCCATCGTATAGATTCCCTCAACATCAGTATAAATTTCACAGCGGCCCTCCAGCTTTGCTGCCAGGGCCACTGCTGAGGTATCACTGCCGCCCCTGCCCAGGGTGGTATATTCATTATTCTCTGTAACACCTTGAAACCCGGCTACAACAACAATTTTATTATTTTTTAGGGCCTCAAGCACCCTCGATACATCAATATCCTTAATCCGGGCTTTTTGATGCAGGGCAGTGGTCTGAATATTAAGCTGGTAACCGGTATAGGAAACCGCCGAATAGCCCTTAGCAATTAAGGCCATCGATAATAGCGAGATGGAAACCTGTTCCCCGGTGGTCAAAAGCATATCCATCTCCCGGGGGGCAGGTTCACTGGAAATTTCCCTGGCCAGGGCTATTAGTTCATCGGTGGTTTTTCCCATGGCCGATACAATTACGACTACATGATAGCCTTCATTTCTTTTTTGTATAATTCTGTCGGCAACCTTTTTTATTTTGTCTATGGAGCCAACAGAAGACCCCCCATATTTTTGTACAACAATTTTCATCGTCCTTCGCTCTCCTATGCTTCCTGAATATTGCGAAGAACCTGAACAATTTCTGTCTTGGATTTAGTTTTATCATCAATGGTTTTGATGACCCTGGCAGGTGTACCGGCCACCACCACATTGGGGGGCACATCTTCAATGACTACGGCACCGGCGGCCACCACTGATCCCTTTCCTATTTTAACACCCTCCAAGATAACAGCATTGGCTCCCACCACCACATCATCCTCAACAATAACGGGGGTGGCAGAGGGGGGCTCAATGACACCTGCCACCACCGTTCCGGCTCCTATGTGACAATTTTTTCCTATAATTCCCCTTCCTCCGATGACTGCATTCATGTCAATCATGGTACCCTCACCTATAACAGCCCCTATATTAATGACTGCCCCCATCATAATAACTGCATTGTTCCCTATTTCTACCTGCTCACGAATAAGGGCCCCGGGCTCAATTCTTGCTTGAATATTTTTCATATCTAACAAGGGTATGGCAGAATTTCTCCGGTCATTTTCAATGACATAATCCTCAATTAGCCCCTGGTTTAATTCTAAAAATGAGGATAGATCCTTCCATTCCCCAAAAACCGTTCCCGATTCAGCTCCTACAAAGGGCTTCAGGTCATATTGCTTCCAGTCTATTTTACTTAGTTCGCCCTTAATATAGGCCTTGACTGGTGTCTTCTTTACACTTTTACCAATATACTCAATAATGTAATTTGCATCCATCAATATGTTCCTCCCATATTTTCTTATGTTATATTTGATATACTATAAACCTAATACATCCTTCATATGATAACGTCCTTTATCCTGCTTGATGATGAACTTTGCAGCCACCAAAGCCCCTTGGGCAAAAACAGACCGATCATGGGCCTCATGGACTATTTTGATGGTCTCCAGGTCATTGATGAAATGAGCTTCATGTAAACCAACTATATTGCCTCCCCGTATGGCATGTATTCCAATTTCCCCCTTTTCCCTGGGGCATTGGCCCTCACGGCCATACTGATGCCTGGCAGGGGCCCCCAGGCCCTTTTCAATAGACTCCACAATAGTGACAGCACTGCCAGAGGGGGCATCCATTTTCCGGTTATGATGGACCTCTACCACTTCAATATCAACCATATCCTTTAACCGGCTTGCCACCTGCTCCACCAGTGAAAACATAATGTTCATCCCCATTGACATGTTGGTGGCCTGGATAATGGCAATTTCCCCAGCAGCCGCCTCAATCTTTTCATTTTGCTCTGCTGTAAAGCCAGTGGTGCCCATCACCAGGGGTATTCTTTGACTCAAGCAATAATCTAATACCTGATCCATAGCATCGGGATGGGAAAAATCGATCACCACATCGGGCTGAACTTTAATATTTGACAGGGGATGCTCCTGATCGACTCCCCCAATCCATGTCCAGTATGGGTCCTTTTCAGCGGCAGTCTTGATCATCTGCCCCATTCTTCCTCCAATCCCCCAAATTAATAGCTTCATCTTATCCTTCCCTTCATATGATTTCGAAATGCTTCATTTCATCCAATAATTTAAGTTTGTTTGCTTCTTCCATGGCAGTAAGGGGAAGTCTAAGCTCGTTTTCGATCAATCCCATGGCTCCCAGGGCAGCCTTTACGGGGATTGGGTTTACTTCTGAAAACAGTAAATCAATCAAATGCTTATACTTCACCTGCAGCCCAATGGCCTCCTGGATATTGCCTGATTCAAAGGCCTGGCACATGGCCTGCATTTCCTTTGGAATCACGTTGGCCGCTACAGAAATTACTCCATGACCGCCACAGGCATAGATCGGAACAACCTGATCATCATTACCCGAATAGATTTTGAAATCGGAAGGTACAATGCGTTTAATTTCCAATACTTGCGATATATTTCCGCTGGCTTCCTTGACACCAATGATATTCTCTACCTTTGACAGGGCCAATACTGTATCAGGAGTTAAGTTTACACCGGTTCGTGAAGGGACATTATATAAGATAATAGGAAGCTTCGTTGATTTTGCAATTTCTGTGAAGTGAGCAATCAATCCCCGTTGGGTTCCTTTATTATAATAGGGGGTTACCACCAATATGCCGTCGGCCCCCAGGGCCTCTGCCTGCCTAGTATATTCAATGGATTTTTGTGTATTATTGGTACCGGTTCCCACGATTACAGGAATTTTTCCCCCTGCCTGCTTAACAGCTATTTTAATCAGCATATTCCTTTCTTCATCGGTCTGAGTTGCGGCTTCCCCTGTGGTTCCCAGCACAATCAAGGCCTGGGTTTGATTATTAAGATGAAAATCAATGAGTTTAATAAAGGCCTCCTGATCAACCTTTCCCCCCTTAAAGGGAGTTACGATTGCTACTGCTGAACCATTAAACATTTCAATCCCGCTCCTTTCTACTGTTTTTGATTTTCTAAGACTTCTAAAATTTGAACTGCATTGGTGGCCGCTCCTTTTCTAAGGTTATCTGCCACTACCCATAAAGAGACGGCCCTTTCATTGTATAAATCCCTTCTGATTCTGCCCACATAGGTAGCATCGGTATTGGCCACTTCAAGAGGGGTCGGATAATGATTATTCCTTGGATCATCCATTACCACTATCCCCGGCGAAAGTTTTAATATTTCTGTGATTTCATTGATTTCAGGTTTTTCTTTAAATTCCACATAGATCGATTCACTATGACCAAATAATACTGGGATTCTAACGGTTGTGGCATTGATTTCAATATTGTTGTCCTCAAGAATTTTCTGTGTTTCATATACCATTTTCAGTTCTTCCTTGGTAAATCCGTTATCATTGAAAACATCTATATGAGGAATACAGTTGGCAGCAATTCGCTTTGGATAAACTCGATTGGGATATGCCGCATCCTTAACTTGATTTTCTAGCTCATCTATGGCTTTTTGCCCACTACCCGAAACCGCCTGGTAGGTGGAAACAATGATTTTTTTGATTCCATACCTTCTATGGAGTGGGGCCAGGGCCACCACCATTTGAATGGTAGAACAATTTGGATTGGCAATAATTCCCTTGTATCCCTTTAACGCGTGGGAATTCACCTCAGGCACCACTAAAGGAATCCCCTCTGTCATTCGCCATTGTGAGGAATTGTCAATTACAGTATTACCAGCCTTTGCTGCAATCGGGGCAAATTTTTCAGAGATGCTTCCACCGGCGGAAAATAGTAAATAATCAAAGTTTTCTGCCATGGCCGCTTCGGTTAACATCTCAACGGCAATTTGCTGATTCTGGTAGGGAATCAGGGTACCGACGGATTTTTGCGATGCAAATAACCGGAGTTTATCAATAGAAACTCCTCGCTCCTCTAATATTTCAATCATCTTACGGCCTACTGCTCCTGTGGCACCTACAACCCCAACTGTTAGTCCCATAAAAAAACCTCCTTATGTTTAAGATTAAGTAAATAAAACATGCTTTTACATAGCTACAGATTTTTCCCTGTATTAATTTATATGTGGTTATTGCCCTATCTGTTCAAATAAAAATATATTTGTACAAATCTCTTAAGTCCTATCCTGCTGATCTAATAATATTTTATATTACAGGCAACAAAAAAAACTCCCAGAATCTCGGAGTTTGTTAATGTAACACTAAGCAGACAATAGAAGCCCCCTGGAAAAGGGTCTTTTTCTTCTTAAATTACGTTTTAACAAATAGCACTCCATAGATTTTCTCTATGACAGTTATCCAGTTCTTCACTGCGATAACCAACCGCTGAATTGAAGGAAACCCAGCAATTTCGGCACGTCAGCCTTTCTATGATAGTATTGAGTATCCTTGCCCTCTTAGCACCTATCATATAATCTTCTTCAGTGCGCCTCTATTTATTAATACCTTTTTAATTGTGTATTGTACGTAGTTTATCATAAGCCTTGGGGCCTGTCAACTTTTAAATGTAAAAATATTTATCGAATTCCAGGTTATAAAAAACAGCAAGCCCTTGGCTTGCTGTCAATATAAAGCGTTATTAATGAACCCAGCTATAGTAAACTAATAGTAAAAGTCATGGTCGCCGATGGTTTTCATGAATTTGCGATTTTGGACAATCCAAAAGTTTGTTGATTTACCAGGATTTAAAAAATATAGGGCGTCTCCCACCGGTCGGCTTCCGTTGAGGGCATCCCGGGCAGCATTAATACTGTCGCTATTGGGTGTGTTGTAAATGCTTCCATCAAGTACAGGAGAAAACTGAGTATAGCCCTGCTGCTTATCGAACACAACTCCCTTTATGCTATTGGGGAACAGGCTGCTTTTTACCCGATTCAGTATGACATTACCCACAGCCACCTTGCCCTCATAGGGTTCACCCTGGGCTTCAGCATGGATAATTCTGCTTAACCAGTATAGGTCCTCTTCCCGGTTCCCCCTTGAGGCGGTTTCTTGGCCAGATGGGCTAGAGCTGCCTTCTAGGGCCTTCATAGAAAGCACCTGCCCCTTTAAAAGGGTATCACTATTCATATTGTTGTAGGACTTTAGCTGAGCTACTGTTAATCCTGCCCTTTGGGCAATTAAATATAATGTATCGTTTTCCTGCACAACGTACTGGTTAGTTGTAATGGGAGCGTGACTGGGCCCTGCCGACCCTTCTACTGGTTCTTCATTAGACCCTTGTTCAGCCTGGGTATTTTTTTCCTCCTGAGCTGTTACTTCAGGCTCTTTTTCATCTTCCGCTTCATCCTCACTACCCTGGGGGTATGTATCATCTTCTGTCTCTTCAGCCCTCTCATCCAGCAACTCCTCCAGGAGCTCCTCCTGAAGCCCAAGGTCCTCCTGATTAAGTGTAAGAATCGGCGTTTCTTGCCCCCTTAAAAGACTAAGGGCGGTTACTCCTGAAGCTCCCAATAAAAGCACCAGGCCTAAAGCAATGTATTTTTTCTGATTTTCTCTCATACGCATCAACCCAACCTTTCTATGTTCATTAAAATTCTAACATAGTCAATGGGTGATGTTTAAGCTGTAACTTTTTCCAACCTATTTAAAGAGCTTGTCCATTAATTTTTTTATTTGATCCTTCCGGGCCTCTGTTTCCCTTATATCAACGGTAATAGCGTCTCCGTCGATCATGATGACATCCCCCTCCTGGGCTGAAGGTGGCAATAATTCCCGTTTTATTCTCTCAAGGCCACCTTCAACCTCAATCACAGCATATTTTTCCTCAAACCGATCAATAATCCCCTTTTTCACCATCATTCCCCCCATTCATTCTGTTCATAATAACCTTTCTCTAGACACCAAAGGTTACATGGGTACGATTTATATCTGAAAGTCGATGGCAGCCCGTCATAATCATGGTCTCCTTTAGCTGTTGACCCAATCTTCGGGTATAAACCGCCACACCCTCGGCTCCACCCCCATAGGCAGCAACGGCATAGGGCCTGCCAATTAATACAGCGTCAGCCCCCAGGGCAATGGCTTTAAATAGATCAACACCACTTCTAAAGCCGCCATCAATCAATATTTTCATCTTTCCGCCCACTGCTTCAGCAATTTTAGGCAGCACCTCTATGGTGGCGTAGGTATGATCAAGGACCCTGCCTCCATGGTTGGATACAACAATGCCATAGGCTCCGGCCTCAAGGGCTTTTTTAGCTCCCTCTACAGTCATAATTCCCTTTAAGATCACTGGGAGCTTTGTAGATGAAATGATTTCCTTTAATTCCGCTACTGATTTTGTGGAAACCGGCTTTCCCAGCATTCCCAACAAGATCAAGCCTGCAGCATCAACGTCCATTGCAATGGCCATGGCTCCCTTTTCCTCGGCCTTTTTAATCTTGGCCAAGATTTCATCCTTTCGCCAGGGCTTAATGGTGGGAATCCCAAAACCATTACTTTCACCCACAACCTGTAGGGGCAGGTCGTAGAACTCATCCTTTACGCCATCTCCTGTAAAGCCTATAACTCCGGCCTCCTTACAGCCCTCTATAATTGCCTTGGTATATTGAAAGTCATCAAGATGATCACTGTAATTCGCTCCTACCGCCCCAATGGGAGCTGCAAAAACTGGATATTGAAAGGTATGCCCAAATAGTTCCAGGGTGGTGTCAATTTCCCCCTCTTCCACCAGGGTATCAAGATTAATTTTTACCTCGTTCACCTTTTCACGATTCCGAATAAAGGATGAACCCGAATCCTTTCCCCCAACCCCAGGGGTTTCACCTCGACAGACAACACCATTACAGTCCTTGCATACACGACATTTGGTACCGATTATTTCCTTGGCCCGAACCAGTATATCATTGTATTCCATATCCATTCCTCCTGTATGTTAAATTACAATTCTATTGTAACAATTTTAGCCCTAACTTCAAAGGACATTTTGGAAAAACCCAATGGCAGCAACGTAAATTTAAAGTTTTTTCCCATTCTGTTCCACAACAGCGTAACAGTCTTTTCTAAGATGCTGAAGAAGGGGCAATTGACTTCTGATTTTTTCTACATAGCTCAGGTCAATCTCACCATAAACCACCGCTTCTCCCTCACCAGCCTGGGCAATAGCTTGCCCCCACGGGTCAATAATGGCCGAATGACCGTAGGCATGATAGTTAGCCTTTAGGTCACGGGCGGGGGACGCTGCAACAAAATAAACCTGGTTATCCAGAGCCCTTACCTGAAGCAAGCTGCTCCAATGGGCAGGGCCAGTGGTCATATTAAAGGCAGCCGGTACAATGATCACCTTAGCTCCCTTTAATGCCATCAATCTCATTAGCTCTGGAAAACGCATATCATAGCAGATTCCCAGCCCCATGGTGCAAAATTCTGTTTCAAAGACCGTAGCCTGGCTTCCTGCCCCCAGGGTATCAGATTCCTTAAATCGTATACCATTGGGAATATCAATGTCAAAAAGGTGCATTTTACGATGTTTTCCAATTAGGTCACCATGGGGGTTATATACATAGCTGGTATTAAAAATTTGGTTATCCTGTTTCTCTGGAATAGAGCCACCAATCAAATAAATTTTTAGCTCCCCAGCCAGCCTCGACAGAAAACTGGTTGTCAAGCCTCCGTATTCCTCTGCAAATAGGGGAAAATATTGATTTTCATAGGGACAGTTAAACATCTCGGGTAAGACCACCAGCTGGGCATCCCGTTCCTTTACAGCAGTACGAATAAGTGATTCCGCCTTTTTCAGATTCTGCTCCTTATGATCAGTAACCATCATCTGACATACCGCCACAGTAAATTTTTTCACGCTGCTCTAGCCTCCTTTTCATTCTTCCTTTTATCTTTTTCAGATAAATGTTATTATGATTAATTTTATTTTATCACAGACATTTGTCAAAGCCGTCAATTCAGTTTAAAATAGACATAGGCACTACATAAAGGAGGATTTCTATATGCGCACTATCTATTGGTTTATCAGTTTTTGGATTGATACGATTTTTGTATCCTTTTCTATTCCCAGGGCAAATCGCCTTGAAAAACAGAATCGATTAGAGGAGAGACGAGGATTTGCCCATAGGGCTGCAAGAAAATGGGCTGCCCGAGTTCTTCACCGTACCGGCAGCAATATTCAAATCACCGGCCTTGATCATATTCCCCAGGATCAGCCTGTCCTTTTTGTCAGCAATCATCAGGGCAACTTCGATATACCTATTTTATTGGCCCATTTACCCAAGCCACTGGGTTTTGTAGCTAAAGTAGAACTGAAAAAGCTCCCCCTGGTCAATCGCTGGATGGAGCTTTTGGATTGTGTATTTATTGACCGTAACGACATGCGACAATCCCTCAGAACCATTACCAAGGCCATAGATCTATTAAAGGGTGGTCATTCCATGGTGATTTTTCCCGAAGGAACTCGAAGCAAGGGCGATGAAATAGGGGCCTTTAAACCCGGCAGTTTAAAAATGGCCGCTAGAGCAGGGGTCTCAATAGTCCCCATCACCATTAAGGGCTCCTATAAAATTATGGAGGCCAATGGCAACCGGATTAAGCCTGCCAATGTACAGGTCATTATAGCTAAGCCCATCGATACAACCGGCCTTGACAAATCAACCGACCTGACAGCCATGGTATTTAATCAAATTAAGACCAGCCTGGAACAATCATAATACTTTATTTTTTAGATACATAGGGATTATTTTTAATATAATACCGCCAGGGGAAATCAATGGCCTCCTGGGCATAACCTATATTAATTCGTTTTGTGGTGACTATTTCAAAGGGCTGCGCTTCTGTATCTGTAATGTAAAAGCGCTCGCTCCATAGGGCGGCTTCATTATGCTCCTTTGTTATATTAAAGGCCTTGCATAGCTTTCCAGGACCATTGGTAAGGCCCTTCAGCTGGGGTTTAGTGAGGCTGTCCAGCTCCCTTTGATACCGATTGTAGGCCATGGCTTCCATTCCTTCCAAGGGCTCAATTCCTCTAATTAATACTGCTGCTGCAGCTCCCTCAGGTTCTGTTACCACATTTAAACAATAGTACATTCCATAAATTAAATAGACGTAGGCTCTTCCCGGCTCCCCGAACATCACCCTGGTTCTGGGGGTCATTTTATTTCCATAGCAGTGGGCTGCCTTATCGATTGCTCCTATATAAGCCTCCGTTTCAACAATCCTTCCCCTTAATACGTAGTTCTTTTCTCTTTTTACAAGAACCTTTCCCAATAAATCCTTAGCAACCTCAAGGGTTGGCCTATTATAAAACTGACAATCTAATTTATCCATGCTACCATCCTTACCTTTATTCTTCTTACTATTAATTATAGCATATTTTATTCCTTGGCCTAAAAGAAAAGGTCACCAATCATCCTCTATCGCCATAATATAATGATACAGGTTAAATTGATCATGGGGGTGCAACCAAGGGTGGAATATCTATCGCAATTTAATATTATTACCATTGGCCTATTGGCAAGCTTAATTGCCGGGCTTTGTACCGGTGTAGGGGCTTTACCAATTTTTTTTACCAAAGATATCACTCACAAAACCTTAGATACCATGCTGGGCTTCGCAGCAGGGGTCATGCTGGCAGCCACCTGCTTTAGCTTAATTGTACCGGCTGTAGAATATGCCGGGGGCGGCATGGGCGGTGCTGCTATCGCAGTGATCGGAATATTGATAGGAGGTATATTTTTAGACTTCATGGATCAATACTCTCCTCACAATTTGCTGGTTAAACTGCCCAACGACAGAGACACGCAACAGCTTAGAAAGGTCTGGCTCTTTATTATTGCCATTACCCTTCATAATTTTCCCGAGGGGTTAGCTGTTGGGGTGGGCTTTGGTAATGGTGATATCGGTAATGGTTTAACCATTGCCATCGCCATAGGCCTTCAAAATATTCCTGAGGGATTGGCCGTTGCCCTGGCCCTTATAAGAGAAAAGTACAATACCAAAAAGGCCTTTTTAATCGCCCTGGCCACAGGTCTGGTGGAGCCCATCGGCGGACTGTTGGGGATTGGTCTGGTTCATGTGGCTGAGCCGGTTTTACCCTATGGCCTGGCATTTGCCGCCGGAGCCATGCTCTATGTCATTTGTGACGAAATTATTCCCGAAACCCAGCGAAACGGTTATGAGAGAAGGGCCACCTATGGACTTTTAATAGGCTTTGTTATCATGATGTTTTTAGATGTTAGCCTAGGTTAATAAAAAAATATTCTTCTCCTGTTAAAGCAACAATAATTGGGTATTAGAACCTTAGAGCCTTCTAAAAATGGACTTAAGGAGAGGATGAAATGAAATTTATCAGCAATAATCATACTGATCCCCACTACAATCTGGCCCTGGAGGAATATGTATTAAAGCATCTTGATCCCCAGGAGGATTTTGTAATCCTGTGGCAGAACAGACCCTCCATTATCATTGGCAGAAATCAAAATACTATGGAAGAAATCAATGCCGAATACGTTAAGAAAAATGATATTTCTGTAGTTCGTCGCCTTTCCGGAGGCGGTGCGGTTTACCACGATTTTGGCAATCTAAACTTTACCTTTATTGTGAAAAATGATCAAGACAGTGTCAGCAACTATCGTAAATTCACCAAGCCTGTTATCGACGCCCTGAATCGTATCGGAATTCCTGCCGAATTTTCTGGCCGAAATGACATCACCATCGAGGGGAAAAAATTTTCCGGAAATGCACAGTACTATTACCGAAATAAGTTGCTGCACCATGGTACACTGCTCTATCATTCTGAGCTGACTCGCCTTCAGGAGGCTCTAAAGGTTCGTGCCGACAAAATTTCCTCTAAAGGAATTAAATCGGTGAGGAGCCGTGTCACCAATATTGCCGATTACATGGATCGTATCGTGCCCATTAATGAGTTTCGTGACCTGTTATTAAAATATATTTTTGAATACCAGCAGCAAACACCTCAGGAATATATTTTAACAGACCAGGATCAACAAGGTATATTGGAAATTATGAACAACCGCTACATGACCTGGAATTGGAACTTCGGAGAATCACCTGATTTCCACATTCAAAAATCGAAACGCTTTACAGGGGGTCTATTGGATATACGCTTTGATGTACAGCAGGGGAAGATCAGTCAGCTGAAAATTTACGGCGATTTTCTAAGCTCCAGTGATGTATCGGGACTGGAGGAAAGGCTGACGGGCCTAACCTACGAAGAAACGGCCATCACTGATGGATTAAAGGATCTTGAGCTGAGCAATTTTCTGGGTCAAATTACCCTTGATGAACTAATTGAATGCCTATTTTACTAAAAGAAAAGGAGCACCAAATGATTATATTAATCATCAGGTGCTCCTTTAGTCTTATTCCTGTCGAATAAAATCTCCAGATTTTCCACCGGTTTTTTTAACTAGCTTAATGTCGGTGATGGTCATTCCTCGATCTACAGCCTTACACATATCATAAATGGTCAATGCAGCCATCGAGACCGCTGCCAAAGCCTCAATTTCAACACCAGTTTTACCTGTGGTTCTTACTACCGCCTCAATATCGATTTTACTATTTTCTTTATCAATGGAAAAGTTAATATCTGCCCCGGTTAAAATGATATTATGACACATGGGAATCATGCTGCTGGTCTGCTTAGCAGCCATAATGCCCGCCACCTGGGAAACTGCAAGAACATCTCCTTTACTAATGTCTTTATCAATGATTTTTGCAAGGGTTTCTGGCATCATATAGATTTTTCCTGTAGCCACAGCCTCCCGTTTAGTGTTGAGCTTATCTCCCACCTCAACCATTTTAGCCCTTCCCGCCTCGTTAAAATGGGTAAATTCCTTTGACTCATTCATCCTTAATGCTCCTCCTTGAATTAATCTTCAAAAACGATTTCCTCTACTTCCATATTGCTTATAGCTTCCTCGATTAAAGTCTCTGCATCCAGCCGAGCTTCAGACTTTAATATTCTATCAAGCCTGGGTTTTGTTACGGGCCTTTTTGGTAAAAACACCGTACAGCAATCCTCGAAGGGTTGAATAGAGGTATCATACGTTCCGATATTCCTGGCAATTTCTATGATATCCACCTTGTCCATAGCAATCAAGGGCCTGAATACCGGCATTGAAACCGCTGCATTGGTAGTATTCAAGCTTTCGATGGTCTGACTGGCCACCTGCCCTATGCTTTCACCTGTAACCAGGGCTTGGGCATTTTGTTCTTGGGCGATTTGCTCGGCAATTTTCATCATAAATCTACGAGATAAAATGGTCATTTCATCTTCAGGGCATTTTTCATTAATTTCTTTTTGAATGGGCAGCAGGTTCACTGAAAATAGCTTAAATGATCCGATGTATTCCGATAACAGTCTGGCTAAATCCAATACCTTTTCTTTGGCCCGCTGGCTGGTAAAGGGATAGCTATGGAAATGAACCGCCTGGATTTCTACTCCCCGCTTGGCCACCATCCAGCCTGCCACAGGACTGTCTATTCCACCTGAAAGAAGCAGCATGGCTTTTCCATTGGTGCCCAGGGGCAGTCCCCCCAGTCCCATGACCCTTTCACTGAATACATAGGCTTCTTCCCTGACTTCAACATATACTTTGACATCCGGCTGATGTACATCCACCTTTACCTGTTCCTGCTTCGATAATAGATAACCGCCAATCTCTCGGCTAAGTTCCAGTGAAGAAAGGGGAAAGCTTTTATCAACCCGTTTGCTCTCCACCTTAAAGGTTCTAATTCCCCTGGTTTGCTCTTGAAATTTGAGTTCCTCCAGGGCCACCTCTTTGATTTTATCCAGCTCTACGGGAAATCGCTTGGCAGGGCTGATCAAAGTAACCCCAAAGACCTTTTTAATTCGTTCTATAAGCTGTTTCTCATCATAATGATCGACATCAACATAAATACGGCTATGTTTTTTATAAACCGTTGGCCTGCCTAAATCCCTTAGGGCATGGCGAATATGTCTTACCAGCTTGTCCTCAAAAAATCGTTTATTGCTTCCCTTCAGCATTACCTCTCCATATCGGACAATAATTACCTTTTCCACCAACAAATCACCTCATAATCTTTCTTAATGCTTCCACATGGTACTTAATTCTATCAATTGCATAGCTTAATTGTTCTATGGTTGTTTCATCGCTAATGCTTAATCTCAGGGTACTATCTATCAGCTGTTCCCTTAGGCCCATGGCCTTTAATACATGGCTTTGGCCCTTTTTCTTTGAGGAACAGGCGGAACCAGCTGAAACGTAAATTCCGTCTTCCTCCAGGCTGTGAAGTAAAACTTCACTTTTTACACCAATAAAGGCCACCGATAGGATATGATCTGCAAAGGACTGGTCAGCTCCGGTCAAGATTTCAATGTTTTCGATGGCAGTACTGAGGTTTTTGATGAGATATTCCTTTAAATCCTTCAGCCTTTTCATTTTGGCAGGATGATCCTGATCCATTTCTTCCACTGCCTTACCAAGGCCAAATATGCCAGGTACATTTTCTGTTCCTGAACGGATTCCCGTTTCCTGGTTGCCTCCGGTAACCACCGGTCTCAGCCTAACTCCCTTTTTCACATAAAGGCCGCCAATGCCCTTGGGGCCATGGATTTTGTGGCCGCTAAAGGAAAGCATGTCTATGGGAAGGGTATTGACGGGGATTTTGATCTTTCCAAAGGATTGAATGGCATCAACGTGAAATAGGGTATTTTTGTTTTTTCTTTTTAATTCCCTTCCAAGGATTTCAATTGGCTGAATACTGCCTACTTCATTATTAACATGCATGATGCTGACCAAAATGGTATCTTCCCTGACGGCCGATAACAATTGATCTAAATCAATTAATCCCCTCTTATCTACATCAATATAGGTTACCTCATAGCCCTTGGCCGCCAAATCCTCCATGGTGTTCAATACCGACGGATGCTCAATTTTTGAGGTGATTAAATGTCTTCCCCTGCGGCCATAGGCCTCTGCTGCTCCTCTAATGGCCATGTTATTGGATTCTGTACCACCTGAAGTAAAATACAATGTCTGATCCTGACAGCCTAAAAACCTTGCAATGTTCTTACGTATTTGCTTGATATGCTTCTCGACCATTACTCCCTTGCCATGAAGGGAGGAAGGATTTCCATAAAGCTCTTCCATTCCGTAAACGACAGCCTGAACCACAGATTTTCTTGGCTTTGTGGTGGCAGCATTATCTAAGTACACTTCCATGTTTTTTCACCTTCATTCAGTTCATTCATACCTTAATTCAGATTTTATCATAACGAAATAATACTGTTTTGTAAAGAAGCCTTTTTGTTGTAGTATACCCCAAATAAATCCCTATATTGAAGAGGGCAGCAGAAAAAAAGAAAGGTATTGGGCACCTTTCTTAGTATCCTAACGCTTCACCAACAATATAAACATTCAAATCAACTGTCATGGGTTTATGATTAATGATGGTTGTGATATTACACATACGATCTTCACTTAAACAATCATTGCAATTACCTGTTATTGCACAGGGAGTCTTTAAATTCAGCCGCATTGCATTCCCCGGACAGGCCTTAGATTTAATTCTGTCAATGGCCGAAATTAAATCACTGGTAATCTTGTTAATACCGCAGATAACAATCACACGCTTTGGGCCATAGAACATGGCACTAACCCGATTGCCTACCCCATCAATGTTGACTAATTCGCCACCTTCGGTTATGGCATTGGTACTGGTTAAATATAACTCTGCCTTTCCTGCCTGTTCCCTCACCTGAGGTCTTTCTTCCGGCGGTACCAGCCAATGCCAGTATACTTGTTTTCCCCTTTGGGCCAGCTGCTCGTGTAATTTCAGATCGAAAATTGTCATTGAGCCCCCCACTCCAATTGTCGACACAGCATCGGCCTCATCCATAATAGCCTTAACGGCTTCTTCCTTAGTATTAAAATATTTAGTCCCGATTTCTTTTTTTTCTAAGTTATTCATTAGATTTTGAACTTGTTCCTTCACTTTGAAACCCCCTTTTTAAATTATCAAAATTGCTATTATGATAACATTATACAACAATCATTTCCAAACGCAAAATTAATTTAAAAAAAGTTGCTGTCAAAGCCTTGCACTATTTGTCGAGATTTGTTATAATTTTTTTGTGGTTATCCCCCTGGTAACCTCGATTATATAATCTCTATTCCCAATACCCCTTTTGAAAATCACATTTTATAAATGTGAACCTGGGTCCACGACCCAGTTTTTTTTTACCCTTTTTTACATTACTTCCCTTAACTTAAACCTAAACTTAGTACAATATTCTTATTTTTTCATTCACAAACCCACCCACATCATATATAATTATTCTTGCAGACGTAGACAAAAATAGAGGGAGGTATCGCATTGAATAAACCAAAAGTAGCTGTCATTTTTACAGGTGGTACAATTTCCATGTCGGTTGATCCAAGGATTGGTGCTGCAATTCCTTCTCTTTCCAGTCAGGAAATATTATCATTGGTGACTAATATTGATCGATATGCTGAAATAGAAACCATTAATTTTTCAAAGCTCCCAGGACCCCAAATGGATTTGACCCTTATGATGAATCTTAGGGCCCTGGTGGTTGAAACCCTGGATCGCTACGATATTGCCGGCGTTGTCATTACCCATGGCACTGATACCCTGGAAGAAACCGCCTACCTTTTGGATTTATCGATTCAGTCTTCTAAGCCCATTGTAGTGGTTGGTGCCATGCGAAACAGCTCTGAATTGGGCTACGACGGTCCCAGTAATTTAGCCGCTGCAGTGTGTACTGCCATTTCTCCCCATGCTGTCAATAAAGGGGTTTTGGTAGTAATGAACAACGAGGTAAATGCCGCCAGTGAGGTGACCAAATTTAATACTTTAAGCCTAGATACCTTTAAATCTTTAGAGTTCGGCCCTCTGGGTATTGTTGATAATGATGAGCTTATCTTTCACCGAGCCATTGTCAATCGACAGCAAATCGTAACTGATCAATTAGAAACCAGAGTAGAATTAATTAAAAGCGCTGCTGGGATGGATTCCAGCTTAATAAAATATTGTGTTGATCGCGGCTCAAAGGGGATTGTAATTGAAGCCATGGGACGGGGCAATGTTCCTCCCACCATGCTGGAGGGAATTATCTATGCCTTGGAGAAGCAGGTGGCTGTTGTCATTACATCCCGCTGCCCCACCGGCCGGGTGTTGGATTCCTACGGCTATGAAGGTGGCGGCAGACATCTGCGCAACCTTGGAGTAATATTAGGTGGCGATTTACCCGGACAAAAATTAAGAATCAAATTAATGCTGGCCCTTAGTGTCACCGATGACCCAAAGGAGCTAAGGGATATTATTGAAGGCCGGCAATATCATTAATACGATTGAAAGCCAACCATAGGAAGATTTGGCCCTGTGGTTGGCTTTTATTGCTGTAAAATCCTGTTTCTAATACAGGTCTGAAGATCAAAATCCTTAATTTGATTACTGTTTAAGAAGCGTATCTTGACAATCTTATCGGTTATTCCTTCAATCAAGCCCTTTCCAAAGAGCCGATGATAAATGGCTTTTCCTATAGTCAATCCATCCTTCACAGGGGTCAACTGCTTCATTTCGTCAACAAATCGTGATGTCTCTGCTCTTTTATTGTAGCGAAATTGGGGTGAAGAAACATAAAGATTTTCCTTTGCCCTGGTAATGGCAACATAAAACAGCCTTCGTTCCTCCTCTATGGCTTCCTCTGTCTCTAGCACCTTGTTATGGGGTACAATTCCCTCGATAGCGCCTATAATAAAAACGATTTTAAATTCCAGCCCCTTGGCCCCGTGCATAGTCAATAAATTAACTTCGTCTTGATTTTTTATTTTGTTTTTATGCTGTTTGATCTGGGCTTTAAAATTGCTAATATATTGTAGGAAGGCACCTTGCTCTGAAAATTTTGCACTGGATTCCTCCACCTCATCAAGGATTTCAAAGATGCCATTACTGGAGATTTTCTTTTCTACGCAATAGTTTTCTATGTATTGATCATAGCCCACCTGTCTACGAATATAACCGATGGCCTGATGGGTGCTTAAATTTCCTATATTTTTTAAATCCAGCTGGAGCTGGTCTAAATGTTTGGTCTGATAAGACTTCAGTTCCCCCTTAACCTTTAAGGCGGTAATAAAATCCTTATGATAGTTCAAGGCGGCCTCCATGGCCTTTTTCGATATATAACGGGTTGGGCGGTTAATGATGGAAGCCATACCTCGGCTATCCATCGGATTTTGGCCAAGATTCAAATAGGTTAATAGATCCCTGGCGGCCCAGTGTTCATAAATATTGTAAATTTGGTCCTTACAATAAAAGGGAATCTGATTTTCCAGCAATTCACCAACCATAGCTGCCCCCAGCATATTGGTACGATAAATAATTGCCATATCGCCATAGCTAACCCCTGATCTATGCCAATCCTTTATTAAACTGCTGACAAGGCGATTTTCTTCCTCTCTGCTTTTAGGTATCATGTAGCGTATTTCTTCCTTCGGACTATGGTAGGCTACAATGTTTTTAGGAATTCGTACCTTGTTATTGGTTATTAAAGCGTTGGCACCCTTAATGAGGTTTCCCTGGGAGCGATAATTAACATCGATTACGATTTTATTGCTGTTGGGAAAATATTTTTCAAAATCTAAAATAAAATCAGGTCTTCCGCCCCGAAAGCTATAGATGGACTGATCATCATCTCCCACCACAAATAGATTGTATTGAGGAGCACTTAATAGCTTGATAATTTCAAATTGAATTTGATTAATATCTTGAAATTCATCTATTAATATATATTGGAATTGATTTCTTAAAAGCTTAAGGACCTTGGGATTTTCATTTAAGAGCCGATAGCATTTGATAAGCATATCATCAAAGTCAATTTTTTGATGGTCATTTTTATAATTTTCATAGCAATCAATTAAGCGCAAAAAATCCTTTGTTAAAATACATTGGGAGGTGAAATTTTGCCTGCCTGTATAATTGCTATAATAAAGGGCCATTTCCAACAGCAGCTCTTTAATTAGCTCATCATCATCTGCATAGTCTATCATCAAGGTTTTGGCTATATTTTTAATTACGGTGTATTTTTCTCCTTCATCAAGTATTTGCCCTAAGCCATACCCCCAATGACTTCTGATGATGCGAAAAAAAACCGAGTGGAAGGTTCCAAAATGTACCCTGCCAGCCCCAGGTATTTCATCCTTAACCAGGCTGTAAAATCTTTGCTTCATTTCCTCTGCTGCAGCCTTGGTAAAGGTAATAACCAGTATATGATTTGGATTAACCCGGCAGGCCTTAATTAAGTGCTTAATTCGATAGGTTATAACGGTGGTCTTGCCGGAACCAGGCCCGGCATAAACCATACATGGTCCCTGCCCATGGAGTACTGCCTTTTTTTGCTGTTCATTCAGTCTATTAAGATACTTTTCCATGCTACACCCCTACATCTATACATAATCATTCTTCTTTTAGTGTTTCTTTTCATTTTAAAAGTTTATCATATCTAACCATGATAAACAAATCTTAAAATAAAAAGGATCGTTTCTCTATAAGAAACCATCCTCTAAAATAGTATTATTGTTTTTCTGCCAGCAGCTTTTTTAAGAGACCTGTAATTAATTGTTGGGTTTCGCTGTTTTTATAGCTGCTATCTTTATTGAATTCAGAATTAAGCTCCTTTAATTCATTAATGGCTGAGGCTGTACCACTGTACTGCTGCAGTAAGTAGCTGTAATTACGAATTAGCTGTTGCTTTATCTTTTCCGAAATATCCATTGACAATAGTTGTCGATAAGCCTCCCTTGCCTGTTGAATATTTCTGTTTTTTATAGACTCCTCCGCCGTAAAAACTCCCGTGACTAACTTTGTGTCTTTATTTGTGGTGCTTCTATTAAGCTCACTGGCAAACTTCAGCACCTCTTGTCCGGGTATTAGCTTGGCAGCCTCCTTTAAGAACAGGTCTAAGCCTTCAACAGTTTCATTTTTTCTGGCGAGAAGGTGCTGCATGGCTTCTTGAATAAGTTCGATTTTTCTTATATTACCTGTATTTTTATCGTAAACAATTAAATAATAGTTATTTCCCACTACATTGTCATAGTCTTCGTTTTTTAATTGCCATAGGGTTTCAATAGGATTACTGTCATATAAATGGGCTTCATTATGGGGTATGTATCCAATAAATGACATATATTCCAGGGAGCTGATGGCCTTTATAAATTGTTGATTTTGTCTATCTGCCTTTTGACTTCCCTTTGCTAACGTAAAGGTAGGCTGCTGTTTTCCAAAATTATTGAATGTAATTGGCTTAAAGGCCAAATCTTCAAGCAGATACTGAAAATCTTTATTGACTCGACTCAGAATTACTGCGGCTTCCGCCCTTGTAACCTGCCTGTGGGGTCTAAAGGTTTGATCTCCATAGCCCTGTATTATGCCATTACTCACCAGCTCCATCAGTTCTTGATAATAGGGTAGGCTGGTAGCCACATCATGGAACCGAAGATTCTTCATTTCAATAGGTGGCGTCGTCACAGCCCTGGCCAGCAAAGCTGCTTCGTAACGATTAATGGCCCTTTGGGGTTGTAGTTGGGCTCCCTTGAAAATATCCTCCAGGCTCAATTCCGTATTGCTGTAATATTTTATGTAGATGTTAAGCTCATGCAGGCTGTAGTAAAGCTCTGACTGCCGATCTATATCCTGATAAGGAATTGTGTCGTTATAAAGGATAAAATCTACTTTTTCATAAACCTTACTTTGATGAAGTAAATGATTAAGTCCTATGATGTAATCCCCTCGAGTCATAGCCTGGTCTGGCCTAAAGGCACCACCTTCATATTCTTTGATTATACCCATTTCATCAGCCGCCCATTTGATATAACTCTGCCCCCAGTGGCCTTCAATATCATTTAGGGCATAGGAAAAGCTAGCGCCAGCACCGATTAACAGTATAACTGATAAAATCACAATTCCCTTTATTTTCTTCATGTATGTACCGCCCCCCCAAATATTTCTTTTTATTTCCTTATTATTCATCGTATCATAAAGCCACGATATATAATTTTACATTTCTATAACATCTTATATCATTTTATAATTATATACCCCATTTTATCGTTTCATCAAACATTTTTCCGCTAATACGCTAGTCTATTTATAAGACGACAAATATTCTAATAAGTTGCAAAATATGTTAAAATAGACTTGCTTAAATTTTACCATCTAAGGAGGCAGTTATGAAAACGATCTATCGTCGCCTTGAAAACAATCAAGCCTTACCTTCCAGTCTGAATCATTTATTTCTTTCAGAGAAATTCTGTATTGTTGATATAGAAACAACAGGCCTAAGTCACCGATATCATCATGTTATTCTAATCGGCCTGTTATACATAGAAGAAGAAGATATCGTTGTTAAGCAATTTCTGGCTGAAAACGTCAGGGAAGAAAAACAGGTTTTGTCTGCCTTCCTGGAAGCATCCCGGGAGATTCCCTATACCATTACCTATAATGGGGCATCCTTTGACGTTCCCTTTCTGAAGGAAAGATTTAAAAAGTACGGAATTCAATGGCCCTTTAACGATATTAAGCATTTAGACCTGCTGCAATTAATCAAGCGCTACCGCCGATCTCTTTCTCTGGAAAATTTGAAACTTAAAACCGTTGAAAAGTTTTTAGGAATCAACAGACGAGACACTATCAGCGGTAAGGAAAGTGTTGATCTTTATTTACAATATCAGCAAGAGCCTTCCCCCAGCCTGGAAAAGACAATTCTGCTGCATAATTTTGAGGATATTTTCTATCTTTTAAAGGTAACCCATATCATAGAGTATTTTCCTCCATCCTTTTTACTGTTGTCTAAAACCTGCTATTCAATTAGCTATTCTGGTAAAAAAATAGATTTATTGTATTATCCAGAGGATGTCACCATCAAAAAGAACACACTATACCTTAAGGGTCGAACCAGTACTGTTAAGGATCTGCCTGAAGAAATTCACTATACATCCCAGTACCATTTTCAATGGTCTCCGGTTTCGGGCAGCTTTACACTGGAGCTTCCCTTAGAGCATTTTAAGCTACCCACAAAGGAAAAAATCTATTGCCTGGATTTTAAGACCTTTCCCTTTAATTTTGAGGAACTGACTTCTTCTTCCATTGCCAGGGATGTTATTTATGAAGGTATGATGGAGGTAAGTGTGACCAAGGAAGAAAATCATAGCTTTCTGATTGAATTTATCAATCATCTCATCAGGGGAATATTAAATAATCAAGGCTAGTACTCCGTCCTAGGGGGAAGCAATATAAATACACAATAAAAAAACCACTTAATAATGATTATTAAGTGGTTTTTTACTGAATAAACTGGTGCCCAGAGGCGGAATCGAACCACCGACACGGGGATTTTCAGTCCCCTGCTCTACCGACTGAGCTATCTGGGCATAAAAAATGGTGGGCTTAAGTAGACTCGAACTACCGACCTCACGCTTATCAGGCGTGCGCTCTAACCTGCTGAGCTATAAGCCCACAATTTAATATTGTTACCTGGCTGGCGGAGAAGGCGGGATTCGAACCCGCGCGCCGCTTACACGACCTAACGGTTTAGCAAACCGTCCTCTTCAGCCTACTTGAGTACTTCTCCAATTTAAATTTAATGCTGGCGGAGAGGGTGGGATTCGAACCCACGGCCCCTTGCGGAGTCACTGGTTTTCAAGACCAGCTCCTTAAACCACTCGGACACCTCTCCAAATTTATAGCGTTTAAATTGGAGCGGGTGAAGGGAATCGAACCCTCGCGGTCAGCTTGGAAGGCTGAAGTTCTACCACTGAACTACACCCGCATTACATAGTTGGAGCTGGTGATGGGACTCGAACCCGCAACCTGCTGATTACAAATCAGCTGCTCTGCCAATTGAGCTACACCAGCTTGGATGGTGCCGAAGACCGGAATCGAACCGGTACGGTCTTGAGGGACCGCAGGATTTTAAGTCCTGTGCGTCTGCCAGTTCCGCCACTTCGGCATATTTGGCTCCAGAGAGAGGACTCGAACCTCCAACCTACCGGTTAACAGCCGGGTGCTCCACCATTGAGCTACTCTGGAATATTAATTTGATACGCCATAGAAATTTTAGTTCCCAATCATTTGATGTGCCGTTTCTCTGTAGCGACAAGTATTATTATACGACAAATTTAATCAATTGTAAACACTTTTTTCCTAACAAGAACTAACTGAATAATATTTATTATAACCTATTTATTATCAAAAAATCCTTCCTTTTATTTAAAGGCGCTATTAATTCAGTTGCAGCTTCAATATTCAAGATTGTCCTTTGTAAAGACCTGATGAATTAGGATTGATAACTTTTAAAATTAAATGATATGAAAAAATCAAGGTGATCACCTTGATTTTTTGCATTTTTAAACTGGTGCGCCCAGAGAGATTCGAACTCCCGACCTTCTGATTCGTAGTCAGACACTCTATCCAGCTGAGCTATGGGCGCATGGAGGCGACACCCAGATTTGAACTGGGGAATAAAGGTTTTGCAGACCTCTGCCTTACCACTTGGCTATGCCGCCGTAAAAATGGTGATCCATCCGCGACTCGAACGCGGGACACCCTGATTAAAAGTCAGGTGCTCTACCGACTGAGCTAATGGATCAAATGGCTGGGATAGCAGGACTCGAACCTGCGAATGACGGAGTCAAAGTCCGTTGCCTTACCGACTTGGCTATATCCCAATATATTTAATGGGGTGGATGATGGGATTCGAACCCACGCATGCAGGAGCCACAATCCTGTGTCTTAACCGCTTGACTACACCCACCATATTTGGAGCGGAAGACGGGACTCGAACCCGCGACCCTCGCCTTGGCAAGGCGATGCTCTACCACTGAGCCACTTCCGCATTTTCTTAAAATAATTTTTCTTTTATGGTGCGGGTGGAGGGACTTGAACCCCCACGGTCGCCCGCTAGATCCTAAGTCTAGTGCGTCTGCCAATTCCGCCACACCCGCATGTATTTTTAAATGGTGGAGGGAGAAGGATTCGAACCTTCGAAGTCGTCGACAACAGATTTACAGTCTGCCCCCTTTGGCCACTCGGGAATCCCTCCACTTATGGAGCTGGTGATGGGACTCGAACCCGCAACCTGCTGATTACAAGTCAGCTGCTCTACCAGTTGAGCTACACCAGCATATTAAATTAATATGGCGACCCGGAAGGGGCTCGAACCCTCGACCTCCAGCGTGACAGGCTGGCATTCTAACCAACTGAACTACCGGGCCATAATGCATGTTGTTTGAAAATTCTAATATGGTGGGCACAACAGGGATCGAACCTGTGACCCCCTGCTTGTAAGGCAGGTGCTCTCCCAGCTGAGCTATGCGCCCATATCCTAGAGGTCAAAACTGACTTGACCTCTGATTTCTTAAAATGGTGACCCCTAGGGGAATCGAACCCCTGTTACCGCCGTGAAAGGGCGGTGTCTTAACCGCTTGACCAAGGGGCCAAATATAGTTGGTAGCGGCAACGGGGATCGAACCTGTGACCTTTCGGGTATGAACCGAACGCTCTAGCCATCTGAGCTATGCCGCCATATTTGTTGGTTGCGGGGGCAGGACTTGAACCTGCGACCTCCGGGTTATGAGCCCGACGAGCTGCCAACTGCTCCACCCCGCGATATTTTTTTAAAATGGTGCCGAAGACCGGAATCGAACCGGTACGGTCTTGAGGGACCGCAGGATTTTAAGTCCTGTGCGTCTGCCAGTTCCGCCACTTCGGCACGTTTGGCTCCAGAGAGAGGACTCGAACCTCCAACCTACCGGTTAACAGCCGGGTGCTCCACCATTGAGCTACTCTGGAACATTCATGCCGCAACGTCCTACTCTCCCAGGAGGCTGCCCTCCAAGTACCATCAGCGCAGAAGGGCTTAACTACTGTGTTCGGGATGGGAACAGGTGTGACCCCTTCGCTATTGTCACGGCATTTTTTTAATTAAATTTTTGAGGTTAAAAATTAATTAGCTCATCTAGTATATCATAAACCTAAGGATATGAGCAACTTAATTTTTAACTAAGCAACTGCCACGAAATTATAAATTTCGGCCATCTGCTTATATTCCCTCAAAACCACACAATGTCAAGTAAGCTGAATATATTTTTTTGGTCAAGCCCTCGACCTATTAGTATCGGTCAGCTCAGTACATTACTGCACTTACACCTCCGACCTATCAACCAGATAGTCTGTCTGGGGTCTTACTCCTTTCGGATGGGAAATCTTATCTTGAGGGGGGCTTCGTGCTTAGATGCCTTCAGCACTTATCCCTGCCATACATAGCTACCCAGCGATGCCCTTGGCAGAACAACTGGTACACCAGAGGTATGTCCATCCCGGTCCTCTCGTACTAAGGACAGCTCCTCTCAAATTTCCTACGCCCGCGACGGATAGGGACCGAACTGTCTCACGACGTTCTGAACCCAGCTCGCGTACCACTTTAATGGGCGAACAGCCCAACCCTTGGGACCTAATACAGCCCCAGGATGTGATGAGCCGACATCGAGGTGCCAAACCTCCCCGTCGATGTGGACTCTTGGGGGAGATAAGCCTGTTATCCCCGGGGTAGCTTTTATCCGTTGAGCGATGGCCCTTCCACTCGGAACCACCGGATCACTAAGCCCGACTTTCGTCCTTGCTCGACCTGTATGTCTCGCAATCAAGCTCCCTTATGCCTTTGCACTCTACGCACGATTTCCGACCGTGCTGAGGGAACCTTTGGGCGCCTCCGTTACTTTTTAGGAGGCGACCGCCCCAGTCAAACTGCCCACCTGACAGTGTCCCAAGACCGGATTCACGGTCTATGGTTAGAACTTCAGTACTACAAGAGTGGTATCCCAAGGATGACTCCACCAAAACTGGCGTTCTGGCTTCTAAGTCTCCCACCTATCCTGTACATGTAGTACCAAAATCCAATGTCAAGCTACAGTAAAGCTCCACGGGGTCTTTCCGTCCTGTCGCGGGTAACCAGCATCTTCACTGGTATTACAATTTCACCGGGTCTATTGTTGAGACAGTGCCCAAATCGTTACGCCTTTCGTGCGGGTCGGAACTTACCCGACAAGGAATTTCGCTACCTTAGGACCGTTATAGTTACGGCCGCCGTTTACTGGGGCTTAAGTTCTGTGCTTTGGTTGCCCTAACACTTCCCCTTAACCTTCCAGCACCGGGCAGGCGTCAGCCCCTATACGTCGTCTTTCGACTTAGCAGAGACCTATGTTTTTGCTAAACAGTCGCTTGGGCCTATTCTCTGCGGCCGGATCAGGCTTACGGAGTAAATCCTTCACCTATTCCGGCACCCCTTCTCCCGAAGTTACGGGGTCATTTTGCCGAGTTCCTTAACAATAGTTCTCCCGTTCGTCTTAGGATTCTCTCCTCACCTACCTGTGTCGGTTTGCGGTACGGGCACCTAATAATCTCGATAGAGGCTTTTCTTGACAGTGTGGAATCAATCAGTTCGCTACTTAAATTTCGCTCCCCATCACTTCTCAGGATATGTTAAGACGGATTTGCCTATCCTAACTCCCTACCAGCTTAGACGCACACAACCAACGGTGCGCATGACCTATCCTACTGTGTCACCCCATCTCTCAAGCGATTACAGGTGGTACAGGAATCTCAACCTGTTGTCCATCGCCTACGCCCTTCGGCCTCGGCTTAGGTCCCGACTAACCCTGAGCGGACGAACCTTCCTCAGGAAACCTTAGGTTTTCGACGGGCAGGATTCTCACCTGCCTCTCGTTACTCATGCCAACATTCTCTCTTCTGTAAAGTCCACTGCTCCTTCCGGTACAGCTTCAACCCTTACAGAATGCTCGCCTACCACGCTGACGTAATCATTACTACTTTCATAAATAGCTTTGAGCTTAAGGTATTTGGCGAAAACATTGATTTAATCCTAGCGGATGGCTAAGTTTGTTTTCGCTAAATGTCCTCATGCGTCAGCATTGGATCATAAAAGTACTAATGATTACGTCAGCATCCATAGCTTCGGTGATACGTTTGAGCCCCGGACATTTTCGGCGCAGAATCACTCGACCAGTGAGCTATTACGCACTCTTTAAATGAGTGGCTGCTTCTAAGCCAACATCCTGGTTGTCTGTGCAACTCCACATCCTTTTCCACTTAACGTATACTTAGGGACCTTAGCTGATGGTCTGGGCTGTTTCCCTCTTGACTACGGATCTTATCACTCGCAGTCTGACTCCCAGGTAAAAGATAACAGCATTCGGAGTTTGATAGGTTTTGGTAACCGGTGAAGGCCCCTAGACCATTCAGTGCTCTACCTCCGCATCTCTAAACCTGAGGCTAGCCCTAAAGCTATTTCGGCGAGAACCAGCTATCTCCAAGCTCGATTGGAATTTCACCGCTACCCACAGCTCATCCGGTGACTTTTCAACGTCAATCGGTTCGGACCTCCACGAAATTTTACTTCCGCTTCATCCTGTCCATGGGTAGGTCGCCTGGTTTCGGGTCTATGGCATGAAACTAAGCGCCCAGTTAAGACTCGCTTTCGCTACGGCTTCGCACCTGAAGTGCTTAACCTTGCTTCATACCATAACTCGTTGGCCCGTTCTACAAAAAGTACGCGGTCACACATAAAAAGTGCTCCCACAGCTTGTAAGCAAAGGGTTTCAGGTTCTATTTCACTCCCCTTCCGGGGTTCTTTTCACCTTTCCCTCACGGTACTATGCGCTATCGGTCACCAGGTAGTATTTAGCCTTGGGGGGTGGTCCCCCCAGCTTCCCACAGGGTTTCACGTGTCCCGTGGTACTCTGGAGCACAGTCAAAGGCCTTCTTGTTTCATATACAGGACTATTACCTTCTATGGTGGGCCCTTCCAGACCTCTTCTATTACAATAGCCGCCTTCTTAAGACTGTGTCCGCAACCCCGATAGAGTAAACCCTATCGGTTTGGGCTCATCCCATTTCGCTCGCCGCTACTAAGGGAATCGATTTTTCTTTCTCTTCCTCAGGGTACTTAGATGTTTCAGTTCCCCTGGTCTACCTTCATTTACCTATGGATTCAGTAAATGATACTTGAACATTACTTCAAGTGGGTTTCCCCATTCGGAAATCACCGGATCAAAGCTTGCTTGCAGCTCCCCGATGCTTATCGCAGCTTACCACGTCCTTCGTCGGCTCCTGGTGCCAAGGCATCCACCCTCTGCCCTTATTAGCTTGACCATGCTAATAATCGTTCAGTTAATGATCAACATTAACTTAAAGAGTAATTGATGCATACAACAGCTTACGCTGTGTATTATTCTCAGCTTTACTTTTAAACATTGTGCAGTTTTCAAGGAACAATGGTGGAGACGAGGAGAGTCGAACTCCTGACCCCCTGCTTGCAAGGCAGGTGCTCTCCCAACTGAGCTACGCCCCCAGGTTTTTTATGATGTTAAAAATTCTTCCATTCATTTGTATTGCATCAAAACTATTGTTATGAATTCCAGAATTTTTAACTAAGCGGACTGCCACGAAAGTTATTTTAACTTTCGGCCATCTGCTTAAAGTCTTTCAAAACTAAACAGTATAGCTTAAGCCTAAGCTCCTTAGAAAGGAGGTGATCCAGCCGCACCTTCCGATACGGCTACCTTGTTACGACTTCACCCCAGTCATCGACTTCACCTTCGACAGCTTCCTCCTTACGGTTAGATAGCTGGCTTCGGGTGCTTCCGACTCCCATGGTGTGACGGGCGGTGTGTACAAGACCCGGGAACGCATTCACCGCGACATTCTGATTCGCGATTACTAGCAACTCCAACTTCATGTGGGCGAGTTTCAGCCCACAATCCGAACTGGGACCGACTTTATGGGATTGGCTTCAGATTACTCCTTCGCTGCCCTTTGTATCGGCCATTGTAGCACGTGTGTAGCCCTGAACATAAGGGGCATGATGATTTGACGTCATCCCCACCTTCCTCCGAGTTATCCCCGGCAGTCTCTCTAGAGTGCCCAGCCAAACTGCTGGCAACTAAAGACAAGGGTTGCGCTCGTTGCGGGACTTAACCCAACATCTCACGACACGAGCTGACGACAACCATGCACCACCTGTCTCCTCAGTCCCCGAAGGGAAAACTCCGATTAAGGAGTGGTCCGAGGGATGTCAAGTCCAGGTAAGGTTCTTCGCGTTGCTTCGAATTAAACCACATGCTCCGCTGCTTGTGCGGGTCCCCGTCAATTCCTTTGAGTTTCACTCTTGCGAGCGTACTCCCCAGGCGGAGTGCTTAATGCGTTAGCTGCGGCACTGAGGTTTGACCCCCAACACCTAGCACTCATCGTTTACGGTGTGGACTACCAGGGTATCTAATCCTGTTTGCTCCCCACACTTTCGTGCCTCAGCGTCAGTTACAGTCCAGAAAGTCGCCTTCGCCACTGGTGTTCCTCCTAATATCTACGCATTTCACCGCTACACTAGGAATTCCACTTTCCTCTCCTGCACTCAAGTCCTACAGTTTCAAAGGCTTACTACGGTTGAGCCGTAGCCTTTCACCCCTGACTTGTAAGACCGCCTACGCACCCTTTACGCCCAGTGATTCCGGATAACGCTTGCCCCCTACGTATTACCGCGGCTGCTGGCACGTAGTTAGCCGGGGCTTCCTCCCAAGGTACCGTCAAATTTCTTCCCTTAGGACAGAGCTTTACGACCCGAAGGCCTTCATCGCTCACGCGGCGTTGCTGCATCAGGCTTTCGCCCATTGTGCAATATTCCCCACTGCTGCCTCCCGTAGGAGTCTGGACCGTGTCTCAGTTCCAGTGTGGCCGATCACCCTCTCAGGTCGGCTACTGATCGTCGCCTTGGTGGGCCATTACCCCACCAACTAGCTAATCAGACGCGGGCCCATCCTGTACCGATAAATCTTTGACCTTAAAAAGATGTCTCCAAAAGGTATTATGAGGTATTAGCAACGGTTTCCCGTTGTTGTCCCTCAGTACAGGGCAGGTTGCCCACGCGTTACTCACCCGTCCGCCGCTAGCTTCCGCTCAACACTCAAAATTCAGTTCACTTTACAACATGTGTTGTCACTTAAATAACGCGTGAAGGACTCCATACTTCCGTCCTTGACGCTGGCTATTTAGACAAAATACTGAATTCTCAGTGTTGAGCGTCAGCTCGCTCGACTTGCATGTGTTAGGCACGCCGCCAGCGTTCATCCTGAGCCAGGATCAAACTCTTAATCAAAAAATTTCTGGGTGTCATTTAAAAATGACTTTTATATGCTGGCTTAATATCTATACTGTTCAGTTTTCAAAGACCTGTAAATTCAAGGCCCAAGGCCTTCCGCCCCGTAGTGGCGACTTTTATACTATATCATTTTTTTAAAACCATGTCAACATATTTTTGTTTTTATTTTTAACTTTTTATAGCATTATAGAAACGATCGTTGAAGTTATCTGGATTATTAAAGAGAAAAATCATTAATTTCTAAGCATTTTTTCATATATTCTATTAAGTAAAAACATGTAAACCCAATTTAAATAATACAAAAGATAAAATATAGGAAATACTATTATTCCTTTTTAAAAAGTCGTTATGCATTTAGAAATCATAAATTAAGGCCCCTGGTTTATTAGTTTAATATATATGACTTTACCGGGGGCACTGGCAGAACAATCAATTTACTAGTGATTACTTTGATATGCAGCAATCACACTACCCAGGGCAATGGAGTACAGCTTATTCTCGGCAGAATCTGCCCTAGAAACCAATACCACAGGAGCCTTAGCCCCCATAATGATGCCTGCAGATTTTGCACCAGCTATATAGGTTAATGCTTTGCCTACTCCGTTACCCACCTCGATGGTCGGTACCAAAATAATATCTGCTTCTCCTGCCACAGGGCTTTTGAAATTTTTAATCTGAGCAGCTTCCTTCGATACTGCTAAATCAAAGGCTATAGGACCTTCCACAGTGATTCCGGCACCAAACTTCCCTTCTTCTGCCATGACCTTCAAAGCGGCTCCGTCTACAGTTGATTTCATTTTATCGCTGACCTTTTCCTTAGCTGCAAGGCAGGCTACCTTTGTTTCATGATTACCTAATGCCCTGGAAACCAACAGTGCATTTTTTAAAATCCCCTGTTTTTCCTCCAGCGTAGGCTCAATATTCATTCCCCCATCGGTCAAAAGCATTAGCTTATGATAATTGGGGGTTTCATAAACCATGACATGACTTAAAAGGTTTTCAGTTCTTAAACCAAATTCTTTATTCAAAACGGCTTTTAGTAAAATAGAGGTATCCAATAGCCCCTTCATGACAAAATCAGCGGCTCCGGAAGATACCAGCCTGACAGATTCCAAGGCAGATTCGGCTAAATCAGGGCGATTAATAACAGTAAACTGCTCTAAGTCGAGTTTGATCTCATTGGCAATTTCCCGAATCTTACTCTCATCCCCTACTAAAATACCCTCTATTAAATTCATGTCCCGCGCTTCCTTTACTGCGGTTAATACATCTGTATCCTGGGCGGCAGCCACAACAAGCTTCATTTTGTTTTGGGTCTTTGCTGCTTTCATTAACGCTTCTAAATTTTTAATCAAGGTAATCACTCCATTATATTGATTTAATATAAATAAATTTACCCTTCTAATTTTACGCTACTGATTGTATTCGCTATTCCCTTTGATTTTCCTTCTGTTTTTTAACATTTAAAATTTTTTAATAACAAAAATATTACTGCTTAATTGGTAAAGCACCATGATTTTAGCATGGAAAAAATACCTTTAGTCTTTATATGCCCTTAAACGTTCCATACAAGCAAGGGCAATTTCGTCCTCAGGATTTAATGCCAGGGATCTTCTCAAGAACTGCTCGGCCCTTTGATAATCACCAATTTCCATATGGATTACTGCTAAATTGCATAAAATCTCACCATTTTCTCCCCCCAGCTCTAGGGCTTGAAGGGAATATTCTACAGCTTCCTGATAATCTCCTAGGCTTCCATAGCATAATCCCAGCTCTACCATGGCATCTACCTGCTCAGGCTTTTTCTCAAGTACTTTTTGAAAATATGATATACCTTCAACATACTCCCCTAGCTGTCGATAAGCTAAGCCAATAAAAAAAAGCAGATTCCACCAATCACTGTATTTTTCCTCAAGGGGCTTTAAGATTTCCAGACCTTCTTTCGGTCTTAAGGCCAGGATTGCTTGATAGCCCCTTTCATAGGTTACTAAATCTTCAATTTCATGAAGCAAATGGGTTATTTGCAGCTTCATCAGTTCATCTGTCTCTTTTTCAAGAAACTTCTGAGCGTATAGCTGGGCCTTAAGGAATTGTCTTTCCTCTTTATAAATATAGGCCAGGTGATAATAGGCCAGAGGCTCAACCTGAATCGCCAGTACCTCTTCCAGCATAGTCTTTGCCTCTTGACGAAAGACAGTAAATTCCCTTTGAGACTTACTCAGCTTTTCCACACAATATTTTAATAGTGAAACGGCATAATGAAGCATAGCCTGGGGTTCTTGCGGAGAAATCACCCGGGCTGATCGAAAAAAGATGATGCTTTCCAGTAGGCGCTGTTGATCGGTTGCCTGGATCCCTTCCTTTAAAATAAAGGCCTGTATATTTTCGTCTGAAGCCTTTAAAAACCGAATATAAGCTTCTTTATGCCTAAAGTTCGGATCGATTCCCAGGGTATACAGCATTCCTCTCATAATGGCCCCCAGTGTAATGACTTCACCTTCTTTTTTGGTTTTAATATTGTTGGCCAATTCTTCGGTTAAGAGGGGAACATCCAGGCCGCCCGGAGGGAGCTCATATCCCTCAAGCCTTAAATCAGCATCTTCTTTTAGATGTACAAAGGAAAGATCTTCTGTTCTGTTTTTTAAATATTGATCTATTAAAGACATGTGCTTCCTCCAATTTTCATTTGTTTAATTGTTTATGAAATATAATATCATCTACTAAATCACCCGTTTTAAGGCATTGATGATGTTGAAAAACACAGCCTGATACCGTGAAACCCGCTGATAGCAGCATGTTAATTGATGGCCTATTATCACTGAAGACATAGGCCCTAGCAAGGGAAATCCCTTCTCTGCTGAGCTGCTGAAGGCAATAGTTGAGAAAGGGCTTTGTCATTTGTCTGCCTCGATACTCAATAGCTACAGCAATGGTAATTAGGGCACAGTGGTCTTGATTCCCTTGACCACGGCGCCCTCTAAAGACTGAAACCAGTTGATTATTTTCAATCGCTATATAATAAAAGGTGTTTGGTAAGCTAAAATCATTCCTAAGGGATACCATGTCATGTAAATCCGCAAAGGTTACCTCCGCTGCTTCATTCTTTAATTTTTTGAACAGTTCTAATACTTTATCTATGTCCTTTTCCTGCATTGTTAGATATTGCACTGCCATACTGCCTATTCCCCCTCTGGTTCAGCCGGTTAAAATCTCCTCATAAACAATCGCTTTCTACGATTGCTGGTACTAAGTAAATCAAAAAGATACCCACGATATATCATCATGAAGGCAAACCATAGCTGTCCCAATAGATATAGTATTATTCCCAAAGGAGAAAACAACCCTCTGGTGGGTAAAATATAGTAATTGAAAATTCCCGTTAGCTGCTGGCCTGTCAGTAAGTATAACACTCCCAATAATATGATATTGGGCAAAAACCATTCCAGCCAATTTTCTCTGACATTTTCAAAGGTGTAGGTAATGCTGTCCCAGGGCTGGTAGTATTTTTGATAAACTACCTCTGGCAGTGGATTGAAAAACACCAGTATTAAAAAGGTGAAGGCCCATTGGGCTGCAAAGGAACCAATTAATCTACTGAGGAAGGGCATTGCTAAAAGACTATAGGCCAGATTCGCTACATAGCTTACAAATAAGATCCCCCAAACCTTTCTTAAATAGATTGTAAAGCCATCCTTGAAATCTTGAATGGTAATTCGATCACGCCTGATAATGCAGTTTAATAAATACAGATAATTGGAGATTAAAGCACTGGTAGCAATAATCATTACAATTCCTGCCAAAAGCCCAAATAAAGGGATGATACTATATAACAGCAATGTGGCAGTCATATAAAAGAAACCAGTAAATATAATCATCCAATTTTTTTTCAAGCTTTTTAATGTATTTTTTAATACTTCTTGATTACTATAAAACAAATCCTTTAATACATCCATCAGCTTCACCTCATCTTTTTAGTTTAACTTAAGGTTACTTTACTATAAACCGATTGCTCAAGGGCCTTGCTGTCTAAATCGTAGTGAAAGAGCACGATAATACTATCGGGTTTTTGAGCCAATAACAGGTTAGGGGCTTTTTCAATGGCCAGTACATCGTAGGTAAATTGCTCAAAATGTACCCTTTTAATAATTTGCTTGGCAGTCATTCCTGAAAACTGGGGTAGATATTGAGCTATATTTTCTTCCCGCTGAAGAAATTGATGACATTTGTTTTTAAAATCTGCCAGCACATTACGATGTAAAAATGCTGGTATGGAAGGACTTCTGGTATTTTTTAGATAATCTAGCTTCAACACCTCTTTAAAAACCTCAATAGGTTGGTGCCTCTGTTCTATAAAAAAATTCAGCAATGTCTCATACAGCATCATTTTATTATGGGCCCTATGATGATAACCCTTATTCTCCCAATAGCGCCATAGCCCTTCAAAAAAGCGAAAGGGACTCTGATAGAAGTTGTGTATCAGCACTTCAATTGATGTCTTGAACATCCCCGAATTCCAATAGTTCTCTACCATTTCTTCAATCCCCTTCAGTCTCGATATTTCACCAAAGGACAATACGGAGGTTTCTAATATTTCATAGGGAGCTTTGTCTTGATACACAAATCCATACTCCTGGGCTTTGGCCCTTAACCCCGATCCTTTTAACAGCTTTAAAAATCCAACTTGAAGCTTTTGTGGTCTAAGGGCGAAAACATCGTCAAAGGATTTTCTAAAGGAATAATAATCCTCGAAGGGCAGTCCTACAATTAAATCTAAATGCTGATGAATGTTCTGAAAGGAAGCGATGGTGCCAACCCGATCTTTCAATCTTTCAAAATTAACCCTTCGATCAATGGCCCTGAGGGTTTCCTCATTGGTTGACTGAACCCCTATTTCCAATTGAAATAAGCCTACAGGAGCAGATTGAAGGGCCTCCATTATTTCATCATCTATTCTATCGGCTGTCACCTCAAAGTGAAAATTAGTGCCGCCTCGATGATGGGCTATAATGAATCGAATAATCTCAAGGGCAAATTCCTTTCGAGCATTAAAGGTTCGGTCAACAAACTTAATTTGTCTTACACCGGCTTCCATCAAATATAGCAGCTCCTTTTTTACCCGATCCAATGGCAGGTACCTAACCCCTTGATTTGCTGAAGATAAACAATATTGACAATTAAAGGGACATCCCCTTGAGCTCTCATAATATATGATTTTATCGGGGCTTAATGCCTCTCCTGTATAAGGAAAAGGAACTTCCTCAAGGGATACTGTCAAGGGAGGGCCTTCAGGAACAAATACCTGCCCCCTGGCTCGATAGGCAACCCCTGGCAGTTGAGTGTAGTCTCCATCATCTAATAATTTTTGTACCAACCAATAGAGGGCGCCTTCCCCTTCTCCCATTATTACAAGATCAATATAGTCGTATTTCGTCATTAATTCCTTTGTTCCATAGGAAACCTCTGGCCCGCCCAGAACAATTAATGTGTCGGGCATAATCTTTTTTATGGTATTGGCGATTTCCAGTGTCATTTCTATATTCCATATATAACAAGAGAAGCATATTAACTCAGGCTGACTTTTATAGATTTCTGATATGATATAGTCTAAATGATGATTAATTGTATATTCCTGCAATTCAACCTGCTGTCCCAGGGGATTCAAGACCTGCTTCAAATAACGAATCGCTAAATTGGTATGAATATACTTTGCGTTTAGAGTTGATAGTATAATTTTCATCCTGGAACCTCACTTTTCGTAATCAAAAAACTATTTATAATAGCACTGCAATATCCCTTGTGAACTTTAATAGCGCTATTATAGGATATGCCCATTCTGTATAATTTCATACAGAACATACAAATGAATCAATCTAATTCAATTCTTGGACATTATTTCCTTAAATATAATATCTAT